>CAWFAJ010000014.1:0-11194 GCA_963813785.1 uncultured delta proteobacterium | reverse complement strand
TAAGTCCGGCGCGTCTGCCATTCCGCCACTCTCGCGCGAGTCAAAATTTATTGGAAAGCCGGCGCTCTTTGAAGCGCTACTGAATTATTTGCTGGGTTGGCGTTGCCGCAGGCTTGGGCGTCGCGCGCATATGCTCGAACACTGCCTTGTTGGCGGTGGCAAGCTGACCCACGGCGGCCAGGATTCTATCCGACATCTCGTCGGCAGCGCTTTTGCCGACTCGAAACACGGAGGAATCTTCGTACACTTCGCCCGGCAGCTTGTCGGAATAGATTGTGAACGCTACCGATACCGCGGACATCGTGCCGGAAAGCTTGCTCTCGACTCCCGGGAGTCCCGCAAACAAGTCCACGCACCAAAGATGCACTCCGATTCCATATGCGTCGGTGTGATCGACGAGTCGATATGCGGCCGAATCGCGAACTTTGCCCTTGAAGTCCGAGCAAAAGCTTTCGCCGACCGGGTCGGAGCAATGACAGTCCACCAGGATGCTGAGCCGGGTTTCAGTTTCGTTGCCTGCCGCTGGCGCCTGTGCGGGAAAGATCAGCAGGACCAGCGCCAGCATTCCGATTGAGGTTGCGATATTCGATTTCAAAGTAAATGGCAGGTTAGCGGAGTCGCGGCGATCCGGGCAAATGCGTCGTTTTCAGCATCGCGACATCGCTCGCGCTGCATGATAATATCTACCGCTTATGATCAATGAGGGAGTTCGAACATATCCGATGCTGCTAAACATTAATCAGTTGGGGCGAAATCGCCTTCAATCCACGGGGCGTATCGTTCCTGCGATTGCCGCCGCCGTCGCAATCGTGTGCGCGGCCATCGCCCCGCATCCCGCATGGGCCAACGACCCCAACGCGGTGGTCGCCACGGTCGGCGATCACAAAATCAGCGAGAAGGACCTCGACGCAAAAGTCAAGCCGCAGCTCGATCAGATGCGCGCGGCGCTCGAAAAGCGCGTCGATCAACTGATCGCCGACAAGACTTTCGATCTCAGGCGCCAGACGCTCGAGTCGATGACTAACGACTACCTGATCGAGCAGGCCGCCCAGCGCGACAAGCTGAGCGTCGATGACTACCTCAAGAAAGAATACGCGGGCAAATCGGCCGTGACCGAAGCCGACGCGAAGAAGTTTTACGACAAGAACAAGGGCGCCAGCAGCGCGCCGTTCGACAAGATCAAACCGCAGCTGATGGAAATGATGAACCGCCAGGCGCTGGTCGAACGCCTGCGCAAGGAAGCGCCGGTGAAGATTTTACTCGAGCCCCAGCGCGTCGCGCTCAACAGCAGCGGCCATCCCGCGCTCGGCGCCAAGAATGCGCCCGTCACGATCGTCGAGTTCACCGACTTTCAGTGTCCGTACTGCAAAAAGACGGAAGACACTCTGAAGCAGTTGCGGACGAAATATGGCGACAAGATTCGCATCGTACACATGGACTTCCCGCTGCCGTTCCATTCACACGCGCTTGACGCCGCCAATGGCGCGCGATGCGCCAACGACCAAGGCAAGTTCTGGCAATTCCGCGATGCGCTGTTCGCCGATCAGAGCAAGCTGGCGCCCGCGGACCTGAAGGCGACAGCCAAGAAACTTGGACTGAATACCGGTCAGTTTGATGCGTGCTTTGACAAGGCGAAATACGAGGGCCAGATTAAAAGCGACCAGGCCGCCGGCGAGAAAGTCGGTGTGGACGGAACCCCGGCATTTTTTATTGATGGCCGGCCCTTAACGGGGGCGCAGCCGACTTCGAAGTTCGAAGAGATCATCGACGACGAGCTGGCTGCCGGCGGCGCCAACAAGCAAGCGTCGGCACGTTAGCGCGTGCCGAGCACGGAGAAATAGCTCAGGTCCTTTTCTTCCATTTCTTCTATCGCCTCGGCTAGCTCGAGACGCCGGTACGGATCGCCGAGCTTGGCCTTGGCGCAGAATCGGCACGGGTTTTTGCGGCGTCATCCCAAATTCGAGATGCTCGACGCCGTATATAATTGCGCACGCGGGCCAGCTTGGGCGCGGACTGCTCTTTCATCAGGGGGGGCCGCTATCTACAGGGCGTCCGTATACGTCAAGGATTGCCATCGGTCACTGCCCTACCCAAGGTGATTCCCACCACCATGTTTGCCCGAGATGGTACTGCATTTTTGCGGGAGATATCGCCCCGGTCGGCGTTGCCGTGGCGCTCGGCGTCGGCGTCGCGGTCAAGGTTGCAGTCGGCGTCGCGGTCAAGGTTGCAGTTTGCGTCGCGGTCAAGGTTGCAGTCGGCGTCGCCGTCAAGGTTGCAGTCGGCGTTGCAGTGAGCGTCGCGGTCGCGGTCGGCGTGGCGGCGACGCTCGCTTCGAGGTCGGCTCCGATGCCGATGTTCGCGCTGCTTATCGAGATCGTCGCTTGCGCCGTTGGCTGCGCTCCCGAGCTGGCGAGAACTGCGTCAGCCTCAGCGCTGGAGGCGGTGGAGCTGCCTTGTGCTACTTCCTGTACCAGACTGTCGTTGTAATTCGAGAAGGTGCCCGAGCCGTGCACGCAGGTGAAGAACAGTTGAGCGTCGCCCGCCGTGCCGATGATTCCCGGCCCGGAGACGGTCGTGCTGGCGGAGCCATTCTGCGGCGTTGGCCCAGTTGGCGAACGCACAGCTGTTGGAGCCTTTGTAGCAGAGCAAATTCTCTGAGCCGTTGCCGCTTGCGCTATGTTGCAGGTCGGCGCTGTGTCGCCATTCGCATAGACGTGGGTGAGTATTGTCCGCGGTATAGTTGCTGGCGTTCCAAACCGGGAAAGTGTACGGCGTCCATCCTGATCCGCTTGCAGCGCAGCCGCTTGCCGTCGAAAGAGTCGTGTTGCCGCAGCAGAGGATGATGCAGCAATCGCCCACGTTCGCCGAACCGAAGCCGGCCGGGAAGCTAGTCGCGAATGAGGCAACGGCACCGAGGCTTTGTTTCGTCGGCGTGCCGTCAACCACGGGACCGGCCGCCATCGCCGGGCAGGGGCTGACCCCTGCACCCAGTGTCAAAAGAAGGAAGAACGCTGGCCAGCCGCGCCAACGGCCGCCACGGTTATTGCTGCGAGCAGAATACACAGGCAACGCATGCTCCTCCGCTGCTAATCGCGGGAACGGTTATGACGATTGCCGTATTGGCCGCGCTTGCCTGAAGCGGCGGGAACGCATCCACCAGATACGGCGCGCCGCCGCCCACCTCGTCAAATTCATATGACAAAGTTCCGCCCTGTGTTCCCGTCACGGTCACAACTCCGCTCACGGTCGAGGCGGGGCTGCTGCAACTCGCGTCGATCTTCCACAGATAGTTCGTCAGTCCCGCGGCCGCCGGGCAGCTTGCGCCGACGGAGGCACCACCGGAGCCGAGCGACGAACAGTAGGCCGTCACATTGGGCGGCCGCAGGCGCACCTGGAGTTGCGCGCGCCCCGGCGCCGCGCTGCCGGCAATTAATATGCCGGCGAGTAGAATAGCGCAGAGTAAATTCCCGATTTTCATGTCAGCTCCTTCGCTGGGACATCCGCAAATTGCGGCCAAAATGACGAATAGCAGCATCGCCGGAGTCTGTTCAGGCTGAACTATGACACCCTGAACTGCAGGGCAGGGGTGACCCCGTGCGCGTAGAGCAGGAGCGCAAGAGGGAGGAACTCAATTGAATGTGAAACCCTGCGCGGGTTTCACCCTTCCGCGGCAGGGCTGAGCCCTGCACGCGGTAACGAATCGAAAAATCCGCGCGGCGCGTCTTTTTCTCTCGGGCGTAATACTGGCCAGCCGTGCCTACGGCCATGGGTGACCGCTGCACCCGGTAGTGGGAAGACGCGAAAATCTGCGCAGCGCATCTTTTCGCGACTACGCGATGGGCAGGGCTGAGCCCTTCACCGGGTGAAAGGAGAAAAGAGAAGATGGGGGCTGTGTCTGTGACACCTCGGTGATGCGGCGGGGGTGATCGTCGCGGCGGTGGACGAAACAACCGGGTCGCGGTAGGTTCAGCGCCATGAACACATCGCTAAATCGCGCCGAACTCGCCTGGATGGATGCGACCGCGCAGGCCAATCTGGTCGCGACGGGCAAGGTCACGGCGCGCGAATTGGTTGACGCAGCAATCGAACGCGTCGAACGTATCAACCCGCAACTGAATTGTGTGATCTATCCGCGCTTCGACAAGGCGCGCGCCGAGGCCGCCACGGCGCAAACGAAGCCATCGGGTATTTTTCACGGCGTACCCTTCCTGCTGAAGGATCTGTCCGAGATGGTGGCGGGCGAGCCGCTTAGCTGGGGATGGAAAGCGTTCAAGGACGCGCGGGTCACGGCGCGATCCACTTCCAATGTCGCAGCGAAATTTCGCGCCGCCGGCTTGATTGCGATCGGACAGACTACGGTGCCCGAATGGGGCCCTTCGATCGCGACCGAAACTCGCGCATGGGGAGCGACGCGCAATCCCTGGAATCTCGAACGCGGTGTCGGTGGATCGAGCGGCGGCGCAGGCGCGGCGGTTGGGTCCGGGATAGTTGCGATCGCCCACGGCAACGATGCGGGCGGCTCGATTCGGATTCCGGCGTCATTCTGCGGAGTCGTCGGGCTCAAGGCTTCGCGCGGCCGGACCTCGATCGGACCGCTTCACGCCGATATCTGGCACGGACTCGGCGAGGAAGGCGCGCTGGTGCGATCGATCCGCGACGCGGCGGCGGCGCTCGACGTGGTCGGCGGCTACATGCCCGGCGATCCCTACACGGCGCCGGCGCCGGCGCGTCCGTATCGCGACGAAGTATCGCTTGCGCCGGGCCGGCTGCGAATCGGCTTCATGGATCGCGCGCCGTCATTCCATCCGGGCATCGACGCCGATTGCGCGGCCGCGGTGCGCAACTGCGCGAAGCTGCTGGAGTCGCTCGGCCACCAGGTGGAGCAAAACCATCCCGCCGCACTCGACGACGGGCGCATCGGCGTCCCGGTCAGCATCCTGATCGCATGCGGCGAAGCCGGCCACGCGGTGGACGCGGAAAGGATACTGGGGCGCCCCGTGGTCGCCGAAGATTTAGATCCGTGGACATGGTTTCTCGTCGAGCGTGGCCGCCAGGTGTCGGCGGTCGAATTGATCGTCGCACGCGAATGGGTCAACGAATTTACGCGGACGACCGCGCGATGGTGGAGCGGCGGATTCGACATCCTCGTCACTTCGACTTTAGCCACTCCCGCGCCGCCGCTTGGATTCTTCAAGCTCGGACCGGGCGAGCATCCAGCCGACATCGGACGGCGGATGAGCGAGGTCAGCCCGTTCACGATTCCATGGAACGTGGCGGGCAATCCCGCCATCTCGATCCCGCTGCACATGACGCGCGAGGGCCTTCCGGTCGGGGTTCAACTGGTCGCTGCGTACGGGCGCGAAGATCTGCTGCTGCGGCTGGCCGCGCAAATCGAGCAAGCCGCGCCGTGGTCTGGCCGGCGTCCGCGAATCCACGCCTAGCGCAAACCGGTTGTGAGCGTCCCCGGGTGGCAAGGGGAACAACCGGGTCGAGATGGGATGCGGGGACGGCCGCGCTCTGATTCAAGCGACATAACGGACCAGTAGAGCGGCAACAGGGTGCCTGGTAATCGGCAAAGATACGGTTTGTGCGGCTTTTGCTTGCCTTAGTGGGTCGATTAATCCTAGATTTATTCAGTACTGATCAATTTATCGGGAGACCGGCGGGGTTCATCGATTTATGGCGATTAGCTTTCCATCCACTGATTACTTCGAAGCGCTCAAGGCGCAGATGGCCGCGAACGAGGAAAAATTCCGGCGGCTGGGGTTTATCGACACGACCTTCGGGGTAACCGTCGGCGTCAACGGCAAGGCGCGCAACTTCGTGCTCGAGTTCGAGGTTTTCGATCTCAAGAACGTCAGCGAAGTGCCGGCGATCGATTTGAAGAAAGTCGATTTTCAGATCGAGGGCGACTCGCGGGTGTGGCGCGAGATGATCGAAAACATCCGGCGCAACGGCGAGGCCGACTCCGCGCACGACATCAACACGCTGGCGCATTTCGGCGAGCAGTTGAAGATTGTTTACGACGATCCCGACGGTCACGACAAACTCTACCGGTTCATGGAATCGATCCAGGAATTTTTCGATCTGTCGAGTAAGCTCGAAGTGAGCTTCTAGGGTTTCAAGCAGAGCGCGGAGGCGCGGCGACGATGGCATATCTTTCGACCACCAACTTCACCGAGGACAAGGACTTCATCGACAAGTGGCTATACACGATCAGGACCGGCGAGATGGACCTGTCATGGATGAAGTCGGCGACCGAGAAAATCAGTCCCGAAGAAGCCAACCCGCGCCGCGGACTGACCTATCGTGACCTCAACCTGGGTACTTATGGCTACACCGACATACCCGAGAAGGTTCGCGCGAATCGATCCTACGCGCCGCGCGGCGCCGAGATTCCCGACGGCGTGCCCGACGCGCAGCCATGGGTCTCGCGCAAGAGCGAGCTATGGGCGTTCAACACCGAGAGCTATTACGAGGAAGCAATGTCGCGCCAGTGGAACGCCACCACCGACATCCCGTGGGACCGGCTGGAGGGGATAGAGCTGCCGGAGGTGACGGGCAAGGCGCTCTCGCAATTGATGACCTTCCTGACCGAAGTGGAAATGATCGCGACCGATACGCCGGCGATGTGGCTGCCGCGGCTGAATCCGGACTTTATCGAGGTCCGTGCGTTTATCGCGGCGCAGGCGATGGACGAGGCGCGGCATGCGGAGGTCTTCCGCAAGCGCGCGCTTACGACGGGTTGGGGCTTGATGCAGGCCAGTCCGATCAACGAGATGGCGCTGAAGCATCTGCGCGACGCCGATTCGTTCAGCGAGATGTCGGTGGCGCTGCATCTGGTGGCCGAGGGCAACGTGCTGACGATGTTCCGCTTCAGCGAATACCTGTCGCCGACCGACGTGGACAAGAAGATTTTCCGCCTGGTGATGCAGGACGAAGCGCGTCACGTGGGCTACGGCATGCAGCATTTCAAATACGTGCTCGAGCACTTTCCCGAGAAACGCGAAGTACTGCACGCGCATCTGGACGAAGCCGAGAACATCTCGTTCGCCGGCGCGGCGGCGACCGAGCTGACCGAGTCGTTCATCATCCTGGCCGGCGGCGGGCTCAAGAAGGAAAACATCGAGCAGGGTATTCGAGTGACCACCCAGTTCAATCTCAAGCAGATGGAGGAGCACTTCGAGCGCCTGGACAAGTGCGGGATGCCGGAGCGCAAGGAACGTTCGAAGCTCTATAAGATGTACGAGATGGGCCGGGCCGCGGCCGAAAACGCGGGAATCAAGGTCTAAGTGCTTGAAATCGTCAAGCTCCAGGGATAGGACAGGCAGCATCAAGTGGCATTTTACGCAGACAAGGATTACACGGTCGATGAGACGGTCCTGGAAGCCGCGCAAAAGGTGATGCAGGGACACTTAGGCCTGCATTGGTACGAGGCCAAGACCGAACGGATAGCAGGCCGCGCGTCCGATCCGCGGCGCGGACTTACCTACCAGGACCTGGACGTGGGCAGTTACGGCTACACCGATATTCCCGAGGACGTGCGCAAGAGCCAGTCGATGGTGTCGCGCGGAAGCGAGAAGGTCGGCAAGCTGCCCGACATGGGCTACGTTGTGAATCGCAAGTCCGACGTATGGTCGGACAACGTCGCCGAGCTTTACGAAGAAGACAAGGCGCGGCGCTGGGTGCCGGCGACCGACATCCCATGGAACGAACTGCATGCTCATCCGATCGCGCCGGAGCTGGAGATGGCGTGCGCGCAGCTCTACACCTTCCTGCAGGAATGCCAGATGGTGTCGATGGACTTTCCGTCTAAGTGGGTGGCGTTGATCAACCAGGACTTCCTGGAACAGAAGAGCTGGATGTGCGCGCAGATGCTCGACGCGTCGCGGCTGTTCGAAGTGTTTCGCAAGCGCGCGCTCTACGGCGGGGCGGGACTGGGGCGCGCCAGCGTCACGGCGGAGCAGGGACTCAAGGAATGGCTGTGGGCGGATCAGTTTCCGCAGGGCTCGGTGTCGATCAACCTGTCGCTGGCCGGATTCCTGCTGGTGCTGTACCGGCAAGTGGCAGCGTTCGCGCCGACCAAAGTCGATCGCGCGATCATGCGCTACGCGATGCAGGACGCCGGCCGCCAGACCGCCTACGGACTAGGCCAACTCCGCTATTTTCTGAAGCATCGCCCGCTCGAAGCGAGCGCGATGGAGGGCTATCTCGACCACACGGAGCACGCGCTGCTCGGATTGATCGGGAGTCCCGAGGTGCTGGAGCCGATGATCATCATTTGCGGAGGCGGACTGGAGAAGGCGGAGGTGGATAAGGGGCGGATCGCGACGGCGAGGTTCATCAGGCTGGCGGTGCGCGAATACATGGAGCGAATCGCGGCGGCGGGGCTGGCGGGGCATGCCAGGCGCAGCAAGATTCCGGCGATGATCGATCGGATTTCGGCAGTTGGGTAAGACATCCGGACAGTTGGCTACATTTTTGAAATCAGGAAGAGGAACAGGGCGAAGAAGAGCAACCCGACTATCACGGCCTGCACGACTAATGCCTTCCTGCTCCTGGGGGGAACCAACGACGGATCGTCAGTCTCATAGCTGACCGCGATTGGCCCGGCGGCCGGTTTAATTGCGGAACCGGGCATCGCCGGCAAATTGGTGATCTTGCGCACGTTGATCCGTTCGCCCGCCTTCTCGAGCCATTCCTCATACTGGTCGGTGTCAGGGAACTCCCTCGTGAAAATAGCCATCCTCACCCCCGGCTGACGTCCGCAGGCGCCAGCCAGACGAAAATAGGTTTGAGGCGGTACTAAGTCAATTGGAGTATTTGAGTGACTCAGCAATTGCTGCGCTCTAAGTGTGCGAAATCGCGTCTTCGCTATTGGTAAGGATAGAAAACGTAAAACAGAATCGACAGGGCGCATAGCAACCACAATCCGGCGTGGACCTCGCTACGGCGTCCGGCGGCGAGCTTGACCAGGGGATAAAGAATCAGTCCGGCGGTGATGCCGATCCCGATGTTGTAGGTGAAACTCATCAGGGAAATCACCGTGAAGGCGGGAATCAGTTCGGTGTAATCGTCGAAGTCGATTTTGACGACCGGCGCGAGCATCATCGCGCCTACGACAATCAGCGCCGGCGCGTAGGCGGCGGCCGGGATCGCAGCTACCAGGGGCGCGAAGAACAGCGACATCGCGAACAGCGCGGCGACCACCACGGCGGTCAAGCCAGTGCGTCCGCCGGCGTGGACGCCGGCGGCAGATTCGATGTACGCGCCCGAGGTGGTGGTGCCGACGAGGCCCGCGAACATCGTGGCGATCGCGTCGGCCAGCATCGGGCGTTCGATCTGCGGCAACGTCCCGTCGGCGTCGAGAAATCCGGCGCGGGCGGAGACTCCAATCAGCGAACCCATCGTGTCGATCAATGCCATCACGAATATCGTCAGCAATACGCCGAAAAATCCGACGCTCAACGCGCCTCGCAGATCGAGTTGCAGCATGATGGGCGCGGGATTGGGCGGCATGCTGAGCCACGGCGACGGCGGCTTCGCGACGCCGGTGATAAATGCAATCGCAGCCGAGATCAAAATCCCGAGCAGGATTGCGCCCGGCACCCGCCGGACCATCAGCACCGCGATCAGCACGAAGCTGAGCACCGCGAGTTCGACCGACGGCGCCGCGAGGTTGCCGATTCTCACCGGCGCGCCGGCCACGCCAAGCGCAACGATGCCGGATTCATTGAGTCCGATGAAGCTGAGGAACAGCCCGATTCCCACGCCGAAGCTGTAGCAAAGGCCCGGCGGAAGCGCTGCTACCATCCATTGCCGCACGCGCGCTACGGTCAACATCGCGAACATCACGCCCGCGAGGAACACGGCAGCCATCGCGGTCTGCCAACGGTAGCCAAGCACTTTCACGACGGTGTATGCGACGAAGGCGTTCTCGCCCATGTACGGCGCGATTGCGAACGGACGATTGGCGTACAGGCCCATCACCAGCGTTCCGATTACAGCAGTCATCACGGTCGCGACCATCGAAGGTCCTTCGGGGATGCCCGCGGCTTTCAGAATGGCCGGATTGACGGCGATTATGTAGGACATAGTGACAAAGGTGGTGACGCCGGCCAGCAGCTCGCGTCGAAAGGTGGTGCCGGCAAGTTCCAATCCGAAGTAATTTGCTATTCGCGATTGCAAGAGACGCTCGCGGCCGATCCGCGAGGCCTGAATTACCACGTCGCGACAAGCAGACGCCACAAGAATGCGTATAAATGTAGTTTGGTATATAAGGAATGAATCGCGAGCTGCGATTGACGCGCGCAATGTCGCCAGCCGCCAATCCTGGCGCACGTCAAGAGTGAAAAAATGACAGAAGAACAAGCTGCGAAGACTCCGGAGGCAAAACCAATCGCGAAGCCGCCAGCGCCAGTGAAGCCGCGGGCGCTCAAATCGGTAACCACGCTTGCGATTGACGTTGGCGGAACGGGAATCAAGGCCGCCGCGCTCGACGAAAAAGGCAAGATGATAACCGAGCGGCAAAAGATCAAGACGCCGCGTAACGCGACGCCGAAGAAGGTGATCGCGATTATCGCAGAGCTCGCCAAGATGGCGGGGGCATTCGACCGGGCGTCGGTGGGATTTCCGGGCGTGATCAAAAGTGGCGTCGTTTACACCGCGCCGAATCTGGGCAAAGGATGGAACAACTTCCCGCTTGAGACGGCGCTGAAGAAGAAACTCAAGCGCCCGGTGCGAATCGCCAATGACGCCGACGTGCAGGGCCTGGGATGCGTGACCGGCCACGGCGACGAACTGGTGATTACGCTCGGGACCGGGTTCGGATCGGTGCTGTTCGTTGACGGGCACCGGATGCATCTGGAGCTGGGGCATCATCCGTTTCGCAACGGTAAGACTTACGAAGACGAGCTCGGCAACCGTGCGTTCGTGAAGAAGGGCAAGAGGAAGTGGAACAAACACCTGCGCGAAGCGATTGACGAGATGGCGAAGACGTTCGACTACGACCGGCTTTACATCGGTGGCGGCAACGCGGCGACCATCAACTTCAAGTTGCCGTCCAACGTCAAAGTGGTTAGCAACACGGACGGCCTGCTCGGCGGTATCAAGCTGTGGCAGGATGAAGCTGTGGCGAAAAAGTGATCTTGTTGGAATGGAGGGGTGGCCGAGCGGTTGAAGGCACCGGTCTTGA
>CAWFAJ010000013.1:0-5898 GCA_963813785.1 uncultured delta proteobacterium | reverse complement strand
GCGATGATCCGCGGACCTAGCAAAGAGGCGCCCGGATAGGTTTTGCCCGATTCTGCCGATTTGCGCCGACCAAGGCCTTCTCTGGGTCCGCGTGCGATTCCAAATCGCGCGCACACGCGCGGATTTCAATCGATTCTCCGCAATGTCCGCAGACCCGGAGACTGAAATGTGGAGCAGAAGGGATTTGAACCCTCGACCCCTACGTTGCGAACGTAGTGCTCTCCCAGCTGAGCTACTGCCCCATCCAAGACCGAGACGCAATTACTATTGTGAGATAACTGACTT
The DNA here is from genome assembly GCA_963813785.1 of uncultured delta proteobacterium. GTDB lineage: Bacteria > Desulfobacterota > Binatia > Binatales > Binataceae > Binatus. The sequence goes on along the minus strand of CAWFAJ010000013.1, from coordinate 5,613 downwards.
CAAGTAAGCTCGCAACCTCTCGGCCAGATCGGCGCGTTTCAACCCGAAGCCGATTTGCGCCGAGATGAACCCCACGCGGTCGCCCAGGTCATAGCGAACGCCCTCGAACTCGTAGCCGTAAATCTTGCGGCGCCCCGCCAGCGCCATCAGCGCGTCGGTCAACTGAATTTCACCTCCAGCGCCCGGCTTAACCGCGGCCAGCAGCTCGAAGATATCGGGCGTCAGCACGTAGCGGCCCATGATTGCGAATTCGCTCGGCGCTTTTTCGGGCGCCGGTTTCTCGACCATCCCACGCAGTTCGTAAGTCCGCTCGGCGACGGCCTTCAGATCGACGATGCCGTACTTCGAGATCTCGCTGCGCGCAACCTTGAGCAGCGCGACCACCGGCGCGTCACGTGTCTCGGCCACATCCAGGAGCTGGCGCAGGCACGGCCGCGGGCAATCGAAAATGTCGTCGGGGAGCATCACCGCGAACGGTTCGTCGCCGACCGCCTCGCGCGCTTGCAACACCGCATGGCCGAGGCCAAGCGGACGGTGCTGTTCGGCGATCGTAATCCTGGCCGGATTGTTGCTGCGTCGGACGAGTTCAAGGATGTCGCGTTTGTCGCGGGCTTCGAGATAGCGCTCGAGTTCCGTGTTGGGCTCGAAGTGATCGGCGACGGTCGTCTTGCCGGGGCTGATGACGAGAATGATTTCCGCGATGCCGGAGGCGACTGCCTCCTCGACGACGACCTGGATCGCCGGCGTATCCACCACCGGCAGAAGTTCCTTGGCGATCACCTTCGACGACGGAAGCATCCGCGTGCCCATCCCGGCCGCAAGGATAACCGCCTTTTTTACTTTCATAGCAGTGAGATTTTCCGGGTTGGAGGGGTACTCAGATCTTCTGCTCGCGCGCTTCCTGTGCGGATTTGCATGCGATGCAAAGCGTGGTGACGGGGCGCGCCTTGAGCCGCTCGATCCCGATTTCGCCGCCGCATTCCTCGCACCGCCCGTACGAGCCGTCTTCGATTCGCGCGAATGCCTCGCTGATTTTGCTGAGCAACTTGCGCTCGCGATCGCGCATCCGCAGCAGGAAATTGCGATCCGATTCGAGCGCGGCCCGATCGGTCGGGTCTGCGCAGGCCTCTTCCGACTCGTGGTTCATGGTGCCGACCGCGCGCTCCGATTCCTGGAGAATGTCGCGTTTGCGGCCTTCGAGCAATTTTCTGAAGAGCTGGAGGTCTCTTTGCCTCACGGTTGAACTTTCCGTCACGAGCCGAGTTTTTGATTCTATCGACGCCCTGCTACCATGTAAAGGTTGCGGGATGAAAACGGCTTATCTCGACGCGTTCTCCGGTCTCAGCGGCGACATGATTGTCGGCGCAATACTCGATTGCGGCGCGGATTTCGGCGAATTCGAGCGCGCGATCAAGTCGGTGCCGATCGCAGGTTACCGGCTCTCGACCCGGCGCAAAATCTCAAGCGGAATCTCGGCGCTCAAGTTCGATGTCGCCGTGACGCAGCCGCAGCCCAAGCGCAATTTCGGCGAGATTCGCGCCCTGATCGAGGCATCTACCCTCGCGCCGACCGTCATGCATCGCGCGATCTCGATCTTCGAAGTGCTTGCTCAGGCCGAGGCGAAGATTCACAACACCACGCCCGAACTCGTTCATTTTCACGAAGTCGGCGCGGTCGATTCGATCATCGACATTGTCGGCACTGCATGGGGACTCGAGCATCTCGGCATCGGCGAGGTGCTCGTGTCTGTGCTCCCGATGGGCGGCGGATTCGCGCGCTCGCAGCACGGAGTCATTCCCGTGCCGGCGCCGGCGACGGCGGAGTTGCTGTCGGGATTCCCGGTCAAAATCGGCGACGGCGCGCACGAGATGGTCACGCCGACCGGCGCGGCGGTGGTCCGCGCGCTGGCGCGTCCGGCGGCAATCCCGCTTGGGTTCGAAGTCGAGAAAATCGGCTACGGCGCGGGCGCGCGCGAGCTGGAAGATCGGCCCAATGTGTTGCGGATGATGCTCGGGCACGAGCGGGCCGCGTTCGACAGCGACGAGATGATCGAGATCTCCGCAAATATCGACGACCTTAGCCCCCAGATTTACGACCATGTGATGAATCGCCTGTTCGCCGCAGGTGCGCGCGACGTGACGATTACGCCCACGCTGATGAAGAAGAGCCGCCCGGCGGTGACCCTGGGCGTGATCGCCGAGGCCGCGCGCCGCGACACGATCGCGGAGATTATCTTTGCGGAGACCTCGACGATCGGACTGCGGTTCCACGGCGTCGAGCGGCTCAAATTGCATCGCGAGATTCACGAGGTCGAGACGCGATGGGGCAAGGTTCGCGTCAAGACATCGGGCGCGCATGGCCGCGAGCCGACTACGATCTCGCCGGAGTACGATGACTGCCGGCGAATCGCCACGGAGCACAAAGTAGCGCTGCGCGTCGTGATCGAGGAAGCGCGCGACGCCGCACGAGCGCGCGGACCGGCGCATCGCGGCGAAAAATGACTTCCGAACGCCTGCATATCAACGAAATCTTTTACAGCATCCAGGGCGAATCCACGCACGCGGGCCGTCCATGTGTGTTCGTGCGATTAACCGGATGCAACCTGCGATGCAAATGGTGCGACACCGAGTACGCATTCTACGAAGGCCGCCAGATGCCGATCGCCGAGGTCGCGGAAATAATTCGCGGCTACCGCTGCGAGCTGGTCGAAGTGACCGGCGGCGAACCGCTGCTGCAGGAGGGCGTGTATCCGCTGGCGGAGGCGATGCTCGAATCCGGCCATACCGTGATGATCGAGACGTCGGGGGCGGTGGATGTCGGCCGGCTCGACCCACGCGTCATCAAGATCATGGACCTCAAATGTCCGGGCAGCGGCGAATGCGAGCGAAATCTTTGGAGCAACCTCGACCATCTGACCCGGCGCGACGAGATCAAATTCGTAGTCGCCGATCGTGCGGATTACGAATGGGCCAGGGACGCAATCGTCGCTCGCGACCTTGCCCGGCGCGTCGGCGCGCTATTGTTGAGTCCCGTGTCCGGGCAATTGGCGCCCGCCGCGCTGGCGGCGTGGATACTCGAGGATCGATTGCCGGCACGGATGCAAATGCAGATGCATAAGCAGATCTGGCCGGGCGTTTCCCGCGGCGTGTGATCGCCCGCACGCGCGCGGCAGTGGCCGCGCCCGCCAACGGAGCGCGGCGTTAACACTGGGTGCAGGGCTCAGCCCTGCTCACCCCTGCCGCGCCGACGCCGCAGAATGCTGTCGCACGGGATCGCCCGACAGCAACTGCTGCGATTTTCGCAGCGCCGCCTCGGTCTCTCGCAGCAGATCGGCGAACACTTCAGCCGTCGGCTTGATCTCGTGAATCAATCCCGCGCCCTGTCCGGTCGGCATGAACGTGCGATTGGGATCGAAGGGGTTGCCGCCGCGTCCGCTAAAGTTCATGACGCCGTTGTGCTGCGACGTCATCGCCTGCATGGGAAACGGTTGAATCTTCGAGGGATCCTTCTCCCACTCGAGCGCATATTCGGTGCGGATTACGCGGCAGGTCTTGCCGGTGTATGCGCGCGTGCGCATGGTGGAATCCTCGTGCGCCTTTACGATCGCGTCGCGGTAGCCCGGCGCCGCCTGCGCCTCGGGCGTGGCGATAAAGCGCGTTCCGATCACGACGCCCTGCGCACCGAGTGTGAGCGCCGCCGCGATCTGCCGTCCGTCGGCGATTCCTCCGGCGGCCAGCACCGGCAGCCTAACCGCGTCGATCATCTGCGGCACCAGCGAGAGCATCCCGATCTCGCCGGTATGTCCTCCCGCCTCGGTGCCTTGCGCGACGACCACGTCGGCGCCGGCGTCCTGCGACTTGACCCCATGATGCACCTTGCCGCACATCACGACGATCTTCATCCCGTTGTCATGCATCACCTTGACGAATTCCTGCGGTACCGAGAGTCCGGCGACGAACACTTTGATCTTTTCCTCGATCATCACCGGTACGTGCGGGCGCATCATGTCGGGAATCGGCGCGAGCATGTCGACAGCGAAGGGCTTGTCGGTCAGCTCGCGAATCTTGCGGATTTCCGCGCGCAGTTCGTCGGGGCTCAGCGACGCGGCGCCAAGAACGCCGAGTCCGCCGGCGTTGGAAACCGCGGCAACCAGCTTGTGCATCGCGACCCCGCCCATCCCGGCGAGCAGAATCGGATACTTGATTCCAAAGTAATCGCAAATCGGCGTGTGCAGCATCGATTCGTTCTCCAATAGTGAGCCGTCTATGCGACTGGCTCCTGATGACATCTTTAGTCTGGCCGGCGCGACGCGATCAAGCGCTTCTGTGGCCCCGCAGGTTGGCGTGATGCATTCATCGTGGCCGAAGCTCCCGAATCTTCGCAGTCCGAGCGGTTGCCTTTGGGGAAAAGTAAGCGGCCAGCATCGCCTGCGCCGTTTTGGCGAACTCGGCTACGTCGGTTCGTTCATCCCATGCCTGCTGAAGGATCAGCCCATAGAACATCGCAATCATGACACGTGCCGCGGCTTCGGGATTAAGCGTTCCCGGCAACTGTCCGCGGCGCTGAGCTTGCGCGATTGCGTTAGACAGCAGCTTTAGCGGCTGGTTGATCCCGCGTCGGATCAGGGTGAGAACCTTCGGGTTGCACAGCGCCTCAGCCCACAGATGGATCCCGAGCCGCCGCTCCTTGCGAACACTGGATGCGGTTATCAATTCGGAGGAAAAGCTTCTGAACAGCTCGCGAAGAGACGCGGCCCACCCGTCTCGATTCAGCGCGGCTTCGATGATCCGCTTCTCACGTTCATGGCGCTGGTCAGCAAGCGTCTCGATGATTTGATCTTTGCTCTGAAAGTAGCTGTATATTGCGCCAGCGCTTAAGCCCGCCTCCCGGATGATGTCTTCCATCGTCGTGCGCTGAAAACCGTCGTGCGCGAAACACTCGATCGCCGCGTCCAGAATCTGCCGCCGGCGATTTTCCCGATGAGCTTCACTTACCTTCGGCAACTAGTTCCCTCCCGTTTGCGAACCTCCGCGATTGCGACATGGTAAAATTCATAGCCCTTCATTTCTTCCTTGCTTGCGCCCATGCAGAGCGCACCGTATTCGATCGCTCCGAGATCCTGCTTCAGCTCAAGGCCGCGCGCGTGCAAGTACGATGCCAAGCTCCGTGGGATAGAAGCCGAACGTCCATGGCTCCCCCGCGCGCTGCAAATGCCGAAGCACGTTGGGACTCACCGAGAAGGCGCCGGAGCCATCGAGCAGCCCGCGATGCGTGTAGGTGAACGCGATCTGGCTGCCAGGCGCATTGCTGCCGACGAACCGTAGCGTGGCATCCACGGCTCGTTCGTCGAGATAATTGGTAACTCCCTCCCAGATGAAGAAAGCCTTGCGGTCCGGATCGAACCCCGATGAGGCTAGAACCTCGGCAAGCGTTTGTTTCATGAAATCCGTCTCGACGAACACGACGTGTGGCGGAAATGGGCAAAGGCGCTGCATAAGCACTCGGCGCTTCATCGCCTGCGTTTCGCGGCGATCCACCTCGAAGACTTTGGCGTCTTCGATCCCTTCGATGCGATAGGCGCGAGAGTCATAGCCGGCGCCAAGGATTACCACC
>CAWFAJ010000012.1:0-685594 GCA_963813785.1 uncultured delta proteobacterium | reverse complement strand
CGTATCGCCCGGGTCGCCGAGTAGCCGTCCATGACCGGCATCTCGATGTCCATCAGCACCAGGTCGTAGATGCCGGTGCTGAACTTTTCGACCGCCGCGGCGCCGTCCTCGGCTTCGTCGATAATGTATGGCGTCTTCTTGAAGTAGGCATGCACCAGCAAGCGGTTGTCGTGTGAATCGTCGGCCAGCAGGATCCTGAGCGGGCGCATCTCGCCCAGCACGTCGCTGGCGGAGACCGAATGGACGCCGTTGTGCTCGGCAGGCGAGCTGAGGTGCGATGATGCACCACCGGCGCCAAGCGCCCGGCTCAGCGCGGCGAACAGATCGGCGCGCCTTATCGGCTTGACCATGAAGATCTCGATGCCCACCTTGCGAGCGCGCGCCATGGTTGCGCCCAGGTCGTCGGAGGTGAGCATCAGTATGATCGGACGGTCGTGCGACGCCAGCCCGCGATGGCGGATCCGATCGGCCACTTCTATTCCGTCCATCCCGGGCATCCGGCAATCCAGCAGCACCGCGCGATAGGGGTTGCCGCCGGCCGCGGCCCGATCGATTTCCTCCAGCGCAGCCTCGCCGCAATCTACACAGGTAACCAGGGCGCCCCACGAGGTGAGCGCCGCGTCCAGAATCAGCCGGTTGACGGCAGTGTCATCGACAACCAGGATGCGCATGCCGATCAGCTCCACGCTTGGCGCGTCAAGCGCGACCGTCACCAGCGCAGGCCGGGTCTTGAACTCGGCGCTGAAGCTGAAGGTGCTGCCTTTGCCCAGCTCGCTTTCGACTTTTATCGCGCCTCCGTACAACTCGACCAGCCGCTTGACGATCGTCAGCCCTAGCCCGGTTCCGCCATACTTTCGCGTGGTCGAGGAATCGGCCTGGGTGAAGGCGTCAAAGATGCTATCGGTCTTGTCGTGCGGGATCCCGACCCCGGTGTCCGCCACCGAGAACCGAATCGAAACGGTGCCCGAGCCGGCATCCGCCCGCGCCATCTCGGCGCTGAGCACGATCTCGCCGTGGTTGGTGAATTTAACCGCGTTGCTGAGCAAATTAACAATCACCTGGCGCAGGCGCAGCGGATCGCCGACCAGGTTGTGCGGTACGTCGGCCGCCACCTGGCCGGCAAGTTCGAGCTGCTTCTCGTGTGCCCGCAGGCCCATCGTCTCGGTGACCCCGTCGATCAGTTCGCGGATGTCGAAGTCGACTTCCTCCAGGCTGAGCTGGCCGCTTTCGACTTTGGCGAGATCGAGAATCTCGTTGATCAGATGGAGCAGGGTGACGCCGTTGCTGCGTATGATCTCCAGGTAGTGGCTCTGCTCTTCGCTCAAGTCGCCTTCCGACAGCATGTCGGCCATACCCAGCACCGCGTTCATCGGCGTACGAATCTCATGCGACATGCTCGAAAGGAAGTCAGACTTGGCCCGCGAGGCTTCGAGCGCGGCTTCGCGCGCGGCGATCAGCTGACGTTGTGTTTCCTTGAGCACGCCGATATCGCGAGTGATCGTGATGCAGCACAGATGCCCGCGGAGCTTGAGATTGACCGCGGAGAGTAGGCCGTGGTAGGTGCTGCCGTCCTTGTGGCGGAAGGTTGCCTCCATGTTCCTGACCAGCCCGGCTCGTTTGAGCTCGGTGACCATGCGCTGGTTCTCCTCAGGGTTCACCATTGACGGGAATTCGCGCGAACGTTTGCCGATTATATCTTCGCGGCAGAAGCCGGTATTTCGGGTGTACTCCTCGTTGATGTCGATGTATCTGCCGGTCTCCAGATCGAGAATCGACATGGAATCGAGATTCTGATCGAACAGTTGGCGCAGCGCCGTCTCACTCTCGCGCAACTGGGCTGCAGTCAGCTCGTGCTCGGCTATGATGCGGTCCTTGGCCCGCGAGGCTTCGAGCGCGGTTTCGTGCGCGGCGACTAGCTCATCCTGTGTCTTCTTGAGCACGCTGATATCGCGGTTGATCGAGACCAGGCACAGATGTCCGCGGAGCTTGAAACTGACCCCGGAGATCAGGCCGTGGTAGGTGCTGCCGTCTTTGCGGCAAAAAGTCGCCTGCATGTTCCTGAGCACGCCGGCTTGCTTCAGCTCTTCGGCGTAACGGAGACCCTCCTCAGCGTTCACGAATGGAAAGAATTCGCGTGAGCGTTTGCCGACAACGTCTTCGCGGCAGAAGCCGGTACTGCGGGTATACTCTTCGTTGATATCGACGTATCTGCCGGTTTCGAGATCGAGAATCGCCATCGAATCGGGATTCTGATCGAACAGTTGGCGCATCGCCGTCTCGCTCTCGCGCAACTCGGCCGCAGCCAGCTCGCCCTCGGCTATGATAAGGTCCTTGGCCCGCGAGGCTTCGAGCGCGGCTTCGTGCGCGGCGATTAGCTGACGCTCAGTTTCCTTGACCACGCCGATATTGCGAGTGATCGAGACCGCAGCATAAACGTCCTCGGAGCTTGAGATTGAGCGCGGAGATCAGGCCGGAGTGGATGGTGCCGTCCTTGTGGCGAAAGGTGGCCTCCAGGTTCCTGACCAGTCCAGCTTGTTTGAGCTCTTCGACGTAACGACGGCCATCCTCGGGGTTCACGAATGTCTGGATTTCGCGTGAACGTTTGCCGACTACATCTTCGCGGCTGTAACCGCTATTTCGGAGGTACTCCTCGTTGACGTCGATGTACCTGCCGGTTTCGAGATCTACAATCGTCATGGAATCGAGACTCTGATCGAACAGTTGGCGCAGCGCCGTCTCGCTCTCGCGCAACTCGGCCGCAGCCAGTTCGCCCTCGGCAATAATCCGATCGCGCTGCGCAATCTCCTGTTCGAGGCGAACCTGTTTTTCGTGTCCAGCGGCGACCTGCTTGGCCAGTTCGCCGCAAACCGCCTCGAGCTCGTGCTCGGCGGCCTGGAGCCGGCTGATCTCATCTTCGGCGATATCGGTCTCGTGGCGTCCCATTCTGAATCCAATACTCCTCAATTCGAGGCTCGATGCCCTCACTGGTGGAGAATGAGCAACTGTCGTGCCTCAGAATCGGGGAACGTCGCGAAAATCAGAAGAACCCGGACAACCGGGAACAGAGACGACCCAAGCCAATGCCGAAGCAGGGTGGATAGCCAAGCGTCGCCTCACGGCGGCGCGGCCTGCGTTCAGCACCCAGCCCTATCGGAACTCCGGATAGCGAGACCGCGCCCGAAGTCGTCAATTAGTAATGTTTTCCTTCCGCGCGGAGTATTTCCGTTCGATCCGCTTGAGGTCGCCGCTTCGACCGGGGTCGCTCGCTCCACCAACCGGCATTGAACATCGATTCGAGTTGCGGCTATGTAGTTGCGGTATGCGGGGGTTCGGCGGCAAGCTCAGTGGACGAATGGCAGCGGGCCTTCTGGCTGTATCTACGGCGCTGATTGCGACCCTGGCGACGGCGCAAAAGGCGCAAAGCATGGACCTGACGACGCCTTCCTTTCTGGTTGCCACCCGTGATTTGCAGGATCCGCTATTTCAGCACGCCGTCATCCTGATGATCCCGTCCACCGAGCCGCCGCTGCTTGCCGGCGTCATAATAAACAGTCCGGCCAAAATGCGGGTTCGAGATATGTTCCCGCAAGCGCGCCAGCTAAAGAGTACGCAGGAAATGATGTACTTGGGCGGGCCGGTGGAACCTGACGAGGCGTCAGTGATCTTTCGCGCGTCGTCGACGCCCGGCTCCGCGACGCGAATTTTCGACGACACTTACGTCGCGACCGGCCACGACGCCGTCGCCGGGATCCTGAAGGACCCGCGGTTCACCGATCTCCGCGTCATTTTAGGAAAGGCTCAGTGGTTGCGCGATCAGCTCTACAGCGAAGTTATGCGGGGCGCGTGGTACGTGGTCCCGGCCAAGCCCGACCTGGTCTTCGCCGATCCAGGGGATTTATGGTCCACCTTGGTGCAGGGTGGCGATCTTCAGGAAGCCGAAGCACGGCACGGTCCCGCGCTGAATTTGCCTCAATGGCATTTAGATGGTACAAACTGACAGCGTCTAATCTTACCTAATTGGTCGGCAAGCCGGCTGATCTGGCACCGCGCAGAAGTTCTCAAGGGGAGACCATCAATGGCACGCTTCAAGGAACGCAGTTTCGGCAACGTACTTCGTGAGCGCCGTCGACAGCTCGACCTGACCCAGGAAGAGGTCGCGCATCGCATCAAGACTTCAACCCCCTACATCGGACACCTCGAATCGGGCAAACGCCACCCGTCGGACAAGATCGTAACCCGACTTGCCGAAGTGCTCGGGCTTGGTCGCCGGGAACTGTTTTTTCTGGCCAATCCGCGCGCGCAGGCTATCCTCAGCCCCGAGCCCGAGACCGACTCGAAATCGGCTTGGGAAGATTTCCGCAAGGACGACCAGCTCCGGCGCATCCACAACATCTCGGGCGACGAGATGGAAATGCTGTCGCGCGTGGCGCTTCTCGGCGACGTGAAATCGCCGCGCGACTTCATTTATATACTCAATACGGTTCGTCACGCGGTCGGCAGATAGGAAGTTCAGATCGTCCTTCCAAAGGCGCCGGCCGCCTTTACGCGGGTCGCGCCCGACATGGGAATTGCGGCGCTGAGCAGACCGAACAGGGTCGGGGGAGCAGCGCCTCGAAGGCCGCTATCGTCGCGAACCGGTCAGTCCCAGTGCGATGCGCAGCTTGCCCTTGAGCAGCTGAATGAGTTTGTCTTCCCAGCAGACGTAGTTGTCGGGAACGTCGAGCACTACCACTTTCGCCGCGTGCACATCGCCGAAGCGGTCACGGATATGGCGGCGATGCGCCTCTTCCATGACGCAAATCACGTCGGCCTCTTCGACCAGCTCCAGGCTGACCCGATTCCGCGCCCACGCTTCCGTACCTGCCGACGTAACCCACACCGGAGCGCACATTTCCGCCAGCACCATCGCGGCCGTCGGACTGCGATCCAGATTGCCGGTACAAACCATCAGCACCTTCTTCATAGCGATCGATTATGCAGAATGATTCGTCATCTCGACATAGCCTCCGGCGTGGCCCTGATCGGTTCGTTTTGCTTCGAGATCAACCGTGCAGGCCCCGCGCAGCAGTCACGCGAGATCTGATTGCGCCGGTGTCGCCGGATGACGCGCTGGCGCGCAGTGATTTGCCAACCGGCAGATTTCACGGCCATCCGCGCACCTCCAGGCCGACCGCGTCGATCACACGCAGCCGCCTATCCAAATCACCCGGCCGATGATTTTCACATGGGACACCACCATCGCTTCGTATTTCGGATTGTCGCTGCGCATCAGCAACTTTCCGTCCGGACGCCGCTGGATTCGCTTCACCGTAAGTCCGCTGTCATGGCGCAACAGATAAATCCCGTCCTGTCTGAAGCGCGGCTCCGCGAGATCGGCGAGTATCAGGTCCGAATCCTCGACCGTCGGCGCCATCGAATCGCCAACTACCTCGATCAAAATCAAGTCGCGCGACTCCGTGTTGAGCCGCCGCTTGACCCAGGCCGCGCGGAACGCGATCGAGTCCACCACCTGGTCGCTGCGAAGTATCCCGTCGCGCCCGCTCGAAAAACGTATCCGGTTGCGCGGCATGAAGACGAAATCGCCGTGCTCGACTGCCCGCGTGATCGCCTGCGCACTCTGCGCCGACTCGGCTCCCGTCGCCAGCCATTCCACCGACACCCGCCCCGCGCGCGCCAGTGCCACCAGGTTTGCCACGCTCGGTTGCCCCCGCCCCGATAGCCATTTGTAGATCGCGTTGTCCGATACCCCCACCGCCGTCGCCAGCGCGACCACCGAGCCGAATGAGTGGATCACCTGCGTCAGCCGGGAGCGGAATTCGGCGTCAACTACTGTGGTTGACATAAATCTCCTAATGTGAAATAAGATTCATAAAGCGCATGATCCTGCCGCCAGCAAAACACTCTCTGCTCAGGCCCAAGCCCCTCCCCCTTAAAGCGCATTCGCTCTTCCCCCCTCGCCGCGCCATTTCTCCCTCAGCTTACCCCACGCGGCTCGCCATTCATCGATCTTACCGCCTACACACTCTTAGCCTAGTTCGGCATTCATCGTCACGCTGTTCGATATCGCTCCAACTCGCGCGGAGGATTTATGGAACCCGCGGCCTCGTTCGTTCGTCTCTCCGTTGCTAATCGTGCTGTGGCTTGTCTGTGGTGTCACGCGATCACCACTCACGCCGACGTAATTCGCCACCGCGGCCTGTGCCAACGATGTGCTCAGGATAACCGTGAGATCAGTTGGCGGCTGGTTTACGACCGCGATCGTAATATCGGCTCGATTCCTTCCAATCTCCGCGTCGCGTACGGCCTATGAACGCCGCCACCAGCCGGATGCCCGCGCTCGAGCGCGCCTCATTGCCGGCGCCGCGTTTCAATCCCTTCCCGGTCGCTGCGCGGACCTCGCTTTACGATCAGATCGGCCATTCGATCGGCGGCGACGCCGCCGACAAGCTCATCGCGGATTTCGGCGGTCGCCGCTTGTACATCCCGGTAGCTCCCGCACCCGGCGATCGCGTCACGCGCTCGATTGGCCTGTCGGCTGCGATGGCGATGGCGCGTTTGTTTGGTGGCGATCGCCTCTTGATTCCGGTCACCAGCAGTCACGAGCGCCGCCGCGTGCGAATTGTCGCGATGCGTGCCGACCACGTCAGCATCTCGCGCATCGCGCACGAACTCCGATGCACGGAGCGATACGTGTACAAGGTGCTTGCCCTGCATCGCGCTCCCGACGCGCCCGCCGCGCCAACGTCCGCGCCGATCGCCGAGCGATTGAAACGTGGACTCATCAATCAGCGTTCCTGACGCGTATAGCCCTGAATTTTTGACCGCCGTCCAACGCGTGCTCGCCAACGAGGGTGGCTATTCATCCAATCCGGCCGATCCCGGCGGCGCCACCAACTTTGGAATTTCCGCGCGTTCGCATCCCGGACTCGCGGTCGCAGCCCTCACCCGCGACGCGGCGGTGGAAATCTACTGGCATGAATGGTGGTTGCGATTCGGATTTGCGCAACTGCCCGCCTCGATCGCGGCCAAGACCTTCGATCTCGCCGTCAACATCGGCGCCGGCCATGCGATCGAATCTCTTCAGCGTGCGCTGCGCGCGTGCGGCCGCCCCGTTGCCGAAGACGGCGTGATCGGAGCCGTGACTGCGGCGCAAGCCGCGCGCGTCGATCCGGCCGCGCTGATGCCGGCGTTGCGCTCGGAGCTGGCGGCGTATTACCGGCTGGTCGCGGCGAAAGCGAATCACGGGGACCGCGACATCGACAACGAGTTCCTCAAAGGATGGCTGATCCGTGCCTACGCATGAGGATAGTCGCACTTTTCCAATCAGCGCACCGAGGCCGCGTAGACGGTGAAAAACACAGGCGCCGCGTAGACGGTGAAAAAGTGAAAAACACAGAGGCCGCGTAGATGGTGAAAAAGTGAAAAAAGCATTTTGGAAAAGCAAAGGCTTCTGGGGCGGGCTCGGCTCCGTCCTGACCGGCCTCTCGATAATTTTCACCACCGGCCACCTCTCGACCGAGGCGATGCTCGCGATTGGCACCGGCGCGCTGGCGGTTTACGGCCGAGTCGTCGGCGATACCCCGCTCGGAATCAGCGATCAGTCCGAGGCCGACGTCGAGCAAGCGAAAAAAGACGTGCGCACGAGCATAAAAAGGTAGATGCAGATCACGGGAACTAAATGCGAAACCGCCGCCGGTTTCGCGCTTCCGGCGGCAGGGCACGGCCCTGCACCTTGGGTCAATCGAAAAGTGCGCCGAAGCGCCCTTTTCTCTCGCCAGGGTGAGAGCGAAGGATGCGTCCTCGCAGACTTCGCGCTTTTCACTGTCAACCCCGTGCCAACGGGGCGCCCGCCGCGCAGGCGTTCTGTTTTCCGCGTTCGTGCTGGCGGCGTGCGCGCCGACGATCCACCTCGATGCGCCCACGATGCCGACGGTGGAGATGCCGCCGGCAACCGCTCGGTGCACGAAGCAGCCGGTGAAAACGCTGGCCCCGCTGGATCCGCCGCCGCAACTGCCCGACGCGCGGCAATCCCCGTGTCCGCTGGCTCGGGATTAGCCGCGTGCTTCACGCTTGACCAGGACATCATGCGTCAGCAGCGATTCAAAATTTTGCACGACGATCGCGACTACTGCCGCGACGCATACCAGAGAGCTATCACCCGTGGCGACGGGGAGGCAGCGAAATGAGGCTCGCTGTTTTGATCGTGATGCTGGCGCTCGCGATCGATGCGGCGGGATGCGGCAGCGGAGTCACGTCGAGATGCTGGGGCGATTCGATGGGCGTCAACTTTTGCACCCATTTCGTGCAGCAGCATTTCTGGACCGGCACCGTGGCTATTACCGACGCGAGCTATCCGGTCCCCGGCCGTGCCGCCGGCTTGTCGATTTCCGATCAGCTTTCGACGACGACCGGAATCGCCAGCACGCTCGGCGGCTCGATCGCCGGAGAGATAGCGCAGCACGTAGTGGTCGCGCCTTAAAGAAGGATACCGCGAGCCAATTGGGGCAACCCAAGCGAAGCAGTCACTGAAAAAACGCCGCGATTTTGCGGCTGAAGAAGGAGAGATCGAAATGATTTCGACGATTGAAAAATTGCCTCGGATTATTTCTGCCTGTGTCCTGTTCCTGTTCGCGCTCGCCGGATGCGGTCTGTTTGGGTTGCCGCATGGCGCGCAACAGGGCGGTGGCCTGACTGCGCCAACCGCGCAGAGTCAGGCCGGCAACAAGAACATCGTCCCATCGCGCGCCCGCTCTTACCGTGGAAATCACCAACTTCTGCAACGGACAGGCGCAGACCAACTACGGCTGGCTGGTGCAGTTCTGTGACGGTTCGCTCTCGCTCTCGAATTTGCCGGTGACCCTGACGTCAACGATGGCCGCTGCCAGCCAACAGGGACAGAAAGCCTGGTGCTGATGCGAATCATGTGGACCACGCGGCCAATCAACTATCCGTCCCCAAGGATACTTCCGGCAACCCGATAATTCCAGCGCTGGCGAACTGCCCGACTCCGGAGCCGCCCGCACCCGTGACTGCGCCTGCGGCGCAGCCGCCGCCAAGAGCTAGCAGGGGCTGACCCCTGCACCCAATGTTAAGCAAGGAGAAGCCTGACCATGATCCCCCGCGTTGACCTTAATACTGCGCCGCCAGTGCAGCCTCCGCGCGCGCCAACGGCGCGCGGCATTAACATTGGGTACAGGGGTCACCCCTGTCGCGCGGGGCGGCAGGGCACAGCCCTGCACCTTGGGTTAATCGCGAAATCCGCGAAGCGCGTCTTTCGCTCTCAGCCCCGAGAGAAAAGGGCGCTTCGGCGAACTTTTCGCTTAACCCTGAGTGCATGGCTCAGCTCTGCCCCGTGCGTAGTCGCGAAAAGATGCGCTGCGCAGATTTTCGCGTCTTCTCAACACTGGGTGCAGGGGTCACCCCTGCCGCCCACCGCGCAGGTGATTCTTCCTTCATGCCGCGCGCGGCGGCCGCGTGCAACACGGAGCAACGAAAACGGCCTTAATACCGAGTGCAGGGCTCAGCCCTGCCGCGCAGGTGATTCTTCCTCCATCGCCGCCGCGGTCGCAACCGTTGAAAAAATGAAGCCTGGAGATTTGATTTTGATGCGCGGCACCAGCCCCCTGTCGCTGGAAATAATGAAGGCGACGGGCGGCCGCTTCTCGCACGTCGCGATCGTCGTGTGCTCGAAAGCGCCGGCGGACCCGAGCGACGGGATCGTCATCGAGGCGATCATGCCGCGGGTTGTGACGCGGCCATTTCACGACTCGGTCTGGGAACTGACTACTGGGAAATCTGGTCGAACAAGACGCTGGCCGACGATCAGCGATGGGGCATCGTAGAGGCGGCGTGTTTGTACAGCGCGCACGACTACGGCTACGGCAAAATCGGCGAGCAGGCGCTGGACGCGGTTTTCCGCACGGAATTGTTCACCGAGGATCTGCCGCAGATTCAGGGCGTCCCGATCTGCTCCGCGCTCGGATGCCTTTCGTACAACGAGATCGGCTTGACGCTTGGGTCGAAAGACGCGCGCTCGATCACGCCGAATGACATCGCGGACTTCGTCGCCGCCAGCGCCGACTACGAGTGCGTCGCGGCCGGGCCCGTTGGCACGGGAGGCGATTGAAACGGAGCAATGAATACGAACCGTGAATTAACTGCGCCGCCGCCGCAAGCACCAATGCGGATATCAGCGCCAGGTCAACGCGACAAGCCACCGCTACGCGCGGGGCGGCCCGTGGCGACAGCCCGGCACAGTGATTAATCGCGAAATCCGCGAAGCGCGTCTTTCGCTCTCAGCCCCGAGAGAAAAGGGCGCTTCGGCGGCCGTTGGCACGGCTCGACAGTATCGAGGCCGGCTCCGTTGTCGCCGCTTCTTCCAGTGTGGTGCGGAAAAGCTGCGTTGCGCAGATTTTTCGCGTCCTGACAAACGGTGCAGGGCTGTGCCCTGCCGCCCACCGCGCAGGTGATTCTTCCTTGATGCCGTGCGCGGCGGCCGAACCTACAGACCAAAGTTGAAATGAACACGAGCGTGCAAAGAGCCTGAAAAAAAATGGAGTGGGGAAACGTCGCAGGATGGACCGCCGCTTTCGTCGCCTTTGTCGCGGTGAATGCGAGCACGATCCAATGGCTGCTGAAGCGGCGCGACGAACAGCATCAGCGCGACTCCGGCCGCGTTGACGAGCTGGAAAAGCAGTTGACTGACTTGCGGGTGAATCTGCCGCTTGAGTACGTGCGGCGCGAAGACTGGATCAGGTTCAGCGGCACGCTGGATGCGAAGCTGGACGCGATGCGCGAAGAGATGCGCGAAGATATCGGAGAGGTAAAGGAAAGGCTCTATGCCGGACGCAATTGATTTCGAACAAAAGCGGCGCGAGGAAGCCCGATGGCGGGTGCTGCGCGTCATCGACGCGGGACGTCCGATAGCGGTCTCGGAGCATATAATCTGGCGGGTGCTCGCCGATATCAAGCTCTCGCTGTCGCTCAACGCGGTGCGCCGCGAACTCGCCTATTTGCGCGACTTGGGCCTGCTCGAACTCGAAGGCGAGGGAGCGGAAACCTGGTTCGCGAAACTCACCGCCAGCGGCGTTGACGTCGTCGAGTACAACTACCCGGCTCCCGCCGGTGTGGCGCGCCCGCGCAAGTACTGAGGAGCGGCGCGATGAAGGACAAGAAGCGCGCGAAGAAAAGCGAGCCCGGCGGCAAGCCGAAACGAGTGCCGTACCGGCCCACGCCGCCCAAAACGTGGAAGATCATGCGGATGCCGAAGGACCTGAAGGAGCAGCTCGACAAGCTGCTCAGCGACGGCACGTTCCATAGCTCGCTGCAATTGGCCAAATGGCTGAAGGACAATGGCTTCGAGATCTCCCACCGGTCGCATCCGACCAATATCGGCATAACTTCGAGCGGCGCCTCGACGCAGTCCGGCTGGCGACGCGAACAGGCGCGAATCGTTTGCGAGCAATTCAAAGACGATGACGCGCAGATGCAGAGCGCGCTGCTGAGGCTGGTGCAGACTCGGCTTTTCGAAGTTTTGGCCGTCGCCAACGAAGAAGAGACGAGCCAGCGGAGCCGCGCAGCCCGACGATCGCCGCCGTGAATATCGCGGCGCTGGCGCGCACCGTGTCGGGGCTGGTGAAGGCGGAAACCGAGCATCGAAAGTGGGCCGAGCGCGCCCGCGCAGGAGTGGCGGCGGTCGAGAAGAAGGTCGAGGAGGCGCGCACCAAGGGGCTGAGCAAAGACGCCGCCGATCAGATCAAAGCAGTCTTGATGGAGATTTAATCGTGCCAGCACAATCTCTGAACCAAATCCGTCTTAATACCCTCTCCTTGTCCGAGGAGAGGGTTAGGGAGAGGTGCCACGCCCGACTGCGGCACTACTATCTGAATTGCATCGCCGGGTACGCGCTGGCGCGCGAGATCCTTCGCTGCGCTCAGGATGACACAAGAAAAGCAAGCGGCGCTCGTGTCATTCTGAGCGAAAGCTGCTGTAGCGAAGAATCTCGACGGACGCTCCAGCGTCCGGTGTTAGTTATGCAAAGCTCTCCTGTCACGGCGAGGACGAAGGTGAGCATCCCTATCCAGCGCCCATCCTCCGGCGCGATTCAGGATTCTGCTCTTTCTCACCGCACGGAGTACGCCATTAGCTAATGAATGAACCACTCTCAATACTACTTCCATATCAGCGCCGATGGCTGGCCGATCAATCGCAAGTCAAGGTCAGCGAGAAGTCGCGGCGAATAGGTATTACCTGGACCGAGGCTGCCGATCGCGCGCTCGGCGCCGCCACCGGCGGGCGGGCCGGAATCGACGGATGGTATATCGGCTACAACAAGGACATGGCGCTGGAGTTCATCGAGGCGGCGGCGCGATGGGCGCGGCGCTTCAATCGGGCGGCGGAGGCGATCGAGGAAATTGTGCTCGCCG
This sequence comes from uncultured delta proteobacterium, assembly GCA_963813785.1. Classification (GTDB taxonomy): domain Bacteria; phylum Desulfobacterota; class Binatia; order Binatales; family Binataceae; genus Binatus. The sequence continues at coordinate 673,169 of CAWFAJ010000012.1, read as the reverse complement.
ACGAGCGCACCGACATCCTGGCCTACCGGATCCGCTTCGCCTCGGGACACAAAATCGTGGCGCTGTCGTCGCGGCCGTCGAATCTGCGCGGCAAGGACGGCTGCGCGGTTATCGACGAGGCGGCCTTCCATGAAGACCTGGCCGGCCTGCTGAAAGCGGCGCTGGCGTTTACCATGTGGGGCGGACTGGTGCGGATAATTTCAACTCACAACGGCGCCAACAATCCCTTCAACGAGCTAATCAGTGAGATTCGCGCCGGCCGGCGTCCATACTCACTTCATCGCACGACTTTCGACGAAGCACTAGCCGACGGACTATACAGAAAAATCTGCGAACAGAGCGAAACCGAATGGAGCGAGGAAAAGCAGCGCGAATGGCGCCAGCAGATTGTCGATTACTACGGCGATAACGTCGGCGAAGAACTTTTTTGCCTCCCGCGCGCGTCGTCGGGCGCCTACCTGAGCTCGGTGTTGATCGAGGCGCGGATGAAGGCGGGTATCCCGATACTGCGCTGGGAAATGCCGGCGGAATTTTCGGGCCGCCCGGAAGCAGAGCGCTACTCGGAAACGCAGGCGTGGTGCGAGGACAATCTGGCGCCGGCGATCGCGGCGCTGGACGGGTCGCTGGCGAGCTTCTTCGGCGAGGATTTCGGGCGTTCGGGCGACTTGACGGTGATCTGGCCGCTGCAGATCGCGGCCGATCTGACGCGGCGGACGCCGTTCGTGGTCGAGCTGCGCAATATCCCGTTTCGAAACCAGGAGCAGGTGCTGTTTTATATCGCCGACCGGCTGCCGCGATTCAGCGCGGGCGCGATGGACGCGCGCGGCAACGGACAGTACCTGGCCGAGACCGCGGCGCAGCGCTACGGCGCGCGAATCGTGCAGGTGATGCTGTCGGAGTCGTGGTACCGCGAAAATATGCCGCGCTACAAGGCGGCGTTCGAGGACGGCACGATCGAGATTCCCAAGGATGCGGACGTGCTCGCCGACCATCGCGCGATCGTGCTCGAGCAAGGCGTGGCCAAGGTCGCCGAGCGGCGCGCCGGGGCCGACGGCAAGGGACGGCATGGCGACTCGGCGATGGCGGCGGCGCTGGCGTTCTTCGCGTCGCGCGCGGACCCCGGGCAGATCGCGTACATCCCGGCGTTCGTGTCAGGCAAGCGGCACAATTTCGAGCGGCGGATCGATCCATTCGGCGCGCCGCCCGCGGAAGACGAATTCGCCGGAGGGCGTGTGCGTGGATTCTGAAAGCCCGGCTTAACCCTTTCCGCGCGTATATGCAGATGAATAGCTACTGGAGATGGAAATGCGAAGAATGCGGTTATGAGTTTATACTCGTGCTGATTCGTCTTCCGGCGCCGTGCCATCGATGCGGCGGCGAATGGTTTTTGAAAATAGGCGAAGCCGCATTCAAGGAACACAGACCTGACTAGTTCAACCGTCAACTGGAGAGCAAGCAATGAAACTCTATGATGCTTACGGACGCGAAGTAGATACAGGGATGTTGCGCGAAGAGCAGGCGGCGCCGACGATGGCGGGAGTCCGAAATATATATTCCGTGATGCATCCGTCGATCGGACTGACCCCGGAACGATTGACGGCATTCCTCCAACAAGCCGAATTCGGAGATCCGTTTCTGTATCTCGAGCTGGCCGAGGAGATGGAGGAAAAGGACCTGCATTACCTGGCCGTGCTCGGCACGCGCAAAAATGCGGTCGCGCAACTGGAGCTGGTGGTGCGGGCGGCGTCGAGCGGGTCCGAGGATCAACGCGCCGCGGCGATGGTGCGCGAGATGATCGCGGACGGAGCCGCTGCAACTCGACAGCGTGCTGTTCGACGTGCTCGATGCGCTGGGCAAGGGGTTTTCGGCGACTGAAATAATCTGGGATACCTCTGGGCGCGAATGGTTTCCCGCGCAATTGAAATGGCGCGATCCGCGCTGGTTCGCGTTCGACTGGATATCGGGCGAGGAGGTGCTGGTGCGCACACTCAACGGCCAGGCGATCCCGGTAGAGAGCGAAACGCAGACGCGATTACCGACGCATTTCGGCGGCGGGGGAATATACGCGTCGATGCGGCCGGGAACCGGAATCCAGCCGATGACGGCGCCGCTGGCGCCGTACAAGTTCGTGACTCATTTCGCAAAGGCGAAAACCGGCCTGCCGATACGAGGCGGGTTGGCGCGCGCCGCCGGATGGGCATACCTGTTCAAGAACTACGTACTAAAGGACTGGGTAACGTTCACCGAGGTATTCGGGCAGCCGCTTCGAGTAGGCAAATACCATCCGGGCGCATCGGAACAGGATAAGCAGGCACTACTGCAGGCGGTATCGAAAATAGGCACTGATGCGGCCGCGATAATGCCGGAATCGATGGTAATAGAGTTTATCGAGGCGCATCAGAACGGCAGCGCGGAGTTGTATCAAAAATTTTGTGAGTATCTGGACGCGCAAGTGAGTAAAGCAGTGCTCGGGCAGACATTGACTACCGAGATGCCCGCGTCGGGCGGATCGCGAGCGGCGGCAGAAGTCCACGAGGGCGTGAGACGCGACATCCTGAATGCCGACGCGAGGCGACTGGCGGCGACGCTCGCGCGGGATTTGGTTCGGCCGATCGTCGAACTGAACATGGGGCCGCAGGCGCGCTATCCTAAGATCGAGCTGGGGCTGCCGGACGACAGCGACGTGAAAGTGTTCGCGGAGATCGTCGCGATGCTGGCGGATCGGGGACTGCGGATTGGACAGAAAACGATTCTGGACAAGCTGGGGATCGCGGCGGCGAGCGCGGGCGAGCCGGTGCTGGGAGCGATACGCGGCGGAGGGGATGGGATCAGTTAGCGGAGATAGTCTTTTACCTTTTTGCGCAACGCGCGGCGGCGATGTTTCATCGCGAGCAGGAGGTCGTCGTAAATGAATTTGCGGATGGCGAAGCCGGAACCGGGGAATCGAATCGCGAGGTCGCCCGGCCGGCGGCGATAGCGGAAGACCTGCACGCCGTTCCACCAGGTGGGCGAATGATTGCGGGGCGTGCGCAAATCGAGGACGAGTTGGAACGAGGGCAGGGCGCGCGCGACGAGGCGGTTGGCGGAGCGAGCGGCGCGTTTGTTGGTATCGTCGATGATGACGAGGGCGTCGTCGGCGAGCTGGGGGAGTGCGAGCACGACGCCGTCATATTGATCGCGAAAGGAATGGCCGCCGTCGTAGAAGTAGGCGCCGATGCGCGCGGGGCGCCATGGCGCGGCGGCAAGGAAATCGCGGAAGTCCATGTCGTGGAAGGCGACCTGGCCGGGCGCGGTGTGCGCGTCGAGCGTGCGGCGGAGTGCGTCGGCGGCGCCGTCGAACTGCGAAAAATTGTCGCAAGCGAAGATGGGCGCGTGCGGGTTGGCGGCGGCGGCGCCAACGAGGCTGGCGCCTTTGTAGCATCCCACCTCGACGTAAACTTCGCCCTGATCGAGCGAGGCGACGGCGCAATTGAGGAGGCGGAGCTTGTTCTCGGTGGCCATCCCGGGAATTTCTTCGAGGATGTGCGAGAGCGAGCGATCGGCGGGATGGCGAGAGCGAGCGAGGCGGCCGGCGTCGTCGAACTCGGGCCATTGCGCACGGCATCGCTCGAGGAAAGCGTCAAAGTGCATCTTTTCTTAGAAAAGTTGATCGAGCTGCGAGAATAATTTGACGATGGCGGTCACGGTTTGCAGAGCCGCGAGTCTGTCACCAGTACATCGCAGGGCCCATCGGACCGACGAGACCGATGCCGTATGGATTGAACATCTCTTCCTGCATGTCCATATCCTCCATCTGCTGGGCTTCGAGGTTTTGCCTGGAAATCTCGCCTTCCTTTGCCTCGAACTGTTCGTTGAGTTTCAACTTCTCGTATTCCTGATAATTCTCCTCGGTGCCGATGTACATGCATTTGCAGTAGTCAGGATCGGCCATCCAATAGTGCAGCTTGCCGGTCTTGCCGACGTAGTATTGAACCTGGAACGGGAGCAGCGAATTGAGTTGCTGTTGGCGCTCGGGAGTGTCGGCGGGAAGCATCCTGAAGCCGGCCGCGGAGAGCATCGGCTCGATCTGCTCGGCCTGTTGCGCGGGAGTCGGCGGTTTGGGCTGGAGCGAGCCGCATCCGAAGAGCGCAGCCGAAAACGTGGCGATCAAAAGGACTCTGGCGACGGAAGTTGAAGGATGTTGGCGCATTGGTTCCTTGGGCAGAGAAAAAACGGGGCGGACCATCGCGGGCCGCCCCTGGTGAAGAGGCAATCAGGGGACGGAGCTGTTCGCGGTTCCATTGGCGTCGAACAACGTGAGCGCGCCGGCGCCGTCAGCATTGACAGTGAGCGAGGCGCGGGTCTTGCCGTCGTCGCCAAGCAGTGCGAGGCCGGCCCTTCCGTCGGGCGTCATATCCATGCCGATGCGTCCGCGATGCTGATCGGCCAGGCGCAGGGTGGGAGTGCCGTCGGCCGCCACGACGATCGAGGCGCGCGGAATGCCGTCCTTGTCCAAGAGGTCCAGACCGGACTGGCCGTTGGTAGCAACGGCGAAGGTGGCTTGCGGCAGCGCGTTGGGATTGTAGAGCACAATGCGGGCGACGCTGTTGGCGAGTCCGACTTCGATTCGCGGCTTGCCGTCGTGGCCGAAGATGCCGAGTGCGGGCGCCCCGTCGGCGCCGACGCCGAGCCCGGCGCGCAAGGTGCCGGTGCCATCGAAGATGCCGAGTTGTGCGACGCCTCTGCTGGTGACGTTGAACTCGCCGCGAGTATTGCCCTTGGCGTCGACGAGCATGAACTTCTGCGCGGTCATCATCTTGGGCGCTGCGGCGGCGTCAACGGCGCGAGCGGCAAAGATATGGCCGGACACCGCTCCTCCGACGAGCGCGGCGGCGAGAGTCAGCGTCACAAATCCGATTCGCTCTTTGGTGGTCATGGTCACGGTCTCCTTTCCGTACCGATGGCTAGGCGGTTTCCGGGAAGAACATTAGCAGGCGGATGAGGAAAAGGAAAAATACGTGAAAGTGCGGCCGACGGCAGGGGGTGACCCCTGCACTCAACGTTAAGGCCGCGCTCCGTTGTCGCGCGCGGTCCCTGCCAAGGACCAGGGGTGTCCGCTCTTTTACGCGTGATTTTTTCCGCTTCGTCTTGGTGTCATTCTAGGGCGCTTCTGGATAACTCCGCTTCCTCCAGCCGAAGCCCTGAGCGAAGCCGAAGGGGAAGAATCCCGGTTTCTTGCTGGTTGCCTCGGCCCTGAGGGGAGGCGTCACAGAGACGCGGCTGGCGAAGCGTGAGCGGAAAGGAACGCCCTCAGGAAGAAGTTTTCCAGGAATAGGTGGACTTCTTCACGGCTTCGTAGTTCGCGTCCAGTTCGGGTTCCATCAGGAGGATCGCTGCGATGCGCCGCGCGATATCCGTAACAGTGCGCGCTTCGTCCATCTTGAGCGCGCGGCCGAGGATTTCGCGCTCGCGATAGCTGAGCCATTTCTTGATCACCTGGTAGCCGCCGATGCGTGTACTCCCAAACGCGGACCGGAATGTTTTTCCAGTAGGCGAGATTGTTCAGGTACACGTCGAGCGTGCGATTGCCGAGCAACTTGAGCGCTTGTTTTTCTGAAAGGCCAAGCGCGGTGGCACCCGCGGCAATCGCTTCGCGTTCTTTCGCGGTGTAATCACGCTCGACGATTTTTCCTTTGCCGGGCATCACGGCGCCGCCCTTTCCGCGATGGCCCCATCCAGCAGTTACGTCGAGGTCGCCAGCTTCAGGATTTAGCGAGCCGCCGCCTTCGCGAGAGATTGTGGCAATCACGCTGAGTTCGGGCCGGAGTTTCCCGACGGTGACGCCGTTCGACCAGGTAGGTCGGCATCGAGCAAGGCTGCGAGCGTGCGCCCAAGTTCGGCAGATCGCATTAGCGTCACCTTTGAAGCTGGCAGCGGAATTCGCGGCCAGTCCTTTCGCAGCGCGCCTGCGTTCTCTTGCTCGATAGGCAGGCGCGTGCAGTAATGGCGACGCAATGGAGAAGAACAGCTCGGCGGGTCTGCCTTGATACTCCGAGTAGGTCTCAAGAGACGCGTTCGCGGATTTGGTGTTGGACGCGTTCGATTCGTGAAAAGCGTCGCCGGCGTGGTCCTGCGTCAAGTAAAGCGGAAAAATCCTGGACAGCCGATTCGATCAAATGTTGTCATGCGAGGACGTCTGACGACTATGTGCGCGGATCGAAGCGTCTCTTTCGGTTCTGCTGGCCGGCGCTCGATCCAAATGTTTCCCTCAAACACCTGAGGGAAATATTCTGCACGCTTCTCGATCGAGGAGCTTCGTCTCCGGCTCCCAATAAAGCCAACGATTATCGAACGGCCGATAGCAGTAGCGGACGATATTTTCCGGCTTGAAGCCGCGTTGAACGAGATATCGCCGCGTCTTTCTTGGCGTCGAACCGCGCCGTGCTTCGTCATTGCGGTCGGCATGATCGCACGGATTTCCGAATCTGCGAGCTCCGGATCGAAATATTGCTTCATCCGGCTTACGAGCCGCTCTTTATCGATGTCCACGACCACGTCATCGCGGCTGGTCTTCACGCCGGGGAAAGAAACCGGGAACAGCTCCGGCAACAGCGGCCACGAAAGATAATTGCTTTCGACAGCGCCGGGCTGAAACGGCAGCCCGAGTTCCAATGCGGGATGCAACTCCTCGTACTTCCGCGCGTGAGGTTCTGTCGGCCTCGTCGAGAAGTTGCGCTCGTTTCTCTTTGCCCCACAGATTGCGAAAACTCACGCTCTGAGCGCCATGCGATTTCTCGCGACGCGTGAGCAACGCGATCGCGGTGCCGACCTGAATGCCTTCTCGATTGAACTCGGTTGAGAATATGCTCGGGTCTGATTCGCCCTCGGGAGTCAGCTTCCCGGTTTTGTACTTGTCGCCGTTGAGGCAGTCGATCCAGATTCGGTCGAACCGCTCCAGATAGCGTTCGCGCATTCCGGTGAAGGAAAGCCCGTCGAGCCACGAATAGTTTGAAATGAAGCAGATGATCCCTTTGCCGGTCTTCTCGACGATTTTCCGCTCGGCCATGCGATAGAAGCGCACGTACAGGTCATTGAGACCCTGTCCCTGCGGCTGTGGCGCGCGTTTCGCGGTTCGATAGGCCTGCGACAAATCGCGTTCTTCGTCGACCGCGAGTCCGGCGAAGCCGTTGTACGGCGGATTTCCCAATATCACGAGGATTGGCTTTGCCTGCTTCACCCGTTCGGCCGCATCGCGCTCTTGCAGAAGTTCAGGGAACGCCAGCAGCATCTGCGGCTTTGACCCATCGGGCGGCTCCCATCCGGTGAGAGCGTTGGTCAGGTAAACGCCGGCCCGCTCTTTCTTGGTGTCCGAGAAGGGCGCGCCGAGCGACTGGAGCAGCAGGCCGATTTGCAAATGCGTCACTACAAACGGCGCCGGTAAAATCTCGAAGCCGAACACGCGCTCCATCGCGGCGCGCTTTATCTCCTGCGCCGTGAGCGCATCGCCGCCCTTCTCGCGAAGAGTTTCGGCGATCCGGTTAAGGACCTCGATCAGGTACGAGCCCGTGCCGCAGCACGGATCGAGGACATAGACGTTTGGAGCCGCCAACCCGTCCGGCAATCCCAAGTTCTTCGCGCAGCACCCGGTCAACGCGCGCGACCATGTAGCGTACGACTTCGCGCGGCGTGTACCAGACGCCAAGCTGCTTACGGAGTTCCGGGTCGTACGCTTCGAGGAAGGGTTCGTAGAAATATTGGACCGCGTGATGCTCCTCGAAGGCGGTGAAAAATGCGGCGCGATCAACGCGATTGAGAACCGTTCCCGTCCAGTCCAGGACCTCGGGCAACTCAAGGCCGGCGAGCGAAGCGGGATTGCTGGCTTGATGAAACAACTCCGCCAGGACGGGAACGCGTAGATAGTAGCCCGCCGTCCGCCAGTCGAAGCGCGCCTTGCGATCCGACGGCGGATGGTCGCGCGTCCAGAGCACCCATGCGGAAAAAACGCCGTAGAAAAGAGTCTGGACCAGCGTCGAGCGAAAGAAATGCTCGCCCTTCTTGCCCTCGAATTCGATACCGAGCGCCTCTTCCAGCGCGCTTCGGATGGCTGACAGCGCAGGCACCTCGCTCTTCTTCTCGACGCGCCTCAGTGCCTCGCGCGCATACGAAGCCATGAACCAAGCCACATCCTTGGGCGCCGCCAAAGACGCGGCATGGAGCATCACGCGCTTGAGGAAATCAACGAATGCCTCGCCTTGCTCGGCTGCGATCGGTCGCGGATGGCTCGCCGCAGTCCAAAAGGCCGCCTCATTCGGCGCGAGGCGATAGTGTTCGAGCTTGACGGGCTTCCCCTCGGCATCGGCACCCACCAGCAGGAAGTCACGGAAATTCGTGACGAGAACCTGGCGGTACTCCTTCCAGTATTTCGATACTTGCGCGCTGTCGGCCGTTAGAAAGGCGTCGTCGCTGGTCGGCTTCGCCTCGACGACGCCACGCGACGGCTTCGTCCCCGGCAGAGGTTCCTCGGCTGAGGCTTTCTGAAATTGATCGGGCGTGAAAAGACCGATATCGGGGATGCCGGCGCCATGGCTCGGGTTGACGATGCACCGGACCTTGGGCTTCAGAGTTGCGCCAACAGCATCCAATAACGCGGCGAGCGCGGGATAATATGAAGTTTCAGGAACAGCCGAACCGGAACGGCGGATGTCACGAAGTTCGCGAAGGTAGTCTTCGAGTGGATTGCCGGACATCTTGAGTGTGGCAGCGTAGCATCTCAAACGGGATGTTTGCGATGCGCCGCAAACGAGGACGCCGCGCCGAGGGCGCGGGTTGGGGCAACGTGGCGGCGCAGTCCAAGCGACAATCGGCAGGTCGCCTCGTTGTACTTGAATCGGGCCGTTTTTGGGCGAGACTCAAGACGACACTTCGCAGACACCATCCTGAATAAACCTGCGCAGATGCGCGGCTAATGTGGGGCTGCCGGTCTGGCAATGTGGCGCTCGGCCCGATTGGCGGGCGATTTGGGCGGCATTGCGCGCGAGAAGGCGTCGGCGGTTTTGGATTTCATCCAGCAGACCGATTTCGCCAGGACCATAATGTGGAGACAGCAGTCGGCTTTGAGATTGATCTGCTCAAGTGATTCTTGCCAGATTCCGGCGGTGAGACGGTAACTCGCTGGCGCATTTCTGCAACAATCGAGGTGCAAGCAACTATCTTGGCGTGATAGACCAAAGCGGAGTCAATGATTACCAGAGGTAGCGGCGCGGCATGTCGTTTGCTCCATCCACCGCGTGATTCTGGCTCAGTGTTTCCTGATTCTCGACAAGATACAGAAGTATCTGGGCGTGAAGCTACGTAACTCCCAAGGTCAGGTTCAACAGTGCATGCACTGAACGCCACTCTGAACCTGCTCCTTATAGTCGGAGTGCTGTTCTTGGCGGTGTGGCGCAGAAGTTCGCGGCTGGGCGAGCCGATGCCGTGGATCTATTACCTCTTCTTTTTCTCGGGCTTCCCGGCGCTGATCTATCAAATCGTCTGGGAGCGCGCGCTGTTCACTCTCTATGGCGTCAACGTCGAGTCAGTCACGGTAGTCGTAACAGGATTCCTGCTGGGGCTGGGACTGGGAAGTTTGGTCGGTGGATATCTCTCGCGCCTTCCAGGCATGCCCCTGCTAGCGCTCTTCGGCGCCGCCGAGTTGAGCACCGCGGCGTATGGCCTCTTCTCGCTGCGCCTGTTTCACGAGGTCGGCCACTACACTGCCGGCATTTCGTTGTTCGGCACCACGGCCATCAGCTTCACGCTGCTGCTGATTCCCACGATGCTGATGGGTTCGACCCTTCCGATGCTCGTCGCATATTCGGTGCGCAGGTCTCGCAACGTGGGCGGATCGTTGGGCTTGCTATACTTTGTTAATACGCTTGGCTCCGCGTTCGCCTGCTTCCTCGCCGCTGCCGTTCTCATGGCTCGGCTTGGACAATCAGGTTCCGTCGCGGCAGGCGCCGCCATCAATGCCACTGTTGGCATCGGTGCGCTGGCCATCTACTATTTGCGCCGCGCGGAGCCGGTCCGATCTACGGCCGCGGATTCATCCGTCGCCGCGGACGCTGCCCACGACGAATCCGCAACCGTGCTCAGCCTGCCGGTTGCCGCGATTTTCGTGGGCGTATCGGGCTTTATTGCGTTGGCTTACGAAATCCTGTGGTACCGGCTGTTTTCGTTCTGGTCGGGCTCCGACGCCAGAGTCTTCGCACTCCTGCTGGGAGCCTACCTGGCGGGCATCGCAGTGGGCGGTCTGATTGCGCACCTTCTGACCAACCGCGCCACAAGCAACCGCAGTAATCGCCAATACCTGCGCCTGATTGTCTGGTTCGTGGTATTGGCCAACCTGGCCGGTTTCGTTGCGGCCCCTGCGATGGGGCTGGCGGCGCAGCACTTCTCTATGCTGGCTGTGTTGCTGATCATCGCGCTCGGCGCGGCGCTTCTGGGCTCAACCTTCCCACTGATCTCGCACATAACAATCGTAAACGACAACCGGGCTGGATACGGCGTCAGCCTGCTCTATTTCAGCAACATCGTTGGTTCGGCGCTCGGCAGCTTCATCGTGGGCTTTGTGCTCATGAACTTTTGGGGAGCGCGCGACATTTCGGTGTTCCTGGTTTTAATCGGCGTAGCCTTGGCAATCAGCCTGCTTGCCGCAGGGCGGCCGTCGCGGCGCGAGATGCGCTCGACGCTTGCGGGTGCGGGAGCCATTTGCGTCGCCATACTCATCCTCGCAAATCCCCTCTTCAACGATCTCTATGAGAAGCTGCTTTTCAAGAGCACCTATCAACCGCATCAAAGCTTCAGCCATCTGGTTGAAAACCGCAGCGGCGTTATCGCCGTCACTCAACCGGGCGAAGTCTTCGGTGGAGGAGCGTATGACGGCTGGTTCAACGTCGATCCCGTGCACGACCTCAATAACTCGTTCAGGATCTACGCGCTGAGCAGTTTTCATCCCCTGCCGCACAAGGTTCTGATGATTGGGCTCTCGTCGGGGTCGTGGGCGCAGATCGTCGCCAACGATCCTGAAGTGCAATCGATCGATATCGTCGAGATCAACCCGGGATACGTTCCGCTCATCGCTCAATATCCTGCCGTGAGCAGCCTGCTCCGCATTCCGAAGGTGCATATCATCGTCGATGATGGCCGGCGATGGCTGCTGGCAAACCCGGATACCAGATACGACACCATCATTATGAACACCACTTTCAATTGGCGCGAACACGTTACCAACTTGCTGTCGGTTGAGTTTCTGAAGATGGTCCGCCAACATCTGCTGCCCGGCGGCGTTCTCTTTTACAACACGACCAGCTCGCCCGAAGTGCTGCTGACCGGAGTCACCGTTTTTCCCTACGGATTGCGCGTCGGTAATTTCCTTGCGCTGAGCGACACTCCAATCGTCGTGAACTCAGATCGCCTCGAAAAGAAACTCCGCGACTACCGTATCGACGGCAAACTCGTCTTCGACCTCGAGAACCCCGAGGCCTCCGCGCGCTTTCACGAGATGATTGCGATGACCCACAACTTCAATACTAGCGACGACCTGCATCATCCCAGCATGGAGTATGCCGACTCGATACGCGTGCGATGCCGCGGCAGCCGAATCATTACCGATGACAATATGGGCACGGAATGGACGAGATGAATTGACCGGCCGGCTGCGGAGAGCAGCCTCGGCGCGGTCGGTAAGAATGTGGCGGCGTAGTCCAAGCGACAATCGGCAGGTCGCCTCGTTGTACTTGAATCGGGCCGTTTTGGGGCGAGACTCAAGACGACACTTCGCAGACGCAAGGGGCGAATGATCCGCACGGATGCGCGATGATTTCGAGGCAACCAGTTCGGCTATCTGGTGCTGGGCGGTGCGAAGCTGTTTTGCCGGGCGATTTGGGCGGCATTGCGCGCGAGAAGGCGCTGGCGGGCAACTTGGCAATAGGATAATCAGGTTAGCCTACAGTAGCCAAAATCACGGGTATAATTTTTGCTCATTTCAAACCCAAAATATTTAGGTTCTTTGCTTCACTCGGGGAGGAGGAGCGAATGGGCAAGTACGCTGGAAAGACGCCGATCGGTGCGATCGCGATCTTCAGCGTGGCCGCGCTAGCGATTGTCGGCCTTCATCGTTCTCCAAGCCGCGCCTATAGCGCCGCCACCCCCCCGACGCTCTTCGTTAGTGACAGCTGCTCCAAGGCAGTGACGGCTTATCCCGCGACTGGCAACGGCGACATCGCCCCGCTGGCCCCGGCGCCTTCCGGCCTCTCCGAACCGCAGTTCCTGGCCTTTGACAAGAACGGGAACATCTACGTCACTAACTCCTGCACCGCCGCCATCACTATTTACGCCAAGGGGAGCAACGGCGATACTCCTCCCATCGCCACCATCGGCGGGAGCAACACCGGCCTGAGCTACCCAACAGGCATTGCGCTGGATTCCAGCGGCAAAATCTATGTGGCGGATGACGGACTTGATCGTGATGGCCCTGGCAGCGTGTTTGTCTATGCGGCGCTGGGCAGCAGCACCGGTCTGCTCAACGAGATTCCCACCGCCACCATCGGCGGGAGCAACACCGGCCTGCAACGCCCAGCAGGCATTGCGCTGGATTCCAGCGGCAAAATCTATGTGGCGGATGACGGACTTGATGGTGATGGCCCTGGCAGCGTGTTTGTCTATCCGGCGCTGGGCGGCAGCACCGGTCTGCTCAACGAGACTCCCACCGCCACTATCAGCGGGAGCACCACCGGCCTGACCTATCCAGAAGGCATCGCGCTGGACTCCAGCAGCAAAATCTACGTGGCGGATGAGGATGCCGCCAGTGTCTTTGTATATCCGGCGCTGGGCAGCAGCATCGGGCTGCTCGACGAGACTCCCACCGCCACCATCAGCGGGAGCGACACCGGCCTGTCCTCGCCATTCGGCATCGCGCTGGATTCCAGCGGCAACATCTATGTGGCGGACTTCTTCACGGCCAGCGTGAACATCTTTCCGGCCGGGAGCAATGCCGATGCCGCCCCTATCGCCACGATCAGCGGGAGCAACACCGGCCTGCAACGCCCAGCAGGCATCGCGCTGGATTCCAATGGTGACGTCTATGTGGTGGATGACGGACCTTCCGGCGTTGGCCCCGACAGCGTGTTTGCCTATCCGGCGCTGGGCAGCAGCACCGGGCTGCTCGACGAGGCCCCTAGCGCCGCCATCACCGCGGCCGTCACCACCGGCCTGAAATCCCCATTAGGCATTGCGCTGGATTCCAGCGGCAAAATCTATGTGGTGGATGACGGACCCGACGTTGCCCCGCCAGCGTGTTTGTCTATCCGGCCGGGAGCAATGCCAATGCCGCCCCTATCGCCACGATCAGCGGGATCAACACCGGCCTGAGCTTCCCCGCAGGCATTGCGCTGGATTCCAGCGGCAACATCTATGTCGCCGACTACGGTGCCGCCAGAGTGTTTGTCTATCCGGCGCTAGGAAGCAGCACCGGGCTGCTCAACGAGACGCCTACCGCCACCATCAGCGGGAGCAACACCCGCCTGACCGCGCCATTCGGCATCGCGCTGGATTCCAGCGGCAACATCTATGTGACGGATGAATTTGCCTCCATCGTATTTGTCTATCCGGCGCTGGGCAGCAGCACCGGGATGCTCAACGAGTTCCCCACCGCCTACATCAGCGGGAGCTACACGCGACTGGATACTCCGATCGGGATCGCGCTGGATTCCAGCGGCAAAATCTATGTGGCGGATGAGGATGCCGCCAGTGTGTTTGTCTATCCGGCGCTCGGAAGCAGCACTGGGCAGGTCGACGAGCTCCCCACCGCCGCCATCACCAGCCTGATGTTCCCATTCGGCATCGCGCTGGATTCCAGCGGCAACATCTACGTGGCGGACTACGGCGCCGCCAGCGTGTTTGTCTATCCGGCTGGGAGCAACGGCGATGCCGCCCCCAGCGCCACTATCAGCGGTCCACAGACAGAACTTGGTGAGCCTCAATTCATCGCCATCGAGACCGAAACTGGCCCCACGCCGACGCCAACGGCGACTGCGACGCCAAGCAGGACTGGCACGGCGACTGCGACGCCGACGGCGACTGCGACGCCGACAGAACGGCGACAGCTACCGCAACGGCAACGGTCACTGGCGACTGCAACTTCAACCGCCGACCGGCGACCGCGACCTCAACCGGACGGCGACGGCGACCGGACTGCGACGTCAACGCCGACGGCGACAGCTACGGCAACAGCAACTGCCACACGACGGCAACTGCGACGGCCACGGCGACCGCGACCTCAACTGGATCGTCGACGGCGACGGCGACTGCGACGTCAAGCGGAACGCCGACACCTACGGCTACGGCAACCGCCACGCCGACGGCGACTGCGACCTCAACTGGATCGTCGACGCCGACGGCGACTGCGACGTCAAGCGGAACGCCGACACCTACGGCTACGGTAACCGCCACTCGCGACGGCGACTGTCAACTGGATCGTCGACGCCGACGGCGACTGCGACGTCAAGCGGAACGCCGACACCTACGGCTACGGCAACCGCCAACATCGACGCCGACGGCGACTGCGACCTCAACTGGATCGTCGACGCCGACGGCGACTGCGACGTCAAGCGGAACATCGACACCTACGGCTACAGCGACCGCAACATCGACTGCCGACGGCAACGCCGACTCCGACAGTCGACTCCAACAGCAACTGCAACGGCGACGCGCACAGCGACCGCTACCATGACCGCCACGTCAACGCCGACGGCGACTGCGACGCCTACGCTTACTGCGACCGCAACGGCAACGCCGACTGCCACGCCTACCCCAGTAGCGGTGACGCTCAAGATCAAACCGAAGGCGCTCAAGTTTCCAAAGACTACGGTCGGAGCGACGAGCAAACCGAAGATGGTGAAGGTGTCCAATCCCAAGGGCAAGAAGAAGCATCCAGGGCTGCCGGTGTTGATCGAGATGATTTCCGATCCGGGGGTATTCACGCAGACCAACGACTGTATCGGGACTCTGGCGGCCGGCGCCAAATGTTCGATCGCGGTGACGTTCGCCCCGAGTGAGACTACGACGCAGACCGGAAAGCTGACGATTACGGACAATGCGGACGGCAGTACGCAGACGGTGCCGCTGAGCGGCAGGGGGAAATAGGGGGGATAGACTTATCCTCCGGTCACTCAGATTTCACAGATAGAAGTTTTCTGAGGATCCATGTCCTAAGCAGAAGCGAAGTGGTCCCAAAAAGTGTCTCTAGAGAGTCTGATCCGAGCAAATCCGACCTTATGCGAGAGGCTCCCCGATTTGGGAAACCCTTTTTCAGTTGCCTGACGGCGCTCCGATGTCGCGCCGATGCCGTACGGAGCCCCTGCCAGCTTAGAATCTGGTGCCTTCGACCACCAAGCGGCAGTGCGGCCCGTGTGTCTGTGGCTCCGCCCGCATAAGAGAGGCGAGGAAGTGAACCGGGATGCTCTTCGCTCCAGGCCAGCTTCGCGCTCTAGAATGACACAAAAAGAGCACGTGGCCTCGTGAAAGGTGCACCGTCACCCGCGCCAAGGGCGCGGCCTCTGCTTGATCCGCAGAACCCTCGCCGGCCGTGTGTCCGTGACACCTCCCGCGAAGTGACCGGCGAGGGACCCGCAAGGCGGGTATTTGATTGGCCTGCGCAGGGAAGATGTGGCGCGGAGCGTTACATCGTAATTGGGCGAGGAATCGGACGGAAAGAGTGAACAATCGGTGCTTTGGAGCACTTTGATAGTGTTCGACGAAGCCCGAAGTGGCGCTAAGCTTGGCCTAATTACGCCGTTAACGCGCAGTTAACACGCAGCCAGACCCCACCGTCTGTCTAGCTTACTCATCCACCCTCATCACCAAGCATAGCCGGAAGGCGAAGGTCATAGCTGTCGCAAGGAGAGCGCGTGCGCCCTAGTTTGCGGACTGTCGGGATCGTATTGCCGGCGGCGATTGCGGTCGCACTGTGGATTGCGACAATGGGCGGAGTTTTGCGCGCGGGAGTTGGCGCGCTGATTGCGGATCGGGTGCTGGGGCAAATCGATTTCATCAAGACCGCGGTGAACTTTGTCGATCCGATCGGCATGGACGCGCCGGCGGGAGTGGCGATCGACAAGTCTGCCGGCCACGTGCTGGTGGCGGACACGCAGAACAATCGAGTGCTGGGCTGGAAGAGCATCGGGGCGTTTGTATCCGGTGGCGCGGCAGACCTGGTGATTGGGCAGCCGGATTTCAATTCATCGGGATGCAATCAGAATGCGCCAGCGCCGGAGGCGGCGAGCTTGTGCCAGCCGATCGGAGTCGCGGTTGACGTATTTCATAACGTGTACGTCGGCGACACGCTGAACAACCGGGTATTGGTATTTGAAGATCCGTTTGCGGCGCTTTCCAGCAGCAATCAAACCAACGATTTCGCGGCTTTCGCGGTATTCGGGCAGGGCGGGAGCTTTGTCACGAATGCGGGCGGGCTGAGCGCCAACAGTCTAAATGGTCCGCAGGGCGTGGCGGTCGATGCGAGCAACAATTTATTCGTTGCCGACGTGGGTAATAATCGGGCGCTGGTGTTTTTCTCGCCGATTCCGATGACCGAGGTGAGCGGGCCGCCCGGGAATTTCGGCGACGCGACGGCGGACGTGGCGATTGGGCAGCCGAACCTGGTCAGCGGAGCTTGCAATCAGGGCGGCGGCGCGACGCTGACGACGCTGTGCACGGCGTCGTTTTTCGGGGTGGGGGTCGCGGTCGATGGCGGCGACAACCTCTACGTCGCCGACACCAAGAACGATCGGGCGCTGGAGTACAACGGCCCGTTCGGCTACGGGCAGACCAATAATTCTACTGGCGACCTGGTTTTCGAGGGAAACAACCTGGCGCAACCGTCGGGGGTCGCGGTCGATTCGAACGGGAATTTCTACGTTTCATCGGAACCTCATAACCAGGTGTACGAATACACGCAGCCGGTCGCGCTGGACACGGCGGACCTGCTCAACCTGATGATCGGGCCCGGCGCGCAGAATCCAAACGCCGGGTCGCTGCAATTCCCGATGGGGCTGGCGATCGATGCGGTCAACAATCTCTACGTTGCCGACCAGGCTAACAATCGCGTGCTGGAGTTCAACGAGGGCGGTTCGCCGGGCAACAGGATGGCCAACGGCGTGGGTGGGCAGATCGATCGGTCGCACAACGCGCCAAACTACGTCGATGCGGTGGGCGAGGACGCGCCGGGCGGAATCGCAGTGGACGCGTTGTCGGACCCGCCGTATCGCCATCTATATGTCGCCGACAGCAAGAACAATCGCGTGCTCGGATGGAATGACGTGTCCGCATACGTCAGTGCGCAGCCGGCGGATATCGCCTTGGGACAGCCCGAGCTTTTCTCGTACAAGTGCAATAACGGCGTGGCGGGAGGCGACGTGGCCGGACTCGGCCCGGACAGTCTGTGCGGTCCGGCGCGGATGGCGGTCGATCAGAAGGGAAATCTGTACGTGGCGGATTCGGGGAATAATCGCGTGCTGGTGTACAACACGCCGTTCAACGGGGCCAGCGGCGAGCCGGGCGCGGGCGACACGTCGGCGGATTTCGTTTACGGACAGGGCGGGGCATTCACCACCATGAACTGCAATCTTGACGGCGCGAGTGCGACGAGCTTGTGCAATCCCGCGGCGGTGGCGCTCGACGGCGCAGGCAACATCTATATTGCGGACGCGGGGAACAATCGGGTGCTCGAGTTCGCCAAAGCGGGCAATCCGCCGGTCGCGTCGGATGCGCTTGCGAATCGGTCCTATGGACAGGGGGCGGTGTCTGATTTCTCCGACACGCAATGCGCGGACGGCGTGGGGCCGGATCCGCCGCCAAGCAATCATGGGATGTGCAATCCGGGCGGCGTGGCGCTGGATATGGCGGGGAATCTGTTTATCGCGGACTCGGGCAACAGCCGGGTGATGGAAATCGACGCGCCGCTGGAGGGCACGCAAGCTGCGACGCGGGTGTTCGGTCAGGCGGGCAACTTCACGGCGTCGGGATGCAATCAAGGCACGTCGTCGGCGCCGGGCGCATCGACACTGTGCGCACCGGCAGGATTGATGCTCGACGTGCTTGGCAACCTGTGGGTGGCCGACGTGAACAACGATCGCGTACTCGAGTACGATGCGCCATTCGGCTCGGATACCGCGGCGGCGATGGTAATCGGGCAGGGCGATGGCGGCAATTTCACGACCTCGGGATGCAATCGGGGAATCGCTCCGGGCGACTTGAACGGGCTTGGCGCGGACAGCTTGTGCTTGCCGGGAGCGGTGGCGGTCGATTCGAATATCGACCTTTACGTGGCGGACACGGGCAACAATCGGTCGTTGGTCTACGACGGGATAGTCGCGACGCCCTCGGCGACTCCGACGCCGACCGCAAGCGCGACCGCCACACCTTCGCCGACCACGACGGCGACGACGACCGCGACCGCAACCGTAACCGCGACGCCGACTGCGTCGGCGACCGCAACCGCGACGTCCACGCCATCTGCCACGCCGACACCGACTCCGGAACCGGGCGGCAAACTGAAGCTGAGTTCGCGGTCGATTAAGTTCGGCAAGGTCGCGGTCGGCGGCCAGTCTGCGACGCACACGCTGAAAATCAGGAATGGCGGTAAAATAAATCTGGTGGCTGGGGTGCCGACACAGAGCGCGCCGTTTCCGGTGAGCGGAGGAGAATTCACGGTCAGTCCGCATGGCACGACGGCGGTGACGATTCAGTTTAGACCGACCGCGAAGGGCGCCGCGCACGGCATGATCGAGATAACGAGCAGCGACCCGAAGCATCGAACGGTGGAGGTGAAGCTGAGCGGCACGGGAAAGTGAGGGGATCGGACCGGCAGCGGATGGCTTTCAGATTACTATTGCAGAACGCGGGCGCACCGAGAGTGAGTATCTGCCGCGCTCACGAGTGAGGCGCACCGGCGTCTGGAACGCGCTGGACAGTATTGCGGAAGTGAGCACGCGCCCGCGAGCTCCGGCGGCGAGCACGCGACCCGACTTGAGCACCAGTACGTGCGAAAACATCGCGATGATCTCCTCGACGTGATGGGTGACCAGGACCATCGTGGGCGCGCCGCGGGTGCGGGCGAGGCGGCGCAGGAACTGCAGGAAGTGCTCGCGGGCGACGGGGTCGAGTCCGGCGCACGGCTCGTCGAGGATCATGAGCTTGGGCGAGGCCATCAGGGCTCGGCCAATGAGGACGCGCTGGCGTTCGCCCTGGGAAAGAAATCGCCACGGACGATCGCGCAGCGCGCGGGCCTCGATGCGGCGCAGGATTGCGGTGGCGGCGCGACGGTCGCCGCGGCGGATCTCGCCCCAATAGCCAATTTGTGCGTAGCGTCCGCTGATGACGGCTTTGAGAGCCGTTTCGCCGTCATTGTCTTCCATCATCTGATGCACGCTTGAACTGACCAGTCCGATCCGGGTCCTGAGATCGCGCCAGTCAAAGCGCCCGTAAGTTTCGCCGAGCACGCGAATTTGCCCGGCGGTCGGCGGCAAGTATCCGGTCAGCGCGCGCAGCAGGGAAGTTTTGCCCGAGCCGTTGGCGCCGAGGATCGCCCAATGCTCGCCGCGTTCGACGCGCCAATCGATCGATTCCAGGATGACGGCCTCGCGCTCGACGCGCAGCGCGCTCACCTCGATCACGGCCGGATGAGACTTCATGGTGAAGCAATTTTTAACAGGCCGGCGCGGGTGAACGCGAGCCGGGCGGATTCGCCGACCCGCGCGCGCATCCACATTAGCAGCGATAATTTTCGCGATAGCCACGAAAGTTCAGGGCTGAACTGTTCAGCCTTATCCAATTTCGAAACGCGATGCACAATGCGCCTCGATGGAAGACCTCATTACACGCACCGGCGGTGAGAGCGAGACGCGGGCGGGCAAACTGATTCCTTCGTTCGTGATCGATACCGCCGGTGCGCCCGCCTCCGCGCCGGCGCCGGGAGAAAAAGTCGCCGCGGCGCCCGAATGGATCGAGCTGCTGCCCGCCGGGGTGTTTTACGGGCGCGACGGACGCGGGCCATTTCGGCTTGACGATCCGGCCGCGGTGATCGACTCGACAATCGCGTTGCAGATGAATGCGGGCCTGCCGATTGACTACGATCATGCCACCGATTTCGGCGCGCCCGAAGGACGGCCCGCTCCGGCCGCCGGATGGATTCGCGAACTCCAGGTGCGTGGCGGCGCGGTGTGGGGCCGTGTGGAATGGACGGCGCGGGCGGCGAATTCCATCGTGGCGCGCGAGTACCGCTACGTCTCGCCCGTGTTCCAGTTCGATCCGAAAGACGGGAGCGTGACCCGGCTGTTGCGCGCCGGTCTCACCAACAATCCAAACCTTCACCTGACCGCGATCGCGGCGTCGCGCACGGCGCCCGCAGACGCGAAGGACGAACGCATGGAATTTCCAACTCAAGAGTTGCGCGAGCTGCTGAACCTCGACGCCGAGGCGACGGTGGCGGACATTGTCGCAAGGGTCCGCGAGTTGCGCGCGGCCACAGATGCCGCCGCGCCAGCCACCGGCGTGCACGCGCACGACCCGGCGCATTATGTGGCGATCGCGGAGTTCGAGCGTACCCTCACCGAGCTCAACGCGCTCAAGGCCGAGCGCGCGCGCGAGCGCGCCGCGCATACGGTGGAAGAGGCGATTCGCGCGGGCAAGATCGTCCCCGCGCAGCGCGAGTGGGCGATCGCCTACTGCGCCGCCGACGCGCGCGGTTTCCAGGCGTTCGCCGCCAAGCAGCCGTCGATCGTCGGCGAGAATCTGGGCCTGGCGGGAGAGCCGCCGGCTGACCGGCGAGCTGGCGGGCTTAACCCGGCGGAGCTCGCCATCTGTTCGCAACTCGGCCTCAAGCATTCGGAATTTATCCGGCGCAAGCGCGGACGCGCGGACTTCCTGAGCCTCGAACGCGCCGACTCCGATCTCCGCAATGCCGAAATCCGCGGCTCCGATTTTCGAAGCAACCAGGACTAACTCGCGCCTCGCGCGGCTCTGAAAGCGGCCGCGCCGGCGCGCATCAACAAGGGTGAAAAGATGGCGGCTCTAACCAATGCTCGAAACACGCCCGAGATGGCCGGCGGCGGCAGGATGCGCGTTTACCCGGTCGAAGCGAACACCAACATCTACCTCGGCGGGATCGTCGCGCTGGACGCGGCGGGCAATGCGGTCCCGGCGTCCGCGACCACGACCGTCGCGAACCCGCTCAAGATTATTGGGCGCGCCGAATACGTGAGCAACGGCATCCCGGGTCAGAACGCGCTTAACAATCCAGGCGCTGCCGGCGCGATTTCGATCACCGCGCGCAAGGGAGTGTTCCTCTACGCCACGGATGGATCGGTTGGCGCCGCGCAGGTCGGACTCATCTGCTTTGCGCTCGACGACAACAACGTCACCGCGGCCGATCGCGCAAGTGGCGCGTCCGTGCAGCAATACGCCGCGGCCGGGACCGTGGTTGCGATCGATCCCAGCGGCCAGGTGTGGGTGGATTTCTGGCATCAGGCGGCCGGAGCCGCGTGATGACTGCCTTCACCCGAAAAACGAAGACGAGGAAGAATTAGATGGAAATCAGCGCAGCGAATCTGACCGCATTGTTCACCGGCTTCGACGTCGTCTTCCAGCGCGGCTTCGAGAAGCCGCCGTCATACTACGAACAGATCACCAGCGTGGTCCGTTCGGCGTCGCGCCAGACTACCTATCCATGGCTCGGCCGCACTACCAGGTTCCGCGAGTGGCTGGGCGACAGAGTAATTCAGGCGCTCGAAACCCATGAATACACAATAGTCAATCGGAACTTCGAGGATACTGTCGCCATCGATCGCAACGATATCGAAGACGATACCTACGGCGCGTACGAGCCGATCATCGAGCAGCTTGGATGGGACACCAAGGTGCATCCCGACATGCTGCTGTTCGCGATGATCAAGGACGCGGTGGCGAATCCAGGCGATGTCGTCGGCTTCGACGGCGTGCCATTTTTCTCCGCGAGTCATCCCGTCGGCCTGATGGGGCAGTCCGGAACCCCGGCGGCCAATATCAACTCGAGCGGCTCGGGTGCGTACTGGTTCCTGATCGACGCGTCGCGGGTGATCCGCCCATTCATCTTTCAGCTGCGGCGCGAATACGCAGTGACCCGAATGAATACCGTCACCGATGAGGCGGTCTTCAACCGGCGCGAGTTTCGCTACGGCGTCGACGGGCGCGCCAATACCGGCGTCGGGCTCTGGCAGTTGGCTTACGCCAGCAACACGGATCTCAGCAATCCGGCCAACTACGGAGCGGCGCGCGCCGCGATGCGGGCGTTCAAAACCGATGCGGGACAGCCATTTGGCGCGCTATCGAGCCGCAGCGGCGTGTATCTGCTGGTGCCGCCGACGCTCGAAGAAGTCGCCCGTCAACTGCTGAACTCCGAGTTCATGGCCGGCGCCGGCGCCAGCGCCAGCGTCGCGACCTCGAACATCTGGCGCAACAGCGCCGACCTTATAGTCAGCGAGTTCCTGGCCTAAGGACGCGGCGATGAAACCAGTTTCCCTGAGCCGGCGTTCCGCGGGTCCCCCTCCCGCCCGTGGCGCCGGAGTGCGTGCCCACTCTCCGCGGGCGCAGGCCGACGGCCTGACGCCCGCGGAGAGACCTCTCGGCGCAATAGTCAATTCTAATCCGATGAGGCTACGACAGTGAGTTACGCGACCGCACAAGACGTGATCAATCGATACCCTAATCGCGACCTTGTTCAACTGACTAATGAGGATCCGACGGCGACCACGGTAAATGACGCGCCGATCACCCAGGCTCTCGCCGACGCTTCCGCGGAAATCGACGGATACATCGAAGGGCGCTTCACCCTCCCGCTGGCAGATCCGCCGGCCGTTCTCAACCGTCTCACCACCGATATCGCGATGTACCGGCTGCAATCGCTGCGCCCGCTGCACGACCTCGAAGATGCGCGCAAGCGTTACGAAGACGCGGTCGCGATGCTTGCCAAGGTCGCGGCCGGCGAGCTCACGCTCGGTCTGTCCGCCGACAACCAGGAACCTCCCGTGGCTGCCGGCGCGGTGGAGACCGTGCAGGCGCCGGATCGCGTCTTCAATCGCCGCAATCTGAAGGGCTACTGAGATGGGTGTTATGCTCGACGTGCCGTGGAACGGCGTGGTCTTCTCGCCGCCGACGGCGATCGATATCGCGACGATCGAAGACGCGATCGTGACTCGACTGAGTTCGCAAATCAACTCGATCGAAATCGCGCACTATCCGGATAGTCCCGAGACCTGGCGCCTGACGCATCGCGTGGGCGCGGCATTGGTTCGGTATAACGGCGCGCGCTACGGCGAGCTGCTCGACACCGCGGCGATAATCCAGGAACGCAAACTCGAGTTCGAGATCTCAATAATAATGCGCGACCTTGGATGGGCGGTCGGTGGCGACCCGTCGGGGCCGAGTCCCGGCGCTTACGCGATCATCGAGGGCATCCGCGCCGCGCTGACCGGATATTGGATTCCGGGCTGCCGCCAGATGTACCCGGTGCGTGAAAAATTCGTAAAGCGCGACAAGCAGGGCGGCGTGTGGACGTACGCATCGACGTTTGCCCTGAGCACCGTGGCAGTCGAAGCCTCGCAGCCTGACCAGTTCCCGCTCTTCATCAAGGGCATCGCGCTGGAAGAAGGCGGACAGACTTCCATCACGGTCGGCGCGGCGGCGTACACGTTCAATTCGAGCCTCCAGGTCCAGCTTCCCAATGGCAACGTGTTTGCCGTGAGCGTCACCGCTCCCGGCGGCGCTGAGCTTATCCAGGGCACGGACTACGCGGTCGATCGCGCCGGCGGAATCGTCACCGCGATTCCGGGCGGTGCAATTTCCGCCGGCGAGACGGTGCAGATCGCGTACACATACGCCGAAGAGGTCATCGCGGCAACGGGCCAGAGCGAGCCGACTAACTAGGCCGGAACAAATAGTAATTCGATTCAACTGAGTAACAGGTGACACATGCCAGCGAGTTTCTTACACGGAGTTGAGGTAATCGAAGTGCCTAATGGGCCGGTCCCGATCACGGTCGTCAAGTCTGCCGTGATTGGACTGGTCGGAACGGCGCCGTCGTGGGCGGTGGAATCGCCGTCGGTTGCGGTGGCGCCCAACACGCCGGCGCTGGTCTCGTCAGCGCTCGACGCTGCAAACTTCGGACCTGTCGTTCGCGGATACTCGATTCCGTATGCGCTTGCGGCGATCCAGGCACAGGGAGCGGGGCAGGCGATCGTCGTCAACGTGTTCGATCCCGCCGTCCATTTCACCGCTATAGCTGCGACCGCATTCAGCTTCAACACGCAGGGCGCTATCAACCTCGGGCACATGGGTGTGTCGAACGTGGTAGTCACTAGTAATCCTGCCGGTACTACCTATGTCGCGGGCACTGACTATACGCTCGACGCGGTGAATGGCGCGATTACGATCGTGCCCACCGGATCGGGAGGACATATTACCGCCGGCGCCAGCGTGTTGATCGCATTCGACTACGCGGATCCGTCGAAAGTGGCGGACGCTGACATAATCGGGTCAGTCACCGCCGGCGTCTACACGGGAATGCAGGCATTCCAGACGACCTACGGCACGATGGGATTCTTTCCCAAGATACTGATTGCGCCGGGCTACTCGCAGGACGCCGCGGTTGCGACTGCCATCGACGCGATGGCCAATACGATCCGCGCGATGGCGCTGGTGGATTCTCCCCCTTCGACCCCGGTAGCAACCGCGATAGCCAATCGCGGAGTCGCGGGCAATGCCTTCGCATCGTCGAGCAGCCGAACAATTCTTTGCTATCCGCAAGAGAAGTTCTACGACACGGGAATCGTGCCGACTGGCGTCACGCTTAACACTTCAGGGATTCCGGTGACGGCGCAATTCAACGCGAACTCAGTCGCGCCATATTCACAGTGGGTGGCTGGGGCGATCGCGGCCAAAGACCTGGCGCAGGGTTACTGGTGGTCGCCATCCAACACCCAGGTCGATGGAATGCTCGGGCCCGACGTTACCCTCTACGCCTCAATTCTCGACTCGTCGTCCGACACCAACAATCTGAATGCGGCCGGAATCGTGACGGTCTTCAACGCGTTCGGCACCGGACTTCGGGTCTGGGGCAACCGTAGCGCGGAGTATCCGGCATCAACCGCGCCGGACAATTTCATCTCGGTACGCCGCACGATGGACGTCATCGAGGAATCGCTTGGAACTCGCGATGCTCCAGTTCATCGATCAGCCGATTTCCAACGCGCTGATCACCGCGATCCTCGCCAGCGCAAACGCGTTCATCAGATCGCTCATCCAGCGCGGAGCACTGGTAGCCGGCGCCGCAAGCTTCAACCCGGCCGAGAATCCGTCCACGCAGATCGCCGCCGGCCAACTGGTCTTTGACATCGACGTAATGCCCCCGCCCCCCGCGGAAAGAATCAGCTTTGAGGCATTCATAGATGTGACGTTGCTTCAGCAACTCGGACAGACAAGTCCGATAACTGCAGCGGCGGGAGCGACGTCGTAACGCGCGCGAATACCAGGGGAACAGGATGAATATCCAGATAAACTCACTGACTAACGCAAATATATACATCGACGGCGTCGGGCTGCTCGGCCGCGCCGAAGAGATCGAGATCGCCAATCCCAGGCACAAGATGGTTGACTACAAGGGCCTGGGGATGGCCGGAACCGCGGAGCTGTGGGCGGGCGTCGACAAGCTCGAGTCAAAAATCAAGTGGACGTCGTTCGATGCGAGCACGCTCACGCTGTCGACCAGTCCGTTCCAGACACATTCCTTCCAGGCGCGAGGAAACCTGGAGCAGTACACCAGCCAGGGCCGAAGCGCGCAGCTCCCGGTCGTGTACCTGATGACGGGAATCTTCAAGGATGCCGGAAGTCCCACCTTCCGTCAGCATAAGATGGTCGAAACCACGTCAGTGGTGAGCATTTATCACTGTGAATTATACGTGGCGGGAGTCCAAATATACTTGTACGACGTATTCGCCAATATCTACGTAGTCGGCGGCGTCGATCAACTGAGTACCTTCCGCTCAAATCTCGGCGGCTGACCGAGTATTGCATCGAACTCAAAAGACAGGGGGCGATGAGTGATGAAGACCGATGAAATTACGGTGAATGGAGTTCGTATCGCCGGCGCAGATACCAAAGCGGAAGAAGACATCCAGGCCATCGATTTACCCTCGGGCGCGCGCGCCGAGGTGCGCAAGGGTCATGGACGGGACCTGATGCGGGCGCAACGGGCAGCGGCGGGTGGCGACGCAAGCGCGGTGATCTTTGCGTTAATCGCGGAACTCACGCGGGTGGACGGGCGCAAGATAGTCTACGAGGACGTGCTCGAGATGGATCTTGCGGACGTGATGGCGCTGCAGGCCGAGGTGATCGGCGAAAATTTCGACCACCCTCCGCAGCGGGCTTCGCAGGCCTCGTTCAATCCGGATTCTCAGTCCGGGAGCTGAGCGCGATGGACTTTGCGGAGCTGTCCTACTGGCTCGACGCGGTGACCGATTATGAACGAATGCGCGTCGAACGCGGCGGAGGGGACCAATCATGAGTAGTAAATGCAGTGACTATAGCGCACAGCGTGAAGTAACTATTTGCGCGAGATGGTGAGACGATGGGCGTGAGACTATTCGTAGGCAATCTGAGTTTTTCGCTGGGCGATGGCGATTTGCGCGAAGCCTTTGCCGAGGTCGGCGGCGTGGAACGAGCGGAGATCGTCCGTGACCGTTTCGACGGGCGCTCGCGCGGATTCGGATTTGTCGAAATGACTAATGCGGACGACGCTGCAATTGCCCTGCGGGCGATGAACGGCAAGGAACTCGCAGGACGTCCGTTGCGAGTCGAGGCCGCGACCTCTCAACGCCGCCCATTCGAACGTAACCTCGCGCGAGCCTAGTCGAAGCCCTCACGCGCGGCATCAAAGCGAATCATCAAATGGCGAAGCAATCCAGGAGAATCGACACGCCGGCGGAGATTGGCGGAGCAAAGTCGGCCCGCGCGCTCAGCCAGCTTGAGCGGACGGCCGGCTTCGCAAGAGAAAGCAACCGCATCGCCCGGGCGAATGCTGGCATCGCGACGGCCGCAAATCATCGCTGGCAGATTCCTCTGCATGCTTCCTTTCTCAAACAGGACTATCGTCCTGGGACAGGATCTTTCGCGAACCGAGAGACTCATGCTGATGGCTTTGAGAGCCAAGCAGCCGACAATCCAGGTCGAAATGGAAGAAACGGTGAGAAAAAGACTGCGAGCGCCGCGCAATTGATTCGGACGTTCGCCGCGGGCACCAGGGCGCTCGAAGCGACTGCGAGACTAAGTGATGGCATCGGGGACAACGAGGCGCCAGCTTCGATGGCGCGGTGGAAAGACTCGGATCGCGCGATCGATGGAGAGTCACGAGGAAGACGTGGCCGTCACGCCAGTGCGTGGCATCGCACGATGCCAAGGGTCGACGCCGGCGGAGGTGTATTCCGGGAAATGCGGGAATTGTCGGTCGCGACGGACGCTCTGTCGGGGCTTGAACGCTCGGTTGAATCGGGAAGCGCAGCTTTGGCGATCTCGGCTGTAAGCCGACACGCTACAGAAATCGGACTTCGGAGGTCGAGCGAGTTTGCCGAGCGAGCGCACCGCGCGAACGAAGCTGCCCAAGCGGTGGTCGCCGCGAATGCGGAATCGTCGCCGAGACCAGATACAGGGCGAGTTTCGAGTCGATCGCGACGAAGTCTCGAGGCACAACGAGCGGCGTTCGCTGGAGCAGGCATCCTCGCGAGCGATCGCATGGCTTCATCGCTCCGCGCGGTGATTCCGCCCGCAAATTTTTCCCAGCGCGAGTTCGCGGAACCATCGGGAAAGGCTCATGGTCCCAATAGTAGCAGCCTGCGCACGGGGATCACGATCAACTCGTCGCCGACGATCGTGATCAACGCGCCGGCGGCGGGCGGCAATGTAGAGCGTGATGCGATTGGCGCACTACGGGCGCATCGCGAGGAACTGTTCAATCAATTGAAGCGAGAATCAGCGCGGCGCGAGCGCGCACAGTTCTGAGGAGTTATTACTTGTTCGCAGCATTGGGCGAAATTCAATTCGAGGTGGTTGGCTCTCCGGAAGGTTACGATTCGGCTGGGGCTTACGAATTCGGCGAGCAGCGGGTGATTGAGAGCAAGCCGCGGCTGCAATGGGTCGGCGACGATCTCCAGCGGTTGAATTTCGAAATGATGTGGCACTCGTCGTTCACTAATCCCGCCGTGCAGCTGGCGCTGTTGCGGGCGACGGCCGCGCAGCATCTTGCGCTGCCGCTGGTATTCGGCGTCGGAACGTACCTCGGCCTCTTTGTGATCGAAGCGATTAAAGTGAAATCGATGCAGATGTCGGATCGCGGTGGATTGGTGGCGATCAGAGTCGCAGTCGCGCTCAAAGAATGGATACCCGATCAGGCGCTTGCCTCGATCGCGCCCGTTCCGACCGTTACCCCGCTAGGAATCACGATGGCGTCGAGCGGGACGGGCGGCAGTGGTTCGGGCGGATCCACGCCAGGCGTGTCGGCGTTGGTCAGTATTCCGTCCGCGACCGGCGCAAGCGGTCCCAATCTTGCAGCGGGCGACGTGCCCTCCGCAGTTATCGTGAGGAGCGCCGCGCGATGACGCCGTCTGGAGAATTCATACTTCACATTACGACGGCCGGTGAACGCTGGGATCTGTTAGCCTGGCAATACTATGGCGATCCGACTGACTATTCCCCGATCATAATGGCTAATCCGAATGTACCGATTGAGCCGGTGTTCGATGCCGGAATATCGATCGCCGTGCCGATCCTGCAGACGAGCGCGGTGGTCACGGCTGACCTGCCGCCCTGGAAATTGTCTCGGACGGCGAGTGCCTAATGGCCGCTGCTGCATCATATACAGTTCGTTCGCCGCAATGGATACTAAGTTATTTGGGCGTGAATATTACCGCCGATGTATCGGAAATGGTTCTTGCGATCAGATATGTCGATCAACTCGAGGGCGCTTCAGGCGAGCTGGAAGTGGATCTCGAAGATTCCACGAAGCTGTGGCAAAGCTCCTGGTATCCGGCGCTCGGCGACATAGTGAGTCTGCAAATTGGCTATAGGGGCGAGGCCCTGCTGGATTGCGGCGAATTTCAGATCGATGAACTGGAATTGGATGGTCCGCCCGACGTGATGAGACTCCGCTGCCTTGCCGCATACATCACACCGGCGATGCGCACAGCGAATACTGTAGCGTACGAGAACATGGGGATCGTGGAAATAGCGGCGCTGATCGCGGCGAAGTACGGGCTGGTAATGGTGGCGGCGTCATCCGAGTCCGAGAGCGATGTTGTCTTTGCGCGCGTGACTCAACGGCGCCAGACGGATTTGGAGTTTCTGAAACGGCTGGCGAGAGAGCACAACTTCGATTTCACAGTGCGTGGAGGGCAATTGGTGTTTTACGCGCGGCCGGCGCTCGAATCCGTGCCGGCAGTAGCCGCGATCACACGAACGGATACGGTTCGATTCTCATTTCGGAACAGGACGCGCCGAATCTACGATGGTGCGGAATTCTCGTACTTCGATCCTGATACGAAACAACTGATTACTCAGTCGGTGTCCGCGTCTTCGCCGACGGGAGATACGCTCAAGATCGTCGCGCGCTGTGAAAATGCGCAGCAAGCGCTGGTGAAGGCCGAAGCCGCACTTCATCTGCATAACATGGTGTTCGTGGACGCATCGATTGTGGGACCGGGGAGCACGGCGCTGGTGGCGGGAAACAATGTACAGCTCAGCGGATGGGGCGCGCTGGATGGAACATACCTAATCGAGACGGCGCAGCATCATTTGGCGCGAGCGACGGGATATTCAACATCAATTGCCGCGCGGCGGATAAACCCATGAACGACATAATCGAATACCGTGAGCGATTTGCCGCGCTGAATCCCACTTTCCGGGTCGGGATCGTGCAGCAGCAGGACACGGCGCGCGCAAAGGTGCGCGTGGTCTTTCCGGATTACGACGAGGTGATCAGCTGGTGGCTGCCAGTGGTTTTTCCCAAGACGCAGAACGACAAGGCGTATTGGATTCCGGACATCGGCGAACAGGTCGTATGCCTGATGGATCTGCGCGATGAGGCAGGCGCGGTGCTAGGCGCGATTTATTCAGCCGCAGACGTGCCGCCGGTGAATAACGCCAACAAGTTTCATCTTGCGTTCCAGGACGGCACGAGCATCGATTACGATCGCGTCGCGCATGTCCTCGATCTCCTTTTCCAGGACACCACGGAGATCAAGTACGACGCTCACGCGCATCTGCTCGATCTGAAGTTTCAGGATCAGGGCGAGATCAAGTACGACGGCAGCGAGCACCTTCTGAGCGTGAGCCTCCCTCAAGGTGCGGCGTTCAATGTTACGGCCAACGGCGCGCAGATGCAGATCGACTCGAGCGGCAACGTCATCATCAGGGCGGCCGGACAGGTGCAGCTTGGCAGCGGCCAGTTGGCGGGCGTCGCGCGGCTCGGCGATACGGTTCAAGTGGGCGAGACGACGGGAACAATCGTGACGGCAAGCACCGACGTGTTGGCGGGATGACGATGCCGGCGGGCGCAATCACACTGGCGGATATCACGTCGGCTGACTGGTCATTGGCTCTAGGAGCCATCGGTGAGGTCGTGCAGGGAATCGCCGACGTCGAGCAATGCCTGGGGATAATCGTAACGACACCCCAGGGAAGCGACCCGCTGCGGCCGACTTTTGGCGCCAATATCTGGCGCTACATCGATTTTCCGATCAGTTTGGCGCTGCCTGCAATCGTCAGCGAGCTGACATTGGCAATCACGACCTGGGAGCCGCGGGTAAATCTTGTTTCGGTGACCGCGCAACCCGTGCTTGACGGAAGCGCGCAGTCGGGCGCGCATCTCGAAGTGACGCTCAACTGGCAGCTCAAGCTGGGCGTCACTGCGGCTTCGGTTCAGACCACGACCGTGACAGTCCCGGGAGCGACGGTCTAATCCGGGCCGCGCCGACGGCGATGAAAGGATGAGTTGATGAGTGCAGGAGTTCCATCGCTGCCGCCGCCGGTGTTCGTCAACGATGCGGATGGGCTCGATCCAAACCTGATCCTTGCCGACATGATTGCGGAGTTCGAGGCAGCGGCGGGCCGAACGCTTTATCCGGCGCAGGTCGAGCGCCTGTTGATCAATCTGTATGCGTACCGCGAATCGCTGGTGCGCAACGCGATCCAGTACGCGGCCCAGCAGAATCTGCTGGCCTTCGCGTCGTTCCCGATGCTCGATTATCTCGGTCAACTGCTAAGCGTCACGCGGCTGGCGTCGCAGCCCGCGGTGACGACGCTCCAATTCACGCTGGCCAACGCGCTGACGGTGCCGTTGACGATTGCGGCAGGAACCCTGGCCGGCAGCTACGACGGACAGTTCGCTTTCGCGACCAGCGCGACGATCAGCATTGCGGCCGGCGCCACCACCGCCAGCGTAACTGCCACGGCGACAACTCCAGGAGCGGCTGGGAATGGATACCTGGCGGGGCAGGTCAACGTCCAGCTCAATCCCAATGCCTTGATCGCGAGCGTGACCAATACGAGCACGACCACGGGAGGATCCGCGCCGGAAACCGACGATCATCTGCGCGCGCGGATTCAGGCAGCGCCAAATCAGTTCAGCGTCGCGGGTCCGATCGGAGCGTACCGGTTCTTTGCGATCGGCACCGATCCGTCGATCATCGACGCGCAAATTATCAGTCCGGCGCCCGGATCGGTAAACGCCTACGTGCTGACCGGACCGATTACAGTGCAGCCGGCGGCGGCGCCAAACAGCGCGGGAGTCGCGAACTCAGCGCTGCTTGCGAAAGTGTCCGCCGCGCTGAACGCCGACACGGTGCGTCCGCTCACCGACACTGTGAACGTGCTTGCGGTGACCGAGGTGGACTACCAGATTACCGCGACCGTGACGCTCTATTCGGATGCGGATCCGACCGCGACGATCGCCGCGGCGACCACCGCGGTGCAGGAGTTCGCGCTGGAACTCGCCGCCCAGATTCAGCGCGACATCGTGCCCAGCCAGATAGTTGCGGCGCTGTCGGTCGCGGGTGTCTATGGCGTGACGCTCACGGCGCCGGTGCTGACGCCGCTTACGGCCGGGCAGTGGGCGAACTGTACGATGATCTCGCTGACGACGGCGTTCAGCACGGAGCACAGCTGATGCCCGAGCTTTCGGCCGCGCCGTCGATCAACGATACGCGCACGCAGGCGTTGCTGGAGCTGATCGCGCGGCTGGCGGCGCTCGATCTCACGACGCTGCTGGTCTACCGAATCGACTCGGTGGTGGAGAGCGCGTTGCCGTTTCTGGCGTGGCAATTCGACATCTTGTCGCCGCTTTGGCAATTGATCGCGCCGGTGTCGCTCGGGGTCGACGCGCTTACGAACATCGATTTGCTGACCGACGTGGACAATCTGATCGAATCGGGCGGCCTGGTTTCGGAGCAGACGCTGACGCAAGCGGCGCAGCGCGAAATGCTCATGAGCGCCATCCCGTTGCATCGATTCCGCGGTACGCCGTGGGCGATCAAACAGGCGCTCGCGGCGTTGGGCTGGACGGAGGTGACTATGCTCGAAGGACAGTCGAGCTGGGGCGGCGACGCGTATTCGCCGAACCAGGGATGGGCGGTGTTCCGTGTCATGATCAATCTCGCGGCCGGGCAGGGCGTCCCAAGCGGCGCCGCATCCACGGCAGCAGCCGCGGTTAATTTCTTCAAACCGGCGCGCGCGTGGATGGACTCGCTATGGTTTGTGGCGCCGGCGATTTCCGACGCGGGGCCGGCGCCGTCAGACATTTTGACGCTCGGCGGAATTGCCCAGTACCAGCTCGACGCGGCGCCGGCGCCCAATGACGGCGCGCTGGCTTTTGCGATCGGGGCGGCGCCGCTCACCGATGCGTACGGTCCGATTGTCCCCGCTTACGACGCTCACTATCTGCACAGCGGGATTACCTACGGCGCCAACGAACCCGCGGTTGCAGATTCGGCGCTGATCGTCAACGGCGCAGCCGTTTTGCACGGAGGTTAAAATGAGAAGGCCGATTGGAATCGTGCGAATCCGTCTGGTCCAGCAAGGGCGTATCGTGTGGAAATACGAGGGCCGCAATCTTTTCGTGAACGCCGGGCTGCCTGCGCTTGCGGCGCTGCTCGGCGGCGACACCAGCGGCGAATTCGCGGCCGCGGTGGGATTCGGCTCGGGATCGAATGCACCGGCGGTGACCGACAGCGCGCTTACCGCCCCCGCATATTACAAAGCGCTCGACAGTCATAGCGAGGACGGCAACGGCAGCGTGACCTTCAACTGGTCGCTGACGACGGCGGACACCGGCGCGGATGGAATAACGATTCAGGAGCTGGCGATATTCGCCAATCATGCTGGCGCGGGACTGCCCGGAACGACCGCGCCGACTCCGATGCTCGCGCGCAAGACGATAGCACCGATAGTCTTTGGCACGGGAATGAGTATCAGCGGTACGTGGACGCTTACCTTCTGAGGTAGTCAATGGCTACACTAATCGACGCAGCCGAGTTCACCTCCAATGAGGTGTATCAAATTCAAGCCACCGATCCGGTCGAAGGCGCTGCCAGCGGCGCAAGTTTCAGCGGGACAGGTATCTCCAATCAGCCGCATCAGCAACTGGCTAATCGCACCGCGTTTCTCAAACAGCGCCAGGACGTAAATATCTCGAATATCGGCGTGTTGCAGGCCTTCCAGGCGCTGTTCACCGGGCTGATGGCGCAGAACGGCTATCTGAAGATCCCGGTCGCGGACATCAACAAGGGACTGATTCAGTACATCGTGCAATGGGGCTTCTACTCGCTCGAGGGGCAGACCGCGTCGGCGATTCAGAACATGCCGTGGGGGGTCACGTTTCCGATCGCGTTTCCGAGCGCCTGTGAATGGAGCCTGTCAACTTACGCGACGAACTATTTCGCCAACCCGGGCCCTTTCAAAAGCGGCATGATGAACCTGGAGGTTGGGAATCTCTCGAAGAGCGGGATGACCGTGTTCACCGACTGGGACAACTCGGCCACCATCCAGGTGGCGGGCGCGGGCGGCTCGCCGGCAGGGCTTACAGGTTTCTATTGGGTTGCAATCGGCTTCTGAGAGGGCGACAAAGGCAATGAAAATATCACGCATCGCGCTCGCAACGGTTGCCTTTTTAATGCTGTGCGCCGCCGCAGCGGCACAGAATCTGCCACCGCCGGGAGCTTATCAGCCGATCCCCAACTTCACGGGTGTCGGCGCGGGGCTGCAGTTCCGCGAGGCGATCAACGATCGATTTTCGGGTGCCCAGCCGATCGCACCTTCGATCGCCAGTACCGCCTTCGCCAATCTGCCGCCCGAGCAGGACGGGATGCTGTTGTTCTGCAATGACTGCAAGAGCGCGGCGCCGTGCGTCAGCGGCGGCAGCGGCGCATTCGCATTTGGTCAGGGCGGCCTGTGGAGTTGCGCCGGCGCCTCAAGCGCGTCGCCGGCCGTCTCTCACTCAGAACCTGGTCACGGGCGGTCACGCGATCAACGGCAGCACGAGCGCCGGCGGCGACCAGATCAACAACATGAGCGTCAACGGCGTGCTTAACGCGCAAGGTTTCGGCGCGATCTGCTCGGATACGACCGAGACGGCGACGACGACTGCGAGCAATGCGACTGTCACGGTCGGCGCGATCGGTGATTTCAAGGTTGGGCAGTACGTCAAGCTCGACGCTGCCGGAGCCTCCAACACCATCTCGCAGCCGACAATCACGAGCGTTGCCGACGACGGCTACGGCGGACCGCCCTCCAACCCTTTGCCCAACATCCCGATCCTCGACATACCAAATCTCAATGGCACTGCGACTGGCAATGGCCACTGCACCGTGGACGCGGGCACCGCGAACAACTCGAACACGAGCTGCTCGACCACCTACGGCTACAGCGTGCAGAACGTCGGACAGACGGGAATCGGCGCGGGCCGCAACGGGATGCGCTCGGCGGCGAGCGCGACGGCGTACATCACCACCGCGCCGTTGGGCGTGTCAGTCGGCAACGCGGTCATCGTCACCTACTCGACCGATGCGAATACGGTTGGCACGATCATCAGGCGCTGCACTGGCGCGAGCTGCACGCCGTCGAGCATCTACGCCGTCAGGCCGATTCCACCGGGGCAGGGCAGCACCAGCCTTTCATATCGTGATGAGGGGTTTCCTTACGGCATCGACGAGGAAGCCGGCGCGAGCGCCGTCGCGGCAGACCTCGACGCGCAAATCACGGCGATCTCCGGCACTTCGGTAACGCTCTCGATTGCACCATCGCAATCAGGGACACACACGATGCGCCACGACAATTCGCCCGCCCTGCAACAGGCGGTCAATGCGTCCGTGCTCGCAGGCATCACCGGCTCGAAGGTACAGCTTCCGGCGTGTGCGACTCACTACGATATGGCGCAGGCCGTCAGCTTTTGGGAGTTATCGCAGACTGGAATCAGCGGGCCGGGGAACAACTTCGAAGGACTCACGAACGCCAATATCAGGTGGGACGGCCCGCCGGGCGGCGTCGTGTTCAATTTCAACTGCGCACTTGCCGACACGATTGAAGGGCTTGGTCTCGACGGCCTGACCGGCAGCACGCCGGGAATCCTGATCGACCAGAATAACTACGGCACCAGCACTCCTTCAACCCAGGGACCGGGCGCGCCGTCAAGCGGCGTGGCGTGGGCGGGCGTGCCGCCCACCGGGCTTCAGGTGCGCAACGTCAACTGCGGCGTGGTCGGGCTGTGCGTGGACCTTGGGCCGGTGATAGCCAATGGCGAGGACGCGGTCATCGACGGGCTGCAATGCGGTAATGGCGTGGGCAATGCTTGCATCTATTCCAACTCGCAAGAGACCTACAACGAGGCGATCTACAACACCACCTGCGGCGGCCGCGACTACTGCTTTGATTTCCCTCGTATCGGCTCGTTCGTCGCGCTCAACACCAATGGCAACGCTGCGGGCATCCTCTTCTATAATCCCGATCCCTCCAATTACGGCAAGATCATGGGCGGACAGGAGGAAGGCGTGCAGTTCTTCGCGTACCAGGCATACGCTACGAACTTCTCGGACTTCCGAATCTCAGGCGGCAGCGGCCCCTGGTCCACAGTCGTTTCGGGAACGACGAACGACCTGTACGAGAATATCGACGTCAGCAGCTCGGCAACCACCGGCACGAACTTTGTCGGTGGAGGCACCTTCATCAACGACTATTTCGCCCAGCCGCTCAGTTTCCTTGGCTTCACCAGCGGCGAAGCGGGCGGCGGCACCATACCGGCTACTCCCAGCGATTTTCCGCTGCCTCCGTATTTCATTCCGATCACCAGCAGCAACGGTTACAGTGCAATCCCCAATTTCACCTGCATCCATTGTTCGGTGAACGGGCAATCGGTGCCGGGGGTCGTATCGAACGAGGTAAACCAAGCGACCAGCTTCAATGCCGCGCCAGCCGCGACGACGCTCACCGGTACTGCGGGGACCGCAGTTTGCTCGCAATCGATGCAGGGCACGCTCAAAATTGCGACTTGCTATCTGAACGCCTACCAGGAGACGGGCACCGCTCAGACTGTATGCTTCAGCGGCAGCGGCTGTACCGCAAACCTTGCTGGCGTGAATTTCTCCGCCGCGCCTAACATCCTCGCGTCGTGCGGCACCTATGCGCCGAGCTCGACTGCGAGCACCTTGACGCTCCCGGCGAACGCCTCGATGACAGCGGAAACCTGCAACATCACGGCGATAGGGCAATAACCACGCGGACGCCTACGCACCGTCAGCCGAGCCTATCGAGAACTCGTTCCATTGCGATTCCGCGCGAACCCTTGACCAGCAACACGTCGCCGGGCCGGAGCAGTCCGGCAATTATTCCGGCCGCGGCGATACTGTCGGGCGCGGCAAGTATCTCGGTGGTATCCGCGTCGCGGGATACGACTGCGCACGCGGAGTTCATCTCAGCGCCGACGGCGACCAATGCGGCTGGATGCGAGCGCATCACGTCGCGTATCGCCTCCTGATGCGCGGCGGCCGACACCTCGCCCAACTCCAGCATATCACCCAGCGCGATCACCAGACGGGCGCCGAGACCGTCGGCTACCTCGCGCGCGGCCGCGAGCGCGGCCCGAATCGAGCGCGGGTTCGAGTTGTAAGTGTCGTCGATCACGAAGATACCGTGAATCGAAGTGTTGGCGAGCCGGCCGGCGACCGGCTTGACCATTGCGAGCGCGTCGGCGATCGCGGCAAGCTCGCGCGATTCAAGCGGCAGCGGATGCATCGCGGCGACACCGGCGATCGCGGCGGTGCAGTTGAGAGCAGCGGCCTCGCCCAGCAGCGCGATTTCAGTTTCGATGAAAGGTTCGACTCCCGTGGCGAGCATGGCGCGAGCGATTTCGACGCGGATACGCGAGCGGACGCCCACGCTTCGACTGACGAGCCGCACGTGAGCGTCCGGCGATTTGCCGAAGGTGATTCGCCTCAGATGTTTTGGAATCCGCGCCAGCACCATCGGTTCGTCGGCGGACGCGACCGCATAGCGCCTGGCGGTCGAGAACAGCGCGGCTTCCTCGTTGGCGATATCCTCGAGCGTGCCGAGACCTTCGCTGTGCTCGAGATCGACGTTGAGGACCATTGCGACGTCTGGCTCGACGATTTGCGCCAGTTTTCGAATCTCGCCGCGCGTGTTGGTGCCGCATTCGAGGATGGCCGCTCGATGCTCGCCGGTGAGCGTGAAAATCGTCATGGGTACGCCGATCAGATTGTTCAGATTGCCGGGGGTTGAAAGCGTGGATCCGAACAGCGCGCGAGCGGCGGCGGCGGTGAGTTCTTTGGTGGTGGTCTTGCCGACTGCTCCACCGATTGCGATCAGCGCAAGCGGGCGGGCGGTGCGCGTGCGCACCAGATGGCGGCGCGCGAGCCGGCCCAGCGCCGCGAGGGTATCGGCGACCTCGATGCAATCGAGAGCAGGGTGATGGCGGCCGGTCGCGACGATTGCGGCTGCGGCGCCCCGCGCGGCGGCTTGTGGCAGGTAGTCATGGCCGTCGGATGCCGCGCCACGGATTGCGACGAATATCGCGCCCGCTACGATCGAGCGGGTATCGATGCTGACGCCGCGGACGCCGCCGCCGATCGGGCCGCTCGAAGTGGCGCGGACCAGAGTACCTCCGGTAGCCTCGACAATTTCGGCGAGCGTGAACTCGCACTGATTGCTGGGAATCGGCGTCGCCATCGCGAATACATTGTGCCGAATTATCCGGGACGCTCATACCGGCTGCTACTTGACATGGCGGTGGGCTGGAATCAGCCTTCAGATTCCAACAGTGCTGCGTCCCTTATTGCGGTTGTGAGATGATGGATGCATAGGGAAGGAACGAGGAACTACGATGGCGGACAGCAAGGCGCCGATGGTCGGCGTGATCATGGGCAGCAAGAGCGACTGGGAATACATGTCGGCAGCGGCCGAGGTCATGGAAGAACTTAAAGTGTCGCATGAGGTTCGGATCATGTCGGCGCATCGCACCCCCGACGTTGCTTTGGAATATGCCGCCAAGGCGGCGGCCCGCGGCCTGCGCGCGATAATCGCCGGCGCCGGCGGCGCCGCGCATCTTGCCGGCGTGGTCGCATCGAAGACGATAATCCCGGTTATCGGCGTGCCGATGCCGACGACGTCGCTCAACGGAATCGATTCGCTGCTGTCGATCGTGCAAATGCCCAAGGGGGTGCCGGTGGCGACGATGGCGATTGGCAAAGCTGGTGCGGCGAATGCGGCTCTGCTTGCGGCGCAGATAATCGCGCTGGGCGACGCGAAGCTCGGCGAACGGCTGCTAAAATGGCGGGCGGCGCGGGCGGATGAATTGTTGCAGCAGAAGATTCCCTAGCGGGAGAGCTTTGCATAACGTGATCGAGGCTTTTGTTTCCTCTCCTTGCAAGCGAGAGGATGAAGGTGAGGGTCCTTGGACAGCGCGCCTGGTTTTCCTTTCTTAATACTGGCCTGCCGCGCCACCGGGCGCACGATTGCGGCGATAGCCATTGTCGTAGCCATTTGCGGATTTGCGCGCGCAGCCGACGTCAAGATGGCGGGCAGGCTGGTGGTCCCCGCAAACGCCGGCGTGATTGCGATTTGCACCGACCCCGTCGTGCAGAACGTGCTGAATGAAGATCTGAGGGCGGCGCGCAATGGTCTTGCGTCCAATCCGGAAAATTCGGTGACGCTTACCGTGTCGGTGAATCAGCAAATGCTTGCACCGGGAGTGTCATTGAATCAGATGTTCCCGGGCGATCCCTCGATGGTCGAACTGCTCAAGGCGGCCGGCGCGAATCCGCCGCCGCTGGGCGACAGCGGCAATCAACCGATCGATCCGTTCGCGCAGGAGGCGCGCCGCCAGTCGCTGTATCCCGACGATACGGCTGCGGAACAGTTCAGAGCCTTCCAGGCGAGTCAGCAGGCGTTGCACGGCCTCAACGCGCCGACGCCATATGACAATATCCCCAAGAACCAGATTTACGACACGGTGATCGTTGCACGCGCGTCGCTCGAGGGCGCAGCCGATGAGCTAAAGGTGGTCGCGGTCGTGCACTCAGGCGACGACGCGCGACGTGCCAAGGAACTCGTCGCAGAAGAGATCGCCAACGCCGTGCTGCACTAGCGGCCGTTACTCATCGGTCGCCGCGCGCGGAATTGGCCGCGACGGGGCAGTACGATCAGCCGCAGGCGGGCGCGTCGCCGAACGCGGGACATTCGAGGCGCCGGCCGGCGCAGAAGCTGGCGCGGCGCCTTCGGGATTCGCCACGATTGTTGCGGGCGGCAGAGTTTCGTTCGGCGCTTGGGCACCAGACTCCGCCGCCGACGCCATCGCAGCCGGCGACGCGACCGGAGCCGGAGTGGGAGCTTCATGCTCCACAAACCGGCGCCACGCGAAATCTGCCGCCAGGACGAGCACTGCGGCGATCAGCACCACGAAGGCGATTCGGCTGGCGGCGCCGGGCCGCTTCGCGACCATCGTGATCTCTTGCGAGATTCGCACCACGTTGGCCTCGGCATGCTGGACGTCGCTGACGAAGCGGGAGGCGATTTCCTCGGCGTCGAGACCCAGGAACGTTGCGTAGCGGCGAAGAAATGGCACGAGGTAGAGCCGATCCGAAATCAGATCGTAGTTGTCGGTCTCGATCATTTTGACGTAGTGCGCCGGCAAATGCGCCTCGCTGGCGACTTGCTCGC
The DNA here is from genome assembly GCA_963813785.1 of uncultured delta proteobacterium. Lineage (GTDB taxonomy): Bacteria > Desulfobacterota > Binatia > Binatales > Binataceae > Binatus. The sequence continues at coordinate 632,861 of CAWFAJ010000012.1, read as the reverse complement.
GCGTCATGCCTTTGCGTTCGCGGGCTTCCGTAATCAAGTGACCGAGCGAAGGTTCGGACTCGCCGCCGTCGGCTCCGAAATCCCCTGCCTGAAGTTTGGATTTGGATTTCTTGTCAGCCACCTGCGATCAATCTCTCCCGCGGAAATCGTTTGCGGCCGAAATTGTATGTTCTCACTGGAAACGGCCGCAAGAAAGCTACAGCGAGAAAGCTACAGTCCAGTGAGCCCGAATCCAAGTACCTCGATCCCGGCATTTACTGATTTTTCGTTTCAGATTTGAGACAATCGGCTGCGCCCGGCGGCGGCGCCAGCGCGCCATTGTAGAGCGCGAGCTTTTTTCCCTCACATCCGATGACTACCGGCGCCGGCTTCAACGAGTCTGCAAGCGCATTGCGGTCGCGATCGTTCACGATCAGAATCATGCACCCGCCCGACGACCAGACCTGGCGCAGGCGCGCCTCGGAGCCGATAAGGAACGGCGACTTACCCTGCGACGGGGCAGAAAATTCCGAAAGCTCGCCCCAATACTCGACCCGGGTCTCGCGCCGGCGCGTATAGAACGGGAGCGCTTGGACGTAATGGCGGTACGAGGCAAGCGTACAGTCTCCCGCAAGGTAGGGCTGAACCGTCCTTGCCAAACTGCGATAGGTGGAAATCGACGACGCGTCTTCGCGCAGGCGCTCGGCAAGCGGCATCACTGCGACCATCGTCAGCGCGATCGCACCGATCGCATACGCAGCGCGCGACGCTGCGCGCCCGATCGAATACATCGCAATCCCGCCGGCGGCCACAACGCCGCCAATCAGCAATCCGTCGATGCCAAGCTCGGGATTTATCGGCGCAAGTACGAGTTCGGAAAATACGAATAGTGCTGCCGCGAGTGCCAGGTTCGCAATCGCAACGACGGCGAGAAGGCGGCGGCGACTCGCTGCCCCAAGCGCGGGCATGCGCGCGAGGCCGTATCCCGCAACGATCCCGAGCGGCGCAAGCGCAGGCAGGATATAGCTGCCGAGCTTGGAGCGGGGAATCGAGAAAAATACGAAGACCACAACGAACCAGATGGCCAGGAAGCGCGCGGCCGCGCGTCGGCCCGATCGGTCCTTGGCGCTCTCGGGCAAGCCGTCGCCGGCGCGCATCGCGGACCATCCCAGCGGAACGAAGAAAATCCAGGGCCACGTTCCTCCTATAACGATCGGGATGAAAAACCACGGACCCCATCCATGTTCGCTCGACGCGACGTAGCGCTCGAGATGCTCGTGGACGATGAAGAAGTGCATGAAGCCGGGATTTCGGGCCTCGGCCAGCACGAACCAGGGGACGACGATCGCCGCGTAGATGACGAGGCACCAGACCAGCGGCATCTGCGCGACCTGGCGCAGCCGCCGCTCGCTTGCCAGCCATGCCAGAGCGATCGCGCCGCCCAGAAGCAATGCGATCGGGCCTTTGGCGAGGGTGCCCAACGCGAGCATCGTGGCGGAGATCAGCATCCATCGGCGAGACGACGGCTGCGAAAACGAATCCTCACGCGCTGCGGCGTAGAACGCGGCGAGCGCAGCGGTCAGAAAAAACGCCAGTGCGGGATCCAGCGTCGCGAATCGCGCAAAGCCGAAAAACAGCGGACTCAGCGCGAGCACGAGTGCGGCGAAGAATCCCGCCGCAGCACCGAGCATCGCCTCGGCCAATGCGGCGGTGACCACGACCTGGCCGATACTGAACAGCGCGGCGGGCAATCGCACCGCGAATTCATTGACCCCGAAAATTTGAATTGCGGCCGCCTCGGCCCAATAGACCAGCGGAGGTTTCTCGAAATATAGCTCGAAGTCGTCACGCGGCGTGACGTAGTCGCCCGAGATAACCATCTCGCGCGCGATTTCGCCGTAGCGGCCCTCGTCGGGCTCCCAAAGCGCCGGCCTGCCCAGGCCGGGGAGATAGAGAATCGCCGCGAGGACGGCGTAGATGGTGAGTCGGATGGGTCGGTTGGCGGCGAGCATCGTCGATGCAGTCTCGCGAGGTGATCGCGCGCGGTCAACCGGGTCGGCCCGGCGCTATCTTTAATTCCTTGAGGCTGTCTGCAACAATCACTTTACGCGACGGCGGTTTCGCATGGATTGATCGGCGGTCAGGTCGCGCACGTTCCTTGAGCTTCCCGGGCAAAATATCACCGCTTCGAGTCACTTCGGCGGTATCGCGAGCGCCGAGCGGATTGGTGTCGGTCGTTGTGCCGGTGTTCAACGAATCCGCGAACCTGGCGTCGCTTTGGTCGCGCCTCAAGCCGGTTCTCGAGGGTCTGCCCCGTCCATGGGAGACGGTTTTTGTCGATGACGGCTCGCACGACGATTCTCTCGGCATCCTTCGTGAAATTGCGGCGGGCGAAGAGGGCCGCGTGCGGGTCGTGGAGTTGGCGCGCAATTTCGGACAGCATTCGGCGATCCTCGCGGGCTTCAGGCAATCGCGCGGCGAGATAGTCGTCACGCTCGACGCAGACCTGCAAAATCCGCCGGAGGAAATTCCGCGGTTGATCGCGGCGATCGATGAAGGCAACGACGTGGTGGGCGGATGGCGCGAGGAGCGTCACGATCGGGCGTATCGGCGGTACGCGTCACGTCTGCACAACCGGTTGACGTCGTTGATCGTCGGCGTACCGATGCACGATTACGGATGCATGTTGCGCGCGTACCGCCGGCACATCGTCGATACCGTGGTCGAGTGCGACGAGAAGGCGGCGTTCGTTCCCGCGCTCGCCAACACCTTCGCCAAGCGAGTCGCGGAAATCCCGGTCGGCCACGACGATCGCGCCGGCGGCAAGTCGAAGTACAATCTCTTTGGACTGGCGAAGCTCAGTCTCAACCTGATTACCGGATTTTCTCTGGTTCCGATCCAGATGCTGAGCATGACCGGGATGGGGATTTCGGTGCTGGCGGTAATGATGGCGATGGTGCTGGTTGCGCATCGGCTGATCTACGGCCCGCAAGAAGAGGGCGCGCTGTGGACGCTGTTCGCGATCCTGTTCTTTTTCATCGGGATGATATTCCTGGCGCTCGGACTTATCGGCGAATACGCCGGGCGTATCTATATAGAAGTGCGCCGCCGCCCCACTTACATCGTGCGAGCGGTGCATGGCGGGGATGGCAAGCCGGTTGATTCCCAACTCGCGCCGGCGCCGGACCGCAACTAACGGCGAAGCCGCCCAGCGAGCAACCGTGGAGTCCAACGTCTCGAGCGTCGCATCTGGCGCGACTGTGAAATCCGCCGTCTGCGTGCTGTTCGCGTACCATGAGATGGGTTACGCGTGCATGGAGGCGTTGCTGAAAATGGGCGCGCCGATCGCCGCACTGTTCACTCATCGCGACGATCCGCATGAAGAGATTTGGTGGCGATCGTGTGCGGAACTGGCCGCACGGCACGGCGTCCCGGTGCACGCCGATGACGGCGCCGACTCGGCGTCGGCCGCCCGGATCGGCGCATTGAAGCCGGCCGTAATATATTCCTTTTACTACCGCCATCTGATTCCCGCGAGCGTGCTCGCGGTTGCGCCGCTGGGCGCCTTCAATCTGCACGGGTCGTTGCTGCCGGCGTATCGGGGTCGCGCGCCGGTGAACTGGATGCTGGTGAATGGAGAACGCGAGGCCGGCGTCACGCTACATCAAATGGTTGCGCGGGCCGACGCCGGAGATATCGTCGGGCAGCGTGCGGTTGCGATCGACGACAGCGACACCGCGCTGACGTTATACCGCAAGCTGGTGCCGCTGGGCGTCGAGCTGATAACCGAGATGCATCCGAAGATCGTCGCCGGCACCGCGCCGCGGCGAAAAATGGATATCTCCAAGGGAAGTTACTTCGGGCGCAGAAAGCCGCAGGACGGACGGATAGACTGGCGATGGCCGGCGCGAAGAATCTTCAATCTCGTGCGGGCCGTGACGCATCCGTACCCCGGCGCGTTCTGTTTCGTCGGCGGGCGAAAGCTGCTGGTATGGGAAGCGAAAATTGGCGCAGAAAACGGAAGCCTCGGCGAGCCGGGGCGGGTCGTGCGCGAAACGGCCGACGGCGCTCTTGAAATTGCGGCCGGCGAGGGCAGCGTAGTTCTGAAGATTGCGCAGTTCGAGGGTGGCGCCGAAGGCGTTGCCCGCGAGGCTCTTTGCCAGCCCGGTCGCGTCAATCATACTATTCTATTCGATTAGTTTCTTGGAGGTCACATGCGGGTTCTGATAACCGGCGGCGCCGGATTTCTCGGGTCACATCTTTCCGATGCGTTCCTTGCGCGCGGCGACGAGGTCTTGGTGCTCGACACCGGCTCGATCGCCAAGGTGCGTCACCTGCTGGACAATCCGCGCTTTCATTACGTGCACGATTCGGTCTTCAACGTCGAGTTGATCGACAGCCTGGTCTCGAAGGTCGATCTCATTTACCATCTCGCGGCCGTCGTCGGCGTCGAACACTACGTCGCCGATCCCTACGAAACGCTCAACGTAAACGTCAACGGCACGCAGAACGTGCTGAAGGCCGCCTACAAGCACAACAAGCGGGTCGTGTTCAGCTCGACCTCCGAGGTGTACGGCCGCAACCCCAAGGTGCCGTGGCGCGAGGACGACGATCGCGTGCTCGGCGCGACCAGTATCGATCGCTGGTGCTACTCGACGTCCAAGGCCGTCGGCGAGCATTTCTGTTTTGCGTATCACAAGCTCGGCCTGCCGGTTACGATCGTGCGTTATTTCAACGCCTACGGTCCGCGGCTGGACAAGGTTGACGTGGGCCGGCTGTTTACGATCTTCATGGGTCAACTGCTGCGCGGCGCGGACTTGACCGTGGTTGGCGACGGCTTGCAGACGCGATGCTTCACGTACGTGACCGACGCGATCGAGGCAACCGTGCGGGCGGGAGTGAATCCCGCGGCGGATGGACAGGCGATTAACATCGGCGTCGACGTCGAGACGACGGTGCTCGAGTTCGCCAAGCTGATGCTCGAGTTGTTCGGGCCCACGAAATCGAAGATCAAGTTCGTGACGCAGGAGGAAGTGTACGGCAACAGCTACGAGGACATCCCTCGCCGCGTTCCGGACAATACCAAGATGCGCACGTTGCTGGGGGTCACGCCGAAAGTGAACCTGCGCGAGGGCGTGAAAATCTCGATGGACTGGTTCCGCAAAGAGATGGCTTCCTAGGCGCGGGCCTTGTCCGCGCAGTCACTGCACGTGGAAGTCGCACTAAAGATCGACGTCGATACCCATCAGGGCCTCGAACTGGGCGTGCCGCGACTGGCCTCGATGCTTGCCGGCGAGGGCGTCGCCGCGAGCTTCTATATCGCGATGGGCCCGGACAATTCGGGGCGCGCAATCCTGCGGGTGTTTCGAAATCGCGGGTTCATGTCGAAGATGTTCCGCACCAGGGCCGTCTCGATGTACGGCGCGCGGACGATTCTCTCGGGGACGATTCTGCCGTCGCGGCCGATCGCGCTGTCGTTCCCCGGAATTATCCGCGACCTGAAGGCGCATGGCTTCGAGATTGGCGTGCATGGCTACGATCACGTGCGATGGCAGGATCACCTCGATAAAATCGGCGAGCCCGGAATACGCAACGAACTCGGCGACGCGTTTGAGGCATACCGCGCGATCCTTGGTGAAGCGCCGCGCAGCTTCGCCGCGCCCGGATGGCGCACCAACGATGCGGCGTTGATCGCGCTGGACGCGATGGCGCTCGACTATCGCAGCGACACGCGAGGGATCGCGCCGTACCGTTGCATCGTGCAGCGGCGGGTTCTCGCGACGCCGGAGATTCCGACCACCTTGCCGACCCTCGACGAGGTAATGGGACGGCGAGAATTGCCCGATGACGCCGCGGTGCGCGATTTCTATCTCGGCTTGTGCAAGCCCGATGCGCTCAACGTGCACACGATTCACGCCGAGACCGAAGGGATGGGACAGCTCGAGGGCTTCACTGCCCTGGTCCGCGCGCTGAAGGAGCGGGGCGCGAAGTTCGTGCAACTGCGCGAAGTCGCGGCGCGGCTGAATCGCGCGGACTTGCCGGCATGCGAAGTCATTCGGACCACGCTGCCGGGCAGGGCCGGGTGGATATCGTCGCAAGCTCCGGTGCGGATCGCTTCCGAATGACGAATCGGCAGTGGCGTGGTATATCCCGAAGACTGAAATTCAAACCCAAGGAGTGACCGCGATGCCCGCGCAAAGTCATTTTGCTGACAGTCCACGCGAAGTCGGCCTCGATCCTCAAAAAGTCGAAGCCCTTTTCAATCGTGCCGAACGCGAAGTCAAGGATGGCTTGCTGCCATCCACTCAAATCGCGATCGCCCGAAATGGAAAAATCGGCGCGATGCGCACGGTCGGACGCGCAGTCCAGGGCGGAAGTGAAAAACCGGCAACCAACGACACGCTCTACACGATCTTCTCGTGCACCAAGGCGATCATGTCGGCGGCGTCGTGGATTCTGATCGGCGAAGGCAAGCTGAATCCGGGTGAGCGCGTTGCGGCGATCATCCCCGAGTTTGGCACCAACGGTAAGGACACGATGACCGTCGAGCAGGTTCTGCTCCACGTGGGAGGATTTCCCAACGCACCGTATCCGCAGGACGAGTGGCTCGACAAGAGCAAGCGGCTCGCGCGATTCGCCAAGTGGCGGCTGGAATGGCCGGTGGGCAGCAAGTTCGAATACCATCCGACCTCGGGCTTCTGGGTAATTGCGGAGATAATCGAGCGGCGCACGGGCAAGGACTTCCGTCAGTTCGTGCATGAGCGGATTGCAACGCCGCTCGGACTGCCGGAACTGCGGGTCGGATTGCCGCGCGAGTATCATCAGCGCGTCGCGCAGCTTTGCTACGTCGGAGAGGCGCTATCCGACGAGGAGCGAAAGAAGCTCGGCCTGCCCGCGATCCCGGAAACCGAAGTTACCGAAGACGCGGTCCTCGGCTTCAACCGGCCCAATGTGATGGAAGCCGGTGTGCCGGGCGGCGGCGGAATTATGACGGCGGGCGACCTGGCGCTGTTCTACCAGGGCTTGCTGCATAATCGCGGCGTCAACGGTGCGCCGATCATCAAGCCTGAAGCGCTCAAGGACGCATTGCGCGTGCGCTCGGGCGATTACAAGGACCCGATTTTCGGCGTCAAGTGCAACCGCGCGCTGGGAGTTATCGTGGCCGGAGGCGACGGGCTCGCGAACTATCGCGGCTTCGGCAAGACCAACTCGGCGCTGGCATTCGGTCACGGAGGCGCGGGCGGACAGATCGGATGGGCCGATCCGGCGACGGGAATTTCGATCGGGTACACAACCAACGGCTTCGATCGCAATGACCTGCGGCAGGCACGCCGCGGCGTGGCGATCTCGAGCCTCGCGGCGGTTTGCGCAGGCTAGGGGGAAATGATTGGTTGCCGGTTTCCATGTGCTAGAGTGAAATCATGAAGTTTCTGGTGACACTCGAGCGCGACGAAGCCGGCTTTGTCGTCGTGGAGTGCCCGGCTCTTCCGGGTTGCCTGACCCAAGGCCGGACTGAAGCCGAAGCTCTCGCGAACATCCGAGAGGCGATAGAAGCGAGCTTGGCGACCAGGCGGTCGAGGAATTCGCCGAGCTGCTGAACCGCTAGAAAGCGCGCTAGTCGGCGAAGGGGTTGCGGACCACGATGGTCGCTTCGCGCTCTTTGCCGACACCGATCATCGCAATCGGCACACCAACCAGCGCGCTGATTCGTTCGACGTAGCGGCGCACGCCCGAGGGCAATTCGCCCAGCGTCTGCGCGCCCGCCGGGCTCTCGCTCCATCCCGGTATCTCTTCGAAGATCGGCTTGGCGTTGATCAGCATCCGATGCGACGGCGGCATGTCGTCGTAGCGTTTCCCCTTGACGGTGTAGCCGACGCAAATCCTGACCGGATCGATCCCGGTCAAAACGTCGAGCTTGGTAAGCGCCAGCGCCCACATCCCGTTGACGCGAGCGGTGTAACGGGCCAGCACCGCGTCGAACCACCCGATCCGCCGGGGACGCCCGGTGGCGCTGCCGAACTCGTTGCCTTCTTCGCGCAGCGAATCGGCGAGATGGCCGGTGAACTCGCTCGGAAAGGGTCCCGCCCCGACTCGGGTCGTATATCCCTTGCTGATGCCAAGCACCGCTTCGAGATTGCCCGGCCCGATGCCGGTGCCGCTGAACACTGCGCTCGCGACGCAATTCGACGAGGTCACGTACGGGTAGGTGCCGTGATCGATGTCGAGCATCGTGCCGTGGGCGCCCTCGAATAGAACGCGCTTGCCCGACTCGATCGCCTCGCTGATGAACGCGCCGGTGTCGCACAGATACGGGAGCAGCCGGCGGCGCGCTTTTTTCATCGCGTCGATGGTTTCGTCGGCCTTGATCGGCTTGGCCTTGAGCAATGCTTTCAGGTACGCGTTCTTCTCGACGATGTTGCGGCGGAGTTTGTCCTCGAAAAATTTGAAATCGAGCAGATCTTCGAAGCGCAATCCCACCCGAGCCATCTTGTCTTCGTAGGCCGGGCCGATGCCGAATCCGGTGGTGCCGATCGCACGCTTGCCCAGGCGCGCCTCGCGAGCGCGATCGATCGCCAGATGATACGGCATCACCATGTGCGCTTCGTAGCTGATCTTGAGCAAACTGTCGTCGGCGAGATGGCCGCTGCGCTTGAGGTCTGCGATTTCGCCGAGCAATGCCAGCGGATTGACGACCAGCCCGTTGCCGATTACGCAAGCTTTGCCGGGATGGAGCGCGCCGGCGGGTACCAGCCGCAACACAAATTTCTTGCCGCCGACCACCAGCGTGTGAGCCGCGTTGTTTCCGCCCTGGAAGCGTACGACCACATCGGCGTTGGCCGCCAGCATATCGACGATTTTGCCCTTGCCCTCGTCCCCCCACTGCGTGCCGACCACGGCAACTGTCTTCATGTCTTTTCCCCGACCGGCGTCAATTGCGCCGGCCTGCGCGCGCATCTGTCGGGCTGAAATGTTCCGCGCGCAAAATAAATTTAGAGCTTGAGCAGCGACGCCGCGGTAATTGCAGGGATGGTCTTGAGCCTGTCCAGGACGGCGACCGGCACGGGTTCATCCACCTCGAAAATGCTTAGCGCGGTTCCTCCCACGCGATCGCGGCCGAGCTCCAGTCCGCCAATATTTATTCCCGCCTGCCCGAGCATCGTGCCCACCGCGCCGACCACTCCGGGAACGTCGCGATTATGCAGCATGAGGAAGTAACCCTCGGGCACCGCCTCGACGCGGTAGCCGTCGATCCGGGTCAGGCGCAGCACGCGATTTCCCAGCACGGCGCCGGAGACTTCGTGCTCGCCGGCGCCGGTACGAACCGTGAGCGTCAAGGTATTTACGTAGTCAGTGACTTCGCGGGAGCGCGTTTCGATAATCTTGATTCCGCGTTCGCGAGCGATAAATGGCGCGTTGACGTAATTAAAATCTTCGTCGAGGAAACCGCTCATCAATCCCTTTAAAACGGCGGCGGTGATCGCGTCGGGCTTGAGATTGGCGGCTTCACCGCCAAACGCCAGCGTCAGCTCCGTGGGCGCGTCGGTGATCAGTTGCGCAGCGAGGCGGCCCAGTTTTTCGCCAAGCATTAGATGCGGCCCGAGTATTTCGAGTTCCTTGGGGGATAGCGCCGGGATGTTGACCGCCTGCCGAATCGTGCCTTCGATCAGGAAGTCGGCCACTTGATGCGCGATATCGACCGAGACCTGGACCTGCGCCTCGTCGGTGGCGGCGCCGAGGTGCGGCGTTGCGATCACGTTGTCGAACTGGAGCAGCGGATGGTTGGCGGGTGGGGGTTCCTCGACGAACACGTCCAGCGCGGCGCCCGCCACCTTGCCGGATTTCAGCGCCTCGGCGAGCGCCGCTTCATCGACGATTCCGCCGCGGGCGCAATTGATGATTCTCACTCCCTGCTTCATCTTCGCGAACGCCGCCGCGTTTACCAGGCCCCTGGTGTCGTCGCTCAGCGGGGTGTGGACGGTAATGAAGTCGGCGCGCGCAAAAAGCTCATCGAGGCTGACAAGCTCAACGCCGATGCGCCCGGCAGCCTCAGCCGTCAGGATCGGATCGTAGCCGATCACTTTCATCTTGAGCCCAAGCGCGCGGTCGGCGACGATCCGCCCGATGTTACCGAGGCCGATCACGCCCAGCGTTTTGTTGCATATCTCGGCGCCGGTGAATTTGCCGCGCTCCCATTTGCCGGCTCGGATCGAGGCATTGGCCGCCGGAATATGCCGAGCCAGCGCCATCATCATGGTGACCGCGTGCTCCGCGGTGGTGACGCTGTTGCCGGTCGGGCTGTTCATCACGACGATTCCGCGGCGCGTTGCCGCTTCGATATCGACGTTGTCGACCCCGACGCCCGCGCGCCCGATCACTTTGAGCGAGGTGGCGGCGTCGATTACTTCGCGGGTGACGCGGGTGCCGCTGCGAATCAGCAGCGCGTCGTAGGGCGCGATTATTTTCGCCAGCTCCGCGGGCTTGAGGCCGGTCTTGATGTCGAACTGCAGCTGCGGGAAGCGCTTGAGGACCTCGATCCCCTGCGCCGCAAGCGAGTCGCTCAGAAGGACACGGAAAGTTTCCGCCATTTTGATTCAAATGCTCCGTGCCAGGCGGGCCTGAACCGCGGCTACGCCGGCGCCAAGTCGAATGTTTGCGCCAATCTGCTTGAGTCCCATCTCGAGCGCGCCAACTGCGATGAGCATGTCGAACGGGCTCAAATGACCCATGTGCCCGATGCGCACGAGCTTACCCTTCATCTGATCCTGCCCGCCCTGAACGGACACGCCCAGGCCGTCGCGCAGGAACTTGACCAGTTTGCCGCCGTCGAGACCTTCGGGGACCAGGATTCCGGTGACCCCGGGAGCGGGGTTGTCGGGCGACAGCAGTTTCAGCCCCAGTGCCGCGGCAGCGTCGCGAGTGGCCTCCGCCATCAGCGCGTGACGCGCGTAAACCTGCGGCAGACCTTCGGCGTGAATCATTTCGAGCGATTTGTTCAGCCCGCAAATCAGCGACACCGCCGCCGTCCATGCGGTGGTATGCTCGTCGCGCTGCGACTTCAATTCTTTTAGCAAATCAAAATAGAAGCGCGGCGTCTTGATTTTCTTCGCGACCTCCAGAGCGCGCGCCGACAGCGCGACCATTGCCAGCCCCGGCGGAAGCATGAGCGCCTTCTGGCTGCCCGTGACGAATGCGTCGATGCCCCATTGGTCCATCTTCTGCTCGAAGACGCCGACCGACGTGATCCCATCTACGATCAGCATCGCGCCGCGCTTGCGGACGACCTCGCCGATCTCGGCCACCGGATGCACCGCGCAAGTTGAAGTTTCGCTGGCCTGCACGAGCACCGCGCGCGACTCGGGAAACGCCTTGAACGCATCCTCGATTTGCCCGGGCCGTGCGGCGCGGCCCCATTCAACGCGCACCTCGTGCCCAATCATGCCGAACGCGGCGAGCAACTTGCCCCATCGCTCACCGAATTTGCCGCCGTTGACGTAGATTGCATGCTCGCCCGGCGCCAGCAAATTCGTCACCGCCGCTTCCATCCCACCCGTGCCGGTGGACGCGAGCAGGATTACTTCGCTCGAGGTGCCGAACAGAGGCTTCATCCGATCGCGCGCCTGATCGAGCGCAGAACTGAACTCGGGCGTGCGATGGTGGATGATCGGACGCGCCATCTCGAGCAAAACCTCGGGCGGTACGGCAGCCGGCCCGGGCGTGAACAGGTATTTCTTCATTTGCGGCATTTTTGACTATTCACGGAAACGCTGGCGATTGGCGATGGCAGCCAAAAAAAAGGCTGGTGGCCGCGCATGCGGATCGCCAGACCCCAGTTTGTCCCGGCTTCGCCGGTTCCCCGTCCTCAGCACTTGGGATAATGGAGCCGGGAGCCGTAGTCAAGGAGATTCCCGGCTCGCGGCGGTTTCGAGCCGGCGTTGAAATGGCGCGCCGGCAATTGTTAAAGGTTATCACGCTCCGATGCCGATAGAATGCGAAATCCGCGATGGGTGCCTGGTCTGGATCAAAAATCCGATCACCGGCGTGATTTCATATGTTGTCGATGTTCGCGGCAAGAGCTTCGCGTTCACCCTCGGCGGCCGCGAGAGCGCCGATCCCGGCGCACCGCATCTCAGCGCCGAGGCAATTCGCCACGCGACCAAGTCATGTCCCTTTTGTGTGGGCAACGAAGGGCTTGCGCCGCGCGAGGTCTTTCGGATGACCGCGGATGAAATCCCCGAATGGAACGGCGCGAAGACTGCTGACGGCGCTACTTGGGTGGTGCGCGTCATCAACAATCTCTTCCCGCGAATTCCCGCGGAGTTGACCGGCAATCGCAACGAGTCGTACCTCGTGGTCGAAGATCCGCGTCATTTCATCGACGCGCCGCGATCGCCGGCCGATTTGATGTTTACCGGCGCGCTCGGCGGCGCTCATTTCCTTCATCTGATGCACGCCGATGCGCGTGTGATGCGCCTCGCGTTGGAGAATCCGGACGTTTGCGCGGTTGTGATCCGCAAGAATCAGGGGCGCGAGTCGGGCGCCTCGCAGCCGCATCTGCATCAGCAGATCATCGGATCGCCGGAGCCGTTCCCGGCCGTGCTCGCGGAGGCTCGCGCCGAGCGTGACAATCCTCATCTATGGCACGAGATCGTCGCGCTGATGGAGCGTCTCAACCTGGTGATCGATCGCGGCGACTCTGTCGTCAGCTATGCGAGCCCGATGGGCGGGTTCCCGCGCAGCTACGACGTGGTGATGCCCAACTATCGGGGATTGCTGTCGGAGCTGAGGCCGGACCAGATGCAGCAGTTTGCAAATGCGATCCATCGCATACTGATGATCCTTGGGCCGTTGCCGCTTGACTATGAAATTCACCAGGGCCAGCGAATTCCGCTGCACGCGCATCTCAACGCGCGGCTCTATCCATATTCAAATGTCGCGGGAACCTTGAACCTGCCGAGCACGCTGCTGGAGAGCGCCGCCGCGATCCGCCACGCGCTGGGCAGGCATTCCGACTAGTGTTGTGTCCTGCAAATATCTTGAAAAAGTTCTGGTTCATTCTGGTACGACCAGGCAAGGGACTCTCCGGCTCGTACGACCAGCCAAGGGACTCTCTGGTCCGGTCCCCCTTTCCGGCCCGGAAAGGGGGCTAGGGGGATAGGACGGCAGCATTCCCCAGAGGATTTTTCAGTTCCCCTTCCCCATTCTTTCTGGGGAAGGGGCTAGGGGTTAGGGCTTTGTTCTTCAATTTATTTGCGGGACACGACACTGAGCCGCGCGAGCGCTACTCGGCCTTCCACACCGGCTTGCGCTTTTCCAGGAACGCGCGCACGCCTTCCCGGGCGTCGTGGCTGTCGCGAACCGAGCGCGCCATCTGCAACAGATCGTCGTGCCACGCGTCGAAGCTCTCGCTCATGCATCGGCGCACCATTCCTTTCATAGCGCGCAGAGAGAGCGGCGCGTTGTCGGCGATCTTCTCGGCCAGCCGCAGTTGCCGTCTCGCCGAGCTTTGCGTCGGCGACGACCTCATGAACGAGATTCATGCGGCGGCCGCGCTCGGCGTCGAGCAGGTCGGCGGTGTAGAGAATCCATGCGGTGTTGGCCGATCCGCAAACCTCGATCAGCTTGCGCGCGAAATCGTACGGCACCACCAGCCCGACGCGTCCGAGCGTCATGCCCATCTTGGCGTTTTCCGACGCGATTCGAAGATCGCAATGCAGCGCCAGTTCGAGTCCGCCAGTGATCGCGGCGCCCTGGATAGCCGCGATGGTTGGCACGGGAAACCGCTCCAATCGGCCGAACACGGCCTCGAGCGAAGTCGGGTTGTGCGGGCCGCTTGCCTCGGCGACTTCCTTCAGATCGATTCCCGAGCAAAAGTGCGCGCCTTCGCCACGCAGCAGCAGCGCACGGATTTCGCGGTCGCTTTCGAACTTGACGAGTGCATTGTTGAGCGCCTCGATCATCGGCTGATTCAGCGCGTTGCGTTTTTCGGGACGGTTTAGGGTCAACACCGCGTAATTCGGATGACGTGTGACTTTAAGCACTTCCTCGGCCATGTCGGTCGCTCCTTGCGTGACGATGAAAAAGATCTGAAGTAGTATCCGGCCGCAAGCATCGCAATTCGACGAACCTCTAACTCAGAATAGTAGGCGAGCCCGCGGTGATCATTTCCACGGCGGCCAATCCTGCCTCAACGGATCGAAAATCTGTTTCTTCGGTCCCCAACCTTTCAGCAGCGACTGTTTGCAATCGCAAGGGCGCCAACCATTGCCGATTCCGAACAGCTTCAGCATTCTCAGGACTCGGCGTCGATGCTCGGCGTTAATTTCCTGACCGCATTTGGCGCAAACATGCGCCAGGCGAATTTCCGGCGCTACCGCCGAGTCAAGAGTCTGGTCGAGGCCCTTCATGTTCGCGCTCTTTGCTCTACCACGGTCTGATGGGAGAGCCCACTAATGTCGTATCCGGCCGAAGCATCGCACGGGCGGCGCGCGTCCTTCAAGTGGCGCAAAGGATTTGGGCAAACTTCCGAAAAACCATTACGCTTGCTGGAGTTTCAAACCCGAGCGTTTCACGTGAAACGTTTTTTAGTTCAGGAGAACGAATCACGAAGCACAGGGATCAGCCCCTGATCATTCGGTGGTCGGGTTGGCCACAAATATCATCGTCGCGCGACAGGTCACCGAAGACCAACAATTCTTGGAGAGTTCGGTTCCATAGGAATCGCAGCCCCAAAGCATCAAGCCGTTCGCGTGACGTGTAAATGCTTTAAATCGTATTTGGGAAATTGCATCTGCTTCGCTTGGAGATGGATCCCAGAGTTTGTTTTTACACGAAATCGCCGCCACTTCACCGAGGCTGCTGTAATCGACACCCGTCAGGTCAGCAGGTTTGTAGATTCGCACTTCATTCTCAAGAGTCTGTGCTGATGATTTATCGACATGCACCTCTGTGACGAATGGGCCGTAGCACCCCATGAGAGTGAATAGGCAGGCTACGCTGAATCTCACAAGCGCGAGTGCAGCAGTGTGGCGGAGATTCATCGACGATGAGTTACCAGGCTGCCGCGCGACCGACAATGATCAGTAGTCGTACTGCATTTCGTCGCTCGCGGAGCAAAGGTTATCGAGATATCCGTCAGCCCCGCTGAAGAAATTCTCGAGGCCCTCCATCACATCCCGGAGATTGATTAGGTCGATCGCCTCGCAAGGGAGAGGTATCAGTGTTCCTTGCTTGTTAACCGGATATCGGAACGCCTCGGCACGGGTATCTAACTCGTGGAACTCCTTGAGGCGCTTTTCGACTATCGATGTATCGACGGCTGCGCTTTCGTTGTCAATTTGGCTGAAGATCGCTTTGCACGACTCCCAGAGCCGCCAAAGATTGTGATCCGGCATGGGCGTTGAAACGCCGAAGTGGTGCCCGTAACTGTCGAGGGTCAACTTCATTACCATTTCTAGCGCATGCCGATAGCAAAACAGGATCGGATAGACCAAGGTATGCCCTTCGTTCAGGTTCTCACGGCACTTATCGACTAAAACGTGCCCTGCTCGGAAATACCCTTTCAACATCAAAGCATTTCGCTCGGCAGGGTAATCCGAAAACGCCACAGAATTGTTCCAGCTGAGCACTTTGCCAAGCAGTCGATCGTCAGGGCGGGGCCATCGCATCTCCAAACTTGCCGAGATTTTTGCCATCATCTAACCTCCGTCGATTTATCGCGAGCCCGAAAGCCCATCCGTATTCAAAAACGAACTCATAACGTTCGTGGCTAGGCGATCTATGCTTTAGGCGACGATGCTGAGCATCTTGTCCTTTACGAAAATGATCTTCGTCGGCGTTTTGCCAGTGAGGTGGCATCTTACGGGTTCGCTCGTACCGACCGGCCTATGGCGGGGAATCTTTCCCCAATGGCCCTCTGGTCCATTCCAGCAACTCATCGGCGTGTGCCTTTGACATATGCGTTAAGACCTTGCCTGAGCGGTCCCTTATTCTGGCGGCCATTCCTTCATCCGATTTGGATTCGTTGGAAAACCGGTTGAGCCCCTCCCGGAAAGAGGAGATTAGGTCCTCGACTTTGATGCATGTGTATTTCGCAACTCGACCCTGCATGGCACTGGACGTTGGCAGATCCAAATTCACGATCGCAGTCATCGCGCGGAGAGCTTCGAAATCCGCGTCGCCCCACGAGTAGACTATTTGTCGGATCTTTCCCGACACCCGCGGCTGAGGTCGGATTCTGACGAAAAGTTATGAACTATTCCACAGCGGGCCGCGAACAATTCGATTGCAGAACAGTCTAGATTCGAGAAAGGAAGGAGATATCTGGCAACCCAACCGGTGAATCGAGACCTGGGGCTCGCCGAGGGGCTGACCGCTGAGAGCCAGCCGGCAACATCGATGGCAGAAAAAATCAATATCAAAGCAGGAGTGGTTGCCCGCTCGCGGACACATTTTTCGGCGATGACCAGCAACTGAGCGAATTTCTCCTCGACAGTCTCGGACACAAAAGAAGGCGGTTCGTTCGTTTTGTCCGATTCGTTATCTCGCATTTTTCACCTTTCGAACGCGAAATCGTCTCCGCCATGGGTGTCTTCGGCACCTCTGCGTGATGATGAAAAGGATCTGAAGTAGTGTCTGGCCGGAAGCATCGCACGGCCGGCGCGCGTCCTTCAAGGTTCGCGGCGATTTCGGCGCTGGTTCAGTTTCGATGAAGCTGCCCCCGGGTTTCAGGCCGGGCTTGGGGATGAACTTGTTCAGCCTGACGCCGCCGGATTTGGCGTGCTACACATACGCAATGGTCAACCGCCAGGATGTCCCGTACTCGCCCGGCTCGCCCGAATTCGGGCGACACCTGCTCTTGGTCGAAATTATTTTTGTCGGAACAAAGCTAGCCTTAGAGCCCAGCCGTCCCAAAACCACTACAGGTGGTATAGGTCGCTTTTTCGAGGCCCTTTCGGCCTATCAGGCCTGCAAACTGAACCAGTGCCACGATTCGGCGCGGCTAAGCGACGATGCTGAGCATCCTGTCTTTTACGAATATGATCTTCGTCGGCGTCTTGCCGGCGAGGTGGCGCGTGACGGCCTCGCTCTTGAGCGCGAGTTCACGCACCTCGGCTTCCGAAGCGCCCCCACGACGATCTCAATTTCCGATGTCACGCACGTTTCCGCCGTACCGCGTCCTCCAGCACCTGTCGGATGAAGCGCTGGTAGGGAACTCCCGCTTTGGCCGCCGAGACCCGCACCGCGTCGAGCAGTTGCCGGGGCAGACGCATGTTGACTCGCTCGCCCTTTGGCTGAAACTCGAAGCGGATCGGTCGCATCGCGGACAAGTCGTACTCAGTCAGGTCGGCCTTTTCGACAAAATCCTCGGCTTCTTTATCGCTTCGGAGGCGTGGCAGTTTCCTTTTCATAGTGGTCCATTTCCTTCCCGTGCATGTACCGTGCGCTGATCGGCCGAATGAATGTTTTGCCGCGCCGCGTCCGCAGGGTGAACACGACGAAAATCCCGCGACCTTTATCGGTCCTGCCAATTGCCTTGAAGCGTTCCTCAGATTTCGAGTGCAGGGGATCGGGTAGAACGGCGATCGGCAAATGAAATATGGATTCGATCGCCGCCGTCGAAACGCCGTGCTTCTGGCACTCGGATTGGTTGCCCTCGTCCCAGTCAAAGCCCGCTACTCGCATTCAGGTTTCAGCCGCCAGGCTGGTTAAGTATGTACTTTTGTCCACCCATTCGTCAATATCCGCGGACTATGAGCGCTCGAAACATGAGCGCGCTCAACGCCCGCTAGGCGACGATGCTGAGCATCCTGTCTTTTACGAAAATGATCTTCGTCGGCGTTTTGCCGGCGAGGTGGCGGGTGACGGCCTCGCTCTTGAGCGCGAGTTCACGCACCTCGGCTTCTGAAGCGCCCGCGGCGACCTCCAGGCGATCGCGGACCTTGCCGTTAACCTGCACGACTACCGTTACCGTCTCGTCGCGCGTGAGCTTCGGATCGAACTTCGGCCACGCTGCCAGATGAACGGAAGTATCGTGGCCGAGCGCTCGCCACATTTCCTCGGTGACGTGCGGCGCCATCGGCGCGAGCATCAGCACAAAGGTCTCCGCGGCGAAACGGCCCATCTCCTCGGGCTTGAGCTTCGCCAGGTAGTTGAGCTGATCCATCAGCGCCGCCAGCGCGGTGTTGAAGCGCAGCCGCTCGATATGATCGGTGACGAGCTGGATCGTTTTGTGTGCGCGCTTGAGCGTTTCTTCGCCAGGCTTTCCGCCGGGGCGTCCCGCCTCGACATAGCGCCGAATCATCGTCCACACGCGCTGGATGAATCGCAGCGTGCCTGCGACGCCGCTTTCGTTCCAGTTGGTCGCTTCGTCAAAGGGGCTCATGAACAGCTCCCAAAGCCGAAGCGCGTCGGCGCCGTACTTGTCGATCATCGCGTCCGGAGTGACGACGTTGCCCTTGCTCTTCGACATCCGATTGCCGTCGGAGGCCCACACCACACCCTGGTTGCGGAGCGCGGGGAACGGTTCGTCGAATCCAATCAGTTCCGCGTCGAACATCACTTTGGTCCACATCCGCGCGTACAACAGATGCATCACGGCATGCTCGGCGCCGCCGACATAGAGATCGACCGGCAACCAGTAATCGACTGCGCTCGGCGATCGAATGGCCGCTGGTCTTCATGCGGCGATGCGAATCGAAGGAAGTACCACGACGAGCACGCGAAGCCGTCCAGTGTGTCGGTCTCGCGCTCAGCCGGGCCTCCGCACTTGGGGCAGGTCGTGTTGACGAACGCCGCTACGTTGGCGAGCGGAGAGCGGCCGGTGCCCGACGGCAAATAGTCCTTCATCGCAGGCAACATCACGGGGATTTGGTCATCGGGCACCGGTACGATTCCGTCGGTCTTGCAATAGACGATCGGAATCGGACATCCCCAGTAGCGCTGACGCGAGATCAGCCAGTCGCGCATCCGGTAGGTGATGGTCGCGCGGCCGATTCCGTGATCCTCGGCGTACTTGGTGACGGCCGTGATCGCTTCAGCCGTCGTCATCCCGTTGAGGAAGCCAGAATTGATCGCGATGCCCGGTTCGGTGAACGCGCGATCGGTCGGCGGAGCGCCGCCGCCGGCGGGTGCGGTCACGCGGGGAATCTCGAGGCGATACTTCGCGGCGAATTCGAAATCGCGCTGATCCTGGCCGGGCGCGCCCATGATTGCGCCGGTGCCGTAGCCCATCAGGACGTAGTCGGCGATCCAAACCGGGATGTCTCGATCGGTAAAGACGTTGTGCGCGTGAGCGCCGGTGAAGACGCCGGATTTCTCCTTGACCGTGGACATCCGCTCGATTTCAGTCTGGCGGCGCGCGTCGGCGACATAAGCTTCGACCATCGCGCGCTGCGCGGGTGTAGTAATTTCGGCGACCAGTGGATGCTCCGGCGCGAGCACCATGAACGATACGCCGAAGACGGTGTCGGGACGGGTGGTGAAAAAGCGGATTTCCTTACCGGCGTGAGCGGGCACCGGGAAAGCAAGTTCCGCGCCTTCGCTGCGCCCGATCCAGTTGCGCTGCATCAGCTTGATCGGCTCGGGCCAGTCGATCCCGTCCAGATCGGCGAGCAATCGATCGGCGTAATCGGTGATCTTGATGTACCACTGCTCGAGATCCTTCTTGCTGACCGGATTGTCGGATGCCGCCAGCAGCATCCGTTGACGACCTGTTCGTTGGCGAGGATCGTGCGGCATTTGTCGCACCACCACTGCGCTCCGGTGGCGCGGTAGGCCAAGCCGCGCTTGTAGAGCATCAGGAAGAACCACTGCGTCCACTTGTAATACTCCGGCGACGACGAGTTGATCTCGCGCGACCAGTCGTACGCGCATCCGGAGATTGTCAATTGGCGCTTGAAGTTGGCGGCGTAACGCGGAACGGTTTCGGTTGGATGCGATCCTTTCAGGATCGCCTCGTTCTCCGCCGGCAGTCCGAACGCATCCCATCCCATCGGGTGCAGCACGTTGAATCCCGCCATCCGCTTGAAGCGCCCGATTACGTCGCACGGAACGTAGTTGTGCAGATGACCGACGCTCAGCCCGGCGCCGGACGGGTAGGGAAACATCTCGAGGATGTAAAATTTTGGACGGCCGGGTTGCTCGCGCGTGCCGTAGAGATTGGTGCGATCCCAATCAGCCTGCCACGCGGGCTCGATTTTCTTTGGGTCGTAACGTTCGTCCATCGTAGTTTTTGCGTGACGTCGCCGGATATGCGTCTGGGCTACGCGAGTTTAGCGTGCCGATCGTGCGGCTCCAACTATGTCGCGACGTGGGAAGCGGAACAATCGCAAAAGTGAGCCGCAGCGGCGCGTTGATGCAGATCTCAGGCGGGAATAATCTCATCGGTGATGGTTCGGGATACGGAAAATATCGTGGTCGGCGCGATCGAGGCGGCGCTTAAGCGCGCGCGGGTCCGTCGGGGCGCATCTATGCTGATCGGGCTCTCCGGCGGGGCTGATTCGGTTGCGCTTACTTGTGCGCTGCTTGAACTTCGCCAGAGGCTGGGACTCCGGCTTGCGGCGGCGCATTTGAACCATCGGATTCGCGGCGACGAGTCGGATCGCGACGAAGCTTTTGTGCGCGCGATGTGCGCGCGACTTGGGATTGAATTGATCGTCGAACGCGCCGAGGGTCTCGACGCGTCGATTTCGAGCGCGAACCTCGAGGAGCGGGCACGCGAGGTTCGCCGCGATTTTCTCGGCCGCGTCGCGGACCGCGTCGGAGCCGGATATGTCGCGCTCGGGCACCATCGGGACGACCAGGCCGAGACTGTGCTGATGCGCCTGATGCGCGGCGCGGGGGCGGCGGGGATGGCGGCGATGGCCGAGCACGGGCCGGGTCGTCTGATTCGCCCGATGCTGTCGATTTCGCGCGCCGAGATTCGCGGCTATTTGGCCGCCCGCGCGACTGCGTTCGTGGACGATTCGACAAATTCGTCGCGCGACATTCTGCGCAACCGGATTCGCGCCGAACTGCTGCCGATGCTCGAGCGCGAGTACGCGCCGGGGCTCGGCGGGCGGCTGGTGGAAGTTGCGGCCGAGATGCGCTCGCTCGACGAGCTGGTCGCGGCGATTGCCGCGCGCGAACTGGACGCGATGCGCCGGCGCGGCGGCGCGCTCGACGTTGCGGGATTCAGCGCGGTGAATCGCGCGGTGCAACCGGTTGTGATTCGGCTGTTTATCTCCGAGCGGATCGGATCTTTGCGCAGAATTTCGCGCGCGCATATCGAGGCGATGCGTCAACTCATGCTGGAAGGCGGTCCGAGCGACTCGATCGATCTTCCGGGCGGCTGGCGCGCCGCGCGCGAGTACAATCTGATTCGGATGGTGCATCCGCGGGCGCAGCGCGCAGCAGGCGCCGCGCCCGGCGCCGCCGCGGAATTCTCGGTGTCGATCGCCGCGGACGGAATCACGGTCGTCGCGGCGGCGGGATTCAAGTTCGAGGCTTCGACGAATCCGGCCGCGCATGCGCCGATGCCGGATAGTTTATTTTCGTTGTCGTTGGTCGCGATGTTCGATGCTGCGAAGATCGCGGACGCGGGGCTGGTCGCGCGCAATTTTATGAAGGGCGACAGGATGCATCCGATGGGGATGCGTGGCACGCGCAAGGTCCATGACGTGTTTGTGGATCGCAAGTTGCCGCGCGCACGGCGGGAGCGCTTCCCGGTCGTCACCGTCGGCGGCGAAATCGCGTGGCTTCCGGGGCTTGCGCGCGCCGACTGCGCGCTGGTCACCAAGGCCACCGAAACCATACTGCGCGTTGAGGCGTCTGAACTCGCGGCTTAGCGCCTGCCACGTTGCGTGCGGATCAACGCGCGTGATACTTTTGTAATAGCATGAACCAGTTTTCTCGCAGTATTGCGCTATGGCTAGTGCTGGGACTGATGTTCCTGCTGCTGTTCAATATCTTCAGCCGGCAACAGCCCAAAGAACCCGAAGTAATTTTCTCGGACTTCCTCAACCAGGTTGAAAAAAACCAGGTCGCCGAGGCCACGATTCAGGGAAACCTGATCAAGGGCGACACCACCAGCGGCGAGCATTTCAAGACCTACGCGCCCGAGGATCCCGACCTGGTCAAGACGCTGCGCGAAAAGGGCGTCAAGATCGCGGCCAAGCCGGTCGAAGGCGATCCGTGGTGGATGGTCGCGCTGGTGCAGTGGTTTCCGCTGCTGCTGATCGTGGCGCTGTGGATTTTCTTCATGCGCCAGATGCAAATCGGCGGCGGCAAGGCGATGTCGTTCGGCAAGAGCCGCGCCAAGCTGCTGACTGAAAATACGCACAAAGTTACCTTCGGCGACGTGGCGGGAATCGACGAGGCCAAGGACGAGCTCGAAGAGATAATTCAATTTTTGCGCGACCCCAAGCGCTTCACCCGGCTCGGCGGCCGAATCCCCAAGGGCGTGCTGCTGGTCGGGGCGCCGGGAACCGGCAAGACGCTGCTCGCGCGGGCGATCGCCGGCGAAGCGGGCGTGCCGTTCTTTTCGATTTCAGGCTCCGACTTTGTCGAGATGTTTGTCGGTGTTGGCGCGTCGCGCGTGCGCGACCTGTTCGTGCAGGGCAAGAAGCATGCGCCCTGCATCATTTTTATCGACGAGATCGATGCGGTGGGACGTCATCGCGGAGCCGGCCTTGGCGGCGGTCACGATGAACGCGAACAGACGCTCAACCAGTTGCTGGTCGAGATGGACGGGTTCGAGGCCAACGAGGGCGTCATCCTGGTAGCGGCGACCAATCGCCCCGACGTGCTCGACCCGGCTCTGCTGCGCCCCGGCCGCTTCGATCGCCGCGTGGTGGTGCCGCTGCCCGACGTGAAGGGCCGCGAGGGCATCCTCAAGGTCCACACCCGCAAGGTGCCGCTGTCCGACGACGTCGATGCGACCAAGCTCGCGCGTTCGACCCCGGGCTTCGCCGGCGCCGACCTGGAAAACCTTGTCAACGAGGCCGCGCTGCTGGCGGCGCGCCGCAACAAGGACAAGGTCGAGATGTCGGACTTCGAGCTCGCCAAGGACAAGGTGATGATGGGCGCGGAACGGCGCTCGATGGTGATGTCGGGCTCGGAGCGCAAGATAATCGCTTATCACGAAGGCGGGCACGCGCTGGTCGCGATGCTTCAGCCCGGTGCTGATCCGGTCCACAAAGTTACGATTATCCCGCGCGGGATGGCGCTGGGCGTGACGCAGCAATTGCCGCTGGACGATCGCTACACCTATCCCCGCGACTACCTGGTGACGCGATTGGCCGTGATGTTCGGCGGGCGCACCGCCGAAGAACTCGTGTTCGGCCAGATGACCACCGGCGCGGGCAACGACATCGAAAAAGCTACCGAGCTCGCGCGCAAAATGGTCTGCGAATGGGGCATGAGCAAGGAGCTGGGCCCGATGACCTTCGGCCGGCGCGAGGAACAAATCTTTTTGGGCCGCGACATCTCTCATCATAAAGATTACTCCGAGCAGACCGCGCTCGAGATCGATCGCGAAGTGCGCCGTATCATCGATGACTCGTATCAGAAGGCGCGCCAGCTCCTGTCGGATCATCTGCCGCTGCTTCACGCGATCGCCGCGCGGCTGCTCGAGAAGGAAGTGCTCGACGGCAGCGAAGTCGAGGAGATGGTGACGGCGTTCCGCGAAGGGCGCGAGTTGCCGCCGTCGCCGGCCGCGGTGCGCAACGATTTTCCGCCGCGTCCGGGCGCGGAACCGGGTAAGGAAAAGCGTGCCGACAACGAAAACGAAAGCCCGGTGCCCGGACTCCCGCCCAAACCGGTTCTCGTCTAGTCGTCTTCGCCGGCGTGGTCGCGGCGCTCTGATCGATTCGCCACGGCGAGTCGGTCGCCGCGTGGATGAAGGGGAGCGGGGCCGGTGCGATGCGACGTTCGCCGATCAAAACCAATTCATCAAGTGATCGAGTCTTGAGCGATCGCGCGTCTCCATCCCCGTATCTCAAGCTTCACGACGGTCGCGTAATCAAGTTCCCCGCGGTAATGGGCGTGCTCAACGTCACGCCCGACTCTTTCTCCGATGGCGGGCGTTATCTGGACGCGGACCGCGCCGTCGAGCACGCGCTTGCGATGGAAGCGGCGGGCGCCGGCCTGATCGACGTTGGCGGCGAATCCTCGCGTCCCGCGGGCGCCTCCGAGGTGCCGGTCGCGGTCGAGCTCGCGCGAGTCAGGCCGGTGCTCGCGCGCTTGGGCAAGCGGCTCCGCGTGCCAATCTCGATCGACACGCGCCGCGCGGAGGTCGCGCACCTCGCGCTCGATTCGGGCGCGGCGATAATCAACGATATCACGGCGCTTGAGCACGACTGCGAAATGGCGCCGCTGGCGGCGCGAACGAAGTGCGCGGTGGTGCTGATGCATATGCGCGGGGGTCTTGCCAATCATATCGAGTTCGCACGCTACCGCGACGTGGTGCGCGAGGTCGCCGAATACCTGGATGCGCGCGCGCGATTTGCCGCCGCCGCGGGAGTTGTGCGCTCGCGAATCATCGTTGACCCCGGTCTGGGCTTCGCCAAGACGGCCCAGCATAATCTGAAGTTGCTGGCCGCCTTGCCCGACCTCTGTGCGCTCGGCTATCCCGTATTGGTGGGAGCGTCGCGCAAGAGCTTTGTCGCCGCAATCGCCGGCGCCGGCGAGCGAGCGCTGGAATTCGGCACTGCCGCTGCCAACGCGCTGGCG
Organism: uncultured delta proteobacterium; assembly: GCA_963813785.1. Lineage (GTDB taxonomy): Bacteria > Desulfobacterota > Binatia > Binatales > Binataceae > Binatus. The sequence goes on along the minus strand of CAWFAJ010000012.1, from coordinate 608,174 downwards.
GTGGCCGCTGGCGCGTCGATCGTGCGCGTGCACGACGCAGGCGCGGCCGTCGCCGTGGTGGCAATGGCTGCGGCGATGGCCCGACAGGATCGGCGGTTCAGGCGCAATGCATAACTACATACCCATGATACCGCAGCCGCGATGGCAGGATGTCGTCGACGTCCTGATCGTGGCCTACGTGATCTACCGGATCGCGCTTTTGATCCGCGGCACGCGCACGATGCAGATGGTGGTTGGGATGGTGATCGTGGGCGGCGCGTTCGTCGCCTCGCAGGTGCTCGGACTGTTCACGCTCAACTGGCTCTTGAACAACTTCCTTGGTTCGTTGTTTGTGATCCTGGTGGTTATCTTCCAGTCCGACATTCGGCGTGCGCTGACCCGCGTCGGTGCGCAATCCTTCCTGGGCCGCAATGCGGCTGCCGTCACGCCTGCGGAGGAAATCGCAACCGCGGCCGCGTGGCTGTCGGCGCGTCGAGTCGGCGCGCTGATCGTGATCGAACAGGAAGATGGCCTGGGCGAGTTCGTCGAAAGCGGAAGAATTGTTGACGGCAAGGTCTCGCCCGAGCTGCTCGAAACGATTTTCATGAACGGCTCTCCGCTGCATGATGGCGCCGTGATCATAAACGGCGACCGCGTCCTCGCGGCGGCCTGCCTGCTGCCGCTGTCGCAGAACCCCAACGTAAGCCTGGCGCTGGGCACGCGTCATCGCGCGGCCATTGGAATGAGCGAGGACACCGACGCGGTGGTGCTGGTCGTTTCCGAGGAGGACGGGACGATTTCCCTTGCTCGCGGCGGCGTGCTGAGCCGTGGACTGGAACCCGCCGAGGTCCTGTCCACACTGAGGAAGCTGCCGGGTTAGGCGCGCGGAGGCAACCGAGCGACGGGACGACGCACGATGAGGCTGGGCGACTTCAAATATCTGTTCAAAGTTAGTGGCGTGCGCCGGCTCCGCGGCGCCAACATCGGGCTGCGCATATTCGCGGTGGTGCTCGCGATCGGGCTGTGGATATTCGTCAACGCGGCCGAGCAGGGCTCAGTCGAGCCGCTCACCGTGCCTATCAGCTATCGCTCGCTGCCGCAGGGGATGGTGATCGTGAACCATCCGCCGGCCGTCGTAAAAATCGAAGTCACCGGTCCGCGCACTCTGCTGTCGCTGATGAATCCCGAGCAGCTCACCCTCAAGATCGATCTGCGCAGCGTTGCGGCGGGACAATCCGAGTTCAAAATTTATCCCGCGATGTTCAACGTGGGACGACATACCGCCGTGACCAGCATCTCGCCCGATCAACTGTCGCTTGATATCGATCGCCTGGTTACCCGCGACGTGCCGGTCCATCTGGCGGTTCAGGGCAAGGTCGAGACCGGCTACACGATTACCTCGGTCGATATTACCCCGCCAAGCGTCACTATCGTCGGCCCCAGCCGTTTCGTCACGCCGCTTACCTCGGTCAGCACGGAACCCTTCGACTTGAAGGGACTCACCTCGGATACCGGCCGCTCGGTTGATATCGTGGCGCCCAATCCCGCGTTGGGATTCTCCACCGGTCATGTCGATGCGCGGGTCAATGTCGCCGAGGCGATTGCCGACCGCGAGTTCCGCGAGGTTGACGTTGAAGTCAGGGACAGTGGCTTCAAGTACCGCGTCGAACCCAAACAGGCCACGCTCACGATTCGCGGGCCGGCGCTCAAGCTCGCGGCTCTCGCGCCGAAGGGGATGGTCTATGTTGACGCCAAGGGCGTCGCCCCGGGCTCGCACGAATTGCCGCTGCAAGTGACGCTGCCCGACGGAATGCAGTTGCTGCACCAGTCGCCCGACAAGGTTAGACTGCGGATGTATCGCGAGAAGCTGACCACTACTGCCGATGAGCACCCATCGTAAACTGTTCGGCACCGACGGCGTCCGCGGGATCGCCAATCAGGAGCCGATCACCTCCGAGACCGCGCTCAAGCTCGGCCGCGCGCTCGCCCATGTGTTCCGCAACTCCACCGGCCGTCATCGCCGAATTCTTATCGGCAAGGATACCCGGCTGTCGGGCTACATGCTTGAGACCGCGATCGAATCCGGAATCTGCTCGATGGGCGTGGACGTGTGGCTGGTCGGTCCTCTCCCTACTCCCGCGATCGCGTTTCTGACCCGCAGTATGCGCGCCGACGCCGGCGTGGTCATCTCGGCCTCGCACAATCCCTTCCAGGACAACGGCATCAAGTTTTTTTCGCGCGACGGATTCAAACTCGACGACCAGACCGAGCGCCGAATCGAAGCGCTGGTGTTCGACGAAAGCGAGGTCGGGAAGCATCGCGCGCGCGCCGACGATATCGGCAAGGCGGCGCGAATCGACGACGCGCTTGGCCGTTACCTGGTGTTTCTGAAGTCATGCCTGCCGCGCTCGGTCGCCTTCGACGGGATCAAGGTCGCGATCGATTGCGCCAACGGCGCGGCCTACAAGGTCGGCCCCGACGCGCTGGAGGAACTCGGCGCCGAGGTCGTGGCGATCGCCGCCGAGCCCGACGGCACCAACATCAATCTGAATTGCGGCGCGACCCATCTCGACGCTATCCGCCAGACCGTTTTGCGCGAGCACGCCAACGTCGGCATCGCGCTCGACGGCGACGGCGATCGCGTGATGCTGATTGACGAGCGCGGCGAAGTCTTCGACGGCGACGACGTGATGGCGTTGCTCGGCCGCAAGCTCGCCTCCCAGGGCCGGCTCAATGGCAACGCGGTGGTCGCAACCGTGATGAGCAACTTCGGACTCGAGCTGGCGCTTCGCGACGCGGGCGTGCGCCTGATTCGCACCGAGGTCGGCGACCCCGCGGTCGCGCGCGAGATGCGGACGAACTCGTACAACCTCGGCGGCGAGCAGTCGGGCCACGTGATCTTCATGGATTACTCGACCACCGGCGACGGAATGATCAGCGCCCTGATGGTGCTGGCGCAGATGGCCGAGAGCGGGCGGGCGCTCAGCGAGTTGCGCGCGATGCGCCGGGTGCCGCAAGTTCTGGAAAACGTGCGCGTCCGAAATCGCGTGCCGATTGCCGAGATGCCCGACGTTCAGCGAATCATCGCCGACGCCGAGCGGCGCCTGGCGGGCAGCGGCCGGCTGCTGGTGCGATATTCGGGGACCGAGATGCTCGCGCGGGTGATGGTCGAAGGCAGCGACGGCGTTCAGATCAAAACGCTCGCCCAGGAAATCGGCGCCGCCATCCGCAAGTACGCCGCCCCGCCGTGACCGAATCAATCCGAATCAGCTAATGAGTTGGAATGCGCCCGCAATCGAGCGCGCGTGGCTTCGCTTTGGCCTTCTTTTTCGACATGATGCGGTTTAGACCGAGGCGCTGGTTCCGCGAAGCCCTGGAATAGGAGGTCCGTAATGAGGTCTTTGAACCGTCTCGTACTTTGTCTGCTCGCGATGGGTGTCGTAGCCGGATGCGCTTCAACGAACGTCACTCAGCAAACGCCAATGAGAAGCCCGGGGCTCGCCCGGCCCAATCGGATCTGGGTATACAACTTCGTCGGCAACCCCGCCGACATGCCCGCCGATTCCTCGATTCGAGGTCAGGTCGGTGCACCGACCACGCCGCCGACGGCCGAGCAAATCGAAGAGGGCCGTCAGCTCGGCGCGCTTATCGCTGCGGAACTGGTGACAGATATCAACGCTATGGGCCTTTCTGCGGTACAGGCGGGATCGGGGACATCGCCGCAAGTGGGTGACGGCGTAATTCGCGGCTATCTTGTATCGGTACAGGGTGGCAGCGCCGTCCAGCGCTTCGTCATCGGATTCGGCGCCGGAACTTCGGAGATGGATACAGTTGTTGAAGGCTATGCGGTGACGCCGAAGGCTGGCGCAAGCTCGGATCGGGGACGCTTAGCTCGTCTGGCAACAAAACTCCAGGAATGGTCGTGCCGGCTGCCGTGGCGATCGCTACCGCCAATCCGATCGGTTTGATAGTGGTTGGCGGCGCGAAACTCTACGGCGAGGCCAGCGGCCGAAACAAACTCGAGGGGAGAGCCAAGGCGACCGCCGACGCAATCGCAGAGCAGCTAAAGATCAGATTCAAGGATCGCGGCTGGATCAGCTGAGCGACTTCGGAGCCGCGATCAAGCAGACCGTCCCGGCAACCGTCTCCTGGAGGAGGAACGATGACAGGTAAAACGCACCTTCGAGGTCTGATGGTTGCGGTATGCCTCGCAGTCGCCGGATGGCTGTCTCCCTCGTACGCGCAACAGCCGGATCGTTCATCGCTGCCGATTCCTGACACGCAGTACAAGTTTCCAGGCAAAGTGCCCCTCGATGCGCGCGACGCGCGAGATCCTTCGCTGCGCTCAGGATGACACAAAAAAAGTTCTGCTTCCTCCATTCTAACAGGCCGTCAGGCCGCATCTTTGTCTTAATCGCTGGGTGCAGGGGTCACCCCTGCCCAAGGAAGTGTGAAACCCACGGCGGGTTTCACATTTCAATTGCGCTTTGTGCGCTTGCGCTTCGCGCTGAGCGGCTTTGATCCCAAAGCTTTGAGGTATGCCTTCACCGTGCGCGTCAGGCCCATGTAGAGCGCGTCGGAGACGAGCGCGTGGCCGATCGAGACTTCCTGCAACCCTTTGACCGCTTTCGCATAGGCCGGAATATTCTTGAGATTCAGATCGTGGCCCGCATTCACGCCCAGTCCGATTTCCCGCGCGAGGTGCGCGGCTTCGCGATGCGCCGCGAGAATCTCTTGGCCGGCCGGCGTGCCGAACGCATTCGCATAGGGTCCGGTGAACAGTTCGATTCGGTTGGCGCCGAGTTCTCGCGCGCGCCTGATCTGCCGGGCGTCGGTATCGAGGAAAAGACTCGTGCGGATTCCCGCGTTGCCGAGCCTGGCGAGCACCTCGCCGAGCCAATCCGCCGAGCCGCTGGCCAGGTTCCATCCCGCATTCGACGTGAGCACGCCGGGCGGGTCGGGCACCAGCGTCACCTGCGTCGGCTTGACGCGCATCACGAGGTCAAGAAACTCCGCGCCCGGGTATCCTTCGATATTGAACTCGACCGTCAGCATCGCGGCGAGATCGAATACGTCCTGAAAGGTGATATGCCGCGCGTCGGGGCGCGGATGCACCGTTATCCCGTGGCATCCGGCGGCGATACAGGTGCGGGCCGCCTCGACCACGTCGGGAATATTTCCGCCGCGCGCATTTCGGAGCGTCGCGATTTTGTTGACGTTAACGCTGAGGCGAATCATTTCAACTCTGAGGCTACCAGAGCCGCCGAGCCAGTCCAGTTTTTCACTGCCGCCCGCATTCACGCCTCTCGCGCATGGTGTAATATTTCCCGCAGGACAGCCGCCGATGATTTTGCTCAACGCCGCCGAAAGCCGCGAACTCGATCGCATCAGCCGGGATAAGTACGGAATCTCGTCTTTCTTGCTGATGACGCGGGCGGGCGAGGCTGTTGCCGACGCGCTCGTCGAGCGCTTCCCCGAAGCGGTCACCGATGTGCTCGTCGTGGCGGGCCGGGGCAACAACGGCGGCGACGGATTCGTCGCTGCAAGACGGCTGATTCAGGACGGCTTCGGCGTGCGAGCCGTGCTGCTCGGTCGCGCGGCGGACTTGAAGGGCGATGCGGCGCGGGCGTATGCGGAGTTCCGCGCCGCCGGTGGCAAGGCGATCGAGGCATCCGGCGAGTCCAGCCTCGAAGCCGCGCTCGGCAAGCGCCCGAGCGCCGTCATCGACGCGATTTTCGGCACGGGACTGAACGCGGAGGTCAAAGACGGGCCGCGCCGCGCGATCGAGATTGTAAATTCATTCGGCTTGCCCGCGATCGCTGTCGATATCGCGTCGGGGGTGAACTCGGACACCGGCGCCGTCATGGGCGCGGCGATCCGAGCCTCGCTCACGGTGACATTCGGTTTTGCGAAGTTCGGCCACGTTTCATATCCGGGCGCCGGGCAATCCGGCGAGTTGCGGATCGTCGATATAGGTTTCGCCGCGCGCGCGATTGAAGAGATAGCGCCTCGCGGCCGATTCCTCGAGCGCGATGACGTGCGGCATTTGATTCGCGTGCGGCCGGCGAATTCGCACAAGGGAATGTATGGGCATCCGCTGGTAATCGCCGGCGGCCGCGGCAAGTCCGGCGCCGTCCTGCTCGCCTCGCGCGCCGCTTTGAGAGCGGGCGCGGGCCTGGTTACGGCGGCGGTGCCGGAATCGATCCAGCCAATCGTCGCGGCAGGGCAGGCCGAGCTGATGACCGAGCCGATCGCCGATCGCGACGGCCATTTTGACGGCGCTCACGCGCCCGGCACGTTGAAGATGATAATCGGCGGGATGAACGCGTTGATCGTGGGGCCGGGAATGGGCGTCAGCGAGGACACCAGGCGCCTGGTCGAATGGCTGATTTCAGAAGCGTCCGAGCGCGAGCGTCCGATGCTGATCGATGCCGACGGACTCAACGCGCTGGCCGCGATCGGTTGCGAGGCTTTAAGGCGTGCGCGCGGTCCTGTTGTGCTGACGCCTCATCCGGGAGAAGCCGCGCGTCTGCTCGGTGTGACCCCGGCTGTCATCAACGAGGATCGCGTGTCTGCCGCGCGCAATCTGGCGGAGCGAACGGGAGCGTCCGTGCTGATAAAGGGCGCGCATTCCGTTATCGCCTCTCCCGACGGCGACGTCTATATCAACTCGACCGGCAATCCCGGGATGGGCACGCCCGGCATCGGTGACGCGCTCTCGGGAATCGTCGGCGCGCTGCTGGGGCAGAAGATGCGCCCGATCGACGCGCTCGCGCTCGGCGTCTTCCTCCACGGCTACGCGGCCGATCGCGTGGCGGCGCGCATGGGGCGCGTCGGCTATATCGCCGGCGACGTGATTGACGAGCTGCCGATGGCGCTGGAAGCACTAACGAAGTAGTTGCAGTATAGTAGTAAGTGAGTAATCGCGATGGCTAATGCGGGTGCAGAATCGGAAGAATCGGGCGCGAGTGCGGTCACGATGGTGATCGAGAGCCGCTCGCCGCACGAGACCAAATCGTGGGGACGGCGGCTCGCCTCGCTTCTCGAAGGTGGCGAGTTGCTGGGCCTGATTGGCGATCTCGGCGCGGGCAAGACTTGCTTTATCAAGGGCCTCGCACGGGGGCTAAGCCTGCGCGAAGAGGACATCCTGAGTCCGACGTTCACGATGATCCAGGAGCATCAGGGCCGCTTGCCGCTCTATCATATAGATCTGTATCGCCTCGAAGACGCGACCCTCGATGACCTGGGCCTTCGCGAATACTTGTTTTCCGAAGGTGTCGCAGCCGTCGAATGGTTCGAGCGTCTGCGCGGCGGCGCCGAGATGGAATACCTCGCAGTCCGGATCAGCTACGCCGGCGCGAACATCCGCCGGATTGAATTCAGCGCGGTCGATTCCCGTCACGCGCAAATTATTTCCAAGTTGAAGCGCCGCTTCGCCTAAGGGCGAGGGGGCTGGTTTGAGGCCCATTTTCCGCACATAATACTCAATTCCCCCTTCTTTCAGGGCGGATAGGGTCATTGCGTTGGGATTGGTAGTTCAAAAATACGGCGGAACTTCGGTCGGATCGATCGAGCGAATCAAGGCGGTCGCCGATCGCGTCGTCAGGGCGCGCGACGCCGGTAATCGGATCGTCGTGGTGGTCTCGGCGATGGCGGGCGAGACCAATCGGTTGTTCAAGCTCGCTTCCGAACTGAGCGAGTCACCCAACGCCCGCGAGACCGATGTGCTGGTCGCCACCGGAGAGCAAGTCTCGGCGGCGCTGCTCGCGATCCGGCTTCAGTCGATGGGGCATCGGACGGTTTCCTTTCTCGCTTTTCAAATGAATCTGACCACCGACTCGAATCACGGGCGCGCGCGAATCAAATCTGTGCAATGCGATCGGGTGATGCGCGCTCTCGACGACGGGCAAATCGTGGTGGTTGCCGGCTACCAGGGCGTCAACCCCGCCGGCGATATCACCACGCTTGGGCGCGGCGCGTCGGATCTGACCGCGGTAGCGCTGGCAGCCGCTCTGAAAGCCGACACCTGCGAAATCTACACCGACGTGGACGGCGTCTATACCGCCGATCCCAACATCTGCCCCAAAGCCAAAAAACTCGGCCGCATCTCGTATGATGAGATGCTCGAGATGGCGGGACTCGGCGCGAAGGTCCTGCAAACCCGTTCGGTTGAACTAGCCCGACGTTACAATGTGCCGCTCGTGGTCCGCTCCAGCTTCCGTGAAGCCGAAGGAACGTGGGTTGGACAAGAGGATTTGTCAATGGAAGACGTGCTCGTTTCGGGCGTAACGCTCGACCAGAATCAAAGCAAGATAACCGTTGCCGGCGTTGAGGATCGGCCGGGTCTGGCGGCGAAGATTTTCAGCCCGATCGCCGCCGCAGGAATTGTCGTGGACATGATTATCCAGAACGCCAGCGCCGACGGCCACACCGACATGACGTTTACGATCGGGCGCGAAGACCTCAGCCGCGCGCTCGAAATCGTTACGCGTACGGCGAAGGAAATCGGCGCACCGGGCGTGCGGCATGACGATCAGGTCGCCAAAGTTTCGGTGGTTGGAGTTGGAATGCGCACGCATGCGGGGGTCGCGGCCTCGATGTTCCAGGTGCTGGCGGCGGAACGGATTAATATCGAGATGATCTCGACCTCGGAGATTAAGGTCTCGGTCGTGGTCAATTCGAAATACGGGGAACTTGCGATGCGTGCGTTGCACGACGCGTTTGTCAACGGCGACGGCGGCTCGAACGCCGCGCCGCGGGAGACAGTTTGAGTCCGATGGCGGATGCAAAACATATCCAGGTTTACGACACCACGTTGCGCGACGGATGCCAGTCCGAAGACGTCTCGCTGACGGTCGAGGACAAGGTCACGATTGCCCAACGCCTCGACGATCTTGGTTTCGATTACATCGAGGGCGGATGGCCGGGCTCGAACGATCGCGACGCGGCGTTCTTCAAAGAGATCAAGAAGATCAAAATTCGCCACGCCAAGATCGCGGCGTTCGGCTCGACTCGCCGCTCCGGAGTTCGCGCCGCGGCCGATCGCAATCTGCAGTTGATCCTGCGCACCGGGACTCAAGTCGCGACCGTGGTCGGCAAGACCTGGGACATGCACGTCCGCGAGGCGCTGCGAATCCCGCTGAACGAAAATCTCGAAATTATCAACGACACGATCGCGTTTCTGAAAAAGAACTTCGACGAGGCGATTTTCGACGCCGAACATTTCTTCGACGGCTATTTTCACAATCCCGAGTACGCGCTTGCGTGCCTGAAAGCGGTTGATGACGCGGGCGTCACGCTGATCGCGCTGTGCGACACCAACGGCGGACGCCTGCCAGGTGAAATCGAAGCCGCGGTGACGGCGGCTCGCGCCGCGGTCAATTGCCCGATCGGAATTCACTGTCATAACGACTCGGACGTCGCGGTGGCCAACACCCTGGCCGGCGTGTGCGCGGGCGCGGTGCAGGTGCAGGGGACGATCAACGGCTTCGGCGAGCGCTGCGGCAACGCGAACCTGGTTTCGATAATCGCCAACTTGCAGCTCAAGCTCGGCTACCATTGCGTGCCCCCGCCCAAGCTCAAGACGATGCGCGAGGTCTCGACGCTGGTGTACGAACTCGCCAACATCACGCCGTTCGCGCGCCAGCCGTACGTCGGCCGCAGCGCGTTCGCGCACAAGGGCGGGCTGCACGTGTCGGGAATCCAGCGCAACACCGCGACCTACGAGCACGTCGATCCCGCGCTGCTCGGCAACGACCGCCGCGTGCTGCTGTCCGAGCTTTCGGGCCGCGCCAATATCGCGTACAAGGCCAAAGAATTCGGCCTCGAGCTCGATACGGCGAACGACAAGATCGGCGTGCTGCTCGACGAGCTCAAGCGGCTCGAGGGCGCCGGCTACACCTTCGACGGGGCGGACGCTTCGTTCGAGCTGCTGATGCTGCGCACGCTCGGCCTCGCCAGAGAACATTTCAACTTCGTCAGTTTCCGCGTCTTCGACGACAAATGGCACGAGGATCGCGCGCCTTTCAGCGAAGCGGTGGTCGTGATCGAAGGACCCGACGGTGTGCGCACGCGCAACTCCGCCATTGGCAACGGCCCCGTCAACGCGCTCGATTCGGCGCTGCGCCAGGCGTTGCTGCCGTACTATCCCAATCTCCAGGCGATGCAGTTGGTCGATTACAAAGTCCGCGTGCTCGACAATGGCGCCGGTACCGAGGCGCGCGTTCGCGTGCTGATCGAATCGACCGATGGCAAGCGCCGGTGGGGCACGGTTGGACTGTCGAGCAACGTCGTCGAGGCGAGCTGGCAGGCGCTGGTCGACTCGATTGAATACAAGCTGCACAAGGACAACGTGAAGCCGCGCGCGAAGGCGGCGAGCAAGCACAACGGCGCGCGTCCGCGGTCTGCCAGGGCCGTGGAGAATGCGCCGGCGCGCGCAAGATAGGACGCGAGCGGGCATCCGGCCACGCCGGCGCCAACCACGATGATGTTCGCGCTTGATGCTGTCTGCGTCACGCGCAGCAGCCCCTTCTTTTTCCGCCGATCGGCGTAAGATAAGCTAATCGCCGCACTGGTGGCGAGCAAAACTGTCCATGCCGATTTATCTCGATCATAATGCCGGCGCTCCGGTTCGCGCCGAAGCTGCCGCTGCGGTCTCACGCCTGCTGGCCGACATGGGTGGAAATCCCTCGTCGGTGCATCGCTCTGGCCAGCGTTCACGCCGGATGCTCGAGGTTGCGCGCGCGCAGGTCGCGGCGATCGTCGGCGCCGAGCCGCGGCAGATCGTGTTTACCAGCGGCGGCACCGAGTCGAACAATCTTGCCATCTTCGGCGCGATCACCGCGGCCTCTCGACGGCGTAAAATTATTTCCTCCCAGATCGAGCATTCATCGATCCTCGCTCCGATTGCGGAACTCGAGCGCCGTGGCTTTGACGCAGTGCGAGTCGTGCCCGACTCCGACGGCCGCGTCGATCCCGGGCGCGTGCTCGCCGTGCTCGATCGCGAGACCGCACTCGTAACGCTAGGACTGGCAAACTCCGAAGTCGGAACGATTCAGAATCTCGCTCCGCTCGCATCCATGTGCGCCGACTCCGGTGCGGTGTTTCATATTGATGCGGCGCAGGCAGTCGGCCGCATTCCGGTCGATGTCGCGGCGCTGGGATGCGATCTGATGACACTGAGCGGCCACAAGCTTGGGGCGCATTCGGGAATTGGCGCCTTGTACGTCCGCGACTTTGCGCGCCTGGCGCCAATCGTTTTTGGCGGGCCGCATGAAAGCGGCATGCGCGCGGGGACGCCGAATCTGCTTGGCGCAGTGTCTTTCGGCGTGGCGGCCGGGGCCGCGATGGATGCGATGGCGGCAGAGTCGGTCCGAATCGGTTCACTCGCCGCGTCGCTGCTCGCGCGTATCCGCGAGGCGATTCCCGGTCTTCGCTTGAACGGCCCGATTGTTGGCAGGCTTCCCAATACGCTCAACCTCACGTTTCCGGGCGTGCTTGGCGAGAGCATGCTGATTGCGCTCGATCTCGAGGGCGTCGAAGTTTCGATGGGCTCGGCGTGCGCGGCAGGAGCCGTCGAGCCGTCGCACGTGTTGCGCGCGATGGGCCGCAGTGTTGCCGACGCGCGCAGCTCGCTTCGAATCAGCCTCGGTTGGAACAACACCGCACAGGAAATCGAAGCCGTCGCGGCGCTCATCCCGCAGGTGTGGCGGCGCGTCGAGGCCGCCGAACCTCTGCCGGAGGCGAGCGCGCGATGAGGCGGCGAGTGCTGGTTGCGATGTCGGGCGGGGTGGACAGCTCCGTCGCGGCGGCGATGTTGCGCGAGCAGGGTTACGACGTGGTCGGCGTGGCGATGCGGCTTGCTCCCGAGCCGTCTGCGCCAATCGCGAAGCGCCGCGGCACCTGCTGCTCGCATGACGACTTCGAAGACGCGCGCCGGGTGGCGGAGCGGATGGATTTTCCGTTCTACGTGATTGATTTGCGCGCCGACTTCGCCGCGCGCGTGGTCGATAACTTCGTCTCCGAGTATCTGGGCGGGCGCACGCCGAATCCGTGCGTGATGTGCAATCGCGAGATCAAATTCGATCGCTTGTGGAGCCGCGCCCGCGCGCTTGCGGCCGACTGCGTCGCGACCGGACATTACGCCCGAATCGAGCAGGGCGCCGACGGCAGATTTCATCTGCTGCGCGCCGCCGACGACGCCAAGGATCAGTCGTATTTTCTGTTCACGCTGGGGCAGGACGAACTGGCGCGAACGATTTTCCCGCTTGGTGCGATGACCAAGACTGAAGTTCGCGCGCGCGCGCGCGCGTTGGGCCTTGCCACCGCTGACAAGCCTGAGAGCCAGGAAATCTGCTTCGTTCCCGACGGCGATTACGCGAGATTTGTCGAGCGGCAAAGCGATCCCGCGCAACTCCGCCCGGGATCGATTCTCGACAGCGACGGAAGACAGCTCGCCGCTCACTCGGGCGTGCATCGATTCACGATTGGACAGCGCCACGGCCTGGGCGTCGCGAGCGGGCAGCGCCTGTACGTGCGCGAAATTCGGGCCGAGTCGGGCGAGGTCGTGGCCGGGCGGCGTGAAGAACTCGATTCACCGGGCCTGATCGCGAATCGAATCAGCCTGGTCGATAATTCCATTGCGCCGGGGCGCGAATTGAGCGTCGAGGTGAAGATTCGCCATCGGCATCGCGCGATCGCGGCAACGATGCGCGTCGATTCAGGGCGCCGTGCGGAGATTCGCTTCGCGTCGGGCGGTCCTGCGGTGACGCCGGGACAGGCGTGCGTTTTTTACCGCGGCGAGGAAGTGCTGGGCGGCGGATTTATCGAACGGGCGATAACGCAAGAGCCAGCGAACTGACTATGGCAACGCGCTTCGCGATCGCAACGCTTGGATGCAAGGTGAATCAGTACGATTCGGCGATCATCGAGTCGCGCCTGAGCGCGCGCGGGATGGAACGCCGCGACTTCAGCGAGCAAGCCGACGTCTATATCGTCAACACCTGCACGATCACCGATCGCGCCGACGCGGAGAGCCTGCGTATCGCACGGCGCGCGCGGCGGCTCAATCCGAATGCCCGCGTGGTTATGACCGGATGCCTGGCGCAAGCGAGTCCCGGCGTGCTCGCCAAAGCGCCGGAGGTCGATGCCGTGATCGGACTCGGGATGCTCGACGACCTCGAACGCGCAGCCGCTTCGGGAGCGGGCGAGCGCGTGATGGTCACGAATCTGCGCAAGGAAAAAGGGCCGATTGAACTGGCCCCGGTCGCGCTGGACGGTCATACGCGCGCGTTTTTGAAATTGCAGGAGGGATGCGATCAATTCTGCACGTTCTGCATCGTTCCGTTTTCGCGCGGCGCCTCGCGCAGCGTCGAGCCGCGACGAGTGATCGCGGCGCTCGACGATCTTCACGCACGCGGCTTCAAGGAAGTCGTTCTTTCCGGGGTACATCTCGGCGGCTACGGCAAGGATCTCGAGCCGCGGGTCGAACTCGCCGATTTGCTCGAGATGATCGCCGAACGATGCCCGCTCGAGCGGGTGCGGATAAGCTCGCTCGATCCCGAAGAATTGAGCGACCGGATCGTGGAAATAATCTCGAGCAGCGCAAAATTCTGCCCGCATCTGCATCTGCCGCTGCAGTCGGGTGACGACGAGACTCTGTTGCGGATGCGGCGGCGTTATCAGCGCGGCTATTTTCGCGATCGCGTCGAGCGCGTGTTGCGCGCGTGGCCCGACGCGGCGATTGGCACCGACCTGATTGTGGGCTTTCCCGGTGAGACGGCAGCGCATTTCGAGTCGTACTACAATTTCGTCGAGTCGATGCCGATCGCGTATTTTCACGTGTTTCCTTATTCGGTGCGGGCCGGGACTACGGCGGCGAAGTTTTCCGGCCGGGTTAAGCCGGCGGAGATCAAACGGCGGGCTGGGTTGATGCGCGCACTGGGCGAGCGCAAGCGGGCAGAATTCGCGCGGCGATTCGTCGGGACGAAACTTAAGGTATTACTTGAAGAACGTGGGCCGGGCGGCGAGCTTCAGGGCTACAGCCGCAACTACCTGCGGGTATCGACGCAGGGGCCCGATGAACTGACAAATCGAGAAGTCGAGGTGGAGGCGTCAACCGTTGAAGGCGCGCAACTGGCTGGGGAGATTGTTCGGCCGTGGGCGGACGAAGGCGTCTGCCGCAGGGCCGGCTGAAAGTCCCCGCACCAAACTCGAACGGGTACTCGGCTATTCGTTCGCGCGAGCGGACCTGCTGGAGACCGCGCTGACGCATCCGAGCGCCGCGGTGGGCAGCGACGTCCATTACGAGCGGCTGGAGTTTCTTGGCGACGCGGTGCTCGATCTTGCGATCGCAGACCTGCTGATGCGCAAGTTTCCGACGGCGAAAGAAGGCCCGTTGTCCAAGCAGCGTGCGTCGATCGTAAACGCGCGCACGCTGGCGCTGAAGGCGCAGGCGATTGAATTGAACGAGATGATGCGGCTGGGGAAAGGCGAAGAAAAAAGCGGCGGGCGCGAGAAGACCTCGATTCTTGCGGCGGTCTTCGAGGCAGTGATCGGCGCGATCTACATCGACGGCGGACTCACGCCCGCGCAGCAGGTGGTCGAGAGCCTGTTCACCGGCGATATCGGCGGACCGGCCGCGGAGCGCGATTACAAAACCGAATTACAGGAAATCGCGTACCGCCATTTTCGCACGCAGCCGGTGTACGAACTGGTCGCGACGGGAGGGCCCGATCACGCCAGGCGCTTTACCACCCGAATCAGAATCGCGGGCCGCGATCTCGGCGTGGCCGAGGGCGGCAGCAAGAAGCAGAGCGAGCAGGCGGCGGCGCGCCTGGCGCTGGATCGAATAGAAGAAGAGCGCGGTGAGCGCCGTGGCTGAGCATCGCGCCGGATTCGTGGCGGTCGCCGGCCGCACCAACGTCGGCAAATCGACGCTGGTGAACCGGCTGGTGGGCCACAAGGTCGCGATCGTCACACCGCGTCCGCAGACCACGCGGCGGCGAATTCTCGGTATCCGCAGCGACGCCGACGCGCAGATTCTGTTAATCGACACGCCCGGACTTCATGAGGCGAAGAAGCAACTGAATCAGCGCATGGTGCAGGTGGCGCGCCGCGCGATCGCGGAGGGCGAAGTCATTCTGGCCGTGGTTGAAGCAGGCGATCATCTCAACCCCGGCGATCGCGCCGTGCTGGTTGACATCCGCGCGCTGGGCCGTCCGACGATCGTTGCGATCAACAAGGTCGATCGCGTCCCGCGCGCTCAACTACTGCCGTTGATCGAGGAAATCAACCGCGGATTTCCGGGCGCCGAGATCGTCCCGGTCAGCGCACTGAGCGGCGAGAATATCGCCGAGCTGTTGCTGACGCTCAAGCGGATGCTCCCGGTGAGCCCGGCGCTGATGTCGCCCGATGAGTACACCGATCAGAGCGAACGAATGATCGCCGAGGAAATCATCCGCGAGAAAATTTTTCTCAAGATGCGCCAGGAGATTCCGTTCTCGACCGCCGTCAGGGTCGAGAAGTTCGAAGACGACGCGGAGCGCAAGCTCAAGAGGATCGGCGCGATCGTCGTTGTCGATCGCGAGTCGCACAAAGGCATGCTGATTGGCGCGGGCGGGCGCACGCTCAAGGAGATCGGCACGGCGGCGCGCCTCGAGCTCGAAGAAATTCTCGGCGCGCGCGTGTTTTTGGAAATCATCGTCAAAGTCGAGCGCGACTGGACGAGCGATCCGCGCAAGCTCGCGGAGTTCGGACTGTGACGAGTTCGCGAGGATCGTCCGGCGCTGAGGCGCGGCGGATTGCGGCCGAGGGTCTGCCCGCGGTGGTGCTGGTCGGCCGCGCGAACGCGGGCAAGTCCACGCTGTTCAATCGAATCACCAAAGGCGGCCGCGCGATTACCAGCGCGATTCCCGGCACTACGCGCGACCTCAATTTCGCCCGCGCGATTCACGGCGACCGCGAATTCATCGTGGTCGATAGCGGCGGCCTCGAGCTTGGCGGGCATGAGCGGATGACCGAACGGATCGTCGGCGAGGCGCTGGCCGCGGTGGGCGTGGCCGACGTGGTGGTGTTCATGCTCGATGGCAAGGGAGGGCTGAGCGAGGCCGACGCCGAGGCGCTGGCGCTGGTGCGGGAAACCGGATGCCCGCTGATCATGGCGGTCAACAAGATCGATCGGCCGGGACAGGAGACCGAGGCCGGTGAGTTCTACGCGCTTGGCGGCGACGAGTTATTTTTTATCTCGGCGGCGCACGGACGCGGAATCGATGAGCTGCTCGATCAAGTCGTCGCGCGGCTGCCCGAGCGCGAAGGCGCCGTGGGCGCATCCCCTGACTTGAGGCTCGCGCTTATAGGCCGCCCCAACGTGGGGAAGTCGTCGCTCCTCAACCGGCTCTCGGGTTTCGAGCGCGCGATCGTGGACGAAAGCCCCGGCACGACGCGCGATCCGGTGGACGTGCGGCTGTCCGCACAGGGCCGCGACGTGCTGTTGATCGACACCGCGGGAATCCGCCGCCCGCCGCGCGTCGAAGGCGAGCTGGAGCATCATTCGGTGGGCCGGGCGATCGAAACGATCAGGCGCGCCAACGTAGTGCTGCTGGTGATCGACGCGAGCGAGGGAATCACCGACCAGGACGCGCGGCTGGCGCGGCTTGCGGACAGCAGCGATCGCGCGATGGTGATCGTGTGCAACAAATGGGACGTGGCGGCGAAGCAGGGGCGCAAGCTGGCGGCTTTCGTCCGCGACGCGCACGAGCGCTACCCGTTCCTCGACTATGCGGCGATGGTGTTCACGTCGGCGCTCACCGGAGATGGTGTGGACGGGATCATCCCGGCTGCGACTCAGGCCGGAGATTCGTGGCGCGCAGTGTTTCAGACTTCGCGGCTGAATCGAACGCTGGCCGAGGCGACGGCCGCGATGGATCCGCCGCAGGTGGACAGGCGGCGATTGAACCTGATGTATGTGACGCAGGTCGGCAGCGCGCCGCCGCGGCTTAGATTTTTCACCAACGTCGAACACGGCATCCCGGCCCATTACATACGCTTCATCGAAACCCGATTTCGAAAGTCCCTGGAACTTGTCGGCACGCCGCTTAGGCTCGATTTTCGGCGCACCGGCCGCTCGTGGGTGCAAGGCAGTCCACCGGGACGGCCGCGCGGCAAGCCTCGCAACCGGCCCGCGCCGCGAATCAAACCGGCGCGCGCGTAGGGTTGCGCTTGTGGAGCGTCGAGCGACACGGCGTTTCGTACGCCGCGCCGGGTCCGGTATATTTCAGTGTCAAGGCAATTCCCGTGATAGCAACAGTTGAGCGCCGTTAGTGATCCTGATTTTAGATTTCGGCAGCCAGTACACGCAGCTGATTGCGCGCCGCGTGCGCGAAGCCAACGTGTATTGCGAAATCCATCCGTTCAACCTCGCGCCCGAAAAAATCCGCGCGATGAATCCGCGCGGGATAATTCTTTCCGGCGGACCGGCCAGCCTCTACGAGCGCAATGCGCCGGATATCGCCGACGAAGTGCTCAATCTTGGCTGTCCGGTGCTCGGGATCTGCTACGGACTTTACGTGATCGCGCAGCACATGGGCGCGCGCAGCGTGGGCTCGCGACAGCGCGAATACGGACCCGCAACGCTGGTGATCGACGGCGACGACGTGCTGTTCGAAGGGCTCAGCGGGCGGGAGCATCGCGTCTGGATGAGTCACGGCGACAGGGTCGAGACGATTCCGGGCACGCTCTGTGCGATCGCACACACCGACAACTCGCCGTATGCGGCGTTCAAAACGCGCGACGGGCGCATCCGCGGAATCCAGTTTCATCCCGAGGTTGTGCACACACCGTGCGGCACGCAGGTGCTCCGCAACTTCGTGCTGAAAATCTGCGGCGAGCGCGGCGATTGGACGATGGCGAATTTTGTCGAGACCAAGCTCGCCGAGATCCGCAAGCAGGTCGGACCGAGCGACAAGGTCCTGATGGGGCTTTCGGGCGGCGTCGATTCTTCCGTGGCGGCGGCGCTGATTCATCGCGCGATCGGCCCGCGGCTGCATTGCGTGTTCGTCGATACCGGCCTGCTGCGCGCGGGCGAGCGCGAGCGGATGGAGAATACGTTCGCGCGCCAGCTCGGGATCGATCTCAAGCTTACAGATGCTTCCGAGCTTTTTCTGTCGCGCCTGGCGGGCGTGCTCGACCCCGAGCAAAAGCGCCGCATCATCGGACATACTTTCATTGACGTGTTTGAATCCGAGGAAGTTGTTCAGGGCGCGAAATTTCTCGGCCAGGGAACGCTCTACCCGGACGTGATCGAGTCGGTCTCGTTCAAGGGGCCGTCGGCGGTGATCAAGAGCCATCATAACGTCGGTGGATTGCCGGAGCGGATGCGCCTGGAACTGGTCGAACCGTTGCGCGAGTTGTTCAAGGATGAAGTGCGCGAAGTGGGGCGCCGGCTCGGGCTGGCGGCGGAGGTCGTCGAGCGGGAACCATTTCCCGGCCCCGGGCTTGCCGTGCGAATCGTCGGCGAGGTCACTCGCGAGCGGCTCGATTTGGTCCGGCGCGCGGACGCGATCGTGATGCAAGAAACGGCGGCTGCCGGCTTCGGACTCAAACTATGGCAGGCGTTCGCCGTGCTGCTGCCGCTCAAGACTGTGGGCGTGATGGGCGACGGGCGCAGCTACGAAAGTGTCATCGCGATTCGCGCGGTCGAGTCGATGGACGGCATGACCGCGGATTGGGCGCGGCTGGATCCCGCCTTCCTCGCGCGCGTCTCCAGCCGTATCACCAACGAGGTCAAGGGCGTCAACCGCGTGGTTTACGACATCACGTCGAAGCCGCCCGCGACGATAGAGTGGGAGTGACAGGTGACGGTTCGCACACGCTTCGCACCGAGCCCTACCGGCTCGCTGCACATCGGTAACGTCCGCTCGGGGCTGTTCGCCTACCTCTACGCGCGGCACAACGGCGGCCAGTTCATCGTGCGCATCGACGACACCGATCGTGAACGATCGACCAAGCAGTCGCTCGACGAAATCCTCGCGGACCTGAAATGGCTCGGGATGGAGTGGGACGAAGGTCCGCCCGACGAGGCATACTTTCAGACCAATCGAGTCGAGCGGCATCGCGAAGCCGCGCTCAAATTGCTGCGCGAGCGAAAAGCATATCCATGCTACTGCTCGGCGGAAGAACTGGACGCCAAGCGCAAACAGGCCGAGCACGAGCGTCGCCGCCCGGTTTACGATCGCAAATGCCGCAGGCTCGGCTTTCCAGCGGATCTGAAGCTCCCCGACAAATCCGCCGGACGCAACTATACGATCCGGTTCGCGATGCCGCTCGATGGCGAGACGGTCGTCGACGACCTGGTGAAAGGCCGGATGGTCTTTCAGAACACCGAGCTCGACGATTTCATCATTGTTCGCTCGGACGGTTCGCCGATTTACAACTTCGCGAGCATTCTCGACGACGTCGACATGCGCATCACGCACATCGTTCGCGGCGACGACCACGTCTCGAATACCCCGCGCCAGATGCAGATGGCGTACGCGCTCGGGTTCACGCCGCCGGCCTTCGCACATTTGCCGCAGGTGCTGGGACCCGACGGGTCTCCGCTGTCGAAGCGCCACGGCGCGACTTCGGTGATTGCCTATCGCGAGAACGGCTATTTCCCGGAGGCGATGCTGAACTACCTGGCGCGCCTTGGATGGTCCCACGGTGACCAGGAAATTTTCTCGAAGGACGAACTGATCGGTTATTTTGGATTCGAGGCTTGCGGAAAATCAGCCGGCGTATTTAACGCCGAGAAATTGCTCTGGCTCAATTTCCATTACCTGAAGCAGCGGCCGATCCCACGGCTGGCGGCTGAGATCAAGCCATTCATCGCCATGCGCGGATGGGCGATTCCGGGCGACGACGCCTGGCTCGAAAAGGCGGTCGCAACCCTGCACGAGCGTGCCAAAACGCTCGTCGAGATGGTGGACTTCGCGTCGTTCTACCTCAAGGACGAGATCGAAATCGATTCGAAGGCGGCGGCGAAATTCCTGAAGCCGGAAATCGCGGAACCCATCCGCGCGTTGGCCGCGGAGCTCGAATCGATCGAGGGCGAGGTCTCCGAGGCCTCGGTGCAGGCGGTTTTCGAATCTGTCCTCGCGCGCTTCAACCTCAAGCTCGGGCAACTCGCGCAACCGGTCCGCGTCGCGCTCACCGGCGGCACCGTCAGCCCCGGGATTTACGAGGTGATCGCGGTGCTCGGTAAACGCCGCACCGTCGATCGCCTGAACGCCGCCGTCCGCCGAATCGAGCAGCCCGCCTGAGCCAACTGCACCCGCTCACTTCGTGCTGGTCGGTGGCAGCACCAGGATTTGCCCGTTCATCTCCGGCTGGTGCACCGTGCAATAGAACGGGAAGATCCCGTCCTTGTGAAATGTGAATACGTACGACGTCTTCGAGAGCGGCGCCAGCGTCAAATGCATCAGGACAGTGAAATCCGGCGCGGTGAGCATCAGGTCGTGCTCGTCATCGGGTTGCAGATTCCAAAACGTGAGCATCGTCGGCACTTCGCGACGAATCGCAATGAAGGCCGGCGAGAATGCGTAAACCTCGCCGAATTTCGCGACGGTCTCCTTGGGCCCCGTCTCCTTGATCGCGACCGCCTCTGTCAGAACGGTTACCTCCGCCTCTACGTTGCCCGTTTTCGCGACCGAAACGATCTTCGACGCGGCCGCATCCGGCAGGTAATAGTGCTTCTCGATCGGTGGCGCCGCCACAGCGCTCGCGACGCCAATCAACGCCGGCAATATTGTCGCCGCTGCTGCCAGTGCTCTCCGCCAAATCCCGTTCATCGCGGTCATCGCCACCTTCATGCAACGCCTTTCTCGCTGGAGGCGGCTCCGCTGCCTGCCACTTCCCCGTTGTTCATCCAGATAGTACCTTTGTATCATGAGTGTACTCGTACCATACGTAGTCGAGCAGACCGGCCGCGGCGAGCGTTCCTACGACATCTTTTCGAGATTGCTCAAGGACCGGATCGTGTTCCTGGGCGGTCCCGTCACCGACGACCTTGCCAACCTGGTCACCGCGCAACTCCTGTTCCTCGAGTCCGAGGATCCGGAGCGCGAAATCAATATGTACATCAACTCGCCGGGCGGCTCGGTCACCGCCGGCCTGGCTATCTACGACACGATGCAATTCGTGAAGCCTCCTGTCTCGACGCTGTGCGTGGGGCAGGCCGCCAGCATGGGATCGCTGCTGCTGGCCGCAGGAGCCAAGGGCAGAAGATACGCGCTGCCGCACTCGCGGATACTCATCCATCAGGTCTCGGGCGGGTTCGAGGGACAGGCCAGCGATATCGAGATTCACGCACGCGAGGCGTTGCGTCTTCGCGAAATTCTCAACGACATCCTTGCTCACCATACCGGCCAGAATGCCAAGAAAGTTGAGAAGGATACCGACCGCGACAACTTCATGTCGGCGGCGCAGGCAGTCG
This sequence comes from uncultured delta proteobacterium, assembly GCA_963813785.1. Taxonomy (GTDB): domain Bacteria; phylum Desulfobacterota; class Binatia; order Binatales; family Binataceae; genus Binatus. Next base: position 586,726 of record CAWFAJ010000012.1, on the reverse strand, counting down.
AATACGGACTTATCGACGAAGTGATTTCCGGCCGGCCAATCAAGGCGTCGCTCTAGCCGGCGCCCACCCTGCGCTCGGCCATGGACGCGCAACATAATCTCGAAGGCCGGGCTGGCGAAAAGATCGAACGGTTCCGAATTCGCGGGATGCATTGCGCCAATTGCGCGAGCACCATCGAAAACGCCGTCGCGCCGATTCCCGGCGTCATCGATGCCCATGTAAATTTCGCCGCCGAGACGCTCACCGCGCGCGTCAGCGACAAACTTGCTGCCGGTGAAATCGAGGCGAGGGTTGCGGCCGCCGGTTATAGCGCGATCGCCGAGTCCAACGGCGTCGGCGCGGGCGAATCCGCTCTCGATCGCCAGGATGCGCGCAGCAACCTGGAGTGGGTAGTCGCCACTGCGATTGGCGTTGCGGTCATCATGTATTTGCAGCATCGCGAGGGCGGCGCCGCGCGCATCGCGACCCTCGTCGCCGCCACGACGCTGTTGCTCACCGCCGGCCTGACCTTCTACCGCGGCGCATGGATCGCCGCGCGCAATCGCACCGCGAACATGGATACGCTGGTCGCCCTTGGCATCAGCGCCGCCTGCTCCTACTCAATTCTCACCACCTTTCCCGCCATCTTTTTCGCGGGTCCGCGATTCTTCGATACCGCCGCCGAGCTGATCCTTTTCATTCGCTTTGGCAAATTACTCGAGGCGCGCGCTCGCGGCCGTGCGATGGCTGCGTTGCGATCCTTGCTGACCCTCGTTCCCGACGTTGCCACTGTGGTGCGCGACGGCAAGGAGCGCGTCGTGCCTGCTGCCGAGTTGGCCGTCGGCGACATCGTGCTGGTCACGCCCGCTTCCAGAATCCCGGTTGACGGCGTGATTGTCACCGGCGCCAGCGCTATCGACGAGTCGATGCTTACGGGTGAGTCGATGCCGGTGGACAAATCGGCGGGCGACGACGTTTCCGGCGGCACGCTCAACAGCGCGGCCGCGATTACGGTGCGCGCGACGCGCGTTGGCTCTGAGACGGCGCTTGCACAGATAGTCCGAATGGTTGCGGACGCGCAGGGCGACAAGGCTCCCATCCAGCGCGTCGCCGACGCGGTCGCCGCGCGATTTGTGCCGGCGGTGATCGGGATCGCGGCGCTCACTTTTTTTGCGTGGATGTGGTTGGGCCCGAGTCTCGTGATGGCGTTGACTGCGATGACCGCCGTGCTGGTGATCGCATGCCCGTGCGCGATGGGATTGGCGACGCCGACTGCGCTTATGGTCGGGAGCGGACTCGGCTTGCGCGCGGGGATTTTGTTCAAGCGGGCATCCGCCCTGGAACTGATCACGAGAATCCGCGTCATGCTGTTCGACAAGACCGGCACCCTGACGGTCGGCCGGCCGGAACTCGAGTCGGTCGTCGCGCTCGACGGCGACGAGAATGGTGCGCTGTCCTTTGCCGCGATCGGCGCCGCCGGTTCGATTCATCCGCTGTCGCGAGCCGTGACCGCCAGCGCACAAGCGCGAAATCTTGCGCCGCAATTCCTCCCCGGCAACTCACGCGAGATGCCGGGCCTGGGCGTTACCGCCGAGCATCGCGGAAAACAGATCGCGCTTGGCAACGAGCGGCTGATGGCGCAGCTCGGCGCCGGCGTCGATTCTCGCGCCCGGGACGAGGCGGCTCGCATAGCTGCGTCTGCGGCGACACCCCTGTTCCTCGCGATCGATCTCAAGGTGACTGCCGTGCTTGCATTCCGCGATCCGGTCAAGGCCGAGGCTCGCGGCGCGATCGCGGCGCTGCATCGGATGGGCATCCGCACGGTGATGATTTCCGGCGACAACGCTGCAGTCGCAAAGGCCGTCGCTGCTCGATTGGGAATCGACGAGTTCCATGCGCAACTGATGCCCGCGGACAAGATTGCCCTGGTCAAGCGCTACCAGGACTCCGGCCTGTTCACCGCGATGGTGGGCGACGGAATCAACGACGCGCCCGCGCTGGCCGCCGCGGACATCGGAATCGCGATCGGCTCCGGCACTGACGCCGCCAAGGAAACCGGCGACCTCGTGCTCACCCGCGACGACTTGTACGACATCGTCCGCGCGCTCGTGCTCGGCCGCTTGACCCTGAACAAGGTGAAGCAAAACCTTTTCTGGGCGTTTTTCTACAACGTGCTCGGAATTCCGATCGCCGCCGGCGTTCTGTATCCATGGTTGGGAATCTTGCTGAATCCCGCCCTGGCCGGACTTGCGATGGCGCTGTCGAGCGTCAGCGTCGTCAGCAATGCGCTATTGCTGAACTTCACCGGCCGGCGAAAGCTGGCCGCAGTGGGCGGCGAAGTCGAAGGATTGCCGGCACCTGCTGCGCCGAATTCCTCGACGCCGCCACCAGCGCGGATCGAGCTACCGGAAAACAAGGAGATCGCAATGGCAACAAAATTGAAATGCGAAAAATGCGGCTTCGAGACCGCGATGCCGACGCATTGCAATCGCCCGATGCACTCTGAACGCGTCGGCCACGAGACCAAGCTGGTCTGCTGGATGGGTCCCGGCTGCGGTGTCGCCGACGTACCCAGGCATTGCGATGTGCCCATGCACGACGCCGCCTAGCACATCGCGCGCGTCGTCCCGCGCTAGCGCACGGGGCGTCGGCGTAACCGAGACAGCTCGCGGCTACTTCAGCGTGTTCGCGAACAACTCCGTCAGCTTTTCGAACGCGCGCTCGGCCTGAGGCTGGTTGTAAACCGGACTGTCCGAAGTCGTCCAGCCGTGAAACGCGCCTTCGTACACTTCACTTTCGTATTTACCGCCCCATGCCGCGAGCGCGCGATCGAACTTTTCGATCGCCTCTTGCGACATGCTGTGGTCGTTGGTCGCGTGTCCGAAATAGAGCCGTGCCTTGATGCGCGGAAGGACAAGATGCGGGCTCGTCGGCGCATCGGTGTAGAGACCGCCGCCGTGGAATGAAGCCACCGCCGCAACCTTGTCAGGCTGAACAGCCGCCGCGCGCATCGCGAAAGCGCCCGTGAAGCAGTAGCCGACCGCCCCCATCGCGCCAGGGCTTACCGCATCGTGCGCCGCCAGGAAGTTGACGTAGGCGGTGGCGTCGCGCTCGACGGCTTCAGGAGTCATCGGCGCTCGCAGCTCGGCGAATCGCTTCATCGTTCGCTCGTCTCCCATGCCCACCTTGACGTCCAGAACTGGCGGCTTGGTTGTACGATAGAACACGTTGGGCATCAGCACTGTGTAGCCCTTCTCCGCCAGCCGCCGCGCCATCTCGCGATGGGAGGGCCGGATGCCGCCGATGTCGGTCAAATGGATCGCGCCCGGGAATCGGCGCCCGCCTTCTGCCCGATAAAGAAAACCGTCGGCCGTCCCGTCGCTCGTGCGAATCTCGATTGCTTGCTCGATGATCACTGTTTTCTCCCGAAAATCCTGCGCCCGGAAATTTCCTACCGCGCTGCGGACCCTGATCCATATACCACACATGGGGAATCTCTCGCGCTATTGACAGCCACCGTGCCACACCTGACCGCTTTCATCGCGCGCATCGGGCTGGGACTATTGGCAATTGGGTGCGCGAGTGTCGGGCGAGGTTCCAGCCGGGAGGATGCGAATGCCGAGCCGGGTTCATCAATTCTACGCGGTAGCTTTCGAGGAAAACTTTTCGCTCCGCCAGATAGCGCCCGCTTTTCCCGAGGCCAGGATATCGCCGCTGGAAATGTTCGTGCCGATCGAACCCGACGGCGGCCTCTACATCTTTCCCTTCGGCGCCATCGTCTCGCACGACGTTCCGGTCGAACATCGCGAACGCATGTTCGCACGCCTCACCCGCGCCATGCCCAAACTCACCACCCGGATCATCCGCGAGGATTACTCCGTGATGGAGGATCCTGCCGCGCCAATCGGTATTTCCGGCGGGATGCTGCGGGTCGACAAGCTCACTTCCCAACGCGCGGAAATTGTCGCGCTGACGGTCGCTCAGAGCGCGGCGATGGAATACTACGAGCGAATCGTGGACAGCCTCTTCGCGCGGACCTCGCAGTTGGTCGATCGGATGGCGTCGCGCGGCACCGTGCCCGTATCGGATTACTCCCTTGCATCGCTTTATCGGCGAAGCGATTTCGTCGCGCACCGAAGTTCTCGCCGTGCTCCATCTGCTCGACAAGCCCGACGCTGCATGGGAAGACCCCGCGATGGACCTCATCTACGACGACCTGCGCGATGAATTCGATCTCGTCGATCGTTACGCGGCGCTGACCAGCAAGCTCCAGAGCATCCAGGACTCGCTGGTTCTGGTCCTGGACGTCGCGCGTGACCGCCGCCTGGTACTGCTCGAAGTTGTTGTCGTGCTGCTGATTTTGCTGGAAATAATCCTGGGCGTCATTCACTTCACTGCCTAGGCGTATTTCCCGGCTGCGAATTCATATTGCCGAAACACTGGTCTGGTAAATTCTTCATCGCGCGAACTTTAGGCTCGCGTTGCTGCGGCGCCATGCATCATCGGGGGCGGACGAATTTCCGCAGCGGAGAAATTTCGAGATTCCCAACGGACGCGGCTTCATGTCATACGAAAAAGGAATCGACGCCGGACTCCTGCTACCTGGACAGTACCTCGATCTGGTCAGGCGCGATGAGGTTATCGAGGGTGAACGGAAACTCTTGCTGGCCGTTCTGGAAGACGCGATTCGATGCTATCTGCGAAACCTGAACGCGAAAGACGGCGAGCGCCGCCGCGACTTCGTCGAGGCCAGAAACTGGTTCGGCGCCGGCGGCGGTGCGGCCGCCGCCCGACGCGCGGATATCTTCAGCTTCGACAATCTTTGCGCCGCGCTTGGCATCGAGCCACGTTGCCTGCTTGCGCGCCTGCGGATTCTGACAATCAACGATCTGCCGTCGCGGCGTTACCAGATGCGCCACCATCGCCCGTTGTCGAGCCTGCGGCATGCAAACGGCGCGCGGCAGCGCGGCCCGGTCCGCTCCCACGGCTCGTGACGCCAGCAAACGCAAAACGAAAACAGACTAACCCTCGTTAGTCACGCCATCGCACCCAGTTTGGATGATGTTTGTGGACCCATTCCGGATGATGGTCGTACCACCATGCGCGGTCGTGCCATGCATGATGCTCGTCGTAGTCGCCGTCGATGGCGCGCCAATTGGGGTATACCTCGACCCATTCGGGATGATGCTGCCAAACCCATCCGGGGTGGTGTTCGTGCCACCAGGGCGCGTCGTGCCATACGTGATGGGCGTCCCAATCACCGTAGTCGCGCGCATGTGAAACGGCCGGCGCAGCCGCGAAAACGGCTGTCAGCGCAGCGGCGGCGAATATCGTTCGAAGTTTCATTCCTGGTACCTCCTTGATAGCCTCACGAGAATAATACGACGCGTCGATAACGCCAGTTTCAAGGCAGCCGGAAAATCGCCAGGAATCAGCAATCTTCGGCCCGATTAGCCCGACGTCGTGGATGGCTCAACAGGATCTACAGATTGAAGAAGGGCAGGGGCCGTGACGAGAATACGCGCGGGTTGGTTGGTGGGCAGGGAGTGAATCGAACACTCGACACAAGGATTTTCAGTCCTTTGCTCTACCGACTGAGCTACCTGCCCACCGTCTTTGGTCCCGTCCGCGGCGAAGCGAACCTTCATTCGTACCGATGATTGGCGCGCCTTGCAACGGCTCCCTCATCGCTTGAGTTCCGCCACTCGCGACTCGACGAAATCAATCACCTTGCCCTCCAGGTTCACGCCGTCGAGCCGATCGATCTCCTGCACCCCGGTCGGACTGGTCACATTCACCTCAGTCAGGTAGTTGCCGATGATATCGAGCCCGACAAAGTACAGCCCGTCGCGCTCCAGGCGCGCCTTCAGCATCCGGCAGATAGCGCGATCGCGCGCCGTGATCGGCGCCTTCACGCAAGTGCCGCCGACGTGGATGTTGCCGCGATGCTCGTCTTCGCGCGGCACCCGCAGCGTGCATCCCAGCGGTTCCCCGTCGAGCAGGATCAGCCGCTTGTCGCCGTTGCGAGCCTCGGGGATATAGCGCTGCGCCATGATTGGACGCGATTCGTATTGCGTCACCGTCTCGAGAATCGCGCCGAGGTTGCGATCCTTGGTCGTCACGAGAAACACACCTTCGCCGCCGTGTCCGTCCAGCGGCTTAACGATCATCTCGCCGCCCTGTTCGTCGAGAAAAGTCTTCAGCCGTGGAATTTCATAGGTGACGAGCGTTGGCGGAATCGCGTCGGGGAAATTCAACGAGTAGAGCTTTTCGTTGGCCTCGCGAAGGCCCGCCGGATGGTTGAGCACAAACGTGCGCCTGCTGTCGGCCAGGCTGAGCAGCATCGTGGCGTAGAGATAAGCCGCATCGGCGGGCGGATCCTTGCGCATGAAGATCGCCTCGAAAGTCTCCAGCGGATATTCGGCGCCTGCGTCAAGGAACCGGTGGTGAGGGCTGCCGCGCGTCACCTCGCATCGCCGCGCCCGCGCGATCACATTTGGGCCGCGCGCGTAAAGGTCGCGAATGCCGAGGACATAGATTTCATGGCCGCGAAATTGCGCCTCGAGCATGAACGCGAACGTCGTGTCCTTGTCGACCAGCACCCGCTCCAGCGGGTCCATGATGAACGCGAATTTACGCGTCCTTTTCTTCCGTTTCGGCATCTTCGCTTGACCCTTGCGCATCGTGAAGTAACCCCGCCGCTATGCTGACCGCTGCCAGAGCCGCCGTCTCGCTCCTGAGGCGATTTGGCCCAAGTCCCACCGCGACGAATCCGGCGCTGGCGGCTTTCGCGCGCTCGTCGTCGTCGAAGTCGCCCTCCGGTCCAACCGCTATCAATATCGCACGCGGACGCAAGCGTCGAATCACGCCGGCGAGCGGTTCGGCGCCGCTGGCGCAGATTACGGCGAGCGTCCGGGGTGGCACGCCGCGAATCATGCCGTCAACGCCGATCGGCGAGCGGACTTCCATCGCGGCCGGGGAATAGCTTTGCTTGGCGGCGGAGATCGCGAGCCGGCCCCATCGCGCCAGCCGATCCGCTCCCGGCGAACGGACCAACCCGCGCGCACTGACGATCGGCCATAGCTCCGACGCGCCCAACTCGGCCGCCTTCTCGACCACGAAGTCCATTCGCGGGCCTTTGACGATTGCGGCGGCAAGAATGATTCGAGTTCGGGCGGCCGAAGGCGAGCGCGACGAAGATGACTCGACGCGAACCACGGCGCGGCTGCGTTCGTAGCGCTCGATTGTGCCGTGATGCTCGACGCCCGCGGGATCGAGCAACGACACGCGCGCATCGACGGCGAGGCGCAGCACCGAGCGCATGTGATGGAACTCCGCACCCTCGACGTGCGCGCGGCGGGCGGCGTCGGGCGGGCGCGCGATCGAAAAACGTGGCGGCGCCGTGCCCATCAGCGTGGCGCTCGCGCCATCACGGCCGTGGTCCATCCGCGATGCGTCTTGCGGCTGAGGCATCGCAGCGGCGATCGATAGTGAGCCAACACTTCGCCGGCCTCGTCGGCGAGAAAACCGCCAAGGATGAGGCGTCCGCCGGGCGCGACGAGCCGCTTCAGATGCGGCGCGAGTTCGATCAGTGTATGGCTCAGGATGTTGGCCGCGATCAGATCGAAGTGGCGATGAATCGAAGCGAGCGGCACCGATGAGAATCGGATTGATTTGTCCACGCTGTTGAGGCGCGCGTTGACCCGCGCGTTCTCCAGCGCCGCCGGATCGGTATCGATGGCGATTATTTCGGGCTCGTGGCCGTCGCGCATCCCGAGCATCGCCGCCGCGATCGCCAATACGCCCGAGCCCGTGCCCGCATCGAGGATCGACTTGGGCGCGCGCGCGACTACTATCGATTCGATCGCACGCAGAGCGCCGGCGGTGGTGGGATGGTGGCCGGTGCCGAAAGCGCGCGCGGGTTGGATGACGATGGTGGTTCGGCCGCGCTGATGCTCGCGCTTCCACGGCGGCACGATCAGCATTCGCCGCCCGACGTGAAACGGCCCGAACCGTTTCATCCAAAGCGTGGACCATCCGGGATCGACGATTCTCCTCACGCTGCCGTTGCGAAAGCCGTTGCCAGTGCTGTCGCGCGCGGCGTCAGCGAGCATCCCGGCTTTTTCCAAGGTCAGTTTCAGGCGCGAGAGCTCGGCCGTCGAGATCGCGTCGAAGTAGGCCTCGAGCGTGACGGTCTTATCCTCGCGGGCGCGGGGCAACTTCATCCCGGCGACGGCGCATCCGATGGCGCCGCCGGCGACGAGGATTCCCGCGGCTTCATCGGCGAGGTGCGAATGGGTGCGGAAGATAGCCCGGGTGTAAGTTTGCCTGGACGGCGCTGCGTGCTGCATATGCTCCGGCCTTTGACTTTGGCATCCGCGCAGATTTCTTTCGAGTCCGTGGCCAGGATTGAGATTAATTGATGTGAAACCCACCGTGGGTTTCACACTTCCCTGGGCAGGGCTGACCCCTGCACCCAGTAGTAAGCGAAAAATCCGCAGCGCATCTTTTTCTCTACGCGATGGAAGAGGGCGCGCTCGGCGGTAGGGCTGAGCCCTGCACCCACTGTTAAGGCCGCGCTCCGTTGTCGCGCGCCCGCCAGGCGCGGAGTTGGCTTTTCGATGTTTTCCGCCGTCGCCGGAAGCGTCGTGTGAGCAAGGGCGGGCTGGAACCTTGCAGATGGAGGCCGTCGGGTCTATACGCAAACCGGGAATCGGAGGGTCAAAATGTGAAATTCCGACTAACTTTAAGTTGACCGGCACAATTTGCCGCTCGCAGGTCGTCCCATCGGGGGCGGGGAACTGATGAAGGCATACTGGGGAAAAGCACGGATCGGCGTGATCGCGCTCCTGGCCGTGGCCGCGTTCGCGATTCTGGCCGTGGCACGGCCCTGTCAGTATGCTCTACGCGCAGCTGGCCACATCGCCGTGGCCGATGTTTCATCACGATCTGGCGCACACCGGACTTAGCCAGTACGACACCAGCGCCAACAACGGCGCGCAAAAGTGGAAGTTCACGAACGGCGGCAGCATAGGCGATCCGGTGATCGGCGCCGACGGCACCATTTACGTCGGCTGCGGCGCCAACCTCTGCGCAGTCAATCCCGACGGCACGCAGCAGTGGGTGTTTGCCCTGTCTGACGGTGACTCAGAGGTGACCGACGTGCCCGCGATCGCTGCCGACGGCACCATCTACGTCGGCGGCGTCGGTTACATCTACGCGGTGAATCCCGACGGCTTGCAGCAGTGGGCGGGGAGTTATTCGACCAATGGATATACTTCTCCGGCGATCGGCGCCGATGGGACCATCCACGTCATGGACCAGGACAAACTCCTTTGGATTCCCGCAACCGGCTTGGGGATTGGGTCGATCCTTCTTAACACTTCCACATCACCGGCGATCGGCAGCGACGGCACTGTTTACGCGACAAGCTCGTGCGGTTTCGGCGGCCCTGGCTACAATCTCGACGCATTTCCATCTGGAGAATATTTCTGGAATTGGCAAACCGAGCTCTCAAGCCTTTGTGTGATGGTTACTCTCGGCCTCCGCGCCGATCTCTTTCGAGGGGACGATTTATATCGCAGCCGTTGAAGGCAACCTCTACGCGGTCAACTCCGGCGGCTCCCTTAAGAGAGAGTTTGCAAACGGCGGGTTCGCGAACTCCTCGCCGTCGATCGGACCCGACGGCACAATTTACATCGGGTCCAGCGACCAGAATTTGTACGCGCTTACGGACGGCGGTCAAGGCATCGTCTCCAAGCAATGGGCGTTCCCGACCGGGGGCACGGTCGGCGATCCGGCAATCGGTTCGGACGGCACCGTTTACGTTGGTTCGGAAGACGACAATCTCTACGCGGTGAACTCCGACGGCTCGCAGAAGTGGAAATTGCCGACCGGCGGTAGGGTCGGAAGGCCGGCGATCGGCGCCGACGGCACCATCTACGTCGGCTCCGGCGACTCCCTCTACGCCGTGGGCTGTCCTTCCTGTCCGACGCCTACCGCAACCGCGACGGCGACTCCGACGGCAACCGCGACTGCAACGGCCACGGCAACCGCGACTGCAACGGCCACGGCAACCGCAACGCCCACGCCAGTGCCGGTGAAGCTCAAGGTCGCGCCGAAGACGCTCAAGTTCCCAAGGACCGCGCTCGAAACGCCGAGCAAACCTAAAATGGTGAAGGTGTCGAATCCGAAGGGCAACAGGAATCATCCGGGGTCGCCGGTGCTGATCGAGATGAGTTCCGACGATCCGGGGGTGTTCACGGAGATCAACGACTGTCCCTCGAGTCTGGCGGCTGACGCCTTTTGTACGGTCTCGGTGACGTTTACTCCGAGCGAGGCTACGAAGCAGACCGGAACGCTTACGATTACCGACAACGCGAAGGGTAGCCGGCAGACGGTACGGTTGAGGGGACGGGGCAAATAGCGGGCGCGGCAGGGATGACCCCTGCACCCACCGTTAAGGCCGCGCTCCGTTGTCGCGCGCGGCCACTACCGTAGGCGCGGCGCGGTGCATATTTCCTGGTCTTTGACTTTGGTATCCGCGCAGATTTCTTTCGAGACCCGATTAGCGCAGCCATTGTTGACAAGAGCGGGCAGCTCGGTTTGCGCGGGCGCGCGCCCAACGCGTAAACTCGCATCATTATCAGACTTCAATCGTTGCATCGTGGTGGAGGTGGGTTTTTTTGGTGCTGAACATAGCCCATCGCGGGGCCAGCGGTACTTTTCCCGAGAACACCGTGAGCGCGTTTCGCGCCGCCGTCGAGGCGGGCGCGGACATGTGCGAGCTGGACGTTCAGCTCAGCCGCGACGGCGCCGTCGTGGTGATTCATGACGATACCGTCGAGCGCACGACCGACGGCATCGGCGAAGTCGCGGAGCTGACGCTCGAGGAACTCAAGCGATTGGACGCGGGCGCGAAGTTCAAGGGCGGCCCGTTCAAAGGCGCGCAAATTCCCACGCTCGACGAAGTCTTTTCAGCGACCAGCGGCAAATGTGGGCTAAACATCGAACTTAAAGCCGGCGGCCTGGAGCATCAGGTCGCCCAGATCATGCAGGCGCGCAACGCGCTCAGCGATAGCATCGTGTCGAGCTTCGATTGGGAATATCTCAAAAAAATCCAGCAGCTGAATTTCAATATCCGCGTCGGCCTGCTGGCCGAGGAGAAGCCGGTCGAGCTGATGATGAACGCGGTTGCGATGCGCGCGTATTCAATCAATCCGCGCTGGGACATGGTGACCCCCGATCTGTGCAAGGCGGCGCATGAGCGCGGGCTGAAGCTGTACACCTGGACGGTGGATGCGGACGCGCGAATGCGGGCGCTAATCGAATGCGGGGTTGACGGTATCATGACGAATTATCCCGAGCGGCTCAGCACGGTGGTGGGCGGCTGATGGGACGTTTCGGCGACGACAAGATCGAGGAAGTCCGTTCACGCGCCGATATCGTCGAGATCGTGGGCGCGCACGTGCGGCTGCGGCGGGCGGGGCGCAACTTCGTCGGGCTGTGCCCGTTCCATAACGAGAAGACGCCGTCGTTCTCGGTCAATGCCGAGCGCGGATTTTTCCATTGCTTCGGCTGCGGCGCGGGCGGCAGCGTTTTCAATTTCATCATGCGCGTCGAGGGGCTGACGTTCCCCGAAGCGGTGCGATCGATCGCGCACAAGTACGGCGTGACGATACCCGAGCACGATCAATCGGGACCGGCGGCGGGCGAGCGCGAGGCGATGCTCAAGGCCAGCGAGGTCGCCGCGGAGTTCTTTGCGCACGTGCTGTGGAACACGGACGACGGGGCGGTTGCGCGCGATTATTTGAAATCGCGCGGTATCAGCGTCGAGACCGCGCGCGCGTTCCTCCTTGGATTTGCGCCGAGCCGGCCGGCTTCGCTGGCGAAGGCGCTGGAACGGCGCGGGCTGCGCGACGCGGGCGTCAAAGTGGGGCTGGTCAAAAAGGACGGCGACGGCGCGTACGACATGTTCCGCGCGCGGGTGATGTTCCCGATTCGCGACGCGCAGGGCCGCGCGATCGCATTCGGAGGCCGCGTGCTCGACGCGCGTTTGCCCAAGTATATCAACTCGCCCGAATCGCCGCTGTACTCGAAAGCGCGGACTCTCTACGGACTGTTCGAAGCGCGCCAGGCGATTTCGTCAAATGTGGCGGCGGGCAAGGACCGCGCGATTCTCGTCGAGGGTTACTTCGACGTGATTGCGCTGTGGCAGGCGGGGTTCAAGGAAGCGGTGGCGGGATGCGGCACGGCGCTGACGGTCGAGCAACTGCGCGCACTGACGCGATACACGAAAAACGTGATCGCGTGCTTCGACGGCGACGCGGCGGGGCGCAAGGCGTCGATGCGGGCGCTGGAGATTTTTTTGCAGGCGGGATTGCTGGGGCGGGGGATTTTTATTCCGTCGGGCTTCGATCCCGATACCTTCGTTCGCGAGCGCGGCGCGGGCGCGTTCGCGGAGCTGGCGGACAAAGCCGAATTGCTGGTCGAACTATACGTCAAGGAACAGTTAGCCGAGTTGGGTGGTCCGACTGCGAAGATTGAAGCCCGAATGAATGCGGCGCCGAACGGGTCGCTGAAAAGTTGCGGCTGATACATACCGCGTTCGAGTTTCACGAAATGGTGCGTCGAGCGGCTTTGCTTTTGCAGGTGCCCGAAGACGTCTTGCGAGCTGAGGGGAAAAAAACAAATTAGTAGTCAACGAGGTGAGAGAGAAATAAAGGAACACCTTAGCCCGCCGATTCCAATTGGAGATGTGATCGCGAAAGCAGAACTGACTCTCTTGGCGCGGGCGCTTTGCATCCGGATCTACGCGGTGAAATATTTGCTGCACAGCCGTTTGACCGATACCGGGGAAATTCGCTTTCAAATCTGCTTCAGGCCGTTTGCGGAGAACCTGATGATTCTCCCGGTCTCGCTGAATGGGTCAGCGAACAGTTGACAGAAGAACAGCGGAGCCATCTGAGCGGTATTCGTCGGTCCGCTGATTCGGATGTGAACTCGCAGGAAAAGACCGAGCTGTTTGAGGAATCCTTCTTTAATCAGCCAGACTGGAAGGCTTTGAATCGGCCCGGCTATTTCAAAAGAGCGGAGGGCATTTCCTCAGGCAGCTCAGAAGAGTTCAAATCGCCGCGAAGGATTGTTCACGACTGCCTCGCGGTACTGTTCAATTCGGGTACCACCGAACAGCTGGCGGTGTTGAAGAAAGACGCGAAGGACACGGCGATATCGGAGGAGGCGACGGAAAAATCGCAAAAATTTATTTTGCTTCGCCGAGCTCAAACCAAGACGGCCAATGATCGCGACATGAGTTGAACTCATGTTCGGACGATCAGCCCTTAAATATTCTGAGCGAACTTGCTACCATCAGGGAAGCCTGATGCATTTCAGAGGGCCCATAGCTCAGCCAGGTTCAGAGCTGCCGGCTCATAACCGGCTGGTCCCAGGTTCAAATCCTGGTGGGCCCATACCATTGTTGCCCGCGACGAAATTGGCGGGGCCGTGTCGCTGAATCACGATGACGAACAAAAACTTTGCGCGGCGCGCATAACTTTAGCGGAGGGAAGAATTGCGTGAACAGATAAACCGGCTGATGGACCTACAGGTGATCGACCGGCAACTGCAAGAGTTGGAGCAATCGCTAACGTCGATTGCCGGACGAGTCGACCAACTTCGCGATGAGAACCAGAACAACCAGACCGAACTCGATCGCCTGACCGAACAAGACAAGGAAATAACCGCGGCGCGCAAAAAGGCCGAGCGTGAATTGGCCGAGGGCGAAGTCAGAATCCGCAACAAGCGGATGCGATTGACGCTGATCCGCAACGACAAGGAATTGCAGGCGCTGACGCATGAGATCGAGTCGCTGAAGGAGACCAATCAGCGGCTCGAGGGCGAGTTGCTCACGTCGATGGAAGGCGCGGACGCACGGACCGCGCGAATCAAAGAGCTCAGCGAAGCGATCGCCAAGGGACGCGTCGATCAAACGGCGGCGGAAAAGGAAATCGCGGCGGAAGTCGAAGAGCTCAAGCGCGACATCAGCAAGCATCGCAAGTCCCGCGAGAAAGTCGCCGAGAATGTCGATGCGAATCTGCTCGCGCGCTACCAGATGATTTTCAGCCGTCGCGCCGGCGTCGCGGTCGCGCTGGCCAAGGGCGGGACCTGCCAGGGATGCAGGATGCGGCTGCCGCCACAGCTGTACAACGAGATCCAGAAGCATCTGCAGATACATTTCTGCCCGAACTGCCAGCGCGTTCTGTACTACGAAGAGCCGGCGGAGAAGCCGAGCTCGTAAAGGCAGGGGAAATCACTTGATTGAATGCGGAACCCACCGTGGGTTCCGCACCTCCTTGGGCAGGGGTGACCCCTGCACCCAGTAATGAGAAGACGCGGAAATCTGCGCAGCGCATCTTTTCGCGACTACGCGATGGCAGAGCTGAGCGGCCTGCACGGCCGCAGTATTAAGGCGGCCGTTGGCGGGCGCGCCCGCCAACGGCGAAGCGCGCCGTAACATCGGTGCAGGGGTCAGCCCCTGCACGCAGCGAGAACGGACGCGCGGCATCTTCAGATACCGAGGAGCAGGAGCCTGTCCTTGATGCGTTCCCGAACGGAGCTCAGCCCTGCCGCGCGGCGGCGCGTGGGAGACCGAATCGAAAAGATGCTAGTCTAAAAGCGCCGGAGTGAGTCGGGCGATCGCTTCCTGAACAGGGAAGAGGAAAGTCCGGGCTCCGAAGGGCAGGATGGCCGTTAACGGCGGCGCGGAGCGATCCGCGGAAAGTGGCACAGAAAATACACCGCCCGAAAGGGTAAGGGTGAAATGGCGGGGTAAGAGCCCACCGGCGCGCGAGTGATCGTGCGCGCATGCCAAACCCCATCCGGAGCAAGACCAAATAGGAGGCTGAGCGGCCCGCTCTTAAGGCCTCGGGTATGGTCGCATGAGCCGGCCGAGCAATCGACGGCCTAGAGGAATGATCGCCGCCCGCAAGGGCACAGAACCCGGCTTACAGACTCACTCCGGTCTTTTCTTTTTCAGGTTAAGGGTGTCGCGCACCACTGCGGCCCGTAGATCGCAAATGAATCGCGTGCAATGTGCCGGCGCCGTGCACGCGGCGGGCATCGGCAACACAGCCGGCCTTTTTTCAAGGGACGAGCTTTTTCAGTGAACGTGCAATGTGCCGGCGCTGTGCACGCGGCGCGCATCGGCAACACAGCAGGCCTTTTTTCAAGGGACGAGCAAGGTGCCGGCGTCGTGCAGGGGGCGGGTGCGCAGTCGCGATGCGGCGGCCTCGAGCGGTTTGAGAATCGCGGTGCCTGAAGTCACGTAGCGGGAGACGCGCGAGAGGGCGGCCAAGTCGCGCACGCCGGCTTCGATTTCCGGCGCAATCGCGAGCATGACGCCGGGCGGAAGTTCGCGCGCGAAGGCGGCGACGCGCTCGATCTCGTCGAGGGTCCGATCGCGATAATCCTCGAAGTGACGGACCAAGCGGCCCAATCCGGCGGCGGCGCCGTCGTCCCGGGCGAGCGAGGATCTCAATTCCGAAATTTCCGCGAGATGACTCAACGGACGCTCGGCGAGATCCGCAACGGCCGACCAGGTGCGCTCGTCGAGGAAGCGATTGATCACAATTGCGGCGAGCTTGAGTCCCTCGGAGTTCATCCGGCCGAGCAGCTCGCGCGCCTGGCGGATGCGATCGGGTTCCGCCGTCGTCACCATCACGAACCGAACGGCGGGCGAATGCAGCAGCGCTTCGGTCTTGTGCAAGCGATCGATAATTGCGTCCATGCTCTCGGCGGCGGAGGCGAAGAAATCCGTGATGGTCGAAAGCACGGTGCCGCCGACAAAGCGCTCGAGTTCGCGCACGACAAAGCGCGCCGCCTTGCTGGCGACCTTCATCGCAATCCGCCCGGCAGAGAGCGACGGCGTAAACAGCCATCGCGCCGTCCGCGAATCGAGCAGGCGAATGAACCGCGCGGGCGTCTGCAGGAACTCGAAGGAGTGCGACGCGGGGGGAGTGTCCACGACTTCGAGTTCGAAGGCGCCGGTCTGATGGAGATCGTAAAGTTGCTGGAGGGCGGCGAAGGCTTCGGAGCCGGCGAACTCGGCGGTCAGGCTTTTGTAGAATGGATTGTCGAAAATTCTGCGGCGCGTCGCGGGGTCGGCAACCAAGCGCTCTACGATGGCGTCCCAGGCGCCCGTCACGTCGAGCATCATCGCGGAGAGCCGAAGCTGGCGGTCGAGTCCGGCCGCGGCGAGCTGGCGGCCGCCGATTCGGGTCGGCTGGCCGCCCAAGTGCGCCAGGCATAGCGCGTCACGCAGGCGCTCGGAAGGATCGACGGTTATCACCGCGGTGTTGAGATTGGCAGATGCGCCGGCGAGTCCGAGCGCGGCGGCGATAGTCGTCTTACCGACGCCGCCGGTGCCGAGCAGAATCGGAATCGAGCCTTTGGTGAGCAGGTCTTTCAAGTAGCAGCTCCGTTTGAGGGTCACGATAGCAGGCGCGGCGAACGGGCGCATCGCAGGCCAACGGTTGTCATCGCTAAATGTAAAAATGCCGGTGGTCGATTAGACGGCTTCACGCATGGGGAATAGAATGCCGGCGGGGGAACCAGGGGGCGCCAGATGGCAATAGAATTCGTGGCAGCAGTTGTGGTCGGTGCTTTCCTCGGGATTGCAATTGGATGGCTGCTGGCGCAGCGCAACGCGACGCGCCTCAAGGTACAGCTCGAAGAAACCGAAAAGCGCCTTGGAGAGGAGGAAGGTCTGCTCGACAAAGCCAAGGAGCAGCTCTCTGACACCTTTCGAGCACTCGCCGCCGACGCCCTTCATCAGAACAACGACGGATTCCTGGCGCTTGCGACGGAAAGACTCAACACCGTCAGGAGCGAGGCGTCAGGCGAGCTTGAAGCGCGCAAGCAGGAAATCGAAACGCTGGTGAAACCGCTCGGCGATTCGCTCGCCGAAATGACGAAGCAAATCCGGTCGCTGGAACAGGCTCGGAGCACGGCTTACGGAACGCTAACTGAGCAAGTGCGGTCGCTGATATCCACGCAGGATTTGCTCCGGACAGAGACAGGAAATCTCGTCAAGGCGCTGCGTGCCCCAATCGTGCGCGGGCGATGGGGCGAAGTCCAGCTCAAGCGCGTCGTGGAATTGGCCGGGATGATCGAGCGATGCGATTTCTTTCAGCAGGAGAGCGTGGACACCGAGGGCGGAAGACTCAGGCCTGATATGCGCGTCCAACTTCCCGGCGGCAAGAATATAGTGGTCGATGCAAAAGCGCCGCTGCAGGCGTATCTCGACGCCCTGGAAGCACCCACCGATGAGCTGCGAATGACGAAACTGAAGGAACACGCGCGGCAGGTGCGCGATCACATGGTCAAGCTGGGTGCGAAGAACTATTGGGAGCATCTGCAGCCGACGCCCGAATTCGTCGTGATGTTCCTCCCGGGCGAGGCCTTCTTCAGTGCCGCGCTCGAGCAAGATCCGTCCTTAATTGAACAGGGCGTGAACCAGCGCGTGATTCTTGCCACGCCGACTACGCTGATCGCAGTGCTGCGTGCGGTGGCCTACGGATGGCGCCAGGAGCAACTCGCGGAGAACGCGCAACGCATCGCCGACCTTGGTAAAGATTTGTACGAGCGCATCGGCACCATGGCAGAACACATCGAAGATATAGGCGGCGATCTCAACAAAGCCGTCGGCTCGTACAACAAGGCCGTCGGTTCACTGGAACGGATGGTTCTTCCCGCGGCGCGCCGGTTCAAGGAACTCGGTGTCGGCGGCAACAAGCAGATACCAGAACTGAATCCTGTCGATAACGTCCCGCGCCAGTTGACGTCGATAGCGATCCCGGAAACCGACCGCGACGATGACTAGCCTCGCGCTGGCGTTTTTCCGTTACTGCGATTCCTGGTCGGAGGGGGGAGGGGGCTTGAGCTGGCTGCGCTCCTTACCGGCGACGATCCATCGCTCGACTTCGTGACGCTCGCGCTTGAGGAATCCCGCGACCGCACGCTTGAGATCCGGGTTGGAAACGTAGTGGATGCTGCGGGTGAGTGCGGGGTCGAAGCCGCGCAGCCATTTGTATTCGCCGCCGGCGCCGGGTTCGTAACGCTGAATGCCGCTCAGGATCGAGTGCTCGATGCCGGCATAGTAGCAGACGTTGAAGTGCAGGAAGCGGACCTCGCGAAAGCATCCCCAATAGCGGCCGTACATCACGCCGGCCTTGGCGAGATTGACGGCGCCGGCGATCAGTTCGCGGCCCGCGTACGCGCCGATGAAAACCATGTTGCGTTTGAAGGATTTGCCGATGAGGCCGAAAAATTCCTCGGTGAGATAGCGACGGCCCCAGTAAAGCTTTTCGATCGTCGAGCAATAGATTCGATACATCTCGGGGAACATCCGATCGGGGATCTGCTCGCCCGCGAGAACGCGGATGCGGATGCCATGCTCGTCCATCGCGGCGCGTTCGTGGCGGACGGCGGCGCGGCGCTTGTGCTTGAGCCGGTTCAGATAGTCGTCGAAGGTCGCGAAGCCCGCGTTATGCCAATGGTACTGATAGCCGAGCCGCTCCATGAATCCGATCGGCGCGAGCGCGGCAGCTTCGTCCGGCTGGCAGAAATTGACGTGCACACTCGACAGCCGGTTGTCTTCGCAGATGGAGGTGAGCGCGAGGCCGAGCAGGTTGATGAGGCCGGCTCGATCGGCGCCCGGCGCGGTCAGAAAGCGGCGTCCCGTATGCGGCGTGAACGGCACGCCGACCAGAATCTTGGGGAAGTAGCGGATGGCGGCGCGCTCGGCCGCGTCGGCCCATCCATGGTCGAAGACGAACTCGCCCATGCTGTGGGTCTTGAGGTAGAGCGGGGCTGCGGCGACGATTCGCTTGCGGGGCGCCTCTCGAACCACGAGATGATACGGGGCCCATCCGGTGCTGCGCGCAGCCGATCCGGAATGCTCCATCGCATACAGCCAATCCCATTCGACGAACGGGGAATCGTCGGGGGCGAGCAGGGCGTCCCACGCGGTGCGGGGAATTTTGTCGATTCCCTCGACGATGGCGACTTCGAGCCTGGGCGCGGAATCATTCATGGCGAAGTTTCAATGTTTCACTCCCATCGCTTGAGCAAATCACAACGGTCAAAATATCAGACTTATCGCAACCGAACCGAATTTTGCCGGATGCTCACCAGGCATGCTCGAATTTGATATTATATTTGTCAGGCGGAGCGATGCGCTCCGAGCGACAGAGGTGCGATGGCGGATTTCGTGCGCAGGCGGATGGTCGTGGCGCGAATCACCGACGGTGACGGAGACGGCGATGGCCGGTCCGGCGGCGGCGATATCGCGACCGAGCGCAAGACCCGCACCAAGTCGAAGACCGCCAAGCCGCCGCTGTACAAGGTAATTTTGCTCAACGACGATTACACGCCGATGGAGTTCGTCGTCGAAGTGTTGAAAGCGGTATTTCACAAGCAACATGCCGACGCGACCCGAATCATGCTCCACGTGCATCAGAACGGGATGGGGGTGGCGGGCGTGTATCCATTCGAAGTCGCGGAGACCAAGACGAACACCGTCGAGGAACTGGCGCGCGAGGCCGAGTATCCGCTCAAGTGCGTGATGGAAAAGGAGTGAGCAGGCGAGAGCATAGATGGCTGCGTCGAATAACAACATCATGATCAGCCGCGAATTGCAGGTGACGCTGCAACTCGCGATGAGCGAAGCGGTCAACCGGCGGCACGAGTTCGTGTGCCTGGAGCATCTGCTGTTCGCGATGCTCCACGACGTGACGACGACCACGATACTGAAAAATTGCGGCGCCGATCTGGATGGGCTGCGGCGCAAGCTGGCGCATTACCTCGACGAGCAGGTCGAGCGGATGCCCAAGGACGAGGAAGTGTCGCCGCGCTACGCGATCGGGGTGCAGCGGGCGCTGCAGCGGGCGGCGTTGCACGTGCAATCGGCGGGGCGGCAGGAAATCACGGGCGGCAACGTGCTGGTCGCGATGTTCCATGAAAGCGAATCGCCGGCGATTTTCTTTCTGCAGGAGCAGGGCGTCACGCGCTTCGACGCGATCAATTTTATCTCGCACGGGGTTTCGAAGGCGGGCGCGGAAGACGACGAGGACGGCGAAGAATCGGACAAGGACGCGATCGACAGGGACGGACACGAGCACGAAGGCGGCGACGAAGAAGGCGAGCGCAAGCTGTCGCCGTCGAAGGCGCTCAATACTTACGCGATCAACCTGGCCAAGCGCGCGGCGGAGGGGAAAATCGATCCGCTCGTCGGCCGCAAGAAAGAACTGGAGCGCACGGTGCACGTGCTGCTGCGCCGGCGCAAGAACAATCCGGTTTTCGTGGGCGAGGCAGGGGTGGGCAAGACGGCGCTGGCCGAGGGACTGGCGCTGGCAATTCACAAGGGCGAGGTTCCCGACGCGCTCAAGGGCGTCGAGATCTACGCGCTCGACATGGGCGCGCTGCTGGCGGGGACGCGGTTTCGCGGGGACTTCGAGCAACGGCTGAAGGCGGTCATCAAGGCGGTGGTCGGCGACTCGAAGCGGATTTTGTTCATCGACGAGATTCACACGATAGTCGGCGCCGGCGCGGCTTCGGGCGGGACGATGGATGCGTCGAACCTGCTCAAGCCGGCACTGGCGTCGGGCGACCTGCGATGTATCGGATCGACGACTTACCAGGAATACAAGCGCTCGTTCGACAAGGACAAGGCGCTGGCGCGGCGCTTCCAGCGAATCGACGTGGTCGAGCCGACGCAGGACGAGACCGTGCAGATTCTCAACGGCATCAAGTCGTACTACGAGAAGCATCACAACGTCCGCTACACGAATTCGGCGATCAAATTGGCGGTCGAGCTATCGGCGCGATACGTCAACGACCGGTTCCTGCCCGACAAGGCAATCGACGTGATGGACGAGGCGGGAGTCGCGGGACATTTGCGCGGCGCGGGGACGACGGAACCGGTGACAGTGGGCACGCGCGACGTGGAGCGCACGATCGCGCGGATGGCGAAGATACCGGAGCGGACGGTGTCGGCGACCGATCGCGGACGGCTGCAGACGCTCGACGAGGATATGAAGCAGGCGGTCTTCGGCCAGGACGAGGCGATCAACTCGGTGGCGCGGGCGATCAAGCTCGGGCGCTCGGGGCTGGGCCATCCCGACAAGCCGGTCGGCGCGTTTTTGTTCGCCGGACCGACGGGGGTGGGCAAGACGGAAGTCGCGCGGCAACTGGCGAAGGTGATGGGCGTGGAGTTCATCCGCTTCGACATGAGCGAGTACATGGAGCGGCATACGGTTTCGCGCTTGATCGGCGCACCGCCGGGATACGTCGGTTTCGATCAGGGCGGATTGCTCACCGATGCGATCAACAAGACGCCGCATTGCGTGCTGCTGCTCGATGAGATCGAAAAGGCGCATCCCGATTTGTTCAGCATCCTGTTGCAGGTGATGGATCACGCCACACTCACCGACAACAACGGGCGCAAGGCGGATTTCCGCAACGTGATCCTGGTGATGACGACGAACGCCGGCGCGCAAGAACTGTCGCGCGCGATGATTGGCTTCCACGGCGGCGTCGGCCAGGGAAATCCCAAGAGCGTGCTGGAGAGGATGTTCGCGCCGGAGTTCAGAAACCGGCTGTCGGCGACGATCGAATTTGCACCGCTGAGTCCGGCGGTCGTGGAACGGGTGGTGGACAAGTTCATCGCGGAACTGCAGGAGCGCCTCGACAAGCAGAAGGTCACGCTGACGGTGACGGCGGCGGCGAAGAAATGGCTGGCGGAACATGGTCACGATCCGCGCTTCGGCGCGCGCCCGCTGGGGCGGTTGATCGAGAACGAGATCGCGCGGGTGCTCGCGGACGAGGTGCTGTTCGGCCAGCTGACGAAAGGCGGCAAGGCGACGGCGGACCTCGACGGCGACAAGCTCGAGTTTTCGTACGAGCTGAATCCGGCCCGTCAGCCCGCGCCGGTGGCGTAATTCTGATGAGTGGTTACAGCCAAATTAACGTGAACGAATTGCACCAACAATTTCTGCAAGCTCGGCGACGGGCAGCCGCTTTGTATCAGGCCGCGGGACTTTCGGCCGAGCAACGTTCTGAATTGAGAGAAAGGTTGGTTAAGATATTTGAAGGCATCGGATTGGCCGCCCAAACCACCAACATCTTTGATGGGCCAGAGAAGATAGATCCTGAACAGTTAGCTGCGAGCACAGAGCGACTTGGAGAACGGCTGGCGGTGTTTTGCGGATACTTAGATGAGCTCGACAAGTTAATCAAACCTCAATAGGCGAAGCTGACAAATCAACGATCTGAATAATTGGTTTTGCGATGGCGCAGGGAGTCGTTTTTCACTCATCCGACGACGGCTCTTGCCCAGCCGCTTGCATTTCCTTTTCATGAATGAGCTTTAGTGCTGGATACTTTTCATCTTCTCCTGCGTCCAGCGACTCCGCGCGTTGTCGCCAGTAGTCGGCTTTTTCTTCGTTGACGTCGCCAAGTTTGTAGTATTGGGCGATCGACCATGAGGTCTCTTCGTCAACAGCACCCTCGCGCTCGGCCGTTGCTATCCAGTGGTGCGCGTCTGTGAAGTTGCCGTCTTCCCAATAGAGACTTGCCAGGTTGACGCTCGCCGAAAGATCTCCGTCGTCATGAGCCTTGGTGTACCAATCAAGCGCCTTTCGTTGATCTCGTTTAACGCACGCTACACCCACAAGGTACCCGCTCGCTAAAGTCGATTCGGCGTTTGGCTCGTGAGCAGCAGCGGCCTGATTGAGCCAGCGAAGCGCTTCAGCACAGGCCAACTTAAGAACGCCGCCGCCCTTGTTTAGCTCGTCTTTCGTCTCCTGATCGGCAGCGGAATCGCCGTTTGAGGAAACTATGGAAGCCATCATTTTCAATCGCGCTGCCGCTGAATAGAATTCTTGACCGAGTTTTGCCTGAGCAGCAGGATCTCCTGCCGATGCCGCCTTTTCGAACCATGTACTAGCCGTTTCGCAGAGCTTCTTGGTTTCAGTTGCATCACCCTTTAGCCCGGACATCGCGGCTCGGTCCATTTTCTCCCGTTCGCGAGCGGCCTCGGGATTGTTCTTGCGCAGCCAGCTTCCTGACGCAGCGAAGCACGGAGTAACCGGGTTCAGTTCTTGAGCCTTCGTGAAATAAAACAAGCCGAGCCCATACTCGGCTACGGGAACTCCTTTGGCACCTTGTGCGTCCAACGTGTCGCGAGCTGCCTTATCGTCGGAGGCAGCGGCATACGCGAGTAGCTTGACAGACTGGTCCGTCAGTGGAGACGCGGCCGCGGCCGAAGGCGCTGACGACGTGGTCCGCTCTTCGATGTTGCGCGAGCGTGCCGGTATCGCACTGATGGACTTTGCGGACTCGGGCTCAGGGCGGGTTTTACTCTGCCTCAACGAGTAAAATCCGAAGAACCCGACGCCGAACGCGGCGAGTAAAACACCAACCGTCCAAAAGGCTCTTGAATTCTTCCTCATAGCGTATGCCTTAGCGTCATGTAGGTTCACGAGCAATCTCCGTCGCACGCTTCATCCACGCACCCGCCTGAGCAAGGGCAGGTTTAGCGTCTCACGGCGATGCAACGCCCGGAAATGGCGTTTTCATACGAGCCGAATCCGGCGCGTCAGCCCGCGCCGGTGGCGTAATTCAGTTAACGGCCAAGCCCGCTTCGGTGAGGCGATCCTCGAGAAGCGGGATGCGGTCGTGACCCCAGAACGGTTCGCCCTCAAAGAAGAACAGCGGCACGCCGAAGACGTGGTCGGCGGCGGCCTCGTCCTGAGCGCGCTGATAGGCGAGGGCGCCCTCGCCAGAAAGAAATTTGCGATAGTCGGCGGCTGACATGCCGAGGCTTGCGATTACGCCCGCGACCGCGTCGGGCTGGTCGGCTTCGAGTTCGCGGCGAAAGAACAGCTCGTAAACTCGACGGCTGTAATCGAGCAGGCGGCCGTGCTGCTGCGAGAAGAGGCCGCCGATGAGAGCCGGCGTGGTGTCGTAAACTTTCAACGGCCCGCGAATGATCAGGCCGCGCGGCTTGGCCCATCGCCGCGCGTCGAGATACGAGTATCGCGCCTTGTGTTCGGAGTAGAGACTGCGCTCGCCTTTGCCCTTGATTCGAAGCTGGAACGGAATCCATCGCAGCCGAATCCGAAATCGATTTTCGAGCGCGAAGGCGGGATCGAATGCGAGGTAGGCGAACGGACTCTTGTAGTCCGAGTACATCTTCACTTCCTTCGCTTGCATGAGATCGATCCCGCGGCGCGGAATTTTCAGATCTGCTGAGCGAAATTTCGCAGCACAGTCGGATGCACCCATTCGGGGCCGCCGAGCTTGGGATGATCGATGTTGTAATGCAAGCCGCGTGACTCACGCCGGCTCATCGCGGATCGCACCACCAGCTCGGCGACCTTTGCCAGGTTGCGCAACTCGATCGTGTCGGCGTCGAGCAGGTGGTCCCAGTAGTAGCTGTGAATCTCGTCCTGGATCATCTCGATGCGGCGAAGGGCGCGCTCGAGTCGGCGGTCGCTGCGCACGATGCCGACGTAGTTCCACATCAGGCGGCGAAGCTCGTCCCAGCTCTGGGTGATCATCACGCGCTCCTCGCTGCGGATCGCGCGCCCGGGATCCCACTCGGGAAATTCGGGCGGCGCGCCGTCTCCCGACGCGACGATTTCGCGCGCGGCGGCAAACCCGCGCCGGCCCATCACGGCGGCCTCGAGCAGCGAGTTCGAGGCGAGCCGGTTGGCGCCGTGCAGCCCGGTCATCGCAACCTCGCCGGCTGCGTACAGGCGCGCAATCGAGGTGCGTCCGTCGAGATCGGTCTGCACGCCGCCGCACATATAATGCGCCGCGGGCACCACCGGAATTGGTCCCTTGGTCAGGTCAAATCCAAAGTTCAAGCATCCCTTGAAGATATTCGGGAACCGCCGGCGGATGAAATCGGCGTCGCGATGGCTCAAATCGAGAAGCACGAAGTCCAGCCCGTGACGCTTCATCTCGGAATCGATGGCGCGCGCAACGATGTCGCGCGGCGCCAGCTCGGCGTCCGGATGGTAGCGCTTCATGAAGGCGGTGCCGTCGGGCAATTTGAGAATCGCGCCCTCGCCGCGAAGCGCCTCCGAAATGAGAAAGGACTTGGCGGCGGGATGATACAGGCAGGTGGGATGGAACTGGTAGAACTCGAGGTTGGCGACCGCCGCGCCCGCCCGATACGCCATCGCGACGCCGTCGCCCGACGCGATATCGGGGTTGGTGGTGTAGAGATAGACCTTGCCGGCGCCGCCCGTCGCCAGCATCGTGGCGCGCGAAATCACTTTGCGGATTTCGTGAGTGCTGCGGTCGAGCGCATAGACGCCCCAGCATGCGCCCGGCTTTCCCGCGGCGGGATTCTCGACCAGCAGGTTGATCGCGACGTGATTTTCCAAAGTGCGGATGTTGGGCCGCGCGGCGGCGGCCTCGGTCAGCGCACGCATTATTTCGCGGCCGGTCAGGTCCTGCGCGTGAAGCACGCGGCGATGGCTATGCCCACCCTCCTGACCGAGGTCGTACTCGAGTCCGCTGTCGTCGGGTCCGCCGGTCTCAACCCGGGTGAAGCGAGTGCCGAGCCGGATCAATTCGCGGATCGCCTCGGGACCCTCGCGAACTATGGTCTCGACCGCGGCGCGATCGCACAGGCCGGCGCCCGCCCGCAGCGTGTCCTCGATGTGCGATTCGAACGAGTCGTCAACGCTCCAGACACTGGCGATGCCGCCCTGCGCGTAGGCGGTGTTGGCCTCGGAACTGCCGGCCTTGGTAAGGACGGTGACGGTGCCGGCTTCGGCGGCCTTGATCGCGAAGGTCAGGCCCGCGATGCCGCCGCCGATTACCAGGAAGTCGCTGGACAGTTGGGCATTATGCCTCATCAGGTGGCCTCGGGCACGCCGGCGGAATGAATCGCGGGGCGCGCGTTGTGTCAAAATGACGCTACTCGGTCTGCGCTCGGCCAGTCAAGGCGATCGAGCGGGTGCGATTTGCCACCTTGTTTCGATTCAAATATTCTCGAAGGTGCGGATGACGGCGAAGAACGAAACCTTTGCTTCGCATTTTCGTAGAGTTAAAGACAGGCCACGCCCGTGCCGATGACGCCGCCAAATATTGTCACGCTGCTGCGGATCGCCACCGCACCGATCCTGATCTGGATCCTGATGTACAGCGGGCCGGCCGCATCGTGGCTTGCGGCCGGGGTGTTCTTAATCGCAACGGTCAGCGATTTTTTCGACGGCTACCTCGCGCGCAATTACGACTCGGTCACCACGCTCGGCAAGTTTCTCGATCCGATGGCCGACAAGCTGGTGGTCGCGACGGTGCTGATCATGCTCGCCGGGATGGCGCGAACGCCGCACGTGCCGGCGTGGATGGTGGTGGTGCTGGTGACGCGCGAAATAATGGTGACGGGACTGCGCGCGGTGGCGGCGGCGGAGGGGTTAATCGTGGCGGCCGAGGAGCTCGGCAAATACAAGATGGCGTTGCAGTCGATTGCGATTATGGGTCTGCTGATACATTACACGTATTGGCACGTCGATTTCTTCGGCGCCGGGATGTTCGTGCTGTGGATCGCGATGGCGGTGAGCGTGTGGTCATGCGTCGATTACTACGTGCGCGTGGTCGTGGCGCTGCGGCCAAAACCAATTTCCGCGGCGGGCAAGCGGGCGGCGATTTGACAGACGCTCCCGCGCCGGATAATCAAATGGATTCGTCGTTGTCGCGGCTTCTGGAGAGCGGGTGTAGCTCAGTTGGTAGAGCGCGTGCTTGCCAAGCACGAGGTCGTCGGTTCGAAACCGATCACCCGCTCCAATAGAACTCGACGGACGGCCTCTGCCGGCGGTGCACCCCGCGGGAATCGATCGCACATCACACCGGGAGATGAGGTCTCTTCTCCATGCCCGAGAAAGTAAGCGAGCTTGCCGGAAAACCTGTCGATCAATCGCGCCTCGTCGATATCCCCCGGTTGATCACCGCTTACTTCGCCTGCAAGCCCGACGCCGACAATCCCGCGCAACGCGTCGCGTTCGGCACCTCGGGGCATCGCGGCTCCTCGTTTGACAGCGCGTTCAACGAGGCGCACATCCTGGCGATCAGCCAGGCGATTTGCCTGTATCGCAAAAGTCAAAATATCAACGGTCCGCTCTACCTCGGGATGGACACGCATGCGCTCTCGGTGCCGGCGTTCGCCAGTGCGCTCGAAGTGCTGGCTGCCAACGGGGTCGAGACGATGGTGGATAGCGGGGGCGGGTACACGCCGACGCCGGCTATCTCGCACGCGATCCTGACCTACAATCGCGGCCGCAAGAGCGGGCTGGCGGACGGGATCGTGATCACGCCGTCGCACAATCCGCCGTGTGATGGCGGCTTCAAGTACAATCCGTCCAACGGCGGCCCGGCTGATTCTGCCGTCACCGACTGGATTGGGAATACGGCCAACGAATTTCTCAAGGCCGGCCTCGCCGGGGTGCGGCGAGTTGGGTACGAGCGGGCGCGCACGGCGGCGACGGTTCATCGGCACGATTACATCGGCGCTTACGTCGGCGACCTGGGCAATGTCGTCGACATGGAGTCGATTCGCGGCGCGGGCGTGGCGGTTGGAATCGATCCGCTCGGCGGCGCGGCGGTGCGTTACTGGCCCGCGGTGATCGAAAAGTACGGAATCAAGGCGACGGTGGTCAGCGACGTGGTCGATCCGACGTTTCGCTTCATGACCGCCGACTGGGACGGGAAGATCAGGATGGATTGCTCGTCGCAGTACGCGATGACGCGCTTGCTTGCGATACGCGATCGTTTCGACGTCGCGTTCGCCAATGACACCGATGCGGATCGGCACGGAATAGTCACTCGCTCGAGCGGACTGATGAATCCGAATCACTATCTGGCGGTTGCGATCGCATACCTGTTTCGCAATCGAGCCCGATGGCGCAAGGATGCGGCGGTCGGCAAGACGGTGGTGAGCAGCGCCATGATCGATCGCGTCACGGCGAGCATCGAACGCAAGCTGGTGGAAACTCCAGTCGGCTTCAAGTGGTTCGTGGACGGGCTGCTCGATGGTTCGGTCGGATTTTGCGGCGAGGAAAGCGCGGGCGCGTCGTTCCTGCGCACCGATGGAACCGTGTGGACGACAGACAAGGACGGACTCATCCTCGGCTTGCTGGCGGCCGAGATGACCGCGCGCGCGGGGCGCGACCCCGGCGCGGCGTACAACGATTTGACGCGTGAGTTCGGTGCGCCGGCGTACGAGCGTATCGACGCGCCTGCCACGCCCGCGCAGAAGGAAATTCTGAAGAAGCTGACCCCCGCGCAACTGACTGAGCGCGAGCTTGCGGGTGAGAAAATTGTCAAGACATTGACGGTTGCGCCCGGCAACGGAGCGGCGATCGGCGGAATCAAGGTGATCGCGGAGAGCGGATGGTTTGCGGCGCGACCGTCGGGCACTGAAGAGGTTTACAAGATATACGCGGAGAGCTTTCGCGGGGCCGATCATCTGCATCGGATTCAGGCCGAGGCGCAGGAACTCATCGCGCGAGTCTTCAAGCAGGCGCAATCGCCGCCATCGGCGCCCAGCGGCGGCAGCTGATGTGCGGACGATTCACAATCACGCGCCGCGACGGAAATTCGCTTGCGGCCGAACTCGGCGTCCCGGTGGACTCGTTCGTCGATTATAGGCCGCGCTACAACGTCGCGCCGATGCAGAAACATTTCATAGTCAGGATCAAGTACGAAAATCGCGAAGTGATTCCCGCCAGGTGGGGCCTGGTCAAGAGTGGCGCGAAGGACGCCAGCATGGCGAGCAAGTGCATCAACGCGCGGGCGGAGACGGTGGAGGCGCGGCCCGCATTTCGCGACGCGTTCCACAAGCGGCGATGCGTGGTGCCGGCCGATGGATTCTTCGAATGGACCGGGCCGAGAACCGCGCGGCAGCCGGCCTGGTTCCATCGCGAGGATGGCCGGCTGGTCCTGTTCGCCGGACTTTACGAGGCATGGCA
This sequence comes from uncultured delta proteobacterium, assembly GCA_963813785.1. Classification (GTDB taxonomy): domain Bacteria; phylum Desulfobacterota; class Binatia; order Binatales; family Binataceae; genus Binatus. The sequence continues at coordinate 557,708 of CAWFAJ010000012.1, read as the reverse complement.
GAAAGAGCCGAGCGTATGGGAGACGACGTTCACGATTATCACGACGACGGCCAACGCCGTGGTCGCGGCGTATCACGATCGGATGCCGGTGATAATTGCAGATCGCGATGCCGACGACTGGATGGATCCGCGGGCGGCGGATCCGCTTGCGCTCAAGCGGCTGCTGGTTCCCGCGCCCGCGGACTTGCTGATCGCGACACCGGTCTCGAGCAAGATCAACAATGTACATAACGATTCGCCCGAACTGCTGGAGCCCGCCGGACAGACTCTCCGCTGAGTCGGTCGATCCGAAGCGGCCAGGCGGTCGGCAAAGGCCAATAGAACGCGCGCTCGACGCGAAGGTCAGACTGCGATGGGCGCGATTCTGAGCGATCGAATCGAGCGGGAAAGGGCAAATTCTACCATCAGTAGTGGTTTTGGGACGGCTGCGCTCCAGGGCTAGCTTTGTTCCGACAAAAATAATTTCAGCCGAGAGTGGGTGTCGCGCGATTTCGGGAGAGCCGGGCGAGTACGGGATATCCTGGCGGTTGACCATAGGGTACGGATAGCACGCGAAATCGGCGCGGGGCAGGCTGAACTAGTTCATCCCTGAACGAAGGAAGAATCACCTGCGCGGTGGGCGGCAGGGCTGAGCCCTGCACCCAGTGAGAAGACGTGAAAATCTGCGCAGCGCATCTTTTCGCGACTACACGATAGAAGAGCTGTTGGCACGGGAGGCCAATATTAAGAGACCGCGCGCGACAACGGAGCGCGGCGTTAATACTGAGTGCAGGGCTCAGCCCTGCCCGTTGGCGGGCGCGGCCACTGCCAATGGCTTAATACTGCGCTGCCGTCGCCACGGCCAGGGGCTGCGGCCCCTGCACTCGCAGTGAGAAGACGCGAAAATCTGCGCAGCGCATCTTTTCGCGACTACGCGATGGAAGAGCCCGCGGTACGGTCCAGTTCATCCCCAAAATCCGGCCTGAAACCCGGATTCGGGAGTCACAGGGATTTGGTCCATTTCATCGGAACTGAATCAGTGGCCGGAGCGGATGCTCAATTGATGCACTTCCCAGCGCGTGATAGTTGATTGGGTTCGGTCGCGACGAAGACAGAGCGCGGGGCGGCGTACCCAAGTGGTTAAGGGAGAGGTCTGCAAAACCTCCATGCATCGGTTCGAATCCGATCGCCGCCTCCAATGATTTTCGCAATTGCAAGCGCTTTTTGAAGAATTACTTGCAGGCTGCTATTCGCCGGCGTAAGATTTATAGCGTCATGGAACTTCGGTGTAGTTTTCTTACCGGTTCAGAATATATTTTGGTGCTCGTTTTTTCGGACAGCGAGCCGAATTGGTTCGCGGCATGTCTTGATCGTCCCCTTCGCTACAGATTTCGCTACAGATCGATGTAGCCCATTTTGACTCGCGTCCTCCTCCTCGCTTTTGGTCCGCTTAAAAGCCGGTACTGGTTCAGTTTGGCCTCAGACTTCTCGGTTACTACGGTCATCCACGCGGCGGTCGTGGGCAGAGCGGTCAACCCATTCCTTGGCCATTGATCGAGTCCGAACATCCTTCCGATCCGCCCAGTCTAGTTTTTGGTTTTCGAAGTCGAGAACTATTCCGCGCCAAGGGCCGCTCTTTGTTTTGCATGCTAGCCAAATACGCTCACCGACACGTTTGGCGTAGCAGCCGCGCTTTTCTATAAGGTTACCTATCATTGCGAGAATCCCCTTCAGTTGTGTTCATCGTCAGTTTCCAGTGCCAAGAAGAGCGGTCATACCCGATCGCGGGTTACGGATCGTCCATGCGCCCGCCATAACGTTGTTGACTGTCCCTACAAATCGGAATGCCTGGGTCCTCGTAGTCAGGCCAATGGCCGTATGTCGAATGGTGGAGTCTGCGTCCGATAGGGCGTCCTACATGGCGGCCAAACCAACTTTCCACCTGTATGCAAAAGCGGCCAAGTTTACTGTGGCCAAATTTACCGTGGGGGCTATGGAGAATAGGGTTAAACACATCAAAGTAAAGAGTCATAAGTACTAAGCATCCTACTAATATTCGTGGTATGAATATTAAAAGTACCCACATAAATGGATCTGCTATTTTATAAAACATCGGCGGCCAATGGTGTCGAAAGAAAAATATCCAGACTATCAGAATTAGAAACAGCCATCCGAGTGTTCTGCGAAGTAGCAGGCTGCGGTGGCGCATATACTTATAACTCCCTAGCGGGTGGGGGGAAGAGCCAGGTGGTGGTCCGGTTTTACTTGTAGCTTGACCAGGCAGGGGGGGCCGTCTTCGCCGTAGCAGAGGTTGCTCAGTTCGCCTAGTTTCGGATCGCGGTCATCGTGCGTGTAATCGGGACAGATCCAATGGCCACCCGATCCCCGGTAAAGAGCGACCGCGAAATATCTACCCGCCGCGAGATTCCCGGCGATCGGATCGCCGCGCACCGCGATATCGCGCGAGGTGACGATATCGAATCCGTCATGCGCCGCGTCGGGCGAGTACTGCATGAAGAAAATCCGCCATTGCCGCCCGGGCCGCGCAGTCACCTGATATTCCATCGCGCGATCGGACGAGAATACCGGCTTGTCGCGGCATAGCCACGGCCGCGCCTCTGCCGCAAAGGCGGGGCGTGCGAGCAGTATCGCAATCGCCGCGGCGATCGAAACGTAGCGTCCAACTCTCAAAATCTTCATGCCTTTTTCACCCTTTCACCTTTCCCGGCCCGCGATCGCGATGATACGGCCGACGATCTCGCCGAGGTTGGAGTCCTTGGGCGTGAAGACCGCCTTGACGCCAAGCCCGAGCAGAGCGGTGCGGTCGGCTTCGGGAATGATTCCGCCCATCACGAGTGACACGTCGGCGGCGCCGCGATTTTTCAGCAGATCGATTGTCTCGCGCGCGATGGACATGTGGGCGCCTGCGAGGCTCGAGATGGCGAGCACGTCGACGTCTTCCTCGAGCGCGGTGGCCACCATCTGCTCCGGCGTCTGCTTGAAACCCGCGAGGACTACTTCCATCCCGGCTTGCATGCAGGCGTGGGCGAGCAGCTTGATCGCGTTGATATGCCCGTCGAGGCCGGCCTTGCCGAGCGCGATGCGAATTATTGCGGGTCGATGCCGCGACCGGCACGTTGAGCGCGCCGACGCTGACGCTGGTTTCGAGAATCGGCGGGGTGTAGCGGCCGCGGCTGACGCGCACCAGCGAATCGGTCCATTCGCCGACGGTGCCGCCGGCGCGGGCGAGCTCGATGGTCGCCTCGATGAGTCCGCGGTCGCTGTCGCTGTTATTTGCGGCGGCGCGTTCGAGCGCCTCGCGGGCTTTCGACACGGCGGCCTGGTCGCGCGCCGCGCGCCATTTTTTTATCGCCTCGATGCGTTCTTTTTCCTTGCTCGCATCCGCCGCGTGATCCGCACTGTGCCTGGGCCAGGGCGTGAGTCCGACCTCGCCGGTGAATGCGTTGACGCCGATTTGCACGATCTCGCCCGAGTCGACTTTCCGGTAACGCTCCGCAAGCTGACGCGTCAGTTCGCCGCTGACTATTGAAATGGCGCGCGAGTAGCCGGCCTCGCGCAGCCGGATCGCGATTTCGCGCGCGCGCGCGGCGGTCTCGCCGGTAAGCTTCTCGATAACTTTGCTGCCCTCGAAAATATCTCCATAGCCCGCCAGACCCGTCTCGTGCATCAGGACCTGCTGGGTGCGCAAGCTGAGCGTCTGCTCAGATTGGTCGGGCAGGGCGAGCGCCTCGCGGAAGCCCGGCAACTGGAGTGCGTTGACCCGCGCGTCGGCCGAGATGACGACCGGGAGCGCCTCGTACGCAATGCGGATGATATTAACTTCGGGCTGCGGTTCGGTGAGCGTGAGCGAGCGCACCTGGCATCCGGCGCGAAAGGCGACGTTATCGACGCCGTACTCGGAAGAGCAAAGCTCCCGCCATAGTTTGAAGTACGCGCGAACCTTGCAGATCTCGGGGACCAGCTCGATGCCGCTGTTGATGAAAAATGAAATGCGGCGGACGGTCTGCTCGAACGCGGCCGCGTCGAGCTTGGGGCGGATCGCGTCGAGAATCAGCAGCGCGTTGCCGAAGGCGTAGCCGATTTCCTCGGCCGGACCGGCGCCGCTCTCCATGTAGTGGTAGCCGCAACAGTTGATCGGATTCCAGTCGGGCACGCGCTCGACGGTGAATCGAATCAACTCGGTGGAGAGGCGAAACGATAATTCAGGGTGAAAAATCGAGGTGCCGCGCGCGACGAATTCCTTGAGCAGATCGTTCTGAGTCGTGCCGCGCAGTTCAGTCCACGGCACGCCGTGCTTTTCCGCGACGACCAGGTAAAGCGCCAGGATGAACGGCGCGGTCGCATTGATCGTCATCGAGGTGTTGATCGACTGAAGCGGGATTCCCTCGAACAGCCGCTCCATGTCGTTCCAGTGGCAAATCGAGACGCCCGCCTCGCCGACTTCGCCGCGCGCGACCGGGGCGTCGGGGTCGTAGCCGTTTTGGGTGGGCAGATCGAACGCGATGGAAAGCCCGCGCTGGCCCTGCTTCAAGTTTGCCAGGAAGCGCTCGTTGGCCTGGCGCGCGTCGCCGAAGCCCGCGTAGGTGCGGATGATCCATGGTTCACGGGCCTTGGGGCGAGCTTTTTTTCCGCTGTCGGGCATCGACTCAAGGTTAGTTGTCGAAGCGTTGCGATTCCAGCCGCTATCCGACGGCCCGCAGTCAGTGCCGATGCATCGCGCGGGCCGCGGTTTCATTTTCATGATCCCGGGCAAGCGCAAGCTCGGCGGCGATGCGATCGATGAGATCGATTCCCGAGAGACCGCCATGCTCGCCGATCTCGAGCACCGGACCGCCGGTCTCGGCGCGGATTTTTGCGATCGCCTTGCGCGCCTCCGCCACGCGACTGAGCTCCGACGCGGCCAGCTCGCCGAGATGCTCGAGGTCTTTCTTGCGCAGATGGGGTCCGCGGCGGTTGGTCAGCGCCGATATGTCATCGGCGTCGAATCCGGAGCGCGGCATTCGATTAAAAAGCACGGCCGCCGGGGCGAGATGAATGCGGCTCAAGCTGGCGTGAGTCTCGATAGTCTCCGAAATCGAAAGACTGTCCGCGGTCGTGACCTGGATGATTGCACTACCGCGCCGGTCACGCATCATCCGCGAAATGTTGCCGGCTTCCTTGCCAACCACGCTGTCGCCGAAGGTCGAGCGCGTGGCAGTCGGCATCTTGAGCAGGCTCATCGCCTGGCCGCTGGCGGGCGCATCGACGACTATAATGCGGCGGCCGGGCAGCTTGAGGTCGGTCCGCGCGGCTTCATGGTAAATCTTTCCGAGCATCATCAGTTCGCGCAACCCGGGCGCCGCTTGAACGAAAAATTGATAGAGGCGGCTGGCGAACACCGCCTTCAGCAGCATCCGGCCCGGCACCACCAGCCGCAGATATTCCTCGAGCGCGGCGCGCCCGTCGAGCGTCATCAGCGCGAGATTCGGCGCGACATCCGTGGGCACGAACGACGGCGCGACGCCAAACGTCGCGGCCAGCGGCGCACGCGCGTCGCATTCCATAATCAGCGCAGGCGCGTCCGACATTGCCGCGAGCTTGGCGAGCGCGGCGCTCACGGTAGTTTTGCCGACACCGCCCTTGCCGAGCACGATCAGCACGCGTCGTGCGAGGATTTCGTTTAGCATTTGAGGGAAGCGGAGCCGGCCAGAAGTTACCAGCGGATCAGGTTGGCTCCCCAGGTGAGGCCGCCGCCGCATGCGTTCAGCATCACGATATTGCCGTCGTGAATTCGCCCCTGCTCGAGAGCCTCGTCGAGTGCGATCGGCACGGACGCGGCTGAGGTGTTGCCGTAACGATCGATGTTGGTGAAAACTTTTTCCGCCGGCAGCCCGAGGCGCTCGGCGACCGCGGAAATAATTCGCATGTTGGCCTGATGCGGCACGAACAGGTCGATTTCTTCGAGCTTGACGCCGGCGCGCTCGGCCACCAGCCGGCTGATTTCTTCCATGCTGCGGACGGCTATTTTGAAAAGCTCGGGGCCTTTCATCTGAATCGCGTCACCGGCGCAGCGCCGCACTTCAGAATCAATCGTGCTGCGGGTTCCAGTGGCGCGCACCGAGAGCAGGTTCCAATGCTCGCCGGCGGAGCGCAGCAGGCTCGACAGCACTCCGCGATTTCCCGCCTCGGTGACCATCACGCACGCGCCCGCGCCGTCGCCAAACAGCACCGCGGTCCGGCGATCGCTCCAATCCACCATCGTCGAGAGCGCGTCGGCCCCGACCACCAGCACGCGCTTGAAGTCGCCGGCGCGCATCTGTGCATCTGCGACTTGAAGCGCGTACACAAAGCCGGAGCAGGCGGCGGCGACGTCGAAGGCCGGTATCGACGAGATGCCCAAGCCGTTCTGAATCTGGCACGCCAGCGACGGAAACGCGTACTCCGAGGAAACCGTGCCGACGATGATCGCGTCGAGCTCGCCGGGCTTGATTCCCGCCCGCTCGAGCGCGGTGCGGCTGGCGCCGGTGGCAATATCCGCCAGCGACTCGCCCTGGCGCATCGCGTAGCGGCTGCCGATTCCGGTGCGCGACCGTATCCATTGGTCGGAGGTGTCCATGTACCGCTCGAGATCCTTGTTGGTCAGAGCGGTGCGCGGGACGGCCCGTCCGGTGGCGACAATTCTTGAACCCATGATGAACCGATCAGCTCTCGCCGGCGGGCCTGAAGGCCAGCGTCGTGTTGGTGCCGCCGAAGCCGAATGAATTGTTGAGCGCGATCCGAATTTTGGCGGGGCGCGCCTTGTTGGGCACGTAGTCGAGGTCGCATTCGGGGTCGGGAAATTCCTGGTTGATGGTCGGCGGCATCATCGCGCGATCGATGGCGAGGACCGTGTACACCGACTCGATTGCGCCGGCTGCGCCGAGCGTGTGCCCGGTCATCGACTTGGTCGAACTAATCGCAACTTTGGCGGCGCGCTCGCCGAAGACGCGCTTTACCGCTTGAGTCTCGGCGATATCGCCTTGCTCGGTCGAAGTGCCATGCGCGTTGATATAATCGACCTCGTTGGGATCGAGATCGCTGTCTTCGAGGCACATCCGCATACACTTGGCCGCGCCGCGTCCCTCGGGCGCCGGGGAGGTGATGTGGTAGGCGTCGCTGTTGGCGGCGTAACCGCAGATCTCGGCAATGATCCTGGCGCCGCGCGCGATGGCGGCGTCGCGTTCCTCGAGGATCAGCGCCGCCGATCCCTCCGCCATCACGAATCCGTCGCGCTCCTTGTCGAATGGACGGCTGGCCTTCTCCGGCGCTTCGTTGTGGGTCGAAAGCGCGCGCATCGCGGCGAATCCTCCCACCCCCAGCGAGGTGATTGCCGCCTCCGAGCCGCCCGTGATCGCGGCGTCGAGGTAGCCGAGCCTGATCATCCGGTACGCCTCGCCGATCGCATGGCTGCCCGACGCGCAGGCGCTGGTGGTCGTAAAGTTCGCGCCGCGCGCTCCGTAGCGAATCGAGATTTGGCCCGGCGCCAGGTTGCCGATCAGCTTGGGGATGAAGAACGGCGTGATGTGACGCAGCCCGGTCTCCATGAAGACCTTGTGGTACTCCTCGATGGTGCACAGGCCGCCGATGCCGACGCCGATCAACACGCCGACCTGATCGGCGTTGTCTTCGGTGATCTTGAACCCCGACTGGCGCATCGCCTGCTCGGCCGACGCGACGGCATACTGGATAAAGGGATCCATTTTTTTGACGTCGCGCTTTTCGATCCAGTCTTCCGGATTGAAATCCTTCACCTCGCCAGCGATCCGGGCGGGAAATCCCGAGGCGTCGAAGCGCGTAATTGGCCCAATACCGGACCGCCCCGCCATCAGGGCTTCCCAGTTCTTGTCCACTCCCACTCCGAGCGGAGTCACCAGTCCTACTCCGGTGACCACCACGCGGCGCTCAAGCATCGGTCTCATTAGACGCCCTCATCCTCCATCGAGTTCACGACTTAATAATCTACCAAAAGACGAGCGCCGGTCGAGAATCCGCGCTCGCGCCTAAGCACTGAATGGTAGTTCAAGCGAGATCGATTGATATGGCCGCAGCGGCGAATCGCGTCCCTGCAACAGCACCTATCAGGCGCGATCCGCAATGGGACCATAGGACCAAACAGGAAGCTTCTTCGGGGCAGGCGTCTCCTTCCTTAGGGATTTCACTGATCCTCCACCCGCCGCCGCAATCGTGCGCAACGCCTCATGCGTCGTCTTGCTGGACTGCGGCTCCGACTTCGAGCCCGGCAGAGCATCCACGATATTGACTATTCCACCGTCCGCGTGGAATTTCCGCGCAATCTCAACCATGTCTGTAAGCTCTTTCGGCCGAATCGATGTGTCCGCGACCAGGACGATCACCCGCTTTGCGTTGGGGTTCCAGTCCATCGCGCCAACCGCCGCGCGCAACGCCCCGGGAACGTCCTCATTCGCCAATGCCGAGCGCCGCGGTTCGATTGCGGCAAGAGAATTGACCATAACCGGCCTTGAATTGGTCAGCGCCACAGTAGCGACTTTGTCCGGTTCCACATCATAGACCACGATTCCCACGCGGGCGATTGGAACTAAACGATGAATGCTCTCGACCAATTGCGCGAGCTTCGCCTTCATATCCTTGAGCGTGGCGAGAGACCCGCCGGAGCGCGGGACCACCAACGCAACATCAAGCCCTCTCCGTTTCAACTGGGCATCGAGGTTCTGTTCTGAATTTCCAGCCTGAGGCGGAATTTCAGGTGCGGGTTGTTCCGATTCGGCGGTAAATTCCGAACCCGCACCTGGAGCCGGGCCACCAGCAACGAGTTGCTTATGCGAGCAGGCAGCGCCGACCAAGGCGATTGCGATTAGCAGAATCCTGATTTTGCCAAAAGCCCGAGATTCGTTCATCGACGCGGCGCTCCCCCTGATGGCTGAACTTCTCGAACCGCTCTGATTAACCGGCTTTTATAATCCGGAACTTCAGTTTCGACCCCTCGAAATGACGATGCCTATATCTAGCTCGGCCCCTAGCGCAAGTGGTCCCTAATAATCTACCAAAAGACAGCGCCGGTCGAGAATCCGCGCTCGCCCGCTGGTAGCGATTGCGTTTGCCGCGATGCGCCGGACTTGCATCCAAACTTGAACCGATGAAACAATCCAGCGGTGCCGCCCAGCAATCCCGCAGACGATCCGTTCACCAAACTCGCGCAAAATCTCGGCGAACTCGAGATTGTGATCGGCGAGCGCGCGCGGCCTGCGATTGCCGGGGTGCGCGAGGGGCTGCGCGACGCGCTCGCATGCCGTGAGCGCGGCGATATGGCCGGCTCGATCGCCGCGATTCGTACCGCGATGGAACGGCTGGCTAATCTCGGCAGCACGCTCGATCCGGAAGAGGGCGCGATGATGCGGTTTATCGCGGAACGATTCACCGCCGCGCTCGGCGCCGGCGACAAGGGTGACGCGAAAACCGTCGTGGACGTGATGCGCCGCAAAGCCGGCGACACCAAGGACGACGACAAAAAAGATTGGTGACCGCGACCGCGGAAATGGCGTGCGCGCGCGTCCCGCAGGCGGATTTGACAACCTCCGCCACTAAAGTAAAAAAGTGAATGACTAAAACCGGCGGATTCGATGACCGCCCCAAACCACGCGTGGTGACATCTTGGCGACTGCAGCGCAAACCAGAGTGAAAGTGTCCGGCCTGGACCAAACCTGCATCAACGCGATTCGCGTGCTGACGATCGACGCGGTCCAGAAGGCCAACTCAGGCCACTGCGGATTGCCGATGGCAATGGCGCCGGCCGGCTATCTGCTCTACACGCGGTTCATGCGCCACAACCCGAAGAATCCAGAGTGGTACGGGCGCGATCGTTTTGTGCTGTCGGCCGGCCACGGCTCGATGCTCCTCTACAGCCTGCTCTATCTCACCGGCTACGACCTTTCGCTCGACGACCTCAAGCAATTTCGCCAACTCGGCAGCAAAACGCCGGGACATCCCGAGTACGGCGTGAGCGAAGGCGTCGAGACCACCACCGGCCCGCTCGGCCAGGGCTTCGGCAACGGGGTTGGGATGGCGATGGCGGCGAAGCATCTCGAAGCACGCTTCGAGCGCGACAAATCGGGGCTGTTCGATCATCGCATCTTCGGCATTTGCAGCGATGGCGACTTGATGGAAGGTGTCGCCAGCGAGGCGGCGTCGATCGCCGGTCATCTCGGGCTGGGCAACATCATATATATCTACGACGACAACCACGTGACCATCGACGGGCACACCGAGCTCAGCTTTGACGAGGACGTGTGCAAACGCTTCGACGCTTACAAATGGCATACGCAGGTCGTCGCGGATGCGAACGATCTGGCGGCGCTGTCGAAGGCGATTGAAAATGGAATCAAGGAGACGAGCCGGCCGTCGCTGATTCGGGTCCGCTCGATCATCGGTTACGGCAGCCCGCATAAACAGGGGACCTCGGCGGCGCACAGCAATCCGCTCGGCGTCGAAGAGGTGAAGCTGACCAAGGAATTCTACGGATATCCGACCGAGCCGCCATTCTTCGTTGCCGACGACGTGCTGGCGCATTTCCACGAATGCGTCGAGCGTGGCGAAGACCTGGAGCACGCGTGGAACGCGAAGTTCGCGGCATACTCCAAAAAAAATTCCGCCGAGGCCGCCGAATTCCAGGCGGCGCTGGCGAAGGATCTGCCGGCCGGATGGGACGCCGAGCTGCCGGTCTTCACGCCCAAGGATTCTCTCGCAACCCGGGTGTCAGCCTCGCAGGCCGAGGCGGCGATCGGGAAAAAAGTCTGGAACCTGTTCGGCGGCTCCGCCGACTTGAACGAGTCCACCTTCACCGACGTCAAGGATGGCGGCGACTTCGAGCGCGGGCATTTCGAGGGCCGCAATCCGCATTTCGGAATTCGCGAGCACGGCATGTGCGCGATTCTCAACGGTCTCGCGCTGCACGGCGGTTTCATCCCCTATGGCTCGAGCTTCCTGTGCTTCACCGACTACGCACGGCCGTCGATTCGGCTGGCGGCGTTGATGGAACTCCAGGTGGTGTTCGTCTTCACCCATGATTCAATCGGCGTGGGCGAGGACGGCCCGACTCATGAACCAATCGAGCATCTGTCGTCGCTGCGCGCGATTCCCCATCTCACCGTGATTCGCCCCGGCGATGCGAACGAGGCGGTCGAGGCCTGGCGCACCGCCATGACTCACACCCATGGCCCGGTGCTGCTCGCGCTCTCGCGCCAGAAGGTTCCGACGCTCGATCGCACGAAGATGGCGCCCGCCAGCGGCGTCCGGCGCGGCGCGTACGTGCTGACCGAGAGCGCGGGACGGCCGCCGGAAATCATTCTGATTGGGTCGGGGTCGGAACTGTCGCTGGTGGTCGACGCGAAAGCGAAGCTGGAAGAGCAGGGCAGGTCGGTCCGGGTGGTAAGCATGCCCAGCGAGAATATCTTCGAGAAGCAGGACCAGGCCTATCGCGACTCGGTCCTGCCGCCGAGCGTGCGCCGCCGGCTCGCGGTCGAAGCGGGCGCGCCGATGTCATGGTACCGATGGGTCGGACTCGACGGCGACATTATCGGGATGACGACTTACGGCGCGTCGGGCAAGTACGAAGAGGTGATGAAGCATTTTGGCTTCAGCGTGGACAACGTCGTCGCGCGCGCGCTGAAATTGCTCGAGCGCTAGCGGGCAAGACAGCACGATCTGGCGCGGACCGGGCGTCATCGGCTAACTTTGCGTTCTCGACTCCATTGCCGGACGGACTGGTATGCCTCAACCGAAATTGATCATTCTAAACGACGCGCAGGAACTCTACGTCCGCGCCGCCGAAGAAACGGCGCACATCACCGGCGAGGCGATTTGCACTCACGGCGAGTTCACGCTCTGTCTCTCGGGCGGCTCGACGCCCGCCGCCACCTACGATCTGCTTGCGACGCGGTTCCATCTGAGCGTCGATTGGAAGGAAGTGCAATTTTTCTGGGGCGACGAACGATGCGTACCGCCAGATCACGCCGAGAGCAATTACGCGATGGCGAATCGCATGATGCTGAGCAAGCTCGCGCTACGGCCGGACCAGGTGCATCGGATGCGCGGCGAAGACCCGCCGGCGTCGGCGGCTGCCGCTTACGAAGATGAATTGCGAAAACGCTTCGGCCTTGGCGACGGTGAATTCCCGCGCTTCGACCTCGTGATGCTGGGGCTTGGCGACAACCGCCACACTGCATCGCTGTTTCCGGGCGGCTCTGCGATTCACGAAACGCAGCGCCTGGTGGTCGCCGTGGAGGTTGACGCCGAGCCGCGGCGTCGCCTCACGATCACGCCGCCGGTGATCAACAATGCGCAGCGCGTGATGTTCCTGGTGGCGGGGCAGAGCAAGGCGGCGGCGGTGAGAGATATCCTGGAAGGTCCGCGCGACCCGGACAAGTTCCCCGCGCAGATCGTTGCGCCACAAGACGGCGAGGTCATTTGGCTGCTCGACAAGGCCGCCGCCAGCCTGCTTTCGCCGCGCTGAACCAGGCAGGCCGCGTGCCGGGTGGTGTCAAAGGATAGAGGCGATGTTTCGATTCGTATTGCGCCACTTCACCGCGGTTCTGATCGTTGCCGCAGTCGCCGGCTGGGCGGTGTTTTACCTGCCGCAGACACCGAGCTGGGCCGTGCTCCGGATGAAGCAGGCCATCGACGCGCGCGACGGCGACGGCGCTTCCCGATTCGTCGATTTTGATAGCGTCGTGAAGCACGCGGGCTACGAGATGGTGCGCAAGCAGGGCGCGAGCGACCCGCTAAGCGCGATGATCGGTAACGCGGCGATCGATCTTCTTGCCAAGCCGATGGCGCAGATAACGCGCGCGTGGGCGGTCAAGAAAGTCGATGACGGTGCGCGCGAGGTGCAGATGCCCGGCGCGGCTGTGGCGGCCTCGCTTGTGCTCTTGCATCGAAACGGCGACACCGCGTTCACCGACTTCAAGGACGACAAGGGGCAGGAGTGGGAAATCCACCTGGCGCGCGGTGAGGACGGCGCTTGGCGCGTTACCGAAATCAAAAACATCGAGCAACTGCTCCAGAAGCTCCAGCACAACCAGCACCTCGGCACGCCCGCGCCATCGCCGTAGCGCGCGCGTTACGGGAATGTTTTGCCGGGTAGCGTCCTAATTTGAAACTCCTTGGCTCACGCGGCGAGAGACCAATATGGAATTTCGACGTTTCTTACTTTCCGATTTGCCGGGCGTGCTGCGCCTATGCGAGCAAGAGAACTGGCCGTCTTTTCCTGAAGACGGTGCACGGGCTAATCGGGCACTGACCGCACCGGGAGTCACGACAATTGTCGCTGTTGAAGGCGAAGCGGTTATCGGCTTCGCACAACTACTAAGTGACGGTGAAATTCAAGCGCACCTGTCACTAATCGCAGTGGATTTAGCTTACCGACGACGCGGCATCGCCCGGGAACTTATCGTGTTTGCGTTGCGCGAAGCTGGCGGCCTACGAATAGATCTCGTTACCGACGGCGCAGAGAAATTCTATTCTTCTTTTCCGCACTTTCGGCTGGCGGGGTTCCGGCTCTACCCCAACTACCGAAAGGCAGACGATTCGAATTAGGATACCACCTTTCGCCGCGCCTGCGTTTACTCTGCGCCCAGCGACAGGTACAATACAGTCCACACGCGGGCGAACCCATGCGGCTCGGCCGCGCTTTAGCATCCGGCGCAAAATGAGACGTTCAGACATAAGAAATTTGGCAATCGTCGCTCACGTCGATCACGGTAAAACCACTTTGGTCGATGCGATGCTGCGGCAGTCGGGCGTTTTCCGCGCCAACGAGCAGGTGATCGATCGCGTGATGGATTCCAACGCGCTCGAGCGCGAACGCGGCATCACGATCATGGCCAAGAACACCTCGATCCTGTGGGGTGAAACCCGCATCAACATCGTCGATACTCCGGGCCACTCGGATTTCGGCGGCGAGGTCGAGCGCACGCTGTCGATGGTGGACGGCGTGTTGCTGCTGGTCGATGCGTGCGAGGGGCCGCTGCCGCAGACGCGCTTCGTGCTCAAGAAGGCGCTGGAGTCGAACCTGCCCGCGATACTCTGCATCAACAAGATCGATCGCGCCGACGCGCGCGCGCCCGAGGTTCTCGACGAGGTTTACGATCTGTTCATCGACCTCGGCGCGAACGAAAGCCTGCTCGATTTTCCGGTGCTCTATACGCAGGCGCGCGCCGGCACCGCATCGCTCAGGCTCGACAGTCCCGAGCGAAAACCTGGTGCCGCTGTTCGACGCGATCGTCGCGCACCTGCCCGGTCCCGAAGTCGATCCCGAAGCGACGCTGCAGTTCCAGGTCAATAACATCGACTACGACGATTACGTCGGCCGCCTCGCGGTCGGCAGAATCATCGCCGGCTCGATGACGGCGTCGCAGAACTATTCGCTGTGCCGTCGCGACGGCAAGACCGCGGTCTGCAAGGTCGCCCACATCTACGGATGGGAGGGGCTCACGCGCGTCGAACGCGAAACCGCCAGCGCGGGCGAGATAGTGATCGTGGCGGGCGTCGAGGACATCGCGATCGGCGAAACGATCGCCGACCTCGAGAGCCCGCGTCCGCTGCCGCCGATTCGCATCGACGAGCCGACGGTGGCGATGACTTTCTCGGTGAACAATTCGCCATGGGCGGGCCGCGAAGGAGATTTTGTCACCTCGCGCAAGCTGGGCGAACGAATCGAATTCGAAGCGCGGCGCAACGTGAGCGCTCGCGTCGAGCAACTGACGCCTGACGCCTGGCGCGTGATGGGCCGCGGCGAATTGCAGCTCGCGGTGATCGTCGAGACCATGCGCCGCGAAGGCTACGAGATGCAGGTCTCGAAGCCCACCGTCATCACCAAGCAGACCGGCGGTGAGATTCTCGAGCCGATGGAGATGCTGGTGATCGACATCCCGGCGGAATGTATCGGCGTGGTCACGCAGATGCTGTCGGCGCGCAAGGGCAAGATGCGCACGATGGTTACCCATGCGAGCAGCCGCGTACGCCTGGAGTACGACATTCCCGCGCGCGGCCTGATCGGCTTTCGCGGCCGGTTTCTCGAAAATACCCGCGGCAACGGCTTGATGAACACGCTGTTCAACGGCTACGCGCCGTGGTCGGGAACGATTCGTTCGCGCGCCAACGGGGCGATGATTTCCGATCGCGAGGGCGTCACCACGGCTTACGCGATCTTCCATTTGCAGGAGCGCGGGATATTCTTCGTCGGACCGGGCGAGCCGGTTTACGAAGGGATGATCGTCGGCGAGTATGCCCGTGAGATAAACTTGCCGGTCAACGCGTGCCGTGAAAAAAAGCTCAGCAACATGCGCGCGTCGGGCCACGATGAAGCGATTCGGCTCTCGCCGCCGCGCATTCCGACGCTGGACACGGCGCTGGAATGGATCGACGAGGAAGAGCTGGTCGAGGTCACGCCGAAGTCGGTGCGGCTGCGCAACCGCGTGCTCAAGACGGCGCTCCGGAACAAGCATCGTGCGGGATACATCGACACGCCGCCGGCGGCGGAGATGGCCGACAGCAACTGAGCGCTTGGTGAGCCAGGCCGACGGCGCCACAGCGGACGTGCGGATCGTATCACAGTAATCATGAGACTGGTCCGAATCGCCGCGCTTTGCGCGCTCATCGTGGCAGTGATACTCGGCGCTTCGGCGGTGCTGATCGCATTCAATCAGTCGCGCATCGTCGCTTACGTTCTGGCCTCGGTCCGCAACCGCACCGGCGTCGATATCATTCCGCGCGCCAGCTCCGTTCATCTCGGCACTCACCTGATAGTCGTCCTCGACCAGCCGCAGGTCATCGCCAACGGGCATGAGATCGTCAAGCTGAAGTCGATCCGCACGCTGGTCTCGTACCATTCGATATTCGTCAGGAGCGGGCTTCCGCTCTATCGGCTGACCGCGACCAGTCCGGAAATCACGCTGCCGGTAGCCTCCGCCGACGCCGCCGCGGTTCCCATGCCGCGTCCAGGGGCGCAAACCATAAGCGCGCTGCAAGACGTGCTGCACGCGCTGGCGCGGATCGCGTGGCGGGTCGATACGATCGACGCCACGGTGCGCTACGCCGACGGCGCCGAGCTTGTCAACCATGTTGGAATCGTCGCATACCGCACCCACCGGGAGCCTTCCCTATGGCTGCTCAGGTTCAGCGGCTCGGTACTTGGATCGCCCGTTTCCGGAGCGCAGATAAGCGGGAAGATCGCTCTTGGCGCCGGGAAAAATTTGCACCCCGGCGAATTTGCGCATGGGCAGTTGTGGACCTGGGACGTACCGCTGGACGGAATCGAGGCGGAGGGTTTCGGATTGGCCGGCGCGATACAGGGCAGCCTCAAGTTCTCACTTCACGACGATGGTTCGATGACCGGCGAGACCGATGCGGGCGCGCAGAAGCTGCTGCTCAAGAGCCAGCGGCTCGCCGCGCCAGTCGATCTGGGCGACTACTCACTGCATGCCGGCTTCGACATTACCGGCGGCAAGTATGCCGTCACGCAGATCGTTTTGCGCCGGGTCAACACGGCGGTGCTTTCCGGCAATACCGAGCTGCTGGGTCCTCAAAGCGAGAAGCCGGAACTGGGAGTCCACGTCGGCGGATTTAATTTCGACGCGGCTGCGCTCAAGCAGCAACTGCTGTCGGTCCGCCATCTGCCTGCCGACGCTCGTGGATATGGTCAACCGGCTCAGACCCGGCAAGGTCACCGTCGGCGACGCGACGCTCAATGCCGCCCTCAACGAGATTGAGACGGCGCCGCTCGATGCGATTCGCAAGAATCTGGTGGTCACCGGGACCATCGAGAACCTCGGTTTCACAATTCCAACGGATACGAAGCTGCCGCCGGTCGAAAATCTGAGTGCCCAGCTTGCTTACTCGAAAGGCTTGCTCACGATCTCGCAAGGCACCGCGAAGTTTGGACACTCTGCGCTGCACGACCTCTCCGCCAACGCCAATCTCGGCAACGGAATCGAGGGTGCGGACTATAAGACCAGCGTGAACGTTGACGCAGACCTCGGTGAACTCTATCCGGCCATCGCCAGGTCGCTCGATTTATTTCAACTGAAGGAACGCGATCGTCTCGAACATCTTGAGCGGCCGCGTCGAAATGGTTGCTACCGCATCCGGGAAGCTGAGCGCGACGACCATGGCTGCGCCCAAAGACTATCAGGTCCGCGCCGACGCATTAGGCGCCGTTCTCACTATCAAGGGCTCGCCCGGACCGCTCAAGGTTTCAAGCGGCACCGTCACCATCAACCCGGATGCAATCAAGTTCGACCATCTGATGCTGGCGGCGACCGGCGGCGATGCGACGCTGGACGGCGCCGTGAATTTCGCAAAGCAGGGCATCGCCGTGCATGATCTGACGCTGGGACTTCATGATTTCCCGTCGGAGACGTGGCTGGCGCTGCTGGTCGATCCGTCCGACTTCGCGGTGAGCGGGCCGATTGGCGGCAGGGTCGTTGTCAACAGCGATCCCGACGATCCCGGCGCCATGAGGCCCGAGGGCAAGCTGACGCTCGCAAAGGGCGGCGTGAAATTCAACTTCCTGCGTTCGCCAATCATGGTTCAAGGTGCGACGCTCGCGATGCTTCACAAGCAGCTCATCTTGTCGATGCCGGGCTCGAAGCTCGAGGACCAGGCGATCAATTTCCGCATCACCGTACCCGACTACACGCATCCGTCGATTCGCATCGACGCTACCGTGCAGAAACTCGATCTCGAGGTGATGAACTTCGTGCGGATGCCGTGGTCGCCGGCCACGCCGCCGATCCATTTTGAGGTTCCTTGCAGCGGGCATATCGAAGCGCGGGCGGGAAATCTCGCCGCCTTTCAGATGACCGACCTCAAGACCGATTTTACGCGCTCCCCGGCCGGCGATTGGCGCGTTTATAACATGAGCGCGACCGCCTATCGCGGGAAGATGAAACTCGATCTTACCGGCCGTGCTCCGGACAACTGGATCCACATGACGGGCAGCGCCACCGACATGGACCCTGCGCCGCTCTTCATGCTGAGCGGCAAGAACAAGCAGTCGCCATTGCTGGGCCATCTTTTTCTCGGCATCGATCTGTGGGCCAACACCGACACAAACTTCTTCGAAACTCTTGCCGGCGACATGTCGGTGACGGTCAGGGACGGAACCCTCAACAAGTTTACGCTGCTTTCGCGCCTGCTCAGTTTTATCGACATCAAGAATTGGCTGAGCGCGCAGATTCCTGACCCGCGTGTCAATGGCGTCCCGTTCAAAACGATCATCACCGATTTCAAGGGCAAGAGCGGGCTCTTCTACACGGATAATTTCGCGCTGCAGGGTCCCGTGATGGATATCACGGCGAACGGGAGCGTTCAGTTCGGCACGGGCGCGCTCGACATGCAGGTCGGCATGTTTCCGTTCGACACGGTGGACTGGGTGTTGAACCATATTCCACTGATCGGAGAACGCATCGGTACGGGCACAGGTAAACTGGTCGCGGCGTACTTCCACGTGAGCGGCCCGGTGAGAGACCCGTCGATCACGCCGAAGCCAATCACATCGGTGACGGAGTTCGTCAAGAAAACCCTCGGGATGCCGATAAACATCATTCGTCCGAACACGATCAAGTGAGCCCGTCGCGGCCAGCGCTGATCGTATTTTGCCGCGAGCCCGTCGCGCATCGGAACAAGACCCGCTTGATCGGAGCAATGACGGCCGCAGCCGCGGCAGCATTGTCCGACGCGTTCATTCGCGACGCGCTCGCCAAAGCAGTCTCGATCGGCCCCTCCCGGATCATTATCGCGGCGAGTGCGGCGGATGGCGCCGAGCGCAGCAAATACTTCCGGCGGCTCGCGCGCCGATTCGGCGCCGAACTGATCGATCAGGGAGACGGGTCGTTGGGCAAGCGGATGGCGCGGGCGCTCGAACCCTTTTCATTTCCCGGCGCGCTGCTGATAGGAACCGATACCCCTTCTCTGCCAATTCCGCTGCTCGCAGCCAGCCTCGAAGCACTGCGCCGCAATCGCGTCGTGCTCGCGCCGAGTCTCGATGGCGGCTACTACGCACTCGGCGTGCGCGGCGCGATGCCCCCGATCTTCACCGCGATCCGATGGGGCAGCGGCGGGGTGTTCGATTCAACCGTGAAGCGTCTCGAACGCGCCGGCATCCGGTACGCGCTGGGTCCGGCGTGGTATGACGTCGATCGATGGGCGGACGTGATGGTGTTGGCGGCGCATCTGCGCCTGTTGGCGCGAGCGCGCCGCCGCGCGGGCGGGTCGCCGTGCCCCGCGACCGAAGCCGTTCTCAAGCAGCTTGGAGTCCTGCGCCACGATCGCTAGAGTACCCCGATGCGCGGCACGACGGCCGCCGATTCATGATCGAGCTGATTCTCTACACACGAAGCGAATGCGGATTGTGCCGCGAGATGGAAGCGACGATTGCGGCCGAACTTCCGAAATTCGACGCGCGTCTCCAGCGGATCGAGATCGACGGCGACCCCGGCCTCGAGGCTCGCTTCGGAGTCGAAGTGCCGGTTCTGTTCGTGAACGATCGCAAGGCGTTCAAGTATCGATGCACGTCCGGCGAGTTGCGCAAACGCCTGGCGCGCGAGGCGCGGGGCTGAGATGGCGCTTCGCACGCCGCATCGTCTGAAGGCGGTGCTCGTGACCACGGGCAGCGAGGAGCAGGCCGTCTCCATCGCGCGCGTGCTGGTGGGCGAAAGGCTGGCGGCCTGCGTCAACGTCGTCGGACCGGTTCGATCCATTTACAGGTGGCGCGACGCGGTCGAGGACGATCGCGAGTACCTGCTGATTATCAAGACTCGTGCGACTCTTTACATCAAAGTGGAGCGGCGGGTGCGCGAGTTGCATACCTACGAGGTGCCGGAAGTCCTGGCGTTGAATGCGGATCGGGGCTCGCCCCCATACGTCAAGTGGCTGCTTGAATCGACCGGCCCGCTGCGCGCGGCTGCGAAGCAGCGCCGGCGGAAACGCGCAACGGATCCTGGCCGGCGTTCGCGATGATCAGGATTGCGATTGCGGGCGCCGGCGCGATTACCGAACGCGCGCATATTCCGGCGCTCCGGAGTGTCGCCGACGCTCAAATCATCGCGATCCAGAGCCGCACCGCCGACAAGGCCGAGCGCGTTGCACGGGCGATTTGGCCGGGCGACGCAAGCCGGCCGAAGGTTTATTCCGATTTCGACGAGATGCTGGCGCGCGAGCGTCCCGACGCGGTCGGAATCTTCACGCCGAACCATTTGCATTGCGAATTTACCCTGAAGGCGCTCAGCGCGGGCGCGCACGTGCTCGTGGAAAAGCCGATGGCGCCGACCGCCGGCGCCGCGCGCGCGATGGCCGATGCGGCGGCGAAGGCCCAGCGGGTGCTGATGGTCGCGATGCAGCGGCGCTACGGCGGAATCGAGCGCGCGATCAAGGACGCGGTCGCGAGCGGGGCGATTGGCAGGCCCCATTTCATTCGCGCGCGCCTGGCGCATGGCGGACCGGAGTCCTGGGCGCCCGGACAGAAGTGGTTCACGACGGCTTCGGAAGCGGGCGGCGGCGCAATGCTCGATCTTGGCGTTCATGTCGCCGATCTTGCAATCTGGATCATGGGCGAGGTCGATTCGGTGGCGGGACAGGTCGGCATCCTGGCCAAACAGATCGAAGTCGAGGACACGGGCGCGATGATTATGCATTTCAAGTCGGGTGCGCTCGGCGTCGTCGAGGCGAGTTGGAGCAGCATGCCGGCGCTGTCGGCGATCGAGATTTACGGCGATGAGGGCAGGGTGATGGCGGGTTATCCACGCCAGGACGTTGCGATTGTGAGGGCCGACGGCAGTCCGGCGCCGGGGTTCTCGCGCGAAGAGGTGATGAGCCGCTTCGATCCGCGCGATCTGCTCGCTCCGTTTCGGGAACTGGCGGCAAACTTCGTGGGTGCGATTCAAGGCCGGGTTAAAGCCTCGCCCGACGGGAACGACGGACTGCGCGCGGTGGAGGCGGTCGAGGCTTGCTACCTTTCGTCGCGGACCGGTACTCGAATCAGGCTGCCGCTCGATTCATAATTCATCCATGTTTCGCGAATCGATCAAAAGGATGGCGGCGTATCGGCCCGGCGAGCAGCCGCGCCCGGGCCAGCGCTTAATCAAGCTCAACACCAATGAAAACCCGTATCCGCCGTCGCCGCGGGTGCGCCGCGCGGTTGCCAAAGCGATGGCGGGGTCGGCGATGCGGCTGTATCCGGCGCCGCGCGCCGATGAATTCGTGGCGAGCGCCGCGCGAATCTACTCGATACCGCAAAGCATGATCGTCGCGGGCAACGGCTCGGACGAACTGCTGGCGATGGTGTTTCGCGCGACGCTCGGCAGCGGCGACACTGTTGCATATCCGGTCCCGACGTATTCGCTGTACGACACGCTGGCGCTGGTGCAGGAGGCGCGAATCGTTCATTGCCCGCTCGGCGCCGACTTCGAGCTGCCGCTCGAGGCGCTGGCCCAGGCGCGGGCCAATCTCACGGTGGTGTGCAATCCGAATTCGCCGTCGGGCACCTCAACTCCCACCCGCAGCCTGGGCGCGCTGGCAAGACGGCTGGACGGCAGATTGCTGGTGATCGACGAAGCATACGCGGACTTTGCCGACGAGAATGCGCTCGGCCTGCTCCGGCGCTATCGCAACGTGGTAGTTCTGCGCACGCTGTCGAAGTCGTATTCGCTGGCCGGGATGCGGCTGGGCCTGTGCTTTGCGCATCCGCCGGTGATCGACGCGCTGCTGAAGGTCAAGGATTCGTACAACTTGAGCCGGGTCGCGCTGGCGGCGGGCGCCGAAGCGCTGCGCGACTCGGGCTGGATGCGCCGCAATGTCGCGAAAGTAATTCGGACGCGCGCTCTGACCGAGGCGCGGCTGCGCAAGCTGGGCTTCGTGGTGCCGCCGTCGCAGGCCAATTTCGTGCTGGCGCGGATGGCGGGGCGCGACCTGGCGCCGGTCACGCGAGGGCTGCGCCGGGCCGGAATCCTGGTGCGGCATTTTGCGACGCCGTTGCTTCAGGACGCGATCCGAATCTCGATTGGAACTCCGGCCGAGATGGCCGCGCTGTTCAAGGCGCTGGGGCCGTTGGTCCGCGCACCGCAATTGCGATCGAAGCGCCGCATCGATACGTGAGCCGGTTGAATTTGATGGCGGCGATCAAGCGTCTGTTCGGGAATTTCCGCCTGTCCCGCCATTCCGGGAAGAAGTCCGAAGCCGAATCGCGCATCTCGATTCAATGGGTGGTGGCCGGGCTGGGAAATCCCGGCGAGCAATACTCGCGCGCGCGCCACAACGCCGGATTCATGACGATCGATCGAATCGCAAAAGCGAAAGACGCCGCCTCGAGCCGGCGCAGATTCAAAGGCGTCACCGCCGAGGTCGGGCTGGCCGGAAAGCCGGCGATACTGGTCAAGCCGCAGACGTTTTACAATCTCAGCGGCGAATGTATTTCGGCGCTGCTCGGATATTTCAAAATCGATCCCGCGCACCTGATCGTGGTGCATGACGAACTCGACCTCGAAGCAGGCCGGCTCAGAATCAAACAAGGGGGCGGCGATGCCGGCAACCGCGGGGTTCGTTCAATTGCGGAGTCGCTTGGAACCACGGACTTCATTCGGGTCAGAATAGGAATCGGCCGGCCGCCGGAGAACGAAGCGGACCAGGACTACCTGCTCCGGCCGATGACCGCCGCCGAAAGGCAGGCGCTCACGGCCACGCTCGAGCGTGCGGCGAGCGCGGTCGAGGCGATCGCGGAGCATGGACTCGAAGCCGCGATGAACCGCTACAATCAGCGCGGCTAGAGCGTTTTGGGCGGCATTCCGGATAACAAAATGTCTGATAACATAATCTTTCTGTTGACAGCGCGACTGACGACGCGCTAGAGCAATCACAGATTGGAGCCGTCGCCGCGTTGGGCGGGTAAATTTCGCGTCCCGTTCGGATGGCTGCGCTGTTCGTGCAGATGCGAAAGGGGCCTGGGTTAGCCCCCGCCGGCCACACGCTTCGCGGGGTCGCATAATTTTACATTCAGGAATAGGGGTGCTCATGGGTGATGAAACGAAAACCCGCTTCCGAAGAGCGGAGGAAGCTCTGCGCTTTTATTTCCGCCTGCGCGAGCTGCTGCATAGCGGACAAACGCGACGGTTGGTGGCGGACGAATTGCCGGCGGATGCGTGCACGGTGGCGGCCAACGCAATCGACGATTACCAATGTATCGGCTGGTGCATGCGAGGTCTCGACGAGATCTCGCTGTGGCTGCTGAGTGAACTCTACGGGCCGAGCTGCTTCGGCGTCCGGCGGCATACATTTTCGCACGCCTGCAAGGCCGGCAGGCTGGAGTTTCCGGACCACGAGTTCCGGCTGCGCGAAGTCGGTATCGTCCACCAGCATGCGCTCGGCGTGGTGGAACGAAGCTTGCGCGGGCTGGGCATGATCCCTGTCTGCCAACGGCAAAGCGCGCATGACCGTCGCCGCCGGATTCGGGCCGTGGGCAAGCGAAGACACTATCAAGGCACACGGGCGGCTAATCGCGGCTAATCGGCGCGCTGGAGAAGAGCAAATCGCTCGATTGAATGCGGAACCCACCGTGGGTTCCGCACCTCCCTGGGCAGGGGTGACCCCTGCACCCAGTAGTGAGAAGACGCGAAAATCTGCGCAACGCATCTTTTCGCGACTACGCGATGGGCAGGGCTGAGCCCCGCACCATTGGCGCCCACCGTTGGCGGGCGCGCTCCGTTGTCGCGCGGTTGTCTGGCAGCGACGGGCCAGTATGTACATTCACTGCGCTGCCGTCGCCACGGCCAGAGGCTGCGGACCCCTGCACCCAGTAGTGAGAAGACGCGAAAATCTGCGCAACGCATCTTTTCGCGACTACGCGATGAAGAGCCCGCGGTGCAGGGCTGAGCCCGGCACCCAGTATTAAGGCCGCGCGCCGTTGGCGGGCGCGGCCCCTGCCAATGGACGGGACTGCGCAAAGCGGCGCAAAGAAAAAGACCGGGGTTTCTTCGGCCTCGCTCAAAATTCCTGTAGGCTTGGGAGTCGTTGAAACTCCGGCGAATGGAATCGACGAAGCGGGACGTGAACGAAAATCAAGCAAACGAACAGGCGGCGGCGCTGGCGATGGGCAGCAGCGAGATCATTTCCGCCGCCGAGCTCGCGGCTAAACTCGCACTCGGGCGGCCGCTCAGGATCAAGCTCGGGATGGATCCGACCGCGCCGGACCTGCATCTGGGCCACAGCCTGACGCTCAAGAAGCTGCGCGACTTTCAGGATGCGGGCCACATCGTAATTTTCCTGGTCGGCGACTTCACCGCGATGATCGGCGATCCCACGGGACGCTCCGAGACGCGCAAGCCGCTGTCGCGCGATCAGATCGAGCGCAACGCGGAAACCTATCGCGCGCAGGCGTTCAAGATTCTGGATCGCGAACGCGTCGAGGTCCGCTTCAACAGCGAGTGGATGAATGAATTGGGCGTGCGCCGCCTGATCGAGATTGCGGCGAAGGTGAGCGTGGCGCGGCTGTTGGAGCGCGACGATTTCGAGAAGCGGCTCGAGGCCGAGGAGCCGCTGTTCCTGCACGAACTGCTCTATCCCGTGATCCAGGGTTACGATTCGGTGGCGCTGGAAGCGGATCTCGAGATTGGCGGCACCGATCAGAAGTTCAACATGCTGGTCGGCCGCGAGCTGCAACGGCATTTCGGACAGGCGCCGCAAGCGGTGATGACGATGCCGCTGCTCGAAGGTCTCGACGGGGTGCGCAAGATGTCCAAGTCGTACGGAAACTACGTCGGGCTGACCGACAAGCCCGAGGACATGTACGGCAAGCTGATGTCGGCGCCCGATAAACTGATGGTTCGATACTACGAGTTGCTGACCAAGGCGACGGCGGAAGAGATCGCGGCGGTGAAGTCGGGCGGAACGCATCCGATGGAAGCGAAGAAACGCCTTGCCCGCGCGATCGTCGCCGAATATCACGACGCGCGCGCCGCAAATCGCGCCGAGCAATACTTCGAGAGCAAGTTTCAGCGCCGGGAAATTCCAGCCAGCGCGCAGGTGTATCGAATCGCCGAGGATCTGTGGATTTGCGAACTGATGAAGCAGTTGCAGTTCACGCCTTCGACCAGCGAGGCGCGCCGCCTGGTGAGCCAGGGCGCGGTGCGGGTGGACGGCCGCACGATAACCGACGTGAATTTTCGCTTCGTGCCGGGCGAGCACAAGGTGCTGGAAGTGGGCAAGCGCCGAGTGGCGCGGATCGAGCCGTGAGGCAGTGCCGGAGCGCTCAGTCGCGCTTGTTCTTGTCGGCCGCCGCCACTGCTTCGCGGAGCTTTTCCATGGTGCGGGCGAGAGCCTTGGTGTAGCGCTGCTTGGTCCAGGTCTCCTTGGTCCGCATCTTGAGCCATCCCAGCTTGACGGCGTCGGGCTTGACCCCCATCTCGCCGGTGGAAACCTCGATGATGGTGCGTTCTTCGAGAGTGAGTGAATCGAGCACTTCGCGCTTGAGGTTCTGCAGGAAACCGGACTTGAGGTCGATATCGAACTTCATCGAAAATACACTTCCCTCAGTTGAGCCTAAACGATCGGATGGGTCTCCTCAACGGGCAGGGCTGACCCCTGCACCCAGTATCAAGGCCGCGCTCCGTTGTCGCGCGCGGCCCCTGCCACGCCCAGGGGTGAAGGGAGGTATGCACATTCAATGTGAAACCCACCGTGGGTTTCACGCTTCCTTGGGCAGGGGCTGCAGCCCCTGCACCCGCAGTGAGAAGACGCGAAAATCTGCGCAGCGCATCTTTTCGCGACCACGCGATAGCAGAGGTGACCTCCTTCGGCTTCGCTCAGGACAGGCTCTGCACGCAGTATTAAGGCCGCGCTCCGATGGCGGGCGCGGACGATGGCTGGCGGCATCGAATTCCTCGAGGGAATCGGCGTGCCGCCAGCGAAGGGTAATTGAAAAGATGAACAGCTGAAGCGCGAGTTCGGCTATTCCTCTTCGACGGCCTGGCGAATCGCGTTGAGGATGAACAGGAACTGATTGGGCGCCGATATGCGGCCGAGCATGTTCACCTTCTGGAGGACCTTGAGCTCCGAATCCGTCACCTTGTGACGGGCCAGCGTACCGCGATCGGCGACAAACTTGCGCCATGCGTTTTCGCGGCGGTTGGCGGGCGCAGCGTCGCGCTGCTTGCCGACAATCCAATGCGCCTCAGGATGGGCGAGCAGGAACAGCCGCTGCTTGTCGAGTTTGAGGGTATCCGCCAGCCGCGCCAGGAGCGAGAGGGAAGGGCGGCGGCGTCCGTTTTCGAGATATGCGACGTGGCTGGCCTTGACGCCGAGTTTGCGCGCGAGCTCGCGCTGAGTGAGAGCATAAGCGCCGCGACGCTGTTTGAGGACCTGACCGAGAGTTTCTTTTTTCATAGTTCGTATTCCACCAGTAGTGCCCATCGGAGTTTTGCGTAGTGGATCATTCCGGTCAGATAATTAAAGCTCTGGCCGGGCGGTAGTGAAGCGCCAAAATCAAATCCAGTCAATTTATGCGCGTGCTTGCGAATCTGCGCGAACGCCTGCTCGGAAAGGTTGTCGGCGCGCGCGACCAAGCCCCAATCCCATGGGGTCGCGAAGATTTTGCGCGCGAGCGGTTCAGGATACGCCGCAAGGCTGACGAGCGCGTCGGCCGCGAGTTCCGCCGGTTGGCCAAGATGATTGCGGTGGCCAGCGTGGAAGAAATAGTGAACTCCGTCGGCGACGCGGCCCGTAACCTTGGCCGTCACGTAATGGCCCATCTCATGCATGAAGGTCGTCGAGACCGCGCCCGGATGATGCGCGGTGTTGAGATAAATGAGGGGATGCTTGAGCACCTTGCGGTTTTTGTCGACGTAGAAGCCTCGCAGCGCCATGCCTTCGGGTCCCCGATAGGGGGTGGCCTGAAGATGGATGCGCAGGTCCGACGAAATCGCGGCGAGCTGATTGAGCGGCTTGGTGCGAAACTGTTCGCGATTCAACTGCGGCCATATCTTTCTCGTTTCGCAAATAATAGCGCGCAACGTATGGTAATCGAGCGTTCGGCGCATGACGCGCACGTAGTCGAGACGCGCCAATTCCCGCAGTTCGCGCTGCGGCTTTCTCCATGCTTCAAGTTCCTTGCGGCCGACTTTGTGCGCTTGTGCTCAGTATTTCTCCGACGAGCACATCTACCGCGGAACTTCGCTCAGACTTCAACGTCACGACCGACAGTCTCCCATTTATGAACATCGAGTGTACGGGGATATGGTCCCGCGATGCAAGTGTCGAAAAAGACCACGATGAGTTGCACTTGCGCTAACACCCTGACTGTGTTAGCGACACTTTGAGTTAGCGATTGACCGTCGCCTGCGCTGTTGGTGTCACTCAATGACCATCCGCACCGATCGCGCCCTGCCAACGCTGCCGGGACGGGGGCTCTCGGGACGCTCCCCGGTCTGAGTTCGCATCGAAAGGGTCCCCGAGGGCGAACCAAAAGAAGGAGACTTCGCCTTTTACCAGGTCACGACCGATTTTCATACGGCTTGCTCAAGCTTCCGGCGAGGGGGCAGGGCTCCTCGCTTCCGGGTCGTCGTCCGGGCCCCGATTCCATTCGGATATGCCGGGGAGAATCAACTCCCCGCAACAGGAGGGATGAGGGCAATGGAACTACGGCAACTAACGAGCGAGAGGGAACGACGGATTTTTGGCGAACGGATGGTGGAGGCGCGCGCGAAGCGGGGCGCAGGCTTCCGGGAGACGAAGCGGTCCAAGCTCGGGAAGATTCATCTCGAATACGGGCTGCTCTACGGGCTGTTCGAACACGACGACGATCTGCCTGAGGAAATGATGTCGGGATTCGTGATGCACGATCTCGCCAGCTTCCCGCAAAGTTATCCGCGGCCGGACTTGAGCCATCTGCCGGCGCGGTCGGTGATCGAGGGTGGAGAGCTGTGGTCGTTCGCCAAGGGAGCCGGTCTGCTGGCACAGTACGGCTCGATGATCCTGACGGGCCTGATGCAGATCCAAGCGTTCCTGGTTTACCCGACCGTCAAGCCATTCGACCTGACTGCGGGATATTTGCGGAACAACTTTGTAAAGGCTGGCGATCCAATCGCGTTTCCGTACGGCGAAACGACCGACAGCGGCGAGCTATGGGTGCAGCCGATGGTGCTCGAAGGTGAGCGGCTGGCGAGCGTGCTGCAGCGTGTGTTCGAGCTTGGTTTCGCGGTCAGCGATTCGATGCGGCGGATTCGGTTTGACAATCCATTTCCGAACAAACCGACGTTGTCCCGGCCCGCAATTCCAATCGGGCAGCATCGCGCCGCAGTTGAATCGGCGGTTCTCCACGGTCACGAGGTAAACGGCGACGCGCAAGCGTAAATAAGCGATGCGCGAAAAAGAAGCGGCGGCCGATCTGGCGATCGGCCGCCGCGTCATCTCAGTAGCAGGAATTCCGGACTAGCTGGCGGAACCCGGCGACGGGAGCTGCGGCTCGTGGCAACTGCCGCCGCCGACGCAATTGAGGCCGGCGCCGAAATAAATCAGGCTGGCCTTGACCGGAAAGAACAGATAATTGAGCGGCGTCTCGATCGGATCGAACGGCTGCGGCGGCCCCGCCGCCTCGACCTGAGCCTGCATCTCGACGCGCTGCTTGGTGTTGGTCTCGACGTCCTGGATGCTTGCGAGGCGATCGTCGGAACCGAAGATTGCGGCCTTGCCCGGCTCGAGCCAGACATAGCGCAACACGCTGGCGCCGCTGTGGTTGGGATCGGCGATGTTATCCTTCAGATCAGGCTGGCCCATCGCCTGCACTGCCTGATTGGGCGTCATGCCGGTGGTTAGCGACCCGCTCTTCATCGCGGAGCATGCGACGGCGAACAGGGCGAGCATCCCAACGGCCGCGCGCGCGAGAAATGTCCGCAGCATCATCATCGATACCTCAAGCCTCGTAAGGAGCTAACATAACGAAGACATCTGCGGCAACCTGAGCTGGTTTCATCGGGGTGGCGCAAACCGAGGCGTAACGATCTTGGACAACGGCGACGAACTGCTTTTCGTGTACGGCACCCTGATGAATCCCGCCGAGCGCGCGATCCTGCTGGGCCGGCCAATCGACGCAAGCCCGGGGCGGATTGCGGGCTACGCACGCGGCCGCAAGCGCCACTACTTCATCGCAAAGCAAGCGGGGGCCGTCACAGATGGCGCAATCCTCGAAGGTCTAAGCGCGCGCGAGCTGGCGATCCTCGACGAATACGAAGAGGTGCCGGCGCTCTACACGCGCGAGCGGATCGAAGTGCTCGCCGCCGACGGGACGCAAAGTCGAATGCTGGATCTACCTGCCGACGAGCTGGGCGAAGGACTAATCCCGATAGAGAGCGCCGCGTCCGGCTGTTACTTCATTTCGGGCGGGGGCGGCTTGGGCTGTTCTCCGCGCTTCAAGCCGAATTTGTCGATTCGGTATTGCAGAGTCCGATAACTCATGGCGAGCATTTTTGCCGCCTTGGCGATTACCCAGTCATTGCGCTCGAGCGCCTGCAGGATTGCGTCGCGCTCGAAGGTTTCGAAGTTGAAGCCCTCGGTGGGAATCTCGTACCGGTCGCCGCGCTGAGCGTCCCTGCTGCGGCCCGGCTTCTTGCGCGAGAGGACTTCGTCGGGCAAATCGCGCGGCATCACCTTGTCGCCCTCGCACAGCAGGATCGCGCGTTCGAGCGCGGACTCGAGCTGGCGGACGTTGCCCGGCCACGCGTAGTCGAGCAGAACTTCCATCGCCTCGCGGCCGATCTCTTTGACGCGGCCTTCGGCAAGATGTCCGAACTTGGCAAGCGCATGATTGGCGAGCAGGGGAATGTCGCCGCGCCGATCGCGCAGCGGCGGCAAGGTGATGGTCACGACGTTGATGCGGTAGTAGAGATCCTCGCGGAAGCGGCCCTCGCCGACTTCCTCGGCGATGTTGCGATTGCTGGCGGCGACCAGGCGGACGTCGATGCGAAAGGAATCGTTGCCGCCGACGCGGCGGAGTTCCTTTTCCTGGAGGACGCGCAGAATCTTCGCCTGCATTCCCTGCGGGATGTCGGCGATCTCGTCGAGAAACAGCGTCGATTTGTCGGCGCTCTCGAACAGCCCGATTTTGCGCTCGTTGGCGCCGGTGAAGGCGCCGCGCTCGTGGCCGAAGAGTTCGTTCTCGATCAAATTGTCGGGAATCGCCGAGCAATTGATCGCGACAAACTGGCGGGCCGCGCGCGGCGAGAGGCGATGGATCGCCTTGGCCACGATTTCCTTGCCGGTCCCGCTCTCGCCCTGGATAAGGACGGTCGAATTCGAGGGCGCGACTCGCCGCACCAGGCGGATGACTTCCTGGATGGCGGGGTCCTGTCCGATGATGCCCTCGATCTCGAAAGTGCCTTCCAGGCGCCGCTTGAGCAGTTGATTTTCCTGCTGCAGGTTTGCGAATTCCGCCGCCTTGGCCACCCTGGTCACGAGTTTCTCGCGATCGGTGGGCTTCTCGAGGTAGTCGAACGCACCCGCCTTCATCGCTTGCACGACGCTGTCGGTCGAGCCGTGAGCGGTCAGCACCACCACCTGGCTGCCGGGATAGGCGCTGCGCACTTTCGCGAGCAGCTCTTCGCCCGACATCCCGGGCATCATGAGGTCCGTCAGCACGACGTCGAAACGCGAGAGCGCGAGCAACTCGATCGCGCGCTTGCCGACGGCAGCCTCCTCGACAAAGAAGCCCTCTTCGCGCAAGGTGTCCGCGGTGATCTGGCGTTCGAGGTCGTTATCTTCAACGACCAGCACTGAGGCCTGGGTCATGATTGTGTCCGTGTACCGCGCTAGGCGGGAAGGTGAAAGTTACCGTGGTTCCGGGTCCGCCGGGGTTGGGTCCGATATCAATTGTACCGCCATGCGTCTCGACGATCGCTTTGGACAGAAACAGGCCCAGGCCGATTCCTTCGCGCTTGGTGGTGAAAAAAGGCTCGAAGACGTGGTCCACGACTTCCGCTTCGATGCCCGCGCCGGTGTCCGAAAAAGTAATCACCATCGAGCCGTCCACGCGCCGAAACGCAATCATCATCGTACCGCCTTCGGGCATCGCCTGGATCGCGTTGGCGACCACGTTGATGAAGCAGGTGCGGAGTTTCTCGGCGTCCACGTTGAGAATCGGCGACGGGCCGTTGCATTCTTCGACCAGCTCGATCCCCTGGCTTTTCATTTTCGACTCCGACAGCGCCACGACTTCGTCGACCAGTTGATGCACGTCGGTGGGCGCCGGGAAAATCTCGATCGGCTTGCCGTAATGCAGAAAGCTCTGCACCAGCTCCGACAGGCGGCGCATCTCGTCCTTCATGATGACGAGCTGACGGAGAAACGCCTCGCGATCGTTGGGCTGCTGCGGAGCATAGCGGGCGCGGAGCTGATCGAGAGCCAGACTGATGAAGTTCAGCGGGTTCTTGATTTCATGCGCCAGGCCGCCGGCCAATTGCCCAAGCGCGGTGAAGCGTTCGAGCCGGTTTAGTTCCTGCTCGCGCTCGCGCGCACGGCGGAGCTGGCCGACCATGTCGTTGAAGCTGCGCGTGAGCAAGCCGATCTCGTCGCGCCGATGCGCCTCGGGAACCGGCTCGAGGCCGCGCGCGGCGATATTCTGCGCCGCGTTGGCGACCGCATGAATCGGTTTCACGTAGCGATCGGCGAGGATGTAGGCGAAGACCAGGCCGATTGCGAAAATCGCAAACGCGATCATCAGCTCGCGGGTCCGGCTCTGCGCCAGCGGCTGCGCGAAGTCGCCAAAATTGGCGACCACCTGCACGTAGCCCAGCAGATGATCCTCGACCTCGACCGGAATCAGATAGACGGTGGTCTCCGGGGCGAGCGGACCGAGCTTGCCGGCCGGAATAGTCACGAGGTCATCGGGATGCTTGAGTTGCTCGGGGGTAAGCCATTCGGCCTGCTTGGGACGCAGGGCAGCGCCGATCAAATGCGGATTGGAGCTGTTGAGGATGAGATTTTCGCTCGACGCGATCGACACTTCGAGTCCCTTGGTGTGCAGGTCGCCGACGTAGCTGTGCAGCCGATCGCGATCGGTGCCGCCCACCGCGGTCAGCTCCTGCACGCTGATCTGGATCACGCGGGCCAGGTCCTTGACCCGCTCCTGGGTGGTGGCGACGATCGCCGCCTGCGTGCCCAGGCTCACCCACACCTCGGCGCCCAGGGTAAGCCCGAGCAGGGCCACCATCAGCACGATGAGCTTGGCCTTGAGGTTCAGCGCGGGGAAGTATGATTCCATTTTCGATGTCGCCGGGCAGGCCGGCGCGGCCACGCAAAAAATCGACCTATCCGCTCTTGCTCACGGGCTCGTTGGTCTTGCGCAAAACCAGAATCCGGGTCCCGTACACGGCGGCGCTCAGGATCGCCACGACCACGATCAGCCGCTCGAAGCCGCCGATGTATCTGATCATCATCTCGATTTGCCGGCCGAAAATGTAGCCGAGGGTCACGACGATCGGCACCGATATCAGCGCGCCGAACAGATCATAGAACAGAAACACCGCCGGGCGCACGCCAAACGAACCGGCCGACAAATAGACCAGGGCGCGCAGACCGGCGAGGAATCGCGCGTAAAAGATCGCGCGAGCCCCATGACGCTGCATGAAACGCTCGATGCGCTCGATTTGATGCTGCCGGCCGGGCCACGCCAGCACGAAGTAGCGCACCAATCCGGTACCGAAGCGCCGGCCCAAAAAGAACAGCGAGTTGTCGCCCGCGACCACGCCCAGCAGCGAGACCGCCAGCGTGATCGGGTAGCGCGTTACCCCGCGATGGGCCAAATAGCCGCCCGCGAGCAGCGCCACGTCTTCCGGAATCGGCAGCCCAAGTCCGCACAGCATCAGCACCACGAACAATCCAATATAAGTGAAGTGTTCGATGTACCCGGAGATCAGCCCGACCAAGCTCAGCTCCCGTGGGCATAGCGCGCGCGCAATGCGTCGCGGATTCGTTCGACCGGCACGCCCCGGCTTGCCATCGACTCCGCATCAATAGCCTCACCGACGCAGATCTCGCACCTGCTGCCGTGCGTATCACGGTAGCAATCGAGCAGGTTCTTGTGCCCAATGGCCTTGTCGCATCCACAGTAGCAATGCAGTTGCGCCAGCAGGTTGGGGTCGCGCTCGGCGATCTGGTATGCCTCGCGCACCGGGCCCTGGAAATTCCTGGGATCGAGGGTGATACGCAACCGCGCCCCAGGATCGGAGGCCGCGGCCATCTGCTCCGCCGGCGGCTGCGCCTGAGTCGATACATAGCTGGCGTAAGCGATTGCCACCACCACCACTGCGGCGGCGGTCAGCGCGACGATCCCTTTGACGCCCTTGAACATGAATCTCCCCGCAGCGCGAAATTATAGCATCTCGATGAACCTTAGGCTTTGATTCGCGAAACTGTATAGCGCGGCTGGGCGATGCGGTCCACGGCGGGTATGCGGCAGGCGTTTGAGCATGCCCATCGCGAGAATCCGGCGGCGGAAGTTGCGCCGATCGAGCGGACGGCCCAGGATCAGCGAGTATAGTTCCTCGAACTCGGCGAAGGTGAATTCCCGCGGCAGCAACGCATAGGCGATATTGGTGTACTCGAGTTTCGACTTCAGCCGCTTGACCGCATACGCAGCCATCAGCGAATGATCGTAGGCGAGCTGCGGCAGACGCGCGACTTCGTACCATCTGCCGGTCGCGTATTTGTCGCACGGGGCGCCGATGCCCTGCGCGTCGGGAATCAACGCCATGTACGCGACCGATACCACGTGGGCACGCGGGTCGCGCGATGGATCTCCAAAGGTGAACAGTTGCTCGAGATAAGCGCCGCGAAGTCCGGTCGAATCGTAAAGCTCGCGCCGCGCGGCCTCGTCGAGCAGTTCCCCGACGCGCACCAGCCCGCCCGGAAACGCCCAGCGCCCGCGACCCGGTCCGCGGCGCAGCTCGACCAGGTAGGTCTGCAGGCGCCCGCCGTTGATCGCGAACAAGACGGTGTCCACCGCGACCATCGGCCGCGCCAGCCGTTCGCCGCGCGCCGCGCCGGCCGCGGCGGCTTGTGCGTTTGCGCTCAGACGCTCAGCTCGAGCATGCGCTCCAGGGCCCGCTTGGCGCCCGCGCGCACCTCCTCGGAGAGTTCGATTTCGTAGCGCAGATGTCGCAGTGAATTGAGTGTGCCCTCGAGCGTGATCATCTTCATGAACCGGCATAGCTTGCACACCTTGTAAAAGTGCTTGTCGGGAATTTCCATCAGCAGGCGGTCCGAGAGCCCGCATTCCGTCACCACCAGGAACTTGTCGGCGTCGCTGCTGCGCGCGTAACCGATCATCGCGCTGGTGGACAACACCGCGTCGGCCAGCGCGAGCACGTCGTGGCGGCATTCGGGATGCGCAATCACCTTGATCCCGGGAATCGCGCGCTTGACCTTGTTTATCTCGTCGGGAGTTATCTGGTGATGAACGTAGCAGTTACCGTCCCATGAAATTACCCGCTTGCGGGTCTGCCCCTGCACGTAGTTGGCGAGATTCTGATCGGGCACGAACAGGATATTGTCCGAGTCGATCCGCTCGACGATCTTCGCCGCGTTGGATGACGTGCAGCACGCGTCCGACAGCGCTTTGACGTCGGCCGTGCAATTGACGTACGACACCACCTTCAGGTCGGGATAAATCTTCAGCAGTTCTTCCTTGC
The DNA here is from genome assembly GCA_963813785.1 of uncultured delta proteobacterium. Taxonomy (GTDB): domain Bacteria; phylum Desulfobacterota; class Binatia; order Binatales; family Binataceae; genus Binatus. Next base: position 522,993 of record CAWFAJ010000012.1, on the reverse strand, counting down.
GATCGGCCAGCCGCTCGGCCGTCACGCTGTCGGCCAGCGAGCATCCCGCCTTCAGATCCGGCAGCAGCACCTTGCGATCGGGATTGAAGACCTTGGCCGTCTCCGCCATGAAGTGAACGCCGCAAAAGACGATCACGTCGGCGTCGCGCACTTCGCGCGCGTTGCGCGCCAGCTCCAGCGAGTCGCCGATAAAATCCGCGACCTCGAAAATCTCCGGCCGCTGATAGTTGTGCGCGAGCACCACCGCGCGCCGCGCCTTTTTCAGATGCTTGATCTCCGCGATCATGTCCGCGTAGCGCTCGCACGTGTCAGCCGTGTAGCTCTCGTTGCCGAGCACCGCGAGCTTGTCGCGCAACGCGCTGGCGCTAACCGCCGTTTCAACCGATTGATTCACCGTGAGTCCTCTTTACCGTTGCTCCGATTACTTTGCGTCAATCTGACACTTACTATAGGCCGGCGGTCTTTGCAAGCCGCTCTTCGGTTGGCGAACAGCGGCGCATCTCTGATAAATCAAGTCACAATTGCGCGCGCGGATGGCGAAATGCGGCTTTTTCAGGAGTTAATGTGATGGATGAAGTATTGGATCGCGAGGTTCCGTGAGCGCCAGATCATGAGCCGCCAAATCGCACTCGCACTGGTCCGCGACTTGTTCTTCCGCTCGAAGATCGACGCGGTCGCCGCCGCGGCCGGCGCCGAGGTTGGCTACGTGTCGGCGCTCGACGCCGTTGCCTCGCGATGCGCTGAATTGAAACCCTGCGTGGTCTTCACCGATCTTTCAGACGATGCATTTCCGGCACTCGAGACCCTGCAGCAAATCCGCGCGGCGGCTCCTGGCGCGCGGGTGATCGGATTCGCCTCGCACGTAGATTTGAAACCGCTGAAGGCGGCGCGCGAAGCGGGCTACGAGCTGACGCTCTCGCGCAGCGAATTCACCGCCCGCCTCCCCGACCTGCTGCGCGCCTAAGCGCCGATCCGGGATTCCTAGATACGCCGCGCGATGATCCGCCCCTGCGCGATCTTGCCCGCGCGCGCCATCTCGCCGATGAAGCGGAACCCGTCGATGAGCGCGTCGAGCAGCTCGGTGCTGAACCCGACGATCCGCAGGGCATCATACCTAAGCTGCATCTCAATCATGTCGAGATATAAATCGACATAACGTGGAAAGCGCCCGGTGTCTTCGGCGACGCGGACCTCGCAGCCGCTTGCCGACAGCAACTTGGCGTAGCCCGCAATGTCCTCGACATTGGCGAACGTCATTATGCTTAGAAAGCGCTGGGCTTCGGAATCGGTTAGTCCCGCAGGGCCTTCAACCCAGTCGGTTAACGCAATCACGCCCCCGGGACGAACGATGCGCGCGGCCTCGGCAATCAATTTTGGCTTGTCGGGGACGTAGCACCAGGCATCTTCGCTCCATATGAAATCCGCGCTGGCCGACGGCAGACCGCTTTCGCGGGCGTCGGCGAGTACGAATCGGATTTTATCGTCCAGGCCTTCTTCGTGGGTCATCCGCCGCCCGCGCTCGATTATTGCTTCGGTTACGTCCACGCCGACCATCGACGCGACGTTGCGAAAGCGCACCAGAAAGCGCATGTCCGCGCCGTTGCAGCAACAGAGATCGACGCCGTTCATCCCGGCCGCGATTCCGGCGCGATCCGCCAGGTCGATCGACGCCTTCATTCCTCCAATGTGAATCTGCTGCCCGAACATAAGTTGAAAGAGGTCGCCCGGCGCACTGCTATACACGGAGACGACATCCGCCACCCCGACACCGGTTATGGACTTCATGATTTCCTTACGGCGCCCGGCTTGCGGGCACGGACGAACGCGCTCATGAATTTGCCGTCCGCCATCTGTGCGAATTTCTCGAGGTCCGGATTTTGCGCAAGAAATCCCTTCGCGTCAGCCGCCGTGTAGATTCGCGTCGGCTCCACTTCGATCTGTTCGAATCCCGCCGCAGCGAGCTTCGATTGGTATTCCGACTCCTCCAGCGCACCCGCGATACATCCGGCCCACAGCTCGACGCGGCGGCGAATCTCGACGGGCATCTCACCGCGCACCACGATGTCCGAAACAGCAAATCGGCCGCCTGGTTTCAGCACGCGAAACGCTTCGCGCAACACGCAATCCTTGTCGGCCGAGAGATTGATCACGCAGTTGGAGATGATCACATCCACCGAATTGCCGGGCAGCGGAATATGCTCGATCTCGCCCTTGAGGAATTCGACGTTCTGGACACCCGCTTTGCGCTGGTTATCGCGCGCAAGGGCGAGCATCTCGTCGGTCATGTCGAGCCCGTACGCCTTGCCCGCCGGCCCGACTCTTCGCGCGGAAAGCAGCACGTCGATTCCGCCGCCGGAGCCCAGGTCGAGCACGGTTTCGCCGGGCTTCAGCTCGGCGAGTGCGGTTGGATTGCCGCATCCCAGCGACGCTGCAAGCGCCTGGGCGGGAATCGATGCGGTCTCTCCCTCGCGGTAGAGATTCGAGGTGATTGGGTTTCCCGCGGGCGCCGCCGCACCGCAGCATGAGCCGCCCTGATTGGCGACGCGCCGCGCCGCTTGCGCGTACTCCTCCCTGACTTTTTCCCTTATCGATTCATTACTCATCGTGACCTCCATGCCTGCTCGCTCTTTTACGGGAGAGGCGATTATTGGTTGATAGCGAACGACCCAGCGGTGCGCCGAGCGTCTGGTGAAGGTCGGCGCAACAGTCCTCGGTCATGAACCGGATCAACTTTGCGGCTTTGGGCCAATTGACTGCGTAGTAGATGAATCGCCCCGCGCGACGGGCCGTCAGCAGCCCGCATCGGGTCAATGCGTCGAGGTGATGAGAGAGCGTCGAGCCCGGCATCCTGACCCGGCGCTTGATCTCGTCCACGCAGGCGCCATCCGGACCGGCGCGCACCAGCAGGCGGAAGATCTCGAGCCGGCCGGATTGTCCAAGCGCACCAAGTTGTGACACAAACTCTTTCACTACGATATTTCTAGTATCATCGAAATGTAAACGACGCAAGACCCTCAGGTTGCGGTTTCGAGAAATCCGTTTCTTCGGTTATGATCGCACCTGTACGCCAGGCGTTCTGATTTTTTCGCGTTCGGCATTGTCGAAACGATGGACCCCGAGAGAAATCTAGATCCGGTCATCCCGGGTTACAGCCTGGCCGGCGGGCTGTGCCTGCTCGCGCTGGCTGTCGCAATCACGATACTGGCGTTTGCCGCGTCGCGCGTGGCGTACTTTCCGACCGACCTGGCGATCGCACAGGGAGTGCAGTCGCGGGTTGCGATGCCGGTCGCGGCGGCGAAGTGGATATCGGCGGCCGCGGAGATGCCGCGGGGACTTGTTCTGCTTGCGCTGACCGCCGTAGTCGCCTGGGTGATCAGCGGATGGCGCGCGGCGCTGCTCGCGATTCCAATCTTCTTCGGTCTGGTGCTTTTCGGAATCTGGCTCAGTCCGCATGTCGCCCAGCCGCGGCCATCCGCTGAGCTTATAAAAGTGATCGGGCACCCGAAGGGCTATGGGTTCCCTTCGATTTCCGGACTCGTCTACGCCGCTACCTTCGGCTATATCGGCTTGCTGGCGGCCTGGCGATCGCGGGGTGCATCGGCGATCGTGATCCCAATCCTGGCGGCGGCTGCGCTGATTTTGGGCGCATGCGCCAGGGTCGTGCTCGGCGCGCACTGGCCGAGCGATGTCTGGACCTCCTATCTCATGGGCCTTTTCTGGATTGGACTCCTGATGCCGTTATCAGCTCGCGACATGGTCGATCGTAGGTGAGAGTTACCGCAGAGCATTTCGCTCGGATGCGGCGGCAGGGCCCTGCCACAATCAAGAGCCCGTGAAAAAGTGATATAAATTTTCCATGCCCACAGCGCTCGACGACTTCCATCCTGCCGTTCGGACCTGGTTCGAGCGCCGCTTCAGCGGGCCCTCGCGCGCGCAGGAGATTGGATGGCCGGTCATCGGCGGCGCCAATTCAGCGCCGGGCTTCGACGTTCTGCTATGCGCGCCGACCGGCAGCGGCAAGACGCTGGCCGCCTTCATGTGGGCGATCAACGGCCTCGTCGTCGGCGCGGCGCGCGACCGGCTCCGCGATGAAGTCTCGGTGCTGTACATTTCGCCGCTCAAGGCGCTGGCCAACGACATCCGGCTCAATCTCGAGGAGCCGCTCGACGGCGTGCGCGAGGTCGGCGCCGAATCGGGCCTCGATCTCTCGCGCATCCGCGCAGGCCTTCGCACGGGCGACACCTCCGCGAGCGAGCGCACGGCGATGCTCCGGCGGCCGCCGCATATTCTGGTCACGACGCCCGAGTCGCTGTTCATCCTGCTGACCTCGCCGAAGTTCCGCGAGAAACTTGCCGCCGTCCGCCACGTGATCGTCGATGAACTTCACGCGCTGGCCGGCAACAAGCGCGGTGCGCATCTCGCGCTGACTCTGGAACGCCTGGAACGCTTCGTGACGAGCCGCGGGAATGCGCGGCCGAATCGAATCGGCCTGTCGGCGACGCTGAATCCGATCGAAAAGCTCGCGGGATTTCTGGCCGGCTACGACGTGGCTGGCGACGGCTCGCGTTCGCCGCGGCCGGTAAAAATAGTTCGCGCCGACGATCGCATCCGCACGATGGATCTCCAGGTCATCGCGCCCGGCCCCGAGCTTGGACCGCTGGCCACGCATCCGCATTGGGAGGCGATGTACGACGAAGTCGCGCGCCTGATCGGCGAGCATCGCACGACGCTGGTTTTCACGCTCAGCCGCCGCTTTGCCGAGCGGGTCGCACTCAATCTGCAGAAGCGGCTCGGCGCCGGCGCCGTGATGGCGCATCACGGCAGCCTCGCGCGCGCCGAGCGCCTGCTCGCCGAGCAACGCCTCAAGCGCGGCGAGTTGAAGGCGATCGTCGCGACCGCGTCGCTCGAACTCGGCATCGATGTCGGCGCCGTCGAACTCGTATGCCAGCTCGATTCGCCCAAATCGATCTCGGCCGCGATTCAACGCGTAGGCCGCTCGGGACACAGCCTCGGCGCGACTCCCAAGGGACGCTTCTTCGCGCTGACGACAGACGATTTGCTCGAATGCGGCGCGGCGGTGCGCGCGATTCGCCGTGGGCATCTCGACGAGGTGGAAATCCCGATGGGATGCGCCGATGTCGCGGCGCAACAAATCGTCGCAATCGCCGCCGAGGAAGAGGAAATCTCCGAAGCCGAGCTGCTGCGCGTGCTGCGCAGCGCGTACAACTTCGGCGATCTCGACGCCGGCAAGCTGCGCCGCCTGCTCGAACAGCTGTCGGCCGAGTTGCCCGAGCGAATCATGGGCGCGTCGCCAAAGATTTTCTTCGATCGCGTCAACGCCCGCGTCCGCCCGCGCCGATCCGCCCGCCTGTCGGCCATCACCTCGGGCGGAACGATCCCCGAAGCCGGCAACTACGACGTCGTGATCGAGTCCGAGGGCCGCAAGGTCGGCGATGTCGAAGAGGACTTCGCGCAGGAATCGTCGCGCGGCGACGTGTTCTCGCTCGGCTCGATGCCCTGGCAGATTCAGCGCATCTCGCGCGGCCGCCTGATGGTCGAGCCGGCGCCCGGAATGGCGCCGACGCTGCCTTTCTGGCAGACCGAGGCGGGCGGCCGTTCGCAGGCGCTGTCGGCGGAGATTTGCGACCTTCGCCGCGAGATTTGGAGCCGTCTCGAACGCAACGAATCGGTGGCCGACTGGCTGACGCGGGAATGCGCGATGTCGGAGCGCGCCGCCGCGCAGGCCGTTGACTACGTCCGCCGCGGCGTCGAGGCGCTGGGCGCGATCCCGGACGAAAAGACGGTAGTCGTCGAGCGCTTCTTCGACGGCGTGGGCGGCACGCAAATCGTCATTCACACGCCGCTGGGAATCCGCCTCAATCGCGGACTCGGTCTGGCGATTCGAAAGCGTCTGTGCCAGTCGTTCGATTTCGAAATCCAGGCGTCGGCGATCGACGACGGCGTGCTGCTCGCGCTGAATTCGCGGCATAGTTTTCCGCTCGACACTCTGTTCAGCATGTTGAAGGCGCGCAACGCGCGCGACGTACTTGTCCAGGCTATCCTGGCCGCGCCGATGTTCGAAGTGCGCTTCCGCCACGTCGCGACGCGCGCGCTGGCGGTGATGCGCTCATCGCACGGCAAGAAGGTGCCCGCCTGGATTCAACGCCTCCGCTCGCAGGAACTTCTGTCCGCGATTTTTCCCGGCCAGCAGGCCTGCTTCGAGAACCGGCCGGCCACGATCGAACTCCCGGACCATTTTGTGATCGCGGAAACGATTCGCGAATGCCTGGAGGAGTCCACCGACCTGCCGCGCACGATCCGGATGCTCGAAGGTATCGAGAGCGGCGCGATTCGCACCGTCGCGGTCGATGCGATCGCGCCGTCGGTGTTTGCTCATCGTCTGCTGCTGGCGTCGGACTATTCATTTCTCGACGACGGCGAACGCGCCAATCGCCGTTCGCGGACCGTGACGATGAATCGCGGGATGGCCGAGGACGTGTTCCGCAAAGAAGACCTTTCCGATCTGCTCTCGGCGGAAGCGGTCGATAACGTCGTCGCCGAAGTGACGGGCCGCGCGGCTGGACGCAGGCCGCGCTCGCGCGACGAATTGTACGAATTGATTCGGGCGCATGGATCGCTCACGCAAGCCGAGGTCGAAGAACGCGCCGGCGAGGGCTGCCGCGCGATGCTTGCGGAGCTGGACGCCGAGCGGCGAATCGCACGGGTCAACTTAAGCGGCGAACCGCCAGAGCGAATCATTGCGAGCGAGGATAAGGCGATCTTCGCCGCCGCATATCCCGCCGCATCGATTGACGGCGGTTTCCAGTTGAGCGACGAGGGCCGCGATGGCGACGGCGCTCGCGCCGAACTCGTGCGCCGCGCGCTGAAGACTTGCGGACCGGCGACGGGCGGTGAAATCGCGGCGCGACTGCATTTCAAAGAATCGGACATCGAGCGGATTCTCGCGGCGCTGGAAGGGGCGGGCGGAATTTTCCGCGGTCATTTCACGCGCGCCGACGCGATTCAGTGGTGCGACCGCTACAACCTGGAGCGGATTCATCGGATGACGCTGGCGCGGGTGCGCGCTGAAATCGAGCCGTGCGCGGATCACGAGTACGCGGCGTTTCGGCTGCGATGGATGCGCGTCGGCGGCGCGGAGCTGCCGGCCGATCAGAGCGGCGTCACGGCGGTGCTCGAACAGTTGTCGGGAATCGCGGCGACGCCCGAGATTTGGGAGCACGCGATTATCCCGGCGCGCGTCGCAGGCTATCGGCCCGAGATGCTCGACCTGGTTTGCATGAGCGGCCGGATGAAGTGGGTCGCGGTTGCCGCAGAAGGTATCTGAAGGTGCGCATCGCGCGAGCACACCGTCGCGGGTCACATTCATCGCGCGCAAGGCCAGTCTGTTTGTGCCGCGCGAAGGACCAGCGCCGGCGGACGCGAAGGAGCAGGCGGTGCTGGAGGCGCTGGGAGCCGCGGGCGCGCAGTACCTGGACGAGGTCGCGGAGCGCGCGAATGTTTCGGAGCGCGACGCATTGTCCGCGTTATGGCGGATGGCGGCGGCGGGGCGCGTGAGCAACGATAACTTTGCGCCGTTGCGGATGTTTGCCGAAGATCGCAGCGCCGAGCACGCGCTTCAGTCGGTGGCGCGGCAGCCGACGACTCGTCACGACGCGGCGGTTCGCGCGCGGCTGAAGTCGAGCCTGGCGGGCCGATGGTCGCTGGTACACGCGGGCGAGCATCGCGCCCGCGGCCCGGATGATGCGCGGGACCTCGCGCTTAAATTGCTCGAGCGCCATGGAATTCTCGCCCGGGAGATGCTCGGCCTCGAATCGACGCAAATATCGTGGAGCGAGATCGCGTTTGCGCTGCGGCGGCTGGAATATAGCGGCGCGATTGCGCGCGGATGGTTCGTGAGATCGATTTCGGGGGAACAATATGCGCTGCCAGAGGCGGTCGAGATGCTTCGCGCAGCGCGCAATCTCATTGCGGCGCGAGAGAAACCGGTTGCGTTGAGCGCAATCGATCCCGCCAATCCGTACGGCGCCGTGATCGCCGGATGCGGTATCGCGCGCGAGGCGGCCAACGTCGTGGTGATTCGCGCCGGCCGCGTGATTGCGGGATTGCAGGGACGCGCGCTGATCACGGCGGGCGAGTGCGGATCCGACGACGAGAGTTTCGGCGCGGCGGTTGCGGCTCTTCTCGCGCTGAAGCCGCGTATCACGATCGATTCAATCGACGGCGTAGCGGCGCTGCAATCGCCGCGAGTCGGCATTCTGGCCGCGATGCGATTCCATTCCGACGGACGCTCGCTGGTGTTCGACGGATTGCATGGTCCGGCGCCCGCGCGCGCATCGCGCCGCAGCGCCGGCCCCGGCTAGAGGGCGGGCGTCGTGCGCGATTTTACCAGTTGATTGGCTGCGCTCGCGGCGTATTCTGAACGCATAGCAAATCGAATCGGATTGTCCGGCGCGCCGGATTTGGAGCGCGCGCCGGATTTTACCATCGCTCCAGGAGGGCAAGGCTCGATCAATGACGACTAACAGTTTCGGTGCTCGTTCTACGCTTTCGGTGGAAGGCAACAGCTACACGATCTTCAAGCTCGAAGCGCTCGAGAAGCGCGGGTTCTCGCTCGCGCGGATGCCGTATTCGATCAAGGTGATGCTCGAGAACGTGCTGCGGCGCGAAGACGGCGCGGTCGTGACGACCGGGCAGATCGAGGCGCTGGCCAAATGGAACGGCAAGGGCGGAGAGCGGGAAATATCGTTCATGCCGGCGCGCGTGCTGCTGCAGGATTTCACGGGCGTGCCGGTGGTGGCGGATCTGGCGGCGATGCGCGACGCGATCAAAAAGCTCGGCGGCGATCCCGCCAAGATCAGTCCGCTGCAGCCGGTTGACCTGGTGATCGATCACTCGGTGCAGGTCGATTCCTTTGGCGCCGCCGATTCGTTCGCGGCCAACGCGCGGCTGGAATTCGAGCGCAACCGCGAGCGCTATCTTTTTCTGCGCTGGGGGCAGGGCGCATTCGACAACTTTCGCGTCGTTCCGCCCGACACTGGAATCGTTCACCAGGTGAATCTGGAATATCTCGCGCCGGTGGTTTTTTCGTCGAAGCAGGGCGAAGCGTATCCGGACACGGTGATTGGCACGGACTCGCATACCACGATGATCAACGGTCTGGGCGTGGTGGGATGGGGCGTGGGCGGAATCGAGGCCGAAGCCGCGATGCTCGGGCGCTCGGTGCCGATGCTGATTCCCGAAGTGATCGGGTTTCGGCTGGCGGGCAGCTTGCGTCCGGGGGCGACCGCTACCGACCTGGTGCTGACGGTCACGCAGATGCTGCGCAAGAAGGGCGTGGTCGGCAAGTTCGTCGAATACTTCGGGCCGGGGCTCAAGTCGCTGCCGGTGGCGGATCGCGCGACGCTGGGCAACATGTCGCCCGAGTATGGCGCGACGATGGGATTTTTCCCGGTTGACGATCAGACGCTTACTTATTTGCGGCTGACGGGACGCAGCGACGCGCAGGTCAAACTGATCGAGGCCTATTGCAAGGCGCAAGGCCTGTTCAATTCCGCCGGTGCGCCCGAGCCGAAATTTTCCGACATCCTTGAACTCGATCTCAGCAGCGTCGTGCCGAGCATGGCGGGGCCGCGCCGTCCGCAGGATCGAGTTGCGCTGACGGCAGCGAAGAGCGGTTTCCGCAGCGAGCTAGCCAAGGAATTCGAGCAGCATCCTGGCGTCGATCGCAAAGAGCTGGCGAAGTGGGTCGCCGAAGGCGGCAACGGCGCGTCGGCGGGCGAGGCGGTAGCGGCCGAATCGAAGCTCGGCCATATCGTCAACAAGGTCGAAGTGCATTCCGAGGGCGGGCGCTTCGCGTTGACGCATGGATCGATTGTGATCGCCGCGATCACCAGCTGCACGAACACGTCGAATCCGTCGGTGATGCTGGCGGCGGGAATTCTCGCGAAAAAGGCGGTTGCGCGCGGGCTCATGGTCAAGCCATGGGTGAAGACCAGCCTGGCGCCGGGTTCCAAAGTCGTGACGCAGTACCTCAAGCGCGCGGGGCTGACCGAGTCGCTCAACAAGCTGCGCTTCAACCTGGTCGGTTACGGATGCACGACGTGTATCGGCAACAGCGGGCCGATCGCGGAGGCGATCGCCGGGGCGGTGAAGCAGGGCAACCTGGTGGCATGCGCGATACTGAGCGGCAATCGCAATTTCGAGGGACGGATCAATCCCGCGGTGCGGTTCAACTACCTGGCGTCGCCGCCGCTGGTGGTGGCGTACGCGATTGCGGGCACGATGGATATCGACGTCGAGCGTCAGCCGCTGGGCACGGGTTCGGACGGACGGCCGGTGTACCTGCGCGACATCTGGCCGTCGCAGGAGGAAGTGGCGGCGGCGCTGGCGGGTTCAGTTGACGCCGCGATGTTCAAGAGCGAGTACGGCCAGGTGTTCGACGGCGACGAGCGATGGAAGAGCCTGGCCGTGCCGGAGGGCAACCTGTTCCGCTGGGAAAAGGATTCGTCGTACGTGAAGGCGCCGCCGTTTTTCGACGGGGTGACGGCCAAGGTGGGCGAGTTCTCCGATATCAGCGGAGCGCGGGCGCTGGCGGTGCTCGGCGACAGCGTGACGACGGACCATATATCGCCGGCCGGATCGATCGCGGCCGACAGTCCGGCGGGCAAGTATCTGATCGCGCACGGCGTGGCGCCCAAGGATTTCAACTCATACGGAGCGCGGCGCGGAAATCATGAAGTGATGATGCGCGGGACGCTGGCGAATATCCGGCTCAAGAACCTGATGGTGCCGGGGGTGGAAGGCGGCTTCACCGCGCATCTTCCGGACGGCGAGCGGATGACGATCTTCGACGCGTCGGAGCTTTACCGCAAAGCCGGGACTCCGCTGATAGTGATCGCGGGCAAGGAATACGGCACGGGCTCGTCGCGCGATTGGGCCGCCAAGGGCGTGCAACTGCTCGGCGTGCGCGCGGTGATCGCGGAGAGCTTCGAGCGAATCCATCGCAGCAACCTGATTGGGATGGGCGTGCTGGCGCTGGAGTTCAGAGGCGGCGACAGCCGCGAGAAGCTCGGACTGACCGGGCAGGAGGTATTTTCGATCACGGGATTGAAGGCGGGGATGAAGCCGCGCCCGGTGGTGAAAGTGCGCGCGCAGTCCAGCGGCAAGACGATCGAGTTCGAGGCGACGCTGCGGGTCGATACGCCCGAGGAGGTCGAGTACATCCGGCACGGCGGAATCCTGCCGTTCGTGCTGCGCGAATTGATTCGGCCCGTGGGCACGGGTAGCCAGTGTTAAGGCCGCCCTCCGTTGTCGCGCGCGGCCCCTGCCGCGGGCAAACCTAACCGCTAACCCCTTCTCAAAGTGGGAAGGAGAACAATCGCGGAAAGCGCCGGTAGCAGCTTATTGCATGTGACCGGCGGCGGCGCCGGAGACCGTCGAGGTGCCCGGGCCGCCAGCCGCGGCGGGGGCCGGGGCGGAAGCCGTCAGCGCGGGGTCGTCGCTTTTGACGCATTTGTAGAAAGGCTGCACCTTCTTCAATTGCGCTTGGCAGGCGGCTTCGGAATCAAGCGTTTTGAACTTGAGCCATTGGGACATCGGCGCCGCGGTGTTCATTTTGTAATTGCCCGACGCGTCCTGCACCGGCGGAAAGACCGGCGGCGGCAGCATCAGGTACCAGGCGATCAACACCAACGCAGTTGCATAACACTTTCGCATGCACAACTTGTTACAGATTTTTTCGGCTGAAAGCGATAGGCCGTTGCAGGCGCGAGTCACGCCGGCTGGGGGGCGGGTGCGTCGAGTCCGACTGCGGCGCCGCTCTTGCGCGTGGCGTAGCGGCTGAGCAGCCTGACGACGGCGGGCGTGACTTCGTGGATCGCCTCGCGGCGGAAGCCGACGACCTCCGGGCCGTGCGCCCGCATCATCCCGAGCATCGAAAGCCGCAGCAGCGCCGCGACCGCCTGGCAATAGCGAAAGCGCTCGAACTCGATCGGCGCCATCGCATGGTAAAGCGGCATGTACAACGCCGCGAAGCTGGCGCGAAGCCCGTTGCCGACGAGGTTGTCGCGCATCCATCGCGGCTTCTCCATCGCAGACGAGGACAAAATCACCGCCGTCATCGCAGCGTCGAGATGGCGATCGCCGACGTCGGCGTTCATCCAATCGAGCACGCCGGTCACCCGCACTCCATCCACCATCACGTTGAGCGGATGATAGTCCATGTGCACGAGCGAATCCGGGCTGACGCGAAACCTGGCCGCGCGTTCCGTAACGAGGTTGAGCGCCTCGCGCAGGCCGGGCAGCGGGCCGGTCTCGATGCGATTGGCGATGGTCGCGAGCACGCGATCCAGCAGCGGCGAGCCGGCCTCAGCGCCGGCGCCTGCGATCGGCCCAAGCGCGCGCGGAATGTCGCGTAGACCCGGGCTCGCCGGATCGAATTTGTGGAGCCTCGCCTGCGCGCGGACGAAGGAAAAAAATGCCATCGAGAAAGTCTTGAACGCACTCGGAAAGCTGCGCAGCGCGAACAGTGTACCGCCCGCCAGCCGCTGCATGATGAGGAACGGCGCGCCCAGCGCGCTCCGATCGGCTTCGAAGACGTAGGGACGCGGGACAGAGTAGCCGGCGGCGAACAGGCGAGCGATGGTGGTGTGTTCGCGGGCGCCTTTGGCGTCGGCGGCGGGGCCTTGATAGAAGCGCAAAACCATCGATTGGCCGGCCGGGATGGCGGCGAACGGCTTCGACGCCGATCGGAGCGAGAATTCGAAGACGGTGGTTTCCCATCCGCTGGCAAGCACGCTCAGGCGCGCGATCGGTGCGCAAAGATACCGCGAGAGGCGCTGCTCAATGTCACAAGGGTCGAGCATCAGATGAAGCGCGGGCGGAGGAACCACGCGAATCGCAGCGTAATACACGCGCGGAAAAGTCGCAAACGAACTGACACGCGTGTCAGTTGGCAGGGGTGACCCCTGCACCCAGTATTAAGGCCGCGCTCCGTTGTCACGCGCGGCCCGTGCCAACGGCTTAATACTGCGCTGCCGTCGCCACGGCCAGGGGTGACGCCTGCAGCCAATGCTGAGACGAAGATGCGGCCTGACAGCCCGTTAGAAAGTTAAGGGGGAACGATCGCGAAAAGAGAGCGGCACCTTCACCCGCGCAAGCGGGCGAGGGATCAGGGCAGCGCGCGAGGCATGAAACGTTGCTGCGTTGCGGTGGGCGGCGGCGGTTCGGCCGGCGCCGGGCGCCTCGGCGGCATCTCGAGCGTCTCGTTGGGGAGAGTCCGGCCGTTTTGCTCGAAACGCCGCTGCACGATCGACGAAAGCAAGGGTCCGCTGCGATCGGCGAGATCGATCGCAACTTCGACCGACAGTCCCAGCCGCAGCGGTTTGTCCCGGGGCTCGGGCCCTTCGATAACAATCTTGACCGGCACGCGCTGCACGACCTTGACCCAGTTGCCGGTCGCGTTCTCGGGCGGCAGGATCGAGAAGGCCGCGCCGGTGCCCATGCTGATCGAATCGACGTGTCCATCGTAGGTGTAGTTGGGATAGATGTCGGCGACGATCTCCGCCTTTTGGCCGACGCGCACGTCGGTGAGCTGGGTCTCCTTGAAGTTGGCGGTGATGTAGAGCTTGCCAAGCGGGACGATCGCCAGCAGGGGCTCCCCGACCTGGACACGATTGCCAACGTGGGCGGTCTTATGGGTCACGACGCCGGTGAACGGCGCGGTCAGCCTGGTGTAGTCGAGGTCGAGTTTGGCAGCTTCCAGAGCGGCTTCGGCCTGCTTCACGACCGGGCGTGCGTAGCGCGAATGGTCGTCGCTCTGCGATCCAAGCGCGGCCTGGGCCTGCGTCAATTGATGCTGCGCGAGCGCTTCATCGGCCATCGCGACCCGCAGCGCGGTATTGGCCTGATCGAATTGCTCGATGGAGACGACGCCTTGTTCCTTCAACGACTTGGCGCGCACGAAATCGATTTGCGCCTGCTTGAGCTCCGAGACGGTGAGCGCAACACCGGACCGCGCCGCATCCACCAGCGCGTAGAGCTGATCGACGGATTGCCTGGCGCGCTCGAGCTGAGCCTGGGCCTGCTCGACCCGAACGTCGAAGTCGCGCGAATCCAGGGTCAACAACAACTGGCCTTCCTTAACCGTCCAGTTGTCCTCGACATAAACGTTGGTGACCGTGCCGGCGACCCGCGAGGAAACCAGCGCGACAGTGCCGTCGACGTAGGCGTCGTCGGTGCTGACGTGGCTTTCGATGTAACGATAGTAGCGAAAACCGGGAATCGTGGCGGCGGCGGCCACAATGATTGCCACTGCCAACAGGACCCGGCGTACGAGTTGCGAATTCATAGAATGATTTCAGAGGCGGGAAGATCCAGGCGCGTTATCGAATGGCTCGCTCACTTGTTACAGAGGCTAACTATGACGAATGCCTGAGGCTGTCAAACGAACCGGGACGATCGAGCGCAGCTGCGACGCATCAGTATGGATGCGCGCGAATTGCGCAGCTACCGAGGGCGCTGACTCAACATGGGACGCCGGTCATGGCTCGCGAATCGTCGCGTCGGGACCATGAACGACGGTTGCCACCACGGCGCCGTTGTACGTCATGTTGAGAGTGAAGCTGCCGAAGTTCGTGACCGCCGAAAAAGGTGGCATCCACTTTTCCGTCCGGGCTGTCGAACAGGATCAACGTTGGTGCGCGTGCCTCGATTATCCATCCAGTGGAGATGTCTTCGACCAGCGCCGTGTAGCGCTCATTGAGGGGACCGGCGGCGAAAATCCGCAGGTCCGGGTTCGCCGGCGATGGGATCGAGTTCAGGGTACCACCAACCTGGACCGATACGGTGCCAAAAGGTGCGCTGGTGGATTGGATACTGGCCACGCGGAAGCCGGTGATTATTTCGAGACTCAGCAGGTTGCTGTTGCTGGTGGTTTTGGTCGCGACGATTGCGGCCGGCAGGACGTTGTTGGCGATTATGACGCTAAGCGGGACGACCCCCTGAAGCGTCCACGACGATCGCGCGTTCGATACGGTCGCGGTAAATGGCGTGCCGACGGCGCCGAGAATTTGGTACGAAGCCAGCGGCGAACCATTGGGGGTATTACCGACACTTCCGGAGAAACCAGTCTGGTTGTTGCAGGCCGCGACAGAAAAGGCGATCGCGGCGCCGAGCGCGCTCATCGACAAAGTTCGCACCAGATACCGCGAAACCCGGTTTGCCATCGCAATCACGGTGTCGGCGTCGCTGTCGGCGTCGGCGGCGGTAGCGCCTGGATAAAGTTGCCGCAGATGCCGGGGCATGTGCCGTCGGCATTCTCGCAGCTGGTCGGACAATTGATCGCCGGCGTCGGAGTCGGATTCGCGCCACCGGCTGACAGAGGCGTCGGAATAATGACAACCGCGGCGGTGTCGGCAACCGGTGAAGCTGTAGGCGACGCCGATGGCGCCGCAGCAGGGTCGGGTGTCGGGAGCTGCCACTCTTGTAGCTGATAAGTGTCGGCCGGAGCGCAGAAGGAGTAATTGTTGCTCGGGGTCGAATTTGGAGACTGATTCTGCACGATAGCATTCGTTATCGCCACGAAATTGCCCGATAGCGTATCTTGCTTCGATAAGACCACCGAGGTGCCGAGGTTGGCGTTGGCGACAATGCCAGTCACGCTGCCGTGACCGACGCAGGTGATAGTGTGGGCCGCGTCGTCGGGAAAATTCGCCGTCGTGGTATTGCACGCTCCCGGCGCGGACGGTGGTCCCGGCGCCGCGACGCCTGACAGCGCCACGATGGTATGGCCCTGATACGGGTCGGTGACACCCTGGTAGAGATCGATCGTCGTCGCGAACAAATCGAAGCCCTGGGGAACGGTATCCGAGCTCGGGACATTCAGCGTATAGCCGAGGGTGCCGCCGCTCGAGCTGGTGACCTTAATCGGCATCGAGAGTGCGCTTTCAATATTGTTGGTTCCGGTGTCCTCGGCAAAAACCTGGACCAGAGTGGTCTGCCCCGGAATTGGCGGTACTATCGGTATCGAACCGCTGATGTATCCCGTGTTCAGCGCGAGGTCGCACGCGGTGAACGTCGTGCCATCGGTGCTGCAGGTGGCACCTTTACTGGTCGAGCTCGGAAGTGCGTAGACAAATAGATTGTCGTAACCCGGTGCCGAGACCTCCATCACGTAAGCACCCTTGTTCGGTAAAGATTTCGATTGCACCGGTACGCTTTGGAACGCGGCGGGAATGGTGATCGTCCCCGGCAGCGGGAAGTAGCCGGTGTTGTCGGTGTTCGCGGTCGCAACCGCGACGCATTGGTTGGCGGTAGCTTGGCCGAAGCAGTTAGCCGTGGGGTTGCTATTGGGCGGAATCAGCAACTGCAGCGTCGCACCGACAATGGGCTTTGTCGCGACGCAATTGTCGCTGATAGTACCCGAGATAGTGCCGAGCGTCTGGCCCCCTTTGATAGTGAAGTCCTCTGACGCTATAGGTTGTTGTCCCGGGTACAACGGCAGCAACCGGTCCGCGGCGTAGGTATTTGTTCCGCCGGCCACCGCGAGGTCATAGAGCGTTCCGAAATTGAAGGCCGCCGGAAGTATCAGGGTATACTGCCCGTTTTTGACCGGAGCGGTCGCGATCGGGGTGTTAGTTCCGATCGCTTCGGCTGTCACCGACAGCTTGCGGACCTTTTTCGACTTGCCCGAGCCCGAACCGGCGCCACTCACCGACCCCGTGACCGTCCCCAGCACGGAATTGGTATTTTGAACCGGCGCCAGCGAGATCGTTACCGTGTATGGACCGCCGGGTGTCGTCGGCGGAGAATTCACTACGATGGACACTTGAAGGGGCAATGGCGTCAGTATGTTATTTGACGGAGAGATCAGTGGGCTGCCGTCGGGATTCGAGTAGATGATGACGTTGGGGGGAGCCAACTGGATGGGGTAATTGATGCATCCGTCGGCGGTGTTCTTGGGGTTGCCGATCAGCGGCGCGGTGAGCGGACAGTCGGGGACCAGCGAGCCGGGATTGTTCGGATCGAGTCGGAGCTCGACAATGCGATAGGTGCCGGGTCGCACACCGGCAGTGTTGAAGAGCTGGAGCAGGTTCTGCGACGCGTTGAGATCGATCTGCAGATCCGAGTTCTGGCCGGCATTGGCAATCCCCGGAGGCACCGGAATGGTTTGCCACTTGCCATTGTTGGGGGAGGCGTTCGCGGCGGGATTGATGCGAACCGACTGAACGTTGAGAAGAACATTCTGAAAGTTCGGCGGCGGGACGCCCGCAAATCCCACTTCGACCATCGCTTTTTTGCCCGCCCGGGCCGACCCGGCACCGGCCAGCAGCACGGCAATCACGATGACGAAAGGTACTGTCAGGCCGCGAGCAGTGCGATGTGCAAAAGGATGTTTCACATGGAATCCATCAATGAAGAATTGGGTCAGCGATTGGGATAACCTAACCGGGGTGCGAAGGCAAGAATGCAATCGCTTGCGTGAACGTCAAATTGATAGCGGAGCTTGACTGGTCGCCTTCCCGATCCGGAGAATCAATCCCAGCGATGAAATTGTCGAATCGAAACTCCCGCCGCTGTCTGTTCGCACTTTTCTTTCTGCTCTGCTTCGGGATTCCAGTGACCGCGGCGCAGGCAAGCTTGAAAATCACCACCGGAAATCCGGGCCTCGAGCATTTCGACGCCGACGGCGGCGTCCAGCTCGACTTCGGTCTGACCGATCAGAACGGCAATCCGGTCGGCAACCTTCGTCCCGATAACGTGAAAGTGTTTGAAGACGGCAAGCAAGCCAAGATTCTCGATTTTCGCGGAGTCGGTCAGGGCCGTCCCGTCGATATTGTGTTTGTGTTGGACGTGACGGAATCGATGCAGCCGTACATCGACGCGGTCAAGCAGAACGTGATCGCGTTTGCGCAGGACCTGCAGGCCAACAGCCGCGACTACCGGCTCGGGCTGGTGACCTTCGAGGACTACGTGGTCTCGGCGTACCCCGACTGCAACTGCGCCTATCGCGACTCGTTTACCTCGGACGTGAAGCAGTTCAGCCAGTGGGTGGGCAGCCTGCACGCGGGCGGCGGCGGCGACATCCCCGAGGATCAGCTCGACGCGCTCGCCTATGCGGCGAAGTTTCCATTCCGTCCCGAGGCCGAAGGCATCATCATTATCGTCACCGACGCGCCGCCTCATCATGACGGCGACGGCTCGGCCGACACCTCGCACGATCAGGCTTTCTGGGATCATCATACTCGCGGGGTGCAGGTGACGGATCTGACGGGCACCAAAGTCGCCGCCATGCTCAAGAAGAATGGGCTCACCCTGTATGGAGTGGTTCCGCCGCCGTTCATCGCGCCCGAGTACCAGGAAATCGTCGATGCGACGCATGGCCGTTCGTACAATATCATCACGGAAGAAAGCCGCTTCCCGACGCTGGTGCGCGAAATCGGCCATTCGATCGCCACGGAGTATTCGCTGACCTATCGAACGCCGCGGCCGATTGAAGACGGCACCAATCGCAGTGTCGAATTGAAGATCGATTACAACGGCGAAGCGGGCGAGGCTGATACCGCGTACCAGGTGCGGGGGCTCGGCGGCGCAGCGATTAACGTGCCGGAGGACGCGGGCACGGCCGGTGGAAACTCGACCGGGACGGGGCTTCGGCAATTCTCGTTCAGCTGGTGGAACGGAGCGGTACCGTTGATCGCAATCATCGGGCTGTTCGGGCTGTCGCGAATGAGATTCGGAGTCTCGGCCGATGAACTCAAGGCGATTGTCGAGGCGCAGGGCGCGCCCTCACTCAGGATGCCGTCGGCGCCGACGCCAGCGGCGCGCGCGGCCCAGCGCGCGCCCGCCAGACCGCCGCAAGCGCCAATCACCGCGCCCCGCGGGGCGGGAAATACGCAGGGCGCGCGGCTGGTGGCGGTCGATCGCATCGATCCGGTGCCGGCGGAATACGCGCTGATGAAAGACGAGATATCGATCGGCCGCGGTGAGGACAACGACGTCGTCATTCCGCACTCGAGCGTCTCGCGCCAGCACGCGCGCCTGGTGCGCCGCGACGGTGGCTTCGAACTGATGGATCTGAATTCGACTAACGGCAGCTACGTGGACGATCGCCAGATACATGGCTCGGCGTTCGTGAGCGCCGGCAGCCGGCTGCGCCTGGGCGACATCCGGTTCGTGTTGCAGCTGTAGCCCGGGTTTCCGCAGAAACTATCACAGCAGTTTCACAAACTCGTCCTCAGCGAGGTCGGCCTGCCTCAAAATGGACCGCAGCACATTCACGTTGAGGTCGCGGCTTCCGTGGAAAGGAATGACGGCGCGGCGCCCGGTGGCGGGATTCTTGTAGATGCGATGGGAGCCGGTGCTGTGGTGGAGCCGGAACCCGAGCTGCTCAAAGACGCGGATAACCTCTCGCGCCTTGAGCGCGGGAAGCCTCATGCACGAGCCAGCAGTCTCACCGCCAGCCGTTCGGTCGTGGCGGCAGGCTGCTCGATTGGAATTTCCTCGCCATCTTTAGCCAGGGATTCGATGAGTCCGCGAATCGCATCGCGGGCCATGGCCCGAGTCTCTCGCAGAGTCTCTCCCTGCGTGGCGATTCCGAGGACCGGAATCGTGGCGACATAGCCGCCTTCCGGTGCGCGCTCAAACAGCACCGTGTAGCGGAAGGCGGTGCCTTGCAGTAGTTCCTTTCGGGGCTTGCTCATCGCGTTCAGTCTACAAAGAAATTGGCCCGCGTCAAAACGCGAACCGCACTCGAGCGTCTCACGCCAGCACGCGCGCCTGATCCGCCGCGAGGGTGGACTCGAGCTTCAGTGGCCGGCGCGCTCCAGCGCCTGCGGCTCCAGAAAGGCGTTGTCCACCGTTCCCATATCGATATACCAGCATTCGCGATCGGGCGCGGTCGAGCCGGGCATATAGACGACCGAACTGTAGCCGGTGTCGAGATCCTCATCGACCAGGCCCAGTTGGAACATCCGCTTGTATGGATAGATGGCGACTCTCGCGTCGGGCACGGGCCGGTCGCGATAAGTATTGAAGGTCGCGATGGTCTTCCACAGCTTGCCGTCGCGATCGTACTGATCCGACGCCGTGATGAACCATCCTTCTGAATCAATGAAGAAGATTCGCTTCGGAATCGTCGCGTCACGGCCCGGCTTCGAGTCCGCTTCGATCACGTACAGATGGCGCATCTCCCAGTCTTCCGGGCAAATGGTTTTGCCGCCGTCGAAGGGGCATTGCGTCTCGGGCGAATGTGCGGCGTGCACCGACGCGAGCATCTGCTTCTCGCCCAGGAACCGGTAGTTGAAATCTTCGATCTTCGCCGAGAAACCGAAGTATGAGTCCGGATCGAGCGTGTTAGCGAAAGCGCTGCCACCGCCGGCGCCTCCCGCGCCGCCACCGCCGCTCCCGTAGCTTCCGCCGCCTCCACCGCCCCCGCCGAATCCCGGCAGCGCGCCGATAGCGTCTGAGAGCACCACCGCGGATTCACGCCGCAGCCTGCGCGTGGCGGGACTGAACACCCATACGTTGTCCTCGACCGCTGGATCGATATGCCGCTGCCGCACCATCCCGTAGCCGCGCAGCGAGGACGGTTCCATGAACGGATAGAAGCCGAAGCGATAACGGACGCCGCTGGCTAGGCCGTCGGGATCGGTTGGTATCGGAGGCACCTCGATGCGGCCGATGTTGTTGTAGAAGGCGAAGTGCCCCACCGTGTAGTAGCTCAGCGGCGAGCCGGTGGGGTTCTTGTCGAAGACGGCAACCTCGGGAAAACGCATGTCGATATCGTCGCTGTAGAGCGGCCGGTAGCTGAAATTCCACATTACCTTGGTCGCCACTTGAGGATCGTTCGGATCGACCAGCGGAAACGGCTGGCCGGAGACATAACCCTTGAGGCTGCCGTCGGCCCCGAGCTGAACCTGGGCCGAGTACTTCTCGGTCGCGGCTTTGAACGGCGGCGGCCAATCGAGCTTGTCGGTCGGCACGATCCTGAGCTGCATGCCCTCGCGCACGAGCACGTAGTTGCCGGGGCTGACCAGGTCGGCGACCTTGGAGGCATTGTCCTTGGTGATTACGTC
Organism: uncultured delta proteobacterium; assembly: GCA_963813785.1. Lineage (GTDB taxonomy): Bacteria > Desulfobacterota > Binatia > Binatales > Binataceae > Binatus. The sequence continues at coordinate 501,898 of CAWFAJ010000012.1, read as the reverse complement.
GCCCGGTTTGACTTCAGCTTGCGCACGCGGCAACCAGCAGAGCATCGCCGCCAGCAAGGTTCCGGCCACGATTCGCAACGGTGATTGTCGCATGAGTACCTCCATCAGCGTCGGCGGGTGAGTCCGTTTCGTAGCATGCGCCATTGCAGGAGATCAAAGCGGTCCTGCCCGAAAAACGGCTCATCGTTGAAGACCATCAGCGGGACGCCCCAATGCCCGGCGCGCTTCTGCGCGGCTTCATTTTCGGTGATCGCAGCTTCATAACGATCCCGATTGCGCTCGATTTCCAAATCGAGTTTCGTCAGATCCAGCCCTGCGCGCTGCGCCGCGGCGGCGAGATGGCCGCCGAGATGCCAGTCCCTGACGCCGCCGAAAATGACTGCGCTCACTGCGGCGAGGAACGGCAGTCCCTTGCCCACAGCGGCGGCGGCGGCGCCCAACCTTGTCAACCTATGGATGTACGGTTGCTCGTGAGCCACCTCGCCGGTGCTCATGTTCATGACGATCGGATCGGGGCTGGGCCAGGCGAACGGCATCCCCAGCATCTCGGCGATACGCGAGCAATCGCGAAGCAAATACGGCGGCCACATCGGGTTCACCTGTTTGAAAAAGCCGGGAATCCGGATCGCGATCGGATAAACCGGCCGGACGTTGGCCTTCACGTCGTACTCGCGTTCGAATTCGATCAGGCGCGGCGTCACGAGGTAGGAATAGGGCGAGCGAAAGGACCAGAACAAATCATATTCGAGTGTCATCCAGGTTCTCCGCCAATGGGAAGTCCGCAATTCGACCCGCGATTACCTCGTCCGCCAATTGCCAATTGTAACATTGCTTATCGCCGAAGTTCAGCGCGCCTGCTACTTGACGCTGGAAGTACCGATTGTGTCTGAACCCGCCGGCAGCGTAAGCAGCATCCCGTCGTATCCGAGCACGACGCCGCGCGGGCGCACCGCGCCGACCCCACGCATGAATGCCATCCGCACGAAGGCGTTAGGCGTCGGCGGGCCGATATGGCTCAGCACCAGGAGCCGCACGCCCGCCTGGTTCGCCTCGGCGGCTGCGTCCTCGGGCGTCGTATGGTAGCGCAGGATGTCGGACATGATCTTCGCAACCCGTGCGTTTCCCTGCCGGCTGGCAGCCTCTTCGATAAGTTTCACCATCGCCGCCGACTGCGCTTCGTGGATCAGCACGTCGGCGCCGCGCGCCTGCGCCACCAGGTTGGCGCATTTGGTCGTGTCGCCGCTAATCACCACCGAGCGCCCCTTGTAATCGAACCGGTAGCCATAGGCGGGCGCGACCGGCGCATGATTGACGGTAAAGGCGGTCACTTTGAGCCCGTTTTCTTCGAGAACGGTCGCCGAGCCACCCGCGCAGGGCCCGGCGCCCGGCACGGTATCGATCTTCACCACCTGCGGTTCCATCGCCCAGTTGGCCGGCGGCATCAGTGCGGCGCCGTGATGCGCTACGCGATAGTCCCGGTCCAGCGCGTAGGCCTGCGCGAATCCGCCCACCACCTCCTCGACGCCCGGCGGCCCGAAGACGCGCAGTGGGTGCGCGCGGCCCTGCGCCCAGGTCTGCATGTTAATCTCGCCAAGGTCGCCGATATGATCCGAGTGGAAGTGCGTCAGCATCACCGCCGCCAGCTTGGGCGCCGGCAGACGCCACAGCGCGAGGTTCTTCCATGAGCCGGGGCCGGCGTCCACGAGATACATATTGCCACCGGCGAAGACCGCCGTGCACGCATCCGCCCGATTGGGATCGGGAAGCGGATTTCCCGTACCGCACAGGACCACGCGGAGCGCGTCGTCGGCGAGGAGATCATTGCGCGTTGCGCCCAGGGTCCGCTCGACCACCCGTCGCAAAAGTGCATCCTGCAGCGCCGGCATGTGCGCCATCCACGATGCAACGGCGGCGAGCAGCACCAGGGCTGCGCCGCAAGCGGCGAGACGTTTGGCCGATCGCGACATAATCGTTGAACTCCGCTCGTCCAGGCTCCGAGTTGCCGATTAAACTAGACCGTCTTCCATTGCAAGGTTTCAAGGTCTCGATCGAAAGTGTCTTGCTTGATCGTTCATCGCCGCGCTCTCTATGATTGAGCAACGAGCGACAGAGGTCACTCCCATGAAAAGGATTATTCCCAAAATCGGCATATTCGCGATCGCGATTTCGGCGCTCGTATCTATCGCCGCTCGAGCCGATGCGCAGCTGCGCCCGATGATGATTCCGCTTACCACCACGATGGTCATCAGCAAGCCCGCGCCGGGGCAGATCTACGGTGACAAGCAGGTGGTCACGATGGGCGTAAGCGGGAAAACCTATAAGTTCGTGCTGAACGACGCCTACGTTGACGATCCCACGGGCAAAGTCCATTGGCCTGACATCTGGCAGTTGGTCCGCCAGTACCGGCCCAACTTCAACGTGACCGGTGTCGGAGAGGAGACGTTCGAGAACATACAGCCGGGCCAGACCCTGACGGTGCGCGGCATGTTCTCCGCGAACAATCAGACATTGGAAGTGATGGGCACGGAGCCCGGCGGCGGCCGCTTCGGTCCCGCAGAGCATTTCTAGCCGGCTGTTAAATCGATCCGACCATTCCCGTTTTCGAGCACAAGTTGTGCCGACATCCGCGCGTAGTGTACCTTTGAAGGCTCAAATCACCGGGAAAGCGGCCAAAAATCGGTAAATGAAAAAACTTACGGGAGCACAAATCATTGTCGAGAGTCTGATTGCCGAGGGCGTCGATGTCGTCTTCGGCTATCCGGGCGGCGCGATCCTGCCGACTTACGACGCGCTTCTCGACTCAAAGATCAAGCACATTCTCGTCCGCCATGAGCAGGGCGCCGCCCACATGGCGGAAGGCTATGCGCGCGTCAGCGGACGCCCCGGCGTCGTCATCGTCACTTCGGGGCCCGGTGCGACCAATACCGTCACGGGAATCGCCGACGCGTACATGGATTCCACCCCGATGGTGATTTTGTCGGGGCAGGTTCCGACCACGATGATTGGCAACGATGCTTTCCAGGAGGCGGACTTCGTCGGCATCACCCGCCCGTGCACCAAGCACAATTTCCTGATCAAGAACGTCAAGGATATCGCGCGCATCATCAAGGAAGCGTTTTATATCGCCGGCAGCGGACGTCCCGGTCCGGTGGTGGTCGATTTGCCCAAGGACGTGCAACAGGCCGAGCATGTTCTTCATATTCCCGAGAAAATTGAACTGCGCGGCTACAAACCCACAATTCGCGGCAATCCCCGGCAGATCGAGCGCGCGATCGAGGCGATCGAGAAAAGTTCGACACCGCTGTTCTACGTCGGCGGCGGCGTGCAATGGTCCGGCGCGGCGCCCGAGCTGCGCGAACTGGTTAAAGGACTTGGTATTCCAATTACCGAGACGCTGATGGGATTGGGATCGTTTCCCGCCTCCGATCCTCTCCGGCTCGGGATGCTCGGGATGCACGGTTCGTATGCCACCAACACGGCGGTATGCAACACCGATTGCCTGATCGCAGTCGGTGCGCGCTTCGACGATCGCGTTACCGGCAAGATTTCTGAATTCGCGCCGAAGGCCGAGACGATTATTCATATCGATATCGACCCGTCGTCTATTTCGAAGAACGTCAAGGTCGATATTCCGATCGTGGGCGATATCAAGTCGGTACTGACCGAAATGCTGACCACGATTAAAGGCCGCGAGAGTATCGCGCAGCGCCGCGCCGATTGGACGAAATGGCATCACCAGATCCTCAAGTGGCAGAAGGAGAAACCGCTCTACGAGAACATTCATCGTGGCGAGAGCGTCTCCCCGCACGACGTTATCGCCGAGCTGCACAGTCTGACCAAGGGCGATTGCATACTAGTTACTGATGTCGGGCAGCATCAGATGTGGGTAGCTCAGATGTTCCCGTTTGAGCATCCCCGCTCGTGGCTGACCTCCGGTGGACTGGGTACCATGGGCTACGGACTGCCGGCCGGGATCGGTGCGAAGTTCGCCGCGCCTGACAAGAAGGTTGTAGTGGTTTCGGGCGACGGCTCGATTCAGATGAACATCCAGGAACTGGGTACTGCGGTCCAATACAAAGTTGATATAAAGGTAATCATACTCAATAACTACTTCCTCGGAATGGTTCGCCAATGGCAGGAGAAGTTCTACGCCGAGCGCTATTCCTACACCGCAATGTCGGTGCCGAATTTCGTCAAGCTGGCCGATGCCTACGGCGCGCGCGGCTTCCGAATTGAAAAATCGAAAGATCTGGTCGCCACAATGAAGGAAGCATTCGCGACCCCCGGTCCGGTACTCATCGACATCGTGATCCCCAAGGAAGAGGCGGTGATGCCGATGATTCCGCCCGGCGGCGCGATGTCCGAGATGCTGTTCGCCTGAACCAGGGCCGTGCTGTCAAAGCCGGGAACATCTTTGTCCGCAGGAGGCGCACCGATGGCCGCGCGCGTACCGTACCTCAATCGCGAAGACCTTCCCGAAGCCGACCGCGTGATCTTCGACAACCTGGCCGCGGAGGGTGGCGGGACCGTCGGCAATCTCTTCCGGGTACTGGCGCATACGCCAAAATTTTTGCGCCGGTTCTGTTCGATGGGTAACAACCTTCGCAACAAGACCGCGCTCGATCCAAAACTCCGCGAACTCGCGATCCTCACTGTCGGACGGCTGACCGATGCGCAATACGAGTTCATGCATCATTTGAGCATCGCGCGGCGCGTCGGCGTCGCGCCCGAGCAGCTCGAGGCGCTCGCTGATTGGGAGAAATCCCCCAAGTTCAGCGACCATGAGCGCGCCGTGATTCGTTACGCCGTCGAGGCCACCAGCAACGTGCGTGTGACCGACGCGACCTGGAACGCCTTGAAGACATTTCTCGACACGTGCCGCATGATGGAACTGGTGGAGAACGTCGCCTACTACAACATGGTCGTGCGTGTGCTGGTCCCGGTAGGCGTCGAGCTCGAGCCCGGCGCGATTAGGCAGTAGCGCCGCACCGCCACACCGATTCTCCGCCGCGGCGCGCTATGATTGATCGATGACGCAGCCGCTCCTCGACTTTTACGAATATGGAATCGACCTCTTCAACCAGGGGCGCTTCTTCGAGTGTCATGAAGCGTGGGAGGAAATCTGGAAGCGCTCCGACGGCGAACTGAAGCTCTTCTACCAGGGATTGATCCAGGCCGCGGTCGCGATCCTGCACGCGCAGCGCGGAAACCTCCAGGGCGCAAGGTCGCTGTTTCAGAAGGCATCGGCCAGGCTCGATTCAATTCCGCAGGAGCACATGGGTCTCGCAATCGGCGAGTTGCGCGTCGAGTTGCGCCGATTTATCGAAATCGCGAGCCGCGCAGATGGCAACCCGCTTCCCGCTCCTCCGCGCCTGCGCCGGGTCGCAAAGTTACGCGCTTAATTTTGCGAGCTTTTGTCTCTGAAAACTGCGTGGGGGAAACTTGCTGCTCGTGAGCCGTTTTCGAGTAGCCGCTACAGATGATACTCTCTGCAAACATGGAGTTGCCCGTCATACTCAACGCCGGTCGCGATGGATATGTAGTTGCGGAGTGTCCCGTCATTCCGGGCTGTATCAGCCAGGGCCGCACGCGAAGAGAAGCACTCCGCAATATCCGGGAAGCGATCGAACTGTGCTTGGAAAGCCGCGCGGATGGCAGCCCGCTCCCCGCTCCTCCGCGCCTGCGCCGAGTCCTGAAATCACGCGCTTAGAACAGCGCTTGCGCTTAGAACGGGATGTCCTCGTCGTCCATCGGCGCGACGTCGTCGCCCGCGCCTGCGCCGCTTGCGGGTGCGCGACCACGAGCGCCGCCGCCGGATTCTCCCGCTTCATCGCCCATCGGAGCGCCGCCGCGCGAGCTCAGGAATTGCACGCGCATCGCGACGATTTCCGTGACCTTGCGCTTGCCGCTGCCGTCCTTGGCTTCATACTCGCGGTAGGAAATTCTGCCCTCGATGTAGACCGAGCTTCCCTTCTTCAGATACTGCGCGCAAGTCTCACCCTGTTTGCCCCACACGATGATGTTGTGCCAGTCGGTGCGGTCCTGCCGCGTCCCGCTCTTGTCGGCGAACGACTCCTTGGTCGCGATCGAAAAGTTGGTGACCGACGTGCCCGAGTTGGTGAAGCGAGTTTCGGGATCGCGTCCCAGATTGCCGATTAGAATTACTTTGTTTACCGACGCCGCCATCTTCGCCACCTCATGATCCGAAAACTAGCCCCGCTCCGTTCTCAAGGCAAGGCACAGCGGCCGGACCCCGCCTTTCGCCTGCGATTTCTGACCGATATAATTCGCCTTGGTGCGGAGGCAGGATAGGGCGATGGCGGCAAGCACTTCCACGACCGCTGCGGTCCGAATTGTGGCGCTGGGCGGGTTGGGCGAAATCGGCCTCAACCTGATGGCGATCGAATGCGCCGGGCGCGCGATTGTGATCGATTGCGGGGTGATGTTCCCCGACGAGCCCGCGCTCGGATTGGGTACCTATATACCCGAGATGGCGTGGCTGGAGCGCAGCCATCTCGCGGTTGAGGCGGTCGTGCTCACCCACGCCCACGAGGATCACATCGGCGCGCTCCCGCATCTGCTCCGCCGCTTCAACGTTCCCGTTTACGGAACCGATATAACGCTCGCTTTCACTCGCCGGCGCCTGGCTGATGCGGAGTTCGACGATCCGGTCGATCTGCGGACGATTGTGCCGCGGGTTGCATTCGAGGCTGGGCCGTTCACGGTCGAGCCGATTCGGGTTACGCATTCGACCCCGAACTCGATTGCGCTGGCGGTTCGAACTCCCGCGGGGATCATCGTTCATAGCGGTGACTTCAAGATCGATGAGGCCCCGGTGGACGGCGAGTTGTTCGATCGCGAACGCTTCGCCCAGCTTGGCGCGCAAGGCGTTGCCGTCTTGCTCTCGGATTCGACCAACGTCGAGCGCCCCGGCCGCTCGGGCTCGGAAAGCTCGCTCAAGCCCGTCCTGCGCGAGCTCGCGTGCGCGTGCGCGCGGCCGGTTTTTCCTGTCGGCCTTTTCGTCACATCTGCATCGGATTCGCCAAGTGGTCGAGGTCTCGCGCGAGTTCGGCCGCCGGGTCGTTCCGCTGGGGCGCGCGATGGCGGAGAGCGTGCGGCTGGGTCTCGAGACCGGCCAGCTTCCATTTGCGCAAGCGATGTTTGTCGAGCCGGGCGAGGCCGAGTTCATCGACGGCAACCGCCTGAGCTATCTGGCCAGCGGAAGCCAGGGCGAACCGCTCTCCGCGCTGGCGAAACTCGCCGCCGACGCCCACCCGCGCGTGCGTATCGAGCATGGCGACGTGGTCGTGCTGTCATCGCGCTTCATTCCCGGCAACGAACGCACCATCAACACCCTGGTCAATCGTCTCTACCGGCAGGGCGCCGACGTCGTTTACGACGCGGTCGCTCCGGTTCACGTTTCGGGGCACGCCGGCCAGGACGAGTTGGCTGAGATGATCGCGCTCACGCGGCCGCGCCACTTCATCCCGATTCATGGCGAGTATCGTCATCTGAGGCGTCACCTCGCGCTCGCGATTGCGGCGGGAATCCCCGACGACAACTGCTTCCTGCTCGAAGACGGCGATTCGCTGACTCTCGGCGCCGGTGCACAGGCGCGTCGCGGACCCACCGTCGAGGCGGGCCGCGTGATGCTCGAAGGCGCCGACGGCGGCGATCCCGCCGTGGTCGGCGAGCGCCGGGTGCTCGCGCGCGATGGCACGGTGACCGCGGTGCTGGTCCTGTCGTCGAAAACCGGGCGCATCGTTGCGGGCCCCGATCTGCTTTCGCGCGGGCTGGTAAGCGGCGACGGTACTTCTGCGCACATGCGCCGCGCGAAGGAGGAAATAACCCGGCGCCTGAGCGCGCTCGGCGGTCCGCTGCACGCCAATGAGCCACGCGTGAAGGAAGAAATCGTGCGCGCGATTCGGCGCTACTTCAGCGACGAGCTCGGCAAGCGGCCGCTGGTGATTCCGTACGTGACGGAGGTCTGACCCCCATCGCGCGCAAGGAGAAAATATCCATCGAGCTGCCTTCTCCACCGGCTCGCGAGCCGCGGGCTGCGGCCGAGGAGGTCTTCGTTTCCGTTGCCGCGCATCCCGGCGGCCGTATCGCTCGCGAGCTGTTCGCACTCGCGCTGCTCGCGTTCGCGGCGTTCGGCACCGTGAGCCTGGTAAGCGTCGATATCGGACGGATTCCCAACCTCGGCGGTCCGGTCGGCGCGGCCATCGCGGCCGCTCTCGGCGGTTTGATCGGATACCAGTCGTACACCGCGATGATGTTGGTCGCGTGGCTGGCGCAGCGCGTATGGACGGGTGCGGGAATCGTCACGATCGTGCGCGAGATCGGCGGCGGCGTAATTTTGATTCTTGCGCTCGCGGCGGCCGGCGCGCTGTGGGATCTGCGCGACGCAAAGATGGGCGGTGAAATCGGCGCGGATATCGCCACGATTCTCAGTGATTCGCTCAACCTGGCCGGGGGCTTGATCGCGGTCGCGCTCGGATTCATCTGCGGGCTTGCGCTGATGCTCAAGCGGGCGCCGACCGAGCTGCTTTCCGGACTCGCCAACAAAATTCGCCCGCGCCGCGAGGAGTTCGAACTTGCCGGCGGCGACCCGCGCATCCCGTTCTCGCTTGGCGCCGGCGACGAGATCGAGCCCGACGGCGTGGGCGGCAGGCCGGCGCCGCTGAAGGTCAGGCTGCTGGATATTCGCGACGCGACCGCGCGCGAGAAGCGCGAGCGGGCGGCGGCTTCGAAGCCGCGCCAGAAGGGCGCTTTCAAACTCCCGCCGCAGTCGCTGCTCGATTTGCCGCCGGCCGAGCATGCGCAGATCGACGAGGGCCAGCTCGAGCGCAGCGCGCGCGTGCTCGAGCAGAAACTCGCGGACTTCGGCGTCGAGGGCCGGGTGGTCGAAGTACAGCCGGGCCCGGTCGTCACGATGTACAAATTCGAGCCGGGCTCCGGAATCAAGGTGAGCCAGGTTGTCAATCTCGCCGACGATCTCTCGATGGCTCTGAGAGCCGCCGCGGTGCGAATCCAGGCGCCGGTGCCCGGCGAGGCGGTGGTTGGCATCGAAGTGCCCAACCGCAAGCGCGAACGCATTTTTCTGCGCGAGATTCTCGAAGCCGAGGAATTCCTGGCCGCGCAGAGCCAGCTCACCATCGCGCTCGGCAAGGATATCGCCGGGCGTCCGGTCGCCGCCGATCTCGCCAGGATGCCTCATCTGCTGATCGCCGGAGCGACCGGAACCGGCAAGTCGGTTTCGCTCCACACGATGATCGCGTCGATTCTGTTCAACGCGACCGCGGACGATGTGCGTCTGATACTTGTCGATCCCAAGATGCTGGAATTGTCGGTGTACGAAAATATTCCGCATCTGCTGGTTCCGGTGGTCGTCGATCCGCAGAAGGCCGCGTCCGCGTTGCTGTGGGCGACGCAGGAGATGGAGGCCAGGTACATCAGGATGCGCGAGCTGGGCGTGCGCAATATCGACGGCTACAACCACGCGCTGGCCTCGGGCGCGTCGATCGCACAGCTCAAGATGGCGGGGCAGAGCGTACCGGCGTCGGACGATCCCAATCAGCCGGCGGTCGGTGCGATCGAGCATCACAAGCTGCCCAAGATCGTGATCGTCATCGACGAGCTTGCCGATTTGCTGCTCGGCGAGGGCAAGACCGTCGAGCGCGATATCACGCGGCTGGCGCAAAAGGCGCGCGCCGCGGGGATTCATCTCATTCTCGCCACCCAGCGTCCCTCGGTGGATGTGATCACCGGGCTTATCAAGGCGAACCTGCCGGCGCGAATCTCACTTCAGGTCGCGTCGCGAGTCGATTCGCGCACGATTTTAGATTCTATCGGCGCCGAACGCCTGCTCGGCGCCGGTGATATGCTCTTCATGCCGCCCGGCAGTGTGAAACTTCGCCGCCTGCACGGGCCGTTTGTCGGCGAGCATGAGATTCGCCGGCTCGCTGATTTCCTGCGTGAGCAGGGCGCGCCCGAGTACCGCATGGAAATTCTCGACACCAAGGCTCCGGGTGAGGAAGAGGGCGGCGGATTCGGCGCCAACATACAGGACGAAATGTACGATGAGGCGGTGCGGATCGTGATGGAGACCAACCAGGCGTCGATCTCGATGATCCAGCGGCGGCTGCGAATCGGCTACAATCGCGCGGCCCGGATGGTCGAGCAGATGGAACGCGAGGGAATCGTGATGCCCGCCGACGGCGCCAAACCGCGCGAAGTCCGCCTGCACAGCGTCCGATGAGCGGCCGCGACTTTCCTGAAAATATGTGGAAAGCGATCCTTCCTGCGATCCTGATGATGCTTGTCGTCGCTGCGGCCGCTCGATCGGAGACGATGGCGCCCTCTGGCCCGCCCGTCAGCAAAGAGTTGAAGCAGGCGCTGGATCGCTTGCAGCGTCATTACCGCGACACCAGGTCATTCTCGGCGAAATTCAGCGAGGAGATCGCGACCGTCGGCGCGCCGAAACGCAAACGCCAGGGCACGGTTTCATTTCGCAAGCCCGGACGCATGCGCTGGGAGTTTCAGGACCCTGAAAAACAAACGATCGTCAGCGACGGCGAGACGCTTTACAGCTACGATCCGGATCTCAACCAGGTCGTCGAAACTCCGCTCGAGCAGGCGCTCAAATCGAGCAGCGCGACCTCGTTCCTGCTCGGAATCGGCAATATTACACGTGACTTCAAGGCCGCATTCGCAAGTCCCGCGACGCCGACCGGGCTTGTCGATTTGATCCTCGACGCAAAGGCGGGCGGCTACAAAATTGAGGTCGGGCTCGATCCGAAGACTTACAATTTGATCACGTTGACGCTTACCGACCAGCTTGGCGACACCACCAGGATCGACTTCAGCGACGTTCATGATAATGTGGAACTGCCCGATTCGATTTTCGCATTCAAGGCGCCGGCGGGCGCGGATATCGTGACGGCGCCGGCCTCGCCGTGACGCTCGCGAAAACCCGAAAACCACAATCGCCGCGATGACGCATCGAGGCGCGATTGCCTCGGGTGTATGCGACAGGTATTTTTAAAAGCCCCGTAAGTTTTCCCGGTTCTGTCATGGAAAAAGTTCACTTACTCACGCTTGGATGCCCCAAGAACCTCGCCGACAGCGAGCTGATGCTTGGCGCGCTGACCTCGGCGGGATTCGAGATCACACTCGATCCCGAAGAGGCGCAAGTGCTGTTGGTGAATACCTGCGCGTTTATCGAGGCGGCGAAGAAGGAATCGATCGACGCAATCCTCGAAGCGGCCGAGGTCAAGAAGCGCGGCTGTGGCAAGCGGCTGGTGGTTGCGGGATGTTTGTCGCAGCGCTACGCCGCCGAACTTGCCGCCACCATGCCCGAAGTGGACGTGTTCGTCGGCACCGGCAACTTCCTCGATCTGCCCGAGCTGCTGCGGCGCACCGAAGCGCCCGAGATGCGGCCGATTCCATACGCCGGCGCGGCGCATCTGCTGCCCACCTCGGCCATCCCGCGAATCAAGACCGGCGATTTCTTCACGTCTTACTTGAAGATTTCCGAAGGCTGCAATCATAAGTGCGCGTTCTGCATCATCCCCAGGATTCGCGGCCTGCATGAGAGCCGTCCGCTGGCTGACCTCGTCGCCGAGGCGCGCAACCTGGCGGCGGCCGGCGTTCGCGAGATCAATTTGATCGCCCAGGATTTGACCGCCTACGGCCGCGACCTCGATGAGCCGTCGTCGCTTGCCGCGTTGATCCGCGAACTCTCGACAATCGACGCGCTGCGCTGGATACGGCTGCTCTACTGCTATCCGAATTTCGTGAGCGCCGAGCTGCTCGACGCAATCGCGGAGCTGCCCAAGGTCGTCAAGTACATCGACATGCCATTGCAGCACGCCGACGATGCGATGCTGCGCGCGATGCGCCGCGAGCGCTCGGGCGCGGCATTGGTCAGGCTGCTCGACCGCGTGCGCGAGCGCATCCCGGGTGTCGTGCTGCGCACGTCGTTTATCGTCGGCTTCCCCGGCGAGACTGACGCCGCCTTCGAGCGGTTGGTGAATTTTGTCCGCGATGAGCAGTTCGATCGCGTGGGAGTGTTTACCTATTCGCGCGAAGAGAATACCGCCGCCTACAACCTGCCGGACCAGGTGCCCGAGCGCATCAAGCGCGCGCGGCGGGCACGCCTGATGGCGACGCAGGCGGAAATTTCCCTGGCCAGGAATCGCGGCCTGGTCGGACGCGAAATGGAGGTGCTGGTCGAGGGTCCGATGCCCGGACGCTCCACGCGGATGCGCGGGCGAACCTCCGGTCAAGCGCCGGAAATCGATGGCTCCGTATTTCTTGCGGGCGACGCGCAGCCGGGCGAGTTCGTCCGCGCACGAATCGACAAGGCTCTCTGCTACGACCTGCACGCAACCGTCGCCGGCGCGGCCGCCTAATTTACCGGGAGTCGCAAATTCAATGCTGAAGAAACCAGTTGCCGCAAACCGAAAGAAGTTCCTTGCCAAAACGCGCGAGCAACTGCTGGAAACCAAAAACAAACTGCTTGGCGAGATCGATTCCGAAGTGCGCGCCGAACGCGAAAGCAACAAGGACGAGGGCATGGACACCTACGACCTCGCGTCCGAAGAGCGCGATCGCGAGATTAACTTCATCCTGTCGGACCGCGAACGGACCAAGCTCAAGCAAATCGACGACGCGCTCGAGCGTCTCGACGACGGCGCCTACGGCGTCTGCGAGTCATGCGGCCTGGAGATCGCCGAGGAACGGCTCGAGGCGATGCCGTTTTCGCGCTTGTGCCGGGATTGTCAGCAGGACCAGGAGCGCGAGGCGAAATCGCAGCGGCGATTCGACGACGAGCCCAATACCTACCGCAAAATAGGCTCGACCGACGCTGACGACGAGAGCGCGTAGCCGGATGGTGGTGCTCGAGCGACACCCGTTGGCACGGGAGGCCAGTATTAAAAGACTGCGTGCCCGTAGCAGGGGACGCGCCCGCTAACGGCGGGCGGCCTTAATACCGGGTGCAGGGCTCAGCCCTGCCAGGGGTCACCCCTGCCGGCGGGCATTGTTTACCGCGCTGCCCAAACCAGTCATCCTGACAGTACAGCTTGCGCGGGAGGCGCAGTTGTCAACGATCGCTGCGATCGCTGCGTCAGGATGTCAGCAACCGGCCAATGAGGATATTTTCCGATATCGAAAACGGCGGATCCGTTGGGTCATCCGCCGATTTAGCCGACGCTCGCGAGCGGATTCGCACCAATCTTTCCGGCGTGGGAGCGACGATTGCCCTTGCAAGCGCTCGCGGCGGCGTCGGCAAGAGCATGCTCGCCGTGAATATCGCGGCGGCGTTGGCGATGAAAGGCCGCAAGGTTGCGATCATCGATGCGGACCTGAATTCACCCAGTGTCGAGGCGATGCTCGGGATGAAACCGCAGCGGCGCCATCCGATGATCGAAGGAATCGAGCCGGCAGCGGGGCCGCATGGCTTGCGCGTAGTTTCCAGCGATCAGCTTCCCGGCGGCGAGGCGCCACCGGTTAGCTTTGTGGATGATTACGAACAGATCGAGGGCAGCAACAACGGCGGACCGGTTGCGCCTGCTCCGACGCGGCCCGTGGAACTCAGCTATCGCGACGCGCTGAAGCGCATCCTGGCGCAATCGCAGTTCGGGAGCGTGGATGTTTTGATCATCGATCTGGCGACCGGCCTCGATCGATTGTACGCGGTGGCTTCGATCGTAGCGCTTGACGGCGTTCTGTTGCTCAGTCTTCCGTCTGCACACGACACCATTGCCGCGCGCCACGCGATGAAAATTGGCCGCGCGATCGGCGCGCCGATCGTCGGCATCGTGGAGAATATGGTCGGCTTCAATTGCGACGGATGCCGCGCAGTTCGGCCTCTATGGCCGGAGGGCGATCTCCCTGGAGTCGCACGCGAGGCTGCGGTGCCAATCATCGCGCGGCTCGCGTTTGAACCGCGCCTTGCCGACAGCAGCGACCGCGGCGTGCTGTTCGTTCGCGAGTACGGGTCCACGCCTACCGGCAAAGTGCTCGCCGATATCGCGGGCCAGGTTGAAGCGATGCTCGCCGCGCGCCCTCGGGCGGCGGAGACGCCCGCTTAGCTCCGCGCCTCAATCCGAATCGGATTCGTATTCGTTGTTCTCACAAACCCTTCTAACCGGGACGAAGCCCGCATCTTTGTTTTAATACTGGCCAGCCGTGCCAACGGGCAGAGGTCACCCCTGCCCCTGCCGCGAATATTCAAACATCCCGGTCCCGCGATGGGCGCCGATGCGGAAGCTGGCGAACCCGAGCGACGTGTAGATGCGCGACCGCTCGGGTCCGGGGCGCGACAGCGGAATAAAGCATTCGACGCTGCCCTCGAGTTCGCATGACGATCCATCCGGGCGCGTTAGCGATGCGAAAATACGACGCGGCGGTTTTTCGACCGAAGGCGTATCGATCGTGAGGTCGCGCAGCTCGCACGCCGACCAGCCGCCGGCGCCGAGAATCCTGGCGCTCCGGCCTTGCGGCGCATCGCCGGTCGCAACCGAGCGGGCTTCGAGCGCACGCGGCGCATCTTTATCTTCGAAACACGCCCAAATCATCCGGCGTGCGGTAAATTTCTGCGGTCCCAGTCCGGTGAACGAAATTCCGGCGCGCGCAAACCCGTCCACGGTCCGTGCGGCGCCGTCGATGCAAACCCGTCCCGAAATTCGCCCGAATGAAGCGCTCGATGACGCGTGGTCGTTCGCGGCTTTGGGCGAGGACAGAACCCGGTCGAAGTCGAACTCACCGCCGGCGTGATCGATTTCGAAACGCGCGTTAACTTCGGTGTCGCCGTCGAGCCGGCCCGAGGCCAGCGCGCGTTCGATGCTTAAATACGCGCTAGCGTCGGGCACGATCACGGCGGGTCCGCGGAACGCGAGCACGATCGATTCGCCCTCGCGTCTGAGCGAGAGCGGACCGTGAGTGACGGCGCCGCTGGAACGTGTCGGCCGGCCTTCGGCGGTGAACAATGCTGCGCGATGGCGATCGAACAGCATCATGATTCGCGCGCCCATGCCGACGCCGCCGACATCGAAGCTCGCCATCGCGCCGATACGCGCCGCCGAATCGTAGAATTCGATCCCGACGCGTCCGGGCGCTGCGACCGATCCGGCCGCGCCGATTTCGGATCCGGCGGCTGGCGGGCGCGGCGCGCGATTTACGACGAGCGGTGCGCGCGTGGAGTGCGAATCGGCGCCGTTTACCGAGAAGGCGTGGGCGATGGCGTCTTCGCATCGGGTGCGCAACTCGCCAGGCATCCTGACCGAGACCGACAATTCGAGTTGGGCCGCATCGACGACACCGCTGGCGGCGGTTTCGGAAATCGATCTGAGCGGCGCGTTGGAACTTTGGCGATGACGCGCGGTGAATGCCTGCAACAGGTTCTGGAGACCGCCGCCCGGGTAGCGCATGCCATAGGTCGGCTTGATTCCATGATGATGCAGGCGCTCGGCCAGTCCCGCGAGAGGGCCGTTGATGAAATCGTCGCTGGCCGAGACGCAGGCGGAACCGGACGGCCGCAGTTCGCCGCCCGAATGCCGCAGCCCGAGTCCGAAATCGAGGCGCGGCTCGATAATGTTCCATCCGTGGATGAGCAGCACCGTGACGCGGCCATGGCGCGCGACGATTGCACCGACCCGATCCGCGATCATTTTGAGCAGCCACGGCGCGTGTTCGATTATTTGCGAGAGACGGTTGCAGTCGAGCCGATTGCGATCCATCGCGACGTTGATCAGCGCCGACGCGCCAAGTCGCGCCGCAAGTCCGCGCGTGATGTCGGCGGTATGCAGGTCGTTGACCTTGGGATTGGGGATCGAGCGCGTGCGTGGCTCGGCGCGGCCGCCGTGCGGCGTAATCAGGAGCACGGGAGAATCGGAGTCGATCACCTCGAGCCATGACTCGGAGGCGGCGACTGCGGTATGAAGCCCGGATTCAGGCATTCGGATCGACGCGGCTGCGATTGGACTTGAGCGCGGCGCGCGCCTGAAGCACAAACGACGCAATGAAGTAGTACGCAATAAAACTCAGCCCGGCCCACAGCAAAATGGGATTCACGGCCGGCAACCGCAGAACCGCCGCGACCGTCACAAACGCCCAGATTATTCCAAGCGTCAGCGTGAGCGGGCGGAGCGGAACGGTTCGATTTGGATAAATGAACTTGAGCGGCATGAATACCATCACGGCCAGGAGCATCAGCACGGCAACGTTGAAGACGGTGCCGGCGCCGAGACAGAAAAGATAAAACGCGACCAGGTTCCAATAGTTCGGGAAGCCGAGGAAGTAATTGTCCTCGGTCTTGGCTTGCGTCCGGCAAAATCCATAAGCGCTTGCGAGCATGACGAAACATGCCAGTCCCAGGCCCCATCGCGAGCCCGGTATGATCCCGGCCTCCAGCATCAGAAACACCGGCGCCACGGTGTAGGTGAGATAGTCCACGATGTTGTCGAGCAGCGCGCCGTCGAAGCTCGGCACGCGAGTCTTGACCATCAGCCAGCGGGCCAGCGGACCGTCGCTGGAATCGATAATCGTCGCCACGCCCATCGCGAGGAACGACGCGCGGAAGTCGCGTTGCGAGGCGGTGTAGATCGCCAGCAGTCCGAGCGCCGCGCCCAGAGCGGTATATAGATGTACGCCCCACGCGCAGGCCGTGAGAAATTTCTGCCTCGGCATCGCCTGCGGCAAACTTCCGGCTGCGCCTGATGAGGTCAAGTCATTTGTCCGGCTTGTAATCGCGCGGCCCGAAATACTCTTCGAGGACCGTCATGAACGGTCCGCATGCGCGCTGTTTTTTCACCAGCATCATTGCCTCTTCGAGTGACATTTGCCGATAAGCGCGCAGGAACGCAATCGCAAGGGTGGGTGCGCGGTTCAACCCGGCGTTGCAATGGAGATAGACGCGGGAACCAGAACCGACCAGATCGCGAAGATCGTGGAGCGCAGCTTCGAGCCGCTCGGCCATCGCGTCCGCGCTGCCGTCCTGGATGGGAGTGCGCACATAGTCGATCCCATGCGCCGTGTACTCCGCGCTCAATCGCCGGTCGTCCAACCCATTGAGGCGTAGATCCTCGTCGTCCTGGAGATTGTGAACCGCGGTGATTCGGTAAGTATCCTTCAGCCAGCCGATATCAGACTGACCGGGATATTCGCCGACCAACAACTCATCCGAGATTACGCTGACCGACGGCCGGCGGTCGCCGCGCGATGGCTGCGGGTGACCGTCGTGGCGAATGCTGAACCAATCAACCATCATCTAAATGTAACCATCCGGCGGGCAAGTATTCCAGCGTCACCTTAACGCGGGAGGCACAGACCGGGTTGGAGTGGACGAGCATCATGCTTTGGCCTGGCCGCGAGGCAGTTCGGGCGGGCGATCGGTCTGCGAATGCGCGTGCTTGGCCGCTTCGGCGCCGTTTGAGGGCGCGGTCGACTCATCGGAGGTCAGCGTGAGCTTCGAGCGCGAGCCCGATAGCGCGGTGACCGCGGCGCGCATCAGATCGGCGATTTTGCGATAGGCGCCGGCGCCTTCGGAACTCTTCGCCACCTCAAGCAACTCGGCGGCGGTGATCGCGCGACCGATGCGGACTTCCACGGGATGGCGCCGCGGGATGAGGCTGCCTTTGCCCATGACGTCGTGGGTGCCGCGAATCAGGATCGGCAGCACGTCGCATCGACTGCGCAAGGCCAGGAATCCCGCGCCACTCTTGAACTCGTGAATTTCGCCGTCGGCCGAGCGGGTGCCCTCGGGAAACATCAGGACGCTGCGTCCCCGTGCAAGCTCGGCGAGCGCGTCTTCGAGAGATTCGAGTTGCGCGCGTTCGCGATCGAATGGCATCAGCGACGTGAAGTTTGACGCGAGAAAACGCCGCGCCGGAGTGTTGAAGAAATAATCCTTGGCGGCGAGCACCAGGATGTCGTTACCGACCGCGCCCAGCGCGTAACCGATCAGGCTGAAGTCGAGATGACTCGAATGATTCGCGACGACGATGAAGTTGCGATTGGCGGGGATGTTGCCGCGCCCGAGGACTTTCGGTTTCAGCCATCCGTCGAAAATTGCGCGCTCGGCTCCACGCACCGCAGCACGGCCGAGCCATTTCAGCGGCGCCGGCAGGCGCGGAGTGTAGGGTTCGGCGAACTTTGCGTACGAGGGCATCCGATGGCGTCCGTTACCGCCCGGTTGGGTGGCGAGGAGTTGGAGGTCCGCGACGGTGCGCAGATCGGCAATTTCCTCCGGAGCAATCTCGCGGCTCGCGCGCTCGCCGATCAGCTCGCCGATTTCAGCAAGTGCCAGCGAGTCGAGGCCCAAGTCCTCGATCAGCCGCGTGGCCGGCGCGATGTTGACGGGCTCGGCGGCGATTGACGCGAGCGCCTCGGCGAGCCAAATCTCGACCTCGGAGTTGGCGCTATCGGTTTCGTTTTCAGCATCGCTCGGGCGAACGTCGAGCATCCGCCGCAGCATCGCGGCTACGTCGGCGCGTTTGATCTTGCGGGTGCGCGTGCGCGGCAGTTCGGCGTCGGTGAAGCGGAGGATTCTGATTCGTTTGTGCGCGCTGAGTTCGCGCGCGACTTTGTTGAAGTCGCTGCGCAGCCGATCTTCCACGGCGCGGCGGCTTTCTCCGCGCGAATAGGCGGGCGCGACAAGCGCAGCGACCTGCTCGCCCTGGCCGACCGTCAAGCCGACGACCGCCATCTCTTTGACGTACTGCGAACGGCCGTAAATTTCTTCCAATTCGTCGATGTAGATGTTGTTGCCGCCGGAATCGACGATAACTTCCTTGGCGCGGCCGACGATGTACAAGCGGCCGTCGTCGTCGAAGCGCCCGAGATCTCCGGTGTGAAGCCATCCGTCGGTCAGAACTTCGGCGGTCGCGGCCTCGTTGCGATAGTAACCCGCCATCACGTTTGGTCCGTGCACGACTATCTCGCCGATCGGAGCAGTTGCGGGCACGAGTTTGATCTCAACGCCGCCCAGCGGCCGTCCGACCGCGCCGACTTGCATTGTTTCGTCGGGCCGCGTGACGCAGAGAACGGGCGCCGCTTCAGTCAAACCGTAACCTTCGAGCAGCGGGATTCCGATATCATTGAAAAACCTCGCGACGCGATGAGGCAACGCGGAACCGCCGCTGACAGCGAGCCGCAGGCGGCCGCCAAGCGCGGAATGAACCTGGCGGAAAACAATCGAACCGAAGTTGAGCCCCGAGTTCGCGTCGAGCCGGCGATTGAGATCGCGCAGATTGTCGAAGGCGGCGTGAAAGAAAGGACCGCGCGCCTCGACTTCATCGACGATGCGCCGATGGACCGCCTCCCACACCGCGGGCACGCCGATCAGCGCGGTCGGGCGAACGTCGGCGAGGGTGCGCGACAGCGCTTTCGCATCGAGCTCGAGCGGATAGACGATTGTCGCGCCGCTGGCGAGCGGCAGCAGCATCCCGCAGGTGAACTCGAACGCGTGATGCAGCGGAAGGAGCGACAGCAGCAGGTCGTCGGCGCCGAGAACAAAGACGCGCGACAGCATCGCGACCTCGGCGGCGAAGTTGCCATGCGACAGCATCACGCCCTTGGGCGCGCCGGTGCTGCCGGAGGTGAACAGGATCGACGCGAGCGCCTTGCGCTCGGGCGGAGCGGGCGGAGTTCTCGCGCCGCCACGCAGAATGAATGGACGGGCGAGCTCGGCGAGGTCGAGTTCGATGAGTTTCGGATGCGCGGCGCCGAGCCCAGCGCCGAGGCGCTTGTGAACCGCGCTCGAGCGCAGCGCAGCCGCGGGCTCCGCGATTTTGCAGATGGGCGCGAGTTCTTCGGCCGAGATCAGCTGATCGAGCGGCACCGCGATTGCGCCGGCAAATAGAATTGCGAAATAACCGATCACCCAATCGGGCGAGTTCTCGCCGATCAGCAGCACGCGATCGCCCGGCTTGATTCCGCGGGTAGCGAGCAGCAGCGCCGCGCGGCGGGCCTTGTCGCGCAGCTCGCGATAGGTGGTCTGCGTCTGCTCGCCCGACGGCCGGCGCGCGATCATCGCGAGCTGCGAACCGTAGCGGTCGGCGGCGCGATCGAGCATATCGAGAAGACTGCGATGGCGGGGCAGGGACTTGGGCCTGCCGCGCGCGTGGAGATCGAGTTGCGGAAAAATATGGCGGCGCAGGCCCGGCAGATGAATGTTGATCCAGTAGTCGCGCCAATCGATCAGATCGGGACGGAACGGATGGCGCTCGGCGTCGGCGGGCTTGAGGGCGGCGTACAGTGCGCGAATGTTGGCGGCGTGGAAAGTATAAACCAGCTCCTGGATGTAGGGACGATAGACCTCGACCAGCTCGCGCGCGAGATCAGTGTTCTCCTTGAACTTGTCGATTGCGCTCTCGATCTTTTTCGCGCGCTGATTTTCCTCGCCGAGCACGCTGCGCGCGAGCGCCGCCGCTTGTTTGAGAATTTGCGGAACCGTCCGGCTGGCGAGGTCGTAGGTATTCTGCGACACGACGACGGCTTCCAGATGGGGTCCCAGCCAGCGCATCGAGCCGCCGTCCTTGCGATGCTCGCGGCGATTGCTGAGCGCAGTCAGCTCGACCAGCCGGCGCATCGGCAGCGGATTTCGATCCGAAGTGCAAAGCTGGTAGATGGGCTGGTGCTTGCTTGACAGCAGCGCGGCGAGGATCGGAATCATCGCGTGCGCGGCGAGATCGACCGGGATCACGTCGAGCACCAACTCGGCGCTTGGCGGGATAAAAGCGGTAGCCGCGGCCGGCGAGATAGGTCAGCGGCGCGCTGGTGTTGACGCCCTGGTTCCATCCGGGGAACGGATCGCGCAGCGCGCTTTCGATTACCGCCGGGCGCACGACCGTGACGTTGAGAGAATCGCGCTGGGCGAGCACCAACTGTTCGCCAAGGCTCTTGGTGTAACTGTACGTGTTGGGCCATCCCCAACTCTGCGCGCGCTTACGGCCGACGTGCTTGAGGCGCTCTTCAACCCACTGCTTGCGGCGATGCTCAAGGGCAGACTCGCGCAAAGCGTCGGGGTCGGCGTCGTCGCCGCGAAACTCGGCGTGGCGCAGTTGATCGCGCGACTCGGCGTGCACGCGCTGTACCGCGGCGAGTGCGTCGCGAATCTCGCGCTCGAGCCGAAACGATTTGCGCCCGCCGGGGCACCAGTTCTCCGGGATGTCGTCCTCGTAGCGATGGCCGTCGGCGCTCCCGGCGACGTAGCAGGTCGAGACATGCAGCATCGCAGCGCCGAGCTTGCGGCAGAATTCGATCACGTTGGCGACGCCGGTGGTGTTGACCTCGATCGCCCTTTCCAGCGAGGCCTCGAAGTTCACCAGCCCCGCGCTATGGACGACCGCGTCGAGGCTGCCGGGCTTGAACGGCTTCGCTTCTTCGCCGAGCAGGCCGTCATTGGTGATGTCGCCGGGAACGACGACGATCTTTTCCTCGATGTAGCGATCGAACTTCGCGCCGAGATGCTCGCGCAGCGGTGCAAACACGGGTGAGTCGAGAATCTCGCGACGAAAGCGGCCGACACTGCTGCGCCGGTCGCCGCGAATCAACAGATAGACGCGCTCGATCTCGGGATGCGATCGCATCAGGATTGCGAGAAACACTTTGCCGAGAAATCCGGTCGCGCCGGTCAGCAGGATGCGGCGGCCTGCGAGCACCTGGCCGAGCGGCGGCATCGAGGACGCGCCTCGAGCCGCAGGCGGGTGGCGTTTGCCGTTGCTACTCGACATCGGCGATCACCAGCGGCGGCAAGTGAAGGTAGGTTATCGATGCCGAGCGTCCTTGCTGCGAAGTCGCCATCGCGATCGCTTCGTCGAGCGTGTCCGCCGCTTCCCATCCAAGCCGCGCGGCGACCTCCGGCTGTTCGCATCCCGCGGCGATCACGCGCCCGACATGCTGGCGGGCGGGCTCGCCCCAGTACCACATGTAGAACGGATGCACGCCGTGGTAGGCGTTGCCGTAGCGGTACATATGAATGTAGGTCGGGTTGCGCGCGAACTCGCGCTCGAAATTTCTCTCGAGCTCGACGGCGTCGGTGGTCTCGGCCAGGCATCGATGGAAAAACTCGATGTAACTGGGATGATGCTCGGGATGGAATTCGTCGCGCAGCGGATGGCAGATGATCATGGCGCCGCCTTCGCGAACCAGCGGCTTGTTGCGATACATGTTGAACAGGTAGCCCATCGCGGTGCACTGCACGAGCACCGGATTCATGATCGAGTTGACGTTGTAGGGGCAGATGTAGGGAACACCTACAATTAGTATATCGGCCTGACCCTTCACCGGCACCGCGTATTGCTGGAACACGCGGGCGAGCGCGTTGCGATGCACCGCCTCGGTATCGCCCGCCCACACGCCGATCATTCCGTAAGGAGCCGCGTAGTTGTGCAGCAGGTTGCGGCGCATCTCGCCCGACAGGTTGCGCATCGTCCATTGAAAGCCCTTGAGGCGGGTGCGATCCCAGTCGGTGAAGCGGTCTTCGTTTTTGTGCAGGAAGTCGAGCATCCCGCCGTACATCCGCGTGTTCACGGCAGTCTCGATCTGGAAAATGTTGAGCGACTTGTGAATCAGCCGGCCCATCCGGTCCGACGAACGATGCAGCGCCGAGCGCGTCGGGTCCATGTAGGAGTGCGAATCGCGCAGCGTCGCGACGTTGTGGTGATGGCGCAGGCTCTGGTAGGGCGCGAGACCCACGGCGACCGACTTGTGGCCGCCGTCCATCGGGACGAGGTTGATGTTCAAATAAATAAGCAGGTCGGACTCCGCGGCGCGCCGCGACAGCCATACTTCCTCGCCATGCTCGGTCTTCCCGAGCATCGCCAGCTCGGCGCGGTTTTCCGCGTCGAAGTTGTACAGCCGATCGGGCCAATACTGCTTGAAGGCGCGCTCGCCAACGACGCGGCGGATTTCCGCTTCGGTCATGCGGCGATGCAACGAGGTCGCGATCACCAGGTGCACATCGTCAACGCCATAATCGGCAAGCGTTTGCAGCACCTGGTTGAGGAGGCGCTCGCGGATATCGGGCCGGCGCATCTGCGGCAGCGGGAGGCTGAGGTCGTCGATCGCGATCGTGACGCGCATATTGGGACTCAGCTGCGCGAACAGCGGGTCCTGGTTCTCGGGATGCAGGAGCGCGTAGCGAATGGCCTGGTCGGGGTCGGGCAGCGGGTCAAGCGGCGGCGGCGGATAGATCACGCGGGTGCCGACCGGCAGTTTTTCGAAAAGAAATTCCTCGCCATAAGGGATGACGCGGCGCTCCGAGCGCCGATTGAGCTTGACGACCAGCTCGCTGCGCGCGCCGACTTCATGGCGCATCTCGGCGGTTTTGAGTTCCTTGAGTTTTCCTTCAGGCCGCGCCATCGGAGCCTCGCGTCGATCGTTCGATTTGCTGTTTGAGGTCCTGGGCGTCGTCGAAATCGCCAGGTGGCGGCGAAGACGCGGCCCTTTCGAAATGGATCACCGGCCATTGCCGGCTGCGCGCGGCTGCGCGCAATCTGCGGTCGGGGTTGACGGCCACGGGATGCCCAAGCGCGGCCAGAAACGCGGTGTCGTAATGCGAGTCGGCGTAACCCCAGCAATCGGCGAGATCGATATCGCGGGCGGCGGCGTAGTCCGCGCACCAGGCCGCTTTTTCGTCCCCGGCCATCACGGGTTCGGCCAGCCGGCCGGTGGCGCGGCCGCGGCTGAAGACAAATCGGTTGGCGGCGAAGCCGGCGATCCCAAGACGGCGGGCGAGCGGGGCGACGATGAAGTCGGGAGAACCGGTGACCAGCACGGGTTCGAGGCCGGCCGCGCGATTCGCCTCGATCAATTCGATTGCGCGCGGAAAAAGATGCCCGATGAGGATGCGCTCGCAATATTCCTCGCCGAGCGAGAGCAGCCGGTCGCGCGAGACGCCTTTGAAGGCCTCGAACAAGACGGTGTTCAGGACGCGGCGATCGCGCCGTTCAGCGACGTACAAGCGCGGGAGGCGGGCGGCAAAAGCGAGCAGGTAGGCGACCCGCCCGCTCCATTCGCCGACGTTGGCGAGGGTGAAAATGGCGGCATGCACGAGGTTGAGATCGACGATGGTGCCGTCGAGGTCGTAGAAAGCGGCGCGGCCGCTTGAGGGCCTGGAGTGCTTGGGGGCGTGGCCGTTGGACGATTTCTTCTGGCTGTAAACTGACATGTCAGTCTAGTCGGCTCCCAAAAAAAAGCGCTCAGCTCGCGCCGCCGCGAACTTCAAATAACTCGGGACGCGCGACTCCGCGCAGGCCAAAGCCGAGTATCTCCTCGACCAGCGCCGCAATATCGGGGTCGTGGCTGCGCGAGAGCATCCCAACCACTTCCTTGATTCCGCCCAGGATTGCGTACGCGACCGCGCGGGTATCGGAGTTGCGCACCAGGTTCATCTCGATTCCGAGATCGAGCGAGCGCTTGATGAGCGCCGCGATCCGGTCGTAGAAATCCTGAATTTTCTCGTCGAGTTCGCGGTCGAAGCCGGTGGAATGGTTGAGCAGGATGTCGGTGAGTTCGCGCTCGGCCAGCACGTAGCGCAGTACGCGGGTCAGATTGTCGCGCAATTGATCGACGGGGTCCGCCTCACCCGGTCCCGGGCGGATGCGCTGAATTCTCTGGGTCAGCTCGCCGACGACCTGCTCGAGCAATTCCTCGAAGAGGTCCTTCTTGTTTTCGAAATAGAGGTAGAAGGTGCCCCGGGCGATGCGGGCGCGGGCAATGATGTCCGCGACATTGGTCCTGTGATATCCCTTGCGGGCAAAGATGCGCTTGGCATGGCGCAGCACTTGCGCGCGTCGGGCGTGGCGTTCCATTGCGCTGCTCCGTGCGGAAGTTTCAGCGTAGTTGGGGATACCGCGCAGTGTCAATCAGGGGAGTGGGAAGGGGAAATCATTTTATTGAATGCGGAACCCCCGATGGGTTCCGCACCTCCTTGGGCAGGGGTGACCCCTGCACCCAGTAGAAGACGCGAAAATCTGCGCAGCGCATCTTTTCGCGACCACGCGATGGAAGAGTCCGCGGCCAGGGGTGACCCCGGCATCCGATATTAAGATAAGAAAAGATGCGGGACTTCGTCCCTGTTAGAAAAGGGTAAGGGGGAAAGGCGGGTATCTGCAACGTGACCCGAGGTTACGGTGAGGGGCGTGATCGTGTTACGAAACAGTTGGCGAGGTACTTAGATGAGCGATTCAAAATTTTGGGACCAGGCGCACGCAGCCGCCGCCAAGGCGACCTGGGCATATCTGGCGACGGCCGACGGCAACCAGCCCAAGGTCCGCGTAGTGCATCCAGCCTTCGAGGGTAAGCGGGTGTGGATCGCAACCGGACGCGCATCGGCGAAAGCCCGCCATATCGCGAAGAACCCGAGGATTGAACTGTTCTATCAAATCGGCGCCGAGATGGTTCATCTGACGGTCACCGGCAAAGCCAAGTTCGTTGAGGATTTGGCTGAAAAAAAGCGAATCTGGAATGGCAAGGTCTTCGATTACGATCTCGCGCAGTTCTGGCCCGGCGGTCCCGAGTCGAAGGACTTCGGCCTGATGCTGATAACGCCGGAGCGCGTCGAGTTGACCTCGCTGGCCGAGATGACGGCCGGGCAGAAGCCCGAAGTCTGGCGCGTATCGAGGAAGTAGGGCACGGCTGCGCGTTTAGGGCATGCGATTGAAAAAGGCAGCCGCGCGCCATCGGCGCGCTCGGGCCTCTGCCAAGCCAGGCACAATACATGCGTTGCCCACCGGGTTTCACGCTTCCTGGGCAGGGGTGAGCCCCTGCACCTGCAGTGTGAATCGCGAAATCCCGTGGACGGTCTTTCGCTCTCGATCGGTGACGGAGAAAAAGATGCGTTGCGCGGATTTTTCGATTGCCGTTGCGACGGCAGGGCGAGCCCTGCACCCACAGTGAGAAGACGCGAAAATCTGCGCATCGCAACTTTTCGCGACTACGCGATGGATGAGGCCGGGCGGCTTCAGCCGCGGACGCGTTCGCGGGCGAAAATCGCGCGCTCTTCAGCGTTCATCTTCTCGCGGATGCGCGAACCCTTGCCCAAGTGCCGATATTCTCCGCCTTCTGAAAAATATTCCTCGTAGGGCCGCGCGGGAATCGGCTCCTCCGGCGGCGTGTTCGCGATCTTCACGCCCAGCACCTCTTCGACCAGGCTGGTGTCGTACATCCTGACGGCGTCGTAGTCGGTGAGCAGGGCGCATACCTCGACGCAGATGTAGCATCCGATGCATTCCTGGAAGCGGTCCTGCACCGGCTGCACGCCGCGACCCGGAACCGAGCCCGACGCGAGGTACTCGATGCATTGGACGGGGCAGAACTCGGGGCATTTGCCGCACGGGAAGCACAGGTTCACGTCCATGAACGCGACTTCGCGCGGGCGTTTTTTCTTTTCTCCGACTTCTTCGGGAGTCTCGGGGATACGGTCTTCCTTGAGACGGCGCTTGATGATGTCGATGGCGCTCATGCTTTTACAGTCACACTTTTTCGGCGAGCCCGGTCAAGCGAGTCTGGGGGAAATAGTGAAAAAATAAAAAATTCTTATCTGATGGCGAAGATGCGGCCGGTCGAGGTCGCGACGTACAGCATCCCCGACGGCGACGATGCGGCCGTGGCGATCTTGCCGAAGCTGCGCGACGTCCAGAGGTAGCTGCCGTCGCCCATCAGCACCGCGCCCACGTCGCCAGAGGCCGCATCGAAGACGCTGTCGTAGCCAAGCGCGAACAGTCCGGCCTCGCCCGGTGTCAGCGTGGGATCTTTCCATCGGAGCTGACCGTCGGCGGAAACGCCGTAGATGGTATTGGAGCCGGCGAAGATTGTTCCCGAGGGAGCGACCGCGGGTCCGGCGGTTACCGCATGGGCGGAGTTGACCTGCCAGATCGGATTGCCGGTTCGCAAATCGATCGCATACACGCCGCCGCTGGCCGAGCCCGCATAGACGACATCGTCGGCGTAGGCAACCGATCCCGAAAATCCGCCGTCAGGGGTGAGCGTCCAGACCACGGCGCCGTCCGACGCAAGCGACGTAACCGCGCCGCGCGAGCTTCCCACCACGACCCCGTCCGGAGTCGTCGCGGCGGCAGTGACAGATCCAACGCTCACGCGCCAATTGAGAGTTCCCGAGGAGCTGACGGACACGAGGTCGGCGCCCGCGGACGCGTAAATCGCGCGGTCGGTGGCGGCCAGCGGTCCCGCGCTATTGCCGATTTCGAGATTCCAGAGCGTGGCGCCGTCGGGAGCGATCGCCGCAAGCTCCGACCCGGACGACATCGCGACCACGGTCCCGTCGGGCAACACCGCGGGCGACAGGCCGTCGGCATCGCGACGCATGGTTTCCATTCCGGCGGAATTGAGCCCGTGCAGCACGCCGTCACGGGTGATGAAATATATCGAGCCGTCGGCGCCGGTCGCGATTCGCCCGCGCAACTGCGCGCCCGCGTCGAAAGTCCACATCAGAATGCCCGCACTGCGCGCCGATGGCGCAGGCGTACTCGAAGCCGCCGGCTGCAAGCCGCCCTTGGGCGTCGGCGTGGCGGTAGGGACAAACGTCGGACATGGCGGGCAAGTGTCGATGCAGTTGTCAGGCGCATTACAGGTACCATTTCCGGGCCCCGTGCAGCATGAGAATGGAGTGCCGCTAGCCGTGCACGATCCATTGTCGAGGCCGACTCCGACTCCAACCTGCTGACTGCTCACTCCGGAATTGCTGGCGACAATACAGACGCATCCCGCATATCCCGTGGTGTAGATGCCGCCCTGCGGCCCCGATGTAGGCGCTTGCAGCACATTGTTGTTGCTGGAGGTCCAAAATGTGAGCGGTCCTGCGGTGATGTCCTGGTACTGGGTTTGAGAGCGCTTCGTGAATGTACCGATTACATTGAACGCGATCGGGGTCGGCGTGGAGCTCGGCGCGGTGGTCGGCACGCAGGTGGTGGTCGCTGTGCCACGCGGCGTCAACATGGGGGTCGGTGTCTTGGTGGGCTTCGGCGTGTGCGTGGCCGAGGGATTCGGCGTGGGAGTGAACGTGGGCGAGACCGGGGCGCCGGATGAGATCACCATAGCTTCGAGCGAAAAACCCGGACCCGGGGTCGGCGAAGTCCCTGAGCCGCCGCCGCTGCTGCAACTGAGCATAATTGCTCCGAAGACGAACAACAGAACCGGCGCGACCACCAGCCATCTGAGCCACCGCGAAAACATCAAGCTATGAGCTATGACGATGCCAGCGCGCGCTGTCAAGGTAAGGCGCGAATTGCCAACGAAATCTACGCGTTGATCTCAGCCTGCCCGAGTGCTGTGTCTAAAGTTCGCGATGATGGGGATTGATGAAATAAAAAAGTGCGGGCAAATGAAGAGGGGGGGACTCTCCAAATGCCCGCTGGTTCGTAGCGGCCGTCCGCTTGCACTGCGGACGGGTTCCGGTTGGTTGGGAGGTACACCCACCGGAGGGTGCCAGAGCCGTTTGCACCCAAATAATGAGACGATTCATTTCGGCGATTATTCAAAGTCGAAAGTTTCGATTTGTATGCGCCAATAGTCGGACTAAAATCGGTAGCGGAGGATTCGAAAAAGCCATGGAATATCGGCGATTAGGCGGCACCGGACTCAAAGTTTCGGAACTTTGCCTTGGCTGCATGACGTTTGGACGGGAAACGGATGAAGCCACGGCGGGAAAAATTCTGGACCGGTTCATCGAGGTTGGCGGCAATTTCCTCGACACCGCGAACGTCTACGCGGCGGGCGCGTCGGAGGAAATTCTCGGGCGAATTGTCGGCGAGCGCCGAAAAGATTTGATTGTCGCGACAAAAGTTCGCTTCAACGCGAATATTTTCATGGGCAAACCCGTGGCGCCGAATCAAATTGGACTCTCGCGCGGGCATATCATGTCGGAGGTCGAAGCCAGTCTGCGCCGGCTGAATATGGATTACATCGATCTCTACCAGGTGCATTCGTGGGACTTCGAAACGCCGATCGAAGAGACGATGCGCGCACTCGACGACCTCGTGCATCAAGGCAAGGTCAGATATATCGGAGCGTCGAACTTTACCGCGTGGCAACTGATGAAGAGTCTGTGGGTCAGCGATAAACACGGTTTCGCGCGCTTTGACTGCCTGCAGCCCCAATACAGCCTGATCTCGCGTGAAATCGAGCGTGAACTCCTGCCGATGTGCCGCTATGAGAGCGTCGGCGTGATTCCGTGGAGTCCGCTCGGCGGCGGATTTCTCACCGGCAAGTATCGTTCGGGGCAGCGCCCGCCCAAGGACAGCCGCCTGGCCAAGATGGATATGTGGAATCGGCTCGCCGACGAGCGCAACTACTCGACCCTCGAAGCAGTCGAGCGCGTCGCCAACGAACGAGGCCGTACTATCTCGCAGGTCGCTCTGGCATGGGTGAATCAGCAGCCCGGTGTCAGCTCGGTGATTTACGGCGCGCGAACCGAAGAGCAGAACGAACAGAACCTGGGCGCGATTGGATTTCGGCTCGAGGCTGCTGAGATCGCGGCGCTCGACAAGGCGAGCGCGTTGCCGCTGGAGTATCCCAACGCGATGCAGGCGCGGCTGCCCGGCTACCCGCGCACCTGAACAAGCGCCGCAGAGCTGTCAACCCTGGAACGACGGGCCGAGGAAGCCGGCGGGCGGGATCGCCGACGGCATGCCATCGCCCCCCGCGCCGGAGAACTGGCTGCCGACGGTCAGTCCGCCGTCAACGATCATCGCCTGCCCGGTGACGAATACCGAATCGTCGCTGGCCAGGTAGAGCGCCATCCCGGCGATATCCTCCGGATGGCCCGCGCGCGGAATCGGCTGACCTTTCACCATCCATTGTTCCATCGCTTCTTTCATACCCGGCACATTGCGATGCAGGATCGGTGTATTGATGATGCCGGGACAGATGCAATTCACGCGGATTTTATCCTTGGCGAATTCCAACGCTGCCGAGCGGGTCAGATTGACCACGGCAGCCTTCGCCGCGCAGTAGGCGTGCAGTCCGGCGACGCCGCGGATGCCTGCGATCGACGCGGTCGAGATTATCGAACCGCCGCCGGCTTTTCGCAGCTCGGGGGCCGCATGCTTCATTCCCAGGAACACGCTGCGCAACAGCACCGCCTGACTGTTGTTCCAGTCTTCGACGGAAATTTGTTCGAGTGGTCCGACCGCGCCGCCGATTCCGGCGTTGTTGTAAATGATATCGAGCCGGCCGAATTCCTTGATGGCGCGCGCGATGAGCGCCTTGATTTCAGCTTCGGCGGAGACGTCGGTCTTGTGGAAAACCGCGCGCCCGGCGTTCTCCTTGCAATCGCGGACCGCGGCCTGGCCGCCTTCGTCGTTAAGGTCCGCGATCACAACCGCCGCGCCTTCACCCGCGAACCTGATTGCAGTTGCGCGCCCGATTCCGCTCGCCGCGCCGGTGATAACCGCCACTTTGCCGTCAAGTCTGCCCATTTCAGATTCCCTCTGCTCAGAAGATTACGATGGCACGCAGCGCGCGTGACCCGCATCGAGCTAAGTAGCAGACCCCGCCTCGAATTGGCATCCCGATGATATAATAGCCGCGACGATGGCCCCGGAAGATGAAAGCGAAAAGCGCGGAGCAAACGAAACTCCGCCGCAACCGGCTGGCGGCGAGCCGACCGGCCCGGATTACGGCTCGCTGATCGAGTATCCCAAGGACGCGCCCGCACAGACCGGGCAGTCCGCGGGCTGCGAATCGCGCGCGGCCGGGGACGAATCGGTTTCCATCGACCAAAAGCTGGAGGCTGCCTCGACCGAGCCGGGCGTCTATCTGCTTCGCGATCGCGCCGGCAAGGTGCTTTACGTCGGCAAGGCCAAGTCGCTGCGCTCCCGGGTGCGCGCCTACTTCCGCGAGGGCGGCGACGGCCGCTTCCAGGTTCGTTTCCTGATGCGGCGGGTGCGCGACTTCGACACGATAGTCACCGCGAGCGAGAAGGAAGCGCTGATCCTCGAGAACAATCTGATCAAGCAGTACCGGCCCCGGTACAATATCCGCCTCAAAGACGACAAATCCTACTTAAGCGCGAAGATCACCAATCATGCGTGGCCGCGAATCACGGTCACGCGCAAGATCGTCAAGGACGGCGGGCGTTACTTCGGCCCGTTCGGTTCGGCCGACGGACTGCGCGAGACGATCGACGTCATCCGCAAAGTCTTTCCGCTGCGCACCTGCACCGACGCGGTGTTCCGCAATCGCTCGCGGCCGTGCCTCGAATATCAGATCAAGCGATGCCTGGGGCCGTGTTGTCTGCCGGTCGATCGCGAAGAGTACGGCCGCCATTTGCACGCGGCGCAGATGCTGCTCGAAGGAAAAAATCTCGAGCTGCTGCGCGAGATGCGCGACCTGATGAAGGAGCACGCGTCGCGGCTGGAGTTCGAGCAGGCCGCGCGGATCCGCGACCGGGTGCGCGCGATCGAAAAAACCGTCGAGCGGCAAACCGTGCTGCATCACTGGGGAATCGACCAGGACGTGTTCGGAATCTACCGCGAGGGCGGCTTCATCGAGGCGATCGTTCTAATCGTGCGCGGCGGAAAGCTGACCAGCACCCAGGGATGGAGCTTTCAGGACCTGGAATTCCCGGTTCACGAAATTCTTTCCGATCTGCTGACGCAGTATTACTCGGGCGCGCGCAATATCCCCGACGAAGTGATCGTGCCGGTCGAGCTGGAGGACGCCGCTGTGCGCGCGGAGCTGCTCTCAGAGCGGCGCGGCAAGAAATGCGAAGTGTTTCAGCCGCAGCGCGGTGAGAAGCTCCGGCTGCTCGAAATGGCGATGGACAACGCGCGCCAAAGCTTTGCCTCGCGCCGCGACAACGAGAAGACCCGCGAGCGGATGCTCGAGGATCTGCGCGCCAAGCTCGGTCTGCGCAACACTCCCAAGCGGATGGAATGCTACGACATCTCCAATCTGCAAGGCTCGATGGTGGTCGGGTCGCAGGTGACGTTCGACGAAGGCGAGCCGCAAAAGAATCTCTACCGCCGCTACCGGATTCGCAGTTTCGAAGGCCAGGATGACTTCGCCAGCATGTACGAAGTCCTGAAGCGCCGGCTCGAACGCGCGGTGCGCGAAAACGAATACCCCGATTTGTGGGTAATCGACGGCGGCAAAGGACAACTGAATGTCGCGCTCGAAGTAATCCGCGAGTTTAAGCTGGCCGATCAGATCGATTGCGTGTCGCTGGCCAAGCAACATGTTCTGAACGACCGGCGCGAAAAAGAAGTGACGAAATCCGAGGAGCGCGTCTTTGTTCCCCGG
This sequence comes from uncultured delta proteobacterium, assembly GCA_963813785.1. Lineage (GTDB taxonomy): Bacteria > Desulfobacterota > Binatia > Binatales > Binataceae > Binatus. The sequence goes on along the minus strand of CAWFAJ010000012.1, from coordinate 469,627 downwards.
CGCAAGGATCCGATCGTGCTGCCGAAAAATTCGACCGCGCTGTTCCTGCTCGTCAGGATTCGCGACGAGGCGCATCGATTCGCGATTACCTACAACCGCGAACTAAGGCGCCGCGCGCGGCTGCGCTCGGTGCTCGACGATATCGAGGGCGTGGGCCCGGTGCGGCGGCGCGCGATGCTCCGCCATTTTGGGAGCCTCAAACGGATTCGCGAGGCGACCACCGACGAGATTGCGGCGGTGAAGGGACTCAATCGCGAACTTGCCGCCGAGATTCGCCGGCATCTCGACGAAATGACGGCGCTGCTCGATGTCGAAGAATCCGCCGACTCCGGGGAGCAACCAGCCCCTGCGCTGGCTTCATCCGCCATTTCCGCGAATAACGCCGGTGCTCGAGTCAACGACGCACCTGCTCGCGATTGACGCGAAAGTTCCCCAAAGCACACATCGATGGTCGCGCGACCTGCTTGTGTCGGCGCATAATCCTTAAGTCAACATCGACCTCACGCTGCCGCTGATGCCTAAAGGAGTGCGTTGCTATCGCTGCGGGAGCACTTTCCATAAGACGCGCCGCCTTGCGACCTGTCGGACTGGAACCGATCAGGTCCCGCGAGATTTTACCTCCGGTCCCGGCATTGCGCCTGCTTGAACGGACTCCGCCGATCTGCGCGGTCGCAATCTCCCTGGCCGCGGGCGATGCGCTTGGCAATTTTCACATCGCGATTCCAATGTCGCTTGCGTTGGCGGCCGCCGGATTAGCGCTCGGCGCGTTTCTGGCCGCTCGACGGACGCTCGGTCTTGCGGCGGCGTACCTGGCGCTTGCGCTTGCGGCGACAGTAGCCGTGACGAACGTACTCGATCCGCCGCGCGTGGCACATGGAGTCGCCACGATGGTGGAGGGTTCGCGCATTACGGTCGAAGGACATCTGTATCGCGAGAGCGAGCGCGAAGCTTATGGGGATCGGCTGTACGTCAGGGTCGAGCGAGCCGCTGAGAATGGCGGTGCGATGCTGCCGTCCAGCGGCAATGTCCGAATCGCGGTCCTCGGTGGCGGAAGCTTCAAGCTCGGCGATGAAATCAGGCTCAGCGCGCGAGTTCATTTTCCTCGCAACTACGGAAATCCGGGCGAATTCGATTACGCGGGAAAGATGGCGCGCGATGGCATTGACGCGACGATGACCGCGCCGAAAGGATCGCTCGGCTCAGTGCGATTTCAAATCATCGGGCATCGTTGGAGCTTTCCGTCGAGCCAGATTGAATCGATTAGAACTCACATCGGCGAGTTCTTCGATCGGAACCTCGCTTATCCCGAGAACGCCGAGATGCGCGCGCTCGTGATCGGCGATCAAGGCGAAATCGGCGAGCCGCTTCGCAATACGTTCGCGCGCACCGGGATGGCCCATTTGCTGGTTATCTCGGGACTGCATTTGAGTATCGTGGCGGCCGCGATGTTCGCCGTGGCGCGGCTTGCGATGATGCTGTTGCCGGGGCTGGCGAACCGCGGCTACGCAAACAAGGTGGCCGCGATCGCCGCGATGATCGCGGTATGCGCGTACGCGTCGATCGCGGGGCATCACGTGTCCACGATGCGCGCGCTGGTGATGGTGCTGGCGTATATGCTGGCCGTGGCGATCGATCGTTCTCGCGAGGCGATCGCGTCGTTGGCTCTGGCTGCGATCGTGATTTGCGTCGCGCTTCCCGGCTCGACCGCCGACGTCGGGTTTCAGCTCTCGTTTGCGTCGGTGATTGCGATCATCCTCGGGATGCGACGCTTTGGCGCCTGGTTCGCGCGCCGCAAACGCATCGGGAGGCTTCCCGGCGAACCCTCGTCGCCACGATGGCGATTTATCGAAGCTCCGGCCGGCTATCTCGCGGTGTCGTTCTGGGCGATGGTCGGGACGGCGCCTCTCACCGCGTACCACTTCAACCAGTTCGCGGTTGTCGGCCTGGTCGCGAACGCCGTGGTGGTGCCGATCATGGCTTTCGGCGCCACGATCAGCGGACTGGTTGCCGCCGGGTTGAGTTTCTTTTCGGAGCCGGCTGCGCGCCCAATATTGCTATTTAGCGCGCACGCGCTGGCGGCCGGCAACTGGCTGGCGGCCTGGTTCGTCGATTGGCCGTTGGCGTGGTTCCGTATCTTCACGCCGACGATTCTCGAACTAGCAATCGCTTATGGGTTGCTGATGATCTGGCTGCTCGCGCCGCTTGCCGCCGCCATAACCGGAATTCGATTGCGCGACAAGAGGACTGGCGAGGACGTTCGCAGCGGCCCGGCGGCCAAGGCCGGATTCGGATGGCATGCGCGATGCGGCCTCGCGCTGGCGATTGTGCTGGTTATTGACGCGGGATGCTGGACCTACGCCCGCTTCTTCAATCCCGATCTGCGCGTGACGTTCCTGGCGGTGGGCGAGGGCGACGGCGCGGTGGTGCGATTTCCCGGCTCGCGCGTGATGGTGATCGATGGCGGCAGCTCCTACGGCGGCTACGATGTGGGCGAGCGAGTTGTCGCGGCATACTTATGGTCGCAAAAAATCATGCACGTCGATTACCTTGCGCTGAGTCATCCCGACCTCGACCATTTCGGCGGTCTGGATTTTATCGCGATGAACTTCGCACCGCGGGCGTTCTGGACCTCGGAAGTGGCGAGCGCCGACGTGAGCTACGCGCGCCTGATGGAGGACCTCGCGCGCGCCAAAATTCCGATGGTGCAAGTAGGCGATACGGCGCCGGTCGCGGCGATCGGCGGCGTTGCGATTTCGTCGCTCAACGGCGGCACCGGCGCCGCGAGGTCCCACAACAACAGCTCGATGGTGTTGCGATTCAGTTTCGGCAGCGCGTCATTGCTGTTCACCGGCGATATCCAGTCGGCCGGCGAGCACGCGATGATCGAGAACCGCGGCGATCTTCACGCGACAATACTCAAGGTGCCGCATCATGGCAGCGCGAGTTCGTCGACGCCGGAATTCATTGCGGCCGTGCACCCGGAGGCTGCGGTCATCTCGGACGGATATTTGAATAACTTTCATTTTCCGGCGGCAACCGTTGTCGAACGTTACGTGGACGCGGGCGCCATCCTGATGCGCACCGACCGCGACGGCGCGGTGATGGTCGATGCGACACCGGATCGGATGACGGTGCGAACTTTCCGCGCCCGCGCCGGCGATCCGATCCACCTCGTCCCGTAGTTGCCGGCCCCCGCCCCGCTTGCCTGTACGGAGGGCGAACCATGAATGATAATGTGCTTTATCAGCTCGAGTCGCACCGACGCAGACAATTCGCGCTTCTGATGCGCTTCTTGACAATGGTAACGTATGTGTTACTATAGCCGATGATCGTCGTTCGAGAATATCTCGATAGCAGCGGCGACAGCCCGTACGCGGCATGGTTCGACAGTCTGAATGCCGAGGCCGCCGCGAAGATAACGACGGCGGTCACCCGGGTCTCGCTTGGGAATTTCTCGAACGTGGAGGGCGTCGGCTCCGGAGTCTTCGAATACAAGCTCGACTTCGGCCCCGGCTACCGGATTTATTTCGGCAAGGACGGCGAGGCTCTTGTCATTCTACTTGGCGGAGGCACGAAAAGACGCCAGCGGCGCGACATCAGTGCCGCGCGTGCCAACTGGCAGGATTACAAACGAAGGAAGTAGGAGGCTTTAGCCATGCCGCTCACTCGCGATTTCAAAGAAACCATTCGCGCTCGCGTCAGGCGTGATCCCAAGTTCCGAAAAGAGCTTCTCCGCGAAGGAGTCGAAGCGATGCTCGCCGGCGATGTAGCCACGGCGAAGACCATCCTGCGCGATTACATCAACGCGACCCTTGGCTTTACCGACCTCGCCCAAGCGACGCACATCCCTTCCAAAAGCCTCATGCGAATGCTGGGACCGGCAGGCAACCCGCGCGCCGGCAATCTCTTCGAGATCGTCAGCTTCCTCCAGCGCCGTGAAGGTGTGCGCTTCGAGATCAAGGCCGCGCGCGCGTAGGCGAATCGATCCACCTCGTCCCGTCAGCTGTCACTGCTGCCCGGCATTAGGGAATGCCGCGTCGCGCAGCCAGAGCAGCCGGTCCGAACCGCCGTTCGGCGCGCCATGCCAACCGGCGCGCGGTTCTATCGACCCGCCCAGCACTCTACGCTACATATGGAGCGAGATGGATCTCGAACTCACCGAAGCGCAACGCGGCGCTCGCGACGTTGCCCGCCGCTTCGCACGCGAGAAGCTTGGACCGATCGGCGTCGAGGCCGACCGCGCGCATCGATATCCCGCCGAAGCGATCGACGAACTCTCCCGGCTCGGGATGCTCGGCATATTCCTTCCCGAACAATATGGCGGCGCGGGCCTCGACCACGTTGCCTATTCGCTCGTGCTCGAGGAACTCGCGGTCGAATGCGCTTCGACGGCGGTTATAATGTCGGCGCACTGTTCGCTCGCGTCGTGGCCGATTCTGGGACTCGGCACCGCCAGGCAAAAAAATCATTTTCTGCCGAAGATGGCGACCGGCAACTGGCTCGGATGCTTCGCGCTGACCGAACCGGAGGCCGGCTCCGACGCGGCGGGTCAGAAGACGCGCGCGGTGCTCGACGGCGACTCGTACGTGATCAACGGGACCAAGAATTTTATTACCAATGCGCCGCAATCGAAGGTCGCGATCGTGTTTGCGATGACTCAGCCCGACAAGGGGCATCGTGGGATCAGCGCGTTTGCCGTCGAGACCGACACGCCGGGATGGGCGGTGACCCGGATCGAAGACAAAATGGGAATCCACGGCGCGCAATCCGCGCAGTTGAGTTTTTCGGATATGCGCGTGCCGCGCGAGAATCTGCTGCTCGAGGAAGGGCAGGGGTTCAAGGTCGCGATGAAGACGCTGGACGGGGGCCGGATCGGGATCGCGTCGCAAGCGCTCGGAATCGCGCGCGCGTCGCTCGAGGCGTCGTTGAAATACGCGAATGAACGCCTGGCATTCGGCAAGCCGATCGCACAGCACCAGGCGATTCAGTGGAAGCTTGCCGACATGGCGGTCGAGATCGACGCGGCCCGTCTGCTGACGCATCGCGCCGCCACGCTGAAAGATCGCGGCGAGTCATGCACCAAGGAATCCGCGATGGCAAAGCTGTTCGCGGCTGAAACCGCGATGAAGTCGGCCACCGAGGCGGTGCAGATTCATGGCGGCTACGGCTACACCAAGGCGTTCAGAGTCGAGCGCTTTTTCCGCGACGCCAAGATAACCGAGATTTACGAAGGAACGTCGGAGATTCAGCGCCTGGTAATCGCGAGCAGCGTGCTCGAAAACCGGTGAAGGTCGCGCACTGTGGGCAGCAAAAAGAAATGGCTCGAGACCACCTACCGGCAGGCGAGCGAGCGCCCGGTCCGCTTCTCGACCGTGTCCGACATGGAACTCGAACCGCTCTACACACCCGACGACGTAACCGGCTCGTACGACGACACGATTGGTAACCCCGGCGAGTTCCCGTACACACGCGGCGTGTACGGCTCGATGTATCGCGGGCGTTTGTGGACGATGCGCCAGTTCGCCGGCTTCGGCCTTGCCGAGGACACCAACGCGCGCTTCCACTTTCTGCTCGGGCAGGGCCAGGACGGGCTGTCCACCGCGTTCGACATGCCGACGCTGATGGGCTACGACGCCGACCACGAACGCGCGCTCGGTGAAGTGGGACGCGAGGGTGTGTCGGTCTCCACGGTTCACGACATGGCGACACTGTTCGATCGAATTCCGCTCGACAGAGTCACCACCTCGATGACGGTGAATTGTTCGGCGTCGATCCTGCTCGCGATGTATCTGGTGGTGGCTGAGCGCAACGGAATTGCGTGGGAGCGCGTCGGCGGAACCATTCAGAACGACATGCTCAAGGAGTACATCGCGCAGAAGGAATGGATTTGCCCGCCGCGCCCGGCGCTGAGAATCGTCACCGACATGATCGAGTTCTGCGCGCGCAAAGTTCCGCGCTGGCATCCCGTGTCGATCTCCGGCTACCACATCCGCGAGGCCGGCTCGACCGCCGTGCAGGAGCTGGCATTCACGATTGCCGACGGCATCTGCTACGTCGATGAGGCGATCAAGCGAGGAATCGGCGTCGATGAGTTCGCGCAGCGGCTATCGTTCTTCTGGAATCTGCACAACGATTTTCTCGAAGAGATCGCCAAGCTCCGCGCCGCGCGCCGGATGTGGGCGCGAATCATGAAAGATCGTTTCGGCGCAAAGAATCCGAAATCGATGATGCTGCGCACGCATGCGCAAACCGCGGGCGCGTCGCTGACGGCGCAGCAGCCGACCAATAACGTGGTTCGCGTGGCGATTCAGGCGCTGGCAGGAGTGCTCGGCGGAGTCCAGTCGCTGCACACCAATTCGATGGACGAGACGCTCGCGCTGCCAACCGAACAGGCCGTGATGGTCGCGCTGCGCACGCAACAAGTTATCGCCGAAGAGACCGGCGTGACCAATACGATCGATCCGTTCGGCGGCAGCTACGCGGTCGAGGCGCTGACGGACAGGATGGAACGCGAGGCGAACGACTATATCCGGCGCATCGACGAGATGGGCGGGATGGTCAAGGCAATCGAGACAGGCTATCCGCAGCGCGAGATCGCCGAGGCCGCATTTCACTTTCAGCGCCAACTGGAACAGGGAATCAAGACGGTGGTCGGCGTGAACAAGTATTCAATTCCCGAGGAAATTCCGATCGCGACGCTGAAGATCGACGCCGCGATCGAAGAGCGGCAGATTCAGCGCGTGCGCAAGGTCAAGCGCGAACGAAACTCGGTCGCCGTCAGGGAAGCGCTCGCCCGCGTCGCCGAGGCGTGCCGCTCCGGCGAGAACCTGATGGAACCGATTTGCGCGGCGGTGCGCCGCGACGCGACCGTCGGCGAGGTCTCCGATATCTTTCGCGCCGAGTTCGGCGTGTACAAAGACCCAGGCTGGATTTAGCGATGGCGGACAAGAGGCTCAGAATTCTGGTAGCAAAGCCCGGACTCGACGGTCACGATCGCGGCGCGAAAATTATTGCACGCGCGCTGCGCGACGGCGGCTTCGAGGTCATCTACACCGGGCTTCATCAGACGCCCGAAATGATCGCGGAGGCTGCCGTGCAGGAAGACGCCGACGCGGTCGGGCTGAGCGTGCTTTCGGGCGCGCACATGACGCTGTTTCCCGAGGTGATGCGCCTGCTGAAGGAGCGCGGCGCCGGCGAGATCGCAGTTTTCGGCGGTGGGATTATTCCTGACGACGACGCCGTCAAGCTCAAGCAGATGGGTGTCCGCCAAATTTTCACCCCCGGCGCGTCAACTGAAGACATCGTCAAGTGGGTGCGCGAGAATGTCGCCCCTCGCACTTAGGTTGATATGAACTTCGATCTGACCGAAGAGCAGCGGCGCATCCGCGAAACGTTGACCGACTTCGCCGAGCGCGAAATCAAGCCGCATTCGACCAGGTGGGACAAGGAGGAGACCTTCCCGCGGCATATCGTCGAGCAGCTCGGCCAGCTCGGCTTTCTGGGCGTCGCATTTCCGGAAAAATTCGGCGGCGGCGGCGCGGATACCCTCTCTCAGGTACTCGTCGTCGAGGGCCTCTCGCGCTACGACGCATCGATCGGGCTAACGTGCGCCGCACATATGTCGCTCTCGACCGGGCACATCGCCGCTTTCGCATCCGACGAGCAGCGCGATCGCTACGTTCCCGCCATGCTCCAGGCGAAAAAGATCGGCGCGTGGTGCCTGACCGAGCCGAGCTCCGGTTCGGATGCGGCCGCGATGCGCACGAAGGCCACGCGGGTCGGCGACAACTATTCGATCACCGGCTCCAAGATGTTTATAACCAACGGCACGGTCGCCGACGTGTACGTAGTGATGGCGATAACCGACCCGTCACGCGGACGCGACGGCGTGTCGGCATTCATCGTCGATCGCGGCACGGCGGGACTCTCGAACGGAAAGAAAATCGAAAAGCTGGGACTGCGCGCCTCCGATACTGCCGAAGTTATCTTCGACAACGTCACCGTGCCGGCGCGCAATCTCGTCGGAGAACCCGGCGCAGGCTACCGACAGACGCTCAAGGTGCTCGAAGCCGGGCGAATCGGAGTCGCGGGATTCGCGGCGGGAATCGCGCGCGGCGGATTCGAGGAAGCCCGCGCATACGCACTCGAACGCGGACAGTTCGGCAAGAAAATTGCCGAGTTCCAGGCGATCCAGTGGATGTTCGCCGACATGGCGACCAGAATCGACGCGTCGTGGGTGCTCATCTGCCGCGCCGCCGCGCTCAAGGATGCGGGCAAGCCGTTCGCGCGCGAGGCCTCGATGGCAAAGCTGTTCGCGTCGGAAACCGCGATGTGGTCAACGATCAAAGCCGTGCAGATCCACGGCGGCTACGGCTACGTCACCGATTTCCCGGTCGAGCGCTACATGCGCGACGCCAAGCTCTCCGAAATCGGCGAGGGCACCAGCGAAGTGCAGCGGATGATCATCGCCAAGTCGCTGCTGCGCGACGGCTACCTGCCTGCTTGATCGCCCGCCTGGACTGCGAGCGGCCGGCGCGCTCAATCTTCCAGCAGATCTTCCTGAATGACAGCGAGTTCGCCGGGCGCGAGGCCGATTACCTCGCGCATGAAACCTTCGATACCGCCGTTCTCGTCGATGAGTTTGAAGACCGGATCGAGTTGCGTGGCTGTGAGCGGAATCTTGGTGAAGACCAGGTTGCTTTCGAGAAAGTCGGCGACGATTCGATCGCGATCGACCCCCAGCATCGACAGCAGCATCGCGGCGCCGACGCCGGTGCGGTCGCGGCCGGCGGAACAATGGAAGAGCAGGGGATAAACGTCGCGCTCGGCGAGCAGTTTGAAGAAGCGGCGCCAGTCGCGCCGAAAGTGCATCACGAGCGCCAGATGATCGCGGCCGGTTTGAGCGGTGATTTCCGTGTAGCCCTGGTCGTTGAACCATTCGTCGCCCATCGGGATATGTTCCCATCGCACGCCGCGGCGCGAAGCGGGCTCAGGCGCACCCAGGTGCTTCACTTCGGCGCGGCTTTGGAGAGTGACGAGGGTGCGGAGCTTGAGCCGGCTGATGGGACTTTCAGGTGGGACTTCGGCGAGATGCGATGAGCGGAATATCCGGCCGGCGCGGACGCGACGGCGATTGGCGGCGGGATGGCCACCGAGGTCGCGGAAATTTTGCGCGGCGTAGGTGCGCAGCAGATCGAAGTCGACGACCACGCGCGGCTTTTCGGTCTTTTCAGTTTCCTCGACGGCAGCGCCGGTCGCTTTTGTATTTTTCGGCAAGAGATCGATCCAAGCGTGCGTGTCTTTCCCGGCCAAGTTTAACAGGGCGCGCCGCCTGGACCAACGGAATTCTGCGGCGCAGCGACATCTTGCCTCGCGGACGGCGTCTATCTAATGACCTACGTAGGACCATTTTGAAGCGAGGGACAAACATCTAAATGGCGAACACTCATGCGATAGTGATCGGCGGAAGCATGGCGGGGTTGTGCGCGGCGCGCGTGTTGGCCAGGTTTTACGACAAGGTGACGGTGATCGACCGCGACGCTTATCCGGCGGGCGCGCATGAGCGGCCCGGCGTTCCGCAGAGCAGGCACGTTCACGCGCTGCTGATGCGCGGGCGGCTGGAACTGGACCGGCTGTTCCCGGGCTTCGAGCAGACGATGCTCGAACGGGGCGCAATCGAGATAAATTTCGGCCGCGACTTCGCCGCGCTCCGACCGGACGGATGGGCCGAGCGGCGTCCCAACGCGATCACGACGCTGTTTGCGAGCCGCGTATTGATCGAGGCAACAGTGCGCGAGCTTTGCCGCCGAGTGGCAAACGTAGAGCTGATCGAGCGAGCAGAAGCGGTCGGCTTCGAGACGATCCGCGGCGATTCATTTCGGGTCACCGGAGTAAAGGTGAATCCGCGCGATGGCGGCGGCGCGTTCACGCTCAGCGGCGACCTCGTCGTGGATGCGAGCGGGCGCACGACCAAATGTCCGTCGTGGATCGAAGCGATGGGCTTGCCGGCGCCGCCCGAGACGGTGGTCGATTCGCATACCGGTTACGCCTCTCGATGGTACCAGGTGAATCCACAGCGGCGGCCGAAGGAATGGTGGTGGAAGGGAATCTGGATCGATCCGATCGCGGAAAATTTCTCGACGGCCGGCGTGCTGTTTCCAGTCGAGGGAAATCGAATGATCGTCACGATGGCGGGAATCGGGGGCCATTATCCGCCGAGCGACGACGACGAATTTACCGCCGAGCTCGCGCATCTCCGTTCGCCCATAATCGCCGAGGAAGTGGCGCTGGCGGAAGCGATGTCGCAGGTTTATTCGTACCGGCAGATGGCCAACCGATGGCGGCATTACGAAAAGTGGCGCGCACGGCTCGACGGCTTCGTCGCAATCGGCGACTCGTCGTGCGCGTTCAATCCCGTCTATGGCCAGGGGATGACCTCGGGAGCGTTGTCGGCGCTGATCCTCGGCGAGTGCCTTGAAAAAAATGGCGTTAACGATGCCGAAATGCCGCGGAAATTTTTCGAGGCGCAGGCGCGTTTCCAGGCCGAGCCGTGGGGACTCGCAACGAGCGCCGATTTCAGAATTCCGGGCACCGACGGCAAGCGTCGGTTGATCAGCCGGATGCTCGATCCGATCTTCGGGAAAATGTTCCAGGTCGGCGACGACGATCCTGCGATTGCCGACCGTATCGGCGAAGTAATCAACATGATGAAACCACCGTCCGCATTGTTCGAGAGGTCAATGCTGAGGCTGATCGCGAAGGCGTGGTCGCGGCGGCTGATCAAGGGCCGGCGGCGTCGCCAGGAATCTGCGCCGATGCCACCGCCGGCGCTGAGGACGGAGGGATAAGGGCAGAAACGGGGGAACTCAATCTAATGTGAAACCCGTGGTGGGTTTCAGCAGAGGTAACCCATGCACCTTAGTATTAAGAGCCAGATGCGGGCTTGCGCGCTGTTAGAACAGGAAAGGGATTACTGCTGGTTTTGTTGATTGGAGTTGCTGGTGGAACCGGGCGGATGCGGTTGATCGGGTTGCGGGACGATTTGTAGTTCTACTGACATCACTTGTTTCCCGCCTTGACTTCGGTACACGCCGCGCAGCGGTGGAACGTCGGAGTAGTCGCGTCCGACGGCGACGCTGATATGACGCTCATCAGCGATGCATCCGTTGGTCGGATCGAATCCCGTCCAGCCAAGACCGGGAAGCCGCGCTTCGAGCCACGCGTGGCTGGCCTGCGAGCCAATGCTTTCCGTCATGCCATTGGAGTCAGGCGCCAGATAGCCCGAGACGTAGCGCGCGGGAATGCCGGCGAGGCGCAGCACGCCGATGGTAAGATGCGCAAAGTCCTGGCATACGCCGCCGCCCGCGCTCAAAATTTCGTCGGCGGTGGAGTGCACCTTGGTCATTCCGGGCTCGTAAACGAACTGGTCGCGGATAAACGCGACGACGCGGTTCGCGTAAGCGGCCACGTCCTCGTTAGGCTCGGGTTTAGTCAGCCAGAAGAACTTGCGCATCGGATCGCTGAACGGAACATGGCGGCTTGCGCTCAGGAAATCGTACTCGCTGCGATAGCGCGCGGGGTCATCGAGCAGGAAGTCGCCGAAGGCCGTGGGCAGAGCTTCAGGCTGCGCAGCGGGCAGGCGCTCGACGAGCGATCTGGCCGTGACGATCAGGGGCGAGTGCGGACTGTGGATCGAAAACGCGTGGACGCGATTGCCGTAGTAGTCGTCGTATTCAAACGCGGACGTAGCGGGGGTGATTTCCAATTCAAACTCGACGCATCGCTGACCCGCGCCTTCGAGCGGTTTCATCCGGACCTCGTTGTGCGAATCATAGGCCGGCAGCTGGTATTCGAAGCGGGTGGTGTGGCAGATCCGCAGCAGCATCGCGTCAGTCGCTCTTGAGGTAGCGTTGAAACACCTCGTCCCCCAGCGCGGCACAGCCATCCTGAATCTGAATGAGAAATTGATGCAAGCCGGATTTGATCACCTCGCGCGACCTTTCGGAGCGCATGAGGTCCAAGAGGTCTTCGAGCTGGGACGATGGCGGCGAGGGCTCGGGCGCCTGGCTGGCGATGCGGTTGAGCGATGTTTCGAGCATCGCGAGCGAGAAGCACGCTGAACGCGGGAAGGTGGGATCGAACAGCAGTATCTCGACGACGTTTTCGACTTTGATCGCATTGCCGAAGCGCTTGCAATAAGCCTCGAGTCCCGAGGCGCTGCGCAGTACGGCGGCCCATTGCAGCATATCGATCGGACCGCCGACATCTTCCAATTGCGGCAACAGAAAGTGGTACTTGACGTCGAGCATCCGCGCGACGTCCTCGGCCCGCTCGAGCATGATCCCGAGTTGCATGAAATCGTAGGCGATGTCGCGAGGAATGGTGCCCTGGCGGATGCCGGAATTGCGATAGAAGCTGTCCTTGAGATCGGCAAAGAAGGCGAATACGCCGGGCGAGACGAAAACTTCCGGCGTCCATTCCTGCGCGTTCAGATAGAGCGTGTTCAGGTCGAGCCAGAGTTCCGACGAAATATAATGGCGCAGCGAGATGGCGTTGTTGCGGGCGGTGTTGATGCAGCTTCGAATCGAATTGGGATTGTCGGTGTCGAGCGCGAAGAAGTTGAGGATGGAGGCTTCGTCGGGGGTCGGGTAGGACTCCGCAAAGAGTTCGCGCTCGCCGAAAATCGCGAGCAAGGCGGCCCACGGCTGCGCGTCGCGAGGCGGACTCTCGATCAAGAGATGGTAGTTGACGTCGAGCAGGCGAGCACGCCATTCGGCGCGTTCCAAATTGCGGGCGGTCCAGAAGAGATGATTCGCGATTCGCCGGAGCATCAGGCCTCGAGCACCCAGGTGTCCTTACTGCCGCCGCCTTGTGAAGAATTCACGATCAAAGAGCCTTCCCGAAGTGCGACGCGGGTCAGACCGCCCGCAAGCACCCGCGGCCGGGCGCCCAGGAGCACGAAGGGACGAAAGTCGATGTGCCGCGGCATCAGCTGGGGTCCGCTCTTAGAGCCATTGTGAATGATCGTGGGATGGACCGAGAGCGCAATGACGGGCTGCGCGATGAAGCCCGACGGGTCACGAAGGATTCGTTCGCGGGTCGCAGCGAGTTCATTTTCGCCGGCCTTGGGTCCTATAACGACGCCGTAACCGCCGGACGCGCCAGTGGGCTTGACGACGTAACGGTCGAGGTGTTTGAGCACGTGCTCGCGGACCTCGGGGTCGCGCAGCAGATAGGTCTCGACGATTGGAAGAATGGGGTTCTCGGCGAGATAGTAGCGAATCATCGCGGGCGTGTACGCATACACCGCCTTGTCGTCGGCGACGCCGGTGCCGATGCCGTTGGCGATGGCCGCGTGTCCGGAGCGCACAACGGCGGTGAGGCCGGCGACCCCGAGGAGAGAATCGGGCCGGAAGACGAGAGGGTCGAGGAAATCATCGTCGATGCGCCGGTAGAGAACGTCGATCTGACGAAGCCCGTGAACGTCTTTCATGTAAAGTTTTTGATCGACGCAGACGAGGTCCTGGCCTTCGACCAGCTCGATGCCCATCTGCTGCGACAGAAAAACGTGCTCGAAGAACGCGGAGTTGTAAGGACCCGGTGTCAGCAGCGCGATGGTGGGATTCGATCGAGCGGCCGGTGACATCTCCTTCAAGCATTGCAGCAGGTCTGCGGGATAGCGTTCGACGCTGCGCACGCGGCATGAGCGCATCAAGGCGGGAACGAGGCGCGTCATCACGACGCGATTTTCGATCACGTACGATACGCCGGACGGGGTGCGCACGTTGTCTTCGAGGACGTAAAAGCGGCCGTCAGCGCCGCGCACGAGATCGATTCCAGCGACGGTGACGAAGTTGCCCAGCGGAGGCGTGATGCCCACGGCCGCGCGGCGAAACTGCGGACATCCAAGAACGAGATCGCGCGGAACCACGCCGTCGGAGAGGATGCATCCGTCGCCATAAACGTCGGCGACGAACTCGTTGAGCGCGCGCACGCGTTGAATCAGGCCGGCCTCGAGAGTTGCCCAGGTAGCGGCGTCGATAACGCGCGGAATGGGATCGAAGGGAAAGATGCGCTCAGAGCCGTCGGCGGCGCCATAGACGTTGAAGGTCACGCCCATGCGGCGGAACATTGCGTCGGCGCGTGCGCAAATTTCCGCGAAGTGCGCGGAGGGCATCGAGAACAACGCGTCGGTGACGGGCTCGCATCCACTTCGAGGCCGGAGTGAAAGATCAAGCATCTCGTCGAAGACGGAATCGTCGGGCTTGTACGCCGCCCAAACGGGCACCGTCTTGCCTGTTTCGGAAACAGTCGCAGCCATCGCAGCTCACCCCACCGGCGTAGCTGGCGCGGAATTCATCGCCGCCAGCATGGCCGGCACCCTTGAGGAGCAATCGGCGGGCCAGAATCAGGCGGGGGTTTCGGCGGCGGTTTGCGCCAGATAAGCCCGGTACGCCAGGTTGGTTGCGAGCAGCTGTGCATGCGTTCCGGAGGCGGCGATAGTTGCGCCATCAATGAAGAAGACGCGGTCGCAAGCGGCGAGCGTGTCGGGGCGATGGGCGACGATGATGACGATTCGATCACGAGCGAGCGTGGCCAGCGTGGTCATGAGATCGGATTCCGAGCCGGGATCGAGCGGCGCGGCCGGTTCGTCGAGGACGATTATTTCCGGGCGTCGCAGCAGGGCGCGCGCGATGGCGATCCGCTGTTTCTGTCCGACCGAGAGGCGCGCGCCGCGCCGCCCGAGCATCGTCGAGTATCCGTCGGGGAGGCGATCGATAAATTCCGCCGCACCCGCCATCACAGCCGCTTCGCGAACGTCGGCGATCGAAGCGCCATCGCTTCCGTAGCGGATGTTGTCCTCGATCGAAATCGAGAACAGCGATTCATTCTGAAATACGAATCCGACGCGCGCGCGAATCGAGCCGGGTGCGACGGCGCGCGAATCGACGCCGTCGAAGGCGATCGTTCCCGCCGAGGGTTCGAGAAAACGCGGGATCGAGCAGATGAGCGTAGTCTTGCCGCATCCGCTCGGTCCCGCCAGCGCAACCATCTGGCCGGCGCGCATCGACATCGTGACTCCGCTGAGCACGGTGGCAGCGCCGTAGCCTAAAGCGACGCCGCTGAATTCCAGGTTGCCGATGCGTCCGCCGAGTCCATCGTGGCCTGCGTCGCCGATCGGCTCAGGCAGGTTATCGAGTACGCTATGCACGCGCCGGAGTCCCGCGACCGACGCCTGCATCGCGGCCCACGTGTTGCCGATGATGGCCATCGGATTGGCCAGCATCGATCCGTAGCTCGCGAGCAGGACGATATCGCCGAGCGTCATCCGGCCCGCAATCACCTGCATCATCAGATAGTAGAGGCAGTATCCGATCAGCGCGCTACAGACGGGAGCGAGCACGATCGCGATCACGAACGCGATCGCGAGCATCCGGAGAGTCGCGCGATAGGACTCCCAGCTGGCGGCGTCGACGGCGGCGGTCTCGCGGCTTTCTTGTCCGAATGCCTTGATGAGCAGCACCTGAGCGACGCGCTCCTCGAACGCCGCCATCACGCTGCTGCCGCTTTCGCGCATCGACTGGCTCTGAATGCGCAGCGCGCGTCCAAAGAGGCTGCTGCCGATGGCGACCACGGGCAGAAAGAGAATCGCGGCGACGACGATCACGGGCTGGTTGCTGAATTGTGCGGAGAGCACGATCAACGCCATCACGAACATCAACAGCGACATGATCGGCGCCAGCACGCCGCGATAAAATACCGGGCCGATCGACGCGCTGTCGTACATAACGCGGAAAACGGCGTCGCCAATTTTCTGATCGGCGTAAAGCGCCAGCGGCGAACGTAAAAATCGCTCATAGATCGCGGTGCGCACCGACTGGTTCATCCGCTGGGTGAGATCGATCGTGACGCGCGCCTCGAGGTAGCCGAACAGACCGTTCCACAGGCTGCCGCCGTCGTTGGCGTCGTTGGCGGTGAGGCCGGCCTGGTCGAGGCCGCCGCTGGCCACGTCGGTGCCGAGCGACTGCGCCTTCCCACCGGCCATCCCGATCAGGATCACGGCGAGCGCCAGAAACATCGTGACGGCGACCAGCAGCCCGGTCCGGCTGGCGCCGGCAATCGGAATCAGAATGGCGGCTGGAATGCCGGTCAACGGGTGTGCGTCGATCACGTTGTCGATAACGATTTTCAGCGGCCACGGCGTCATCAGAAAGAAGGTCAGCGAGATGAAAACCAGCACGCACTTTGTCGCCAGCAGCCGGCGATAGCGGCTGATGAACGGCCAGCTCTTGACGAGCAAGCGCCAGGCCTCGCGCCAAGTGAGCGGAGCCTGTTCGCCGGCGTAAAGAAGATTCGCGCGCGAGTCGGGTCGGGATTGCGCGTGGTCTGAAATGGATGAGACGGCGTCAGGCATTGCTCACTTGCTCGCTTGGCGGACTGGGCCGTTGTCGAGGGCGGATCCGTCGGCGGCAACGAGGCGGCCGGCGGCAAGATGATAGATTCGGTCGGCGCGAGACGCGGTGGTGCGGCGATGCGTCGCGATGATTGCCATGCGCCGTCTGGGCTCCTCGTTCACCCAATCGCGCAAGCCGCGCATCACCATTTCTTCGGTCGCCACATCCAGGGCCGAGGTTGGTTCGTCGAGCAATAGAATCGGCGCGTCGCGTAAAATCGCGCGTGCAAGGCCCAGGCGCTGCGCCTGCCCCGCCGAAAGCTTCGAGCCCTTCTCGCCGAGCATGGTGTCGAGGCCGGCCGGGAGAGAACCAACGAAGTCGCTGAGGCCTGCGCGCTGAATCGCTTCGGCAACCTCGGCAGTCGATGCGTCCGGGCGCCCGTACGCGACGTTGTGGCGAAGGGTCGCGGTGAAGAGCGGATTTTCCTGCAGCGCGACGGAAAGCATGCCGCGCCACGCCGGCAGATCGAAGTCGCGAATCGGTTCGCCGTCGAGCAGAACGCTGCCCGCCGTCGGATCGAAAAATCTCACGATGAGCGAGATGATCGTGCTTTTGCCGGAGCCGCTGGGGCCGGCGATCGCGGTGATTTGGCCGACGCGAGCCTCGAGATTCACGCCGGTGAGGACGGGCGTGCGCGGGTCGTAACCGAACGTCACCTGGTCGAAGGCCAGAACCGCCGCGGCTTTTGGCGGGATTTCACGGCCGCTGCTGACGCTTTGCTCGGGCGTTTGGCGGATCATCTCGAGCACGCGCGATATCGCGACGACCACGTCCTGCATGCTGCCCCACAGATCGGTGAGATTTCGTGCGCGCGTACTGACGCTGCCTAACAGCGCGAGCGAACCCTGGAACAGTCCAAGCGAAACGGCTGCGCGTGCGAGGCCCGCGGTTCCACCCGCCATCACTTCCGTGGCGCCGACGTACAGCGCCGCAACGTAAGCAAGACCGCGAACGGTGTTGGTCATGACACGATAGCGCGCGAGCATCAGGCGTGCGCGGCGGGCGGCAATGAATGCCTCCCAATTGTCGCGCGCGTAGGTTTGCGCCTCGCGAGCCTCGGTGCCGAAGGCTTTGACGGTATTGATCGACGCCAGCGTTTCTTCGATCCGCGTTGTGGCGCGTGCCATCATCTCACGCTCAAGGATGAAAGCGCGGCGCATCGAATCGCCGAACATCCACGCCAGTACGAGGTTCGCAGGCATCAGCAGAGCAGCGATCGCCGCCATCCGGTAGTCGTACCAGACCAGGTAGAGGATCGAGGCGGTGGCGGCGGGAATGAAAATCAGCGGTCGAACGATCAAGCCGCTGATGACATTCGGAATCGCGGCGGAGTCCTGGAACATCCGGAAAATCGCGTCGCCGATCTTCTCCTCGGAATGAAAGCGCACGCTCAATTCCTGCATGCGGGTGTAGAGATTGACGCGGAAGAGATTGCTGATGCGCTGTAAAATCCACACCGCGTAGCCGAGAGTGAATGCGCCTGCGATCAAGGCCACAACCGCCGCAATCCCGCCGACAGTGCACGCGTGAATCAGGACGATCCGCCGGTCCGCATGCAACGGCACGTCGAGCATCCACGCCTGCGCGGGCGTCAAGGCGTGTCCATGACCGACGACGTCGAAGAAAACGCGGGTGAGGTCAAGCGCAAGCAGTCCGCCGAGCAGCAGCGGCAGCGTCGTCAGGAATAGGTACGCGAGATGGCGGCGATAGGGCCGGATGAACGGCCACGCCTGCGCGACCAGGCGGAACACGTCGCGGGAACGCAGTTGGCGAGCGTCGGGGAACGCCAACTCGCTGGCAGCCGGAGGCGCGGCGATAGTCGATTCAGCGTTCAATCGAATTGTAGTCTTATGACTCCTCTGTGTGCGGAGTGTTGGGAGTCTCGCAGGATCATAACGGCTCGCGAAACGCCGGGTAAAGGGGCGTGGCCGGCGAAGATGGTTTGATGGTAACTTCGCGGGACCGCTGCGCGGTTGCAAATTCGTCACAGCGCACGGAAAAGGAGCGCATCATGCCCGCGTTAATTTTCGAAAAACGAAATCACGTCGCCTATCTCACCCTCAACCGGCCCGAGGTCCACAACTCGCTGAATCCCGAAATGCTCGTCAGCCTCGCTGCTGCGTGGAAGGAGATCGACAGCGACGACGCAATCCGGGCGACGATCGTGACCGGCGCCGGCAAGGTCGCGTTCTCGGCCGGCGCCGATCTGGGACGCTTGATTCCGCTGTTGACCGGCGCGCGCAAGCCGGAGGACGAATGGGACAGCAAGCTGCTCGCGGACCGCAAGCTTGGCGACATCGCGCTGCTGCGCGGCTACGACATGGACAAGCCGGTAATTTCCGCGGTCAACGGGTTTTGCATCGCGGGCGGAATGGAATTAATCCAGGCAACCGATCTTCGAGTCGCGGCGGAGAACGCGAGCTTTGGGCTGCAGGAGGTGAAGTGGGCGATCATCCCGGCCGCAGGATCGCTGGCCCGGCTGCAACGCCAGATTCCGTACTGCAAGGCGATGGAGATTCTGCTGACCGGCAACCGGATCGATGCGCAGGAGGCGTGGCGCCTGGGCCTGGTCAACTACGTCGTGCCGCAGGATAAACTGATCGCGAAGGCCGACGAACTCGCGGCGACGATCGCGCAGAACGGGCCGTTGGCGGTGCGGAAGATCAAAGAGGCGGTGCGGCGATGCTCGGGCCGTCCCTACGAAGAGGCCTTCAAAATCGAAAACGAAATTGCGCGCGAAGTGATGAGGTCCGAGGACGCCAAGGAAGGCCCGCGCTCATTCATGGAGAAGCGAAAGCCAAACTACAAGGGAAGGTAAGTGGCGAGGCAGCAGGCGGAGGCTTGCAGCCACGCGTACAGAAACACCCGTGAATCGGTACGGTCGTGCAGCCGCCTACAAATCGCGAAGCGAAGCGACAGAGAGAATAAGCTTATGCACTCTCGCATCAATAGCAGGGGTTCATATTCCTTGACCGCTCCAATTCAGTTGCGGACAGTCCGCTCGCATCGCGGATTTGCCTCTGCAGCGAAGCTATTGCGCTAGACTCCACTCGTGTACAAAGCATTCGCTCCCAGATGTCTCCCGTCTCGGCATTTACACCATAAGCACCGAGGACGGACACCAAATTGTTCTGTGAATCTGTTATGTTGACATAATAAAGATAGAAGCCTTTCACAGAATCGGCACTTGGATGAGGAGTGTCGAACTCCAGCGGATATTTTTTTGTATCATAGCCCTGGCTTCGCAAATACATTCGTAGCAAATGAACCGCTTCTGCTTCAGGTATGACTTTCGCGCCAGCGATACTCTGACCATGCAGTTGGAAGATCAACGCGCAAACCAAAATCAGACTTCCAGCCGCAATCGTACGCGGCCGGCTCAATAACGAACCTAATGCAAGCATGGCGTCACTCTCTTGGGCGCTTAAGCTCCCGCCAGCGCGCGCATCGTGTTGGGATAATCGCGCGATGCGGTGGCGGCCGGTCCGATCGGGAACACCACCGGATGCGTCACGCCGGCGGCGCGGAATCGCGCGACGAAATCGCGGCCGGCTTGAGCTTTGCCGAACACCGCGATCTTGCGGCACGACTCCTCCGTGATGGCTCTGGGAGCCTCCTCGCGCTTGCCTTCGCGCCAAAGCCGGCGCACCTCGTCGAACTCGGCCGAAAGTCCGTAGCCCGCGAACATCTTGTTGTAACTGTCCACGAATGCGTAGCCGGCCAGCTCGCGGCGGAACGAATCGACGGCTTTGTCCTCTTCCTCGGTGATGCACATGCGGACGTAGATGCCCACGTCAACGGCGGACGGCTCGCGCCCCGCAGTCCGGGCGCCCTCATGGATATGAGTCACCATCGGCGCGATTGCCTCGGGCGGCGAGTAGTTCATCAAGACACCGTCGGCAACTTCGCCGGCGAGTCGAAGCATCGGCGCATTGAGGGCGGCCAGATAAATTTTCGGCGGATGCGGCGCCCTGGTACGCATACTCAGGCGAAAATCAGACTTGTACACTTCGCCCTGGAACTTCGAGCGGCCCTCGGTGAACAACTGGCGCATGATCGTCACGCACTCGCGCATCGCGGTGACCGGCTTGCGATACGACGCGCCGTGCCATCGTTCGACGATTACCGGACTCGACACGCCCAGACCCGCGATGGCGCGGCCGCCGGATAGCTCGTTGATCGTCAGGAATCCCATCGCCATCGCGCCCGGCGTGCGAATTTGAATAGGTACGACGCCGGTGGCCAGTTCAGCCTTGCGCGTGTTGACCGCGAGCGCGGCGAGACTGACGAACGCGTCGGGTCCGCTGACCTCGGCAATCCACAAGGAGGTGTAGCCGAGGTCTTCGGCTTCACGGATGAGTGCGAGACGGGCGGCAAGCGGGCCGGCGTCGATGGAGGTTTGAAGGCCGAGTTTTTGGTTTGATGCCATCTGAAAGTCCTGTAGCGGTTCAGTTTGCCAACCTGACGAGCTGGGCTAGTGCGCGATTCTGATTGATCGAATAGAGCTGGAAACGCCAATTTATACCATCGGTAGTGGTTTTGGGACGGCTGCCCACCAGGCTAGCTTTGTTCCGTCAAAAAAAATTTCTGCCGCACACAGGGATCGCGCGATTTCGGCTTTGCCGGGCGAGCACGGGATATCCTGGCGGTTGACCATAGGGTACACATAGCACGAGAAATCCGGCGGGGTCAGGCTGAACTAGTTCACCCGCAAACGAAGGAAGAATCACCTTCGCGGTGGGCGGCAGGGGCTGACCCCTGCACCCAGTGTCCATCGCGAAATCCCGAGGACGGTCTTTCGCTCTCAGGGTCGAGAGGGAAAGATGCGTCGCGCATATTTTCGCGACGACGCAGGGAAGAGACCGCGCGCGACAACGGAGCGCGGCCTTAACGGTGGGTGCAGGGGTCACCCCCTGCCTGCGCATCTTTTCGCGACTACGCGAGGGAAGAGACCGCGCGCGACAACGGAGCGCGGCGTTAATACTGAGTGCAGGGCTCAGCCCTGCCCGTTGGCGGGCGCGGTCCCTGCCAACGTCTTAATACTGCGCTGCCGTCAAGGGAATACTTACCTATGCAAAGCTCTTCTGACAGGGAGAGGTAAACCAAAATCCGAGAGTGCGGGGCGAGTTTGATTTGCGCAAATTGTGCGGCTATTCGATTATGGCTGCAAGACAGACAGGCACAGTCCAAGCAGGAGTGTTGAACGATGGCTTACTTCGATTCCAACGGCGTGCAGATTTATTTCGAGGAACACGGCGGCGGCGAGCCGGTGGTGCTGGTGCATGGCTTCGCGTCGTCCGCGCAGAATAACTGGGGCGCGACGAAATGGTTCACCACGCTCGCCCCGCATTACCGTGTCGTCGCGCTGGATTGCCGCGGCCACGGCAAAAGCGGCAAGCCGCACGATTCGGCGGCGTACGGCGGCGAGACTATGGGCGAGGATGTGATCCGGTTGATGGACCATCTGGGAATCAAGCGCACTCTCATTATGGGCTATTCGATGGGCGGGCGAATCGTGACGGGCATCCTGATGTCGCATCCGGAGCGATTGCGCGCGGCCGTGCTTGGCGGAATTGGGGCGGCGTCGGCGACGGCGCCGTCTTTCAGCCGCAAACCGATCGTCGATGCGCTGCTCGCCGAGAATATTTCAGGAGTTACGGATCAGCGGGCAAGGGAGTTTCGCCAATTCGCGGAGAGCACCGGCAACGACTTGAAGGCATTGGCGGCGTGCATGGGCGCGGATCGCGAGGATCTTATGGCCGAGCACATAGCGGCGAAAAAAATTCGCGTGCCGGTCATGATCGTAATCGGGACCAAGGACGTGCTGGTCGGTAATCCCACGCTGCTGCGCGATGCGATTGCGGGCAGCAAACTGGTGATGCTTGAAGGACGCGATCATTTGAGCGCTCCAGGCGACAAGCATTACAAGGAAGCGGTGCTGGAATTTTTCAAGTCCGCGCCGGCGTGAGCGGCTTTTCACTATTTCAATCCGTCAGCTGATTCGCGGCGCGTTGAGCGTGCCGGTCAATCGATAGGGCTGCGGACCGGGGGGATGCGGCAACATCGCGAGCAGGACTGCCAACTGCGCGGCAGCGGCGGGAGCCGGGGAAAGAGTGAATTCGATCGCGAGTTCGCTTTGACCCGGGTCGGGCGCGAGCTGGATCGTTCCGTGGGCGGTTAGCGTCAAGTCACCGCCGCTGGTCTTCAATTCCTCTATCGTCAGGGTGCCTTGATCCAATTTGAACTTTGAATGCCCCTGGCCAAGACGGATCGGCGACGTCGCCAGCGGCGACGTGAGCGTCAGTGCCGCGGCGCTCAATTCGCCGTCGCCGGTCTCCGCGACGTCAGCGGAAGAAAGCCACAGATTGCCGCTTCCGGAAAGCGTGCCCGCAGCCGCCGTGCCGGGAATCGCGAGCAGGCGTTGGCTGGCTATATCCACGGAGTCGAGGTCGTAGCTGATAGCGGTGCCGCCGCCGCTGGGGCGCAGCGTGACCTTCACGACGCCGTCGTAGAGCGCGGCATTTACCCGAACGCCGGGATGCAACGTCAGCATCGAGAGAAATGCCGGCGCGATCGTGACGGCCGGGCTCTCGATCAGCGGACCGGCAGACGCCGACCTGGTCGAGCTCAGGCGGACGCCGGCCAGTCGGGCGCCGAAGGGAAAGCTGGCGCTCTGACTCCGGCTTGAAACCTCGAGGCCCATCGGCGCGAGGACCTTCGAGAGAGTCGCGGAGTAAGGAAAGGTGGCAATCAGGTACGCGGCGAAGAGCGTCAGTCCGAAAGCTGCGTAGCCGGCTCGAACCAGACGGGTCCGCCGGTATTGCGCGGACAAATTGCCGGGCGCATCAGGTATTCTTGGCGAGCGCGACACAGGTGAGGTCAACGTCGTAGGAATGCGTGTCCTGGGTGCGGCGCTGGATGCGAATGTTCGAGACGCCGATTGGCATCGACAGCGAACTGATTCCGTAGAGCGCGTCGACCAACTGCGCGAGATTCACGCTGTCGAGCTTCAACTGCACGCTGTACTCGGTGAACCCGTCGGTAAGCTTGCGATCGGAACCGGGCGTGATCGATCCGATCTTCGCGCGTCCGACGCTCTTGGTCATCGACGCTTCGACGACGGAAAACAGCGAAAAATCCTTGCCCAGCGGAACCGTGTGACGCTCGGCGGCGGCGAGGTTCGCCTTGAGCTGCGCATAAGTGGCGGCGAGCCGTTGAATTTCAGCGAGATCCTGTTGTCGCTGGACAATCTTGTCCTGCAGCCCCGAGCTCAGATCGACGATGGGCATGTAGATCAGATTGTAGATGAGAAAAACTCCGACCAGGCCGGCGGCGATTTGCACCAGGATGCGTTCGCGCGATTCGAGTTTCTGATAGCGGCCGCGCGCCTGCGCGATCAGCGGATCGACGCGGGTGGCGGCTTGCTTGAGATAGGGGCGGAGCAGATCCATTGCCCGCGCGCGCAGATTCTCGATCCATTCTCTAAGCATTGCAGCTACTCGTCGCTATCTCTCGTCGCCGTTACGCCCTTGAAGTTTGCGTCCATCCGAAAATCCACCTTGCTCGGATCCGACCCGGCCTTGGCATGGGCGACTTGGATCGAGCCGAAGTAGCCGCATTTGTCGAGCGCTTCCTTGGCTTGATCGACGGTTGTGAACGAATCCGCCTGGCCGGTAACGCGCAAGCCGTTGGAATCGATCTGAACGTCAGCCATCTCGACCGGAAATCGGCTGGGCAGGGCTTGCGACACCGCCGCCAGCGTGTCGAGCGGCGAATGAGTCAGGTTGCCGCCGATTAGAGTCAGCCGATGATTCATCTTCGCGATGCCGGTCTTCAACTGCGCCTTGGCGTTGGCGGGATCGGTTTTGCCAAGGACGGGTCCGGCGACGGCGGTAATTTCTGCGTTGATCTGGCTGAGCCGATGAAGATTGGCGTACACGCCCAGCGCGAAATGAAACAGGATCACCCCCAACAGCGCGGCGCCGAGGATTCCCGAGGTATAGAAGGGGCTGAGATCACCGCGAATGCGGCCACGAAAAAGGAATTCGCCCTGGCGGAAATTGATTAGATCGAGCGGCTTGCTGGGCAACTCGCCGAGCAGCATCGCGACGCACGATGAATACTTGCCGGCATCGGGCACCGAGCCTTCGAAGATCCCGGTGTAATCGAATGCGCCGCCGTCACGCACCGGCATCGCCAGCGAATCCGACAGCAGTCCGCGCACTTGCGGATACGCAGCCGCCGCACCCGCGACGATCACCTCGGTCTGATCCATTTCCCCGCCATGCGCGAGCAGCGTCTGACGCACCGAGTTGAGAATCGGCGCCGCTGCCTCCGGCGAGACCACCGATCCGTCGGACATCATCAGGCCGCCGGGCATCGAACGCAGCGCGCGCGGCGTTCCCTCCAGATCGACGAGCACGACCGAGGTGGATGTCTCATCGCCTTCGACAACCAGGTGCGCCATTGGCTTGGCGCCGTTGTGCGCGCGGGTGAACATCGCCGCCAGCGCCAGCGGCGCCAGCGTGACGGTCTTGGGATCGAGTCCCGCCTTCTGCAGCAAATCGAGATGATGTTGCAGGTCGGTCTTGCGCACCATCGCAGCCATGACGAGCGTATGGTCAGCCTCGCGCCCGACCCGGGTAAATGCCACCGCGCCGTTGTCCACCGGGAAGGGCAGGTGCTCTTCCAGCGCGAACGGAACCACCTGATGCAGCCGGCGCGCATCCTTGAACGGCAGTTCGAGCAGGCGTTTGGCGACGCGATCGGCCGGCAGGGCGGATATCACTATGTCGGGACGGCCGGTCTCGGCGACCAGACGCGACAGCGCGCCACTGAGATCGGTCTCGTCATCGGCGCGGACCTTATCGTACACGCCGGTGAGATTGAACGAATTCCACGAGCGCTCCGCCACCGCCGCGCGCACCCGGTCGCCCACGAACTCCAGCGCGAGTATTCGTTGAGCCACTAAGCGTCCTGGACCCTAGTCTTCATGCCACGCTGCGAGCGTGCCGATGCCGGTGGTCTCGCGATGGAAGGTTGCGGTAATGATTTTGCGGGCGCCCGCATAAGTTCCCGTCCCGGTTATCGTAAAAAATTGGCTGCGCATGGCTACGTCCTGCGAAAGACGCTGTCCCACCGGACCGACACCCGGAAGATTCATGATGTCGGTGGGTTGGGTGAACGGCCGAATCATGCGGGCTTGGACAATCTCCTGCACGATTTTCTGATCCTCCATCAATTCCGGCTCCAGCGAGGCAATCACTTGCGGCGACGCAGTGTTGGCATTCACCGCCGGCTCGGGCATCACGGTCAGAAACGGGCTCACCCGATTGAAAATTGCCTCGTTGAACCCCTGCACCATCTGCAAGTCGCCGATCGTCGGCATCGGGCCGTTGCGCGGCTGATACGGCGGTTTCAGTCCCATGTAGAAGCTGCTGGCATCGCCGGACCCGCTCGCGCCAATCGGCGTAATCCACTGGATGATACCTTGAATCAGGTCGGTATTCACGTTGAGGATCGTGAACAGCCGCTGAATTTTCGCAATCACTGCCGGGTTGGGAGCGCCGGATTGATTCACCATCAAATTGATCGGCAGCTTGCGGGTTTCGTCAACGATCGACAACGAGACATTGCCGCCCTCCAGCGGCATCGGCGGAAACGGCACCGCCCATACGTCGTTAAAGCTTTCGCAGGGCGAGCTCGTTACTGTCGATAGCTGCTGCTTGGAGCGCACGTCCTGGGCCAGCATTGCCAGCCCGATATTGATTCCCGACCGCGCCAGATAACCGGCGCGCATCTCGTTGGCCTGATTCGCCGCCGACACGAATCCCAGTCCCGAGGTCAGCGCGAAATCCACCACGATTAGCGTCATCAGCGCGACTCCCAGCAGCACCGCCAGGATCGCCACGCCACGCTCGTTCCTTCGCCGCATCGTTACCATTGCGCAATCGCCATCGGCACGATGACCTGGGTCGCGAAGTCCATCACGCGCCCGCCCGGCGCGGCCATCTGAATCTGGATCGCCACCGCGATTGGCAACTGGCTTCCCTGCACCAGACTCGACGAATCCCAGCTCTCGCCCCAGCGCTGCCCGTCGAAATAACGGATATGCAGCGAGAGCACATTATCCGCGAGCACCATGGGTTGCGCCGTGACCGCGTTAGTCAGCAATCCACTCTGCTGCGAACGTTGCAGCAGATACCAGCCTGGCTGGTTGGGATTCGGAGTCAAATTGTAGGTGACGATATTCTCGGGCGTCATCCCGGCAAGCGCGCGGCGATGCCCTGCGCTGAACGTGGACATCGTGATGGTGTCGATCGGCAGGCCATTTCCCATGTGTCCGCTGCCCAGCAGCGCGACATGGCTCGGCGCGTACGGAGTCTGCACGGCATTGGTCAATTCCTTGCTCAGTTGCCACAGCAGCGCACGGCCTTCGCGATCGACCATCAGCCGTCCTTCAGCGTGTACTTTGCTCTGCGCGATAGTGTGGAACGAGCTGGCCAGCATCACGAGGATCAATGCCAGCACGCCGATCGCGAGCATCATCTCGATGAGGGTGAAGCCGCGCGGCGCCTGATGCGTGCCAATCCGCCGCTCAATCATGGCGTCACCGCCAGTTTCTGATTTGTCTCGGGGGGAATCGGCGAATGCAGGAACTCGACGAGCGAAAAGCTTTGCGTGAACCCGGGACCATAGTGGATCGCAACCATGACCTTGCGAACATCGGGAAACATGCCCGAGGCCTCGACCATCCGTTCCCATCGGAAGTCGCGGAACTCGCCGCGGAACGACGCTTCGAAATTGCCCTTGGTGAGACCGAGATCCGGAAATCGCTCGAGCTCCGCCTCCGTCATCACCGCTTGCGCAAGCATCGCGGCTCGTGTCGTCTGCTGAGCGCGGATGACGGATTGCATGCTCTGATGATGCAGGCCCAGCAGGCCGACCAGCGCGATGCCGAGGATCGCAATTGCGACCATCACTTCGATCAGTGTAAATGCGCGTGCGCGCCGGCGAAGAAGATTCATCGCGGCATCCCCGATGGCATCACGTCGCCGCTGAGGATCGTGACCTGCCCTGTCAGCGGAGAAAATTCGAGCGTCATCACGTCGCCCGATGCGTCGTCGAGATGCACCACGGTCGCATCGACATAGCCCTCGGGATAAAAGTTGGTCGCGACCGTGCCGCGAGAAACGGTGCCGATTCCTTCCACAGTTACGTCGCGAATCCGAATCGCCGCCGGCAACATTACCGGGCGTCCCGACAAGCTGTGGTCGGGCGCGAACACCGGCTGCACGGCATACGGATCGAGCTGCGCCGCCGCGTAGCCATTGTTGTCCAAATCGAAGATGAGCCGCAGTACAAGTTTGTGGCCGGTGGCCTCATCGAACATGTAAGTTGCCCGGCCCGCCAGCCGGCGCGCCTGGCTGCGCAGCGCGGCCTGACGAAATCCGCCGAGGTACGGCATCACCAGCGACAGCATCAGGCCCATGATGAAGATTATGATCGCGAGTTCGAGCAGCGTGAAGCCCGGCGATGCGGATTTCGCCGATGAGCCAAAACGCGCGTGCTCTCCGGCCCAGGCGTGGCGGGAATCTGGACCGGGCCTTGATTTCATGGCGCCATCACGACGATTGGCTGGCGTCTATATCGTCGGCGCTTTCGACGCCGTCGGGGCCGAACGACTTCAAAACGTACGTGTTCCCATCGCTCTGGTAGAAGTAGGCGGTCCCCCATGGATCCATCGGAAGCCGTTCTATGTAGCCGCCACTTTCGTAGTTGGGGGGCACGCGGCCATTGGTCGGCGGCGAGACCAGCGCGCCCAAACCCTGATCGCTGCTCGGGTAGTAGCCGTTGTCGAGGTAGTAGCGATCGAGCGCAGTCTTGATCTCGGCGAGGTCGGCCTGCGCCTTGGTCTTTTTGGCCTTGTCGGCGGCGCCGCGCAGGCTCTGGACGACGATTGTCGCCAGCAGCCCCAGGATCAGAATGACCACCATGATTTCAATCAGGGTGAATCCATCCTGCTTGTAGCGGCGTGACCTCATCGCGGTTACCTCCGGAGCGTTTCTCATTGCATCAGCTGGTTGAGTTGGAAGATTGGCATCAGCACCGCCAGCATCATGAACACAATAACAGCCGCCATCGCCAGCGTCATCACCGGTTCGAGCACGGTGGTCATCTGGCTCAGCGAGTGGGCGACTTCACGCTCGTAGTTGTCGGCGACCCGCTCGAGCATCCGCTCCAGTTCGCCGGAACGTTCGCCGACCCGGATCATTTCGATCAGCAGCGGCGGGAAAAGCCCGCTCTGCGCCAGCGTCTGCCCCATCCCGTGGCCTTCGCGGATACTTTCACGGCTCTGCTCGACCGCATCCTTGAGCAGACCGTTGGTCACCACGCCCTTGACCGCGTCGAGCGCCGGCAGCAACTGGACGCCGCTGGCGAGCAAGGTGGCCAGCGTCCGCGCAAAGCGCGCGCAGATGATTCGAATAATCGTCGGCCCGATATACCAGACCTTCAGGATCGCAGTGTCGTAAATGCGCCGGCCGCGCGGCGTCGCCATCGCGGCGCTGATTCCGGCCACTATCCCGACCAGCAACAGCAGCAGCGGGATCCAGTAGCCGATGACGATCGCCGAAAATGCGAGCAGGATCCTCGTCGCCAGCGGCAACGCCGCATGCTGTTGCTCGAAAATCGTCGCGACCTGCGGCACCACGTAGACGACCAGAAACGCCATGATCGCCGTGCCGACGCACATCATGATGATCGGATAAGTCATCGCGCCGCGCACCTTGGTCACGAAGTCGGATTGGCGCTCGCTGTACTCGGCCAGCCGGTCCAGCACCGCCTCGAGCGCCGCGGCCTGCTCGCCGGCCCGCACCATTCCGATGTAGAGGTCGGAGAAAACGTCGCGATGATTGGTCAGCGCGTCGGCCAGCGACGATCCCTCGCGCACGCGCTCGCGCACCTGCGAGAGCATCCGCTTGGTCGCGGCGCGTGACGATTGATCGCTGAGCGTGCCGAGCGAATCGACCAGCTGCACGCCCGCGCCCAGCAGCGCGCTCAACTGGCGCGTCAGCAGTGCGAGATCCGAGGCCGGCATCTTGTGCCGCCACAGCGAGGGCAGCCACTCGCGGGCGGCGGCCTGGCGTTGGACGGCGGTGGATTCCTCGTTGAGGTCGGTGGGGAAAATTCCCGACGCGCGCAGCTTGCCGCGCGCGGTGCGCGCGCTATCGGCGTCAACCACGCCGTTGACGGAGCGGCCGTCGGCGCCAAGTCCTCGATAAGCAAATACTGGCATCGCTGAAAAAAAACTTGAGCGGGCGCTCTAGTCGATGTCTTCCTGCGTGACCCGCAGCAGCTCCTCGATCGAGGTCTCGCCGCGCAGCACGCGCCCGGCGCCGTCCTGGCGCAGCAGCACCATTCCTTGCGAGGTGCATTTGCGGCGCAGCGTCGCGGCGTCGGCATTCTGCATGACGAGCGATCGAATATCGTCGTCCATGATCATCAATTCCTGTATCGCCATTCGCCCGCGATAGCCGGTGTTGCGGCAATGGCGGCATCCCTTGGGCCTGAAGATCTTGGCCGCCGGGTCCACGCCCTTGAGTCCGATCCGCGCCAGTTCGGTTTCGCTGGGCCGGTAAGACTCGCGGCAATCAACGCAGAGCTTGCGGACCAGGCGTTGCGCCAGCACCGCCAGAATCGACGACGAGACCAGGAACGGCTCGATTCCCATGTCCACCAGCCGCGTCACCGCGCCAAACGAATCGTTGGTGTGCAGCGTCGAGAACACCAGATGGCCGGTCAAGGCCGCCTGGATCGCGATTTCCGCGGTTTCGCTGTCGCGGATCTCGCCGACCATGATCACGTCGGGGTCCTGGCGCAGAATCGAACGCAGACCGCTGGCAAAGGTCAGCTCGATCTTCGGATTCACCTGCATCTGGCCGACGCCGCGCAGCTGGTACTCGATCGGATCCTCGATCGTAATGATGTTCTTCTCGGGCGAGTTGATTCGGCTCAGACACGCGTACAGCGTCGTGGATTTTCCCGAGCCGGTCGGCCCGGTCGCCAGGATGATCCCGTGGCTCTGGCGAATCAGCCGGTCAAGGCGCTGCAAGTTGTCGCCGGAAAAGCCGAGATGGTCGAGGTTGATGGCTTCCACCGCCTGCGCGCGGTCGAGCAGGCGCAGCACGATGCGCTCGCCGAACGCGGTCGGTATCGACGAGACGCGCAAGTCGATGTCGCGGCCGGCGATCCGCAGCCGGATTCGGCCGTCCTGCGGCAGGCGCTTCTCGGCGATATTGAGGCCCGCCATCACCTTGACCCGCGAGGTGATCGCCGGCTGAAAGCGCTTGGGCGGCGACAATACGTCGTACATCATCCCGTCCACGCGGAAGCGCACCACCATTTCCTTTTCGAAAACTTCAACATGGACGTCGCTGGCGCGGTCCTTGACCGCCTGCGACAGGATGCCGTTGACGAGCTTGATGATCGGCGCCGAATCGTCGGATTCGAGCAAGTCCAGCGGCTCCGACGCCAGTTCACTGGAGATCACGTCGAGCCGCTCTTCCTCGAGGTCGATCATCAGGTCCTCGGCCGAGGTGGCCGACGCCTGGTCGTACGCGCGGTTGATTGCTTCGGCGATAACTTCGGCCGGCGCGACCAGCGGATGAATCTGCGCGCTGTACAGGATTCGCAAGTCATCGAGCGGTTCGTAGTTGGCCGGGTCGGCGATCGCCACCGTTACCGCGCCGTCGGTGTTCGACAGCGGCAGCAGGCGGTTTTTCTTGGCGTAGTTGATCGGGATCTTCGAGACCAGAGCCGGGTCGAGCGAATGCTCATCTATATGGGCCTGGTATGGCAGCCGGTATTCCTGCGCGAGCGCGCGCGCCAGCCGCTGCGGCTCCAGCGCGCCCATCTCGACCAGCACGTCGGCCAGGTCCTGGCCGGGCTTCTTGCGTTGGCGCGCTTTGTCGAGGTCCTGCGGCGAGACCCACGAGCGGTCCAGCAGGATTGCCTCGAAGCTTTTTCGTGCGGTCGCCATCAGGCAATTCCCCGGAAAAGTTCGGAAACCGCCGGCGCCAGACCGCAAGGATTCACGTCATATGGAGTCATCTTCAACGACAATGCCGCCACACCGAACTTACCACCATTCCCCCTGTTTCCGCTCAATTAGACACGATGCTTCCAGCCACTTGCAAGTATGCATTCCCCATGCCACTGACTGTTCGCGCAGCCATTGGCTACGGTTAGTAATGCACTGCTCCCGGCTGTGTCTGGGTCCCGTTTCCGATCGGCCCGCCCCCGATTCCCATGCTGATGCCCGTATGCCCCCTGGCCGGTATCGTATGCTCGGCCTCTTGCCATGAGACGAGCTTGCCCCCAACAAACTTCAAATCGAGGAACGTCCCCTTGTCGCCATCTTTGGACGAGGTGTACAGGAGCGCCGCCGTAATGTCGTTGCTGTTGGGCTTGTAGGGGTAGCTCCAGACCTCGGTATCGCCCGGCAGATAGGTTCGCAGGTCGGGCTCGCCCCACGAGTGACGCACCTCGGGCGACGGCTGGCCGACCTGCAGCGAATCCGACATCCGCGTCGCCTTGATTCGAGTGCCGGCCTGGTAGGCCAGACCGCATCCAGCCACCGCGGTCACGAGCGCCGCCGACATGACCGCGAGCAGGGCGAATCGTGGGAATCGGACTTTTTTCCTCAGCCGGATTTTAGTTGACATTTGATCCATCGGCGCGATTCTGTGGGCATCATCCTTGATTGTCAACGTTATGCTATAGAGCAACCGATATGAACGAGGTAGATCCCGATGGTGCGTAAGCTGACTTTGGTCAAAGGAGCGTCGCAGCGCGGATCGCTGGTTTATGGGATGCGGATTTTCGACCAGGGCAGCGTCGCGGGCGTGGAGGATGCGCGGGTCAGCCTGGCCGACGGCACCAGCGGGCGCGTCACGATGCATCTGATCGAAGGCAGCCGCGCACAAATCAGACGGCAACTGATGCAAAGCATCGACGCGTTTTTCGAACTGCTCGACGAGCAGTAGAATACACATAGAAACAATCAGCGAGGGAGTGAAAAAGCGAAATGGATCTGAAATTCATCAAGTACGAGAAGCGCAACCACATCGCGTACATCACGTTCAACCGGCCCGAGCGGATGAACGCGTTGCATCCGCCGTGTCACCTCGAGATGGACAGCGTGTGGGACGACTTCGTCGCGGACAAGTCGGCGTGGGTGGCGATCGTGACGGGCGCCGGCGACAAGGGGTTTTCCGCCGGCAACGATTTGCGCTGGACCGCGGAGAACAGCGGGAAACTGGCCGAGAGCATTCGCGGCAAGGGCGGCTTCGCCGGGATTACCGCGCGCTACGATATTTACAAACCGATCATCGCGGCGGTTAACGGGTTCGCACTCGGCGGTGGATTCGAGATCGCGCTGGCTTGCGATATTATCATTGCGGCCGAGCACGCGCGCTTCGGAGTGCCGGAGCCGCGGGTGGGCCTGATGGCGGCGGCGGGCGGAGTGCATCGCCTGCCGCGGCAGATTCCGCTCAAGATCGCGATGGGCATGATGCTTACGGGCAAGCACATCACGGCCGCCGACGCGCTTCGCTACGGAATCGTAAACGAAGTGGTGCCGCTCAAGGATCTCATGGCTACGGCCGAGAAGTGGGCGGCGGAGATCATGGAATGCTCGCCGTTGTCGGTGCAGGCCACCAAGGAAGCGGCGATGAACGGACTGGGGATGCCGGTCGAAGCAGCGCTCGCGAAGCATTACGATTTGATGTCGAAGCTGTTTCGATCGAAGGACGCGATTGAAGGTCCGCTGGCGTTTTCGCAGAAACGAAAGCCCAACTGGAGCGGAGAGTAGGGCGCCGGGCGCCCGCGGCGGGGCCGACCGCGGCGGGGCGTTTTGGGGCCGGGAGTCGCGATCAAGATGCAGGAACTCTGGCTGTTGCGCGATGCAATCGCGATGCTGGTCGTTGGCGCGACGACGGCGGCGTTTCCGCCGGTCGGGACCGGCGCGTTCTGGACGATCGTCGCGTTCTTCGGGGTGGTGTCGGTGCTATTCGACGATGAAACGCCGCGCGGAGTTCCGGGAATGGATTTCTTTTACGCCACCCGCCCGCATCTGAAGGACCCGCAGAGTTAGCGGCAGGGGCAGGGGTGACCCCTGCACCCACCGTTAAGGCCGCGCTCCGTTGTCGCGCGCGGCCCCTGCCAACGGCTCAATACTGCGCTGCCGTCGCCACGGGCAGGGGCTGCGGCCCCTGCACGCGCAGTGAGAAGACGCGAAAATCTGCGCAGCGCATCTTTTCGCGACTACGCGATGGCAGGGCTGAGCCCTGCACCCAATATGAAAACAAATCGGCACCGCGGCGGGATGAAGGCGGGGCGCAACGGAGAACGCTGGATGCGTCCTCCGTTGCGCCGGCTCTGCGGTAAATTGCGGCCGCTATGGGGCTGGGTTGGTGCAGAATTCTGGCGCGGGCGGCGTGCTGGCATAAAAGCAGTCCTGGGCCACGGCACTCGACGCGGCGATGAATGGGATGTTCCAAGGCGAAGGCAAGGTATCCGGTGGCGGCATCGGATTGGTTACAGTTTGCGGGAAGCAGCTTGGTGGCGGCCGCAAAGCGGCTCTGGCCACCGGGTCGGCCACAGTTGCGAAGGTGCCGCCCGGAGTGAACGAGAAACCGTACGCGCCCGCATCCGGATAATCGACGTCGCTGATCGCCCATTTGCAAAACGCGGTGCCGGGGTCGCTGCCGTCGGGGTTGCCCTGCATGCAATCGTTGCGCAGATAGAATTGGCCCAGCGGATCGCTGGGTTGGAGGAGATGTTGCACTCACAGTCCGAGTTGGTGGTGCTCCACGCGCACATCGTCGACGGCTGGCATCGCGTCTGGGTGGGATTCGAGGAATTATAGATCGAGTTAGTGTAGTCGGTCGGGAATCCGCTGCCAGCCGCAGCGCTGAGATCCACCGTAACCGTCAGGATGCCTCCTCCTCGCGGGGGTTCGCCGCTATCGGCGGGTTGATAGGTCTTGGTCCATCCGGCAGGCCACGCGAAGGTCGTGAACGAGGCCGCCGCACTGGATACATTGGCCTTCTCGGCCACCACGGAACTCAGGACGGTCGCGGTGTCGAGACCCTTGCCCACGTATATCTGGTAAGTCTCCCTGGTGGCTGTGACGGTTGGAGTGGTTGGGGGGCCCGGCTTGGCGAAGAGCAGAAACACGTGGTACTTCTTGTTCGCCTGGAACACGCTGTACAAATTCCCCGACTGACCTTGCGTGCCCTGGTCCACAGTTGTGTCCAGGTAATAAAGGCCGTTATTCGGCGCCATCGTTTCTCGCTGCCCGGTGGCCGACGCCGCCATCCGGATAAACGGCGCCGTGGTTTCACCGGTGTTGAGATACTGGCGATACAGAGGAACGCCATAACACCCTGAGTTGGCGCAGTCGTAACTCCAGGTCCATCCGGCCGCCGGATCATTGCAGGCGCCCTTATTGGGAATTTCCGGCGGCGGGCCGCTCCAGGGAATTGTCGCGCAATCCGGATAGACAACGGTGGTGACGTAGTCGTAGGGGCTGGTGATAGCGGTGCCCGCGGTATTGGCGAGCACGTCGGATTTGCACTCGACATCCTGAGTTGGCGCCTGAAAAAAGGCATCCTCGTTGACTGAAACCGTGTTCACGAGGCCGGTCAGCGACCCATCGTCATCGTTCAGCTCAGTCTGGCGATCGATATCCGTGAAGTCGGGGCTGAACATACCCGGCTGGCGGTTGCAGTAGATCTGCTTGGTGGCTTCATCGTTGGTCTTGTAGGTACCCGGCAGGAATTTGGGCTCGATCACGTAGTGGTGAATTTCGACGTTATTGAAATACAGATTTGTCGAGTGGAAGGAGGGGGGATAGTAGAAGCCGTTAGGCTGTTTCCATGCGATCGCCGCGTTGGGAAGATAGCAGGCTTTCGGCATGGTGGTACCTGCTATCCCCGGGAGACCGAGTTGCGTACCTTCCATCCATTTGCTGCTAAAGCACCGATAATCGACACCTGGACTGGTAACATCACAATCCGTGAGTGGGCCTGTCGTTGTGATGTCGAGAAAGGCGTTGGAGTCCTCGAGCGCCGGACCGTCATAAATGTTGAAGAAGCGTTGATTCGCCGAGAAGCTGTCGCGGTCGAAAGTAACTCCCAAGTCGTTGCCCGCGCCGTCAACGGGAGCGCAATAGCCGGTGGCGGGCTGCTTGTTGCCGCATTTGACGCCTTGGGTGAAGGAGGTGGGGTTGACCGGGCCTCCGTTGGTCGCATAGGGATTGGCGGCGGGGTCCTGAGTCTCGCCGATAAAGACACTCTTTCTGGCCAGCGCCCAATGCCCGATTAGCGCATCGGCTCGGGTGTAGCCGCCGCCGGTCACAAAGGTGAGGCCGCCGCCGAGAACGTCGGTGATCGCGCTGTTGAGAACCAGGTTAAATTGCGGGCGGAGCCAGACGGCGGCGAAGTTCTTGGTCGCAAAGTTGAAGGAGGTCGTAAAACGGTCGAGGACCATAACCATGCAGTTGCCAAGGCTGCTATTGGAGCAATCGGGTTGAGCGCTGCAATCGCCGGTCAGACTGGGGCATTTCGTCGGATGATGATTTCCACCGTTATTCACCCTTGGATAGAAGTCTTCGTTCGCTCTGTCAGGTGCGGCCGGATTTGTTTTGACACCTACCGGCGGCGGCAGAAGGTCGTTGGGGATTGAGGTGAACTGCGTGCCCACGCTGGGATCCCCGGCAAAATTTGTGTTGATGCCGCCGCAGTAACTGGTATCGCCGACGACATGGAAGGCCACCATCGCCGTCGAGCAGGTGTTGCCGAGAAACTCCATGAGCGGCGAAGTTCCCTGACTGGTGTACTTCTTTTGCAGGGAAGAGTAACCAGTCCAGTACATGTTTCGTGATGGGCCGCTGTTGGCGCCAGGCGGCATCCAATAACAATTTCCGCACATCTCGGCGCCGACCGCCATGTTGTACTCGAAGTCGTTCCAGCCATTCATGATCCAGAACAGCGAAGGATGCTCGAAGTCGGAGTCGTAAGGGGTGTGTTCGGTGTTGGCGGGATAGGGCTTCCCGGCGCCATCCTTGTCCCGCGCAAGTATCCCGGGGACCCTGCGATAGTTCGCCTTGTCGTTGATCGCCGCGATTGCTGAGACTCCGAGATTTGCGTAGAGCTGGTTGCCGGTCTCGGTGCCGTCCTCGAGGTAGTAGCCCATTCCTATAGACCTGTATCCGACGTTACGGGCGAGCAGGACGCCCTGAGTCGCATGAAGGACGATAAAGCGCGTCATCGAGTCCCAGATCGAGCTGTCCTTTACGAAGGTGTTGGGCGGGACCTGGCGCGCCATATGGAAGTGCACCGGATAGTGCATCATCCTGCCGCCTTCTCCGAGCTGATAGAACTCGACTCCCTGAATCTGAAGCTGGGTGAAGCCCTGCCGGAAGATGACGTGTCCGCCGAAGTAGGACTCGGGGTCGCTCGCAGGCGCCTTCGGAGGATCAGGAAGATCGGACAGTACCTTTTTGCCGCCGGACACGATGCGGATGTTCCGCGACAGCAGCGCCACCGCAGCGCGAGTGTCCACGGAAGTGAGATCGGTAAGCCCGCGGCCGGCAGGAAGTCGCGAGGCCAGATCGACTGTCGCGGCATGATGGGGATACTGGAGCCCGGGGGCCGCGATCGTAATTGTGTTGCCGTCCGCGTCTGCTGCGAGTGTCAACTGCTCGGTATGCGAGGTCAGATAGTCAGTCGTCGTGACGATGAACTGATCGTCTTTTTTCCAATCGACAGGGCTGGAAAGCGTTAGGGTGGTGGCGCCAGGCTGGAGTACGCCCGCGGTGCATTTCGAATCGGTGGTTCCGGTCGCGCAATTGTTCAGCCGCACCCAGCTAGTGCCGGTGTTGCTTGAACTGACGCTGGTATCAGGATAAGTCGCGCCTTTCGAGCCGTACAGGCGCAACGTGCCGCCGTACCCGAGGCCCAGGACTTTGTAGCCGTAAAAGCCTTTGACATTTCCGCCGTCGTCATACATCAGCGGCTCGTACTTGTAGAAACAATCGTCGTTCGGAAGCGTCCCGCCTTTGGCCGAGGCCGCGACGCAACTGACCGGATCCAGCGTGCTCAAGCTGTTGGAGGTGAAGAGGTCGGACGGGATGCCGCAAGTCTTGTCATGGCAGGGAACGCCCACGGCATGCTCTTTGCTGCTGTGCTGCGCCCCATAAAGGTGGATCGTGATTTTCCCGCCCGGATTCGTCCCGACGGGTGATATCGTCACACCGTCAGGCGCTATGCCGGCGGTGAGTGTTCCTTTGTTTTCGATAAGTATCGACTCGGCCCAGAAGTCGATAGCTGCGTCGGCGAAGGCGAGCGAGCCGCCGCCATAAATGTCGACGTGCTTGTACGTATAGGTACCGGCGCCGACTGTGCACGCACCTGTGACGTCGAGATCCTCCGGCTTCATCTTATTTCCGGGCTTCAGTGCTCCGGCGCAAGTGGCCTCGCCTTTGACGTTGCTGATGCGAGGCATGACCTCGAAGGTATCCGCCTTCGACGATTGCGCGCCGCTGAATAGCGCTCCGAATAAAAGCCCGACCGCGAGTATCAGGGCCATGTTCCTGATGCGCGAGCTCCTTGCGAAAATGGAACCCAGGTGCCGACTCATATCACTCCTCCAGTGATGAAACGCGCCGCCAGCGTGACATATGATCTTTCGTCATCGCAAACCACGGCTCGTTTCGAATCCAAACTTTTTAGCTACCTGA
The DNA here is from genome assembly GCA_963813785.1 of uncultured delta proteobacterium. Taxonomy (GTDB): domain Bacteria; phylum Desulfobacterota; class Binatia; order Binatales; family Binataceae; genus Binatus. Next base: position 431,368 of record CAWFAJ010000012.1, on the reverse strand, counting down.
CACTGGGACCGAAGCTGAACAACGCGGGTTGGTTCAGGTTGTCGCCGGCCGGATCGGAATCCAGGAAGATGTTCGGGACCGGCGCGCCGCTCGCGGTAAGCTGAGCGGGCGTGAACTCGACGATACTGCCCTCATTGTCGCTGAGCGCATTGCTGACCCAGAGGTTGCCGCGCTTGTCGAACGCCATCCCCTGGGGACAATACAGGCTCGAGGCGGTGCCGTAGGGCGTGTTCACGGTCGTGGCGCTGAGCATCACGATGGGAGCCGGGCTGCCGCTGGCGGCCACGTCGGCGGCGGCAAATTCCACCACGGTGTCTGCCAGACAATTCGAGGCCCATTGATTGCCGGACTGCTCGACCAGCACGTCGGCGGGGCCGTCGAGGCTGGCCGATGAATTGATGATGTCGGGAGCGAGGTCGGCGGTCGTGCCTTCGGCGGCCGCAAGCGTAGCGGCTTTGAATCCGAAGATTTCAGACTCCACGATGTCGGCGACCCACAGCGTCCCGTTGGTGTCGAACTGAATTCCTTCCAGCTGGCCGAAGTCGGTTGACACGATTTTCGTGTTGGGGAACTGCACGCCGCCTGCGCTCAACTGGCTGGGCGTGAAGTTGACCAAATCGGCGCCGAAACGATTGGACGCCCAAAGACTGCCGTCGCTCCCGAACGCCTCGCCGTAGGGGCATCCGAAAATATCGAAGCTGCCGTTGTCAGACAGGGTCACGTTGGGATTGGGGGTGGGATCTTTCGACAAACTATCGAGCTGCTTGCGCGTGAACTGCGTAATCGTACCGGCGCCGATCACCGGATCCGAGCAACTGGTGACCCAAAGATTTCCCGAGGCGTCGAAGAGCGCCTCTTCCGGCAATTCAATCGCCGCGCTGCTGTTCGTGAGCGCGGGTTCAGGCGCACCGCTTTGCGCACGCGGCTTGCTGCCGAACGCGACGACGAAGCCGAGAAAGTTCGGGACCCAGAGTCCAGGCGGCGCCGGCGCAGGCGCACCACCGCTGGATCCACCACCGCCGCACGCCGCGGCGCCGAGTGCCAGAGACACGATCAGCGGCAGCATCCAGAGAGTTGCGGCACTTGATCGTCGTTCAGCTTTCTTCCCCCGAATGGCCATCTTCCCCTCCGCCGCCTGGATGCCCGGCAGTTTCAACGCAGCGTGAACAAACAATGTGTGGGCGAACAATAGTTAGCATGAATCGGCAAATCATGTCACATGACTTTCAAACTTTTTGAAACGGCACTCACCTTCCGAATGAAAATGTTGCATGGGGAACAAAATTTTCGCGGCTAGCTGGCGCATTTCGCTTGACTTAAGGCATGCACGACGTTCGACCCGGTTGTGCTATGATTAGCAAATACAATTAGTAGACAGGAGAAGGCATGGCGATTAATTCTGTGATTCCCTCCCCGATCTTCGAAACGCTCAAGGACTCCGAGGATACGCTGCGGACCACGCTGGCCGAGCTAGCCGAAGACAAACGCAAGCAGAGGCCGAATATCTCGGAGCGCAAGCTGGCCGAATATCTGGCCGATCAGATGGGCTACCGCGGCACCAAGAATGTGGAAGCGCTGGTGGCCTCGCGCGAGCGAATCGCGAAATCCCGCCAAGCCGTGGGTTTGAGCAACAAGTAGCGTCCGCTAATGGCCGAGGTGGCGGCCGAAGAACGCTTCGATACGCTTCCAACTGTCTTCGGCGGCTTGGGGATTGTAAGCCGCTTTCATCGGGCCGACCTTTCCGATCGACGCGAGCAATCCGGTGTTGCGGCTCATGAAGCTGTGGCCCGCATCGTCGTAAATTTTCACGTCGTGATCGACGCCCATCTCGGTGAGCAGTTTTTCGAGCCTGCGGCCATGCGCCGCGAATATCCGGTCCTGACCGCCGTAGCCGCCCAGCACCGGGCATACGCCGCGCAACTGTTCGGCGGTTTTGGGCACGTCGCCGTAGAACGTAGCGGCGACGCCCAGCGGAGCGCGCGCCGCGATCATCAGGGCGAATCCGCCGCCCATGCAAAAGCCGATGACTCCGATGCGCGCGGCGTCGACGCCGGGTTGCTGCTGCATGAATTTGCGCGCCGCGTCGAGGTCCTGGAACGCGTCGCCCTCGCCGCGATTGAGCGTCATCATCGTGCGCGCGATACACATGAGGCGGAAACCGTCGCGGTCGTAGAGGTCGGGGGCGAGCGCGGCGTAGCCGAGGTCGGCGACCATCCCGGTGATTCGCCGGATGTCGTCGTTGAGGCCGAAGATTTCGTGGATGACGATTACGCCGGGATGTTTTTGCGAATCGGATGGCGCAGCGTACGCAGCGCGCATCGGGCGGCCGCCGGCGGCGGGGAAAGTAATGTCAGTGGTGGTCATCGAGTAGCCTCATAGAGTGTCAGCGGCGTCTCGCGTTTCATTTTTCTGCGGCGCTATCAGCTTCTCGCGGCGGCGCTTGCTCATCGAATAATGGAAAATTGCGACCAGTGGAATCAGGCCAAATGCCACGTAACCGGCCCAGCGGCCGTTGTATCCACCGAGGACGACGGCGCCGCAGGCCGCAGTCAGACCAAGACCGCTGCGCAGCAGATTTCCGATGATTCGATCGCGCGTCTCGAAGGCCTCGAGCGAGTTGAGATTAAGCGTGTCGCGCAACCGGTAAGCGTGGGCATACAGAAGCGCCAGGACCGCGTAAACCGCCGTGACTCCGATCGCGTAGATGAAAGTTATCCATTCAGCCTGATCGGGTCTGATCATCAGCAGCAGTTTTCCGTCCGGCATTCGAACCATCGGATCGCCCGTGGTGGTCGATAAAGTGACCAACAGACTGAAGAGAAACTTGAGCGGGTAAACGTAGAGGATGACGATAAACAAAAGCAGGCCATTTAGAAAAATGGTGCGACGGTCCTCCAGACCGTAGCGGCGGAAGAACTTGTAGTGATCGTGCCAGAGCGAAATCAGGATCGCAAAACAGATCGCGAAGGCTGGAAATTCGCGCATCGTTTGCAGCAACTGTTCGAACGTCTTGGGCACTTCGACCGAGACGCCCAGCAGGGTAAGCGCGAAGCCGAAGACTACATCGCTCAAGGCCTCGACTCGATTAAGATGCTCGCCGCGGAGCCGGAAGCCGCCGGTGGCGCGAAGAGCAATGTCGCTGGTGGTCATCGGACTAGCCTCTCTCCTATATTGCCTCGCCCCTGAGGGGAAGTGTCACAGACACACGGCAAAGGAAAAAAGCTGGGGTTCCTCGGCTTCGCTCAGCGCAATCTCCGCCTCCATCTTGGTTTTAATATTGGGTGCGGGGGCGCGCATTCGATGTGAAACCCACCGTGGGTTTCACGCTTCCTTGGGCAGGGGTGACCCCTGCACCCGGTAGTAAGAAGACGCGAAAATCTGCGCAACGCATCTTTTCGCGACTACGCAATAGCAAGGGGTGACCCCTTGACCCAACGTTAACGCGGCGCTCCGTTGTCGCGCGGTCGTTGGCACGAGGGGCCAGTATTAATTCGTTGCGCTGCCGTCACCCCTGCCAGGGGTCACCCCTGGCCGTGTTTTGTGCCGGCGCCTTTGCCAGCGCGTGGTTTAGCGCGGGTTTTCGAACGCGGCCCGGAACCATAATCGCCGAACGGATCGTCACGCTCGCGAACCGCATTCCGAAAGCCCGCCTGTTGCGCACGCGCCACGAAATCCAGGCCTTCCTGCGTATGCCGCGCGATGCCGTCGAACAGCGAGCCCACCAGCCGCGATGTCGCCAGCCCCATGTTCTCCGCGGTGTGATTGCATAGCAGCTTGAGCATCTGAAGTTGATTGATTGGCACTCGCGCCATCCGCTCGGCAATCGCAATGGCACGCGCGTCGAGTTCGCCGTCGGGCACCGCTTCGAGGATGAGTCCGATGCGTGCGGCCTCAGGCGCGGGGATTTCATCGCCGGTCAGCAGGTAGCGCTTGGCGCGCTCCAGCCCCATCCGATACACCCACATCGCGGTGGTCGGTGTTCCCCACACGCGCGACGGCGGATAGCCGAACGATGCGGACTCGCCGGCGATTATCAGGTCGGCGCATAGCACCATGTCGGTGCCGCCCCCGATGCACCATCCCTGGACGGCGGCGATGGTTGGTTTTCGCGCGTACCAGAGCTTCATGTACACGTTGACGAATTGCGAGATCATGCCGTAGTCGGCGACCGAGTCCCACACCCGCCGGCGCGCGGCTCCGCGCTCGCCGGTCTGCGCGCGCGTGGACCAATCGAGGCCGTAGCCGGCGCAAAACGCGGGACCGTCGGCGCGCAGCAGGATTACGTGGACGCCGTGGTCGGCGTCGGCGCGATCGATGGCGGCGGCAAGCTCGTCGCGCAGCTCGGGCGTGATGGTGTTGTACTCGGCGGCGCGGGTGAGAGTTATCGTGCCGACGCCGTTGCGGGTCTCGGTGCGGAGCGTCTTCATGGGAATCGCATATAGCAGAGGAGGGCGGGGGAAGGGGAAGGGGCAAGGGGATGGGATCATTTGGTTTAATGTGAAACCCACCGTGGGTTTCACACTTCCTTGGGCAGGGGTGACCCCTGCACCCGGTAGTAAGAAGACGCGAAAATCTGCGCAACGCATCTTTTCGCGACTACGCGCTGGCAGGGCTGAGCCTGACCGTTGGCACGGCTGGCCAGTAATAAGACCCGTTGGCACGGGCCGCGCGCGACATCGGAGCGCGGCGTTAACGTTGGGTCAAGGGGTCACCCCTTGCCGCGCCCGCCAACGGCGGGCGGCCTTAATACTGGGTGCAGGGGTCACCCCTGCCTAGCCGATGATTTTATTGAGCGGGAACTCGACGATGCCGACGGCGCCGGCTGCGAGCAGCTTGGGAAACAGTTCGCGCACCGTGTGCTCGGCGATGACGGTCTCGACTCCGAGCCATTCCACGCCCTTGAGCGCGGGCGACGGATAGAGGTGCGAGATGGTGGGCGCGGTGATCGACGGCAGCAGCGCGATCACTTTTTCCAGATTGTCTTTGGCGACATTCAACTTGATGAAGACGCGGCTGTCGGCGTCGAGCGCGCCGCGAATCAGGATCCCGAGCTGGCGAATCTTGGCCTGCTTCCAGGGGTCGGTCCATGCCGCCGGATTGGCGACCAGCACGGGATTGGAGACGAGCAATTCCTCGACGATGCGCAGTCCGTTGGCGCGTAGCGAGGAGCCGGTCTCGGTCACGTCGATGGCGGCGTCGATGATTCCTTCGGCGACTTTGGCCTCGGTGGCGCCCCACGAAAATTCAACTTCTGCTTTAACTTTGCGTTCGGCCAGGATTCGGGTGACGAACTGCACCATCTCGGTCGCGATTCGCTTGCCGCGCAGATCCTCGAGCCGCTTGACCGGCGAATCGTTGCGCACGCATAGCACCCATCGCGAAGGCGTCAACGTGGCCTTGGCGTACACGAAGCTCTCGACCTGATGGAGGGTCACGTTGTTCTCGACGATCCAGTCGCTGCCGGTGATGCCCGCGTCGAGCGAGCCGTCGGCGATGTAGCGGGGCATCTCCTGCGGGCGCAGGATGCGGCAACTGAGCGCGGGATCGTCGGTGGTCGGGATGTAGGAGCGCGAGCCGACCGTGATGCGCCATCCGGATTTGCGCATCAGCTCGAGCGTCTGATTCTCGAGGCTGCCCTTGGGGATGCCGAATTTCAGAACTTGATCAGCCATGTGGTTTCCCGATTGCGATCAACCCGCCGGCTTCTTAACGTCACGGCTGGCGACGGGCTTGGTCTGATGCCCGTAGCCGGGGCCGTATTTGGCGGGATCGACTTTGCGTTGCTCGACGATTTTCCATGCGCCGGCGTCGAGCTTGCGGAAAAAACACGATTCGTAGCCCATGTGGCATGCGGCGCCGTCGCCGCGCTGCTCGACGGCGACTACCAGCGCGTCGGCGTCGCAGTCGATGCGAATCTCGCGCACGACCTGAAAATTTCCCGACTCTTCGCCCTTGCGCCAAAGCTTGTTGCGCGAGCGCGAGAAGTAGCAGGCGCGGCCGGTGGCGACTGTCTCGTCGAACGCTTCACGGTTCATGTAGGCAACCGTCAGGACGCGCTGGCTCAGGTGATCGACGGCGATTGCGGCGACGACGCCGCCATTTTTGTCGAAATCGATTGCCGCCGATGCGGGAGATGCCTTTTGTGCCTGCGTTGCCATTGCTGCCACCGGGTTAAATTGCCGCCGTAGGTCGAAAATTACGCTTGCGAATCAACAAGTATCAGTGAAACCCCGGCGCGATTCAATCTGCAATGTTACCGGGAGGTCGCCAGGCTGTTTTCAATCTGTGACAACACGAGTAGATTACGGGACGACATCAGAATACTTTCCGATTAACTTGCGCATCAATTTTCCCAGTCGAACGCTTGGTTCACTATCAGATATGCATCCGCTCCCGACAATGAAATTGACCAGACTTTGGATCGTGGCGATTGCGCTCGCCACGTCGATGCTCGCGTGCCGGATTCCCGGCAAATCGATCGAGTCGAATTACAACAACGTCGATCAATTCAACTTCGACGTCGCGATGGGCCCCAAGAATTACCATATCGAGGGCTACCTGACGCGCAGTGCGGATCAGGGGCGGCTGCCCGGGCTGCTGGTGCTCAACGGCGGCGACGGCAGCGTCGATCGATGCGTGAAGATGAGCCAGGGAATCGCGGCGATGGGTATCCAGGTGGCGTGCGTGAATATCCCGGGCTACGGCAAATCGTCGGGGCCCAGCCGCCTGGTGGGGCAGCCGTCGGTGGTGGCGTCGCGACGGGCGCTGGACATGCTGGCGGCGCGCACCGACGTGGACGCGACGCGGCTGGCGGTGTGGGGACTGGGCCATGGCGCGGTCGCGGCGGGGCTGTTGATGGACTACGACTCGCGCCCGCGCGCGCTGATCCTGGAATCGGGATGGTACGACCCGATCACGCTATGGCCGGATGCGCCGCTGCGCACCAAGCTGTCGATCCTGCGCGAAGTGTGGCCCAGCAAGCGGATACTGAAGGAGCGCAGCGTGATCGCCAATTTGCCGCCGAGGCTCGAATGCAGCGTGCTGATCATGCATGGCGAGCGGGATAATCGGGCGCCGGTGGGGCAGGCGGTGAAGCTCGCCGACGCGTTGCGGGTGCGCGGCGCGAAGGTATCGACCCACTATTTTCCGCGAGCATCGCACGACCTCGGCAAGAGCGTCGAGCCCGAACTGCGCGCATTTCTGCGCGACAAGCTGCTCGATTCGAATCGCGCCGCCGCTTCATAACGCGGCGCGGCGGCTGTCGCGCTCAATTTCACGCGCGTAAATCAATCAGGCTTGCCTAAACGCATCGTCGTTGCGTGACGGTACGATTTTGTCTTGCCTTACAGCGGTCGCGGCGATTTTATCAGCACGTCACTTCATTCATTCGTAGTCTGACCTGCGCTGCTTCGGGGGCCGCGCAGGCCAACGCAACCACCCCGTGCGATGGAGGGGAAATCATGAGATGCAGGGCGATCGTAGCAGCCGGCTTGCTCATCTCGATGGCCGCGCTGGGATTGTCGGTCGCGACAGCCCGCGCCGACGGCAACCTCAACGCGGTCAATCACATCATCATTGTGATGCAGGAGAACCACTCGTTCGACAACTACTTTGGCGCGCTTCCGTACACAGCGCGCGGTCCGTACCATCCAGGCCCCTGTGCGCGCAACGATCACTCCTGCGTTGACGGACTAAGCTGTCTACCAATCCGTGGTGGAAATCTTTTCTGCTTCAACTTCAATTTCGACGAAAGGGGTCACCTGATATTCGCATTCCACGACAATAACTACTGTCCCGGTCCGGACCTGCAGCATGACTGGCAGGGTAGCCATATGGAGGCCAACCTGTTCGATCCCGCGGCGGCGCTCTTTTTCTCGCTCAACGACGGCTTTGTGGACGTCAACGCGCAGACCGAGCAAGTCTCCGGGACGCCGGATTTTGGCCACAATGACACCATGGGTTATTACAACCAGAACGATCTGCCGTTCTATTACGGGCTGGCGCAGACGTTCGCGATGAGCGATCGCCATTTCTGCTCGGTAGTCGGTCCGACGTTCCCGAACCGCGCCTATGAAATGGCCGCGACCTCGTTCGGCCACGTCACCACCGGTACGGAAATTTACCCGCCGGGATTCCTGCCGACTATGGGGCTGGACACGACTATCGGCTACCAGCCGATCACGGGATCGATCTTCGATCTGCTCGACGCGGCTGGAATCAGCTGGATTAATTATTACCAGGATCTGCCCACCTCGGTGATCTTCGAAGGCGACTTCCTGCCCTTTCTGATCGCGCATGCCCGCACGGTCTCCGGTCCGAGTCCGTTCGGCGGCAGCGATTTCATGACCGCCGCGGCCAACGGCACGCTGCCGCAGGTGTCGTTTGTCGATCCCTCATTCGCGCCGGACCAGGTGATCGACGGAGGCGTATACGAGACCGACGAACATCCGCCATTCGATATCCGGGCGGGCGAGTATGTCGTCTCCGAAATCCTCAACGCAGTTCGAAATAGCCCCAACTGGAAGGACACTGTCGTCTTCCTCACCTATGATGAGCACGGCGGCGCTTATGATCACGTGCCCCCGCCCGCCGCGCCGCAGCACGGAGCGCGCAACCCCGACGGGATCAATCCTGGGCAATGCGCCGACGCATCGAATCCACCGACGAGCGAGCAACCGGGAGGCGGACAGCAGTGCACCGAGAGCCTGAGCGACGCTAGCGCGATCTGCCCGGGCCTGACCGCGACGGGGCCGTACCCGCCATTTTGCGCGAACTTCAATCAGCTTGGCTTCCGCGTCCCGTTCGTTGCGATCTCGCCCTTTGCGAAGCCGCACTACGTTTCGCACACGATCACCGACCACACCTCGATGTTGGCTTTCATCGAGCAGCGCTTCCTCGCGGGGGCCCATCTGACGCTCCGCGATGCCAACGCGAACCCGGGGCTCGACCTGTTTGATTTCACCAACTCGCCGTCGCTTAACGCCACCGTGCCAACGGCGCCGCCGCCGGTCGTCGGCGAGCACGACTGCCCGTACCCGGGATCGGTCCCGCCCGGGGATTAAGGATCGGTAGTGAGGCGCTGAGACCGCGCCATGAATTTAAACGACGCGCCGGCCGCAGGGCCGGCGCGTCGTTCCCGGCAATCAGCCGATTTCCTTGAGCGCCTCGATCACTTCGTCGCTGTGCCCGTCGACCTTGACTTTGGCGAAGACGCGGCGCACGACCCCCGATTTGTCGATCACGAACGTGGTGCGCTCGATGCCCATGAACTCGCGCCCGTAAAGCGACTTTTTCTTGTACACGCCGTAAAGCCGGCAGACCTGGTTGCCGGGATCGGCGAGCAGCGGGAAGTTGAGGCCGTGCTTGGCGACGAACCTGGCGTGCGAATCGCTCGAGTCGGCGCTGATGCCGGCGACTTTTGCGCCGAGCGCTTTGAGCGGCGCGATGTTGTCGCGAAAGCTGCATGCCTCCAGCGTGCATCCGGGCGTCATGTCGCGGGGATAGAAGTACAGCACCAGCTTGTTCGCGCCGATCAGATCTTTCAGCGCGACGGTTTTTCCCTCGGCGTCGGACAGCGCGAAGGCGGGCGCCTTTTTTCCCTCAAGGGCGGCGCTGGCGCTCTTCGACGCCGCCGAAGCTGCGCCCTTGGCGCGGCTGCCTGCGGTCTTCTTCGGAGTTTTCCCGGTGGTTTTTTTGGATGTAGGCATGAGATTGATTTAGCCCCGCGCGACGCTTGTGGCAACTTGGAGGTTCTCGCGGCCGTCCCGGAATCACTTTCCGAATTCACGAAACCCCCTGTTTAGCAGGGTTTCCTGACCCCTAGTTGACGAGCCGCCGGTCACAACCTAGACTTGGCGCGCTGACAGTTCCTCTCGATCGATTGCGTCCCCATGGCCGTTTACACCGAGTTAAGCAAACCGTTTCTCAAGGAGCTCGCGGACGATTACGGTCTGGGCCGCGTCGCCGGCGCCACCGGGATCCCGGATGGATCGGTCAACACCAACTACCTGCTCGAAGCCGCCAAGGGCAAATTCCTGCTGCGGGTGAACGAGGTCAGGCGCGAGAACGAGCTCAAGCGCGAAATCGATTTGCTTTCGTTTCTGCGCAAGCATTCGTTTCCCTGCCCGCATCCGATGCAGGATCGGATGGGACGCTTTTACCGCAATTTCAACAACCGCTGCGTCTCGCTGTTCAAGTACCAGGAAGGCAAGGTGCTCACCCCCGCGCGCCTCAAGCCCAGCCAGCTCGAAACCATCGGCCACACCCTGGGCGATCTGCATGTAATCGGCAAAGCCTACAAGAAGGGCATCGACAACCGCTTCAGCTTCGAGCGCATCGCCGACCTGTACCTGACGGTGCGCAACCGCCTGCCCAACTACTTCCGCAAGATTTGCCGCACGCTCGACGACGAGGTCGAGTACCTGACGCGCTATCTCGAGAGCAAGCTGCCCAAGGGCGTCATCCACGGCGACATCTTCGCCGACAACCTGCTGTTTCGCGGCGAGCGGCTGACCGCGATGCTCGATTTCGACGCCGCCTGCCGCGGCAAGTTCATTTTCGACATCGCCACCGCCGTCAATGCGCTCTGCTTCGTCGACGGCGCCTACTCGCTCGACCGCTTCCGCTATCTGCTCTCGGGCTACGAGTCGGTGCGCACGCTGTCGTTGGCCGAATGGGACGCGTTTCCCAACGAGCTGCGCTTTTCCTCGCTGCGCTTCACCGTGACCCGCCTGCACGATTTCTTTCTCCAGCCGGTCGACGGCCACAATCGCGTGGACAAGGACTTCCGCGAGTTCTTCGATCGCCTGCGGGTGCTGCGCCGCGAGCGCCAGGGCGGGATGGAGCCGCTGCTGATGGCGATGGCGACCGGATACGACTACCGCAAGTATCAGAAGGTCAAAGCAACCGAACGCCGCCAGGCATGAACATAGTGAATAACGCGGCCTGATTCGCCAATCCGCGGAGAACTCCCTTGCCTTCAATTCTTGACAGCCTCAACGACGCCGCGCCCGCGCTTTGGCTCGAGGTTTCTCCCCCGCGCGGAATCAATCCCGGGCCGCTGCTGCGCCGCCTCGCCGAGTTGGTGGGGCACGTCGATGCGATCAATCTGACCGACAACGCCCTGGGCAAGGTGAAGATGTCGGGGCTGATCTTCGCCGCCGCGATCAAGGGCCGCCTGAAAATCCCGGTCGTGCTGAACCTCTCGTGCCGCGACCGCAACCGCTTCGCCCTGAAATCCGATCTGCTGGGCGCGGCAGCTTTGGGAATCGACGCGGTGGTCGCGCTCAACGGCGACAAAATTCCCCCCGGCGCCGGCGGCGTCCCCATCGCCTCCCATGACATCGACGCATACCGATTGCTCGCGATGATCGCCGACTTGAATCGAGGCGACACCGGCGAAGGCAGGCCGCTGCTGGCCAAGACCCCGTCGATCGTTGCCGGTGCGGTCGCAAATCCAAATCGAAAGAACCTCGAGCGCGAGTTCGAACTCCTTGCGCGCAAGGCCGCCGCCGGTGCGCGCTTCGTTATCACCCAGCCGGTGTTCGACGCCGGGACCGCGCGCCGCTTTATCGCCAAAGCCAACAGCCTCGGAATCAAGACGATGCTCGGAATCCTCCCCGTCAAGCGCGAGGCGATGGCGACCTACCTGATCGACCGCGTGAAAGATCTAAGCGGCGCGCGGATCCATCTGGACAGGTTCGCCGGGATGAGCGAAGAACAGGTGCGCGAGATTTCGCTGCGCGAGAACATGGCGCTGATGAAGTCGCTGGCCGATGAGGCCGCGGGCTTCGTCGTCATGAGCGGTGGCGGCCCGTCACTGGCTATCGAGCTGGCGCTTGAGTTCAGCCGCTGGCGCAAGGGAGATCGGTAAATGAACCGTATTCGGGCAAATGAGAATCGCGCCGGCCGGGCGGCGAAAGCGGAAAAAGCGGGCGCCGAAACGTTTCGCCACATCGATGCAACCGGCCGCGCCAAGGCCGAAGATGCGGTCCGCGTCATCCTGCGCCATATCGGTGAGGATCCCGATCGCGAGGGACTCAAACGCACGCCTGCGCGCGTCGCCGGCGCTTATGAGTTTCTGACCAGCGGCTACGCCATGGATCCCAAGGAAGCGATCAACGACGCGCTCTTTGCCGAACAAGACTACCAGGAAATGATCCTCTGCAAGGATTTGGACTTCTACTCCCTGTGCGAGCATCACCTGCTGCCGTTCATGGGCAAGGCGCACGTCGCCTACCTGCCCAATCGCAAAATCGTCGGACTCTCGAAGCTGGCGCGCCTGGTGGAAATCTACGCGCGACGGCTCCAGGTGCAGGAGCGCTTGACCACCCAGATTGCGCACACGCTCATGTCGCAGGTCGATCCGCTCGGCGTCGCCGTGGTGATCGAGGCCGAGCACCTGTGCATGCGGATGCGCGGCGTCGAGAAGCAGAATTGCTACGTCACCACCTCGGCGATGCTTGGCACGTTCCGCACCCACACCGAGACTCGCCAGGAGTTCATGCAACTGCTGCGCAACGGCAAGCCGTGACGCGCCTTTCTGATACCTCGGCCGTTATTCCACCGGAGAGGTTAGGCGAGGGGAAGACAGGTCGCTTTTTGTTGTGTCATTCTAGAGCGAAAGCTGCTGTAGCGAAGAATCCCGGATCCTTTCCTCTCCCTGTTAGGGAGAGGATGAAGGTGAGGGTCCGATTGCAGCGAGCTATTTCGCGAGCGATTCAGGATTCCGCGAGTCGAGGTCGTAATGAAGCGAGGAAAGCGAGTATCGGGCGCGAGCACCAAGCGCGAGGCGGTCCAGCGAGCCCTCGAACTGATGGTGCGTATGGCCGAGCAAGAGCGGTTACTTCGCTCGGCACGCGGCAAATTCCGCTGGGAGGGTGACCTCGCTGCGATGCGCCGCGACCGAAGATCGAGCCGATGATCGTGGTCGATTCCTCTGCGTGGATGGTACACACCACAAGAGCCGATAGCGATGGCTGCTGACGACAAATCGCTCGACGCACTCGGTCAATACGCGCTTCGCTACGTCAAGCCCGGGCATACTATCGGGCTTGGGACCGGCAGGGCGGCGAGCGCCTTCATTCGGGCTCTGGGAGCCAGCCGGATTGAAGTTCGCGGCGTGCCGACTTCCACCGCCAGCGAGCAACTCGGGCGCTCGGTGGGAATCCCGATCGTCACGCTGGCGGATGCGGGAAAAATCGACACCGACTTCGACGGCGCCGACGAGGTCGATCCGCGCCTCAATCTGATCAAGGGCTACGGCGGCGCGCTGGTGCGCGAAAAAATCGTGGCCGCGTCCTCGCGCCGGTTCATCGTGCTGGTGGGCGACGAGAAGATGGTGAAGAGGCTTGGCGATCGCGGGAGTATCCCGGTGGAAGTGATCCCGTTCGGCGTGCCGCTCGCGATGGCGCAGATCAAAGCGCTCGGGATGAAGCCGCGGATTCGCGAAAAGGACGGCAAGGAATTCGTTACCGACAGCGGCAACTGGATTCTCGACTGCGCGGTGAAGAAGATCGCCAATCCCGCCCGGACTGGATCGCGACCTGCTCGCGATTCCGGGCGTGGTCGGCACCGGGTTGTTCATCGCGATGGCCGATGTCGTGCTGGTCGCGGAGTCATCGGGTAAAATCCGCGTGCTCAAGCGCTAGCAAGGTGCGCTTGCCGACGACAGATTCCGATTCCGACAAAGCGGCGCGGGCGGACCTGGAAGCCATCTATCGCGCTGCCGTCGCGGCTGTCGATCCCGCCCGGCTCGTCGGGCGCGCGATGGACGGTGATTGCCACGGCGCGCAGGATGTTCCCGATTTGGTCGCGGGCGCGTCGCGAGTCTGGATGCTGGCAGTCGGCAAGGCGGCGGCCGCGATGGCGCGCGAGATCGAACGCCGCATCGGCGACAAACTCGCCGACGCGCTCGCCGTGGTTCCATTAGGTACCGCCGCGACAACGCAGCCGGCTCCAATAGAGTCGGCGGGCTCGAAGATGCGGGTCCTCGCGTCGGCCCATCCTGTACCCGACGAGTCGTCCGAGGATGCGGCGCATGCGGCGTGCGAAATGTTGCATGGGGCTGCCGCCGACGACCTGGTGATTGTCGCGCTGAGCGGAGGCGCGTCGGCGATGCTCACGTGGCCGGCCGACGGGATCGCGCTGGCGGACAAGATTGCGGTCAATCAAGCGATGCTCAAGGCCGGCGCGTCGATTCGCGAGCTCAACGTCGTGCGCAAGCATCTTTCGGCCGTGAAGGGCGGACGCCTGATCCGCCATTGCGGCGGCGCGCGCGTGCTCGGGCTGATCCTGTCCGACGTGCCGGGCAACGACCTGGCGACTATCGGCTCGGGCCTGACTGCGGGCGACTGGAGCAGCGTCGGCGACGCGGTCGCGGTGATGAAGCGGCGGATGGTCTGGGGGCGTGCGCCCGAGTCGGTGCGCGGATACCTGGAGAGGGCGATGGCGGGCGAAGGCGACGCAACGGTAAAGAGCAACGATCCGATCCTCGAACGCGTGACCAACGTGATCATTGGCGACGGCGAGGTGGCGCTTGAGGGCGCCGAGCGGGCGGCGGCTGCGATGGGGTATCATCCGGATCGATGCAAAGAGATGCGCGGCGAGGCCAATGACGTCGGCCTCGCCATTGCGAAGTCCCTGTGCGAGGTTACGCGCGAGCGGGTATGCGCAATGGCAAGCGGCGAGCCTGTGGTGACGGTGCGCGGCGGCGGGCGCGGCGGACGCGCCCAGCAATGCGCGCTGGCCGCGGCGATCGAACTGTCGCAGATCGGGTCCGGGCGTCGAATCACGGCGTTGTTCGCGGGCACCGACGGAATCGACGGGCCGACGGACGCGGCGGGAGCATTCGCGTCGCCGGGCACGGTCGGCGACGGCGATCGCGCCGGAGTCAGCGCCGCGGCAGCATTGATCCGCAACGATTCGTATAACTTCTTTAAAGCGGCGGGTGGGCTGTTCGTCACGGGGCCGACCGGGACCAACGTCAGCGACATTTTTATCGGGCTGGTGAATTACTGAGGAATGGGACGATTGATGACGCTGAACCGGCAAAAAAGTCTGGCGAGATTGCGCGACGAGCAATTCGATCTCGCGGTAATCGGCGCGGGTATCAATGGCGCAGCGGTCGCGCGCGACGCCGCGATGCGGGGACTGCGCGTTGCGCTCATCGACCGCGGCGATTTCGCGTGCGCCACCTCGTCGCGATCGTCCAAGCTGATTCACGGCGGCTTTCGCTATCTCCCGCAGGGGCAACTCAGACTCGTGTACGGCGCGCTGCGCGAGCGCGAGCGCTTGCGCCATCTCACGGCGCCGCACCTGGTGCATCCGATTCAATTTCTGTTTCCGGTGTATCGCGGCCGCGGCTTCAATCGGCTCACGATGGCGGCGGGACTGACGATGTACGACCTGTTCGCCGGGATGCCGTTCAAAGAGTGGCACTCGACCCTCAGTGCCGCCGAGGTGCGTGAGACCGAGCCCGCACTCAGCCGCGACGGGTTGACCGGCGGCGCGATGTACTTCGACGCGTGGGCCGATGACGCCCGCGTCACCTTCGAGAACGTGCTCGACGCGGATTTGCACGGCGCGGCGGTCGCCAATTACGCGGCGGTCGAAAATTTAAGCCCGGCCAACGGCAGGATCGCGTCGGCCCACGTGCGCGATCTGCTCGGCGGCGTCAGCCTCGAGCTTCGCGCCAAAACATTCCTGAACGCGGCGGGCCCGTGGGTGGACGACATTCGCCGGATGGACGATCCGTTGTCGAAGCCCAGCGTGCGCTTGACCAAGGGCGTGCATCTGGTGTTTGCGCGGACGGTTCTGCCGGTGCGCGAATCGATCGTGCTCGGCGACGAGCG
Source organism: uncultured delta proteobacterium (assembly GCA_963813785.1). Lineage (GTDB taxonomy): Bacteria > Desulfobacterota > Binatia > Binatales > Binataceae > Binatus. Next base: position 415,517 of record CAWFAJ010000012.1, on the reverse strand, counting down.
CGGGCGAATCGTGTTCGTGATGCCGCATGACCGTTACGTGCTGGTGGGCACCACCGACACTGATTACGCGGGCGATCCCGCAAGCGTCACGACGGAAGCGGACGACATCGAGTATCTGCTCGCGGTGCTGGCCGAGAGCCTGCCGGGGATCAAGCTCAAGAATTCTGATCTGGCGACCAGCTTCGCCGGACTGCGCGCGCTCGTCAGGGCGGAGAAGGGGGCGGCGGCGCCGTCGTCGGTGCCGCGCGAGGAAGTGATACTCGAGAGTTCGTCGGGACTGATCACGGTGGCGGGAGGAAAGTTTACGACGCATCGCGAGATAGCGCAGAAGCTCGTCGATCTCGTGATGAAGCGGCTCGGACGCCCGGTGGGAATCTGTCCAACGCTCGCGACACCGTTTCCCGGCGCGCGGCCGCTGGTCCCGGGCGACGAGCCGGGCATCGGCGCGGCGATGCGCACCATCCCGGCGGCGGCGGCTGAAATTCTCAAAGCGCGTTACGGGACGCGCGCGCCGCTGGTCGCGGGAATTGCAGCCAGGCGGCCCGAACTGGCCGAGCCGCTGTCGCGCGGCTGTCCCGCGATCGCGGCGGAGGTGGTCCACGCCGTTGGCAGCGAGATGGCGCACTCGGTAGGCGACTTTTTGATTCGGCGCACGTCGTTGTCGTGGCGTTCTCCGGTCGAGGCGGAAGCGGCGGCGCCTGCCGTCGCGCGACTCATGGCGGCTGAGCTCGGATGGGACCGCGCGCGCGAGGACGCCGAAGTCTTGAGCTTCACGCATGAGCAGCAAAGCCGTCGCGCCATCGCCTGAGGATTCGTGGCGGCACGCGAATCAATCGCAAATTTGAAAAAACGCGCGGGCAAAGTTGCGCGCATGCTTGCGAAGCTGTACCCCGAGGCGCGCATCACCCTGGACTTCGAAACGCCGTGGCAATGCCTGGCGGCGACGATCCTTTCGGCGCAGTCCACGGACGTGGGCGTCAATCGCGTAACGCCCGGACTTTTTCGCGAGTATCCCGACGCGCGCGCGATGGCGGCGGCGGATCGCCGGCACGTCGAGGAGTTGATCCACAAGACGGGATTCTTTCGCCAGAAAACGAGATCGCTGATCGGCGCCGCGCAGAAGATCGTCGAGGACTACGGCGGCGAGGTTCCATCCGAAATGGAAGAACTGGTGAAAATCCCGGGAGTCGGGCGCAAGACCGCCAACGTGATTCTCGGGCATATTCACGGCAAGCCGGGTTTCGTTGTGGATACGCACGTGCGGCGGCTGACGTATCGCCTGGGATTCACCAGGCGGACCGATCCCGCAAAGATTGAAATCGACATGCAGAAGATCCTGCCGGCCGACGATTGGACGCTGTTTTCGATGCGGCTGATTATCCACGGGCGCCAGGTATGTATGGCGCGCAAGCCGCATTGCGAGGTCTGCGCGCTGGCCGGAGATTGCCCGAAGATCGGAGTGCGGACGGCGCCGCGCGGCTAGTGTAGTTCCGCGTCGATCGCGCCGGTGCGGGCGATATCGCCGAGCCATTGCGCACTGGGCTTGAGCGAGCGCGCTTGAGTCTGACGATCGACGGCGACCAGTCCGAAGGTCGGCCGATAACCCGAGTTCCACTCGAAGTTGTCGAGCAGCGACCAGTAGCAGTAGCCGCGAACGTCGATTCCGTCGCGGATGCATCGCGCAACGCCGTTGAGTGCGCGCCGCACATACTCGATGCGGCGATCGTCCTTGTCCGTGCCGATGCCGTTCTCGGTGACGATCACCGGAACTTTGGCGACCGCGGCTGCCTGGCGGATGGTGGCTTCGAGCGCTTCGGGCCAGAACTCGTAGCCCATCAACGTGGTCTCGACGCCGGCCTCCGGGGGCAGGGCGCCGTCGGCGCCGATGCGATCGCGAGTGTAGGTCTGCACGCCGACGAAGTCGTCGCCGCGCGCCGCCTCGAAGAAAATGTCCTGGCATTGCGCCTTGATGTAATCGCGCCGCTGTTCGCCACCGGGCATGGCCTGGAGGTCGCCGAGCGCGAGGCAAATTCCCACCGGAAATTTGCCGCGCGACGATTTGAGCGCGGCGGCGGCGAGCCGATGCGCCTCGAGCATCGTGTCGCGCGCCTTCATCTGATCGCACATCAGGTACGGCGCGAAGCGATTCGGATCGGCGCCGATGCGCCGCGCCGCCTCGGCAAACCATTCCAGCCGCGCCGGGTCGAGTTTCAGCGGCATCGCGCCGAGCAGATACTGGTAGGCGCCGAGGTTGGCCTCGTTGATCGTGCAGGCAACACCAATCAGGTCGCCGAGATGGGCGGCCGCGCGCTCGCAGTATCGGGCGAATCGCTCGGCGGTTTTTTTCTCTTCCCATCCGCCGTCGCCGGCAACCCATCGCGGCGAAGTGAAATGATGAAAGGTTACGACCGGGGTGATCTTGTGCTCGTGGCAGCAGGCGAGCACGCGGCGGTAGTGATCGAGGGCGGCGCGCGAGAACTCGCCCGGCTCGGGCTCGATGCGGGCCCATTCAATGGAAAAGCGGTAGGCGTTGAAGCCCAGCCGCGCCAGCATCGCAATGTCGTCGGCGTAGCGATGGTACTGGTCGCAAGTGTCGCCGGACGGCTCGACAAACGGGGAGCCGGGGACATGCTCGAGCACCCAGAAATCGCTGTTGATGTTGCCGCCTTCGACCTGATGGGCGGCAGTGGCAGTTCCCCAGAGGAAATTGGCGGGGAAGGTGAAGCGTTCGGTTGCCATCGCTATTCTACCTTCAAGGATGAAATTTTTCCGACGCGACAAGGAAAGCCGCGGCGGCGACAACCCACTATTTGAACATCGCGCTCGAAATGCAATAATTCCTTTTCCACTATCCCGTCCAAGGCGTCACGTGAGCGGTGAAAATCCGAATCGACGACATAACGGCGGATGCCAAAGAGCTGGCGTTTGCCGAGCCGGAGCAGGAAATCAACCGTATCCTGGGGGAGGGACCGATCCGCGAATATCACCTGGAAGGGCCGGTCGAGGTGTCGGTGTCGTTCTATCGCGCGGGGACGGAATTGTTCTTCGCGGGCATGCTGAAGACGCGGACCGGGGCCGTGTGCGCACGATGCGCCGAGGATTTCGACGCGGCGGGCGATCGTCCGTTTCGCTTTGTGCTGTTGCCCAAGTCGATCGGATACGACGACGACAATCTTCGCGCGGAAGATCTGGAATTCTCGCTCTATGAGGGCGACGAGGTGGACTTGAGCCCGCTGATTCGCGAGCAAGTCCTGCTCGCGTTGCCGACGCGTCCGCTGTGCCAGGAGGACTGCCGCGGTCTTTGTCCGCATTGCGGCGCAAATTTGAATCGCGCCACCTGCGGATGCCGCGTGGAAATTCCCGACCCGCGGCTGGATGCCATCCGGTCGCTTAAACTGCCGCGCACCTGATAAGCTCAACCTCAACATTTAGGAAGTAATTCGTTATGCAAGCACCCAAACGCCGTACTTCGCACTCGAAAAAGAACATGCGCCGCGCTCACGATGCGCTCCGCGCCGTCAACCCCGGCACCTGCGCGTCGTGCGGCGAGCCCGTGATGCCGCATCGCATTTGCCGCCATTGCGGCTCCTACCGCGGCCGCCAACTCGCCGCGACAAAGGAATAGGCGCGGCGGAGCACGACCGTGAAAATCGCGCTCGACGCGATGGGGGGTGATCTCGCTCCCAAGGCGACCGTTGAAGGCGCCGTCCTGGCAGCCCGCGACTTCGGCATCGAGGTCGTGCTGGTGGGCGACGGCGAGATCCTTGCCCGCGAGCTCGCCGACCACGAAGCCGCCAACCTGCCAATCCGAATCGAACACGCCCCCGAAGTCGTCCTGATGGACGATTCGCCGCTGGAATCGGTGCTGTCCAAACCGCGGTCGTCAATTCACGTCGGACTCGATCTGGTCAAGCGTGGCGACGCCAGCGCATTTGTCAGCGCCGGGAATTCGGGCGCCGTGATGACCGCGTCGATGATGATCCTGGGCAATCTCACCCACGTCGATCGGCCCGCAATCGCGGCGCTGGTACCGACCAGCGAAGGATTCGGCTTGCTGATCGACGCGGGCGCAAATACCGACGTGAAGCCGATTAACCTTGTTCAATTCGCGGTGATGGGAAGCGTGTACTGGCGGTACGTGCGCAACGTCTCGCGTCCACGCGTGGGGATTCTCTCCAACGGCGAGGAGAGTTCCAAGGGCACCGACATCACGCGCGCGGCGGCCGCGATGCTCGAGCAGATGCCGACCTACGTGCACTACGTCGGGTACGTCGAGGGGCGCGACATCAACCGGGCGAAAGTGGATGTCGTCGTCACCGACGGATTCACGGGCAACGTCGCGCTCAAGACGATGGAGGGATTCGCGTCGTTCCTGCTCGGCGGCCTGCGCGGGGTGTTTGGTGGAAGCTGGCGCGCGCGGCTGGCGTATCTGCTGGTGAGAAAGAATCTCACGGCGATGCGCGAGCGGGTCGATCCGTCGGAATACGGCGGCGCGCCGCTGCTGGGCGTCAACGGCGTGTCGATCATCGCGCATGGTTCGTCGAACCCCAGGGCAATTCGCAATGCAATTCGAGCTGCGGCAAACGAGCTTCTGGTGCATCGTGTGAACGCCGAAATCCTGGAAATTCTTGCCAAGATTCAGCCCGTTGGGCCGGCCAAGCCGGCAGCCGGCAAGGGAATCAGGGCATTGTTCGGCAAAATGCGCGAGCGGTTGCATCGCCGCGACAAGGAAGCCGAGACGGTCAAGCGCGACGACTCGCATCCTGCGCCGGATCGCGGTACGGGCGGGCTGCGCGAGCCGTCCTCGGAGCACGGCGCCGAGCATCATGCCGAGGCGGCGAAATTTGACCGCGCCAACTACGAATCCACACACTCCCGGTCGCGCGACAGCGACTCCCATAAGGATGAAGCGCGGAGCGAATCCGCCGACGGCGGGGCAGCATCAACGCTGCTCAACGGCACGACGCCCGGCGCCGACAAGACGCACAAGTCGGGCGAGTTGCATCCGCAGGACGAGCCGGATGCGGGCGCGCATCCAGCAGATCGTCCGAAGGGCGATTCGTGAGGCGCCGAGCTTAGATGAAGTTGGCGTTTCTTTTTCCGGGGCAGGGATCGCAGCGGGTCGGGATGGGCAAGGAACTCGCGGACAGCTTCCCGGTCGCGCGCGAGACGTTCAAGGAAGCCGATGACGCGGTTGGGTTTGCGCTCTCCAAGCTCTGCTTCGAAGGCCCGGAGGAAGAACTGCGGCTGACCGCCAACACGCAACCCGCCATCGTGACGGCGTCGATCGCGGCGCTGCGGGTATATCGCAAGGAAATCGGCGGCGAGCCGGAAATCGCGGCGGGCCACAGCCTTGGCGAATACAGCGCGCTGGTCGCGGCCGGAGCGATTGGGTTTGCCGATGCGATCCGCGCAGTGCGCGAGCGTGGGCGCCTGATGCAGGAGGCGGTGCCGCCGGGAGAGGGCGCGATGGCGGCGCTGATAGGCCTCGAGCTGCAACAGGTGGAACAAATCTGCGCGGAAGTCACCGGCGACGGCAAGTTCGCCGTGCCCGCGAACCTCAACGCGCCCGGCCAGGTCGTTATCGCCGGGCATGCGGCGCCGGTCCGGCGCGCGCTTGAGATCGCAAAGGAGCGGGGCGCCTCGATGTCAGTGGAGTTGAAGGTCAGCGCGCCCTTTCATTGTCCGCTGATGCAACCGGCGCGTGACGGGATGGAACCGGTGTTGCGCGCAATCCGGGTCGGGGAGTTCAAGTTTGGCGTGATCGCGAATGTCACCGCGGAAGTGAATCGCGATCCCGCCCGCGTCGCGGCGCTGCTGCTCGAACAGATAACCGCACCGGTAAGGTGGGAAGAATCGATGGGGCTGATCGCCCGTTGCGGCGTCACCGATGCGATCGAATTCGGCTGCGGCCGCGTGTTGATGGGCATGATGCGCCGGATGTACCGGACGATTCGGGTGCGCCCGCTCGAGGATCTCGCATCGTTGAAAGCGGTGTCGCAGGCGGGCGCCGCCGCCAAGGCCTGAGGGCCGCCTTGCGTCCGCTGCTTTTAGTCCTTATGCTGCCCTGATAATTTGATCGCGATCCCCTGGCCGTTACCTCTGGTCTTCGCGGCACGGGGATAATATTAGAATATTGATTGGCGGCCTGATCACGGCGCGCTGCCAGGAGGAACGAGAGCACGATGGCGCAAGACATCGAAACCAAGGTTCGCGAGAAGATAAGCGAGCAGCTGGGCGTGGCCGCCGACGAAGTAACTCCGGAGGCCTCGTTCATCGAGGATCTCGGTGCGGATTCGCTCGATATCGTCGAGCTGGTAATGGCGCTGGAAGAGGAGTTTAACATCGAAATCTCCGACGAGGACGCCGAGAAGATCCGCACCGTCAAGGACGTCGTCACCTACATCGAGGCTCACAAGAGCTGAAGCCGCGCGACTCAAAACTTGCTCGTGATATATCGCCTGGTCCGCGGCGCGTCGCCGGCGTGACCCGGAGCTAGACCATGCGGTGTCCATTCTGCCGCAATCGCGGAAACCGGGTCGTCGATTCGAGGCTCTCGAGCGACGGCATGATGATTCGGCGCCGTCGCATGTGCTCGGCATGCAAGCGGCGCTTCACCACCTACGAGCGGGTCGAAGAAGCGTCGCCGATGGTCGTGAAGAAAGACGGCCGCCGCGAGCCATTCGACCGCGCCAAGATAACCGCGGGCCTCAAGCGCGCGTGTGAAAAGCGGCCGGTCTCGATGGAAACGATCGAGCAGATCGCCAACAACATCGAGGCCACGCTGGCCGAGCAGGGCGACCGCGAGGTCGCCAGCAGTGCGATCGGATCGGCGGTGATGAACGAGCTGCACAAGATCGACCAGGTCGCGTACGTCCGCTTCGCGTCGGTATATCGCTCGTTCAAAGACATCGACGAGTTCATGCACGAGCTGGAAGACCTGATCAATCAACGCAAGCAAGCGCCCGCACCGCGCGCCGCCGGTGACAAGAAAAGCGACACCGCCTCCTGAGTCGCACACGCGGGCATCTGTGGGGCGGCGGGCTCTCGATAAGGCCGCGACTGGGGACCAACGCTTCATGCGCGCGGCGCTCGCGCTAGCGCGGGGCCGCCTGGGCCTGACCACTCCAAATCCAACGGTAGGATGCGTAATCGTGCGCGGCGAGAAAGTCGTCGGCCGCGGCGTCACGGGCCGGGGAGGGCGTCCGCACGGCGAAACGCAAGCGATTGCGGATGCGGGCCGGCTGGCTCGCGGCGCGACTGCATACGTATCGTTCGAGCCGTGCGCGCATTTCGGAAAGACGCCGCCATGCGCGAACGCGCTGGCCGCGGCAGGCGTCAAGCGCGTCGTAATCGGATGCGTGGATCCCGATCCGCGCGTCAGCGGGCGCGGAATCGCAATCCTCAAGCGCGCGAAGATCGAAGTCGCGGCCGGATTGCTCGAAGACGAGGCGCAACGTTTGAACGAAGGGTTCATCACGCGGCTAACCCACGGGCGGCCGATGGGAATACTCAAGCTTGCGATGTCGATGGACGGCCGGATTGCGGCTGGCAGCGGCGATTCGCGATGGATCAGCTCGCCGGCGTCGCGTGAACTGGTGCATCGGTGGCGCCGCGAATGCGACGCCGTGATAGTCGGCGCGGGGACCGTGATAGCAGACAATCCACGCCTGACGTGCAGAATCGCCGGCGGCCGCGATCCGGTTCGCGTCGTTATCGATGCGCGCCTTCGCACGGCGCCGGCGGCGCGGGTATATCGGGAGCGATCGAGCGCGTCCGCTATCCTGGTCACCACGCTTAAGAATCTCGCCCGCGCCCGCCGAAGATACGAGCGGCCCGGCGTCGAAGTCATTGCCGCCGCGGCGCGTGGCGGCAAGATCGATCTGAGTCGGTTGATGCGCGAGTTTGGGCGGCGCGGATGGTGCCGCGTGTTGATCGAAGGGGGCGCAAATCTGGCCGGCTCGGCGTTAAGCGCGGGTATCGTGGATCGAGTGGCATTCTTCATCGCGCCGAAAATCTTAGGGGAGGGCCTTCCCGCGATTGACGCGATGAAGTCGCGCCGCGTGCGCGACGCGCTCCAGCTTGGCCGTCTCTCGGCGCGCCCTGTAGGCGACGACTGGTTGCTGGAGGGCCGCGTCAGCGCGGGAAGCGGGCGCGGTCGCGTTGGCCGGGCAGGGCGCACTGGTTAGGCCGTCAAGCCGGTGATAATATCGCCATCGTTGAATTGAATCAGATGGCATCGGCTCCTTTAGAAGAAATTTTCTCCACGCTGCGCGACGGAAAGATGGTCGTGATGATTGCCGAGGAGCGCGAGGATGCGGAAGGCGACCTCGTGATGGCGGCTGAGAAAATCACGCCCGACGACATCAATTTCATGGCGCGCGAGGCCCGCGGCGTGATCTCCGTCGCGATTCCCGACAAGCGTTTCCGCGAGCTTGGAATTCCGCTCCAACCTTCGACCGACAACGGCGATTCGAACGAGCAGGCCGGCGTGCTGATCGACGCGCGCGAAGGCGCCACCACCGGCATTTCGGCGAGCGACCGCGCGCGGGTGATTTCGGTGGCCGCGTTCGGCGAATCCCGCCGTGACGATTTCGTCATGCCCGGCCACATTTTGCCGCTGATGGCGTTGAGCGGGGGTGTGATGGTGCGGATCGGGCGCGCCGAAGGTGCGGTGGACCTGATGCGATCGGCGGGGGTAAGTCCGGTGGCGGCGCTATGCACGATACTGCGCGAGGACGGCGAGGCCGCGCGGCTCAAGGAACTACGCGAGTTCGCGGCGCGGCATTCCATCCCGATCTGTTACGTCAAGGAACTCGTTTCATATCGCCTGACAAATGAAGTTCTGGTCCGGCGCGTTTCAGAGCAACCGTTTCCCGTCGATGGCGGCGTGCTGCAGGCCGTCATCTTCCGCAACGTTGTCGATGGACGCGAGCATCTGGCGCTGATCAAGGGCCAGGTCGGCGGCGGACGCCCTGCGCTGGTGCGGCTCCATTCGGAGTGCCTGACGGGCGACGTGTTTGCCTCGGCGCGATGCGATTGCGGCGAACAGCTGCAGGAGGCGCTCGAGCGAATCATGGCGGCGGACTGCGGCGTGGTGATTTATCTCCACCAGGAGGGCCGCGGAATCGGGCTCGGGAACAAGATTCGCGCCTATGCGCTGCAAGACAAGGGGATGGACACCGTCGAAGCGAACTTGCATCTGGGCTTCGACGAGGACTTGCGCGACTATGGAATCGGCGCGCAAATTCTGCGCGATCTCGGCGTGGGCGAGGTGCAGTTGCTGACCAACAATCCGCACAAGATAGAAAGCCTGCGCCGTTACGGGGTAAGCGTTTCACGCGTGCCGATCGAGGTCACGCCTCATGCCGGAAACATCGCGTACCTGAAAACCAAAAAAGAAAAACTCGGCCATCTGTTCTCGGAGCTCAAGCTGATCACTTGAGAGAGTAAGCCGCCGCGGCTGTTGAATTACCATGGGACTAAGACATCAGGGGCGCGAACTCGCACTCAAGGCGCTGTACCGGATAGACATCTGCGGCGGCGCCAGCAGCGACGATCTGACCGCGCTGTTCGAAAGTTTTCCGGCCGAGGATAGCGCGCGCAAGTTTGCCGTCCAGTTGATGGAGGGAGTGCGCCGCGAGCAGCCGGCGCTCGACAAGCTGCTGGCGGACGCGCTGGAACATTGGTCGGTCAAACGCTTGTCGCGCGTCGATCACAACGTGATGCGAATTGCGCTCTACGAGTTGCTCAGGATGGAGGACATTCCGGCGCGCGTTACGATCGACGAAGCGATCGAACTGGCGAAATGTTACGGCGACATGGAGTCGGGGCACTTCGTCAACGGAGTACTGGACGAAATCGCCGGACGATTGGGGCTTAAGCAGAAGGGTGAGGAAATTACGCTATCCAAGGCCGAGTAGGCTGCTCGGCTTCGTGATCGTCGCCGCCCTCTGTATTTCGGGATGCGGCTATCACTTCGCCAGTTCGGGTGACGCGCTGCCGCCCAGCGCCCAGACGATTTACGTCGGGCGATTCGGCAATGCCACCCGCCTGACCGGGATCAACGACGAGTTGATGCGTTACATTAAAGATGAAATCGCGATGCATCGCAGGCTCAAGCTCGTCGATAGCCCGGACGAGGCCGACCTTCAGCTCTCGGGTATCGTCAGGCTCGCTATTCAGGGGCCCATCAATTTCAACACGGCGTACGAGCCGACCACCTACCGCAATAGCGTGGTCGTCTCGGCGGTGCTCAAAGATCTGCATACGAAAAAGATAATCTGGAGCACGACCCGCGTCGGCAGCGGGCAACATGTTCCGGTCGTGGCGACCAACGTCGTGGCCACGACGCCAACTTTTTTGCAGCAGAACCTGCGCGGCGGCGATATCGCGCAGATGCCCGACCTCCAGATTGCGCAATCGGAAACGGCGGTCGGCCGCGACCTGATGATGCAGAGATTCGCGAAGAGCCTGTACGTCGAGATGGCCGAAGGCTTCTAGGCCGGGCGCCGCGCGCAAGGGACGCTACCGCATGCCGCTTGAAACCGCGCTGGCATACCTTCGAACAGCAGCCGCGCAACGGCGAATCCCGCCGGTGGTGGTGATCTTCGGTCCGCACGCATTCCTGCGCGAATACATCCTCGATTCAATAGTTCGCAAGCTGGTGGGCGAGGGCTGCCAGCATCGCAGCTTTCAGATCGGCGCGGGCGACGATTACGGCGCCGTGCTGAACGAGCTGCGCGCGTCCGATTTGTTCGCACCCAAGCGGGCGATCGCATGCCGCATCCTGCGATCGCGCCGGGACCGGGCGGAGACCGGCGGCGCGAACGCTGAAGCCGGCGACGCGCACGGGTCGGGGAGCGGCGGCTCGGAGGCGGCGCTGGTGGCGGCGATCGAGACCGCGCATGGCCCGGGCAACCTCATTCTGCTCTACGAAAAAGACAATGCGCCCGCGAAGATTCGCCGCGCCGCGGAAAAGCCGGCGTTGCTCGTAAATTGCATGCGTCCGTTCGACAATCAGATCGAGCAGTACGTGAACGCATTCGCGCAGTCGCTTGGATTAAAACTGTCGCCTGCCGCAATCGACCTGCTTATTTCACGTCACGGCGGGGATTTGGCCGCCATCGTCGGCGCGCTTGGCAAGCTCACAATTTTCATCGAGCCGGGCGCCGCTGTTCAGCCCGGTGATTTGGACGAGGGCGCAAGGCGGATGCCGGAAGCATTCGAGCTCGCCGACAGTCTCGCGCGTGGCCGGGGCTCGGCGGCGCTGGCGCAGTTGGGCCGCGCGACCGCGCTCGGCCGCGACGTTTTCGAAATACTCGCAGTCGAGATCATACCGATGATGCGCCGAATGATGATCGCGGCCTCGATGATCTCAGCCCGAAGGAGCGACGGCGACGTCGCCGCAGCCCTGGGGCTGCCGCCGCAAAGCGGCCTTGCGACCCGCGCAATCGAAGGCGCGCGGCGCTTCGGGCGGGCGCGCCTGGAACGCGCTTACTGGCGCGCGTGCGCGATGGATGCGGGATTCAAGAACGGTAGGATCAAGGAGCGCGAAGCGGCGCTCGCCGGATTGATCCTCGATCTGATGAGCACGCCCGACTAGAAACCGCTGCCGCGAGCGGGCGGTTTACGATTTCTTGCCGAACTTGCGATGCAGGCTGACGGACAGCCGCGCAACTTTGCGGCGCACCGTATTGCGATGCATCGTGCCGCTGCTGATCGCCTTGTACAGCACCTTGGTGGCCTGCTTGAGCGCTTCGCGCGCCTTGGCTTCGTCGCTGCTCGACGCGATGGTTTCCGCTGCCGTCTTGGCCAACGTGCGGGCACGTGTCCTGACGACGCGGTTGCGCTCGGCGCGCTTGACGCTTTGCCGATGGCGCTTCTCGGCCGACGGATGAACTGGAATATGAGGCATAACCAGACATTTCTAACAGTGCGCGAGGCCCGGAGCAATACACCGGTTCAGTTCATTGCTTCAGTGCCGAGCCGGTGGCGCGCGCCGCGGCTTTCGCTTCGTTCCACAGGCCGTCGATTTCTGACGGCGTCATCGCTTTGAGATCGAGGCCGCGCGATGCGGCGATTCGCGCGACTTCGTCGAATCGCGCGACGAACTTGTCGCAGGCGGCGCGCAGCGTCTGTTCGGCATCCATCCCGATGAAGCGGGGCGCGTTGGCGGCCGCGAGCATCAGGTCGCCGATCTCCTCGGCGGCGCCGGCGGTGTCGCCGCGATCGAGTGCATGCTCGATCTCCTGGATTTCTTCACGAACCTTCGCCAGCACCTCGCGAATATTGCCCCAATCCATGCCGGCGCTGCGCGCCTTCTCGCCGAGTTTCTCTGCGCGCATCGTTGCCGGCAGCCCGCGGCCGACGTGCGCGAGACTCTTCGCGCCGTTGGGCTCCTTGCGCTCGCGTTCCTGCTGTTTGATCCGCTCCCAATTTTCGAGCACTTGCCCAACACTATCGGCGCGTGTGTCGCTGTAAATGTGCGGATGGCGCCGGATGAGTTTTTCGGCGGCGTTTTGCAGGCCGGTGGCGATGTCCAAATCTGACTGCTCGCCAAGAATCACTCCGGCGAACAGGCTTTGCACCATCACGTCGCCGAGTTCCTCCGCGACGTCGGGAAAGTTGCCGCGCGCGATCGCGTCGGCCGCCTCGTACGCTTCCTCGATCAGATGGCGCGGCGTGTCGGCGAGTTTCTGTTCGCGATCCCACGGGCATCGAGCGCGCAGTTCGGTAACGACCGCGAGCAGTTTCGCAAACGCTTGCGCTGAACTGGCGTCATCGCTCATGGCGCTACACCTTGACGATCGGTTCGAGCACCTTCTCGGTGAGAAAGTTTGACAGATCGTTCAGGCCCTCGGCGGTTATCTCATGACCGCAATCGTACTCGCGATAAGTCAGCGGAACCTTCAGCGCGCGCAGCGATTCCACCGACGCCCGCCCGCGCGCAATCTCGATCATCTCGTCAGCGCGGCCATGCTGAACCAGCGTCGGCAGCGCTTCGAGAGCGGCGGGATCGCCGACCTCATCCTTCAAGTCGGGCGGAAAGTACGTGGAGAGCGCCACCAGCGCGGCGAACTTCGAGGGATTTCTGAGCGCGAGCCGATACGCCATCATGCCGCCCTGGCTGAACCCCAGCACCACCAGTTTTTTCCGATCGACCGGATACTTTTGCAGCGCCACATTGAGAAACCCGGTCACCATTTTGTTCGCGTCGTCGATCGCGCCGCGATCGGGTGAAGCGCCCATCCGAATTGGAAACCATGCGTAGCCGCGCGTGGGACCGATCGGCACTTCCATCGGGCCCTGCGGACAAATCACCATGAAGCGGCCGTCGGCAATATACGGCGCGAGTCCCAGCAGATCGAGCGCATTGGCGCCGAACCCGTGCATCGCGATTAGCGTGGGATGCGGTCCCTCGCCGGCGGGCTCATAGACGGTATGGATCAGTCGCATCGATGCGTTCTCCTTCGCCGCAGTCTCGCATCATAGACTGCGCCGCAATGGCGTCGCCAGCCGACTTGCGAGCGCGCTGGCCCGGGACTGACACCCGTGGCTGTTCATCGCAGCCTCAATAACCGCTATCTTAGCGGCGCGCGATATGGGCAATAGCAGGATGATCGAGCGTTGAAGGTCGCGGGCGACAGGCCTCGGCGGTGGATTGCGCAGGCGCCATTTTGGCGGTGGGCCGCTGCCGCGTTGTCGGTATTTTCGATCGCGGCCGCATCGGCTCCCCAAGCGCCCAGCGGCAAACTGGCGGGATTCGTTGCCGGCGCGATCCTGATCGCGCTGGTCGCCTACGCGCTCATCGACTACCTCCGCCCGCTCATCGACGATCGCGACTCCGGGCTTACAACCGCGCTGCTCGTGCTCGCCGCCTTGGCCGCCGTGAAGCTCGCCGTGATGCCGTTCTTTCCCGGCTTCGGCCCCGACGTTGGCGATTACCAGGCGTGGGCTGGCCAAATCTCCACGGTCGGTCCCGCGCAAACTTATCAATCGGGATTCTTCCTCGACTATCCGCCCGGCTATCTGTACGCGCTGTGGGTTGTCGGGTTCATCGCGCATGTCATCGGCGCGTCGGGAGATTTTTACCGGGTCATAATCGAGAGTCCCGCGATCGTCGCCGACTTCGCGCTCGCGCTGCTGATGTATGCGTTCGTGCGCCGTGGCAGCCGGCCCGCGATGGCTTTTGTCGCGATGCTGATGGTCGCGCTGAATCCGGCGTTGCTGTTCGACACCGTCGTCTGGGGTCAGAGCGACTCGGTGATGACGTTCGTCACGCTGCTCAGCATCGTGGCGATTCTCGGCCGGCAATACGAGATCGCATGGGGACTCGCCGCGATCGCGGTGCTGGTCAAGCCGCAGGGATTGATGATCCTTCCGGTGCTCGGCGTCTGGACGATGCTCGAGGCCGACTTCGCGACGTGGATCAGGTCGGGAGTCGCATTGATTGCGGTCGCGATCATCGGCATCGCGCCGTTCCAAATCGGCCATCAGTGGAACTGGATTATCAAGCTCTATACTTCCACCGCGGCCTACTACCACGAGACTTCAGTCAACGCATTCAACCTGATGGCGCTGATCGGCGGACTTCGCCAGGGCGATTCGGGAACTTTTGCGGGAGTATCGTACTTTGCGCTCGGGATGAGCCTGCTGGCGCCGCTCTACGGATTCATTGCGTGGATTTTGTGGCGCGGCCGCACGCCGACGCGCCTCCTGTTCGCCTCGTTCATCGCGATTTTTGGATTCTTCATGGTCGCGCCCAGGATGCATGAGCGATACCTCTACCCCTCGATCGTGCTTGCGGTGCCGTTGGCTCTGGAAGCGCCCGAGATGCTTGCAGTCTTCGTGGTTGTCTCGATCACCGGCTTGATCAATTTGGCCTACATCCTGCACACGCTTAACACCGTGGTGTTCCTCGACGCGCGCGACGGGCTCGCGATGGCGACCTCGGCGCTCAACGTGGTCGCGCTTGCGCTGGCGGTTTACTACGGCGCAACGCGGCTGCAGGGTGCAAGCGCTGCAACCGACGCCGTCGTTGCGTTCTTCCGGAGATTCGCCCCGCCCCCCCGGCAGGTTGAGGATTACGTTGAAGAACCGGCTACCGCGCCCGCGTGGATCGCGGCCGATACCATCATCATCTCGGCGCTGTTGATCGTCGCCGCGATCACGCGCTTCTGGCACCTTGGGCATCCCGCCGAGATCGTTTTCGATGAGGTCCATTTCGTCGCGCAAGGACGCCATTATCTGCACGGCGAATCCTTCCTCGATCCTCATCCGCCGCTGGCCAAGCTCATAATCGCCGCGGGCATCTTCATTTTTGGCGATCATCCCTGGAGTTGGCGGGTAGGCAACGCGACGCTTGGGACGGCACTGGTGGGAATCACCTACCTGCTCGGGCGCCGGATGTCGGGCTCGCGGCTGGTCGGCGCGCTCGCGGGCGCGATCATCCTTTGCGACGGGATGTATCTGGTTGACTCGCACTACGCCGTCATCGACATCGTCTATCTCACCTGCGCGGCAGTTGCGTACCTGCTCTTTTTCAGATTCGCGCAGACGCCCGATCGGATCGCGCGCCGGCGCACCCTGCCGTGGATTGGACTGGCGCTGGGCCTGTGCCTGGCAAGCAAATTCTACATCCCGGCGATTACCTTTTTGCTGGTGATGGGTTTCATTCTTTACGTGCTCGCGAAGGACCGTCCCGCCGCCGCGCCGGCTGCGCCGCCGGTCGTCGATCCAAAGGCGCCAATCGATTCCAAGGCGGGCAAAATCAAGGCGGCTGCTCCGGTCTCGATCGAAATCGATCTCTTCGATTGGACCGGGATAGTCTTCACCGCGCTGATCTGTGTTGTCATCGGATTGATGCTTTTCCTGTTCGGCGAAAGCTTCGCGCACATCGTGCTGACGGTTCTCGCATTTCTGGCAATCCGCTTTGCCGAGATTTTCTGGCGCAGCCGCTCGTCATCGGCGCCGGGCGCGTGGCGGATGCCATCGATGGCGAGCGTTCTCGAACCGATGAGCGTTGGCGCAATCGCGCTGGTTGGATCGGTCGCCGCGATTGCATACCTCGCGGTGTTCTTCCCTCATTACTGGTTCGGCTGGTGGGGCGGCATCTCGGACCTCTTCAAGTACTACAGCGACATCGTCTGGTACGAAAAGAGCGTCGCCTCCGCCACCCATCCGTACTCGTCGCCGTGGTGGAGCTGGCCGCTGATGCTGCGCCCGATCGCGTACTGGCAGAACTTCCCCAAGACCGGTGACGTGCAAACCGTCTGGGGCGGAGGAAATCCTCTCCTCTGGTGGGGCGCCCTGACCGCGATCACCATCACCGCCGTGCAGGCGCTCGAGCGCCCGAGCCTGACCCGCTCGTTCCTCGTCATCGGCTATCTCAGCTATCTCTTGATCTGGGCCTGGATCGGCCGCACGCTCTTCCTCTACCACTACATGGCCTCGGTTTATTTTGGATACCTTGCGCTGGCGATTTTGCTCGGCGAATGTTTCAAGGAGCGCGCCGAGCCGTGGGAGCATCTCGCGCTGTTGCTGACGATGACGCCGGTCTTTTTCCTCGGGATGCCGCCGACGTGGGGATGGATCACTTTCATCGTCGTAATCGGCGCGTACGGCTTTTTCCTGCTGCAGACTCCATATGCGGGCCGGTACGTTGGCAGCGTGTTCGTGGCCGTCGCACTGATTCTGTTCGTGTACTTCTTCCCGATTTGGGTCGGCATGCCGATCAGCCGCGACGGATACTACGCGCGGATGTGGCTGTCATCTGCGGGGCTGCGCAATTGGATATGATCGCTCACTTGCAATCGTATCGCCGTCGCCGCGCGATTTTGCTCTGCGCATTTTTTCTTGGCGCCGCGTTTGCCGCCGCCCTATCCGCACCGCGCCGCGCCGCCGCCGCGGATAACCTGCTGGTCAACGGCGACTTCGCCAAGGGCTCCGAGGATCAGCCCGATTTGTGGCGTACCGAGGCATGGATCAACAAACCGGACGCGTTCCAGGCCCATTGGCATTCGTACCCCGATAAGCCCTGCGAGCTGGAGGTTGATAACCTTCAGGCCGACGACGGGCGCTGGATGCAGTCGCTGACCGTGGCGCCGGGATGGTATCAGCTCAGCGTCGATGTCCGCACTGAAAATGTCGGCGCCAAGGAAAGCGGTGCGTCGATTTCAGTCATGGAAGACGGCATCATGTCGGCCGACATCCACGGCACCACCGACTGGCAGCGCGTGACGCTGTACCTCAAGGTCGGGGGACACGGCGCGGACATCGACGTCGCGCTGCGAGTCGGCGGCTTCGGCAGCCTCAACACCGGCAAGGCGTTCTTTAGAAATGCGTCGCTGATCCGGATTGACGCGCCCCCGCCCAGCGCGACTCCCACTTACGATTTGCTGGCGATTCGGCAACAGGCGGCTCCGGCGCCGATTGGCTCGCCAATCTCGATGGTGTTGACGTTTGTGGCGCTCGCGGCGCTCGCATGGGCGGGTTGGCGCATATTCGGCGACGACGACTTTCAGCATCTTCAATACGTTTCGCGACGCCATTTCCCGGCGCTCGAACAAACGATGAAGTGGGCCGCCGCGAACTCTCCTCGCGCGATCGCCCCGGAGGATCGCGTTCGGCAAATCGAGACTGCGGTCTTCCTGATCCCGTTCATCACGTACGCCTACTTTTACCAGGGCGCCGATCAGAGCGTCGCGTGCCGCTTCGACCTGATGCGCTCGATGATCGAGAAGGGCGTGCTGTGGATCAACGATTTTTGCGGCTTCAACACCGCCGACATCATCACCCTCCACGGCCATATCTATTCGGTTAAGGCGCCCGGCACGTCCTACACTGCGTTGATTCCGTGGCTGGTCTTCCGAATCGGGCTGCTGCCGCTGAGCGCAACTCACGAGCCGCTGTACTGGGCCTTTGTCACTTACCTGACGACAGTGTTTACGACCGGGCTGCTGGTCGCGGCGCTGTGCGTCGTCATGTTTCGCTTCGCGCGATTTCTCGGCGCGTCGGAGGGCCGCGCGGCCGGCGTCGCGCTGATCCTTGGCCTGGCGACGATCGCGTTTCCGTACGCGACCGAGCTCACCGGCGAACCCGTCGCCGCGGTATGCGTTTTCACCGCGTTCTATCTGCTGGCGACCTTCTATTCCCGTCCGTCGCGGGCGCGCGCGCTGGCCGCCGGGTTTCTGGCGGGATGGGCCGTGCTCAACGATTACCCGGTCTTCCTGGTCGCCGCGGCGATCGGAATCTACGCCCTGTTCAAACTCTCCGAATGGAAGCATCTGGCGGCGTTCTCCGCCGGCGCCGCGATCACCGTCGCGATCATGCTCGCTTACAACTGGGGCGCTTTCGGAAATCCGCTCTTCTTCAGTTACCAGGCGTTCAAGCTCTCGCCCGCCGAAAATCGCCAATTCCCCGAGCAGGCGGTCGGATTCGTCGGTCTGACCTATCCGAAGATCCGCATTCTATGGAATGTGCTGCTCGATCCGCAGCGCGGATTGTTTTTCTGCAACCCTGTACTGTTGCTGTCGATCGTCGGCGTCGGCTATTTCGCCCGGCTGAAGCGATGGCGCGCCGAATTCATCGTCACGGTCTATTCATTCGTCGTGCTGTTCCTGTTCAACGCCTCCTACGGCGAATCGATCATATCGTGGGGAGGCGGCACCGCGACTGGCCCGCGGCAAATTGTCGCCTCGGTTCCATTCATGGTCCTGGCGCTCGCTTTTCTCCCCGCCGCCTGCGACTACCTGCTCGGCGCGATCGGCGTGCTGTCGGCCGCAATCATGCTGATGGCGACGGCGACCAATCCGCATTTTCCCTACGAATATGACAACCCGGTGCGCGATTTCGCCCTTCAGCAATTCATGCGCGGCGACTTCGCCACCAACCGCGACGCATTCTTCGGCGGCGGCATGGTCGTCGGCGACTCGGTCGCCTTCAACCTCGGCAAACTCATCGGACTGCCCGGCCCGTTTCAGCTCTGGCCGCTCGCCGTGTTTTGGATCTTCGGCTCCTTTGATTTATCGGAATCGCTCGGGCTGTGGGGAACCGGCGCGTCGCGCCGCCTGACGCAAATCGCAATGACGATGGGAATCGCCGCGCTGTTCCTGCTTTCGATGAACGGCCGAGTCATGCAGGGGTTCGTGGGTAGTGGCCGCCAGGGATTACTGGGCAGGTACTACGCGGGCGAGCAATGCGGGATTAGCGCGCCCCACATAGTACGAGTCGATCCGCAACTGGACTTCGATGACATTGCTGCGATGGGCGCGATGCCGTTTCCGTCGTGCGACATTTGGCGAGGCGAACTGATCGCGCCTAAGACCGGCGACTACGAGTTTACGATCGAGGTTGACGATTCGGGATGGGTCACGGTGGACGGCACCCAGGTGATTCGCGATCCCGGCTTGATCAACAAGAGTCGCGACGCCGGCAGCATCCACCTAACCGAAGGGCCGCATAGGATTGAGGTCGGCGAGCGAAATGTCGCCGGCGGCTCCTACCTGCACCTGTATTGGAAGATACCCGGCGCCACCGACAGGGAAATCGTCCCCGCCGAAGCGCTAGTCCCTGACCGCCCCGGCACCTAGTATCAGCACCCTGACTCTCTACTTCATTACAGATTCGGCGAACGCAGCCATGTCCTCACGCGGCTGGTAGCGATTTTCAGAACAGTCAATGCAGGGGCACTTCATCGTTCGTCATTGAAGCGCCGACACCAGCTAGCCAACACTTTCGTCGAATGAATAGCAACCTGCCTCTTCGCCAAACGTGAACCTGCCTTTACGTGACCGTTCCCGTCTTGCTGATGACGGAGCGATCCTCTGCTTTCTTCAACTCGCACAACCTAACGCACCGTGCCATAGGTGCGGTGTCATCGCAGTTTCTGAAGCTAATTAGGCTTCAGTTCACTTTGCGAAAGACTCCGTCATCGCCCAGTCGCCAAATTCCGGACGCCAAACCAAAACTTCCTTCGACAGCGGCGCCGCCACTAACCGGCAGTCCGGCACCTTTAGCGGCTGCCTGTCCCGCCTGACTTATAAAGGTTAGTATCCCAGTAGTGTCCTGATTTGACGTCAACTTACTTATCTTCCCGTCATCGAGCTCGATACTAAAGTCATTCTTCGCAAGGACCGTAAGCGGCTTTATATCATACGCGCGCTGATAATCTGGTAGGATATAAAGCTGCGATTTGTTATGTTCCTTGTCAACTGCTAAATAGATCCTCGGCGGATACACACGAACGCCCTCGGGTCGAGAGTTAAGATCTGTTACTTTTTCTGTGCGGATAGTCGCGCAACCAGCAAAGAGAATAGCCGCTCCGAGCCCCGCGATTAAATGTGCACGCATCCTTCTTCCTCCTTTTCTCTCAAAACACTTGAATTGGTTTTCCGCTGTTCTGTCGAGCGAACTCTATAGCATCTTGCAGTGGATGAAAAAAAGTGTATTGACCGTCCTCGGACACCGCAATGACCATGCCTATCGCATAGGAATCAGCATAGAGTAAACTGCCTGAGTCGCCCGGGGTGGCGGTCATGTTAAGTATAAAACAGTTGTCGATTATTTTTGTTCCTATTGGCAACGCGCCTGAATATCCTTGAACGGTGCTAGCGATGATCCCAGATGGTAAGCCAACTAAGACCGAATAGCCGGCGCTGATGGCATCTCTCGAAAGAAAATGCGTAAGCTTGGCACTGCTGCTACCAACCACTTGGAGGTCGTCCTTAGAGCAGGCCGGGCTCATTTCGGCGATGGCGATATCGTAGTCCAACTGAGGGCCAGCCGAATCCTCTGAACGATAGATGACCTGCGCCGCCGGATTGGTATCTTCGCAGCACGAGGGGGCTTCGAATCGTTTGCTTGTACCTGCAACATGAGAACAGGTGGCAAAAAGATAGTTATTGCTCCCGGGTGCCTTGTTTCGGAAGAGTAGAGTAATGGTTCCGGAAGATCCTAAGGTGTTATCAATTCTTGAACCAGCACCGCAAACCGCGCGTACCGTTCCAAGTTCTATAACATCTGTCAGCACCCGCGATCGATGATCAATTGATCCATCGCTGTTTCGTTCGAATATGAATTTAGGCAGCTGTCGCTTCGGAGCTGTTTTCTTCTTAGTCACGTAAAAGTGGATAGCCCTTTTGAGTTCCGTAGGTTTACCGTTGATGAACTTGGCGCCAATGCCAACACCAATCACGCCTGGATATCTTCCGTAAAGGCGGCGCGCCGCTCGGTGCGTCTCGTCCAAATACCTAAAAGTCCGTAATGACTGAAGGTGAGGCACTCGGCGCATCCGCTTCGCGCTACCCTCCTGCGGAATTGAATGGTTGGTAGGTAGTTTGCCCGTCGTTGGCATCGTTATTCAGCTCTGAGGCGTGGTTGAGTTCCGGTAACCGTGCAGGAGGCTGCTAGAATTCCGTGGTACATCGCACGACGCCACCGGGTTTGAAAAAATCTCTCAGCGGCCGTACCGCTAGCGCAGTATTGTCTCCCCGTATCCGATGAACGTCCTGGCCGAACTCAAGTATTCCTCCCTTCCCGAACAGAGAAAGCTAGATAAGTCGCCGAATGTGTACGAGATCACTCGCTGTAAGTCAATATGTCAACACCGGAGTGAAAGTACATCGGAGAGTCGGAATGAAAATGCAGCAGTTTAAGGGGCGGCTGATCGTCACTGGTAGGGTTTGCTGTGTATAAGCCGGAAGCCGTCGCCGCTGAGCTTGAGGATGTGAACGTGGTGAGTAAGGCAATCAAGCAGCTCGCCAGTGAGGCGCTCGATGGTGCAACTCGGGCGGCCATCTTTATATTTCGCGGGCCTCAAGAGTGTTGCTCAGGCATCAACCCAGCGCGGGTAACTTCGCCACGTTCGCTTTTATCCAGCGCCTCCGTCGCGCGTGGATGCCGAGCCCTCGCGAATCTGGACTCAATGCGGCGGCGGATTAAAGATCTTCACGCCGCGAATGGTCGTCAGAGGCGCAAGGGTTTCTTGTTTACCCCGTCCTCTATTTTGATGTATCGCCAAGCTTTTTGTTTGCCTTGGCGTCTATCTTCTTTTCTTCCGATGCCGATAGCTTGCCTTTCTTGACCATCTGAGTGGCGCGAGCTTTTGCATTGGCAGCATGAGCTTTATCCGGCATTGGGTACGCACGCTTTCCCGGCTCACCAAACTCTTTGGTAGGTATTTTCTTGCGGCCTTTCGTGGTTAACTTCGCCATTTTTGATTGCTCCTTAAACGGAGTTTGGTGGAGCTAGACAGGTACCTTTGGAGAACGGTAAGCCATATACGGGAAGCGAATCAAGTTCGCTCCATAGAGGGCCGAAGTTCTTCAGAAATACCCTTATGGCCCGGTTTCACCCCGGACGAAAAAAATGCCAAGCCCTCGCGAATCCTCGCACTCAATTCGGCGGGGGCGCCGGCAGAACTGGATTCATCCCGCCGAGCGAAAACCCCCGCAGCGACGATGGCAGGTCGGGTTGCTTTCCAGCTTTATCGATCGAGGACAAGGGCCTGGGTTGACTCCGCACCATCACCGGCGTTTTCACCGACGATTGTGCGCTGGCTGACGACGACGACACAGCCGGTTGCGGCGCAGCGCTGGGCTTGGCGAACTCCGGACGATGGGTCTGCTTCGCCGCGACCAATACCTCGCGGAGCAGATCCGATTCCTGGATTCCATGCGATACGCAATCTACATCGGTGGCCGGATGCAACGGCACGTTGACCGACGAGTTGAACGTGGCGCGCACCTTGACGATGCTCGCTTCCGGACCCCGTGGCCGCACCAGGAAATTGTACACCGACGACGAGTTCGCCTCCGGCTCGGCCGTGTAAGTGCCGACGATGCTCTTTATTTTTCCGCAATCGGCGTCGTGCAGCGTGAAGCGTGGACCGACCGCCTCGATGATCCCGTTGGTCATGTCCTGCGCCTGTACGTGAAATGCATTTTGGCTGATGACCGCGTTCACCGCATCCCACGCGAGATCGTACGGCAGCGCGATCACCACCTCCTGCTGTTCGTCCGGCGGCGGCTGTGTAACCGGCGGATAGAAGCATCCGGCGGCAAACAGCGCCGCAATCGCGCCCAAAATCGAAAGTTTCACCCCGAACATTGCCCCATTCATCGGCTCGCTCGCCCCGCCATGATAACAGAAACGCGCGCTGATGCGTCCAGGTTTTTCACACTCGCCGGTCGCGGCGCTATCGCCTACGCGCCATTCCCCCTTGGACGATTCTTTATGATAATCTCGGCTTCGTCGGGACCTGCCCGCCAAGGCGGCTCCGCTCGAGGATATTTGTCATGTCGGGTCATTCGAAATGGAGTTCGATCAAGCATAAGAAGGCGATTACCGATTCCAAGCGCGGCCGCGCCTTCACCAAGCTGATCAAGGAAATCACGATCGCGGCCCGACTCGGCGGCGGCGACCTCAATTCCAATCCACGCTTGCGCACCGCGGTGACTGTCGCCAAGAAGCAATCGATGCCCAACGACAACATCGATCGCGCCATCAAGAAGGGCACCGGCGAAATAGCCGGCGCGTCGCTCGAGGAAATCACCTACGAGGGCTACGGCCCGGCCGGCGTCGCGATAATGGTTGACGTGCTCTCGGACAATCGCAATCGCACCGTCGCCGAAATGCGCTTCATCTTCTCCCGGCGCGGCGGGAACCTGGGCGAGGCCGGATGCGTCGGCTGGATGTTCAAAAAACGCGGCGTGATCGGAATCGAAAAATCCGCCATCGATGAGGACAAGCTGCTCGAACTCGCGCTCGACGCGGGCGCCGACGACGTGACCGGCGACGGCGATACCTTCCAGGTCCTGACTTCGCCCGACAAATTGAACGCCGTGCGTGACGCGCTGGAAAAAGCCGGCCTTGCGATCGCGCATTCGGAACAAACGCGGATTCCCGAAAACACGGTCGCGGTTTCCGGCCATGCGGCCGAGCAGGTGCTCAAGCTGATGGAAGAACTCGAGGATCACGACGACGTGCAGAACGTCGCCGCCAACTTCGACATCAGCGACGAAGAGATGGCGCAGTTCTCGGCGGCCTAGCGGCGCGCTGGTTCTGCTGCG
The DNA here is from genome assembly GCA_963813785.1 of uncultured delta proteobacterium. Taxonomy (GTDB): domain Bacteria; phylum Desulfobacterota; class Binatia; order Binatales; family Binataceae; genus Binatus. The sequence continues at coordinate 391,446 of CAWFAJ010000012.1, read as the reverse complement.
GAGGTGGGGTATGCGGATACTCGGGGTGGATCCCGGGAGTGCGGTATGCGGTTACGGCGTCGTCGAAGGTCCCGGCGCACGCTACGTGACCGCCGGTACGATCCGATGCGCATCGCTCGCGCCGGGGCCCGCGCGCTTGCGCCGCATCCATGAAAATCTTCTCGCCATCATCGACCAGTTCTCTCCCGAGGCGCTGAGCCTCGAGCGGCATTTCGTCGCCGCCAATGTGCAGAGCGCGTTTCGCCTCGGCGAGGCGCGCGCGATGGCGATGCTCGCGGCGGCGGAGCGCGGCCTCGCGATGTTCGAATATCCGCCCAACGAAGTTAAGCTCTGCGTCGCCGGTCACGGACACGCCGACAAGGCGCAGGTGAAATACATGGTGCGCAAGACGCTGAAGCTCGACCCGGCGATCGATCTCGCCGACGACGCCGCCGACGCGCTCGCGCTGGCCCTTTGCCATCTTGGCCGCGGACGCGTCCCCAACCTGGTCGAGGCGATCGAGCGCATTCGTCCGGGCGCGCCGCGCCGAAGCAAGCTCCCGGTGGCGCCGCAATGATCGCGTCGCTGACGGGCGCGCTGGCGGTTCGCGATGCGGGCCGGGTCGTAGTCGAGACCGGCGGCGTCGGCTACGAAGTGCTCATTCCGCTGAGCACCTACTATCGATTGCCGCAACTCGGCGACCGCGTCGCGCTCGAGATACGCCAGGTGGTGCGCGAGGATGCGCTCACGCTTTACGGATTTTCCAGCGCCACCGAGAAACGCGCCTTCGACCTGCTGATGAGCGTGCAGCACGTCGGCCCGAAACTCGCTCTTGCGATCCTGTCGGTCCTTGCGCCCGAAGAACTGGCCGCCGCAATCGGCAAAGGCGACGTTGACAGAATCGACGCGGTGCCCGGCGTCGGTCCCAAGGTCGCGGAGCGGGTGGTGCGCGAATTGCGCGACAAAGTCGCTGACTTGAAGATGGCAGCGCCGTCAACCACCGCGCCCGACGGTTATTTCCAGCCCGCGCCGGATGGAAACGGAAGACCGGCCGGCCCGGCCGACGAAGCAGTTTCAGCGCTGGTGAACCTCGGCATGAAACCGGTCGAAGCCAAACGCACGGTTGACGCGGTCGTCGCCGCGGACGCCGGCGCGGCGGAAAATCCGGAAGTTATAATCCGTAAGTCATTGGCGGTGCTGCTTGGCGAAAAATAAGCCTCGCGAAGATGCCGGCGCGGCTGCGCCCGCCGAAGAGCGGCCCACCGCGCGCGCCGGTCACGAAGACGACCGCCGGCTCGATCTCGCGCTTCGCCCGCGCGCGCTCGCCGAATTCGTCGGTCAGGAACGCACCAAAAAAATTCTCGGCATGTCGATCAAAGCCGCCCGCGGACGCGCCGAGGTGCTCGATCACGTGCTCTTCGCCGGACCTCCCGGCCTCGGCAAGACCTCGCTCGCGCACATCATCGCCCGCGAGCTCGGCGTCAACGTCCACGTCACTTCCGGTCCCGCTATCGAGCGCGCCGCCGACCTGGCCGCAATCGTGAACAACCTCGAAGCGCATGACGTGCTCTTTATCGACGAGATTCATCGCCTCCAGCGGGTCGTCGAAGAGCGGCTCTACTCCGCGATGGAGGATTTCGAGTTTCATATCGTGGTGGGCGAGGGGATGGGCGCGCGCACGATGAAACTGTCCGTCAATCCGTTCACCCTGGTGGGCGCGACTACGCGTTCGGGCTTGCTGAGCTCGCCGTTGCGCGACAGGTTCGGCCAGCATTACCATCTCGACTTTTACGATCACGCCGAACTGGGCGAGATCGTGCGCCGCTCGGCCGGCTTGCTGAAGATGGAGATCGACGAAAAAGGAGCCACTGAAATAGCCTCGCGCTCGCGCGGCACGCCGCGTATCGCCAACCGCTTGCTGCGCCGCGTGCGCGACTTCGCGCAGGTCAACGAGGCGCCGCTCGTGACCCGCGAAATCGCGCTGGCCGCGCTCGAGCTGCTCGAAATCGACACCGCCGGCTTCGACAAGATGGACCGCGCGATTCTCGGCGCGATAATCGACAAGTTCGACGGCGGACCGGTTGGCGTCGAGAGTCTTGCCGCCGCCGTCGGCGAGGAATCCGACACCATCGAGGAAGTTTACGAGCCCTACCTGCTGCAGGAGGGATTCCTGGCGCGGACTTCGCGCGGGCGCGTCGCGACCCAGCGCGCCTACACGCATCTTGGCCGCGTCCGCCGCGGCGCGATGCTCTAGCAGGGTGTTGAAGAACTCATATCGAAGGGCAGTTCGGGTCTCGAACGATTCAACACACTGCGTAAAAGATGGCTTCTTACCGACAACATCTCCCCCAAAGGGGAGACCGGTGAAAAAACCACTTTGGGGGAGACAAGAGAGAGGGAGCAGGCGTTGAAAATTACTTTTTCAACAGCCTGCTAGCGATCGCTTCGATCACATCGGAGATTCATTCGATGGCGAAGATTTATGTTTTGCAGCATCACCCGGTCGAGAATCTCGGCGCCATAGCTGACGCGCTCGAAGGCGCCGCGCTCGCCTGGCAATACGTGCGCGTTTACGACGGCCAACAGGTGCCGGCGAGCATGAAGGGCGCTGGCGGCTTGATCGTGATGGGCGGTCCGATGGGCGTCGATCAGACTGACCGGCATCCGTGGCTGCGCGACGAGATGCGCCTCATCGAAGACGCGATGAAATCGAACCTGCCGGTGCTCGGCGTATGCCTGGGCGCGCAGATTCTTGCCGCCGCGCTCGGCGCGAAGGTCGCTCGCAACCCCGCCGGCAAGGAAATCGGATGGCATCCGATCCGGCTCGACGAGTCGGCCAAACACGATCGTCTGATGCGCGATTTGCCCGAGACGATGACGCCGTTTCATTGGCATGGCGACATCTTCGATCTGCCGCCCGGTGCGGTCTCGCTCGCATCGTCGGAGAAGACGCCTTGCCAGGCGTTTCGTCACGGCGACAAGGCGTACGGCTTCCAGTTTCATTTCGAGGTGACGCGCGACGGGGTCGCGGCGATGGCCGATGCGTTCGCGAAGGAATTAGTCCGCGAGAATATCGCGGCCGATCGAATGATCGCTCAGGCCGCCGAGTTCACGCCGTCGCTGGAAAAGATTTCCGACACCGTTTTCTCGCGCTGGGCCTCTCCAATCCAGGGCACCTGACCAGCGGCGCACCAAGCCCTGAGGTTCTTCTCCTGGCTAACCCTTCTAACAGGGACGCAGTCCCGCATCTTTTCTGTTCACTGGGTACAGGGCTGCAGCCCCGCCCATTGCGTAGTCGCGAAAAGATGCGTTGCGCAGATTTTCGCGTCTTCTCACTGCGGTGCAGGGGTCACCCCTGCCCAAGGAAGTGTGAAACCCACGGTGGGTTTCACATAAAATCAAGTTCTTCCATTTTAGTTTCGCCCACCCCTGCTCAGCCGCGGGGCAGCTTGAGGACCCGCTCGCCGATGATGTTGTGCTGAATCTCGCTCGAGCCCGCCGCGATCGTCAGTCCCCGCGCCGCGAGCGTCCGATGCATCCAGCGGCCGCCCTCGACCGCGCCGAGGCTGCCGCCTTCGACGTTGGCGAACGCGCCCAGCATCTCATCGGCGAACATCGCGACTCTCAAGTTCAGCTCGGTGGCGAAAAGTTTGCCGAATGAACTCTCCACCCCCGGCATCTTGCCCTTGAGCTGCGCCGACAGCGAGCGGTAGCGCGACAGGCGCAGGCATCGCGACTCGGTCGCGAACTGCGCCAGCCGCTGGCGCACGTACGGATGCTTCCACGCGGGGCCGCCCTGGAAATCCACTTTCTTGGCGAGTTCGAGCAGCTCGCCGATCGTGCGTTCCACCGGATGCCGCGTGCCGCCGGAAACTCGTTCGTACATAAGCGTCGCGATCGACACCTGCCATCCCGCGTTCAGCTCGCCGACCAGGTTTTCCTTGGGCACGCGAACGTTGTCGTAAAAGACCTCGTTGAATCCGGCGTCGCCCGTGATCTGAGCCAGCGGACGCACCGTGATTCCGGGACTATGCATATCGACCAGCAGATAGGAAATTCCCTTGTGCTTGGGCGCCGCCGGATCGGTGCGCACCAGCAGCACCTGCCAGTCCGCGCGATGCGCCAAACTGGTCCACACTTTCTGCCCGTTGATGACGAAAGTGTCGCCGTCGAGCACCGCGCGCGTCTGCAGCGCCGCGAGATCGGAGCCGGCGTTGGGTTCCGAATAACCCTGGCACCAGATTTCCTCGCCGCTCAGCATCTTGAGCAGGTAGCGCTTTTTCTGCTGCTCGGTGCCCAGATGCATGATCGTCGGGCCGATTCGATCGATCGCGAGCTGGTTGGCGCCGTAAAGCGGCAGCGCGAGCCGCAAGACTTCGTCCTGGTAGATAGCCTGATCGATCATGCTCGCGCCGCCTCCGCCCCATTGCTTGGGCCAGTGCAGCGCTACGTAGCCGGCCTTGTAGAGCCGTCGATGGTAGTCGAGCAGTTGATTCCATCGCCCGTCGTCGCGAACGTCGAGCAGGCTGGCGGTCGAGCCGCCGAGTCCCTCGCCCGTGCGCCCGAAGGCTTCGGCGGAGTTCTTTTCGAGCCAGCGCCGCAATTCGGCGCGAAAGGTTTCCTGTTCCGGCGTGTAGGTGAAATCCATCTGATGCTCCGCTTGATTGGTCCGCGCGCGGCCTCGTTGAAGATCGGACTCTTATTGGTAAATATCAGACGATGCCAAAGCGTGAAACCGCGCGGGGCTTCAATCGATCCCCGCGCCCGCGTTAATGGCGGACCTGGTAGTTTACCTCGATATACACTTATGGTATATATCAAAGCATGATGAAGCGTGAAACCGCAAAAGTCTTCAAGACCGGCCGCAGCCAGGCGGTTCGGATTCCCAAGCGGTTCAGGTTCTCCACCGATGAAGTATTCATCGTGCCCGACGGAGATAGCGTAATCCTGACACCGCGCCCGCGTTCCTGGAAAGAATATTTCGCCAGCGCGCCGCGGCTGCCCTCCGGCTTTCCCAAACGGCTCCGCGACCGGCGCCCCGAGAAAGTGGAGCCGCTCTAAGTGCCGCGGCTGATGCTCGACACCGACATCTGCGTGGATGTGATGCGCGGGCGGTCGCCCGCAATTCGCAGTCGCCTCGAGCGCACGAAGCGAGAAGAAGTTGCAGTGTCGTCAATTGTCGCGGCCGAGCTCTGGACGGGAGTTTCGAAGTCTATCCGTCCTGAACAGTCGAGAGACGCCGTGCGCGCCTTCCTGGCCTATGTCACTGTCCTCGATTGGCCGGCTGAGGCGGCTGCGACATACGGCGCGATCAGAGCGCGGCTGGAGACGACGGGAAACTCCATCGGAGCAATGGACCTGCTGATCGCCGCGCACGCGGTTCATGAAAAGGCGACCCTCGTTACGCGCAATCAATCTGAGTTCCGCCGAGTCAGCGGGCTGCGGGTAGAGAGTTGGATCTGAAAAACTGTCCCCGAGGAGATTTAACCGAGCTCAACCAGGTTTTGCGCTTCTGCCCCAGGCATCGATGCCCGCGGGCAGTGTATCCTTTTGATACACCGCCAGCAATCGTTGCATTGGCATTGCTAATCCTTTGATGTAATCATCATTAGATAAAATCTGAGCACGGACGCCACGCCGCGAAAATGCGCGCCGCGTTTACGCTCAATCATTCAACAAGAGAGGCGAAGCGAAACACGATGGCATATCAGCACATCAAAGTTCCGAGCAACGGCGAAAAGATTACTCTTGGCGCCAATCACACCCTGAAAGTTCCTGACCGCCCGATCATTCCGTTTATCGAAGGCGACGGTACCGGCCCCGACATCTGGCGCGCATCGCAGTACGTCTTCGACAACGCGGTGAAGAAAATCTACGGCGGCAAGCGCCAGATCGCGTGGATGGAGGTGTACGCGGGCGAGAAGCCGTTCAAGAATTGGAAGACCTGGCTGCCCGACGAAACCGTCGAGGCATTCCGCGAATTCCTGGTCGGCATCAAGGGCCCTCTCACGACTCCGATTGGCGGCGGCATCCGCTCGCTCAACGTGGCGCTGCGCCAGATGCTCGATCTCTACGTATGCCTGCGCCCGGTGCGCTACTTCACGGGCACGCCGAGTCCGGTCAAGCATCCCGAGAAACTCGACGTCGTAATCTTCCGCGAGAACACCGAAGACATCTACGCGGGAATCGAATGGCCGGCGGAGTCGCCCGAGGCAAAAAAGATCATCAAATTTTTGCTCGAAGAAATGGGCGTCAAGAATATGCGCTTCCCCAATACCTCGGGAATCGGCATCAAACCCATTTCGCGCGAGGGTTCCGAGCGCCTGATTCGCGCCGCGCTCGATTACGCGATTAAGCACAAGCGCAAGAGCGTGACCTTCGTCCACAAGGGCAACATCATGAAGTACACGGAGGGCGCGTTCCGCGATTGGGGCTACGAACTCGTAAAACGCGAATACAAGGGCAAGGCAGTTGGATGGGACGATTGCAACGGCAAGCCGCCCGCCGGCCAAATGCTGGTCAAGGATGCGATCGCGGATATCACCCTCCAGCAGATTCTGACGCGACCCGATGAATTCGACGTCATTGCCACGATGAACTTGAACGGCGACTTTCTGTCCGATGCGCTTGCGGCGCAGGTCGGCGGACTCGGAATCGCTCCCGGCGCGAACATCAACTACATCACCGGGCACGCGATCTTCGAAGCGACCCATGGCACCGCGCCCAAGTACGCCAACCAGGACAAAGTCAATCCGGGCTCGGTTATCCTGTCGGGCGTGATGATGTTCGAGCACCTGGGATGGCAGGAAGTTGCCGACGGGATCGTTCGCGGCCTCGAGAAGACCATCGCCAAGAAAGAGGTGACCTACGACTTCGAGCGTCTGATGACCGGCGCGAAGTTGCTCAAGTGCTCGGAGTTCGGCAAGGCGATCGTGGATAATATGTAGGGCGCTTGCCTCTCCCTCACTAAGGTCGAATCCTTGACGGGGCTGGCGCGCGATGCGCGCCGGCCCCGTTCTCTTTTGTGGCAATCCGGCGTAATCATTCAATCGTTGGCTCCAGTCGGCTTAGAGCTTAGACTCTGGCGCGGAGGAAACACGCAATGCTCCTACGAATCCCGGCGGTGAAAATCGCTGCTGCGATCGCCGCGATGCTGGCCCTGTCGATTCCCGCCGTCGCCCAGGACATGAAGGGCATGGACATGAGTGGGCATGACATGTCGCAGATGTCCAGCCGCCGCAATGCCGGATCCCTCGAACATGAAAGAGGGCGAGATGGAGGCGATGTCAGGCGGCCCGGAGATGGATCACGACATGCACATGGGCACGGCGACATGAAGAACATGTCGCTGCACATGGCATTCACGGCGCTGCGCCCTCAGAACGACGCCGACAAGCGCGCGCCGCGGTCCTGGTGACCGATCTTCAGCATGCGCTCGCCAAGTACCAGGATTATCACGTCGCCGAGGCCGAAGGCTTCAAGCCGTTTCATCCCGAATTCAAACTACCCGTCGTGCATTTCACCAGGAAATGGTACGGCCTCAAAGCCGCGTTCACCTTCAACCCGAGCGAACCGACCTCGCTGCTCTACCAAGCCACTCCCGACGGCGGCTACAAGCTGATCGGCGCGATGTACACCGACCACAAGGGCGCCAGCGAGGATCAGCTCAACGAGCGCGTCCCGCTCAGCGTCGCGCGATGGCATCGGCACATCAACCTGTGCTTCCCGGCGCGCGGGACCGACATGAAGACTGCCGACTGGACGAAGTTCGGCTTCAACGGCTCGATCGCAACCAAGCAAGCCTGCGACGCGGTCAACGGCCGCTTCTTCCCGCAGGTGTTCGGCTGGATGGTTCACGTCTATCCGTGGGAGACAGACCCCAAACTGGTCTGGGCGCACTAATCTCGCGGTGACGCCTACCGTCGAACTGCTCCGAGTCCGAAAGTCCTACGGCGGCTTTAGAGCCGTTGACGATCTCTCGTTCGAAATTCCGCCGGCGCATATTTTTGGCCTGCTCGGACCCAACGGGGCCGGCAAGACCAGCACCATCCGCATGATGATCGGCATCACCGCCCCCGATTCTGGCTGTGTGCGGCTGTTTGGCGAGCCGCTGGTCCGCCGCGCGTTGCGCCGGGTCGGTTATCTGCCTGAGGAGCGCGGCTTGTACCGCCGGATGACCGTCGGCGACAACCTGGTTTTTCTCGGGCGGCTTGCGGGGCTGTCGGTCGCCACGTCGAGGGAACGAATCGGCGCGTGGGCGCGGCGCCTGGAAATTGCGGACTGGATCGATCGTCGCGTCGAGGAGTTGTCCAAGGGGATGCAGCAGAAGATACAGTTCATCGCCGCGCTGTTGCACGATCCCGACTTGATCGTGATGGATGAGCCGTTTGCCGGCCTCGATCCGGTCAACACGATGCAGCTCAAAGACGTGCTGGTTGGGCTACGCACGGCGGGAAAGTCGATCCTGTTCTCGACGCATCGGATGGACCAGGTGGAGAAGCTGTGCGACTCGATCTGCCTGATCGATCGCGGCAAATCGGTGCTGCAAGGGAGCCTGAGCGAGATCAAAGCCGGCAACGGCCGGCGCTTCGTGCAAATCGATTATGAAGGTGATGGCGGGTGCCTGGCCGGCAATCCCTTCATCGATTCGTTGAATGACTACGGCAATCACGCCGAAGTCCGCCTCAAGCCGGGCGCCGACCCGCAGGAACTGCTGCGCACGGCGATGCGCGGGTTGCGCGTGATCCGCTTCCAGGTGATGGACCCGTCGCTGGAACAGATATTTATCGATCGAGTAGCCGGCAGAGATGACTGAGTTCTCGATTCACAGAGTCTGGATCATCGCGAAACGGGAATACCGCGAGCGGGTCAGGACGCGCTCGTTTATGCTCTCGACGTTCGCGACTCCGCTGTTGATGGGATTATTTCTGATCCTGCCCGCGATGATCAGCACCTCGACGGCGCGCGGTGTCGTGCGCGACAGCGAGCGCCCGGCGCGAGTCGTGATCGCATGCGACAATCGCGCGCTGGCCGAACTTGCCAGCGGCGAATTGATGCGCCAGCGGGGCGCGCGCTACCAGCCCTCGGTCGTTTCTCCCGCGTCGCCGGCTGAGCACGAGCAACTCGACAAGCGGCTCGATGCGGGCGACATCGAGGGCTACGTGTGGCTCGACGGCCCGGCGCGCGCTTCCCGTCACGTCGTCTTCGCGACGGCTCGCATTGGCGATTTCCTTCTTCAGCGCCGGCTCGGCGACGCGCTCTCGTACGCGTTCGCCGCCGATCGCATGGTGAAGCAGGGCACCAGCGCCGGCGACGTGGCCGCGACGCTGCAGCCGGTCGAGCTCACGGCGCTGCGCGCGGGCAAGCCGTCCTCGATTTACAACGCGGTGCGCGGCGCCGCGGTCGTATTGATTTTCATGTTCGTGATGCTGTTTTCGCTGCTGTCCTACGGCGTGATGGTGATGCGATCGGTCATGGAAGAGAAGAGCTCGCGCATCACCGAGGTGCTGCTGTGCGCGGCGAGCGCGCAGGAACTGATGACCGGCAAGATTATCGGCACCGGCAGCGTCGGCCTGACGCAGATCGCGGCATGGCTCACGATGGCGGCGTTCGGAGCATCGCGAAGCCTGTACCTCCGCACCACGATGACGGTGCTCGACGTGGGTCCGTCGCTGATTGTCTATTTTGTCGTCTTCTACATATTGGGTTACCTGCTGTACAGCGCGATCTTTGCCGGCGTCGGCGCGGTCTTTAATTCGATCGACGAAGCGCAGCAGTGGAACTTCGTCATCATCCTGCCGCTGATCGCTGCCTCGGGGATGATTCTGCCGGTGGCTACGGCGTCGGACTCGCCGGCCGCGGTGGCGGTTTCGCTGATTCCCTTCTGCTCGCCGATCCTGATGTTCGAGCGCCTTGCGGTGGACGCTCCGCCGCTATGGCAGTTCGCGCTGTCATTGCTGTTGCTGGTCGCGACGATTGGCGCGGCGATGTTTGTCAGCGGGCGAATCTACCGAACCGGGATTTTGATGTACGGCAAGCGGCCCACGATTGGTGAGCTCTGGCGATGGCTCCGCCACGCGTGAGTACGCCGCGGCGGGCATCCTGCCTGCGCCGTCACAGAAGCCCGATCTGATTGCTTCCCGGCATCAACAGACACTGCTATCTACCGGACGTTTGAGCGGCGCATCGGGGCGGCATGGGCGATGCGGTGAGCGCGCCGGTCTGGGCGCCCCAGCGACTTAAGTCTTGCTCATTAACAAATATTCCAATATAAGGTAGGCTTCAGACATGTAAAAGTCGCAAGTTAGGGAGCAAAACGTGGCTCGGAAAAAAATTGCGTTCATCGGGGCGGGCAATGTCGGCGCGACTTGCGCCCATCTATGCTTCCTGCGCGGACTCGGCGATATCGCGCTCTACGACATCATCGACGGACTGCCGCAGGGCAAGGCGCTGGACATGCTCGAATCGGCGCCGGTGCTCGGCATCGACGTCAACGTCACCGGCGGCATCGACATCAAGCTCATCGAGGGCGCCGATTGCTGCGTCGTCACCTCGGGCTCGCCGCGCAAACCCGGCATGAGTCGCGACGACCTGCTCAAAATAAACGCGCGCGTGATGACCGAGGTCGGCGCCGCAATCAAGAAACACGCGCCCGGCGCCTTCGTGATCGCGGTGACCAATCCGCTCGACGCGATGGTCACGCAGCTCAAGCGCGTCACCGGTTTCGCCAAAAGCCGGATCGTCGGACAGGCGGGCGTGCTTGACTCGGCGCGTTACCGCACTTTTCTGGCGTCGGAGCTGGGCGTGTCGGTGGCAAGCGTTTCCGCGATGGTGCTCGGCGGGCACGGCGACGACATGGTGCCGATTCGCAGCTACACGACCGTCGCCGGACAGCCGATCGAACGCCTGGTCGCGGCGAAGCGGCTGGAGGAAATCGAGAAGCGCACCCGCGGCGGTGGCGGCGAGATCGTCCAGCTGATGAAGACTTCGTCGTATTACGCTGCCGGAACCGCGGTTTACCAAATGGTCGAGGCGTACATGCTCGATCGCAAACAAGTGCTGCCGTGCGCCGCGTATCTTGACGGCGAGTACGGCGTGAAGGGGCTCTTCGCCGGAGTTCCGGTCGTGATCGGCGCCGGCGGCGTCGAGCGCGTTGTCGAAATCCAGCTGAGCGCCGCCGAAAAGACCGCCTTCGACAGTTCGGTCGGACACGTGCGCGAACTGGTCGAGGCAATGGACAAAGTAATCGCGGCCGGACAGGGCTAGCGATTCAGGAAAGGCTTATGGCTGAAGCAGAAGCGATTGCGGCGCCGGCGATTGCAGCGGGGATGACGGCGGACCAGCGGCACTGGCTGCTGCGCAGGTTGCACTCGCTGTCGGGAATCATTCCGATCGGCGGATTTTTATTTTTCCACTTCTTCGAAAATGCCTACGTCCTGAAGGGCGGCGCGATGTGGTGGAAGGAAACCGAGTTCACCCGCAATCTTCCCTTTCAGATCGCGGTCGAAGCGTTGGTCCTGTGGATTCCGATTCTCTACCATGCGATTTACGGCTTGGTCATTACCGCCACCGCGCAGCCCAACGACTACCCCTACGAGCGCAACTACCAGTACACTTTGCAGCGCATCACCGGGATACTCGCGTTCCTGTTTATCGGCTTTCACGTTATCTCGACGCGCGGGCTCTTCTACGTCGCCGGCATCGAGACCAACTATCTGCGGATGCATAACTTCATGATGAATCCGCTGATCTTGACGGCCTACATAGTCGGGACGCTGGCCTGCGTCTATCACCTGACCAACGGCATTTTTACCTTCACGATCACCTGGGGAATTGCGGTCGGCGCCAAGGCGCAAACGCTGGTGAACCGCGCGTGCGTTGCGCTGTTTATCATCATGGCGATCGTCGGCGTTTCAATTCTGATCGCATTTCGCGCACCCGCCTGAGGAGAAAACCAATGCCAGGGCATCACATAATCGTAGGCGGCGGGCTGGCAGGTTTGACCGCCGCAATGAAACTCGCGGAGCAGGGCGAGCAGGTCGATCTCTTCTCCATCGTCCCGGTCAAGCGTTCGCATTCGGTCTGCGCGCAGGGCGGAATCAACGGCGCAGTCAACACCAAAGGCGAGGGCGACTCGCCGATGATTCACTTTGACGATACGATTTACGGCGGCGACTTCCTGGCGCATCAGCCGCCCGTCAAGGCGATGTGCGAGGCGGCGCCCGCCATCATCTACCTGTTCGATCGCATGGGCGTGATGTTCAATCGCACGCCCGAAGGCCTGCTCGACTTCCGCCGCTTCGGCGGCACCAAGCATCATCGCACCGCATTCGCGGGCGCCACCACCGGGCAGCAGCTCCTGTACGCATTGGACGAGCAGGTCCGCCGCTACGAGGCGGCCGGTCTGGTGCGCAAGTTCGAAGGCTGGGAGATGCTGAGCCTCGTGCAGGACGAGTCGGGCAACTGCCGCGGGATCGTTGCGATCGACACGCGCTCGCTCGAGATGCGCGCGTTTCCCGCCGACACCACGCTGGTTGCCACCGGCGGCCCGGGTCTGGTCTACGGCCGCTCGACGCAGTCGCTGGTGTGCACCGGATCGGCGGTCAGCGCCTGCTACCAGGCCGGCACGACCTACGCCAACGGCGAGTTCGTCCAGGTGCATCCCACCGCGATGCAGGGTGAGGACAAGAATCGTCTCATCTCGGAATCGATTCGCGGCGAGGGCGGGCGCGTGTGGACCTATCGCGACGGCAAGCCGTGGTACTTCCTTGAGGACATGTACCCGGCGTACGGGAACCTGGTGCCGCGCGACATCGCGACCCGCGCGATTCACAAGGTCGTGTACGAGATGAAGCTCGGCGTTGACGGCAATCCGCTGGTTTACCTCGACGTGAGCCATCTCGATCCCGAGGAACTCAATCGCAAGGTCGCGGGCGTGCTCGAAATCTACGAGAAGTTTGCCGGTCAGGATCCGCGCAAGGTCCCGATGAAGATTTTCCCCGCGATGCACTACTCGATGGGCGGTCTGTGGGTCGATTATCAGCAGCAGACCAACGTCCCGGGGTTGTTCGCAGCCGGCGAATGCGACTTTCAATATCACGGCGCCAACCGGCTCGGCGCCAACTCGCTGCTGTCGTGCATCCACGCCGGAAATATTTGCGAGCCGGCAATGATCAACCACGCCAAGTCGCACAAAAGCGCGGCCAGCTCGCAGATTTTCGATCAGGAGCTCAAGCGTCAGCGCGAATCGTTCGACAGCATTTTCAAGATGAACGGACCGGAGAACGCCTTTGCGGTGTGGCGCGAGCTCGGCGACATCATGACCGAGAATGTCACCGTCGTGCGCTACAACGACAAGCTCAAGGCGACCGACAACAAGCTGCTCGAGTTCAAGGATCGATGGGGCCGAATCGGGCTCAACGACCGGGGCAAGTGGGCCAACCAGGAAGTGCTGTTCGTCCGCCAGCTATGGAACATGCTCGAGCTCGCGCGCCCGATTGCGCTCGGCGCGCTCAATCGCAACGAATCTCGCGGCGCGCACTACAAGCCGGATTTCCCCGAACGCGACGATCAGAATTTCATGAAGACCACCATGGCTGCGTGGTCGTCCGACGGCCCGCGTTTCAGTTGGGAGCCGGTTGACGTGAGCCTCATCAAGCCGCGGCCGCGGCGCTACGACATCGATAAATCCCCCGGCGAGCCGAAGGCCGCGTAGTCCCAGCAGGAGCATCCCAGTGTCAGAAAAGACGCAAGTCTTGAGAATCAAGCGCCAGGAAACGCCGAACTCCGAGCCCTACTACGAGGAGTTCGAGGTTCCGTATTTGCCGCATCACAACGTCGTATCGATGCTGATGGAGATTCGGCGCAACCCGGTCACTCGTCAGGGCAAACGCGTTGCGCCAGTCGTCTTCAACGCCAACTGTCTGGAGGAAGTTTGCGGCGCGTGCACGATGGTGATCAACGGGCGCGTCCGCCAGGCGTGCTCGCAGCTCGCCAACGGGCTCCACGGGCCGGCGACGGTCGAGCCGATGACGAAGTTCCCGGTGGTGCGCGATCTATGGGTCGATCGATCCACGATGTTCGACTCCCTGAAGAAGGCGCGCGCGTGGATTCCGATCGATGGGACTTACGATCTCGGTCCCGGGCCCAAAAGTCGCGCCCGACGTGCAGCAGTTCGCGTACCTGTTCTCGCGATGCATGACTTGCGGATGCTGCCTCGAGGCGTGCCCGCAGATTAACTCGCATTCGAAGTTCATGGGCGCGTCCGTGATCGGGCAGGTCTATCTGATGAGCCAGCATCCAACCGGCAAGATGAACCTCGACGAGCGGCTCGATGCGATGATGGGGGAGGGCGGAGTGGCCGACTGCGGCAACGCGCAGAACTGCGTCGAGGTTTGCCCCAAGGATATTCCGCTCACGACCGCAATCAGTGCGATCGGGCGCCAGACGACGATCAAATGGCTCCGCGACCTCTTTATGAAGTGACATTGCCGCCGCGCTAATGTCATTGTGAGCGAGCGGGTCGATTCGAAAGATTCCGGATCCTTATCCAAAATGAGGTTGATGCCTGGGTAACTGAATGAACATCCACGAATATCAAGCCAAGCAGGTTCTGGCGCGCTTCGGCGTTCCCGTTCCCAAGGGGCAGTTCGCGACCACGCCTGACGAGGCTGCCGCCGCATTCACGGCGCTGGGCAAGCCAAAAGCTGTGGTCAAAGCGCAGATCCACGCAGGCGGCCGCGGCAAGGCTGGCGGCGTCAAACTGCAGACTGTTGCCTCCGAGGTGCGCGATTTCGCAGCCCGGCTGCTGGGCAAGCCGCTGGTGACTCATCAGACCGGCCCCGAAGGCCGGGTGGTGCGCCGCGTTTACGTCGAGGAAGCAAGCGACGTCGCTCGCGAGCTTTACCTTGGGATGCTCGTCGACAGAAAGGCGGGAACGGTTTCCGTGATCGCGAGCACCGAGGGCGGCATGGATATCGAGGAAGTCGCCGCCAAGACGCCCGACAAAATTCTTACCGAGCCGATCAATCCCCTGCTGGGTGTGGCCGGCTTCCAGGCGCGCAAAATCGCATTCGCGCTCGGCCTCAAGGACAAGCAAGTCGGCCAGTTCGCGGCTCTGCTCGCGTCGCTCTATCGGGCATTCATCGAAACCGACGCGTCGCTCATCGAAATCAATCCGCTGGTGGTGACCACCGAAGGCCGCGTCATCTGCCTCGACGCGAAGATGTCATTCGACGACAACGGCTTGTTCCGCCATCCGGACATCCGCGAGTTGCGCGACGCCAATGAGGAAGATCCCGCCGAGACCGAGGCGGCGAAGTACGATCTCAGCTATGTGCATCTCGACGGCAACATCGGATGCATGGTCAACGGCGCGGGTCTGGCGATGGCCACGATGGACATCGTCAAGCTTTACGGCGCCGAGCCGGCCAACTTCCTCGACGTTGGCGGCGGCGCCAGCACCGAGAAGGTCGCCGCCGCATTTCGCATCCTGCTCGCGGACAAGCGCGTCAAAGGCGTGCTGATCAACATCTTCGGCGGCATCATGCGATGCGACGTGCTGGCGCAGGGCGTCGTCGAGGCGGCCCGGCAGGTGAAACTCAACATGCCGTTGGTGGTCAGGATGGAAGGCACCAACGTCGTCGAAGGCAAGAAGATCCTTGCCGACTCCGGGATCAAGGTGGTCAGCGCCAGCGACATGGCCGACGCCGCCCGGCGCATCGTAAAAGAAATCGGAGCCTAGAATTTTCAGATGAGTATTTTAGTTGACAAGAACACCCGCGTGCTGACGCAGGGAATTACCGGCGCCACCGGCCAACTCCATACGCGCGCGTGCAAAGAGTACGGCACGCAAATGGTCGGCGGAGTAGTGCCCGGCAAGGGCGGCACCGACTTCGAAGGCATCCCGATCTTCGACACCGTCGAGCAGGCGCGCAAATCGACCGGCTGCAACGCGACCGTGATCTACGTGCCGCCGGCGTTCGCCGCCGACGCGATGCTCGAGGCCGCCGCCGCCGGCATCGAGCTTGTCATCTGCATCACCGAAGGCGTTCCGATCCTCGACATGGTCAAAGTGAAGGCTTACCTGGCGGGCACCAAGTCGCGCCTGATTGGCCCCAACTGCCCGGGAATCATCACGCCGGGCGAATGCAAAATTGGCATCATGCCGGGCTACATCCACAAGCCAGGCGATATCGGCGTCGTCTCGCGCTCGGGCACGCTGACTTACGAGGCGGTGTATCAGCTGACCCAGCTTGGAATCGGGCAATCGACCTGCATTGGGATCGGTGGCGACCCGATCGTCGGCACATCGCATATCGACGCGCTCAAGTTGTTCAACGAAGATCCCAAAACGCGCGCGGTCATCATGATTGGTGAAATCGGCGGAACGGCTGAGGAAGAAGCCGCCGAATACATAAAGCAACACTTTAAGAAACCCGTGGTCGCATTTATCGCCGGCCAAACCGCGCCCAAGGGACGGCGGATGGGTCATGCCGGCGCGATCATCTCAGGCGGACGCGGCACCGCGGCCGATAAAATCGCGGCGCTCAAGGCGGCGGGAATCACGGTTGCGATGAGCCCGGCTGACCTCGGCTCGACGATGAAATCAGTGCTCGAGGGCAAGAAGTAATTCGATGGAACGAACTTTCGCAATCGTCAAACCCGACGCGGTGCGCCGTGGGCTCACCGGCGACATACTCAAACGAATCGAAGCTTCGGGGCTGACGATCGTTGCAATGCGCAAGATTCATCTCGCGCGCGCCGACGCCGAGAAGTTTTATGACGTGCACAAGGCGCGACCGTTTTTCCGCGGGCTTTGCGACTACATGACTTCCGGCCCGGTGGTTATTGCGGTGCTGCAGGGCGAGAATGCGATCAGCAAGTGGCGTCAGTTGATGGGCGCAACCGATCCCAAAAAGGCCGACGCCGGCACGATTCGCAAGGACTTCGGAATCGACGTCGAGCAGAACGCCACGCACGGCTCGGATGCGCCCGAAACGGCGGCTGCGGAAATCGCCTTCTTTTTCCCCGCTCGGGAAATTCTTTCCTGAAAAAACCGTCCTGCTTTCACGGCGACGTTTCGATTAGAATAGTTGCCCGTGAACCTGAATCGTCAAATATCGGCCGAGGCGGCGCCCACGGGATCGGATTTCCGCGACCTGACGCTCGATGAGGTCGAGCAAATAATCGCGAGCCGGGGCGAGCGCTCATATCGCGCCCGCCAGATTCTGCATTGGGTCCACGCTCGCGGCGCCGAGTCGTTCGACGAGATGCGCGATCTGCCGGCCGCGCTTCGCAATTGTTTGAAGCAGAGCTTCACCATCGGGCATCCGCTGTCGTCATTCGTTTCGCGTTCGTCGGACGGCACCCGAAAACTGCTCATTGCGCTCGACGACGGTGAACAAATCGAATCGGTGATAATCCCCACCGAAAAACGCCTCACGCTTTGCATGTCGAGCCAGGTGGGATGCGCGCTGGCCTGCGAATTCTGCGCGACGGCCCGCATGGGATTGCATCGCAACCTCACCGCTTCCGAGATGCTGTCGCAGATTCCCGCTGCTCGGCGCGAGCTGGCCGCAGGCGAGGAAATCACGAACTTTGTTTTCATGGGGATGGGCGAGCCGCTGGCAAATTACCCGCGTCTGGTGCGCACCCTGGCGATAATGACTTCCGATTGGGGGATGGGCATCTCGCCGCGGAGGATCACCGTCTCGACGGTTGGTTTGGTCCCGATGATGGAGCGGCTGCTGGGCGAGACTCCGGTTAATCTGGCGGTCTCGCTGCACGCAACGACCAACGAGCTTCGCGATCGCCTCGCGCCGATCAACCGGCGCTACCCGTTGGAAGTTTTGCTCGACGCATGCCGGAATCTGCCGATTAAACGCCGCAGCCGGATCACCTTTGAGTACGTGATGCTGGCCGGGGTGAACGATTCGATCGCAGACGCGCGCCGCCTGGTCAAGTTGCTTGCGCCTTTGCGCGCCAAGGTGAACCTGATTTTTTACAATCCGCTGGCCGACTCTCCGCTTCGGACCAGCACCCGCGCCGCGGTGGAGGCCTTTCAAGCGATCCTGAAGAACGGTAATTTGACCGCAACAATCCGCGAAAGCCGGGGGCTCGATATTGCGGCGGCATGCGGCCAGCTTTACGCCGAGCAGCACAATCCGGCCTGACGCCAGTTCAGGATCAACGCCAGAAAAAAGATGCCACAGAACACACTCGGAGTAATCGGAGGCAGCGGCTTCTACCAGATGAAGGGGCTTGAAAAGGTCGAGCCGGTGGAGCTCGAGACACCGTTCGGCCGTCCGTCCGATCCGTTTTACCAGGGGCGAATCGGAGATACCGAGGTTGTTTTTCTCGCGCGCCACGGCCGCGGCCATCGATTGTTGCCGTCCGAAATAAATTTTCGCGCCAATCTCTTCGGGATGAAGCAGCTCGGCGTGACCCATCTCGTTTCGGTGTCTACGGCCGGCAGCCTGAAAGAGGAAATTCATCCGGGCGAACTGGTAATTCCAGATCAGTTTATCGATCGTACAATCAAACGTCCCATGACATTCTTCGGTGACGGTTTGGTGGCGCACGTTTCGATGGCCGATCCCGTGTGCGCAGCTCTCGCGAGCGACCTGGCTGTCGCGGCGCGCGCTGGCGGCGCGGTGATTCACGAACGCGGGACCTATCTATGCATGGAAGGTCCGCAATTCTCGACTCGCGCCGAGTCGAATCTTTTCCGCAGTTTTGGCGCCAGCGTCATCAGCATGACCGCGATGCAGGAAGCGCGGCTCGCCCGCGAGGCGGAGATGTGTTACGCGACGCTGGTGCTGGTGACCGACTACGATTGCTGGCACGATACGGCCGCGGCGGTGGATATCGGCGAGATCCTGCGCGTGATGAAGCTGAACGTGGACAAGGCGCAAGCCGCGGTGTCGGCGCTTGCGCATGCGCTTGGAAATCGTCCGCGGACTTGCGGCTGCCAGGACGCGCTCAAGAACACGATAATTACCGATCGCGCGGCAATTCCGCAGCGCTTGATCGACGACTTGCGTCCGCTGGTGGGCAAGTATCTCTAGGATCATCGAAATCCGCGGGCGCTGAAGGTGCAATAGATGAGTATCGTTGTGGTCGGATTTCTAGCCTACGACACGGTCGAAACGCTCAATGGAAGAGTCGACGAAGTCCTGGGCGGCGGCGCCAGCTATTTTTCCATAGCAGCCCGATTTTTTTCCCCGGTCAGCATTGTCGCGGTGGTCGGTACGGATTACAGGCCCGAGGATTTCCAGTTGTTCACCGATCGGAATATCGATGTGCGCGGAGTAGTGAAACGCGAGGGGCAGACCACCCGATGGCACGGCCGTTATCACGAAGATATGAACGTGCGCGACACGGTCAAGCTTTCGCTCAACGTGCTGGAGAACTTCACGCCCGAATTGCTGCCCGACCAATGCCGCGCAGACTACCTTTATCTGGCGCCCAACGATCCCGCGCTTCAGGAACACGTGCTGGACCAGGTGCTTAGTCCCAAGGTAGTCACCGCCGATCTCTATGACTATTGGATCCAGAACACCCGCCCCGGCCTGGCCAAGGTGCTCGAGCGAATCCAGATACTGCTTTGCAGCGACAGCGAGGCGCGCACGCTTACCGGCGAGCACAACCTGGTGAAAGCGGGGCGCGCGATTCTGAAAATGGGCCCGTCCACCGTTCTGATCAAGCGCGGCGAGTATGGCGTGCTTCAGTTCAGTAAGGAAGGCATGTTCGCGGTGCCCGCGTATCCGCTGGAAGAGGTGGTCGATCCTACCGGGGCGGGCGATACGTTTGCGGGCGGCATGATGGGGTTCCTCGCGCGGCACGGGCGGGTGACAGAATCCACGCTGCGCACGGCGGTCGTGTACGGCAGCGTGATGGCGTCATTCGTGGTCGAACGTTTTTCGCTGGAGAGGCTGTTAGCTCTGACCTGGGAAGAGATAGATAATCGCTATCGAGAGTTTATCAATCTAATCGACTCTCATCATTCGAGATGGAATACTCAGTAGTTATTCCGCTCTACAACGAGCGCGATAACCTGGCCCCGCTGCATGCAGAGTTAAGCCGCGTGATGCAGGCGCTGGGCCGCGCCTACGAACTTGTGTTCGTGGACGACGGCAGCATCGACGGCAGCCTCGAGGTGCTGCGTCAGATTAAGTCCGCCGACAAACAGGTGCGCGTAATCTCGCTGGCGCGCAACTCCGGACAGACGGCGGCGCTGGCCTGCGGCTTTGCGCACGCCTCCGGCGACGTAATAATCGCGATCGACGGCGACGGGCAAAACGATCCCGCCGACATCCCGCTGCTGCTGGCCAAGCTCGACGAGGGCTACGATTTGGCCAGCGGCTGGCGCACCGAGCGCTGGCAAGCGGAGCGCTTTACGCGCCGGCTGCCGTCAATGGCGGCAAATTCGCTGATTTCCGCGATGACCGGCGTCAAGCTTCACGACTACGGATGCACCTTCAAGGCCTACCGGCGCGAGCTTGCACGCAGCCTCCAGCTCTACGGCGAGATGCATCGATTTGTCCCGGCGATTGCGGCGGAGCAGGGTGCGCGAATCGCGGAAGTCGAAGTCGGATTTCGGCCGCGCCGTGCGGGCACCTCCAAGTATGGACTGTGGCGCATCGTGCGCACCTTGCTTGACCTTATCACCGTCAAATTTCTCTCGGGCTATTCCACCGCGCCGATACAAGTCTTTGGCCTGATTGGAATCGTGCTGGGCGGACTCGGCGGTCTATGGACCTTCATCCTGGTGATGGAGAAGTTACTATTGGGACGCGAACTGGGTAATCGCCCGGCATTGCTATTGGCGGTTTTGTTGGTAGTCGTCGGAGTACAGTTTGTGAGTATCGGACTGCTGGGCGAGATGCTCGCGCGGACCTATCACGAATCGCAGGGAAAGCCGATCTACGTAATCAAGGAAGAATTCTAGAGGCTATCGATGAACATCGCAGTCGTGGGGAGCGGATATGTCGGACTGGTCAGTGGCACCTGCTATGCCGAGAGCGGCAACGAAGTATTCTGCGTTGACATCGACAAGAATCGAATCGCCGATCTTTGCGAGGGCAGGATTCCGATCTATGAGCCGGGACTCGAGGAACTGGTGCGCCGCAATTTGAAGGAAGGCCGGCTGCATTTCACCACCGACATCGCCGAAGCGGTCAAGCAATCGATGGTCTCGTATATCGCCGTCGGCACTCCGATGAGCGCGTCGGGCGCGGCGGACTTGACCGCGATTTTCCAGGCGGCCGAGGATATCGCAAAAGCGATCACCGGCTATCACATCGTGGTGATCAAGAGCACCGTTCCGGTTGGCACCAACGACCGGGTGCGGGAACTCGTCGGCCGCTTCGCCAAGCATCGCGCCGACGTGTGCTCGGTCCCGGAGTTTCTCAAGGAAGGCTCCGCGATCGAAGATTTTATGCGGCCGGACCGGGTCGTGATCGGCAGCCTGAGCGAGCAGGCGACGGCTATTCTCAAGGAAATTCACAGCCCCTTCGTGCGCACCGACAATCCGATCCTCGTGATGGATCCGCGCTCGGCGGAGCTGACCAAGTATGCGTCCAACGCGATGCTCGCGATGCGCATCTCGTTCATCAACGAGATGGCGAATCTGTGCGACGCCGTAGGCGCCGACATCAATGCCGTCCGCCGCGGCCTGGGCTCCGACAAGCGCATCGGCTCGTCGTTCCTGTTTCCCGGTGTCGGTTATGGCGGTTCATGCTTTCCCAAGGACGTGCGCGCGATGATTCATACCGGCAGCGAGCACAACCTTGATTTCGCGCTTTTGCGCGCGGCGGAAGCGGTGAATTCCCGGCAGAAGCGGCTGATTCCAGCGCGCGTCAAGCAGCATTTCGGTGAAAACCTGAGCGGCCGCGCCTTTGCGATTTGGGGGCTTGCCTTCAAGCCGCGCACCGACGACATGCGTGAAGCGCCGGCGCTGGTGGTGATCGAGGAACTACTGCAGGCGGGTGCGAAATGCCGGGTGCACGACCCCGAAGCGCTGGAAAATGCGCGCAAGATTTTTGGCGATCGCGTCACCTACCACAAGAGCAACTACGAGGCGCTCACCGGCGCCGACGCGCTGCTGATTCTGACCGAGTGGAGCGAGTTCCGGCATCCCAACTTTCAGCGCATCAAGGCCGAACTCAAACAGCCGGTGATATTCGACGGCCGGAACCTGTATGATCCAGACCTGATGAAGGCGCTCGAGGTGCGGTACTACTCGGTCGGACGCCACCCGGTTTAGGACAAGGACGCTTCGATGAGAATTTTGGTAACCGGCGGCGCCGGCTTTATCGGCTCGCACACGGTGGATGCGCTGGTCGCGTCCGGCGCCGGCGAAGTGTCGGTGTTGGACGATTTTTCCACCGGCAAGCGCAGCCAGGTCAACGCCAAAGCCACCCTCTATCCGGCCGATCTGCGCGACGCCGCGGCGGTTGCGTCCGTAGTCGAGCACGCGCGCCCCGAGCTTATCTTCCATCTCGCGGCGCAGATGGACGTGCGCCGTTCGGTCGCCGATCCTGCGTTCGACGCGCAGGTGAACCTGGTCGGATTTCTCAACCTGATCGAAGCGGCACGCCGCCACGGCTTGAAGCGCGTGATCTTTTCTTCGACCGGCGGCGCGATTTACGGCGAGCAGGACCAGTTCCCCTGCAGCGAGGACCATCCCTGCCGCCCGGTAAGTCCATACGGCGTCGCCAAGCTGGCGACCGAAGCCTATCTGTTTTTTTACAAGATCGAGTACGGGATCGACTACCTGGCGCTCCGCTTCGGCAACGTTTACGGCCCGCGCCAGGACCCTCACGGCGAAGCCGGCGTGGTTGCGATCTTCTGCGGACGAATCCTCGACGCCAAGCCCGTGACAATTTACGGCGACGGCACGCAGACGCGCGACTACGTTTACGTCGGCGACGTGGTGCGGGCCGTGGTCGCGGCGGCCAAATCGAGCGCCTCGGGAATCGCGCTCAATATCGGCACCGGCGTCGAGACCAACGTGAACGATCTTTATTCCACCCTCGCGGGCATCGCCGATTTCCCGACCCGGGCGGAGCATGCGGCCGCGCGTCCCGGCGAACAAAAGCGCTCCGTCATATCGCCCGCGCGCGCCCAGCGCGAGCTTGGCTGGCGTCCCGAAAAGAAGCTCGCCGACGGACTCGAAGAGACCTTCAAATATTTCAAGCAGCAGCGCGCCCGCTCGAGTTGAAATGACCGAAGCCGCCTCGATTCGCAATTTTTCGATCATCGCGCATATCGATCACGGCAAGTCCACGCTGGCCGATCGAATCCTCGAGCGCACCGGCGCGCTCACGATGCGCGAGTCCAAGGATCAGTTCCTCGATTCGATGGACCTCGAGCGCGAGCGCGGAATCACGATCAAGGCGCGCTCGGTGCGGCTGAATTACACGGCCAAAGATGGGAAAGGCTACGTGCTGAACTTGATCGATACGCCCGGTCACGTCGATTTCGCCTACGAAGTTTCGCGCAGCCTGGCCGCCTGCGAGGGTGCGCTGCTGGTGGTCGATGCGAGCCAGGGCGTCGAGGCGCAAACCCTCGCCAACGTCTATCTCGCGCTCGATCACGGGCTCGAAATTATTCCCGTGATCAACAAAATCGATCTGCCCAGCGCCGACGTCGAGCGCACCCGGCATCAGATCGAGGAAATCATCGGACTCGATGCCTCCGAGGCCATTCTTACCAGCGCCAAGGAAGGCGTGGGGATCGACGATGTCCTCGAAGCGATCGTCGCGCGAATCCCCGCTCCCAAAGCCACCGGCCAGGACGCCGTCCGCGCGCTCATCTTCGACAGTTGGTACGACGCGTACGAGGGCGTGATCGGATTGGTCCGCGTCTTCGGCGGCGAAATCCACGTCGGGATGAAAGTTCGGCTGATGGGCACCGACAAGCTGGGCGAAGTGATGCGCCTGGGGCATTTCACGCCGCACGAACGGCCCACCGACGCGCTCGGCCCGGGCGAGGTCGGGTTTGTCGTGGCGGGGATCAAGACCGTCGCGGACATGCGGGTGGGCGACACGATTACCGATGCGGACAATCCCGCGCGTGGCGCCGCTGCCGGGTTTCAAGGAATTGAAGCCGATGGTGTTCGCGGGCCTGTATCCGACCGAGGCGAATCAGTACGGCGCGCTGCGCGACGCGATCGAAAAGCTGCGGCTCAACGACGCGAGCCTCATCTGCGAACCCGAGACCTCGCAGGCGCTGGGCTTCGGCTTTCGCGCCGGATTCCTGGGCTTGCTGCACATGGAAATCGCGCAGGAGCGCCTCGAACGCGAATTCGGAATCAACCTGATCGTGACCGCGCCGACGGTCGCCTACCAGGTGCGCACCGTTTCAGGCGAGCTGACGACGGTGGACAATCCCGCGCATCTGCCCGATGAGAACACGATCGAGGCGATCGAGGAGCCGTTCATCCTCACGTCTATCCACATGCCCGAGGAGTACCTCGGCGCGGTGATGAAGCTGTGCGAAGACCGGCGCGGCATCCAGCGCGATTTGCGTTTCCTCGGTGAAAAGCGCGTCATCCTGCACTACGAACTGCCGCTCGCCGAGATCGTCTTCGATTTTTACGATCGGCTGAAATCGGTGAGCCGCGGATACGCGTCGCTGGACTACGAGTTTCTGGACTTCCGTGCCGGGCCTCTGGTTAAATTGGACATTCGGATTAATGGCGAGGTGGTGGACGCGCTTTCGATTATCGTGCATCGCGACAAGTCCTACGAAAGGGGCCGGGCGTTGTGCGAAAAGATGCGCCAGCTGATTCCACGCCAGATGTTCGAGGTCGCGATTCAAGCCGGAATCGGCTCCAAGATTATCGCGCGGGAATCGGTGAAGGCGCTGCGCAAGAACGTCACCGCCAAGTGCTACGGCGGCGATATCACCCGAAAACGAAAGCTGCTCGAGAAGCAAAAGGAAGGCAAGAAGCGGATGAAGCAGGTGGGGCGGGTCGAGATTCCGCAAGAGGCTTTCCTGGCCCTGCTCAAGGTCGGGGAGTAGGGCAGCCGTGACTGAACCAGCGCGCAACATTTCCAAAGCACAGCCGCAAGACGCCGGCCAGACCGCCAATCACGCGCCGGCGCACAAGTCCGTCGCACGCGAGTATGGCGAGGCGATGTTCATCGCGCTCGTGCTCGCGATCTTCATCCGCACGTTCTTCGTGCAGGCGTACAAGATTCCGTCGGGCTCGATGGAACCGACGCTGCTCATCGGCGACCATATACTGGTCAACAAGATTGCTTACGGGCTGCGGATGCCGGACTCGATTTTCGGCCTCGAGATCCCCGGCCTGCCGTTGGGCGAGTACCTTTTTCATCTCGCGCCGGTGCATCGCGGCGACGTCGTGGTGTTCGTCTTTCCGCCCGATCGCACCAAGGATTTCATCAAGCGCGTGATCGGCGTCGCCGGCGACACGATTGCAGTGAAGAACGGCGTCGTCTGGCTCAACGGTTCCGAGATGCCCGACCCGCACCGCCACTGGGAGGTCGCCGCGCAGGATCGATCGCCCGTCTCGCCGCGCGACAACTTCGGGCCCGTAACTGTTCCGCCGGGCAAGCTGTTCATGATGGGTGATAATCGCGATCGCAGCTACGACAGCCGTTTCTGGGGCTTCGTCGACCTCAACGACGTCGAGGGACGCGCCACAATCATCTACCTGCCCTGGAACGAGGAGAAGGCGGATGGCGCTTCGACCCTGAACGACATCTTGTTATGGTTCGAGTACGTCAGGTGGGATCGAATCGGCATGCTCGTGCACTGACCCGCAATCCGAAAAAGGGAGCATCAGGTGGCGGACGAAGCGGTAAACAGGATTGGCGCGATCATCGAGGAACTCGCGGCGCGCTTCGATCTTGTGGTCGAGGCAGTCTCGGGTTTCGGCGGACGCCTGGACACGCTGCGCGATGAGATCTTCGGACAGTTCGCGGAAGTCGGCGGGCAGATTCGTTTCCTGTCCGAGCAGATTGCCGAAAATCGCCGCGGTATCGTCGCGACGCGCGATGATCTCGGCGCCGAGATCGTGCGCATCGGCGAGGCGCTTGGCAAGGCGCGCATCGAGTTCCGCGACGAGCTGCTCGCCGCACAGACTGGCCTGCGCGGCGAGTTCGCCGTGCGCGCCGTCGAGTTTCGCGAAGAAGCCGCGCGCGCAGTCGCGTCCACCGGCAAGCAGGCGACGGCCTCCGGCGGCGAGACGACCAAGATTCTCAAGCGGGAAATCGCAGAATCGGCGGAAATGGCCGCGAAGAAACTCGGCGCCGAACTCAAGCAAACCAGCAAATCGCTGGCCAATCTCGCGCGCAAGTTCGACCGCTTCGACGACCGGATTACGGTTCAGACCCGCGACCAGGATCAACGCTTAAGAAAACTCGAGCGCAAGCGCGGCGCCTAGCCCGGCTCGCGCTGTGGAGCGGGACTGAGCGCGGGGTTGACGCGCATCCTTCGCGATCGTAAATTCTAGTCACCTTTAACCCGCTACTGAGATAGCGAAAAGGGACGACGATGAAAGTGTGCATTTCCGGACCCGGCTGTTTTCGCAGTCGGGATTTTTTTTGGGCGTCGCGATGAGCGCCGCGCCCAACGTCGCACTCGACGCCGCTCAGCTCGGGCGATCGCTCAAGCGGATCGCGATGGAGATAGCCGAGCGCAACGGCGGCGCGGACAACATCGTGCTGGTGGGAATCGTCCGGCGCGGCGCGCAACTTGCCCAACGGATCGCCGCCGAGTTGCGCGCCAATGGCAAGCGCGAGGTCCCCGTCGGTACGCTCGACATCTCTTCCTACCGCGACGACGGCAAGGGCTTGCCCGGCGATCCCCGGCTAATCGGCCGCGACATTCCATTTTCACTCGACGCCAAGCGGGTCGTGCTCGTTGACGACGTGCTCTACACCGGGCGAACCGTGCGCGCCGCGCTCGACGCGATCTCCGATCTGGGCCGGGCGGAATCGGTGCAGCTCGCCGTTCTGGTCGATCGCGGAGAGCGCGAGCTTCCGATTCGCGCCGACTACGTGGGCAAGAACATCCAGGCTCCGCCGGGCCAGCGCGTTTTTGTGCGGCTCACTGAAATCGACGGTGCGGATGCGGTCGTTATTGGTAACGCAAGATGAGGTCCGACCTCCGCGCGCGATGAGGGACGAGCGATACAGTGTCACGGCTGGCAAAATTTGACGTCGTTTCGATCGAGGATCTCGAAACCTCGGACATCGAACGCGTATTTTCGCTCGCCGACGGCTTTGCCGCCCGGCTTGCGCAAGGCGAGCAGATTACGACCGCCGCCGGACTGATCATGGCGACGCTGTTCTACGAACCTTCGACGCGCACCCGGCTCAGCTTCGAGTCCTCGATGCATCGCCTCGGCGGCGCCGTGATCAGCTCGGCCGATATGCACGCGAGCTCCGCCGCCAAGGGTGAGAGCCTGGCCGATACCGTGCGCGTCGTCGCCGGCTATGCTGACCTGATCGTGCTGCGACATCCGCATGACGGCGCGGCGCGCGTGGCCGCGGAGTATGCCCCATGCCCGGTGCTGAACGCGGGCGACGGCAGCCGCGAGCATCCCACGCAGACGCTTTGCGATCTCTACATTCTGCGCAAAAAGAAAGGCCATCTGAAGGGACTCACCGTCGCGCTATGCGGCGACTTGAAGTTTGGCCGCACCGTGCATTCGCTGATCTACGCGCTCGCGCGTTTCGGCGCGAACATCGTCGCCGTGCCGACCAGCGGAATGGACATTCCGGACTACGTCCTCGAGCGGCTTGCCGCCGAGCGCAATTACAGCTTGTCGACCGTCACGATGGATGAGCTCAAGTCGCTGGCGGGCGGCCTGGACGCTCTTTATCTGACCCCCAGTGCGCCGCATCAGATGGCGCTCTTTACCGGCGACGGTGCGCTGCGGCAAATCCCGGCGGCCGAGCCTCCGGCCGCGCTCGATGCATTCTACGTCACGCGCCTGCAGAAGGAGCGCATGTCGGGAAAGGAGGCCGGTCCCGCGGAGTATGTCCGCTTCGACGCGCGCGCGCTTCGCACCAGCCGCACCCAGGAAGCCGTCGTGATGCATCCGCTGCCGCGCCTCGGCGAGCTGGCGTACGAGCTCGATGCCGATCCGCGTGCGGTTTACTTCGAGCAGGCCGCTGCCGGCGTGCCGGTCCGGATGGCGTTGATCGCATTGCTGATGGAGAAAGCCGCCGGCGCATCCCTCGCACCGCGGCCCAAGGCCGAGGCGATTCGCTTCAAGACCGAGCCGCCGCCGCGATGCGCCAATCTGAATTGCGTCACGCGATTCGAGGGCGCCTACCTGGCTCCGCGATTCACGCTCGGGCGCAGCCCGGATACCACCGTACTCGCGCTGAAGTGCGGCTTCTGCGAACGCGAACTGAAGACTGAATACGTCGGCCATGCGCGCTCGCATCGCTACTATCACTTCGACGAAAACCTGCAAGGCTATGTCCGCCAATGGATCGAAGAAGGCTCGCTGGCCGTATTCGACAGCGTAAAGCAGGCCGAGGAGGGCGGCTACGAGCCCTACCGGCGCGGTCCGCAGCGCGAAATTATGAATCAGGAGGAAGTCGTTAGCGCGATCGAATCGCTCGCCGACCAGGTGATCGCCGACGTTCACGATATGCCTGCCGTGTCGATTGTGGGCGTCGTCAGTCACGGCGCGATGCTGGCGCTTCGGCTGCGCGACCTGATCGGAGTGAAGACCGGAGTTCTTCCTCCGTGCGCGGCGCTCGATGCGTACAAACCGGCTGATGCGTTGCATCCGATCGACGGCGCCGAGAATTTCAACGTCGAAGACCGCATAATAATTCTGGTCGATGACGTGATTAACAGCGGCTGGACCGTGCAACGCGCGATGGCGACGATCTGGCAGCGCGGCCGTCCAGCCGCGGTCAAACTGGCGGTCCTGATCGATCGCGGGCATCGCGCCGTCCCGATTCGGCCAAATTACGTCGGCAAGAATATCCCGACCTCGCGCGGCGAGCGCGTGCAGGTGCGTCTCGCCGCGGCCGGCGCGGAGAGCAAATCGCACGATCGCGTAATGATCTATTCAATCGTCGAACCGCGCAAAGAACCCGAGGCGGCGCATTGAACTCAATCCTCCTCAGAGGCGGACGGGTGATCGATCCCGCCAGCGCACTGGACGGCCAGTATGACCTGCTGGTGCGCGACGGCGCGATTGCGGCGGTGGAGCGCGCCGGGACTCAGATGAATTCGCACGATGCAACTTCAGTTGATGCGAGCGGATGCTGGATCGTGCCCGGCCTGATAGATCCGCATGTACATTTGCGCGACCCCGGGTTTCCCGAAAAGGAAACGATCCTGACGGGCTTGCGCGCCGCGGCCGCCGGCGGCTTCACGACCGTGGCGGCGATGGCGAATACGTCGCCGGTCAACGACCGTCCTGCCATTACGCGCTACATGCTCGAGCGCGCCGGGGAAGCCCGTTGCGCGCGGCTGGTGCCGGTTTCGGCGGTCACGCAAGGGCTTGCGCGGGATCGAGCCGGTGGATTTCGCCGCGATGGTTGAAGCGGGTGCGCGACTCTTTTCCGACGATGGGATTCCGATCGACGATGCCGCCGTCCTCGCGCGCGCGCTGGATGAAACCGGGCGGCTTGGATATGCGATTGCGCTGCATGAAGAGGATCGCGCGCTGTCATGCGGTGGCGCGGTGAACGCCGGCGCGGTAGCAGCGCATCTGGGCGTCAGCGGCTATGCGCATTCGGCGGAACCGGATCGCGTGCGCCGCGATCTCGCGATTGCGATCGGCTCAGGCGCGGCGGTTCATGTCGCCCACGTGTCCACGGCCGACTCACTCGAACTCATTCGCGCCGCGCGCCAACGTGGCGCGCAGGTCACCTGCGAGGCGGCGCCGCATCATTTCACCTTGGACGAAAGCGCCGCGCTGACCTGGGGGCCGAACGCGAAGATGAACCCTCCGCTTCGCAATCGCGACGACGTCGAAGCGCTCCGTGCGGCGATTCGCGATGGCACCGTTGACATGATCGCGACCGACCATGCGCCGCACGATCCGAAATCGAAGCGGATGGAGCAACTCGGCGCCTTCTTCGGTCCGGGGCGCCACGCCGGGCATCTCGAGCACGACGCAGCCGAACTATTCGCGCACGCGGCAAATGGAGTCGTGGGTCTCGAGACCTCGCTCGGACTTGCGCTCGGACCTGGTGCATCGATCCTTGATCGAACCGGCCCGCCTGGTCGCGATGATGTCGCTCAATCCCGCGGCGCTGTTGCGGCTGGAGGCAGGTACGCTTGCGGTTGGCGCGAGTCGCGGACATCACGGTAATCGATCCCAATCTGGAGTGGACCGTTGCGCCGGAAAAATTTCTGTCAAAGAGCCGCAACACTCCGTTCGCCGGGATGCGGCTGAAGGGCAGGGCGGTGCTGACTATCGTGGCGGGCGAAATCGTTTTCGACGGAAGGAAGGCGTAGCGGAAAGGTGAGCAAAGGGCGCGATGCGATACTGGCGCTGGCCGACGGGAGAATTTTCCGCGGCCGCGCATTTGGCGCGGTGGGCGAGACCGGGGGTGAGGCAGTCTTCAACACCGCGATGACCGGCTACCAGGAAGTGCTGACCGACCCGTCGTACAAGGGCCAGCTGGTCTGCATGACTTATCCGGAAATCGGCAACGTCGGAATCAACGCCGAGGACGCGGAGTCGCGGCGCGTGTACGTCGAGGGTTTCATCGTCAAGGAATACTGGGAGCGGCCGTCGAACTGGCGCTCGGAGATGGCGCTGGGAAAGTACCTGGAAGAGGCGGGCGTGGTGGGTATCGAGGGCATCGACACGCGCGCGCTGGTCCGCCATTTGCGCACGCGCGGCGCGCAGGAAGCGGTGATATCGAGCGTCGATCTGGACGCCGACTCGCTGGTGCGCAAGGCCAAGGCGTCGCCGGGAATGATCGGCCGCGATCTCGTGAAAGAGGTCACTTCCGCCGAGGCTTACGATTGGGACTTCGGAGATTGGAAATTGGGACGCGGCTACGTCCGCATGAGCCGCGAGGCGATGCGCGATGCGCCCACGATTGTCGCGCTCGACTACGGAATCAAGCTGAACATTTTGCGCCGGCTGGTCGCCACCGGCTTTCGCGTGAAGGTGGTCCCGGCGGCGTCGAGCGCAGAAGAGATCCTCGCGCACAACCCCGACGGGATTTTCCTGTCGAACGGACCCGGCGACCCTGCGGCGCTGCCGTACGCTTACAAAGCCATCGCGGGCGTGTTGGGCAAGAAGCCGGTGTTCGGCATCTGCCTCGGCCATCAGTTGATCGGGCTGGCGCTGGGCGGCAAGACCTACAAGCTCGACTTCGGCCATCACGGCGCCAATCATCCGGTGATGGACCTGCGCACGCGGCGCGTCGAGATCACCGCGCAGAATCATGGCTTCGCCGTCGACGACGAGTCATTGAGAAGACGCGCCAAGCTTTCGCACCTGAACCTGAACGACAACACCGTCGAAGGCCTGCAGGGAACCGGAGTGCCGTTCTTCTCCGTGCAGTACCATCCCGAGGCCTCGCCCGGGCCACACGATTCGAGCTACCTGTTTGCGCGATTCAAAAAACTGGTTGAAGCGTTCCCGCGTTACGGCGCCGACGCTCTCGACCGAATCCTTGCCGCCGAGGCATCGGTGCAATGATCGCATCAACCCATCGGCTCGATCCAGACTCGACATATTGGGACTACCAAGTTGCCGCTGCGTAAAGATTTGAAATCGGTATTGCTGATTGGCTCCGGGCCAATCGTCATCGGGCAGGCGTGCGAGTTCGATTACTCGGGCACGCAGGCCGTCAAAGCGCTGCGCGAGGAAGGGCTGCGGCTCATCCTGGTCAATTCGAACCCGGCGACGATAATGACCGATCCGGACCTGGCGGATCGCACTTACATAGAGCCGATGACGCTGGCGGTGCTGACGAAGATCATCGAGCGCGAACGGCCCGACGCGATCCTTCCGACCGTCGGCGGGCAGACCGCGCTGAATCTGGCGATAGAGCTCGCCGAGGCGGGCGTGCTCGATCGATTCAACTGCGAACTTATCGGGGCGAAGCTCGGGGCGATCAAGAAGGCCGAGGATCGCGACCTGTTCAAACAGGCGATGCTGAAAATCGGGCTCGAGGTGCCGCGCTCCGCCATCGCGCGGTCCGCAGCCGACGGCGAGCGGGTGCTGGGCGAGCTTGGCCTGCCGGTGATCATCCGGCCCTCGCGAACGCTGGGCGGAACCGGAGGCTCGATCGCGCGCGAACTCGACGACTATCGCGCCAAGCTGGCGCACGGACTCGAACAATCGCCGAGCCACGAAGTGCTGATCGAGCAATCGGTCGAAGGGTGGAAGGAATTCGAACTCGAGGTGATGCGCGATACGGCCGACAACGTCGTGATCATCTGCTCGATCGAGAATCTGGATCCGATGGGCGTGCACACGGGCGACTCGATAACGGTGGCTCCCGCGCAGACGCTGACCGACAAGGAATACCAGATCATGCGCGACGCGGCGATTCGCATCATCCGCGAAATCGGCGTCGATACCGGCGGATCAAACATCCAGTTTGCGATCGAGCCGGGTACCGGACGGATGGTGGTGATCGAGATGAACCCGCGCGTGTCGCGCAGTTCCGCGCTGGCGTCGAAGGCGACCGGATTTCCAATCGCCAAGATCGCGGCGCGGCTGGCAGTCGGCTACCGCCTCGACGAGATTCCCAACGACATCACGCGCATGACGCCGTCGTGCTTCGAGCCGACCATCGACTACGTGGTCACCAAGATTCCGCGCTTCACGTTCGAGAAGTTTCGCGGCGCGGCCGACGAGCTAGGGCCGCAGATGAAGTCGGTCGGCGAGGCGATGGCGATAGGGCGGACCTTCAAGGAGTCGCTGCAGAAGGCGCTACGCTCGCTCGAAATAGGATCGCATGGGCTGGAAAGCGCGCTCCCAGAGCCGCCGGGCGCTCATGCGGTGGCGCAGATCCGCGCTCAAGTCGCTACCGCGAGCAGCCATCGTTTGTACCATCTGGCGGACGCTTTACGGCTGGGCATATCGCGGGCGGAAGTTTACCAGCTGAGCAAAATCGATCCGTGGTTTATCGACGCGGTCGCGGAGCTGGTAGCCGATGAAAAACGCGTCGCACGCGAGCCGCTGGGCGCAGCATATTTCCGGGAGTTCAAGCCGATGGGATTTTCCGATCGGCGAATCGCGCAGCTGCGCGGAATCGATGAAGCGGCGGTGGCGTCGGCGCGGCGCCAGGCGGGAGTACTCCCGGTTTTCAAATCGGTGGACACCTGCGGCGCGGAATTCGAAGCGTTCACGCCCTACCTCTACTCGACTTACGAAGGCGAGGATGAGGCCCCGCCGACCGCGCGCAAAAAGGTGATCATTTTGGGCGGCGGCCCAAACCGGATAGGGCAGGGCATCGAGTTCGACTACTGCTGCGTGCATGCGAGCATGGCGCTCAAAGAGGGCGGTTTCGAAACGATCATGGTCAACTGCAACCCCGAGACCGTCTCGACCGATTACGACATTTCCGATCGCCTGTACTTCGAGCCGCTCACCTTCGAGGACGTGATGGCGATTGCGGAGCGCGAGCAGCCGGTCGGCGTAATCGTGCAGTTCGGCGGGCAGACGCCGCTCAAGCTTGCGGTGCCGCTGGAGCGGGCGGGCGTGCCGATTCTCGGGACGAGTCCAGACGCGATTGACCGCGCCGAGGATCGTGAGCGGTTCAACGCGATGGTGGCGCGGCTCGGGCTGCGCCAGCCCGAGGGAGTCTTAGCGCGCGGCCTGGAGGATGCGATCGCGGGCGCATCCAAGGTCGGATACCCGGTGCTGATCCGGCCGTCGTACGTGCTGGGCGGCCGCGCGATGGAGGTGATCCCGAATGAAGAGGAGCTGCGCCGATACGTGACGCAGGCTCTGCAAGCCTCCGAGCGCCATCCGCTGTTGATCGATCGCTACCTGCAAGGCGCTATCGAAGTGGACGTGGACGCGATCGCCGACGGCGAGACGGTCGTGATCGGCGGAATAATGGAGCACGTCGAGCACGCCGGGATTCATTCGGGAGACAGCGCGTGCGCGATTCCGCCGACCACGCTGAGCGCCGCAATTCAGCACGAGCTGATCGCGCAGACCAGGATGCTGGCGCGCGAACTCGGCGTGATCGGGCTGATCAATATTCAGTACGCGATTTATTGCGGCGAAGTTTTTATCCTGGAAGTCAATCCGCGCGCGTCGCGCACCATCCCGTTCGTCAGCAAGGCGATCGGCGTGCCTCTGGCGAAGTATGCCGCGCTGGTGATGGCCGGGAAGAAGCTCAGCGAGATTGGGTTCACGACGGAGCGCGTGCCGACTCACGTCGCGGTCAAGGAGTCGGTGTTTCCGTTCGGGCGATTCCCGGGTGTCGATACGATTCTGGGACCGGAGATGAAATCGACCGGTGAAGTGATGGGAATCGACACGACGTTTGCGATGGCGTTTGCCAAGGCGGAGCTGGCGGCGTCTTCGAATCTGCCCGACGGCGGCCGGGTGTTTATCAGCGTCCGCGACGAGGACAAGCGTTACCTCGAACCGATAGCGCGCGGGCTGGCTGCGATGGGATTCGATCTGATCGCGACGCGCGGGACCGCGAATCACATTCGCAATCTCGGCATCGAGTGCGAACGCGTCAACAAGGTGCTCGACGGCAGCCCGCATATTGTGGACGCAATGAAGGATGGGCGGGTTGCGATGGTCGTCAACACGCCGGACGCCAGCGGTGCGAAGGATTCGTTCTCGATTCGGCGCACCGCGCTGGAACTTCGGCTGCCGTACTTCACGACGATGGCGGGGGCGAAGGCTGCGGTCGAAGGAATCTTCGCGCTGAAGCACGAACCCTTCGAGGTGCGCGCGCTGCAGGATTACCATCGGCAGGGGTGACCCCTGCACCCAATGTTAAGAAAAGATGCGGCCTGACGGCATGTCAGAAGCGGTACTATGGCACAAGCGCGGGGCGCTTCGAATCGACAGCCCGGTTGCCGCGATGGCGGGGATCGGTCCCAAGCGCGCGGCGGCTCTGGAAGCGCGCGGGATCGTCACCGCTGGCGACCTCGTGTTTCATCTGCCGGCGCGTTACCAGGACTGGCGCGAGCGCACGCCGCCTGAAGATCTGCGCGCCGGAAATATCGTCGTCGTCGAAGGCGACTTGGGCAAGATTTCCGAGCGGCCCATGCGCGGCTCGCGGTGGCGCCGGCTCGCATCGGGATGGCTCACCGTGGGCGGGAGGCAAATTCGGGTCGTGTGGTTCAACCTGCCTGCTTACATGCGCGGTTATCTTCCCGGCGGCACGCGCGTGTTGGTCCGCGGGCGAGTCGCGCAGCGACTCGACGGCGGAATCGAGATAGTGCAACCGGAGTTGCATCCGTTGTCCGACGGTGAGCCAAAAGCAATCCGCCCCGTTTACCGTATCCCTTCGATAGTCGGGCAACGGTTGTTCGCAAGCCTGGTCGCGCGCGCGCTGAGCGAGACGGGCAACTCGATCCGCGGAGCGATCCCCGACGAAATGCGCGGCGAAGTTCCCGCGGTTCGCGACGCGCTCAGCTACATTCACGATCCGCCGCCCGACGCCGACTTCGAAGCCCTGGCGAACGGAGAATCGGGCGGCCATCTGGCGCTCGCGTTCGATGAACTGTTCGCGTTCGAGCTGGCGCTTTCGATTGAACGCATCCGCAGCGTGCGCCGCGCCGGAATAGCGCTCGACGGCTCCCACAGCCTTAGCACGAAGATGACCGATGAGCTGCCGTTTGCGCCGACCGGATCGCAGTCGCGCGCGATCGATGAAATCGGCGCCGATCTTGCGCGGCCGAATCAGATGAACCGGATGCTGATGGGCGACGTCGGCAGCGGCAAAACGATTGTCGCGTTCTGGGCGATGATCCGGGCGGTCGAATGCGGGCATCAGGCGGCGATGATGGCGCCGACGGAACTGCTCGCCGAGCAGCATTACCGGGGATTCGCGCGCGTGTGCGGGCGGCTTGGTGTAAAGAGCGCGCTCCTCACGGGAAGCGTGACGGGTGCGGCGCGCAACCAGACTTTGCGCGGGCTCGCCAGCGGCGAAATCGGCATCGTGTTCGGAACGCACGCGCTGATTCAGGAGCGGGTGCGAATGCGCGGACTCGCGCTCGGCGTGATCGACGAGCAGCATCGGTTCGGCGTTTTCGATCGCGCGAAGATGAAAGCATTGGGGCCGAAGGCGAATCTGCTGATGATGACGGCGACGCCGATTCCGAGAAGTCTGGCGATGAGCCTGTTCGCAAATCTCGACGTATCGTTTCTCGACGAGCTGCCGGCGGGGCGGACGCCGATCGCAACCGAGATTTACACGGAGGACGATATCGCGCGCGTGCACGAGGTGCTGCGCGCCGAGATCGCCGCCGGCGGGCGCGCGTACTACGTCGTGCCGTTTATCGACGGCGACGAGGACGAAGCCAAGTCGGTGTCCGCCACGGCGGCGCGCCTTAAGAAGGGAGCGTTGCACGGCGCGAGAGTCGGCACGATGCACGGCAGGATGGGTGACCGCGGAAAAGGATCGCGCGATGCGTGAATTTCGCGACGGCGCGACCGACATCCTGGTCTGCACGACGGTGGTCGAAGTGGGAATCGACGTGCCGGAGGCCACGATAATCGTGGTGGTCGCGGCGCAGCGCTACGGCCTCGCGCAATTGCATCAGTTGCGCGGCAGGGTGGGGCGCGGCGAGAAGCCGTCGCGATGTTGCCTGGTGGCGTCGAGCGATGCGGACGAACCGGCACTCGAGCGCCTCGCGATCATGCGCGAAAGCATGACGGGCGCGGAGGTCGCGGAGGCCGACTTGCGGCTGCGCGGTCCGGGCGATTTGCTCGGCGCGCGGCAGACCGGGGCGCTGCCGCTGCGCTTCGTTCATCTAATTCGCGACCATCGCATAATCGAACGCGCGCGCAAGATGGCTGACGACTGGATCCGGCGCGATCCGTCGCTGGCGAGCCGCGAATCGGAAGGCGCGCGGGCGGCGGTCAAGAAAATGCTGGCGCTCGGGTTCAGTCTCGGCGACGTAGGGTAGGGTGGCGGCCTATTGAACGGCAGGCGTAGCGGAGGACTCGATGCGCGCGCTGACGCCGCCTGATTCGATCGCGCTTGAGTTCCAAATGGCGGGCGCGAGCGTGTCGAAGTAGTCCGCTCCCTGTCCTATCACGACCAGCACCTCCTTGCCGCGGCTGTCGATGCGATGCGGGGTGGAGGCGCCGAGCAAGCGATCGAGCAAAGTCTGATAGACGACGGCGAAGTGGCCGGCAGTCGGCTCGTCGCTGAACGCGAGCATCCAGATCACGTTCACGCCGCCGCTCTGCTGCAGGATGATCATCCGGTCCGCGGTCCATCGCGAGGCGAGTCCGATTTCGTTGGATTGTTTGCCCAGATTGCGCTCGAGGATCACGCGCAGCAGCAGCTCGCCGTAAGTATCGGCGTCGGCTTCTTTCCAGCCGCTCATGATCCGGTCGTAGCCGGCGAGCTCGATTCGCGGCTGGGGAGCGGTGCTGTCGAAGTAGAGCGCGGGGTGCAGAATCTGGTGACTCGACTGCGGCGGCTTGCGATAGAGCGCATCAACGCCAAGCCATCCAC
This sequence comes from uncultured delta proteobacterium, assembly GCA_963813785.1. Taxonomy (GTDB): domain Bacteria; phylum Desulfobacterota; class Binatia; order Binatales; family Binataceae; genus Binatus. Next base: position 353,824 of record CAWFAJ010000012.1, on the reverse strand, counting down.
CGCGGCGATAAGCCTCGGCGACGAAGCGGACGCCCTCGGAATATTGGAACAAGAGCGGGACGCTGAGGCCTTCGGGCGTGCCGGGCGCCTCGGCGGCGAGCGCTTGCGGGAGGTTCTTGAGATTGTCAACCAGCGCGTCGGCGGCGCTGTTGTCCATCCTGCCCAGCGCGTAGGCGAATCCCGCAAGGGTCGCATCGCCTTCTGCTACAGACTTGAGCGCGAGCCCGCGATCGTCGTCGTCCTTCACTTTGTCGAGGCTCGATTCGAGATCGAAATTCTGGTCCTGGAGGGCATGCGTGAGTTCATGCGCGAGCAGCATCTCGCCGACGACGTCGCGCTGAATCATGAACTGAGCCGCGCTGTTCCAGATGCCTACATCGGCGCCGCCTTCGACCAGAACCATTTCCTTGCCGTGAGGATCGTAAAAGCCCGCCACCTGGTTCTTGAGCAGCTTGAGCGACGCGGCCTTGAGATCGAGCCCCGGGGGAAACAGGCCGGTGAGCGCGCCGGCGACGGCGTCAACCTTGAGCTGGTTGTCGGTGTAGTCGCGCATCAGGTCGGCCTCCATCATAGCCTCGGCCTGGTCCGCAGATTTGACGACGAGCGGAACCGGGTGCTTGAAGCGAAGCTGACGAACATCCTGGATGCCGATCTCGATTTTTTCGGCCTGCGGCGAATTAATCCGGTCGCCGTTGACCAGCGAGTAGGCGCATCCCCAGGCAAAGACCAGGCCGATGACAGCGCAGATTGGCCACCAGAGCCGTCGCGTGAAGCAGGTGGCGCGGCTGGTCATTCGGTGACGATCACGACTGGAAGTCCAAACCGGGCGGAGTCGGACGCGCGCGCCTCGGCGGCGGAGCGAGTCGCGAAGGCGCCCATGCGTACACGGTAATAGCGGTGATGGTCGGCATCAAGCCGATCGACATGAACGTCGGCGTAGTAGGCGGCCAATTTGCTTCGCAGCTGTTCGGCGTTGCGTCGCTCTGAGAATGAACCCATCTGGACCCAGTACCGCAGGGGCGCGCCAACTGCGCGAGTACCGGCCGGCTTGCTGATCAGCGAGATACGCACCCGCGCGGTGCCATGATCGAGCATCCCGATCATGCGCGCGGCTTTGTGCGAGAGGTCGATCTTGCGGCCCTTCTTGAACGGCCCGCGGTCGGTGATCGTCACTTCGACGGAACGACCGTTGTCGAGATTCGTGACCATCACGCGGCTGCCCAATGGAAACGCGACCGAGGCCGCGGTAAGGTCCTCCTGGTTGTAAAACCCGCCGGCCGCGGTTTTGTGGCCGTGGAATCCCGGCCCGTACCAGGAGGCCATCCCGACTACCTGGGGCGTCGGAGTTGGCTGCGGCACGGCGACAGGCGGCGGGGGCGGTGGAGGCGGAAGCTGGGCCGGACGGGACGTCGCGCAGGCCGCGAAAAGCGCGCTGATTGCGATCGTCAGGGCGATCCGGCGGATGGTGCAGTGATTTCGAATGCCAGGCACGTCAGCTAACCCAAGCCAGATTATAAGAACCCGGCGCTGGCGGCATAAGGCCGCAGCATGTTGACCGATGTCGATCGAGGCGCTTCGAGAGCCGTCGATAGCGTGGTAGCATTTCGGATGCTCAACACAACCGTGGGATAAGGGCTGCGATGCTGCGCACGAGGCCGGAGCTGGAGGAAATAGAGGCGCGGACGTTGGCGCCGTATGCGATGGCGTCGCGGGCCAGTCGTGGCCGTCGCTTTCCCGAACCCGAACATCCGATTCGTACTGCCTTTGCGCGCGACCGCGATCGCGTTATCCATTCGGCCGCGTTTCGACGCCTCGAATACAAAACCCAGGTCTTCGTCAATCACGAGGGCGATTACTACCGCACCCGGCTGACTCATACGCTCGAAGCCGCGCAAATTGCGCGCACCTTGGCGCGGGCGCTGGGTCTCAACGAGGAACTTGCAGAGGCGGTGGCTCTGGCGCACGACCTGGGGCATACGCCGTTCGGCCACGCCGGGGAGAAAGTGCTCAACGAGCTGATGGCGCCATACGGCGGCTTCGATCACAACGCGCAGAGCTTGCGCACCGTGGACTGGATCGAGATCCGCTACCCGAATTTTCGCGGACTCAATCTGAGCTTCGAGGTGCGGGAGGGAATCGTCAAGCATTCGCACTTTCAGGATCGCCCGGCAGCGCAGGAGTTTGACGCGAGCACATACCCATGCCTCGAAGCGCAAATCGTCGATCTGGCGGACGAAATCGCGTACCTGGCGCATGACGTTGACGACGGACTGAAGGCGCAGATGCTGACGGTCGAGGAGCTTAATCAGTCGGCGCTGTTCAGAGAATCGGCGGCGGCCGCGCGCGACGCGGATGCGGGGGCCGAGATGCGAGTGGTCCGTTATCAGACGGTCATCAGGATGATCGACGCGATGTCCACCGATTTGATGACCAATCTCGCCGGCGAGCTGGAGCGCAACAAGATCCGCAGCGTCGAGGACGTGCGCAAGGCGGGCAGGGCGCTGGCGTGTTTCGGCTCCGCGATGGGCGCGAAGGTCGAGGAAATCAAGCAGGTGATGCGCGATCGCCTGTATCGGCACTACAGGGTCAGCCGAATGACCGAGAAAGCGGGCAGGGTGCTGGCGCAGCTTTTCGCAACCTACATGACCGAGCCGCGACAGATGCCCGAGCACGTGGTCGCGCGTGCGGAGCGTTACGGCGAGCCGATTTCACGCGCGGTGGCGGACTACATAGCCGGGATGACGGACCGCTTCGCGCTCGACGAATATCGCAAACTCTTCGATCCCAATGAGCGCGTCTGACGGACAGAGGCCGCCGAGAAGGATGCGCGCACGCCGATCGCTCGTGATCCGGCGAAGCGATCACGTGGGCGATCCGGTGGGGCTGGCATTCCTTGAGTCGCCTGAAACCAACGGCGATGCGGTTCTCGCGCGGCTGCGCGAATACCTGGGCGACAAGCTCAAACTGGTCAAGGCGGAAGTATCGCACGGCGAGATCACCGTGGAAGTCGAATCGCGGGGATGGACCGAGGAGGGCGCGCGGATGGCCGCCGCGGCGCGCGATCTTTATCAGAAGGGAGCCAGGCGCGGGGCGTTGTCGATGTATCGCGACGCGCTCGAACTCGACCCGCTGAACGCGGAGGCCATTTTGAGACTTGGCTTTGCGCTTGCCGAGCAGGAACAATTTGCGCAAGCGTTAGCCGCGCTCAAGCGCGCGCGTGAATTCGGCGCCGACGGTATCGAGCTGCTGATCGCGATGGGGCGATGCGCGGTGGGGCTGGAACGAGGCGCCAATGCGGTTGGCTACTACGAGGAGGCGCTAAAGATCGAGCCGCGCAATTTCGTAGCGCGCAGGGCCCTGCGCGCGCTGGGCCGCAAGCCCGCGACAACGAAACCCGCGAAGGAATCAGCCGCTGTACGCAGCGGCCGCGATTAGCTAAAACTGTGCCAAATTCGCTTTTTATTTTCACTCTTCATCGGGAGCATTAATTCGCAATGGTCAAGATCGTTTATTGCATCAGCAAGCTGCCGCGCCTGAGCAACGAGGAATTTCATCGTTACTGGCGCGACACCCACGGTCCAATCGCGGGCCGCATTCCAGGTTGCCGCAAATACGTTCAGAGCCACACGATTCATCGCGCCCTCGGCGAGCGCCAGCCTGCGTTCGACGGTGTCGCGGAGTTATGGTTCGATGATTGGAAGGCGCTCGAGGCTGCGATGGCGAGCAAGGAAGTCGCCGCCGCGCTCGAAGACGAACGCAAGTTTATCGATCATTCGCGCACCGCGTTCTTCATCGCCGAAGAGCACCACGTAATCTGAGCCCGATAAGAAAACACTCGAAACGGGGAGGGTTGGAGTACCTAATGATTTCAGGTCTTTTTCGATTTTCAGCCATAGTGCGTAGTTTACATAATACTTCTTATGCGAAGTTACGCTGCGGCAAAAACATGCGAGTCATCTGCGCGTTAGTTGGCGCGATCGGGTTGCTGGGCGCCGGAGGTGCAGCGCTCGCGCAGGACGCGCCAGCGGCCTCCCCTGCCAGCGCCGGCGCGGTCGCCACCGATCCCGCAGGCGACGCCGCGCTCAAGACCTGGCTGCAGAAGCACTTCAAGATCCCCAGCGCGGGACTAATCACGCTGGGCCCTGCTTTTAAGACGACAATGGACGGATTGCTCTCACGCCAGCTGGCCGTGAGCAACGAACAGGGGCAGAGGATCGGCACGACGCTGTTTTTCGACAAAGATGAAAGCAAGGTGATCATCGGCCAGTTTATCGACACCAGCACGGACCCGTGGGGACGAGTCAACATGGGCGCCGCGAGCCTGGACGATCGGCCGACGCTGGGACCGGCAGACGCTCCGGTGACGATCGTTGAGTTTGCCGACTTCGAATGCCCGTACTGCGCACATGCGTTCAGCGTGATCGAGACCCTGGTCAACACGACTTACAAGGGCAAGGTGAAGGTAATTTACAAAAATTATCCGCTCAACGCGCATCTGTGGGCGCTCAAAGCCGCGGAGGCGGCCGAGTGCGCGCGGCTCCAGAATCCGGCGGCGTTTTGGGACTTCGCCCGCTACTTCTACACGAACCAGGGAACGATCAACCCGCAGAACCTGCAGGAGAAGGTGAACAAGCTGGCCAGCGCTCAGAAGCTCGACCAGCCTTCACTGAAGGCGTGCATGGACAGTCCGCAGACCGAGGTTCGCGTGAAGCAGGATCAGAACGACGGCAACTCGCTTCGAGTCACCTCGACGCCGACCTTTTTCGTCAACGGAATACCGGTAGTGGGATTGCCCGACGGAAAGGTCATGGAGTTCGTCATCAACTCGGAGCTCGGGGAGAAATCGGCGTCGGCCGCCAAGCATTAGTGAACGGCTATCGGATGGGGACCCGGCGCCGCGGCTGAAGGCGGCGCCTGCTCGGCGGGTGCGCCGAGCAGCGCCAGCGATTCCGTCACGTCCTGGCGCTGCTGCGCGAACGGATGGGCGGCGAGAAAGCCGCGATAGGCGGCGATCGCACCCTGCTTGTCGCCCGATTTCACCAGCATCCGCGCGACGTCCAGCTCCGCCCTCGCCTGCTCCGGCCCCGGATCGGCTGCGGCCTGTTGATAAGCGCCGGCTGCTTTCTTCCAATCCGCCATGCGCTCGTAAACCACCGCGAGGTTGGTCAGCGCTAGACTGCGGAACAGCGGGTCACGCTCTTCGGCGAGAAATGAAACCAGCGAATCGCGCGCCTTCGCCAGATCGCCATCGGCCAGATATGCGCTCGCCATGTAGAAGCGCGCGAGGCGTCCGAGCCGGCGGCCCGGCTCTTGCTCGGCGAGCTGCTGGAACTGGGTTTCGGCGGCTTTGTTCTGCCCGCCATTGAGCGCGGTGATGGCGTCATAGAACCGGGCCGACGCAATGTTGTCGCGATGGCGCTCGTAATAGTACGCGCCAACCGCGATCGCCCCGACAATGACGACAACCGCGGTTGAGATCAGCACCTGGGTTAGATTGTTGACCAGGAAATCGCGCGCGCTATCGACCAGCGTCGTGAGCTCGTCGGGCGCCTTGAGTTCTTTTTGGGTTATTTTGCGGCGATGGGTAGTCGGCGGCATCGAATGCTCCAGCGGGCGCCGCCCGGCAGAGGATCAAAGGGGTTTGGCGCGCTCGCGGCTACATCTTGTATTTGAAATCTTCGGGCGACATCCGCTCGAGGATCTCGGACCATTTGTCGCGCGACACACCGGCGAGGTTCTGATCCGAAGTCTGCTGTTCGCCCTGGGATTCGTGGAGCTCGCTGGAAGCTTCGAGCACCTTCTTGGCCACGTAGATGGGCGACTTGGTGCGCAGGGCCAGGGCGATCGCGTCGCTCGGCCGCGAATCTATTTCGACCGCTTTGCCCTCGCGCGTCTTGACCTGAATCCGCGCAAAGTAGGTGTTTTCGCGCAACTCGGTGATCTCGGCCAACTCGACTGTCGCGCCGAGCTCGACCAGCAGATTGCGCAGCAGGTCATGGGTCATCGGGCGTTGCGGCTTGATTCCCTCGAGCTCGGTGGCCATCGCGGTGGCCTCGAGCGGACCGATCCAGATGTGCAGGTTGAGCTTGTTGTCGGGATCCTTGAGGACAACGATGGGCATCTTGGTCGAGGGGTCGAGCGTGATCCCGCCTACGATCATCAAAATGAAGTCTTCCCTGTGACCAGCCATAGACGGGCTCTTCAACCCCTCTCGTTCGAGCGCGCGCGGCCTGGAGTCGAAATCCCGCACGTCGCCCCGAGAAAATATCTTGGCCCAAAGACGGCGTGTGGTCAACCGAACAAGCTGCGCAGCCGCGAGGGTCGAGTCCCTCAGCCTGCGACCAAGCGATCGACCACCCGATAAAGCTGGTTGAGATTGCGGCACTCTTCCACCAGGTCGCAGTGCGGGGCGTAGCGATCCATTTCGCTGTCGCCGAAGCCCCAGGTATTGCGGCTTTCAGGATTAAGCCAGATCACTTTTTTGGCGCGCTGGCGGATTTCACGCAAACACCAATCGTGCGGGAGATTGTAATTGTTGCGCGCGTCGCCGAGCACGATGACGGTGGTGCGCTTGTTGACCGCGCCCAGGTGATCGGTGACGAAGTTGCGGAACGCGTAGCCGAAATTCGAATGCGCATACACGTTGATGATATCGCCGGTGAGCGCGACGTCGAGCGCTTCCTTGGCGTCATTGTTGCGAAAGCATTCGGTCACTTCTCCGATGTCGGCGACGAAGATGAAGCTGCGCACCCGCGAGTAGAGATCCTGCAGCGAGTAAACGAACTGCAGCATGAATCGCGACGCGTTGCGCACCGAATCCGAAACGTCGCACAGGATTACCACCTGCGGTTTCTCTTTTTTGCGCTTCTCGAAGCGGAGCTTGAACGGAACGCCGCCGTATTCGAGGTTCTGGCGAAGAGTGCGCTTGATGTCGAAGCGGCCCTTCTTGGAACGCTTGCGGCGCACGGTGATCACGTTCTTGAGGCGCTGCGCCAGGCGCGTTACCGCCTCGTTCATTTTCTTGAGTTCTTCTTCGGTCAGGTAATAGAAACTCTTCTCGCCGATCTGGTTGAGGCGCTGATCTTCCTTCTGCTTGATGTCGCGTTTCTCGCGCTCCATCCGGACGTAGCGGCGGATGATGTCGTCGAGCGCCTTGAGGCGGCGCTCAAGGTACTCTTCCATCTTGGCTTTGAGCTCGGCGCCGATATCCATCTTCTCGAGCTGCTCGCGCAGTTGCTTGATCTCGGCTTCGATCTTGTCCAGCCCGAGCTGGCGGGCGAGCGCACGCGCAAAATAGTTCTCCTCGATCGTGCGCTCGATCCCACTGAGCTTGACGGCGCGCGAGGCCTCGCGGATCTTCCGCTCCATCTCGCCCGAGTTGTTCTGCAGCAACTGCTTGGCGAGCTCGGAAAGATTCTTGCCCTCTTTCTTGAGCATCTTCTCGATTTGATCGAGGAATTTCTGAAATTCCTGATCCGACATCGAGAGCGCGTTCTGCACGGCCTCGCTCGCCTGCTTGATTATCTCGCCGAGGCCGGAGAAGTAGATATCGAACAGTTCCTCGAACACCGGCAATTCGCCTGCCCGCTTGACCATCGTGGCGCGCAGCGCCGCGCGGAACGCGTCGCGCTCGGCGAGTCCGGTGACTTCGGAGGCGCTGAATGCGTCGAGCGTCTCCGCCAGCGAGACGCGCACGCCGTTCTCGCGCAGCAGGTTGGCAAATTCGACGAGCTTTTCTTGCATGGTGTTGTGGCGCCCTACCCTGCTACCCGTTTGAATCTTCGGGAGCCGTCGCCGGGCTCAGGATGACCGCTCGGACACGCCGCGCGCTCAATTTAGCAAATCCTTGTCGCTGCCGGCCTCGGTGCCGCGACGCGCGCGCACCCGGCGCACGTAGTCCTTGAGCTCTTCCTGCGCCTTGCGCACATCGCCCTCGTACTTGACGATGGTGTCGAGCGTCTCGGTGACGAGTTCCTGATCGAGACTGTTCACGTTGAGCAGAGTCAGCGCCTTGACCCAATCGAGCGTTTCGCTGATGCCGGGGGTTTTCTTGAGATCGAGTTTGCGCAGCGATTGCACCACGGTCACGACTTCCTCGGCGAGCTTGGCGGCGGCCTCGGGGACCTTGAGCTTGACGATCGCGAGTTCCTGCGCGCGATCGGGAAAATCGATGTACAGATGCAAGCATCGACGCTTGAGCGCGTCGGACATTTCGCGCGCGTTGTTCGAAGTCAGCACGACCAGCGGAATATGCTTGGCCTTGAGCGTGCCGAGTTCGGGCACGGTCACCTGAAAATCTGAGAGCAACTCGAGCAGGAACGCTTCGAACTCGGCGTCGGCCTTGTCGATCTCGTCGATCAGCAGGACCGACGGCTGCTCGCTGGAAATAGCCTTGAGCAGCGGCCGCGGCAACACGAAGCGCTCGGAGAAAAAGACTTCGTCCTGCGCCGCGATTCGATCGACCGCCTCGGTCAAGCCCTTGGCGCCGACCAGCACTTCGCTGATTTTGTCTTTGAGAATCTGGGTGTAGAGGAGCTGCTTGGCGTACTCCCATTCGTAAAGCGCCTTGCCCTCGTCGAGGCCTTCGTAACACTGAAGACGGATCATCTCGAAGCCGAGCGATGCGGCCAGCACCTTGGCCAGGTCGGTCTTGCCGACGCCGGCGGGGCCTTCGACCAGGATGGGCTTGCGCAGTTCACTTGCCAGGTAGATGACAGTCGCGATTCGCCGGCTGGCGATATAATTGTTTTTGGCGAATCGCTCGATTACGTCCTCGATCGATGAAAACATCCATCCTCCTCGACGCCGGAAGCTGAAAGCGGGCGCGCGCTGCGCGAATCAGATTAAATATCACGGCTGGTTGAGCCGAGGAAACCGCAGGGGTGACCCCTGCACCGCAGTATTAAGCCCTGCCCCGCCGTTAAGGCGCGCATGACACGGAAGAATCACCTGCGCGGTGGGCGGCAGGGGTGACCCCTGCACCCGGTAACGAATCGAAAAATCCGCGCGGCGCGTCTTTTTCTCTCGGGCGTAATACCGGCCAGGTGCAATGGCAGTCACTTTTTTCAAATGTGCTCGGAAATGGTGCTGTGCTGCTGGGGTTTCTACGAAAACGTTTCACGTGAAACATTTTTTAGTTCAGGAGAACGAATCACGAAGCAGAGACGCTTAGAACTTCGCGGGCCATTTTCTGGCGCCGTGAAAGACGCGCAGGATTTCCACGGTCTCACTGCGCACCCGGTACGGAACGACGTACGGCGTCGCGCTCACCACCAGCTCGCGGGTGCCGGGAACCCGTCCGGTTCGGCCCAGGGCCGGATGGGTGGCAAGTCGCTCAACGCTTGTCGCGATACGGTCCACTATTCGCGCCGCCGCATTGGGGTCATCGCGTGCGATGTACTCGGCTTCCTCGTCGAGATTGCGGAGCGCGCGCCTAAGCCATCTGACCCGCACCGCGCCTCCACTTCCTCTTCACCGCCTGGACTTCTGCTTCACTTGCGAAGTCACCGGCGTCAGCCTCCTTGAGCGCGGCTCTGATCTCCGCGATTTGCCATTCGTTCAAATCGATGTACGCGCAGATCGCCTCGGCCGCGACGTAGGACTTGGTCCGCGCCATCGCCGTGGCGAGTTTTTCAAGGCGAGTCTTAGTCTTACGGTCAACCCGGATCGTAATTACTTCCGACATGCTTGTATTGTGCTGTATACAATAACATACAGTCAAGGGTGCAGGCCGCTGGCGAGGATGGGCCCTTGTGCGGAGGGGCGGCGGGCTGCCAATTTTGTATCGATGTGCACGCTGGCGATTTACTTTCAGGCGACAACGATACGCGAATTTCCGGTGGTGATCGCCGCGAATCGCGATGAATTCCTCGATCGCCCAGCAGGCGAGCCGACTACTTTGCTCGAAAAGCCGCACGTAGTCGGCGGCAAAGATCTCAAGGCGGGAGGCACCTGGCTCGGAATCAGCGAGTATGGAATTGTCGCGGGGCTGCTGAATCGGCGCGCCGGCAATGGCGGAAATCCGGATGCGCGATCGCGCGGGTGGCTGTGCCTGGACGCTTTGCGGCGCCGGACCGCGGCGGAAGCGGCGGAGTTCGCCGCCCGCGAGCGCGGCTCCGACTACAATCCATTCAACCTGCTGATGGTCTCGCGGACCGAGGGATTCGTCGCTTACAACCGCGGCGCCTCGATCGAAGTTATCGCCCTCAAGCCCGGGCTGCATCTGCTGACCAATCTCGACGTGGATGATTTCGAATGTCCGAAAATAAGCGCGTCGTATGGCAAGTTCGCAGAACTGGGCAATCGTGCCGATTTCCAGCGCGATCCGATCGGACAGCGCGGCGCGCTCGGGGCGATCCTGGCCGATCACAATACGCAACTCGATTCGCGAATCGGCGCCGGCGCGCTCGGCACCGCCGCAGGCGGACGGTCCAACGCGCTGTGTTTGCATCTCGAGAATTACGGCACGCGCTCGTCGAGCCTGATCTTCATGCGCGGCGACACGCCTGAAATCGCGCACTACTTCGCGCCGGGGCCACCGTGCAAGACGGCTTACGGTCCCGCACTCATTCCGCGCAGTGCGAGCGCGGTTCAGGGGCCAAAGTAAGCGGCGATGCCGGCCAGCAGGAAGCATCCGATCGCGATTAGGGCCGAGGCGAGAAAAATCGACGCAAGAAACGGCGGCTCGAACAGAAAAAACAGGATGAAGCCCGCGGCTATCGCGACGACGCTCGCGACTATCGCGCAGACCGTGCTCACCGTGCGCAATTGCGCCATCGCGAATCTCCCCCTGCCAGGATGCGGCCGTGAATCAAAACAGTTCCCTTGACGCCGAGGCGCATCCGAGTATACGCCGTGGGTTCATCGAGCACCCTGCCCTCGCCGGCCGGGGACCGATTGGGAGTTTTGAATCGATGCACATTTGCCATCCATTCTCGCGCCGAAAACCGATTGCCCGCCTGATTGTCGCGATCGGTATCGCTTTCGTTGTTGCCACCGCGCATCCTGGCCACGCGCAACTGGGTCAGTCAGGACTCAACTGGCAGCAACGCTTCCTCGGCATCATTCCCCTGGTCAAGCCCGATCCGAAAGACCCGGTGGTGGTTACAGTCAACGGCGCCGCGATTACGGCGGCGGAAATCGCCGACTACGCGAAGACCGAAGGGCGGATGGTCAACGCGACCAGCACCGAGGAATCCAATGCGGTGTTTCGCGATGCGGGCGAAAACCTGATCAACCGCCAACTACTGCTGCAGGAGGCGCAGAAACGCAAGATCACTTTTCCCGACGCCGAAGTGGCGCAGCGCGCGCGCGAGTTCCAGATCGGAGGGGCGGAAGGCCAGACAGTCGCCCAGAACGGCGCCCCGGACGCGCAGTTGATGAACGCGGTGCGGGGGTCGATGCTGATCGAGAAAATGCTCGACGACGAATTCCGGGAGCATCACGTGCAGCCGACCGATGCGCAGATCAAGGATTACTACGACCAGCATCGCGATCTGTTCGTCAAGGATCCCGGCGAGGTGCAACTCTCGCATATCGCCGTGAAGTTTCCGCCCAACGCGACCGACGCGCAGAAGAAAACGGCGCAGGAAAAGATAATCAAGCTGTACAAGCAAGCGCTCAAGACCAAGGACTTCGCCGCGCTCGCAAAGCAAAACTCCGAGGACACGGAATCTGCGCCGAAGGGCGGAGATCTGGGCTACTTTCGGCCCGGGCAGTTGCCACCGGTGGTGGACAAGATGGTGTTCGCGACGCCGGTCGGGCAGCTGACGCAAATCCTCCAGTCGAATCTCGGCTACAGCTTTATCAAAGTGACTTCGCGGCGCGGCGAAACGATTGCGCCGCTGGCCGAGGTGAAGGCGAAAGTCGCGATGTTCATCCTCGACGAGAATGAGGACGCGGCGGTGAAGGCGCTGCTCAAGAAAATCGCCAAGGGCGCGAAGATCGAGTTCAAGAATCCGCCGGGCGCGAAACCTGAGACGGAGCAGGCGGAGCCCTAGCAGGGCGTTGAAGAACTCAAATCGAAGGGCGGTTCGGGTCTCGAACCATTCAACACCCTGCGTAAAAGATGGCTTCTTACCCACAACATCTCCCCCTCTGGGGGAGACAAGAGAGAGGAAGCAGGCGTTGAAAATTACTTTTTCAACAGCCTGCTAGGCGAGGAGGCGGCCGCCGTCGAGCGCCAGCGTCGCGCCGGTGGCGAAGTCGGTGGACTCGCAAAAGAAGATTACGGCGCGGGCGACATCTTCCGGCGAGCCCATTTTTTTTGTCAGCGTGCCGCTGACCAGCCGCTCCACTTCGCGCTTGCTGTATTCTTCGGGCGGCGCCACCATGCCCAGCGCGATGCAGTTCACTTGAACCTCGGGCGCAAGTTCTTTGGCGAGCGCGCGCGTCAGCCCAATCAGTCCGCTCTTCGACACCGAGTAGGGCAGGTAGTCCTTGTACGGCCGGGTCGCGGCCCAATCGCCGATGTTGACGATTTTCCCGGCGCCAGTCCGGCGCATCGCAGCGCCTGCGAACTTCGACAAAAAGAACGGCGCCTTCAGGTTGGTATCGAGGGTTGTGTCCCAGTCGCGCTCGGTGATTTTATCGAGCGGCGTGCGCGCGAAGACCGAAGCAGAGTTGACCAGGATGTCGATTCGGCCGAAGGCGTCGAGCACGCTCGCGATCATCTTCTCGATTTCGGCGACGTTATCCAGATTGGCGCGGAATGCCCGCGCCTTGCCGCGCTTCCCCGCGATCTCGGCGACGACTGCGTCCGCCTCGGCGTGCGAGCTGCGGTAGTGAACTGCGACCGAGGCGCCGTGGCCGGCAAATTTTATCGCGATCGCGCGGCCGACGCGGCGGCCCGCGCCGGTTACCAGGGCAACTTTTCCCTTGAGGTTCATGCGGAAGGTTCGCGCAATCAGATCAACCGGCGCGGCTGTTCGCGCCCGGCTCAGCTCTGAAGCGACGCGTAAATCGCCTTGACCAGCGCGAGGTTGTCGGAATGCCCGGTCTTCGACGCGGTGACATGAGCATGCAACGGACGCCCGAGCAGATAGAGGTCGCCCATCAGATCGAGGACCTTGTGGCGCGCGAATTCGTCGGGGAAGCGAAGCGTGGTGTTAACCACTTTGTCGTCATCGACGAGGATCAAGTTGTCCAGGCGGCCGCCGCTGGCGAGGCCAAATTCGGCGAGCTTGCGGAACTCGCGCACGAAGCCGAAGGTGCGCGCCGGTGCGATTTCGCGCGTGTATGCGTCGGGCGAAGTAAGTTCGAAGTGCAACTGCTGGATGCCGATCGGTTTGGGGTAATCGAGCGTGTAGTCGATGATCAGATGGTCGGCGGGCTCGGCCCTTACAAACTCGTGGCCCTCGCCTTCCTCGCCGATCACGATCTTCTGTTTGATTCTGATCGGTTCGACGGTCGCGTCCTGCTCGGTGAGTCCGGCTTCACCAATCTGTTTGCAGAACTCGAGCGCCGAGCCGTCGAGCGCGGGCACTTCGTCGTCGGTCTTGATCAGGAGGTTGGTGATTCCAAACGCGTGCAGCGCCGACAGCAGATGTTCGACGGTGCGGACCGAGCGGCCGCCGCTGGTCAGCGTGGTGTTGTAGCCGGTGTCGGTGACGTTCTCGAAGCGGACTGGAATAGCAGTCTCGTCGGCGAGCGATGTGAATACGATTCCAAATCCCGGCGGCGCCGGATGCAGTATGACGCCGGTCTTGAGGCCGGTGTGCAGCCCCTGCCCGCCCATCACGATCGAACGCGCGACGGTTCGCTGCGGGGTCGCGCCGGCGCGGATTGCTTTACGCCCGGCGGCGCGCACTTCCGCGCTCAGGCCGCGCGGATTGGACGGATCCGGGCCCGCGGAGTCACCTTCGAGCGCTCGCGCGATCGAAGCGAGCAATCCGCTGACCGAGAACGGCTTCTGAATAAAATCGGCGGCGCCGAGCTTGGTCGCCGCGACCGCGCTCTGGATATTGGCGTGGCCAGAAATCATGATCACCGGGACGCGAGGCTGTTCGGATTTGATCCGCCGCAGCAACTCGATGCCGTCCACATCGGGCATCCACACGTCGAGCAAAACGATCGCAGGATTCTCGCGCGCAATCAGTTCCATCACAGCGGGGGCGTCGCCGGTATCGACAACCCGAAAGCCTTCATCGCTCAAGATTCCACGCAAGGCAGACCGAATCCGCTCCTCGTCATCGACCACCAACACGGTCTCATTCACGTCAAATTTTCTCCGGGAATCGCGTTTTGCTGCAACGCGGCAAGGATCGCATCAGCCGGTCGCCTTTGCGAATTGTAGGTCTTTTACAGGAAACTCGAGCACGAATCTACTTCCACGCGGCTGGTTGTCGATCACCCGCACGAAGCCGTGATGGTCGCTTACGACCGCGGAAACGATCGCGAGGCCAAGGCCGGTGCCGCCTTTTCTGCCCGAATAGTAGGGCTCGAAAATGCGCGTGCGCAGGCGTGGATCGATGCCGGGGCCGTTGTCCGCAACTTCGAGGGTTACGATTGAATTGTCAGTCCGCCGATGGCTGCGCACCTCTATCAACGGACCAGCGCCGTTATGGTTGATGGTGGTCACGGCGGCGACGGCGTTGTCGAGCAGGTTGACCAGCGCGCGCTTGAGCGCTTCGCGATCGATCGGGATGAGCGGAATCGCGGGGTCGAGTGCGAGCGCGAACTCGACGTTGGGATGCGCCGCGCGGAAATTTGCGACGGTCTCGCCGGCGAGCGCATTGATATCACCGGGAACCGGATTGAGATGCGGCATCCGCGCGAACGCCGAGAACTCATTGACCAGCCGCTTCAGATCCTCGACTTCGCCAATGATCGTTCGCGTGCATTCCTCGACCAGCGCGGATTCGATTCCCGGGCGCGTGCCGAGCTGACGCCGAAGCCGTTCGGCTGACAGCTGGATCGGCGTCAATGGATTTTTGATTTCGTGCGCGATCCGGCGCGCGACTTCGCGCCACGCCTCCATCCGTTCGACCTTGGCTATCTGGCTGACGTCCTCGAAGAACAGCACCGTTCCGGCCGGCTCGTCGGGGGTCTCGCCCAGCGGACTGGCGGTCATCATCAGCTCGGTCTCGCCGCCCGCGGCTTCGAGCTTGACGGTCGAGCGCGCCTCGCGGGGACGCGTGGCGAAGGCGAACACGTCGTCGAGCACGCGCGCCAGCGCGGGCGGGAACGCTCCCTGGTAGTTGCGGCCTATGACCGCGGCGGCGCTCAGATCGAGCAGCCGCTCGGCGCATGGATTGATCGTGGTGACGACGCCGTCGTGGTCCAGCCCGACGACGCCCGCCGACACGTTGCGCAGCAGAGTCTCCGTGTACTGGCGCCGGCGTTCGAGTTCCGCGGCGGAAGCGCGCAGGTCGGCGGTCATCTGGTTGAAGGAATCGACCAGATGCCCGATCTCGTCGTCGCCTACGGCGGGGATGTGGAAATTGAGATCACCGCCTGCCACCGCTTGCGTCCCGCGTGCGAGCAGCTTGATCGGGCCGGTGATTCCGCGCGCAAGAAACATTCCGAACCAGCTCCCCAGCGTCACCACCACCAGCCCGATCAGCACCAGCGTCAGCAGGTAGCTGTTCATGATGGGCTGGCGAAGAATTCGCAGCTGGAAGTAGTCCTCGGATACGCGCGAAATGTTGGTCGCGCGCGTCGCCAGGCTCTGCGGCAGATAGTAGTCGACCAGCACCGCGCCCAGCACGTTGTCGGTTTCGCTCGAGACGTAAATCGGCGCAGAGCCGCGGATTACGTCGGCGCTGCCGAGCCGGTCGGTGCGAGTGAGCGCCTGTCCCCTCAGCGTTTGCGAGATAATCGGGGAATCGGGTAACGCGCCGATGCCGGTGGGAGTTTTCGGGCTGATGTCGATCAGCAGCAGCTTGCGATCGGCGGAAAACACCTCGATGGTGCCGAGGTTGTATTCCTGTTGGCGCTTGGCGATGAACGACTTCAGCTCGTCGCGCTTTTGCGGCGCGAGCAGGCCCTGTTCCGAGATCTCCCCCGCCAGCACGCGGGCGAAATGCGACGCGTTGTTGGCCGAGTTCAGATAGTAGGTCTTGGCGATCTCGAGCGAGTCGTTGAGAATTTGCTGGTACTCGGGATTGAACCAGCTGTTGATGTCCTCGTGCAGGAACACGCCCGATACGTACAGCAGGAACGCGCTCGGGATCAGCGCGACGGCGATGAATCCCGCGACCAGCCGGACCTGGAATTTCGAACCAATCAATCCGCGGCGGCGCTCGAAGATGACCTTGGCGAGATTGCGTCCGACCAGGAACAGCATCAATCCCAGGAGCAAAAAACTCAGGTTGAAGAGCGAGATGACCGCCAGGTTCGAGGCCAGCGACGTGTGACGCGTAAGCGGCGGCAACTCGGTCTGCGCCAGTACGAACGCGATCAGGGTCGCGCCGGCCACGCCGACGGCGATCAACTCGCGACGGCGCCGCTTGCGCTCTGCAAGCCGATGCGGGCTTACGGATTTGTTCGCTGCCAATTCGTCAACGCCTCATCAGCGAAAACAGCAAGGTCGCGGCAATGCTGATAAGAATGCAGGTGGCGAGCGGGAAATAGAAGCTGAAGTTGCCGCGGCGGAGATAGATGTCGCCCGGCAGCCTGCCGATATATGGCGCCGACGACAGTCCCCACAGCGCCAGTCCCACGACCACCATCGCGATACCGGCCAAGACCAGGCTTTTTCCTATCGGCGCCATCGCAGAGCTGACCCGGCACCGATTGTACTAGACGGGCGGCCCTTGCAATACCCGCCCCACCGCCCTGCCCCGCTCGGTTATGCGTGGGCGTGCGCGTGCGATTTGGCGCCGGCAGCCTCGCGCGCCGCGAGCGTCTCCTTGATGATTTTCTCCGCGACCGGCCCCGGCGCCTCCTCGTAATGCGAGAAGTGCTGCTCGAACGAGCCGCGGCCTGACGTGATCGAGCGCAGATCGGGCGCGTACTTCAGCACCTCCGACATCGGCACCTGCGCCTTGATCACCTGCCCATTGCCCTTGCTGTCCATCCCGAGCACTTTGCCGCGGCGCGAGTTCAGATCGCCAATTACGTCGCCCATGCATTCATCGGGACACGCAACTTCGACCGCGACGATCGGTTCCAGGATGATCGGTTTGGCCTTTTCCAGCGCCGCCTTGAAGCCCATCGAGGCTGCGATCTGAAACGCCATGTCCGACGAATCGACATCGTGATAGCTGCCGTCAAATACGGTAACCCTGACGTCTACCATCGGATAGCCCGCCAGATGTCCTTCGACCAGCGTGTTGCGCACGCCCTTTTCGACCGACGGAATGAAGTTGCGCGGGATCACGCCGCCTACGATGTTGTCGACGAACTCGAAGCCCTTGCCGCGCGGCATCGGCTCGATCTTGAGCCAGCAATCGCCGTATTGCCCGCGCCCGCCCGATTGCCGCTTGTACTTGCCTTGCGCTTCGGCGCGTCCCTTGATGGTTTCCTTGTAAGGAACCTTCGGCGCCTGAAGCTCGACGTCCACGTTGAATTTCCGGCGCAGCTTCTCCACCGTGATTTCGATATGCATCTGGCCGGTGCCCGACAAAATGATGTCGTGGGTCTGCGGATCGCGATGCATCTCCAGCGCCAGATCCTCCTCGATCAGCTTCTGCAGCGCCGCCGACGACTTCTCCTCGTCGCCCTTGGTCTTTGGACGAATTGCGAAAGACATCACGGCCGCCGGCCGCGTCAGCGGCGGCATCACGAGCACCGGCGCCTTCTCGTCGCATAGAGTGTCGCCGGTGGTGGTGTCCTTCAGCTTGGCCACCGCGACGATCTCGCCCGCGATCGCGCTGGCGATCGGAGACTGCTTCTTGCCCTCGAGCCGCAGCAACTGGCCGAAGCGCTCCTTCGATTCTCGCGTCGAGTTGAACACACCCGCGTCGGTCTGAGCGTGGCCCGAAACGATGCGGAAGATGGAGAGCTTGCCGGCAAACGGATCGATTATCGTCTTGAACACCAGCGCGGCGAACGGCGCCGCCGGATCCGCGGGACGGCTCACCGGCTCGCCGCTCGCTGGATTCTGGCATTCCACCGGCGGACGTTCGTTGGGCGCGGGCAGAAACGTCGTCACGGCGTCGAGCAGCGGCCCGATGCCGATATTCTTTGTCCCCGATCCGCAGAAGACCGGCGTGATTTTGCGCCCGATCACGGCCGCGTGCAGCGCCGCGCGAACTTCACCGTCGTCGAGAGTCCCTTTGTCCAGATATTTTTCGAGCAGCGCGTCGTCGGTCTCGGCGACCGCCTCGAGCAACGCGGTGCGCGCCGCTTCCGCGCGGGCCTTCAGCTCGGCCGACAATTCCTCTTCCTTGAATTTGCCGCTGCTGTCGGCGTAGGTGAGCGCCTTCATCGCAAGCACGTCGACCACGCCCGTGAAGCCGAGCTCTTCGCCAATCGGGATCGTCAGCGCGACCGCGCGCGCGCCGAGAACCTTTTCGAGGTCCTTCATCGCCGCGTCGAAGCTGGTGCGCTCGCGGTCGAGCCGCGACACGAACGCGATCCGCGGCAGTTTCAGCTCCTCGGTCGCGGCCCAGATTTTTTCCGATTCAACCTTGGTGTCGGCCCCCGGGCTTATCAGCATCACCACCCCGTCCACCGCGCGCAGAGTCGTGATCGTTTCCGGAAGGAAGGCGGCGTAGCCGGGCGTGTCGGCGAGAATTACTTCGGTCTTTTTCCAGTTGAGATGATTAAACGCGGAACTGATCGAAATGTGATGCTTGGTTTCTTCCGGTTCGAAGTCCATCGCCGCCGAGCCGTCGTCGGGCCGCCCCAATCGCGCCGTCGCGCCAGCCGTGAAGAGCATCGCGTCGGCGGCTTGCGTCTTGCCGGTCCCGCCCTGGCCCACGATTGCGATAGTTCTAAGCCGTCCGATTTCCTCCACAGCCATAGAGAGTACCTCTCAGCCTGCCCGGCGGGACCAGCGCCGATTCTTAGGCGCCGCGCTCCCGCTCGATGCAGTTTATTTCGCGTTGATCACATACGGCCTACTCGTACGCCCCTTCCACGCTCACCTCGCCCGCGACGATTCTCTCGACCCGGTCCCCGATGTCTAGCAGCAGTGCACCTGTCCCGTCGATTCCCTTGACCACTCCCGACTGGCGCCGCCCGCCGTCCACGATTGCGATGCGCTTGCCGGTCAGCGCCGAGTAGCGTTCCCAGGCGGGACGAACCGACTCGAAGCCGCGGGTCAGGGATTCCATATAGCGGGAGTCGAGCAGATTAAAAAGCGAATCGGCGATCGCAGTCCGGTCGCATCGATGCCCGGTCGCGATACGCATCGAGGTCGCCTTGTCGCGCAGCTCCGGCGGGATGTCCTCTGCCGCGAGATTGATATTGATTCCGATTCCCAGCAGCACGCAGTCGAGTTCCTGGCGCGCATCGGTCACCGCCTCGGCGATCATGCCGCCCGCCTTGCGTCCGCGCAGCCAAACGTCGTTGGGCCATTTGAGCGCAACGATCCCCGGCGCCTCGCGCTCGAGCGCCTCCGCCGTCGCGACTCCGGCCACCAAGCCCCAGCCGTGGCACGTCGGCTAGTGGAATCGGCGGACGGAGGATTATCGTCGTGTATAGATTGACGCCGGGTGGCGAATGCCACGTGCGGCCCATCCTGCCCCGCCCCGCACTCTGACGCTCGGCGATCACCACCGTGCCCTGGTCAGCGCCGCCCGCGGCCAGCTCGCGCGCAGCTTCCTGGGTGGAGTCGATTTCGTCGAAATAATGTATCCGCCAGCCGATGCGGCCGGGCGCGCCGCGTTCGCTTGCAAGATATGGATTCTGAGGCATTACTTTAAGTTTTTTCAGCGAATCCGCAGTCCCGGTAGCGTCAGGCGGGGCGCCAATCAGACCGCGTCGATTCTCATACTGATATCCAGAAATCGCGCCGAGTGAGTCAGCGCGCCGACGGAGATTAAATCGACGCCCGCCTCCGCAATCGCGCGAACGTTCTTGAGTGTCACGCCACCGGAGACTTCGAGCTGCACGTCTGCCGGCGCCACCGCACGCGCCTTGCGGACGTTGTCGAGCGTCATGTTGTCGAGCAGGATCGCATCGGCGCCGGCTTTAAGTGCTTCTTCAACTTGCGCGAGCGTCTCGCATTCGATCTCGATTTTGAGCGTGTGCGGCGCTACCCGGCGAGCACCCTCGATCGCTTTCGTCACCGTACCCGCCGCCGCGATGTGGTTTTCCTTGATCAGCACGCCGCTGTCCAGGCCCAGGCGATGGTTATGCCCACCGCCGACGCGGACCGCGTACTTCTCGACGACGCGCAGCCCGGGATGAGTCTTGCGCGTGTCGAGTATTTTCGCGCGCGTGCCCGCGATCGCATCGACGAACGCCCGCGTCGTGGTCGCGATTCCCGAGAGCAGTTGCACGAAGTTGAGCGCCGTGCGCTCGCCGATCAGCAGTCCCGCCAGCCGGCCCTCGATTTGCGCGAGAATATCGCCCGCTTTCAGTTCAGTGCCTTCGGGCGCGAGCGCAACCATTCGGGGCTCGGCGCCGGCGAGTCGCATCACGGGCTCAATCAGGATGCCGCCGGCGAGAATCATCCGCGGTTCTTTGACGGCGATTCGCGCGCGGCCCATCGCGCCCGGCGCGACGGTCGCCGCGGTCGTGATATCGCCCTGCCCCACGTCCTCGGCCAGCGCCCGCTTGATCAGATCGGTGGGATCGAATTGCTTGAACAGTTCCATGAATACCTACGACAACCCTTGGTTGTCATTCTGAGCGAAGCGAAGAATCCCGGCGACAATGCGGAGGCGAGCACCCGAATCCGGGATTCTTCGCTTCGCTCAGAATGACACGGAGGGCTCATGCGACGACAGAGGAAGTTCATTCGCCTTCGCCGAGTTGCCGCATTTGTTCAGTCAGCACTCTCTGCTCAATCCGCAAATGTACGAAGCGCGCCCTGGCTTCAGCGATAGTCGCTGGATCTGCTTTAGATAGGAAGTTGGGGTCGTTCAAGCGCGCCTCGTGCTGAGTGGCGTGCTTCTCTACTTCCGCTAGATGTTTTTGGAGTTTCTGTTTCGCGACGTCGAAGTCGTAACCCTCAGGCGCCTCGACTCCAACATCTGCCCAAGCCAATCGTGAGAATACTACGCGAGCATTCGAGAGTGGGGATCGTAATCGACGACTCTCCAGTTTCGCCAGAGTCGATGGCATAAGGGCGCCACGACTTGAATTCTTCTCGTCACCGTCGTAGTCGAGCCCGCTTCATGACCGCTCGAACGCGCTGGCCCGGATGCCATCCGAGCAGCGAGCGCAGCGAGTTGATCGCCTCGGTCGCCTCGATGCAGTGATTCATCGCGGTTTCCTCCGCCGGTGACAGCGGATTCTTCGCCGACGGCTCCGGATACTTCGCGATCGGCAGATGCGCCGCGAGATTTGGCTCGTCCAGATACGGCCGAATCACCTGCCAGATTTCCTCGGTCACGAATGGCATGAACGGATGCAGCAAGCGCAGCATCTTGTCGAAAACGTTCACCAGCACCCATCGCGCCGCCGCTTGCCGCTCGCCGCCGGCCTTGAGCGGCTCCTTGGACAGCTCGATGTACCAATCGCAGAACTCGTGCCAGATGAACTGGTACAGCTTCATCGCCGCGATGTTGAATTCGTAAGCGTCGATTGCGCGACTGACTTCGCCAATCGTGTCGTCCAGCCGCGACAGAATCCATCGCTCGGCCAATCCCAGCTTCGCGATTTCAACTTTCGCGATCGGCGCGGGCGCGCCGTCGAGATTCATCATCACGAAGCGCGCGGCGTTCCAAATCTTGTTCGCGAATGCGCGCGACGCCGCGAATCTGTCGTGCGACAGGATTACGTCGCGCCCCTGCGCCGCCAACTGCGCCAGCGTGAAGCGAACCGCGTCCGCGCCGTACTGTTCCATCAAATCGAGCGGGTCAACGACGTTGCCCTTCGACTTGGTCATCTTCTTGCCGAGTTCGTCGCGCACCAGCGGCGTGATGTACACGTCCTTGAACGGCACCTTGTCCGTTAGCTCCAGCCCGAACATCATCATGCGCGCGACCCAGAAAAAGATGATGTCGAACCCCGTCAGCAGCAGGCTGGTCGGATAGTAGCGGCGAAGCTCGGGCGTATCGTCGGGCCATCCGAGCGTGGACATCGGCCACAGGCCCGAGCTGAACCAGGTGTCGAGCACGTCGTCGTCCTGGATGATGTCGGAACCGTCGCACTCGGGGCATCGCGACGGCCGCTCGGCCGCGACAATCAGATGGTCGCATCGGGCGCATCGGTAGGCGGGAATCCGATGGCCCCACCATAGCTGGCGCGAGATACACCAGTCGTGGATGTTCTCCAGCCAGTTGAAAAACGTGTTCTCCCAGAACTTCGGATGAAAGGTCGTGTCGCCCTTGCGCACCGCTTCGATCGCGCGGTCGGCCATCTCGCGCGTCCGCATGAACCATTGCTCGGAGAGCATCGGCTCGACGATCGTGTCGCATCGCGAGCACACCCCGACCGCGTGCGAATGCGGCTCGATCTTTTCGAGCAGGCCGGCGTGCTCGAGGTCCTTGACGATTTGCTTGCGCGCATCCTCGCGCGAGAGCCCGCGATACGCGCCCGCGTTCTCGTTCATCCGCGCCTTGCCGTCGAGCACCGCGATCTGCTCGAGGCCGTGACGCTTGCCCAGTTCGAAGTCCACCGGGTCGTGGGCGGGAGTCACTTTCAACGCGCCGGTGCCGAATTCGCGATCGATCGCGGCGTCGGCAATGATCTTTATCTCGCGTCCCATCAGCGGCAGACGAATTGTCTTGCCGACGTACGACTTGTAGCGCTCGTCGCCGGGATTCACGGCGACCGCGGTGTCACCCAGCATCGTCTCGGGCCGCGTGGTTGCGATCGTAATCGCGCCCGCGCCGTCGGCAAGCGGGTAGCGGATGTACCAAAGGCTGCCCGCCACGTCCTTGTGATCGACTTCGAGATCGGACAGCGCCGTCTCGCATCGCGGGCACCAGTTGATGAGCCGTTTGGCGCGGTAGATGAGACCCTGGTTGTAAAGATCGACGAAGACTTTCGTCACGGCGCGCGAAAGACCCGGGTCCAGCGTGAAGCGCTCGCGGCTCCAGTCGCATGACGCGCCAAGCCGGCGCAACTGGTTGAGGATTCGATCGCCGTAAGTCGCGCGCCATTGCCAGACGCGCTCGATGAATGCGTCGCGGCCGAGCAGATGACGGTCCTTGCCATCCTTCGCAAGGTCCTTCTCGACCGCGTTTTGCGTCGCGATTCCGGCGTGATCGGTGCCGGGCAGCCACAGCGTGTTGTAACCCTGCATCCGGCGCGCGCGCACGATGATGTCCTGGAGCGAGACGTTGAGCGCGTGGCCGAGATGGAGCTGACCGGTGATGTTCGGCGGCGGAATCACGACCGAAAAGACTTTGCCCTCGCGCGCGGGATCGGCCTTGAAGTAGCCGAGATCGATCCACTGCTGAAACCATCTTTCTTCAGCGGACTTCGAATCAAATGTCTTGGCCAAATCCACCGTGAGTATCCTGACCCCGCCGATCGTGCGATATTTTACGCGATGCCGGAAGCGCTCCGTCGAAAAAAGGGCGCGGCGCGCCCTTCGACTCAAATCATATTGTCCTCGCTGTCACCTCTCAAGCGCGCTGCTTTGACGCCAAGGCGCCCCGTCGATCACGCGGCTTGTAAAAGCGCGCCGGTTAATAATATCGTCCGCATGCCCCGATGTTTGGGGACGGGTTGAATTCGACTCCGGAGGGGATATTTCGATGGCTGACGCGTTTAGCAAATTGGGTATGGCGGCCGCGCTTGGGACGTTGCTCCTGGCGGGCACAATGTCGGGTTGCAGCTCGATATCCACTGACCACGTCGATTGCAACGTGGTGAAGTTGCAGACGGAATCGGGCCGCTCCGATGCTGAGATCGCGTCGGCCGTCGGCGGCAGCATCAAGGATGTCGAGGCATGCCACGGACCGGAAACGTCGGGCAACAAGAACTCGACTACCGCGATCCCTTCGGCCTATTGATCACGCCGCGATTTCGCGGCGCCGGCGAAATAGTGAAAAACGCAGCCGCGCGGCGCCAATGAAAAGTGAAAAGCGGATTGGTGCGAGAGAGGGGACTTGAACCCCTACGAGCTTGCGCTCACAAGGTCCTGAGCCTTGCGCGTCTGCCATTCCGCCACTCTCGCGTGCCAGGGCAAGAGTATAGGGTTTAACCGGCTGATGATTCCAATTCAAGACGGGATTCCAATATTCGCTCGGCCAGCTTGAGCGCGCGGCGCCAGTAAAAAGTGAAAAGTGAAAAAGTGGAACACCATCCGCGGTTACGATGAGTGAACGGGTTCGCGGCGCGATTGCGCTTGCGCCGGCGCCGGGGCCGTCATCGCTCGCGCTGGACTTGAGTGCGGGCGACGGCCTGTCGAGCCGTCTGCTTGCGGAGCGCGGATGGCGGGTAGTATCGACCGAGTATCGAACCCGCAAACCCGGCTGGGTGGCGGTCAACCTCGATCGCGATCTCCCGTTTCGGCCCGCGCGCTTCGACCTGGTGATGATGCTCGAAGTGATCGAGCATCTCGCCGACATCCCGCACGCGCTCGGTGAAATAGCGCGCGTGATGCGGCCCGGCGCGGTCGCAATCGTCACCACGCCCAATCGCCTGAACGTCAGTTCGCGAATACATTACTTGCTCAGCGGCTACTACAAGGGCAGGCGTGCGCCGCTGGCGTACCGCTATCGCGTCGCGGACGGGCGCAACTGGCACGTGATGGGCCTCAACGACCTGCATTGGATCGCATGGGGAGTGGGACTTCGGATGGAGGCGCTGGGGCGCAGCCGGCGCAAGTTGCGGTCGCGAATCCTTGCGCCGATTCTGTGGCCGCTGATCGCGGGGTTCTCGTGGATGCTCTACGGGCGCGCAAAAGAACCGGCACAGCGCAGAATCAATCGTGAGCTGCTGAAGTTCATGACCAGCGCGAGCCTGCTGATGGACGAAAATATCATCATGCGATTTCGCAAGGCGGATAGCTCCGACCCGCGTCAAGATTGAAGCGCATTGAAGACCTCGGTCATCGTCGCGACGCACGCCAGGCCCGACTCGATTCGGCGGCTGGTGGCAAGCCTCGCGCCCGAACTCGCGACCGGTTCGCGCGAGCTAATCATCGCCGAAAACGGCACGCCGGCGCCGATGGAGCTGTCGCTCGAAGGCGCGGCGTTCAAGCATCTGCACGAACCTCGCGCCGGAAAATGCCGCATTCAGAATCGCGCAATTGCGGATGCGGCCGGCGACAGCGAAATCCTCGTCTTCCTCGACGATGATCTGATCGTCGCGCCGGGCTATCTCGCGGCGGTCGAGCGTTTCTTTGACACCCATCGCGAGTTCGCCGCGATGAAGGGGCGAATCCTGCCGGCCGAAGACCCGGAAAAAAAGGTTGGGCCGATGGCGGTGTACCTCGACCTGCCGATCGCCGACCATGGCGAAGAAGTAATCGAGGTGCGCGGAGTGCTCGGCGCGAATATGGCTTTTCGCGCCGGCGTGCTTAAGCAAGTGGGGCCGTTCGACGAGCGCCTCGGTCCGGGCGCGGGCGGGCACGAGGAGGAAACCGAGATGTCGGCTCGAATTCGGCGCGCGGGCTTTCGAATCGGATACGCGCCGGAGGCGCTCGTCTATCACGAAGTCGACGCCGCACGCGCCGATCGGGAACGATTCATCAGAATTGCGCGCGAGCGCGGCCGCTGCCGGATGATCCATGAGAAGCATTCCAGCCTGGAGGTGATCCTGAAGAACGCAATCGCGACGGCGCGGCTGCGGATTGCGCAATTGACCGGCGCCGGCGTCGGTCGAATCGCGCGCGAGGAACGCAGGCTCGCAATTGCGCGCGGAATGTTCGACGGTCTCGCCGGCTAGAAACGCGCCGCGCGCCCTACCCTATCGATTCAAACAATCGAATCAATCAGGGCGTTCAATTGGTTTGCGTAGCGCGTCCAGGTGAATTTCGCAGCCGTCGCGCGGGCCTCAGCGCCAAGACTTGCGGGCGCGTCAAACAAGGCGCCGAGACGAAGTGCAACTTCGCCCACGTCGTCAGGGTTCTCGACTCGAAACCCGCGCATCGAGGGCGGAATCAACTCCGCAACGCCCGAGAACGCGCTGGTCATCACGGGCAATCCGCTCGCCATTGCTTCCATTACGACGTTGCCGAACGGTTCGAACAGCGAGGGCATCGCAAACGCGTCCGCTGCGTGAAAGATCGCCTCGACGTTCGGTTGCGGACCCGCGAAGACTACTCGAGCGCCGACGTTGAGGTCGCGGGCGCTGCGCGCGAATTTGCCGGCGGCTCGATCGGCGCCGGCCACCAGCAAAAACGCTCCGCCCGCGACCAGCGGCCATGCTTCGATGAGGAATCCCAATCCCTTGCGCGCGAAGCCATTGCCAACAAAGGCGACCATCCGGGCACTGGCCGGAACTGCAAACTTGCGGCGGACAGCCGCACGCTCGGACGGATCGGCAGCGGGCCGGAAGCGATCGAGATCGACGCCATTGTAGATCGTAACCGCTTTTTCAGGCGCGAGGCCGAATTCGCGAATCAGATCGTCGCGAACGAAATTCGACACTGCGATCGCGCGTTTCAGTCGGGGACTTCGGAAGGCCTGGCGCTCGACCAGCATCTGCACCTGATGATACGGGCTGATACGCATCGCAGACGCACCCAGCGCGCCGCGCCATTTCCGCGCCGCGCGGATGTAACTGGCGTGCGCGCCGCCGCCCGAGCGCATCACGTCGGCGCCGACGCATCGCGCGAAGCTCAGCACCAGCTCGGCCCCTGCGCGGCGCGCCGCGGGCGCAGCAGTCCATGCGAATCGCATCAGGGACAGGGCGCGTCCCAGGCTTGGGCCGGCGCCGACGCGATGAATATCCCAGTCGCCGGTCGCGCCGCGGATCTCGCCTGCGAAAATCGAAATTTGATGGCCCGCCGCGCGCAGGCCTTGCGCCGTAACGATCAAATCGCGCTCGGTGCCACCGCCCGCGCTATCGAAGCGGCGCGTCAGCAGGGCTATCCGCATTGACCGACGCTCCGCGGGATTGCGGCCGAATCGGCATTGCGCGGCGCGCACAAAAGATGCGCGACCCATTGCCGTGTGATAATTTCATCGGCGGGATGTGAGGTGGTGGAATGATCGAAATTCAATGCTCCAGTTGCCACACCCGCTATCGGATCGATGAACGGGTCCTGCCCGACGATACACCGACCTTCAAGTGCTCGCGATGCGGCCACGTGTTCAACGCTGACCCGGTGCCAGCAAGAGCGCGCAAGGCGGCTCCACAAGCTGCCGAGAGTGAATCCGAGCCGGCGCGCACCATCCGCGCCGCCCGGCCGCGCGCAGGCGTGCTCAAGTCTCCGGTCGAAAGCGACGTAGTCAAACGCGAGCGCAGCGCGGAGCTGCGGCCAACAAATCCGCCTGAGCCCGAAGTTCGCCGCGAGCAACAGCGGCGCGAAGTGGAAGCCGGCGATCCTCTCAATCGCCCCTTCGGCGACCGCGAGCAGAAAGCCGACACCGGCGAAAACCTGAAATTCGATTTCAGCGACGAGCGCAATGAAATCGGCGACGCGCCGCCGGAGCACGAACTCGAGCGCCCCGAACCCGACGACGGCGGATGGCAGGTGGGCGAAGCGCCGGCTGAGTTCGAATCCGCGCCGGCTCGCCAGGCCCCGACCATGATGGCCGAGCCGGAAGCGGCTGCGCGCCCGGCGCTCAAACCGGCGCGCCCGGCGGCTGCGCGTGCGGCGGCGCCTCGATTCGCACAGCCGCCGGCGAAAGCCGCGGGGTTCCAACTGGGTCGGGTCGGCGACGATGAGAGCGCCGAGGCGACGACGAGCGGGAGCAACTCATGCGTCGGGGTTTTTTCTCGCGACGTTTTTCTTCATTGCGATCGTTTTCCTCGCCGCCAGCGCGCTCATTTGCAACGAGCCCGCCGCCAGCGCGCGGCTGCTCAGCGAGGCGCCGCGAATCGGCGGTTACTTCGCGCGTCCAATCGTACCCGCGATGCTGGTGGCGCTGCATGACGTCCGCCCGGAGTATTACACGCTCAAGGGGGGCCATGTCGCGTTGGTGATAAGCGGCGACGCGCAGAACGTCGGAACGCGTCCGTTGCATCTGGTCGAGATCGACGCCGATCTGATTGGCGACGGCGCGCATCCGATCGCCAGGCAGAGCGTGGATTGCGGCAACGAGCTCTCGGCCAAGATGCTGGGCGAGATGACGCCGCGCGAGATCGAATTCTCTCAGGGGTTGAGTCCGCAGAAAGGGTTCGCGATGGAGCCATCGGCGTCGGCTCCGTTCCTGATGGTGTTCATAAATCCTCCCGCGGGCGCCGGCAAGATTAGAATCTCGGTGTCAAAGGCCGTCCCGACGGTGAGCGCTCCCGATTCCGGCGCAAGCTCCCGGCCGCCGGCCTGAAGCGGAGCCGGCGCGACTATTCCTTCTCGCGCGCGAGCAGCTCGGCATATTCGTCGGCGTCCATCAGGTCTTCGAGATCGCTCAGGTCCGCGATTTTCACTTTGATCAGCCATCCGTCGCCGTACGGGTCTTCGTTGACGGTTTCCGGGCTTTCGCGCAGGTCTTCGTTGATCTCGATGACGGTTCCGGTGACGGGCGCGTAAATATCCGAGACCGCCTTGACCGACTCGACGACGCCGAACGGATCGTCCTTGCTGACCTTGTCGCCGACCGCGGGCAATTCGATAAACACGATCTCGCCCAATTGGTCTTGCGCATGATCGGTGATTCCAACGGTCGCAACGATTTCTTCAGTCGCGACCCATTCGTGCTCTTTCGAATATTTCAGCCCCTGCGGGATCTCCATGACTCCTCCCGGAATCGTGATCGCTGCGCGCTTGGCGGCCGCTTCACGCCACGCCGATCGCGATCATATCAATGCTCATGAAAGGCAGTGGACTCAGTCTTGTCAAGTTCCGCTTCGCACCATCGCGGGCATCGGTTATCCGCGCGACTCTTGACTGTTGCGCGTCGATAGCATTAGCGGCCGCACCCGCCGCGATTGCCCGCCGCTCGCCATGCACCGTATCGTCGATGGCAGGCGGATGAGATCGGCCGATCGCACGCCGGCGGAGGACCTGACTACATGAATGTTGGAATTCCCACCGAAATCAAATCCGAAGAGCGGCGCGTGTCGCTGACTCCGGCGGGCGTGGCCGCGCTGCGCGCGCACGGTCATCGCGTGACGGTCCAGGCGGGCGCCGGCATCGGCAGCGGATTTGCCGACCGCGACTATCGCAAAGCGGGCGCATCGATCGTAACCGGCGCGCCCGGCGTATGGCGGCGCGCCGACCTGATCCTGAAGGTCAAGGAGCCGCAGCCGCCGGAATATCCGCTGATGCGTCCGGGGCTGATTCTTTTTACCTATCTTCATCTCGCCGCGGACCGGCGTCTTTCGCGCGAGTTGCTTCGCCGCCGGGTGACGGCCGCCGGCTACGAAACGATCCAGCTCGAAGACCTAAGCTTGCCGCTGCTGGCGCCGATGAGCGAAGTCGCGGGCCGACTGGCGATTCAGGCCGGCGCCTGGTGCCTGCAGGCGCGCAGCGGCGGCCGCGGCGTGCTGCTCAGCGGAGCGTCAGGGGTGCGGCCGGGCAAGGTGGTGGTGATAGGCGGGGGAATCGCGGGGCTGAACGCATGCCGGGTTGCCGCCGGCGTCGGCGCTGAAGTGACGATCATGGATATCAATCCGACCAGGCTGCGCTATCTGAGCGACCTGCTCGGCGGGCGCGTGACCACGGTGATGTCGAATCGCGCGACTCTGGACGAGGAAGTGACCAACTGCGATCTCGTGATTGGCGCGGTGCTGGTCCCGGGCGCACGCGCGCCGCGGCTGATAAGCGCGAAGATGGTGGCGCGGATGCGTCGCGGTGCGGCGATCGTGGACTTATCGATCGATCAAGGCGGAATCGCGGAGACCTCCGCGCCGACCACGCACGGGCGGCCGACGTTCATTCGTGGCGGAGTCGTGCACTACTGCGTGACGAACATGCCTGCGATGGTGCCGCACACGTCAACCTACGCGCTCACCAACGCGACGCTGAGCTATGCGCTGGAGATCGCGGATCACGGGATTCTCGGGGCCGGACTGCACAACCCCGCAATTCGCCACGGGCTCAACACCTTCGACGGCCATGTCGTACATCCGGCGGTCGCGCAGGCGCTCAAGATGAAGCCGCACTCGCCCTGGGAATAACGCATCAGGCTCAATTTTTTGTGGCCGTGGCGACGGCAGCGCAGTATCGAGCCGTTGGCAGGGGCCGCGCGCGCCATCGGCGCGCGGCCTTAATGCCGGGTGCAGGGGTCACCCCTGCTAGTAGATTCCCTGAGGGCCGGTGTTGTAGCGCTGCTGTCCGGACTTGAGCTCGCCGTAGGAACCGGTTTCGAAGCGCTTGACGTTCTGGCTCAGGTTGAGATCGCCGTGAAGATTGGCGACCGCTTCCTTCACGCCTTCGAGCGCGATTTCATTGGCGCGCACCCAACGCCCGGAACGCTGCACGAAATTGGCGAGGTCAAACAGATTCTGGCTCAAGGACGCCTGCGACTTGGCAAACTTCGCCGTCCAGACGACTTGCTTGCTCTTGAGATCGACGAACTTGAGCGAGAACGCCACCGCAGCCGGGCTTGCCGCCGAGTAGTCCATCCCGACGCGTTCCGTGTAGCGTTCGACGGTGCCGTAGATTACGCCGTCGGCCGACGCGTCATGGCCCAGTTGGAGCGCATTCGCGTCGAGGTTCGCGATCGTGGTCGGCGCCATCTTCTGCATCACCGCCTCGACATCCTGCTGGGGGATCGGGTCCCATCCACCGGCCACCGCGACCTGGCTGTAGAGCTCGGCGGTAATCGCCTCTGCGGCTCCTGGAGCCAGCGCCTCGGCACCCGCCTGGGGCGGCTTCGATCAGCGGCATCACCGCGACACGATTGATGGTGAGCGTCTTGATCGAGCTCACCGCATGCGTCTTCACGTTGCGGTTGTTGATCGCGTCGCTGACCGCGCCGGTGGTGGAGTTAACCGCGTCCGCCGCAATCGTGGTGCATCCAGCCGCCATCCACAACGCAGCTGCCACCAGCGCCGACCGCGCGCAACCCGCCGTCCAACTGGCTTTCATGACGTCACCTTGATCGACAACTCCTTGAGCTGGCGCGGATCGACTTGCGACGGCGCTCCGCTCATCGGGTCAACCGCTTTTTGGGTCTTGGGGAACGCGATCACGTCGCGCAGCGACTCGGCGCCGCACAGCATCATGCAAATCCGATCGACGCCGAAAGCGATACCGCCATGGGGCGGCGCTCCATATTTCAGTGCGTCGAGCAGAAAGCCGAAGCGATCCATCGCCTCCTCGCGGGTCAGGCCCAACAATTCAAATACCTTCAATTGAAGCTCGCGGCTATGGATACGAATCGAGCCGCCGCCGAGTTCCTGGCCGTTAAGCACCATATCGTAGGCGAGTGCGCGAGCCTTGAGCGGCGCGGATTCGAGCATCGCGAGATCGCCGGGGTGAGGCGCGGTGAAAGGATGGTTCACGGAAACCATGCGATGGTCGTCGGCGCTGTAGTCGAACAGCGGGAAATCGACGACCCACAAAAATTTGAGCGCGTCGGATTTGTCGAGGCCGAATTTCGCGGCGAGCTGCAAACGGATGTCGCCGAGAACCGGCCGCACTTTGTCCGGCGGTCCCGCGACCATCAGCAGCGTAGCGCCGGCCTTCAATCCGGCGGCCGCAGTCGCCGCGGCTCTCTCACCGTCGCTCAAATGCTTTGCGATCGGTCCCTGCCATCCGCCCTCGCCCGCCTTTATCCACGCCAGTCCCATCGCGTGGCGCGATTTCACCGACTCGGTAAGCTCGTCGAGTTCACGGCGGCTGAGCGCATGATCGCCCGGGAGGTTTATTCCATATACGGATTCGCCGCGCGCGAGAATTTCCGCGAACACCTTGAACGAGGTCCCCGCGAATGCGGCCGTGAGATTTTTCAGCTCGAGCCCGAAGCGCGTATCGGGCTTGTCGACGCCGAAACGTTCGGCCGCCTCGGCGTACGCAATCCGCGGGAAAGGCGGCTTGACGTCAACGTCGAGCACGTTGCGATAAACCGACGCGATCATTCCCTCGGCGATCGATTGGATATCCTCGGGCCGCGGGCAGGTCATCTCGATATCGATCTGGCTGAATTCGGGCTGGCGATTCGCGCGCAAATCCTCGTCGCGGAAACAGCGGGCTATCTGATAATAGCGATCGAGTCCGCCGATCATCAGAATCTGCTTCAACAACTGCGGCGATTGCGGCAGCGCGTAGAATTTGCCGGGGTTCACGCGGCTCGGCACCAGGTAATCGCGCGCGCCCTCGGGCGTCGATTTGAAAAGTATCGGCGTCTCGACGTCGATGAACCCGTTTTGATCGAGATGGCTGCGAACCGCCTGCAACGCCTGATGGCGCCAGCGCAGGTTGCGCTGCATCTCGGGGCGGCGCAGATCGAGATAGCGATGCTTGAGGCGGATTTCCTCGGCGGTCGCGCCGGCGTCGGCAATCTGAAACGGCAGCGGCGCCGACGCGCTCAGCGTCTCGAAGGCGCTGACCAGCACTTCGATTTCGCCGGTCGGAAGCTCCGCGTTGACGGTGCCGTCGGCGCGGCGCACGACCTTGCCCTTGACCGCAATGTAAAACTCGGAGCGCGTCTCGCCGGCGGCCGCGTGAGCGGCGGCATTGTGCGCGGGATTCAGCACCAGTTGGACGATACCGTCGCGGTCGCGAAGATCGATGAAGATAAGGCCGCCGTGATCGCGCCGGGTCTGGACCCATCCCCACAGCGCGACCTCGCGGCCAACGTCGGTAGCGCGAATCGCGCCGCAGTAATCGGTCCGAGGCCAGGGCGGCAGCGGAGAATATTGCTCAGTGTTCGCCATTTCCCATCACAGTTGAATGCTGCTTGTCGTCGAAGAATACCTGCGCCCGCGGGCCCAAGAAACAGTCACTCTTTGCCAGCCGCCGCAATCGCGCGGGCCGCATCTGCCACCGCGACTTCGCGCTGCGTGCTTTGCTGCAGGTCGCGCACCTGCACGACGCCGCGCGCCAGTTCGTCGTCGCCGATAATCACCGCGACGCGGGCGCCAAGCTTCGACGCGCGCGCCAGCAACGTCTTCATCTTGCGCTCGGGCGAGAGCATCTCGACGTTCAGATTCGCCTCGCGCAGATTGCGCGCCACGACGATCGCATGGCGCGCCGCGGCCGGCCCCATCGCAATTATCGCGGCGTCCGGCACGGCAATGGGCGCCAGCCCGGCCGCTTGCAGAGCCAGCGCCATCCGATCGATGCCGATCGCGAAACCGATTCCCGCAACCGCCGCGCCGCCCATCGTCTCGACCAGCCCGTCGTATCTTCCTCCCGCCACGACCGTGCTCTGCGCGCCCAGACCGCCCGCCATCACCTCGAACGCGGTGCGCGTGTAGTAGTCCAGGCCGCGCACCATGCGGGGATTGACGGCGTACTGGACGTTCGCGGCGGTCAGAAGTTCCTTGACGGTAGCGAAGTGCGCCCGGCATTCCTCGCACAGGTAATCGAGGCTGTTGGGCGCCGACGCGGTGAGTTTCGCGTCGATTTTGCAGTCGAGCAGACGCAGCGGATTGCGATCGATGCGGTTGTGGCAGTCGTCGCAGAGTTCGTTCCAATGCGCGCGACCCCATTGCACCAGCGCCTCGCGAAAGGCAGGCCGGCACTTCTGGTCGCCGATCGAATTGATCTCCATGGTGAACGGAACTTTGAGGCCGCGGCACAGGTCGTCGATCATTATGAGAAGCTCGGCGTCGCAGGCCGCGTCGGGCCGGCCGAATATCTCGACGCCGAACTGATAGAACTGGCGATAGCGGCCCTTCTGCGGGCGTTCGCGACGGAACATCGGACCCGAGTAGAACAGCCGCTGTTCGGGATCGGTGCGATCGAGGCCGGCCTCGACGTATGCGCGCACCACGCCGGGCGTGCCTTCGGGACGAAGTGCGACGACCGTTTCGCCTTCGTCGCGATCCGTGAAGGTGTACATCTGCTTTTCGACGATGTCCGAAGTCTCGCCGGTCGAGCGCAGATAGAGTTGGGTGCGCTCGAGCACCGGAATTCGGATCTCCTTCATCGAATAGCGCTCGGCGAGCACCCGAGCCCGCTCCTCGACGAGACTCATCGCGCGCGTGTCGGCGCCGATTAAATCTCGAAATCCTCTGAGTCGCGTCAGTTCCAAGTGGTCACAGTGTTTTCAATTCATCACGCGCGAGCCTGGTCGCCGCGCATCAAGTCGCGCAGCCTGCGAAAGCCGGCGAGCGCTACGCCTTCATCGGCGATCAGCCGGCGCGCTTTTTCGGAAGTGAAGTACCGCAAGTCAGCCTCGCGCTGCAAAGCGTCGCGCGCACAGCTCTTCAGTTCGTCGCGAGCGAGCGCGGGATGACACAGGATTTCAGTAACGCCCGGCTGCAGCGCGCGAATAAGATTCGTCCAGTAAGATTCGGTCTCACCCACCGACGGCGGCCCGCGGAACACGAGATGATCGGGGGTCACGACTCCGAACGCGTCGAGCTGATCGAGAATCGCGCCCATCCCGTCCGTAGTCATCAGGCGGCGCGACAGCAATCTGATCGGCACGCAATACTCATTGGCCAGCCGCACGTAAATCTCGTGATAGTCGGCGCGCAATTGCAACGTCCCCATGTGCGAATCGAGGTGAGTCGCATCGATTCCCGCCGCGAGCGCCTTTTCGATTTGCGCGCGCAGCTCCGCCTCCGCCTCGTCGAGGCGGGCATGCGCGTAAACCTGCGCGACGGTCTGCCACAGGTACCCGCGCTCGTCCACCAGCGACGGCACCGCTCGCCGCCCCAGCACCGGTCCCCATTTGTAGTGATCCCATTCCGCGGTGAGCGTGAGATGCACGCCCAGGTCGGCGGCAGGATTGGTCCGCGCGAAGTCCGCCGCCTCCTCGAACCACGGGCAGGTCACAAGAATCGTTGACGACGTAAACAGGCCCTTCGTCAGGCCCCGGATGACGCCCTCGTTCTGGTCGTGGCACATGCCAAAATCATCCGCATTGAGGATGAGCACGCGCGCGTCCGCGGCGTAGCCGAGTCGTTCAGCCGTCGGTTCCGGGCGGTTGCGAATTTGTCCCTTCGGTTCCATCGAATGTTTCAGTCGGTCGAGTTCGAGCTTCCGAATTTATCGGCCCGATCGAGAAAGAAAAAGGGCCGCCTTTTTGGGCGGCCCTCTCTCGAAGCGCCGATTAGGCGTTGCTTGCTGAATTATACCGTCAGGACATGGATCGTGCAGGCGGAACCCAGCCCGATCACGTGGGCCTGGCCCGCCTTGGCGTTAGGCACCTGGCGCTCTTTGGCGCGATCGTCCTGCGTCAGATGCCAAACCACCTCGCAGATATTCGCGACGCCGGTGGCGCCGAGCGGATGCCCCTTCGAGAGCAATCCACCGGAAACGTTGACCGGATCGTGGCCGCCGAGGCTCGGATGCATGCCGCCGCCCGAGTCGATGAACTTGCCGGCTTCGCCATCGCCGCACAGTCCGAGGTTCTCGTAGTGCACCAGCTCAGCCGTGGCGAAGCAGTCATGCAATTCGGTAAGCGCGATGTCCTTGGGTCCGATGCCGGCCTTCTCGTAGGCCTCCTTCGACGCGCGGCGCGTGAGCGTGCTGACGTCGGGCAGGGTGAGGTCGCGATCGGTCCACGGATCCGAGGTAAGCACGGAAGCCGCCACTTTCGCGCGCTTGCGTCCGCCGGCGAGCTGTTTCAGCTTGTCCTCGCTGACCAGAATCGCCGCAGCCGCGCCGTCTCCGGTCGGGCAACACATATAAAGCGTGTTGGGATAAGCGATCATGCGCGCATTCATCACGTCTTCGAGCGAGACTTCGTTGCGATACTGCGAAAACGGATTCTTGGTCGCATGCTTGTGCGACTTCACCGAGATTTTTCCGAAGTGCTCCGGCGTGGTGCCGTACTTGCGCATGTGCTCGATGCCCGCCTGGCCGAAGACCGCAGGCATCGTGCCCGAACCGAGCTTGCCCTCGGTCACGTACGCGGGATCGCCGCCGCCTGCTCCGCCAAGCAATCCCGCCTTGCCCATCTGCTCGACGCCAACCGCCATCGCGATGTCGTACATCCCGGAGGCGACGGACATGTAGGCCTCGCGAAACGCCGTCGAGCCGGTGGCGCATGCGTTGGCGACGTTGATTACCGGGATTCCGGTCTGGCCAATCTGCTGCAGGATTCTCTGTCCGACCATCGCGTTGGACTGCTGGAGATTTCCGCAGGCGAACATCCCGACGTCCTTAATTGAGATTCCGGCGTCCTTGAGCGCGAGGATCGCCGCCGCGCCGCCGAGTTGGGGAACGGTCTTGTCGGGATAGCGTCCGAATTTGATCATCCCGGTTCCCAGAACATAAACATTTCGCATCTTGATTCCTCCTGGCGGGCCGGCCCGAAGCTCAGGTCCGTCGTAATATTGCTCGGCGCGCTTGCTGGGCGCCCTAATTCTTGCTCGGCCGGTATGAATAAGCGACCACGTCGTGCCCTTCGCGATCCTTGGCCGCAACGCCGGTCACCAGCTCAACCGGCAGGTTGAAAATCTTGTTGGGTTCTTTCTGAGCCTGCTCGGGATCGACGCCGGTCAGATTCGCGCGGACGCTGATACCCTCGGGCAGATCGACAATCGCCGTCACATACGGTGTCTTGATTCCCGGATATGACTGATGCACGACCGAGAACACGTACACCTTGCCTTTGTCGGACAAGGGCAGCGGCTTGAACTTGTCGGTCTCGCCGCACTTCGAGCATGCGACGCGCTTGGGATCGAGATAGATTGCGCCGCACGCGCACTTGATAGCTTCGAGATGGGGTTTGGGCGCCAATTTCAGCCACGCAACAATTGGTCGCGGTCCCGTGTCAGTAGCTTGAGCCTGCTCAGCCATACAGATCCTCCGAACGGTTCAATGATGGGTCAGAATGACTAACGCCGCCCGTGCGGCGGCGCCGTCTTCTTCTTTGGCCGGAGTTTCCCACAGGGGGCCCGAAGTCGTCAACCCTCGCGCCCGCGCCGCTAATCGAGCCGTGGGGCCGTTGTGCGAGGCCGGCGAAAATCGAGCGGCGGGACGCTCGCGCTGCGTCCAACGAAGGCTACTTGTGCTGCCAGTTGGGCGGGCGCTTCTCGACGAATGCGCTGGTCCCCTCGACTCGATCCGCGCTGCCGAACACTACCCCGAACGCCTCCTGCTCGAAGCGCAGCCCGGCATCCTCTTCCATGGTGAACGCGGCCCGCAGCGCGGCCTTCGCCTGGCGCAGCGCAACCGCGGATTTGGCCGCGAGTTTCTCCGCCAGCTTGCGCGCGGTTTCGGCAAGCTCGGCCGGCGCCACGACCTGGTTTACGAGGCCCAGTTCAAGCGCCGTCTTCGCATCGAACATCTCGCCCGTCATGATCAGCTCGCGCGCCTTGTTATGGCCGATTCGATGCGGCAGGCGCTGCGTGCCGCCGAAGCCCGGGATGAGTCCGAGATTTATCTCGGGCTGCCCGAATCGCGCCTTATCGCTTGCGATGATCAGGTCGCACGCGAGCGCAAGCTCCAGACCGCCGCCAAGCGCGAAGCCGTTGACCGCCGCGATGACGGGTATCGGCAGGTCCTCGAAACTTTCCATCACGCGATGGCCCAGGCGCGAAAAATCGAGTCCGTCAGCGGCCGACATTTTTGCCATCGCCGCGATATCCGCGCCTGCGACGAACGCCCGATCGCCCACGCCGGTGACGATTAGCACGCGCACCGACGAGTCGTGGCGGACCTCGCGAATCACGCGCGCCATTTCCTCGAGCACCTCGCGATTCAATGCGTTCAGCGCCCCCGGACGGTTGACGGTCAGGGTCGCAATCGCGGCTTTTTCGAAAATGATAGTTTTGAGGTCCACCTGCGCACTCCTTGAAAAATCGCGATGCCCGCGCCGCGGCGCGAGTCACGCGTTTCTAGTTCCGCCCTGCGCGCTTTGACTGTCAACCCCCGCTTGGAGCCCGATTTTTGCCGGGCCGGTGCTTGCGTGGAGCGCATCGCGCGCGAAACAATGCGCACGTGCCAGGCAAATCCAGAGCGTACGGCGCCGCCAGCGTCCGCGCGATCGCCGGCTCGCTCGCTGTCGCCATCGCGCTCGCCGCTGCATCCGGATGCACTCCGCCGGCGCAGAAATTTGTCGACAAGATTCGCGCTGAATCAACCGAGAAATGCAACGAAGGCAACCAGCCGGCCTGTCATACGATCGTGCAGGCGCTGGGCGACACCAAGGTTGCCATCGAATCGACCGCACCGCTCGAAACGCAAACACCGGCGTGCAACGCCGGCAAACAGGACGCATGCCAACAGCTCGCCGTACTGCACGGTGAGTTGAGTTCATGGTGCTCGATGGGCAACGGCCAGGCGTGTTCCGCGGTCAACACCGGTCCGTGGCCGGCGAAATGGGACGAACCGGCGCTGATCGACGCGGCCAAGCTGGCGTGTCTCAGCGGCCATTTCCAGCCGGACTCAAGCACCTGCCAGGCGTTGCAAATGATGTAGCGCGGTCCGCTCAGGACGCGACGCGCTCGGCCACGATCACCATCCGCTTGCCGTACAGCAGCGCCGGCGACAGCACGTGCCTGATGATCTCGCGAGTGACCTCGTCGCGCGGCGGGCGATGGCCGGGGCGGCGCGCGTTGCGGGCGGATGCAGCCGCCGAAAATTTCATCGCGATCCACAGAATCGGGACGATCGGCGACATCGCCACCGAGGTGGGACTCCACCGGTCGGTGTAAACCTCGAGATGGTCGAAGCCCGCCAGCCGCATCATGTATCGCGCGCGATAGTAGTCGAGCATGAACGCGTGGCCGTGATAAATCCGGCGCGGATTGCGGCTGCGCGGCGTCTGAATCTCGTTCATCAAGCCGCGGCGCAGATTGCGCTGCCCGGTGAGAAAGCCGCTGGCCCGTGCCGACAGATGCATGAGGTTCGGCGTCGTCAGCACGATCTTCCCGCCCGGCCTGATCACGCGTGCGCAGTCGCGGAGAAATCCCATCTGATCCTCGAGATGCTCGATCCCTTCGCGCGACAGCACGTAGTCGAAGGACTCGTCGCGAAACGGCAGCGCCTCGTTGGCATCCGCGCAAACCCATGCGGCGGCAGGTTCGCGCCACGCCGCAGGGAAAAGATCGACCGAAACGACGCGGTAGCCCAAATCCGACAGCGCACGCGACTGGATCGCTCCGCCCGCCGGGATGTCGAGCACGATCCCCGGCTTCATCGCGCCGAACAGTCCGTCGCTTTGCCCGCGCCGGCGAACGACGACGTCGCCCTCGATCGGCCGCGATTGCGAATCAGGCAAGGACTATTGGCGCTCTTCGAAGCCGAGCGAAATCATCATCTCGCGCAGCGATTGATCGACGACCAGGTACTCGGTGAGCGAGACATACACGTGGCATCCGCGCCGCCCTTCCGCGCCCGGGATCTCCTCGATTTTCAGCACCATGATCACCGTTAATCATCACCGGCTTGTCACCCATCGTCACGCGCAGCCACATTTCAAACCACCTTCCCGCAAGCCGGCTTAGTACTCGGGCTTGAAATCGAAACGATGAATCGCTTCGATGAAACGGATCGTGCGCGTCTTCGAGCGCATCACGACGCTGTTGGTCATCGCGCCGCCGGAGAAGAATCGCACGCCGCGCAGATAGTCGCCGGTGGTCACTCCCGTCGCCGCGAACATCACGTTATCTCCGGCCAGTTCCTCCAGCGTGTAGCGATGCTTCAAATCCATGATTCCCATCGCCAGGCACGCCTCCGCTTCCTCCGGGTTGCGCGGCACGAAGCGGCACTGCATCTCGCCACCGGCGGACCGAATCGCGGCGCCGGCCAGCACCCCCTGATGCGCGCCGCCGATTCCGATCAGCATGTCGATTTCGCTCTCCGGCCGGGTGGTGGCGATCGCGGCGGACAGGTCGCCGGCCGAGATCATCTTGATCCCGGCGCCGGCGCGGCGCACTTCATTGATCAACTTCTCATGGCGCGGGCGATCGAGGATCGCGACCCGCAAATCCTCGACGTAAACTTTTTTTGCTTCGGCCAGTGCTTTGAGATTGTCGGTCGGTGACCGGTCGATGTCGATCACGCCGCGTCCCGCCGGCCCGCAGGCGACCTTGTCCATGTAAGTATCGGGGCAGCGCAGGATTCGCCCGCGCTCCGCCAGCGCAACGCACGACAGCGCGTTGGGCCCGCCAGTGGCGCAAATCAGCGAACCTTCGATCGCGTCGAGCGCGACGTCAATTTCGGTTCCCGCGCCGGTGCCGA
Organism: uncultured delta proteobacterium; assembly: GCA_963813785.1. Lineage (GTDB taxonomy): Bacteria > Desulfobacterota > Binatia > Binatales > Binataceae > Binatus. Next base: position 313,452 of record CAWFAJ010000012.1, on the reverse strand, counting down.
CGATTTCGCCCTCGTACAAAATATCGGCGTCGCCCTCTTTGCCTTCGCCGATCACTATCTTGCCGTCCATCGCGACCGAGTTCAGCGTCTTGCGCATCGCGTCGCACGCCGCTCGATCCGCCAGCCGCTCGTCGCCCTTGCCGATGAAACGCGCCGCCGCCAGCGCCGCCGCTTCCGTCGCGCGTACCACTTCAAGCGCAAGATTCCGTTCCATCCGGGCCTCCGGGTCAGTTCGATGCGGTCTTCAACGGGCTTCCGAACAACGACTCTATCAGGTGATAGCCGTCGCCGACGAGCAGGCCCGTCGCCGTGCCTTCACTTTCTGTGTAGCGGCGCGCCACGCCGCCGCCCGCTTTCACCTGCACCGATGTCATCAGTGCGAACGGGACGGGTTCCGGCGAATGAGTCTTGAGCTGGCTCGGCGTCGCGTGATCCGGCATCAGCAGAATCGCGAAATCGCCCAAGCCGCCAAGCCCCGCGAGCATCGGCCCGATAATCAACTCGTCGATGCGCTCGATCGCTTCCTTCTTCAGATCGGCGCGGCCCATGTGACCGGCCTCGTCGGGAGCCTCGATGTGCAGCAGCAGGAAGTCGCGCGCTTTGAGGGCTTCGAGACCGTAGCGCGCCTTCGCGGCGTAATCGGTATCGAGAAATCCCGTCGCCCCCGGAACCTTGATCAGTTTCAGTCCGGCCAGCCGGCCGAGCCCGTTGACCAGATCGACCGCCGATATCACCGAGCCCTCGACGCCGAAGCGTTCCTTCAGCGTCGGCACTGCGGGGCGCGTGCCCTGCCCCCAGAACCACGCCGAAGTCGCCTCGGTCTTGCCGGCGGCGCGGCGCGCCTTGTTCACCGGATGCTCGCGCAAAATCTCCACTGAGCGCCGCATCAGATCGCGGAGCAAATCCGCGCCCGCGCCCTTGGGCAGATACGCTTCGACGGGCTTGCCGGTGATGTCGTGCGGGGGCGTGAGATGCGTCGTCGCGATTCCGCCGCGCCACATCATCAGATGCCGGTAGCTGACGCCGTTGAAAAACTCGATTCCGCCGCCCGCCAGTTCTTTCCGCAGGTCGGCGACGATCTGCGCGGCTTCTTCGCTGGTAATATGGCCCGAGGTGAAATCGTTCATCATCAGCGCGCCGCCGTCACCGGGCTTCAGCGACACGAGATTCATTCGAAACACCACGTCGCGCGGACCCATCTCGATTCCCTGGCTCGCCGCTTCGATTGGCGCACGCCCCGTGTGATAGCGCGCCGGGTCGTAGCCCAGCATCGTCATCGTGCCGACGTCGCTGCCCGGGGGCATCCCCTTGGGAATCGTCGCGACCATCCCCAGCCGCCCGCGCGTCGCCATCAGGTCCATGTTGGGCTTGTGCGCAGCCTCCAGCGGCGTCATCCCGCCAAGTTCCTCGCACGGCCAATCGGCCATCCCGTCGCCGTGTATGATGACGTACTTCATCGCATCAATGGGCCGCGGTCGAGTCGCGCCGCCTACTCGTGCTCCAGAACTTTCAGCACTTTGGCGAGGTCCGGCTCGACCACGATCGTGTTGCTTAAGTTTTTCAGCGCCGTGTCGGGATCCTTCAGGCCGTGTCCCGTCAGCGTGCACACGACGACCGCGCCCGGCTTGAGCATTCCGGCGCCCGCGTACTTGAGCAGCCCCGCGACGGAAGCGGCCGACGCCGGCTCCGCGAACACGCCACCGCTGGCGATCAAGCGATACGCCGCGAGGATCTCCGAATCGGTGACGATGTCGATGATCCCGCCCGACTCGTCGCGCGCGTTGGTCGCGCCCTTCCAGCTCGCGGGATTGCCGATTTTGATCGCCGTCGCAATCGTATGCGGATCGTCAATCGGATGGCCGACCACAATCGGCGCCGACTCTGCCGCCTGGTAGCCCATCATTTTTGGGATTCGCTCGCTCAATCCCACCGATTTATATTCCTGATAGCCCGCCCAGTAGGCCGTGATATTGCCGGCGTTGCCGACCGGCAGGAAATGATGCGTCGGCGCGTCGCCCAATTGATCGCAAATCTCGAACGCCGCCGTTTTCTGCCCCGCGATTCGATCGGGGTTGACACTGTTGACCAGCCGAATCCTGACCGGATCGCGCTCCGCAAGATCGCGCACCAGGTTCAAACAGATGTCGAAGTTGCCGATCACCTCGAGCACCCGCGCGCCATGCATCACGCTTTGCGACAGCTTGCCCAGCGCCACCGCGCCTTTTGGGATCAGCACGTAGGCCTTCAGGCCCGCGCGGCCCGCGTAGGCCGCCGCGGACGCCGCGGTGTTGCCGGTCGAGGCGCAGATTACCGCGCGCGCGCCCTCGCCCAAAGCCTTCGAAATCGCCAGCGTCATGCCCCGGTCTTTGAACGAGCCGGTCGGGTTGGCGCCCTCGAACTTAAAGTAAACCTTGATGTTTGGCCCGAGCCGTCTGCCAGCGCGCGCACCTCGATAAGCGGGGTGTTGCCTTCGTTCAGGGTGACCACCGGCGTCGAGTCCGTCACCGGCAGGAAGCGGCGGTAATGCTCGATCAGTCCGGGCCAGTAAGACAACCGCGGTTGTTTGGATTGCGGCTTGGTGTCCGACGCCATCGCCTATAGCTTCTCCTCGATTCGGATAAACGCGGGGGCCGAGTGCACGATTTTCTTCCTTCGAATCTCCGCCAGCGCGCGTTTCAGACTGCGCTCGGGCGCGCCATGGGTCCGCATGATAACCGGCACCGTCTGCGCCGGCCCGCGACCCTTCTGGATCACCGACGCGATCGAAAGCCCGTGCATCCCGAGCACCGACGCGATCGCGCCGAGCACCCCGGGCTTATCCCGCGCCATGAACCGCAGGTAATACTCGCATACCACGTCGTCCATCGGCTTGACACTGGCGTTCTTCATCAGCTGGATCGGAAATCCAAACGCGTGCGCTCGCGCCGAGCCTGCGGCCAGGCGATGCCGCGCGATTTCCAATATGTCGGCCACCACCGCCGTCGCCGTAGGCATCTCGCCCGCGCCGAGCCCCGAATACATTGTCGCGCCGAGCGCGTCGCCGTGGATATAGATCGCATTGTACGCGCCGCCGACGCCGGCCAGCAGGTGGCGTTGCGGGATCATCGTGGGATGCACCCGCGCCTCGATGGCGCCGTCGTCGTCCTTGCCGATGGCAAGCAGTTTGATCGCGTAGCCGAGCTCGCGCGCGTACGCGATGTCGGCCTGCGTAATCCGCGTGATCCCTTCGGTGTAAATCTGCGCCGGTTTCACCATCACGCCAAAGGCAAGCGTGACCAGCAGGCAAAGTTTGTGGGCCGAATCATGGCCTTCGACATCGAGCGCGGGATTCTGCTCGGCCAAGCCCTTACGCTGCGCGTCGGCGAGTGCGGCGCTGAACTCGACGCCGTCCTCCGTCATCGTGGTGAGAATAGAATTGCAGGTGCCGTTGACGATTCCATAAGCCGCGCGTTGGCGATCGCCGGCCAGCGCCTCGCGCAGGGTGCGGATGATCGGCACGCCGCCGCCGACGCTGGCTTCGAAACCGACCGCCAGGCCGCGCTTCCCGGCCTCGCGAAAAATCTCGCCGCCATGCTCTGCGAGCAAAGCTTTGTTTGCGGTAACGACGTCCTTGCCCGCCGCCAGAGCCGTCATGATCAGTGTGCGGGCGGGTTGGTGGCCGCCAAACAGTTCGACGACGATATCGATATCGGGACGCGTGACCACCGCCGCGGCGTCGCGCGTAATCAATTTCTTCGGCACGCCAAGCGCGGCAACCAGCTTGACCCTCAGGTCCGCCACCGCCGCCAACTCAAGCGGCGCGCCGAGCATGCGTTCGTATTTGTCGCGGTTGCGCAGGATCAGCTTCACCACGCCGCCGCCGACGGTACCGCATCCGAGCAGAGCAATCCGTATCGGTCTCAATTTGTCCCCCGTTGCTTTCGGGATTGCGCTCAGGAGGCGCTGGCCGTGCGCGCCGGGATATCGGCGTGGCCGGCCCTCAGCGCGTGACGAATTCCGCGCAACGCCTGGCGGGTGCGATGCTCGTTCTCGATTAGCGCGAAGCGCACGAACCCGTCGCCATCCTGTCCGAAGCCGATTCCCGGCGATACCGCGACCTTGGCCTCGGCGAGCAGAAACTTCGCGAACTCCAGCGAACCCATCGCGCGGAACGGCTCCGGAATCGGCGCCCACACGAACATCGTCGCCTTGGGCTTCTCCACCGGCCAGCCGGCCCGGTTGAGTCCGTCCACCAGCGCGTCGCGCCGCCGGCTGTACCGCGCGACGATCTCGGCGACGCACTCCTGCGGTCCGTTGAGCGCCGCGATCGCGGCGACCTGCACCGGCGCGAACATCCCGTAGTCGAAGTACGATTTCAGCCGCGCCAGCGCCGCGATCATCTCGCGATTGCCGACCGCGAAGCCCACCCGCCAGCCGGGCATGTTGTAGCTCTTGGACAGGGTGAAGAACTCGACGCCGATCTCCTTGGCGCCCGCCACCTGCATCATCGACGGCGCCTTGTAGCCGTCGAAGCACAGGTCCGCGTAGGCGAAGTCCTGCGCGACCATGATGTTGTTTTCGCGGGCGAACTCGACCACCCGCTGCATGAAGTGCAAATCGACGGTCGCGGTAGTCGGGTTGTGCGGGAAGTTCATGATCAGGAACTTGGGCCGCGGCCAGCATCGATTCACCGCCGCCATCAGCTCGTCGAAAAATTCCTCTCCGCGCCGGATCGGGACGCCCTGCACCTGCGCGCCCGCAATGATGCATCCGTACTGATGAATCGGATAGGTCGGCGTCGGCGCCAGCACCACGTCGCCCTGGTCTAAAATCGCCAGCGTCAGGTGCGCGATCCCTTCCTTCGATCCGATCGTAACGATCGCTTCCGAGTCAGGATCGAGTTCGACGCCGTAGCGCCGCTGGTACCAATCGCAGATCGCCAGCCGCAGCTTGAACACCCCGCGCGAGACCGAGTAGCGATGGTTGGCGTTCTTGGAGGCCGCCTCGATCAGCTTCGCCACGATATGCGGCGGAGTCGGCTCGTCGGGATTTCCCATCCCGAAATCGATTATGTCCTCGCCGGCTCGCCGCGCCTTGAGGCACAATTCTCCGATCGCGTTGAAGACGTAGGGTGGCAGCCGTTTGATTCGTGGAAAATCCATTTTACTCTTGCGGTTGGCGATTATGCGCGGACTCCGCGTCCGCTGGATACGCGAGCTATAAGTTTTAACGGACGCCCGCATCCGCCGCTAGTAGGCGGCCGCTGCGGCGGCGACGCAGTATTAAGCACGTTGCGCAGAGACCTGCGCGTCGACAGCGCGAGCGCGGCCTTAACGGTCCGAGCGTCCTCAAGGCTGACAGCCCTCCCATCGTGTAGTCGCGAAAAGATGCGCTGCGCAGATGTTGCCGCGTCTTCTCACTGCGGGTCGCAGGTGGTCACCCTTGCCGACAGCTCTATCGTGTAGTCGCGAAAAGATGCGCAGCCGCGGGTTTCACTACCATAAAGCTCTCTGTCGTGACTTATCGAACCACTGCGCCCAGACCGCGCAGGTGATTCAGCGTGCGGGCCGCGCTCGCCAGCGCGGCCGCCTCGCTCGCGCGCCGGCGCGTCGCCCAATACACCGGCGCCGCGCACACCGATATCAGCCCCGCGATCTGCCATTCGAACGGTATCCCGCCGTATCCGCGATTCGCCCGGCAAACAGCAATCCCATCGCGCCACCCATCGTCTGGAAGGTGGAGTTGAATGACAACAGCGTCGCGCGATTGCCCGCTTCGATCTGCTCGTTGAACCAGCTCTGAACCAGCGGCATCATCGCCCCGGTGAACAGATTCATCACGAACAGCATCGCGAGCGAAACCAGCGGCCGCCCGCCGAACAGCCCCGCCAGGAACAGCATCGCGCTCGCGCCGATAACCATCGCGCTCACGCGCGCCCCGCGCTGCGATTCGTCGCCCTGGATGCGCGCGCTTAGCTCCGCGCCGACCAGCCGCGCCGCAGACAGACCGCAATAGATCCAGCCGACGATCCACACGCCAACTTTCAGGCTCTCGTTGAACATGATCGGCCATTCGATCCAGTACGGCGCCCACGCCGCAAACGTAATTGCGCCCGCCACGCTCAGCATCAGGACCGTATGCGCGCCCAGTCCGGCGCGGATGCCGTCGCCCACGTTCGCGGCGACCTGCCGCGGAATCGCCGCGATCCTGACCGACGTGCTGCGTGGGCGCTCGTCGTGCATCAGGAATGCGCCGACCGTACCGCTGACCATGTAGCCGGCTGCGCCGAGCAGCCACGGCCATGCGATATCGATGTTGCCCACGTATGCGCCGATCATCGCCGACACCATGAAGCCAAGCGTCGTCAGTTGCGAGATTCGCGAGAACAGCCGGTCCTTGAGCCCGTCGTAGCCCGCGTCATCGAGCGCATCGACACCCCACGCGTCAATCGCGCCGTTGCCGAAGGTCGTGCCGATACCGTCGATACTCTCGGCGATCAGGAACACGTAGTAATGATGCGCCATGAAGTACAGGAGAAACGCGCAGACCCGCAGCGATGCGCCCAGCACGTACGAGCGCCGCCTGCCCAGCAGGTCGGCGAACGCGCCGGTGGGCACGTCGGTCAGAAACAGGACGACGAAGTACGTTGCCAGTACGCTGTTTATCTGGAACTGGTTGAGCCCGCGCGAGCGCAGAAAGATCGGATAGACGCCGAACAGAAACCCGCCGGCGAACGAGTACAGGCCCCATACCGTGTAGTAGCGGCGGATGATGTCACGAATAGTCGGAGCATGCGGTCGTGCGGTTTCCACGAAACTTTTTCCACCCAGTTTGCCACGCCAAAAGAAAAAGCCCCGGAGCTCTCAAGCGCCCGGGGCTTTTTAGAGCCAAGTATCGATGTCCGTCTCAATTCAGGAGGACCTTCATTGAATTGGGGACGCGACGCACATCACCACTCGGCTTCATGCCACGCAGAGTAACCGACCGGCTGGTCATGAGTCAAGCGGCTTCTGGCGAAGCGACAACCGCCTGCCTGGTTCTCAGAATCGCACGCATAACGTAGGATTTAATCTTCACCTGACGAGACCGAACCCTGGTCCGAACTCTTCGCATGAGCAACCCGCGCATCGATCACAGCTTCGATTTTCCCGCCGACGTGCCCGAACCCGGACTCGCGACTCGCGTGTGGCGCTTTTCGAACGTGGTGTGGCTCGCGGCGTACGTGTACGCGGGCTACAAAGGCACCCAGCTCTGGACGCGCTTGATCAGCGATCGCAACAAGGCCGAACTCTATCGCCGCCAGGATCTTCGCGCGGCGCAAGCACTCAACCGCACTTCAATCCGCCTGGAAGGTTTGCTCATCAAGGCATGCCAGTTCATCGCAACTCGCGCCGACGTGCTCCCCGACGAGTGGGTATCCACGCTGTCGGGCCTGCACGATCGCGTTCCACCGCGGCCGTTTGCGATGATCCGCGAACAGATCGAGCGCGAACTTGGCCAGCCGCTCGAAAGCGTTTACCCCGAGTTCGATCCCGCGCCGCTGGCGTCGGCATCGCTCGCGCAGGTGCATCAGGCGCGGCTTCACGACGGCCGGCGATGCGCGGTCAAGGTGCAGTATCCGGGAATCGACGGCATCGTCCGCGCCGATCTCCGCAACATGACGCTGGTGCTGCGATGGCTGGCGAAGCTCGAACGCGACTTCGACTATCGCGTCCTGATGCGCGAGGCGCTCAAGTACATTCCGATGGAGCTGGACTTCGATCACGAGGCCGACAACTCCGCAACCATGCGCCTTAACTTTGCCGCCGACCGCGACGTGATGGTCCCCGAGGTCTATCGCGAGTTCACCACGCGGCGCGTGCTCACGATGGAACTGGCCGAAGGAATCAAGGTCACCGATGTCGACGCGCTCGAGCGTGCGGGAATCGACAAGCACGCGGTCGCGCAGAAACTGATCGAGATTTTCTGCGACCAGGTCCTGCGCGACGGCTTTTTCCACGCCGACCCGCATCCCGGCAACATCCTTGTTCAGCCCGGCCCCCGGATCGTGCTGCTCGACTTCGGCCTGGCCAAGGATTTCCCGCCCGCCTTCCGCGACGGCATCGTGCGGCTGACGTTTTCGATCCTTACTGCCAATCGCGATGGAATCGCCGCCGCGTTCAAAGAGCTGGGCTTTCGCACGCGCACCGGCAATCCCGACACACTGCTGGCGTTTGCCGACGCGTTTCTTGGCAGCACCATCAAGTCGAAGAAGGCTTACGCGGACAAGGACATGGTCGAGAAGTTCTCCGAGGAGCTGCCGCGCGCGATTCGCGCCAATCCTGTCGTCGAAGTTCCCGCCGACGTCTTGCTGGTCGGGCGCATGATGGGTCTGCTGAGCGGCCTGGGCAAAACCCTCGACTCGCAAGTCGATCTGTTCGCGACGATCATGCCGTATGCGCAGCGTCTCATGATGTCGCAGCCGGCCAGCGCTCCTGCCGGCGGCATTTCCGGTCCAGCAGCCAGCGCTCCCACGGACACTCCCTCCGGCAAGTAGGCCGGTTTCGCCGCGCCCCGCTTTCATGACACTGTTTTGCCGATGCGATTTTCCACCCGGAGTCCAACTGATGTCTGATCGACAAAATAAACTTGTGCCACTCGCAGCGGAGCTCGCAGCCGACTTTGCCACTCGCGCCGGCGAACACGATCGCGCCAATTCATTCCCGGTCGAAAACGTCGATAAAATGAAAGCGGCCGGATACACCGCGCTCGTCATTCCCGAAAAATGCGGAGGACTCGGCGCCGACCTCGAGGATTTTGCGCTCTGCCAGGAACAGCTCGCGCAGGGATGCGCCGCGACCACGATCGCAATCAACATGCATCTGTTCGGCATCGGCAGCATGGTCGAGCGCGCCACCGGCCGTCCGGAGGAGGAATTGTTCTTCGACGCGATCGCGCGCGGCCGCCAAATCCTCGGCGGCGGCATCAGCGAGCCCGAGACCGGCGGCGATTGGGGCTACTTCGCGACCCGCGCCCGGCGCGACGGCGAGACGTACGTTCTCAACGGCCGCAAAACCTTCACCAGCCTCTCGCCCGTGATCGATCTGTTCATGGTCATGGCGACGCTCGAGGACTCCAGTCCGCCCGCCGCCGCCACCTTCGTCGTGCCGCGCGGCACTCCCGGCCTCGAACTGATCGAGACCTGGGACGCGATGGGGATGCGGGCGACGGCCAGCCACGACCTGGTGATCAAGGACGTTCGCGTGCCCGCGATCGCGATGGCGGAATCGCGGCCCATCGGTCCCGTCAACGACCAGGCGATTTCGCTGTTCGCATGGTTCGGCATTTCCGTCGCCGCAACCTATACCGGCGTGGCGATTGCCGCGCTGAAGTTCGCCAAAGAATTTGCCGGCCGCCTCAAACCGCTCACGCAGCCGCGGACGATCAAATATTTGCCCGGCGTTCAGTTCGCCATCGCCGAGGCCGAAGCGCTGATCGCACAGTCGCGCGCACTCTATCTCGGCGTCGCCCGCGACTACATTTGCGATCGCGATTCATTCAAGGGCGAGACGGGATTGGCGCGAGTCGTGATGCCCAAGTATGTCGCGACCAACAACGCGGTACGCGCGCTTGACTACTGCATGGAGGTCGTCGGCGCGCACGGGATGCTGAAAAAATTCCCGATGGAGCGCTATTACCGCGACGTTCGCGCCGGCCCCAATCATCCCCTGTCCAACGCCCGCGCGCGCGAACTGATCGGCAAGGCCGCGCTCGGCGTGGGCCTGGCCGAAACGCCGCGCTGGTAGATGCGCCGTCGCGCCGCGCATTTCCGACTGTCGATTGATCTGCGATCGGCGCTGGACGATTCTCCCCGCGAGTAATATCGTGCCTGAATTGTGATCAACGAAATCGAACAGGTTGCGCTCCGCGCCGCGCGTGCCGCCGGCAGAATCCATCTCAAACGGCTCAGCAGGATAACCATCAATCGCAAGTCGAACTCGATCGATCTGGTCACCGAAGCCGACCGCGAATCGGAAGCCGCAATCATCGAGGTGATCCATCGCGCATTTCCAACCCATGCGATCCTCGCGGAGGAAAGCGGCGCCAGCGCGCATCGAAGCGACCATCGATGGATTATCGACCCGCTCGACGGCACCACCAACTTCGCGCACGGCTATCCGCAATTCTGCGTATCGATCGCGTACGAACGGCGCGGCCGCGTGCAGTTCGGCGTAGTTTTCGACGCGCTGAAAAAAGAATGCTTCATCGCCCAGCGCGGACAGGGCGCGCGCCTCAACGGCAAGCCGCTTCGCGTCAGCACCACGCCAAACCTCTGCGCCGCGCTGCTGTGCACCGGATTCGCCTACGACCGGCGCGAACGCCGGCGCTTCTATCTCTGCTTCTGGGAAGAAATCATGATGCGTGCGCAGGGCATACGCCGCACCGGGTCAGCCGCGCTCGATCTCGCCTACGTCGCGGCGGGACGCACCGATGGATTCTGGGAGTTCGGGCTGCGCCCCTGGGACGTGGCGGCCGGCGCGATCCTCGTCGAGGAAGCACGCGGATGCGTCAGCAACATGGACGGCCGCGAGCTGGATCTTGCCGGCGCAAATATCGTGGCCACCAACGGCCGGCTGCACGAACAACTCATCGAAGCGATTGCTCAGGCGCGCCCGGAAGCCGACCGCCGCCACGCCGAGATGCTTCGTGAGACCAAGGCCTCAGCCTAGCAACACTTAGTTGATTTTCGCAGCACGCCTTGGATGAACGCGCAGATTCGATGCGCCGCTAGCGGCGCGCGATGAACATCCCGCTATCCTTGCTGATTCGAATCTCGCCGCGCGCCGCGATTTCATTTTCGAGATACCGCCGCAAGCCGGCAACCTGTTCGTCGCTGACTCTGCTTCGCACCCGCATCGAACAGATATATTCCATCAACGGCGCAGCTTCAGTTACGACCAGCGAGTCGGGATAGCGTTCGAGCTTTACCTCGCTGAAAGCCCGGCGCATGTAAGCCTCACCGCTCTCGAGGCCGAATCGCGCGCTCGCCTCCGTCATTCGCGGAATCGAAAAAAAACGCGCCGCAAGTTCGTCGATCTCCCGCATGTTCGCGACTCCCATCGTGGCCGCATAGCAGAACCCCGACGGCTTGAGCACCCGCCGAATCTCGCCGAGCGCGCATGGAACGTCGGGCACATGATAGAGCATGTGATTGGCGATCACCGCGTCGAACGACGACTCGCGAAACGGGAGTTCCTGCGCGTCAGCCTGCGAGTAGGTGAACGAACGGCCCAGCCGCGCGAGATTGCCGCGCGTTTCGCGGATCATTCCGTCCGACATGTCGGTTAGAATCACGCGCCATCCCGGCGGAACCTGCACCCGGCTGCGCCACAAGATGCCGGTGCCGCAGCCGAGCTCGAGCACGCGCGCGTTTTCAGGAATCTGAAAATGATCGAACATCCAGCGCATCAGCCCGTAGCGGTTGGTGCTGAAGCGCTGATGGAGCCGAATCCGCGCCGACAGGTTGGAGCCGTCCTTGTATTGCTCGCGCAGGCGCCGCGCGGAGTCGCTATCGGTGTTGGTCGCCATCGCCGCGATGCTGGCGCACGAATCCTTTTCCGTCAATCCATCGCGCTTTCTTGTTCGCGGCGATTCCCTGATATAGTGCTTTCCTCTGCCGCACCGTTCGCCCCGGTAGTGAAAAGGACATCACGGAGGTCTCCGGAACCTCAAGTCCGGGTTCGATTCCCGGCCGGGGCATTTTTTAGAAAGTTCCACGCGAATTTTTTTCTGGATCCAACGGCCGCCCGGTTCGTTCCGCGCGAAGACCGCGAGCCATACTCAAAATACAATTTGTTAACACCGCCCCCAGGATATGAGAGTAATATACTTACAGTAGGTAGGTAATGCTGACTGTTTGCTCACGCTATTGAACTGTTTCAGATTACTAATAGATGTTTTAGTATCCTATATATCTCATGACTCCTTTAGTCTTGCTTCAAGCCACAATTAGCGTCATAATCTCCTACCATGAAAGCCGACACGGAGGAGAATCAGGCTCTCGTGCCGCATGAAGAGTGCGAGGTCCTCAATTTAATTCGAGACGACCACGAACTCATCGAGCGCCTCAGTATAACTCCTGAGGAGCTCGCGGCATTGTCGAAATGCGCGATGTTTGGGACCCTGACCTGCAAGCAGCATATGCTTGCCATCTTGCGCCAAATTCGCGAGGCGGATGGCTCTGCGGAGGGCGGCGTCGCCGTCGGTGAGACGGACCTCTTCCCTGAGCCGGCCATCCCCGAGGAGCGCGAGGAAGCCCCCGTCCCGGATTGCCGCCGCATGTTGGTTCGGCTCAATGGCATGGCCGTGCCCGAGGAGCCGGGTTCGCTTCAGAGTATTGTTCGTCGCCGCGTCCCCGAGCAGTTCGGAATTCTTTTCTGGACGATCGTCATGGTCGTGGGGCTGGCGTGGTATTTCCTGGTCGCGATGTCGCGTTGGCGCAATAACTTCCTGACCACTATCGGAATGCCCGTGGGCGAGGCTGCTCCTTCGGCTGCCTGGTACAGCAATCTCGACCGGTTCAACATTCTGCTCTGGGGCGAACTTCTGTTCGTGCTAGGCATTGCGGCGGTCATTTACCTTAGATCCCGCAGAGGCTATCGCCGCTTCAAAGTCAGGCCCGGCCGAGGCCAGAGCTAGCCAGTCTGCTCCGGCAGGGGTGACCCCTGCACCCAGTATTAGGGCCGCGCTCCGTTGTCGCGCGCGGCCCCTGCACCCGCAGTATCAATCGAAAAGACTGGTCCGAAACGGATTGCCCGCGCGCTCTCGCCCGACTACGACTAGGAATTGCAAACCGCTCGCTCGGGGAGTCGCAATGGAATATCGAATCACGCCCGGCAGATTGGAAATCGGCAACTTCTCGCTCTACTACGAACGTGTCGGCGCCGGCGCGCCAATCGTCTTTCTGCACGGCCTCGGCGGCAACCATCTCTCTTGGTGGCAGCAAGTTCCCTACTTCATGCGATCGTTCGAGTGCGTGACCGTTGACCAGCGCGGCTTCGGCCTCTCGCCCGACCCCGAGGGCCTGTTCAATCGCGCGCATGCGAGCGACCTCAGCGCCCTCCTCGACCATCTGAAGATCGACCGGGCCGTGCTGATCGGGCAATCGATGGGCGGATGGACGATCGTCGGCTATGCGCTCGAGCATCCCGAACGCGTCGCGGCGATGGTGATGGCGGATACACCGGGTGGAATCTTCACCCCCGAGATGAAGTTCGAGCGGCCGCGCGAGCCGATCGCCGTCGATGCGACGCCACCGATCGGATCGTTGCCGACCTATGCCGCCGATTATTTCTCACGGCGCCCCGAGATGGCGTTTTTGTACGACGAAATCCGGATTCATGGCGCGCGGCCTCCCGCCGACGCGGGCCTGCGGTTAATCGGCCTGCGCTACGATCTCGCCGCCGTGAAGCAACGCCTGACGATGCCCATCCTGTGCATGGTCGGCGAGCAGGACACCCTGATCACGCCCGAGATCGTCAAGGCGCTTGCGTCGGCGCTGCCAAATTCGCGGTTGCGCACGGTCCCCGGCAGCGGCCATTCGATCTATTTCGAGAATCCGGCGGTTTTCAATCAGCTGGTGCGCGATTTCATCATCGAGATCGGCTACGGGAAATAGCGGCGAAGTCGTCGCGAAACGAAATGGTCCGGAATTCGTCGAATTGTTAGGTGACCGGCGCGGGACTATAATCGAGTCGTTATGAGTCGCATCGCAAATGCCCTGGCGGCCTTCGGGCTGGCGGTGGCTCTGACGGGGTTGGCGTCATGCGTACCCGCGCAGAATCCATACGGGACTAGCGGTGCGACTAAGGTGGCGCCGCTGGGGACGTCGAGCGGTTTCGATTCCAGTTCGAGTCTGCCGCCGCCATCGAGCGCGGGCACCGTGGTAGGCGGCGTCATCGATTCGCCGCAAAGCCAGGGACTTACCGATTATCTCAGGCATCACTCGCTGCCGCTGGTCGGTGCGCAAGTCGTCACCAGTTCGAGCGGCGGCAAGCAGGTAATCCTCTTCGGTTTCGTCGCGAGCGACTTCGGCAAGACTGACGCCGAGCAGAAGGCTCGCCGCTATCTGAAGGATCCGTCGCTGGTGGTGGACAACCGGATCAAGATCAGCCCTGAACTGGCCGGCAGCAGCGGCAACTCCGGATCGACGGTCAACGGAGTTCCGTCCCCGAATGCAATGCCCTCCGACGGCTCCGATCCGTACTCCGCGTCCGGTTCGATCCAGGATTATCAGAACAACGAACCGCCCGGTGCGCAGGCCTACCAGGCCCAGGGCCAGTATCAGCAGTATCAGCAATACAACAGCGCCCCGCCGAGCATGTTCACGATGATTCTCCCGATGCTGCTCGGCGGCGGAGGCATGCCGATGGGCAGCGGTGGCTACGGCGGAGGTATGGGTGGGTTCAGTTCCGGCTACGCGCCGGGATACGGCAGTTACGGCTATCCAACTTATCCGCCGCCGATGCCAGGTTCCGGGTTTGGCGCGTCGTCCGGATTCCCTTTCTGATTCGGCCGCGCGCTTTCGATCGATCGGTCCCGCTATCTCGCCAGCTTGAATCGCTCGCCTAAAAACACCTGGCGTACCGCCTCGCTGGCGACGATATCGCGCGGTTTGCCCTCGAACAAAATCTTGCCGGAATGAATGATGTAGGCGCGATCGATGATCGACAGCGTCGCGTGCACGTTGTGATCCGACATGAGCACCCCGATGCCGCGGTCCTTGAGATAAGACACGACGCGCTGAATCTCGACGACGGTGATTGGATCGATTCCCGCAAACGGCTCGTCGAGGCACAAGTACACCGGATCGAGCACCAGCGCGCGGGTGATTTCTACCCGCCGCCGTTCGCCGCCGGACAGCACGCCCGCCTTGGCCTTCGCCAGTTTCGCGATTCCGAGTTCGTCCAGCAGCGATTGAAGGCGCGTGTAACGCTCCTCTTCGGTAAGCGGCAGCGTTTCAAGAACTGCCAGCAGATTTTGCTCGACGGTCAGCTTGCGAAAGACGCTGGGCTCTTGCGGCAGGTAGGAAATCCCGCGGCGCGCGCGCTGGTAGAGCGGCAGGGTCGTGATGTCCTCGCCGCCGAACACGACTCGCCCGTGGTCCGGCTTGAGCAGTCCCACCAGCATGTAGAAGGTCGTCGTCTTGCCCGCGCCGTTGGGTCCCAGGAATCCCACCACCTCGCCCGGCTTGACGACTACGTCGACGTTGTCGACGACCGCGCGGCCGCCGTAAACCTTGGTTAAGCCTTCGCCGCGCAGCGCCAGCGATTCGGCCTTTTCAGCCGCATCGCTGATTTCGCCCGGTTTAATCCTTTCGACGCCTGCCATTCTCGAATACCGCTTGGGTGACCGGCTTAGAACTTATCGGCTTTGACCGGGATATGGAACGCTTCGCCGGGATTGCCCGCCGGTCAATCACAACCACCACGCGACCGGCCGCCACGCCGGGCCCTTTATCGTCGATGCGATCCAATGCCGGCTGTGCTAAATTGCGCCGCCATAAAGGAGTATCCAATGGTCAAAGGATTATGTTTCGCCAGCGGCGTCATCTTCGGAGTTTTGCTGACCTGTGCCGCGTCTATGCCTGGGCCGGCGTACAGCGGCGCAGGCTATTATGGTCCTCCCCCCGGACCGCCGCCCGGCAGCCACCCCGCAATCTCACAAGCGATAAACGATCTACAGCATGCACGCTACGTATTACGGGCCGAGGCCGCAGATGATTTTCGCGGGCATAAGGCCAACGCGGTTGGATTCATCGAGAACGCGGTCCGTGAATTGCAAATCTGCCAGTCGATGCCGTAGCTATCGCCTAGCCGGGCGAAAGCCAACCAATCAGCAGCGTCACGCGCTCGCCGCGGGCGCCTGCTCCCCCCTCTCGCTCCAGGCAGATTCGCGATTGCCGCTTTTACGCGGCGCCGTGGGATGCTACTCGATAGGATCGTGGCCAACGAATATGACAGCGAGCGCTTTCCCGGAAATTTCTACCAGGGGATGATTCTCAAGCTCGACCGCGTCCGCGGCCGCGGCGTGGTGCGCTCGCATAGCGGCAAGGAGATCCCTTTCGAGTTTCCATTCGTGGCGGTAGTGGGCGCACCGATTGGCGGCACGATGCCGGGGATCGAGCTGATTCGCGAAGGCGACATCGTCGGCTTCGATGTCGGCTGGACCTCCAGCGGACTGCGCATCACGACAATCCAGCCGCGGCAGGGGCAGGGCTGAGCCCTGCACCCAACGTTAAGGCCGCCCGCCGTTGGCGGGCGCGGCCCCTGCCAAGGGCTTTAATACTGCGCTGCCGTCGCCACGGCCATGGGTCACCCCTGCGGTCAGCCCTGCCGCTTGCGCTGGTACATCCGCCACTGCCTGACGCCTATCGGATACAGCTCGCCCAAAACTTCGTAGCCCTTGGAACTGTAGAACGCGACGTTGGCTTCGGTCCCGGTCTCCAGGTAAACGCCGGCTATTTCAGGCCGCACCCGTGCCTCCAGCGCGAGCCGGTCGAGCAGCGCCTTTCCGTAGCCCTTGCCCTGAAAGTCCGGATCGACCCCGAGGGTTTGCAGATACAGATGCGGCTCCTTGGGATGGTGCTTAGCGAGCACGCCGACGATATTCATCGCGCGGATCATTCCGCCCCATCCGACCCCCCGGACCAGCCGCGGCAACTGTGGCAGCCCGGCGGCGATCAACCCAAGCACCCCTGAATGCCCGACGCCCTCGGTCACCGCGGCTGCAACGACGCGTCCATCATAGACCACGCCGAAGACCGGCTGTCCGGTCCGGCGCTCTACACCCAACTGCGCGCGGAACAAGTCCGACAGATGCTCGGCACGCGCCACCGGCTCGGTAATATCCGGAAGGATCGCCTTGAAGGCCGGATCGTTGATGAACGCGCGGCCGAGCGAAACGGCGGCCTGCTCGTGCTGCTCGGGGTAGAGGATGGTAACGATCGGTTTTCCATTTTCAGGCATTTTTTCGATCCCTCGGTTCAATCTGACGGCTTCGTCAGCACGCGCGCGACCGCGTCGCGCCATCCGGCGAGCAATTGTTCACGCTCGGCAGTTTGCATCTTCGGCTTGAATACTTCCGCTCCCTCGACGATCGCGTGCAGCTCATCCGGTGATTTCCAGACTCCCACGGCCAGGCCCGCGAGCATCGCCGCGCCCATCGCGGTAGTATCGAGGATTTTCGCGCGCCGGACCGGCTTGCCAAGGATATCCGCCTGGAACTGCATCAGGTAGCGATTGGCGCTGGCGCCGCCGTCGGCGCGCAGCTCGCTCAGCGGGCGGCCGGTGTCCGATTCCATCGCAACTATCACATCGCGCACCTGGTAGGCGATGCTGTCGAGCGTCGCGCGCACGATATCGGCGCCGGTCGTGCCGCGGGTGATTCCCACGATCGCGCCCCTGGCCGACGCGTCCCAATGCGGCGCGCCGAGACCAACGAACGCCGGCACCACGTAGGGATGCGTGCGATCTTTATTTTTGGCAACACTCGCGCGCGCATGCCCGTATGTATCCGCCGCCTTGCGCACCAGCTTGAGGCCGTCGCGAAGCCATTGCACCGCCGCGCCCGCGACAAACACCGAACCCTCGAGCGCGTAGGCGGGCTGGCCGGCGGGACCCAGTGCGGCGGTCGTGAGCAACCGATTCTCCGACGCGACGATCTGGTCGCCGGTGTTCATCAGCAGGAACGCTCCCGTCCCGTAGGTTGCCTTCGAGTCGCCGGCCGCGACCGCGCCCTGTCCGAAGAGCGCGGATTGCTGATCGCCGATTACCGCCGCGATTGGAATCGCATGCGGCGCGATCGTGCCCGGCGCCGTCTCGGCCAGCGGGCCTCTCGAGCTTGTGGGGCGCGGCAGCATCTCGCGCGGGACCCCCAGCATCGCGAGCATCTCGTCGTCCCAATCCCGGCGCGCCAGGTTGAACATCATCGTTCTCGACGCGTTGGTGTAATCGGTCACCAACTCCGCGCCGCGGGACAATTTATACACCAGCCAGGTGTCGATCGTGCCGAAGCACAGCTCGCCGCGCTGGCCGCGCTGGCGTAGTTCGGGTTTTTGATCGAGCAGCCATTTGAGCTTGGTGCCCGAGAAGTAGGGATCGACGACCAGCCCGGTCCGCCGCGCGACTTCGGGCTCGCGCTCGCGTAAAGCGTCGCAGATAGCGGCGCTGCGCCGGCATTGCCATACGATCGCGCGATAGACCGGGCGCCCGCTGCGCCGTTCCCACACCACGAACGTCTCGCGTTGATTGGTGATGCCGACGGCGGCGATCGCGGCGGCCGGCAGCTTCGCGGCGGCGATCGCTTTTTTTGAAAGCGTCACGACCGAGCGGTAAATTTCCTCGGGGTCATGCTCGACCCATCCCGGTTTCGGATAGTACTGCTTGATTTCGGCGTAAGCTCGGCCGCGGATGCGGCCGCGGCCATCGACGACGAAAACCGTCGTGCCGGTGGTTCCCTGGTCGATCGCAAGTATCACTTTCGGCATCGCGGATTCCTGATTCTCAATGGAGAAAAGACAGAAAAGTTTGTCCAAAGAGGCTCATTATTGTCAAAAATGGGGGCAAATTCCGTGTGGTCAAGTTCGGCCGAAATGGGCGATTTCTACCATTAGCTGTGACCCAATACGCCTGCACCACCATCGCTAGCTTTGTTCCGTCAAAAATAATTTTTTCGAAAGCCGATGCCCGGTGCGAGTCATGCGTCCGAAGCTGACGTGCGTCGAGTGGGTTTTTCGGACATCTATGAGTGTTGACCATAGCAGATCGCATAGCACGTCGGGGGCGGCGCGTGCAGGCTGAACAGTTCATCCATGAACGAAGGAAGAATCACCTGCGCGGTGGGCGGCAGGGGCTGACCCCTGCACCCAGTAGTAAGAAGACGCAAAAATCTGCGCAGCGCATCTTTTCGCGACTATGCGATAAAAGAGCCCGCGGGGCAGGGCTGAGCCCTGCACCCACCGTTAAGGCCGCGCTCCGTTGTCGCGCGCGTCCATTGCTTCGGGATGCGGCCTGCCGGCCTGTTAGAACTTTTTTTGTGTCATTCTAGAGCGAAGCGAAGAATCCCGGATCGGGCGTTGCTCAATGGCAGTCGAATTTTTAGACGACGTGGTCAGAAATGGTGCTGTCCGGTCGGCGGTTTCAGCCACTAATGTTTCACGTGAAACGTTTTTTAGTTCAGTGGAACGAAACGCGAATGCCCCGGAGGAGCCGCAGGATCTCTCCTGAGCGATCGATGGATCGTCGGCTCCGACTCCTTCTCGAAATTGCCTCGGCCCAGTATCGGGAGGCGTCACAGACACGCGACCGCGCCTACGGCCGCGGGTGAGGGACAACTGCGGCACGATTGTCTGTCGCGCCGCATACCGTCCCTAACCTCGAAACCGCAACCTGAATTCAAAGCAGACCAGCAACACCGGATGCGCCAACACTTTGCCCAGTTCCATCTCATTTATCGAACGAGTCGATGTTCCGGACCGCGCCCTTCTGCTAAAACTCTGACCGTGGTCGGAAACGGGGCCGACCACTAGACGATACTAATTGCTGTCGTGCGGGTTCGCACAGGACAAGAACAATGACAACGTCGCTTACCGAGATTCTCGAACTTGTCGGGCCCCTGGATGACACGCCCGGAACGAACGCGGCGCGGGACAGATTCCGAAGCTATCTGAGGACGAAGCTTCATTCTGTGGCCGAACTTCGAGAATACATTCAGACTTGCTTTCGAGAATCGGGCGACAAGTACATCGAGCACTGCAGGACCTCATCAATCGCCTCGGAGAATTACTCGGGTTCGAAGTTGAATACGGACGCTACAGGGGAGTTCCTGGAGAAATCGGTCAGGACGGTTTGTGGAAGTCACCACGAGGCCTCTACATTGTGGTCGAAGTTAAGACTACTGACGCCTATACGATTAAAACTGCAACCCTGTTGAACTATGTCGATCGTTTGATCTCGGACAAACGCGTGCCGGATTGGGAACACGCGCTCGGTCTTTACGTGATTGCTCGTCCTGACAGCGAGCTCAAGCAACTTGAAAATGCGATTGTCGCGGAAAAGCGTCTGCACCAACTCCGCGTAATTACCGCTGAAGCGCTACTTACACTGGCCGAGTTGGCGCTCGACTATGAGATCGATCACGACTCAATATTGACACTGATCCGACCATCAGGTCCGAGACTCGATGAGACAATCAAGTTGATGGCCACGATGGTGGCCATCGAGAAACAGAAAGAACCAACACCCTCCGTGAAAGTCGTAGTTTCCAAGGAATCGACGCCGACGATTCCGTCCGAGAATGCAGCGGATGCCTTGCCTTCCTCCACCGTAAACTCTGGAACGCAATACTTTCTTGTGCCTGTCGGCGAAGATGACGACGAAACTTCAATCGACGTAATCAATCGAGTTGTCGGCGCTAACTTCTTCGCCTTCGGTGAGCGAACCCCAAATCGGCGGAACATGAAGGTCGGAGATCGGCTCTGCTTCCATGCCTCGGGAATCGGCGTAGCCGCTCACGCACGTGTAAAATCCGCACCCGCAAAGAAGCACCATCCTCTTGTGCACCATCCAGATCAGTACCCATGGGTTGTCGAGCTAGAAGATGTAAAACTTTATACCGGCAACCCGATTGTTATCGACGGCTCACTGCGACGACAGCTCGATGCCTTCAAAGGGCGCGATCCGGACGCTGGTTGGGGATGGTTCGTCGTCGCAGTCAATCGAATAGACGGACATGATTTTGAGCTCTTGACAGGCCAGCCAACTACCTAAGCCTCTCTGGTCCGGAAAAATTTTCGGCGTATTCTTTCACGACTAGTCGTTTCGCGACCCGATTTGTAAGGGCAGCGTAAGCGCAGACCGCTGCGGTCTCGTAGCGCTTGGTCCTCTCACCAGCTGTTCCCCCTCGAGGTGCCGCAACATGCTGAGGGGATCGGGAATCGCGCCGCGCAGAGGATTACAAATCCTCCGCGATGCCGAAGGCCCGCGAAATTGCGCTCTGCTGTTTATTTCCGTGCCTGCCCTATCCCGGAGATCGGAGACGCCGCCCCATCGCCGATGACCCCGCCGGTGATGGACTGACTGGTTGGGGGCGAGGGAACAAGAGGGAACGGGCAAGGGACGGCGCCCGCGCGTCTTCAGGCAGGGCGGAATCCTGAATCGCGCGCACAAAGCGCGCTGTATAACGACCCTCACCTTCATCCTCGCCCTAACAGGGCGAGGAGACAGAGGGCGGCCGAGGGCAGTTCCCCTTCCAGCCCATCGCCCCTGCTTGCCTCGTATGTTTTCTGAGGCCATTATACGCCCCTAGCGGAGCCTCTTTTCAGGGAGTCGCGATTGGCTTTGATTCATGAGTGATCTGCTCGAAAAGAAAGAGGATCTAATCCGCTATTTCCACGACGGCGGCAAGCCGCGCGCGCGATGGCGAGATCGGCACCGAGTACGAGAAAGTCGTCGTCCGCACCGCCGACTGCACCGCCATACCCTACTCCGGTCCCGGCGGCGTCGAAGACCTGCTGCGCCGGATGGCGGCCAGCTACGGCTTCGAGCCCGAAGACGAGCACGGCCACATCCTCGCGCTCAAGAGTGAACGCGCGGAGATCACCCTGGAGCCGGGCGGTCAGATCGAGTTATCCGGCGAGCAGTGCGAGACCATCCATTGCGCCTACGCTGAGTTCGCGCTCCACGTGCGCCAAATGATCGATATCACCAGCCAGATCGGCGCAACGGTGCTGGGACTGGGGATGCAGCCCTTAAGCCGCATCGACCAGATCGAACTGCTGCCGAAGGCCCGCTACCGCATCATGTACCCGTACATGGCGCGGATGGGGACGCTCGGCCAGCGGATGATGAAGCAGACCGCGGGCGTGCAGGCCAACCTGGACTATAGCGACGAGGCCGACGCGATGCGCAAGCTGCGCGTCAGCATGGGTATCGTGCCTCTGCTGTACGCGATCTTCGCCAACTCACCACTGAGCGACGGCGATCTTAACGGCTATCACAGCTTTCGCGGACACATTTGGACCGACACCGACAATCAACGCAGCGGGGTTCCCCAGTTCGTGTTTCGCGGCGATTGTTCGTTCCAGGATTACGCCGAGTACGCGCTCGACGTGCCGATGTACTTCCTGATTCGCAATCATGAGTACCTCGATCTCACCCAGCCGCCGGGCCTCACGTTCCGCCAATATCTCGCGCGCGGATACGGCCGCGAGCGCGCCACCGTTGACGACTGGACCAACCATCTGACCACGATTTTTACCGAGGTCCGCCTCAAGCAATACGTCGAGGTCCGCACCGCCGACAGCCAGCCGCCGCAATTCATGCTGGCGTTGCCCGCACTGCTCAAGGGCACGCTTTACAACGACGATTGCATCGAGGCGGCGTGGGACCTGGTCAAGGGATGGAGCTATCGCCAGCGGCTCGAAATCGCCGACGCCGCGCATAAGAACGGCCTCGACGCGCGGGTCGGAAAAATCAAGCTGCAGGCGCTTGGCTACGAGTTGCTGCAGATCGCGGCCAAGGGACTCGAGCGCCAGCGGGCGTTGAACAAAAGCGGCCAGGATGAGAGCATCTATTTGTTGCGCCTGATGGACCTGGTCCGCGGCGGTCACAGCCAGGCCAGCCTGGTGATCAGCCGTTGGAAGGGTGAATGGAACTACGACACTGGCCGTCTAGTCAAAGGATGCGCTTACGAGGCTGAATCGATCCTGTAAATGGAATTCAGGTTCACACAACTCCACGTCACGATTCTAAACTTCGTCCTGGTCGGAGCACTGGCGATCGTTTCGGCCATGTGCGTGCGAGACGTCATCGAGCACGTCGTTGCAAACGAACCCGGCGCCCCGGCTGTGTCGCCGGCCGCGCCGAAGGCCGCAGGCGTGCACACCCGCGCCTACTACGACGCAATCGTCAAGCGCGACATCTTCAACCAGGTCCCGCAGGAGGCAGGAGCGGCGCCGGTGGTGGAAGAGGATCTGCACCTGAAGCTGATCGGCACTTCGCTGCAAAGCAAATCGAAGCCGTACGCGATCATCGAGGATCAAAGCAATACCGAATCGCTTTACCAGGTGGGCGAAGACATCCCGGATGCGGGCAAGCTCGTAAGCGTCGAAACCAACCGTGCGATCATCGACCGCAACGGTCATCGCGTCGCCATCGAGATCCCGGCCTCGGACATTCCCGAAGCGCCGGCTTCCGCCTTGAGCGGCGCAATCAGGTCGCCCCGGTTCAGAGGCATTGCCGCTGGCGCTCGGAACAGACTGCGAGGAATTCGTCGTCCCGGACCCAGTCATGACAACGACGACAACGCCGATAGCGACGACAACAGCAAACTCGATATCAAGAAGCTCGGTCCCGGAAAATTCGAGGTCAGCCGCGCGGAAGTTCAGCAGACGATGCAAAATCCTGCTGCGTTATTCTCGCAGATGCGCGCGTTGCCCCATTTCGTCAACGGCAAGACCGACGGCTTCTCAATCTCCCAGGTCACGCCGGGCTCGGTCTTCGAGCAACTCGGTCTGCACGACGGCGACCTGGTGACCTCGATCGACGGAAAGCCGGTCACCAATCCAATGCAGGCGATGGGCCTGATGCAATCGATGAGAACCCAGACGGCGCTCGATCTCACAATCAATCGCGGCGGAGCGCCAACCTCGGTTCATCTCGACTTCCGCTAAGCGATGGAAGTTCGGGCTGCGCACCACGGCGAGCGTGACGAGGTGCTCGACCTGCTCGCGCGATGGTACAACGACCGCGAATTCTTCGCCCGCTACAACCATAACGATTCAGGCTTTCGCGATGCGTTGTGCATAGTCGCGCGTGACCGCGGCCAACTGGTTTCCACCGTCCAGATTTTCGATCGCGCCATCAACCTCGACGGACAATCGGTTCCGATGGCCGGCATCGGCTCCGTCTTCACCCTCGAGGAGTACCGGCACAAGGGCGTCGCCTCGGCGCTGATGCGCCTGGCGGTCGAAACCATGGTGCGCGAGGGCTTCGAAGTATCCTTGCTGTTCGCCGAGCGGCTGACCTTCTACAACCAGTTCGGATGGCGTGAGATCGAGCGCAATTTCAGCATCCTGGCGGGCGCCGCTTCGCTCAACGCACGCAATCGTTTCGTCATCGACAGTTTCGAGATTGCGCGCGACCTTGCCGAAGTTGCCGCGATCCATCGCGGCTACAGCGGCCGATTCAATCTCACCGCGGTCCGCGACGACGCCGCATGGCGCGCCAATCTCAAATTCGCCGGCAATCAACCGCTCCATCCCGGCGAGGGTTCCGAGGAATATTTCGTGGTGTGTCGCGACGGCGGAGCAATCGCGGCGTACGCGCGGGTGGCGCGCTTCTACGGCCTCTCGATGGTGATGGAATACGGCTACGTTGCCGGCGCGGTCGGGATTGACGCGATGCTCGCGACGTTCAAGTGCCTCGGCGAGGAGGCATCCGGCGCGGCGGTCACAAGCGCACGCATCGGGGATCATCGGCGCGCCGCCCTGCTCCACAGCGCCTCCACGCCCGCCCCGCCGTCGGCTCTGGTTACGCATACCGCGCACGATCCCGCACTCGAAAAAGCGCTGGCGGACGCCGGCTGTCCCGTCGCGCATCACACCGACAACTTTTACATGTGGCGAATTCTTGCGCCCGACAAACTCGCGACGCGGCTTGCGATGGCTCCGGAAGCCGCGTCAGCGCGCGCGTTCGAAATCTTCGCCGATTCGCGATCGTTGTTCTGGACCGCCGACCGCTTCTGAGCAATCCATCGCGCGCCGCATCGGCGCTCGCGGTGGCGCGGGTGGTTGAGTAGTATTGATGCGTTCATTCGTTCTTTCACTTTTCACCGGGTCGATGTGTTGGGGAGGTGGTGTGTGATGAATGCTTTCTCGCCGTCGGGCGAATCCGTCGCCGGAAGTTCCGCTAACCGAAAATTTGCCCGAAATTTGGCGGACAATTTGGATTGATCGCCGTGACCGTCGCGCTCGCCGCCGTGACGTCTTCGCACACTGCCTTTGCCGCGCGCCGTCATCATGCCGGCGCCGCGCCCGCCCAGGAGGAGAGCGATTCCAGCGCGTCGAACACCGGCCTGCAAGGTCCTTACACCGAGGCCTGTGTGCTCGAACCCACCACCGGCACAGTCATCTTCGAGGCCAACGATCACACCCCGTGGCCGACCGCATCGCTGGCCAAGATGATGCTGATGCTGATCGTCGCCGAGAAAATCCACGACGGCTCGCTCAAGCTCACCGACCAGATCACCACCTCGCGCAAAGCGGCCGAGATTGGCGGTTCGCAAGTCTATCTCAAGGAGGGCGAGACGTTTTCGCTCGACGACATGATGAAAGCGGTGGTCGTGCATTCGGCCAACGACGCGTCGGTGGCGGTCGCGGAATATATCGCGGGCTCGACTGACGCATTTGTGGTGATGATGAACCAGCAGGCCGCCGCGCTCGGGATGAAGGACTCGCACTACTATTCGGTTCACGGCCTGCCGCCTGCGAAGGGACAATCGGCCGACGTCGCCAGCGCCTACGACCAGGCAATTCTGGCACGCGCGTTGGTCAAGTATCCCGACGTGATCCGATGGTCGTCGATCGACACCGCGCCGTTTCGCGCCGGAACGTTCGAGCTGCGCAACACCAATCACCTGGTGCGGACGTATCCGGGATGCGACGGCCTCAAGACCGGATTTTATGACAAGGCGGGATTCAACGTGGTCGCAACCGCACAACGCAGCGGCCTGAGGCTGGTCGCGGTGGTGCTCGGCAGCCAGCACAAGTTGACGAATTTCAAGGAAGCGTCCGAGATGCTTTCGCAGGGATTTCTCAACTACGAGATGCATTCGGTCGCAAAGAAAGGCACGCCGGTCGCGCAATCCGTTGCCGTGACCGACGCCGAGACTGCCAGCATCAAGCCGGTTTGGGGCGGCGACGCAGGCGTCTTCGTCAAGCGTGGCGACGCGAACAACGCGATCAAGGTCGATTACAATCTGCCGCCGTCGATCGAGGCTCCCGTCAAGGCCGGCCAGCAAATCGGCACGGCGAATGTGACCGCTGGCGGCAAATCGGTGGCCACGATCGCATTGCTCGCACCTTCCGCTATCGCCAAGAAAGCCTCGCTGACTAAACGTTTATTAAGTATTTTCTGAGTTCAAGTTGTTGAGACTTGTTCCCTGCGGGACATACCCGATTAGGTTGTGCAGCTCGTACGTGCTAGCCTTTGGCGCGTAGTTCTGCTCGATGACCCCCAAAGACAAATTCTACCGCGCCTATATGGACTTCTTCGAGACGGCGGAGCGCAAGCGCCGCTGGAATCTCTTCGATGATGTCCCGTGGGACAAGCTTTCTCCGCGCGCCAATACCGAGGAACGCGCGATTCGCATCGAGACCTATTGCGCCGAGGAGATGTACTTGCCCGACTACAACGCGGCCGGCGTCAAACTATTGCGCGGCGTGTTTGGCCTCTCATGGTTTCAGACTGCCTGGAGCTACGAGGAATCGCGCCATGGACTCGTGTTCCGCGAGTATCTGCTCCGCTCCGGGCTGCGCACGCAGGCGCAATTCGACACGTTCGAGACCGACGTATTCTCGCGCTCGTGGAAACTTCCGTTCGCAACGCAGCGCCGGATGAGTTGCTACGGAGCGCTGCAGGAAGCGGCGACCTATCTCGCCTATCGCGCGCAAAAGGATCGCGCGGAAGTCGAGAAGGACCGGACGCTCGAGGCAATTTTCTTTCTGGTCAGCCGCGACGAGGCCGCTCACGCCGGTTTCTACCGCGAGATGATCGCGATCGAGATGGCCGAAGACCGTATCGGCACGCTGGCGGATCTCGCGCACGTGATCGCGAAATTCAAGATGCCGGGTGACGGCCTGATTCCGAATTATCACGAAAACCTCAGAATCGGCGGCGGCGGGATTAGTCCACGCCTGTTCTTCACGCGCGCAATCCTTCCCTTGCTCAAGCAGTTGGGCACCAGCCGCGACGAACTCAAGAGCGCCAGCGCCGCAGCGCTTCCACTGCGGGCGGTGTCTTAGCAGGCGCGATCCAACGCGATATAATTTCATCCGGCACAGTCGCCGCTTGATGCAAACTCGATTGCGATGAACCGGAACCGACTCCTGTATGGCGCCGCGGCCCTGCTTCTCGTTTGGATCGGTGGCAACCTCGCGCTCCATTTCGGCCAGAAGCACCACGACCGTCTCGACTACAATATCGACCAGCTTTTTCCACCCGACAAACCGCCGCTGCCCGGCGAGATCTATGCCTCGACGCTGGCCGCGATCATGGACCACGAGCTGCACACCGGCTTCGGCTGGCGTCCCAACGATTTCTTCCTGTGGGGCCCGAAAGTCGCGGCCGACAACAACTCCGATCGCCAACTCGGAATCATCCAGGCCGTTCGCGAAACCACGCGCGTCTTCAGGGATCACCTGACCAAGGTTTCCTCGAATCAGTACGATCCAAATCTTGTGATCGCCGACACCGACTTTCGCAACGACGCCGAGAAGTGGATACTGCCGTCGCCCGAAGGCAAGTACGACGACGGCGTCAAGCACCTGCGGATGTACGTCGCCGGGTTGCACACCACGCCGCCGTCGTCGCGCGAGCTCAACACCCGGGCCGTCGAGTTAGTCCGGTTGATCCAGACCTGGACCGATCTGCTTGGCGACGCGCACGCAAACCTCTACCGGAGCACCAAGGACGACGGCAGCCCGGTTCACAGCTGGGACTGCGACCATTATTTCTATCACTCGCAGGGTTACGCGCACGTCATGTATCACATGATGCAAGCGCTCGAGCGCGAATACGCGGGGCAGCTCAAGGACGACCCGGTTCTGAGGACGCTGTTCGACGATTCGATCGATGCGCTGGGCAAGGCCGCTCTCATGAAACCATTGATTGTCATGGACGGCTCGCCCGATGGACTTTTCGCCAATCATCGCCGCAACCTCGACGCCTTCATCACCGAAGCGCGCCAGAAAATGTACTCGATACGCGAAGAACTGGAACGCTCCCCGCTCTAGTGAATGCGCTACAGCTCGATGAACGGACAGAGCATCATCACGCCGCCGCGCACCAGCATTTCGAGCATCGCGGGCGCCCACCGGCTTGGGATGCCAAGCGCGCTCGCTGCTGCGGCAATCGCCCACGGCGTCGAGGCCTCCGCGCTGCCGGGCCGAAGTTCCAGCCATCTGCGCTCGGCACGATAGGTCACCAGTTGATGGCGCTGATGCTCGGCGATATGCGCGCGATCTCGCGCGATTGCCACCGCCGTTGACAGCCCGCCGACTTCGTCGATCAGTCCACGCTCCTTGGCCGCCAGACCGCTCCAGATGCGCCCCTTGGCAGCTGCTTCCGCCTGCTCGGGGCTGAGCCGCCGGCCTTGCGCGACCTTCGCGGTGAACGCCGCGTACAGATGACCGATGGTTTCATTGAGCTGGGCCAGCTCGCCGTCGGTCATCGCGCGCGCCATCGACATCGCATCGCTGATGGGCGCGCTTTTGACGAAATCGAAATGGACGCCGAGTTCGCTGAGCAGATTGCCCAGATTGAACTTCGCGTACACAACCCCGATCGAACCGGTGATCGTCGCCGCTTCCGCCACGATCGCGTCGGCTCCCGCCGCGACGTAGTAGCCGCCCGAGCCCGCCACGTCGCCCATCGAGACTACCACCGGCTTGCCCCGCCCCTGCGCCTCGCGCACGGCCCGCCACACCAGGTCGGAGCCCACCGCCGAGCCGCCGGGTGAATTCACGCGAAACACTATCGCGCTTACTCGTTCGTCGCGCGACGCGCGATCGATTTGCGCGGCCGTCGCGACGCCGCTGACATATTCGCCGGTCGCGGGCGCCTCGCCCGAAATTACCGGCCCGCTGGCGTGCACCAGTGCGATTCGCGCGCGCCGCCCGCGCTCACGGCTGAAGACTGCGTGGCGCCGGTATCGCGCCATGCCGATGAACACCTTGCGCTTGGCCTCGGGATCGAATTCGGCGCGGATGTCCTCGATATAGCCTTCGCGCTCGATCAGATGATTCTCGACGGCGAACTTTGCGCTGACGAATCCCGCCGCGATCAGCTCGCGCGCGCGCTGCGCGGTCAGTTTCCGCGCCGATGCGATCGTCTCGATCAGGATTTTTTCCCAGTCCGCGACGATCGCCTCCATGCTCTCGCGCACCGCCGGCGACATCGTGTCGCGGCCGAGCATCTCGCCGGCGCCCTTGTACTCCTTCCATTGCAGGATTTGCGCCTGGACCTTCAACTTGTCGAGCGCGCTCTTTAGGAAAACGCCGCCGGTCGCCACGCCGAGCATCGTGAGCATCGTGTCCGGATTGGCGACGATTTCCCCCGCTCCTGCCGCGACCAGGTATTCGCGCAGCCCTGCGCTGTCGCCTCGCAGCAGCGCGATCACCCGCTTGCCGCCAGCCTGCGCGGCGCGCAGCAAGCGGTGGATTTCGTGTGCGGTCGCCAGACCCGCGCCCAATTCCGCGATCTCGACCACGATCGCGGCCACGTCGTCATCGACTGGCCGCCGACTCGAACACGTAGCGGAGATGGTCGAGGCTCTGCGCGCCGCGGCGCATCAGCTGATCGAGCGGCGAGCGCGTCACGTCCTCTTCGATCGGACCCGCCAGGCGAACCATCACGACGGCGCCGCGCGGGATTTGCGCGGGCCTGACGACGGCAAACCAGAACGCCGCCACCATCGCCACTGCGACGCCAAGGATCGCTGATTCCCGCCTTCCAGTCGCCGGCCGCGCACGCAATCGAGCCGGCGGAACTCAAAATCGCGACAATAATTGCGAGCTTTACCTCGCGGCTTATCCACAATCGTTCAATCAGCGGTTTCTTCATCGGTCGCCTTTTTTGATTGCTCCTAATACACTACCGTTTTTGAATGCTCAGGTCTTTCCTCATCGTGATTCTTGCGTTGGCTGCCGTAAGCCTTGCGTCGTGCTCGGCTGCCAACGCGCCCAAGACCGCGCCGCCGCCGTTTGCCGGCCGTTCGACCACCCTGGAGGTAACCAGGGGCATCAAGGTGCTGACCAACGTCCAGATGCCCAGTGGGTTCGCGCCGATTCCCATGCGTCCTCCCATCTGGCTCGAGCAAGGCGAAGAGATTGGCGTCGTCGGGACCCAGGATGGGCACACGATTGTGTATGGCCTGGGAGGCGGCGCATGGCGAACCGGCCGTATCCTGGCAGCGGAGACCGGCCCGGCCGCGGCCGAGGAGGGAACTATCGCGGACCTCGCCGCGAGCCCCAACGGCCTGACGCTGGCGACCGCAATGGTCGCGCCGAGTGGCAATCGAGTCGATGTGATCCTTCGCGACCTGATCGCCACCGGCGCGGGCAACGTGATCGCCAGCTTCAACGGCCGGTTCGATTCCATCTCGATGGACTGGCTGAACAACGCGACGATCGCGCTTGCCCTGCGCCGTCATCCCGAACCGCTCGAGGCCGGCGTCAACGGCGAAGAGTTGAAGTCCGAACCGACCGAACCTGCCGGGGAGCCGCCGCCGAATCGCACCGATGGATTGCAGTTGATCGTCATCACCGGCGCCGGTTCGGTCGCACCGCTGAAGTTCTCGTGCCCGATGTCGGCGCTCAGTTGGAGCGCGCACGGCGTCTATGCGGTCGGCCAGGGCGACGCGGGCGCTGGCCCGGTCATCATCGATCGGCGCAACTCCACCTGCACCAAATTTCACGTTCCCGTGCCCATCCACGTGCTCGATTGGGATCAGAACGACGAAGGATCATTCCTGTATGTCGGGCCCGACGCCTCGCGCGGTTCGATTGGCGTGTTCAAGTACAACATAGCGACAGGCGCCGAAAATTTGCTGGGCGATATCGACGGGCGCGGCCTCGTTCACAGGCAGCAGCAACGCGATCACGCTGGGCAATCGCAAGCTCACGTTCAAGCTGGCGATCGAGCATCCCGAGGCGCCGCTGCTGGCGCAACTCGCAATCTCGCGACCCGAACAAAGCCAGGTCGATGTGAAAGCGCTGGGCTTCGAGACTACGGCGCAAATGCTCGCGCAGAGCACGATGGAGTATTCAAGGGATGCGGGTGAAGCCGCGATCCAAACCTATGCGCCGAGTCTGCCGGTGGCGTGGCGAAAAATCGTCACCTATTCGCTGAAATACGATAGTGCGTTTCTACTGGCGGAGGGTCCGGCCACCGGCAGCGTCACGATGAGCTGGTCGCTCAGGGGCCGATGGCTGGCTTTTCTCGACGGCGACGCCACCGCGGGCACGGTGATGACGGTGCTCGTTCCGCCCCGGTAGTTTTTCTAGCTGCCCAACTGCGCGCGATTCCCCCAGTAGTCCGCCGCCGTCCGGAATGCCGCCGCGGCGCGCTCGAAACTCTCGAACACGACCAGGCCGCGCGCGCGCGCAAGCTCCTTGCCCCGCGCCACGATCGCCTCGAGGTGCGCCGGATGCATCACGACGGCAAATGGCTTTGTCGAGCGTCCGGCAAAATCCGCCAGCTTGTCGAGCAGAGCCGCGATCTCATCCTCGTGCGCGGCCCAGCGTGACGCACGCAGCCCCGTGCCAACCTCCAGCACGATCGCGTCGATGACCGGATCGCGTTCGAGGACCGCCAGGATGCGATCGAGATTGCCCTGATCATGCCCCGCGCCGATCGTGCCGCCCACGTCGAGCGGATTGCGGTAGCTGCCGCCGATTATGTTGAAGAACGTCTTCAGTTCGTCGTAGGAGGTCTCCGATAGCGCGGGAATCTCCAGCCCCGCCGTCGCAAACGTGTCGGTGATTACCACCGATTGACCGCCGGTCATCGCGACCAGCCCCATCCGCCGGCCGCCGATGCGCCCGGCGCGCGCGAACAGCTCGACCGCGTCCAGCATCGCATCGAGGCTCGCCACTTCGACCGCGCCGCTTTGCCGCACGACGCTGCGCCAGGTCGCCTCGGGAGTCGCGATCGATCCCGTGTGCGACAACGTCGCGCGCGCGCCCGCCTCGGTCACGCCGCCCTTCCAGATGACCACCGGATGACGCTCGGCCGCGTGCCGGACGCTGTCGAAGAAGCGCCGCCCGTCGCGCACCCCTTCGATATACATCCCGATCACGCGGGTCGCCGGGTCCGCCGCCATCAAGTCGATATAGTCGGCCGCCTCCAGCACCAGCACGTTGCCGATCGACGCCGCCTTGTTCACCTTGATCCCGTGGGTTGGCGCCTGCAGGCAAAAATTGATCGTGTGCGTGCCGCTTTGCGAGATGAAGCAGACGTCGCCCGCCTCGCCGGCTTTTTCTTCGGGGAAATTGCGCAGTCCGGCCCCCGGACTGTACAGCCCCATGCAATTGGGGCCTACCAGCGCGATCTCCGAGTTGATCGCGATCTCGCGCAGCTCGGCTTCCAGGCGGATCCCCAGCTCCTCCGACGTTTCCGAAAATCCCGACGTGAAAAATCCGATCGCGCCGACGCGGTTGGCGACGCAGTCCTGCAAAATTCGCGGCGCGATCTGCCGCGGCACGGCGCTCACCGCGTAATCGATCGGCTCCGCGATTTCCGCCAGGCTCTTGCGGTTCTCCACGCCCATCGCTTCGATTCCAGGTATCTCGTTGGGATCGATTTGCACCGAGTAGAGCTTGCCCTTGAGATGCGCCATCGCGCGGATCCACATGTACCCGCTCATCCGCTTGTCGCCGATCACGGCAACCACCCGCGGGTTGAACGCGCGCTCGAGATTTTTGAGCCGCGCTGCACGATGCGGGTCCGGCGACGGCGTCTGGCCGGCGGGAGCGGCGAGCACGATTCGCGCGTCCAGGATTGCCAGCCCGTCCTCATGCGCGACTACCGGATTGAGATCCATCTCGGCGATTTCCGGATGCGTCGCGGCGATTCCCGACACCGTCTCCAGGATCGAGATGATCGCGTCGATATCGACGCCGGGACGGCCGCGGACGCCGCGCAGAATCGCAGCGCCGCGCAGCCGCGCGAGCATCGCGGCCGCCTCGCGCCCGCCAATCGGCGCCAGCGCAAGCGCCGTATCCTTCAGCACTTCGACCAACACGCCGCCCATCCCCACCATCACCATCGCGCCGAATCGATCGTCGCGGTAGGTCCCCGCCAGCAGCTCGACCCCCTGCTTCGCCATCGGCTCCACGGCGACGCCTTCAAAGCGCGCGTCGCGGGCGCGTGCGGCGAGCTTGCCGCGAATTCGCTCGAACGCATCGCGCACCGCGCCCTCATTGTCCAGATTCAGCTCGACGCCGCCCACCTCGCTCTTGTGACTCACATCCGGCGACAGCACTTTCAGCGCCACCGGGTACCCAAACCGCGACGCCGCTCGCACCGCGTCGCCGGCCGTCAAAGCGGCCTCCGGCACTACCACCGGCAGGCCGAGCGAATGCAGGATTCGCTTGCTTTCGATTTCCGTGAGAACGGTTCGTCCACTGGAACGAGCCGACGAGATTAGCGACGAAGCGATGGAGTCACTCACGCTTGTCGCGTATAGCAGAGCCGAAGAACTATTTGAACCGCAGCGGGTGGGGGGTGCCGCGATGCTGCGCGAATCCGCCGGTCAGGCCGCGTCCTCCCCCTGGCGCAACCTGACCGGGTGTTTTGAGCGATTGCTATGCGGTCCTTCTATTTCGTAAGCCGCAGAAGAATCTTCGCCGCGATAATACCGAACACATTATCCAGCTCATTTTGGCAATGCTGTCTGCGTCTCGCAGGCAGCATACTCATAGTCCCCTTGTGGCTCGCTTGAGTCGGCGACGCCGTTAACGTTAGCGAGATTCTGCATGTACGCCGCGTTGATCTTATTGCCCAGGCCGATCGTATAAATCGTGATTTGATTCGTGCTGTTACGCATCGTCTCGGCTAGTTGCTCTGTGCGCCACGTCGCATCAAGAGCAACATTATTTTGGGTGAGCGAGTTGCTCCACTCATGAGGCGCCAGTACGGGAAAGTCGTCGGCGGTGTGCCGGACACGTTAGTACAGCTGGCCGTGTTGCCCGTAGTCGGGTCCATATAATACATTGTGTTGTCGCCACTGGTGCCGCACCAACCTGCCGCATTTTCCAAAGGTGCGCATCCGCCATAATTTATAGTAGTATTGGAGGCTGGGCCTTGGTGGGCGGGTTGCCGCCAGTACAATTCAGGACGTCGTGGGGGCTGGAAGCCGTTGCAGTAGTGATAGTAGCTGGATTTGGAAGTCCGTCGACGTTGGCCCAGCCGTCGGTAAAAAAGACTGCCACTCTTATTATGTTCGGCTGTATAGGCTTGCTCAGGATCTGAACAAATCCGTCCTGCAAGCCGGCTTGGGCGAAGGTGCCGCCACCAAAGCCTTGACCACCGAACGCCGCGCCGTGGGCTGGGAATTCATTGTCTATTAGAGTCTGGAAACTCGTAGTCATTGGCACGTCGACTGAATCGACCGACGAGAAACTGACCTCCGCAACGTTGTCAACGCCTTCGTCGAAGTCGGCTACGAAGTCGGTGACAGCCTGTGGAAGCGCATCCGCTCCGTTGTTATTATTCATGGAGCCAGATCTGTCCAGCACCAGCGACATAACCAGCGGGTTGCGTATAGCTGTGGCGTTTGCGCCGACGGTCAACTGTCTTGTAGGCGGTTCCCCCGGTGACGAGGTCCATCACGCCGAGGAAGTAAGTGTTGATCGTGGCGGTGGCAGAGACGGTGACAGTCGTGTTGCCATAAGAGTCTGCACCCCACGATATCCCGTTGTTCGCCATTGTGGGCACCACCGGAGTCCCGAGGCCCGGTATCGATTGATAGTTGGCATTGAATACAGCCGTCGCGTCCTTAGCAGCCGTAGTCTGCCCCGCGCTGAGGTTTTTCATCGCCGCAAGTGCTGCCGCGTCCACCGCTTTGCCGAGCGTCGTCTTGGTGATATAGGCCATGCCAAAATCAACCGAGAAAGCGGTGAAGATAAGCAGCAGAGGTATGACGAGAGCAAGTATCACGAAAATTTGTCCGTGCTCGTTTTTTCTATTTTTCCCTTGGTGCAACATATTCACCTCGTCCTTGTCCTTAGAAATATGCTGCGTCATACAACAGCGTCGGCAAGGCGACCCCTGTCCCCTTCGCCGGCCAGTTTTGCGTCAGTGTTCCGATCGGAGTGATCGCCTTGAATTTGTAGAATATCTCCGTAACGTACAGCGTCTGGCCCGCCTGAAGCGGCTGATTACCCGTCCCGGTCGAGAACTGAACCGGCAATGTGGCCGTATTAGCGGCCCCACTTCGTCGACGTACGTCCCTACCTTACTGGTTTGCGAAATACCCCCCTGCGAGTATTGGCCCTCCATCGTATAGATTGGGCTTGCGGTGGTGCCGGTGTTTTGGACTGCTGTCATGATTACTTCACCGGATGTGCCTATGTTCAGACCGGATTCTCCCGCTATCACGGCTTGGGTCGAACACGACAGGGTTTCCATCGGCTCCTGCGGCTGCGGCAGACCCGCTGCGGCTGCACAAGTGTCGATGCGTGACGCCAGACTCGACCCTTGCCGAGTCAGTTGGGCGACCACCTGCAGGGTATACAGGGCCCGACCGAAATCGATCGCTGCGCACATCAGAATCAGGAGCATGGGCACTATAAACGCAAACTCCACCATCGCTTGACCGGAGTCGTTAGCGACGAGCTTGGCGCGAGCTGAGCGATAAAACGGTAACATATTCGCTATTGCCTTAATCGGTATCGGACGGGTCAAAACTTTCATTCTTGAAGGTGGCGCTCGAGGCGAAGTTGTAAGTTCCCCCGGGAAAAAACTTTGCAAGCATCGGCGTCCACAACGGCACTTTCGCGTTCAGCGTCAGCGTCACGGTGTAACTCGGGCCGCCCGCCGAATCAGCGGGTCCGGTGGGATTCTTAGGGTCGCCGTAGTAGCACGTGGCTGTCGTTCCTCCAGGCGGAGTGCTGCAAATTACAACGTTCGCGCCGTTCACGCCGGGTATGCTTATTTCGTTTTCAAGCGTCTGAACGATCGACTGTATGCGGCTCTGACTGGGGATTGATTGCCCCGTGGACGCATACCGGCCGGCATCATCCACCGCCTGCTGCACGTTCAGCTGCGCGAACATCAGCCACCCGTATTGCATCACCGCAAAGCACAGCAACAGGAAAAATATCACGACCATGGAGAATTCCACCATGTCCTGACCCTTCGCCGATCCGCATCGCGACGCTCCCGAGTTGAGTGACAGAACCCGGCCAGTCTCGCCCAACCTGCGACCGTTAAGCTTCCCCATATGATTGCCCCACCATGCGCAAATGGCACGCATGGGATATGCCAACCAGAAATGTACGGAATCCTTCTTCATTTTGTAGAGGATTACGCCAACTTGGCTTGGTTGCCACCTTGCGCAGTAGCACCGGCGCGACATTCCGGCCGCTATGATAGCGGAATGAAGGGTCATCATGTATACCACCCTGCCCACCGCGAAAATATTTGTCCCGCGCGCCCTCTCAGACTCTTCTCACTGTAGAGAAATTACTCATTATGTTGCAAGCACCTGATGAGTCAACTAGGAACCCAGTCTCTGTCTCCGTCTCCGCTTGCTTTCGATTCGCTACCCTTGGTTGTGACCGCAATTTCATGTCTATAACCAACATCAGCATTTTCTTCGTGCGTCATGCCTATGTCAAGTGCCATACTACGTCCTATTGGCTCTACGTAACTAGGAAATTATTTATTAACTCCGGTAAACCGCCTCGTAGGCGATGGCCGAATCGCCTAAAACTGTGTAAGGCAGCCATAGCGATAGATACATCGATAAAAACCATTAAACGCATCACGCGGACGAACCGGCATCGCCCCGCTACGAGGTAGCCGCAGCCAACGCGTCGCTCAGGCTGAAATTTCCTTCGTACAGCGCCCGTCCCACGATCACGCCCACAACTCCCGCCTCGAATCGCGTCCGAAGCGCGCCGATGTCGTCGAGACTTGCGACGCCGCCCGACGCAATAACCGGGAGGCGAACCGCCCTGGCGATTGCTTCCATCCGCGCCGCATCGACGCCCACCTGCGCGCCATCGCGCGAGATGTCCGTCACGATCGCGGCCGCGACTCCCGCCGCCGCAAACCGTTCCGCCGCCTCGGCTACCGTGAACTCGCTGGTCTCGACCCATCCTTTGACGGCAATCCTGCCCGCGCGAATGTCGATTGATCCGAAAATCCTGCCCGGGAACTCGCCACAGGCGCGGCCGACCAGCTCGGGGTCGAGGATTGCCGCCGAGCCAATCGATACCCGGTCGGCGCCGCCCGCGATTGCGGCGCGAACCGCTTCGATCGTGCGCAGTCCGCCGCTCACGTCGATAGCGCATTTCACCGCCGCGCGAATTTTGGCGATCGCCGCGACGTTTCGCGGCGCGCCGGCAATCGCGCCATCCAGATCGACGATATGGATCAGCGCTGCCCCCTCATCCTCGAAACGACGCGCGGTCTGGCCGGGATCTGCTCCATAGACGGTGGCCCGGTTCATGTCGCCGCGGAGCAGGCGCACGACTTGGCCGTCCTTCAGGTCAATCGACGGAATAACGGTGAAGTTTTCGAACAAGCGGTCTAGCTGAGCGTGCCCTTGGTTGACAGCACGCCTGAAAGCCGCGGCTCGCGCCCGGTTGCATGGTCCATCGCACGCGCCAACGCCTTGAACGTTGCCTCGATGATGTGATGCGGGTTGCGGCCGCTGACCAGGTTGAGATGCAAATTCATCCCCACTTCGTCCGTCAGTGCCTTCATAAAATCATGCACCAGCGCGGTCTGAAAGTTACCGACCCGCTCCTGGCTGATCGGCACGTTGTAGCCCAGGTACGCGCGCCCGCTGATATCGACGATCGCCGTACACACGGCCTCGTCCAGCGGTACTGTCGCCTCGCCAAAGCGCTTGATTCCCGCGCGATCGCCCAGCGCCTCTCTAAACGCCCTGCCCAGCACCATTCCGACGTCTTCGACCGTGTGATGGTCATCTACCTGCAAATCGCCGATGGCCTCGACCTTCAGGTCGAAGAATCCGTGGCGCGCGAAACTTTCCAGCATGTGATCGAGGAACGCAACCCCGGTCTTTGCCTCGCCGCGCCCTGCCCCGTCAAGCTTGAGCGCGACCGCGACCGAAGTCTCGCGCGTCTTGCGCTCGACTTGCGCGCTGCGCTTGGCCTCGGCCTGCACCGGTTGCGCGACTGGCCGCGCGCGGGCCTTATCTTGATTTCGCAGCCCGACTTTGTGCTTCTTTTGCATTTCGATCCCGCCTGCCCGCTTCACCTTTGCCCCTCAACTTCTAACCGCGCGACGCTCGCATCTTTTTCTTAATACTGGGTGCGGGGTCAGCCCCTGCGGTGCAGGGTCACCCCTGCCCGCAGTTCCATCGCGCGCGCATGTCCCTCGAAGCCTTCCATCCGCGCCAGATGCGCCACCACCGGTCCGAGCGCCGCAATCGCGCCCCGCGACGCCTCGATTATACTGGTTCGTTTCAGGAAATCGTATGCACCCAGAGGCGACGCGAAACGCGCTGCGCCCCCGGTCGGCAGCACGTGATTGGGGCCCGCAAGGTAGTCGCCGAGCGGCGCCGGCGTGAGCGGGCCCAAAAAAACCGCGCCCGCCGCCTTGACCCGCGAGATCCATCGCGACGGATTGCGCACCTCGAGCTCGAGATGCTCGGGCGCGATCTCGTTGGCAAGCTCGAAGGCCTCATTGAGATCGCGAACTATTACCATGGCGCCCCGTTTGGCCAGTGCATTCTCGACCTGGCGGGCGCGCGGCAGGCTTTTCAGCGCGACTTCCACCGCCTCGGCGACGCGCTCCGCGATTCTCGCCGACGTCGTCAGCAGCATCGCCGTCTCGTCGCCGGAACCATGCTCTGCCTGCGCGATCAGGTCGGCGGCGATCCATTCGGGATGCGCGCGGTCGTCGGCGATCACCAGCACCTCGCTCGGTCCCGCCATCTTGTCGATATCGGCAACCCCATAGACCATCCGCTTGGCGGCTCTGTACGAATGCGTTGCCGGGACCAACGATCTTGTCCACCGGCTTGATGGTATCGGTTCCGTACGCGAGCGCCGCGACCGCCTGCGCTCCTCCCACGCGGTAGAACTCGTCCACGCCGGCAATTTCCGCGGCCGCCAGCACCGCCAGCCGCTCGCCCTCGGCCGACGGCGGCGAGACCATCACGATTTGGGCGACGCCGGCGACCCTGGCTGGGATCGCGTTCATCAGCACCGACGACGGATACGCGCCCAGACCTCCGGGCACATAAATCCCCACCCGGCGCATCGGTTGCACCATCTGCCCCAGCCGCATCCCGGACTTGTCGCGATAGATGAACGATCTCTCCATCGTGCGGCGATGAAAATCCGCGATTCGCCGCGCCGCCAGCTCCAGCGCGCGGCGATCTTCAGCCCCGATTAGCTTGAGCGCCGATCGCCTTTGCGCAGGCGTGACCCGGATCGTCGCCGCGGTAAGTTTCACCCGGTCAAATTTGGCCGTCAGATCGATAAGCGCACGATCGCCGCGCTTGCGCACGTCGGCAATAATCTTCGACACCGCCCGGTCGATACTGGCGCCGTCGGCGCCGCGGCGCGCGAGTATCGCGCCCAGAAATTTCCTGAACTCTGGCGTCTGAGACTTAAGAACCCGGGGCCTCATATGGATGGTGATTCGAGATAACTGACGACTTCTTTGGATATATCTTTGGCGCTTCTGGGGTTTGGTCGCTCCACGTTTTGTGCCCATGGTCGTCCCGGGTGTAACGTATCCCACGCCGATTTCATCTGACCGCGTCGAGCTTTTCCTTGATCGTGATGGCCGAAGCCGTCAACACAAATATTCCACACGGGCTTGAATCTCTCGATGAGCAACGACTCTCCCAGCGGAATCCAGATGTCATCGACAAGAACGTACCGACATTGGAAATCGGCGAGATTTAAGTTGCGCGCAGACTCAATAGAAGAAGCGTGTTCCAACAATCTTCGAAATAACACTTCCCCAGGATCGGCCCCGAGGCCGTAGCCGCCTTTCCTTGATCCCGCCGGAACGGCCTTTCCAACGTAGATCGGAATTGGCTTCTCGCCCGATACAGTCTGAGCGATCTTGCGATAGGCCGGAAACTGGCCCACGTAATAGATGGCGTATATTCCAGCCCCTGAAAAGCGACTTGGTGGCAACTGGACAATTGGGCGCTTGAGTAGATGGTCACTGACGCTCTCGGCCAAGTGCGTCTTGTCGAGAGGATTAAAAACTTCGTCGCCGAGAGGTGTCACCGGTGGCGTTTAACCTTCGCAGTCGTAGCCGTTGCGGCATACGATCCAGTAGCAGTGCCGTTTTCGGGCGTGGTGAGCCTCCTTCCATTTTGTCGAAACCATCGGACCAGAGCGGACCTTGATGATCAAATCGCAAACGGTGAATCCAGCCTCTTCGGCCATCCGCATGAAGTCGCAATGCGGCCATTTGGATTTGTGATTATTCACCATGTCCGTGATTTTCGCGAGCAGCAGGCCGTTTGGTTTCAGTACCCGCTTAGCCTGCTTCAAAAATGGTGGATACAGATAGCTGAGGTTCCAGTCCTGGTCTTTGCCGCATTCCACCGTCGCGCCGAAATCCACGTCAAATCGCTTCCTGCTTTTATCGCGACCTTGCGGTCCGACGTGCGGCGGATCGTAGATGACGGTGCCGTATTTTTTAGACGGCACGCCCGTCATCTTGCGATTATCACCGACGATCATCGGTTTGTACTGCGGATCAATATCCATCGACACAACGCGCCGTTTCGAGCCTTTCCAGAATCGCCCAGCGTTATAGGTCGAGTCCAAAATTGGTTCGGGCGGGATGGCCGCGTAGAAATTGAACATGGCTTCGAGCAATTCGCCGTCGCTTCCTTCCCAAACGCTGCTGATCGGCTCGTATGTAGAGCCGCCGCCATTGGGAAACATAACTGCTTGATGGAGAGGCACATTAACCCTTTTCGTCCGCGCCTTCGGAAGCGTCAACGCCAATGTCGCCTGTTTGTTCACAGATTTCTTCACAGTACTCAAACGAACGGTATATTGTCACGCACCGAAGAGCGGTCCTCATTTGCGCTAAGTATATACTGCGTGAATTATTCCTGAGCGCGCTCGATTCGCGCGCCGAGATGCTTGAGCTTGGCGTCGAGCGCCTCGTAGCCGCGGTCCAGATGATAGATGCGGCTGAGCTCGGTCGTGTTTTCCGCGGCCAGGCCCGCGATTATCAATCCCATGCTGGCGCGGAGATCGGTCGCCATCACCGGCGCGCCGCTCAGCTTCGACGGCCCGCGAACTACCGCGGTCGGACCTTTCATCACTATGTCGGCGCCCATCCGCGCCAGTTCCTGGGCATGCATGAATCGATTTTCGAAAATCGTCTCCGTGATGACCGAGGTGCCGTCGGCCTGCGTCAGCATCGCCATCATCTGAGCCTGGAGATCGGTCGGAAACCCCGGGTACGGCAGCGTGCGCAGCTCGACCGACTTCAGTCTATCGCCGCGCGCGACGCGCAGTCCCTTGCCGTTGGCTTCCACCACCACGCCCGCCTCGCGCAGCTTGATCGCGACCGCCTCCAGATGCTCGACCGGCGCATTTGCAATCGTAACGTCGCCGCCGGTGATCGCCGCCGCCGCCATCATCGAGCCCGCCTCGATTCGGTCGCAGATTATTTCGTGCTCGGCGCCATGCAGCCGCTCGACGCCCTCGATTTCCAGCACGTGCGTGCCGGCGCCGCTGATTTTCGCGCCCATCTTGACCAACACTCGCGCGAGATCCTGAACCTCGGGTTCGCGCGCGGCGTTTTCGATCACCGTGCGGCCACCGGCCGTGACCGCCGCCATTAAAATGTTTTCGGTTGCGCCGACCGAGGGAAAATCCAGCCAGATCCGCCCGCCCGTCAGTTTCTCGGCGTGCGCCTCGACGTAACCGTGACGAAACTGGATCTTGCTTCCCAGTGCGCGAATCCCCGCGATGTGCAAATTCACCGGCCGCGCGCCGATCGCGCATCCACCCGGAGTCGATACGCGCGCGCGTCCGGTGCGCGCCAGCAACGGGCCAAGCACCACGAACGACGCGCGCATCGTCTTGACCAGTTCGTACGAGGCCTCGTGCGAGCTGACTTTTGCGGCGCAAAGCTCGACGCGATGCTCGTCGGTCCAGCGCGCCGCGACGCCGAGTTGGATGAGAAGCGCCATCGCGGTTTCCACATCGCGAAGCCGCGGAACGTTGCTGAGATGAAGCGGTTCCGGCGTCAGGATCGACGCCATCATGATCGGCAGCGCGGCGTTCTTGCTGCCGCTGAGCGTGACGATCCCGCGCAGCGGAACACCGCCATGAATTATCATTTTTTCCATCGCCAACTACGCCCGGTTGCTTTGCGCGCGCACGACGCGCGGATGCCCCGCGAAATCGTTTATCACACCGACGACCCGTAAGCCCGCTTCCTCGACCAGCTTCGCCACCGCCGCTTTCGTTGCATCCGCCGCCGCCACTTCCACGATCAGCTCGCCATCGCCGGCAAGATGCCGCGGCGCGCCCGCTGCAATTGCGCGAAGGATGTCGAGCCCGCCCGCTCCCGCGCTAAGCGCAAGGCGCGGCTCGAAGGCGCGCACCTCGGGCTCCAGAGCGGCGATCTCCGCGTCATCCAGGTAAGGCGGATTGGAGACTATCAGCTCGAACGATCCCAGCGCCGATCCTCCGTCCAGAATCTCGAAGCAGTCGGTGCGCCGAAACGTCACCCGATCCTCGACCCGATGATGCCGGGCGTTGCGCGACGCCACCGCAATCGCGTCGGCGGAGAGGTCAACCGCGGTCACGCGCACACGCGGTGCGTTAACCGCGATTGCGATCGCAATCGCACCGGACCCGGTGCCGATGTCGAGTACGCGCGCCTCTGGCGCCCCGGCGATAAACTCAAGCGCGGCGGCAACGACGATCTCGCTCTCCGGCCGCGGAATCAGGACGGCAGCACTGACTTCGAAATCGAGCGAGTAGAATTCCTTGCGCCCCAGGATATACGCGATCGGCTCGCGCTTTTCGCGCCGAGCGATCATCGTCTCGAAGTTGTTCAGCGTCGCGGGTGACAGCTCGATCGAACCGGTGATAACCGCGGCGCGCGTGGCGCCGGCCGCCGCGGCCATCAGAAGTTCCGCGTCGAGCCGCGCCGATTCGATGCCGCCGGCGGCGAGCCTGCGCGCGGCCTTGTCTATCTCCTCCAACGCCCGCCGCGTGAGCATCTCGCTCATGACGATACTACGCGCTGAGCGCTTGCTCCCGATCGTAGGCTGCCAGCGCGTCGATGATCGGATCGATTTCGCCGTCGAGAAAATTATCGAGCTGATGAATCGTCACGTTGACGCGATGGTCGGTCACGCGCGATTGCGGAAAATTGTACGTGCGGATGCGCTCGGAACGGTCGCCCGTCCCCACCATCGAACGCCGCGTCTGCGCGATCTTCGCCTGCTGCTCGGCCTGCGCCGCCTCCAGCAGCCGCGCACGGAGGATCTTCAGCGCGCGCGCCTTGTTCTTGTGCTGCGACTTTTCATCGCGGCAGATTATCACCATGCCGCTCGGAATATGCGTGATACGCACCGCCGAGTCGGTCGTGTTGACGCTCTGGCCGCCCGGTCCTGACGCGCGCATCACGTCGATTCGCAGGTCCTTCGCTTCGTTGATATTGACCTCGACGTCGTCTGCTTCGGGC
This sequence comes from uncultured delta proteobacterium, assembly GCA_963813785.1. GTDB lineage: Bacteria > Desulfobacterota > Binatia > Binatales > Binataceae > Binatus. Next base: position 269,767 of record CAWFAJ010000012.1, on the reverse strand, counting down.
ATCACTGCCACCGTAACCGCGGAGGTGTGGATGCGCCCCGACCCTTCGGTTTCAGGCACGCGCTGCACGCGATGCACCCCGCCTTCGTACTTGAGCCGCGAGTATGCGCCGCGTCCGCTGACCAACGCGATCACTTCCTTGATTCCGCCAAGCCCGGTGTCGCTCAAGCTCAGCGGCTCGATCTTGAATCCGTGGCGCTCGGCGTAGCGCGTGTACATCCGATACAGGTCGCCGGCAAACAATGACGCCTCTTCGCCGCCGGTTCCGGCGCGGATTTCGAGAATCACGTTCTTTTCGTCGTTGGGATCGCGCGGGGTGAGCAGCTCCTTGAGTTTCTCCTCGAGCGCGGCAAGATTTTTCTGCAATGCCGGCAGCTCGGCCTTGGCAAGCTCGCGCAGGTCGGCGTCGTCGCCGTCGAGGATTGATTTGTGGCCCGCGATCTCGTCGGCGATGCGGATATATTCGCGGGCGCAATGCGCCGCCTCGGAAAGCTGCGAGCGCTCTTTGGCGATTCTGGCGTATTCGCGCTGATTGCCGAGCGTGGCCGGATCGCTGAGCTTGCGCTCGAGTTCCGCCACCCGTTCTTCTATTGCGCTTGCCTTATCCAGCATCGCCGTTCACACCCGAACCGGAAAAACGAAAACCTGAAATTGCCTTGAAACAAAAACGGCGCGGCCGAGGTGGCCGTGCCGATGGATTCTCCCCCGCGCACCCGGGTGCGCAGCGCACCGCAGGCGGCGGGAGTTGCTATGCTACTTCTCGGCGGCTGCTGCCGCCGTCTTTTCGGCCGGCTTTTTGATGCCGTACTTGCGATTAAAGCGCTCGACGCGCCCCGCGGTATCGACCAGGCGCTGCGTGCCGGTGTAAAACGGATGACACTTCGAGCAGACTTCGACGTGCAGCTCCTTGAGCGTCGAGCGCGTTTCGAAGGTGTTGCCGCACGCACAGACTACTGTGCAGCGACGGTATTCAGGATGGATTCCAGCTTTCATTTTTACGTCTCGAACCGTTTTCCTTGTTCTGTCAAAGGATACCATCCGAAGGTATCGCATACAATTCGCCGCTCGCGGCCGCCTGTTCGGGCTTTTCGGCGCGCAGGCGCTATCGCCGCCTCGACCGCAGCAATTCTAATCACGATCTGGCCGATTGCCACATTCGCCGCGCCGGGCGCCGCGGATGCGCCGCCGCGAATCTCCACGCCCGCGAAACCCACGCCCGCGCCAACTTCCGGCTTCGCGCCCGACAGTCGAACCCTTTTCGCGCCGATCGTCTATCTCGCACCGCCCGGACCCGCACGCGCGTCGCGCGCGATCGCAATCCTCAACCGCCAGCTCGATTTCCAGCGCAAGATCTCGTTCCATCCCAAGCTCGCCCCCGGCCTCCAGGATGTCGTCGATCTGCTTCCGCCGCGCCAATCGACGATGATCCGCGCCGCCGCCCTCTACTCGGAACCCGCCGTCCCGTGGCGCGACGAGCCCGACGGCACGCATCAGATTTGCGTCACTGGGCGGCCCAGCGGCGGCGACTATTTGTACACGCTGTCCCCCGGCTGGCGCAGCCCTGAGCAGCCGGCGCGATTTTCGGGCGTGTTCGGCCTCAAGCCCGGCGCCGATTCCACTCCCAGCAACATTTCGAGCGTCACCGGCACGCTCGCCGGCGAGTTGATGATCGATACCTACGGCATCGGCGCGCTCGTCGACGCATCCGCCGACGCGCTCCGTGAGGTTCACGGCGATCTGAGACCGCCGTGGGACTCCTCGCCCGGCGCGTTCAACCACCATGACCGGGCCGCGCTCGACAAATTCCACCGCCAGATGCCTCATCTCGCGGCGAAGTTCGATCACTATTTCAAATTCAACAACCTGCTCGACGAGTTCACCTCGAGCGCCGGCCCCATCGTGCTCCTGAACGTCGATGCCGAAGTGCGCCAGGACGCGCTGAAAAAATATCCACTGCTATATAATTTCTATCGCGAAGTCGTGCCCGCGGTGACGGCGAAATCCGAGATTTTGGATTCGCACGGAAACTTCTGGATGCGCGAGGCCTTCGACCACGGCCACATCCGCCTCAGCATGATGATTCGCGGCGGCCTGCTCACGCCCTTCGACGCCGCGATGCAACCCGCCGGCGACGCTGTCGCGCTCAATCAAATCGCGCGCGGCAGTTACCGCTCTCTCGCGTCGGTGCAGGTGACCAGTCTGGCGATGAATTTCGGCCTGGCCAACGTTGGATTTGCCACTGACTACCGCCGCGACCTGGACTCCGTGACCTTCGTCAACCGGATGGACGCGGTCCCGCAGCTGATCGCGCCGCCCGGCGTGCATCAGATGATGGACTTGATTGCCGGCGGCTTTCTGCGCGGGCTGGCCGGCGGCAATGGCGGCATGAAGGCAACCCTCGCCTCGCGCCTGCTCCCCAACGGGACTTTCGATTTCTCAGGCGGCGCCACGGCGCAGTTGAATTACTCGCCCACGCTCGAGTTGCTCGCGCGAATCGGCGATGCGATCGCGTCAAAACACAACGACCAGGTTCGCGCCGAGGAACGCGCCTTCGGCGAGGAACTGTTCGACGCTTTCGTCGCAGACTACAATGATGCGCGTCCGGCAATTATCGCCCTGGATTTGGATAAACATAACCAACAGGAAAAATCCAAATGAGCCGCGCACAACCAAAACGCTTTTTCACCGCCATGCTGTTTGCCGCCGCAATCCTCAGCGCAGGATGCGCCGCCGAACAAGCCCCCGCCCGCCTTCTCCGGCGCCGGCCCGCAACCGAAGTTGTTGAGCGATTTGTCGGCCGTCTCCGACGCCCCCGTCGATCCGCTCGGCGCCAACGCGGTCCCTGCCCCCGGTGAAGGATTGTTGCGCGACAAAGCCGGTGTCTCGGCCGGTCCGCGCACCTTTCAGACCGAGCCCGGCATCGCGCGCCAGGTCGGCACCGAAAGTAATCCCGGCACGGTGCGTCTGCTGAACGACAAGGCCGCCAAGTTCGGAAATTTTTCCGCGGTGATACTCGATCGCGTCTATGTGCAACTCACTATCGCCGAGAAAACCGAGGAAATTTCGCGAATCAACCTGCCCTCCGAACTCAAGCCCGTCGTCATCACCGCGACCCTTGACAAAACCGGCAAGCTCACCGAACTCATCCTCGACCAGCACTGCGGCAAGGCGCAAATCGATCAGATGATGATCGACGTCTGCAAAAAGGCCCTCTGGTACGAAAATCCGCCCGCCGCCGCGCTCTCCGGCGACGGCAACTACAAGCTGACTTTCCGCCTGACGCTCCAGAACTACGCCTCCAGCGACGAGCGCCATTGGAACTTCATCACCGATCTCGCAATGGGCATCGGCTAGCCGCGCGCCCCCCGATGCTATCCGGGCAGCAGCCTTCCCCCGCTTCTGCTAGAATCGCCGCCGTGGATTCGCTCGCCGACTATATCCCGCGGCCGGGCCTCGCCGTTCCCATCGTCACGATTCTCGACGCCCGCGGCCGCATCCTCGAAGACCAGCAGCGCGCGGTCGTCCGCTATGCGCTCCAGGGCGGCGCCGGCGCCGACATTATCTTTGCCGCAGGCACCACCGGCGAATGGGATCGCATCGACAACTCGCGCCGCCAGGCGGTCGCACGAATCGCCATCGAGGAATGCCGCCGCGCCCGCGCCTCCGCCGCCAAGAAAATCGAAGCATGGGCCGGTATCACCGCGCATACGCGAAGCGACACCCTCGACAATCTCAGCCACGCGCTCCACGCCGGCGCCGACGCGGTCGTGCTCGCGCCGCTCTCGATCAAGGACCTCGAGCATCCCGCCGATTTCGTCGAGCGCGACATCGGAGCGGTCTTCGATCGCGCGGGCCGGATGCTTCCGCTGTTCCTCTACGACAACGCCGGCATCGCCGCGCCCGGCAAATCGCCCCACCTGCACACCCGCGAGGTCAAGGCGATGAGCCGGCTGGCGTACGTGCGCGGAATAAAAGTCACCGCCGGCAAAACCGTCATCGGCAATTACACTCGCGCCGCATCGCACTTCAAGGCCGGCCACGAATTCGCGATCTACGCCGGCAACCCTTACCTCATCTTCGATTTGTTCGCCCCGCCCGCGGGCGTCGGCGATCGCATGCGCCACTACTGGAACCGCTACCTGACTCAGCGCACGCGTCCCTACGGCGTCGTCGCCGGCCCGGCCAACGTGATGCCGCGGGAATGGCAGCGCGCATGGCAGGTCTGCCGCTCGGGCGACGTCGAATTGATGCGCTTGTATGCCGGCGCGATCGGCGAATTTAGAATCGCATGCACTTTCCGGCGCGGCGCCAAGGCCTGGCGCCCGTCGATCGCATCGCTTAAAGCCTCGCTAAAGGAAATCGGCGTCATCGACAGCGACGCAGTCGCCGCGGGAACGCCGGCGCTCAGCGACACCGAGCGCCGCGAATTCTCCGCACGCTTCGCCACAATCCGCGCGCGCGCCGCCGAGATGCTTGAGCGCGGATGGGTCAGCGAATACGATCCGCCCGCCGGGGATCGCGCCGGCGCAAAATCGGCTGGGAGCAATGGCTGAAGAAAAACTCGATGTCGTCGGATGCGGGAGCATGGTCGTGGACCTGTTCTACCGCACCCCGCGGATTATCCGCGCCGACGAAAAAATTCTGCTCCGCGCGCACACCGCCAGCGCCGCCATCGAGCGCACGCAGGTCGGCGGGCTGGTCCTCAACCATCTCGGATGGGCCCGAATCCTGGGGCTGAAAACCGGCATCTTCGGCAAGATGGGCGACGACCGCAACGGCGAGTTTCTCCGCGACGGGATGGATCGCCTCGGCATTCGCCATCACCTGACCTTCGACGGAACCGCCAGCGCGTTTGCAACCATCTTCGTGGACGCCAACGGCGACCGCGCTATCTACATGGCGCGCGGCGCCACCGGCGAGCTCACCCCCGCCGAGGTCCGCAGCCGCCACGGCGCGTTCATCCGCCGCGCCAATCTCGTTTCGACCGAGATTTCGCAGCTCCCGATTCGCACCGTGCTCGCAATTCTGCTCTTCGCCCGAACCCATTCCATTCCGACCGTCCTCGACGTTGACGTGCCGCCCTCCGACGCGGTCGGATCGCTCGGCACCCGCGCCGAACTCGAACGCGCGTTGAAACTCGCGACTTATCTCAAGCCCGCCAAAGCCGCCGCGCGTGAAATCGTCGCCGGCAACGGCCGCGATCCGTTGAAGATGGCCGAAGCAATTCGCGCCCGCTACGGAAACCGCGCCGTCATTATCACCGAGGGCGACAAAGGATGCGCGATAGCGGCGCGCGACACTTCCGTCCGCGTGCCCGCCTTCAAGGTCAAGCAGATCGATTCGACCGGCGCCGGCGACGCGTTCCTCGCCGGCGTCTTCGCCGGCCTGCGGCTCGGGATGCCGTGGGACAAGATCGGGCGGCTCGCCAACGCCGCCGGAGCAGTCGCGGTCACGCGCCTTGGCGCGTTTCCGTCGGGATTCGATGTGCGCGAGGAAATTCTCGACCTGTATGGCGAGGCGATTGCCCTGCCCACGGCGCGCCTTGATAGCGAGCCGCGCAAAGCGGCCATCGGCGACTCGGCCAGCGAAAGCGAAGTCGAAAAATTTTTCGACCTCGCGCTTGCCGAACTTGCCGCGATGCGTGCCGGCTTGAACTTCGCCGCCATCTCGCGCTCCGTCGAGATTATCCGCACCGCGCTCGGCCGCGGCGGCCGCGTCCACGTCACCGGAGTCGGCAAGCCCGAGCACGTCGCACGCTACGCGGCCAGCCTGTTCTGCTCGGTCGGCACGCCCACCACCTTCCTGCACGCGACCGAAACCCTCCACGGCAGCCTCGGACAGGTGCATCCGCGCGACATCGTGATCGCGATTTCAAACAGCGGCAACACCGACGAGTTGCTCTCCACCGCCACCGCCATTCACGACCAAGGCACGCAGTTGATCGCCATCACCGGCAACAAGGATTCCAGCCTCGCCCAACTCGCCGACCTCGTCATCCACGTCCCCGTCCCCAACGAAGGCGGCGGCCTCGGACTCGCCCCGCGCATCAGCGTGCTCGGCGAAGTCTTCGTGCTCGCGGGCTTGTCGGTCGCGCTGGAACTCGCCCACGGCCTGACCGTCGAGGAGTACTCGCGATGGCATCGGGCGGGTGCAATCGGCGAAGCCGCCCGCCGCCTGGCCGAGACCCGCACCTCCCGCCGCCGCGCCTAACCGCGCGCCATCCCCGCACCGGGGAAAGAGAACAACGGGTTTAAGAACTTCGATCTGTATAAAGCGAAATGCGGGCTTCGCCGTGTTAGGGTGATTCACACTTAAGCGGCTTGGTGCATGGGGCTGGTGATGCCCGCTGCACCCGCAGTGGAAATCGCGAAAAGCTGCGCAGCGCATATTTTCGCGTCTTCCTCACTACGCGATGCAGGAGCCCGCGTCTTTCTAACAGCGGAGCCCGTCTGCCTTAATACTGCGTGCAGGGGTCACCCCTGCCCAAGGAGGTGCGGAACCCACGGTGGGTTCCGCATCAAATGAAGTGATTTACCCTGCCCGCGTCATTTCCCGCGGAACTTCGGCGAGCGCTTTTGCTGAAAGGCCGCGATGCCTTCCTTGTAGTCAGCCGTCCGCCCCGCCACGCCCTGCGCCTGCGCCTCGCATTTCAGAACCGCGAACAGGCCCATCGCCTCTTCGTCGATCCTGCGGATCAGATGCTTCGATTGCATAAACGCCGCGGTCGGACCGAGCGCCACCTGCGCCGCAACTTTCCTGGTCTCCGCGACGAGCGAGTCCTTCGCGATACTGCGATTGACGAGTCCGAGCTGGGCCGCTTCGACGCCTGAGAGCAGCCGTCCCGTGTAGATGAGTTCGAGGGCGCGATGGGTTCCCAGGCGCGAGACGAAAAACGAATGGGCGCCTGAGTCCGGCACTGCGCCGATACGCGCCAGTGGCGAACCGATCTTCGCATCGTCGGCGACATAGACCACGTCGCATGCCAGCGCCAGCCCCACCCCGACTCCCACGCACGCACCGTGAACCGCGGCAAAGGTGGGAGCCGGGAACGCGACGATTCGTTTGATCAGCGGATTAACCGTACTCTCGATTATCGCTTCGGCGTCTTCGATACCCGGGTCGGCATCCGCGAGGTCTCGCCCCACCGAGAACGCCGGCCCTTCCGCGCGGATCATCATCGCGCGCACGCCCTGCGATGCGGCGCGCTCCAGGCATCCATCGAGCTCGGCCGCCATCGCGTCGTTGAAGGCGTTGTGCTTGTCGGGCCGGTTGAGAACAATCTCCGCCAGACCGTTTTCGACCGACAAATCGACGCTCATATTCGTCGTCGGCTGACCAGCATCACGATTAGAATGATCAAGATAACCCCGCCGATCCCGATTCCACCTGCGGGACCGTAGGCGTAATAACCGCCGCCACCGCCAAACAGCAACAACAGGATTAGTATCAATACCAATGGTGACATGGGGGGCCTCCTCGCGGGTCTGTGTAATGTTCTCGGCGGCGATATCGCCGGCGTCAACTCCTTCAATATCAAGTTCGGGATTCGCGGGGAACTGGATGTCCCATCGCTCGACCGTCGAAGGCGCGATAGCTGCGGAGAGCGTTTTCCGGCGGCCCGCTGCGGGCTATTATATAAGTAACCTGGATGCATTTGCCGGGGACAGCGTGAATTCACCTCTAGCTCTACTCAAAAGCGACTCTCTCAACCGGCGCGAACTGACGTTCAAGGCTCTTGCGGGCCTGGTTGGCGGCGCGATCGGATGGCTCCCCGTGGAGCTGGCCTCGCACAATTCTCATCTCGGCCAGGTGCAGACGACGGGCGAGATGCTCGCGTACTACATCTCGGCGGCGCTTGCCGCGGGCGCGATCGGCGCGTTCATCACGGCGGTGGATACGTCCGACATTCGCCTGACGCCGGAGTCCAAGCGCCGCTTCATTCGCGGCTTCGCGATATGCGCGGTGCTCTCGCTGCTCTCCACTTACTTCGGAAATTACGTGTTCAACTGGGTTCTCGTCGCAGGCGGAGTCGGCTTCAGCGCAAATGGCGAGCTGGTTTCGGGCTCGATCATAACTCTCGTCATCGCAAGACTCCTGGGATGGGCAATCGACGGAGCGCTGCTGGGCGCCGGCGTGGGCTTGGCGACGCTCACGATGGAGAATGTTCCCAAGGGAGCGCTGGGCGGACTGGTGGGCGGAGCGGTCGGTGGAATCGGCTTCGATTTGATCGGCGCGATCGTCGGCGGCGGGATGGCTTCGCGGTTCTTTGGCGAAGCGGTCACCGGCCTTGCGATCGGATTGTTCATCGGGCTGGTGCAGGAGCTGACCAAGGCCGCGTGGGTCACGGTCGAGCACGGACGATTGCGCGGACGCCAGTACCGGATCGATGGCGCGCGCGCGTCGATCGGCCGCGCCGAGGAAAATCCGGTCGGCCTGTTCGGCGATCCGTCGGTACAACAGCGCCACGCGGTAATCGAACGGCGCGGCGCCGACTACGTGATCAGGAATCTCGCGATCCAGGACGGCACCTTCGTCAACGGCAATCGAATCGAAACCGTGGACCTGCGCGACGGCGATCGAATCAACATTGGCGGCTATGAGATGCTGTTCCATCTGCGCGGGACGTCGGCGCCGGCCCGCGAGCAGGCGTCGCTCACCGTCGATACGGTCAATCCCGCGCACGTCGCCACGCGGCTGGCCGGAGCGAACGCGAAGCTCGAGGGGCCGAGCCTGGTCGATGCGTCGGGGCAGCCCTACCCGGTCCGCGCCGGTACGGTTACCCGCATCGGGCGCGCGCTCGACAACGAAATCGTGGTCAGCCATTCCTCGGTCTCGCGCCATCACGCGAGTATCGAAAATTCCAACGGCGTGTTCGCGGTGAAAGACCTCAACAGCCAGAACGGAACGTTCGTCGGCAACCGGCGCGTGACCGAGCCAACGCCCGTGAGCGACGGCGACGCAGTAAGGTTCGGCGACGCGCAGTTTACCTTCCGTGGCTGAAGCGGCGTTCGAGAATCCGAGGTTTTGCTCGCGATGCGGTCAGCCGATCGTGGTCGCCGACGCGAGCTTCTGCAAATCGTGCGGCGCGCCGGTAACTCGTTTCCCGCTGTTGCGGCGGGATCGTGGGTTCAGCCCAATGCTGGCGCTCGTGCTAAGCATCGTTCCGGGCGTCGGCCAGATTTATCGGGGCAAGCCGTTGCGGGGGATCTTGTGGTTCTTCGGCGTATTGTTCGCGTACAGTGCGGCACCGCCGCTCGGCATCCTGATTCGGATCATATGCGCCGCCAATGCGGCCTTCTCAGGCGCGCTTCGCGAGGACATGCTGATGCGATAAACGTGGACACGCCGCCGGCTCCCGCAGAATTGGAAGAAATGGTTAGATTGAAATTGAAGGGATGATTGCTCCCAACACCATCATCGGCGGGCGTTACCGCGTGATGAAGCCGCTCGGCGGCGGCGGGATGAAACTCGTCTATCTCGCCGAGGACCTGCGGCTTGCTGCGCGGCCGTGTGCGCTGGCCGAGATGGTCGATAGTTTCACCAGCCCGGACATGCAGAAGCAGGCGGTGGCGGCTTTTCAGCGCGAGGCCGACATGCTCGCGCAACTCAGCAATGAACATATCCCGCGCGTGTTCGATCGCTTCAGCGAGGAGAACCATCACTATCTCGTCATGGAGTTCATCGACGGGATCACGCTGGAGCAGAAACTCAAAGACGCCGGCGGCAAGCTTCCCGAGGACGCCGTCATCGACGTGGCGCTGCAAGTTCTCGACACGCTCGAGTACCTGCACAACCTTGAACCGCCGGTGATCTATCGCGACTTGAAACCGTCGAACGTGATGCTGACGCCGTCGGGGCAGGCCAAGCTGATCGACTTCGGCATCGCCCGCCTGTTCCAGCCGCTGCGCAACGCGACGATGATTGGTACGCAGGGTTACGCGCCGCCCGAGCAATATCGCGGCAGGGTCGAGTCCCGCTCGGACCTGTATGCGCTGGGCGCCACGATGCATCATGCGCTGTCGGGCCGCGACCCCGCGCTCGAGCCGCCTTTCAGTTTTCCACCGTTGCGCCCGCTATGCCCTGGAATTAATCCCGCGCTTGCCGACCTGGTCGATCAGGCGCTCAAGTACGACGTGGTCTTGCGGATGGCCGACGCCGCGGAATTCAAGCAGAGGCTCATCGCGATCAAGTCGGGCGTCGCGCCGGCGACGATGCCGCAGCGCAATTCGTCAACCGGGCCGGCGGCGCGCCCACAACTCAAACTGCCGCTCAGCGACGTCAAGTCCCGAGAGCAGCACGCGTCGGCGCCGACGATGCTGAGCAATCAGATCGATACTCAATGTCCGCGATGCGGCCGAAATATCCCGGTGGATTCGAACTTCTGCTCTTTCTGCGCCGCCGACGTAACCGGACGATTGTCGGCGCTGGATAGCGGCGCGCACGAGGCGCGGACGATCGTGCTCGACGACGTTGCCGCGCCGGGTGGATATCCGGCTCCGATCTTTCATCGCCACGCTCGCCGCCGGCATCCCGCGCGGGCGCTGGCGCTGGTGGTCGGCGGATTTTTTCTCATCGGGTACCTGATGTTCCATTCTTCGCAACCGCAGCCTTCCGACGGTGACACCACGCCGGACTACGTCCCGGTTCCAGGGGTGCCCAATGGCGGCGCTCCCGGTCCGGCCGAACCGGTGCATACCGACCCGCGGGAAATAGCGCTGCGCCGCGCGCTTAACGCGATGGGCTACGGGTCGGTGCATTTCGGGACGGAGGGCAACACGATCATCCTGTGGGGGACGGTGCCGACGGAAGCCGATCGTCTCATGGTGCAGACGCAGGTTTTCATGGTCGCGGGAGTTTTCTCGATCGAGGACCATATCCAGGTGCGCGGCACGTTCGCCGAGCCGTAGCATCGATCTTATGATCGCCGATCTGCACGTTCACACGCAGCTTTCGTCCGACTCCAACGTCGCGCCGGAGCAGTATCTCGAATTTGCGCAGCGCTCGGGCCGCGGACTCGGTGCGATTTGCTTCACCGAGCATCGCCTGTTTCCTGCCGATCACGAAGTCGGCCGGCTGTACGCGGAACTCGCGGAGCAATTTCAAATTGCCATCTTCAAGGGAATCGAAGCCGACACCGACCTCGGTCATCTTTTGCTGTTCGGCGTGACCGATGACGTGACGCGCCGATTCGATCTGACGGCGCGGATGCTCAAGAGCGACAGCCTGATCGAAGTGCTGCATCACGAAGGCGGCGTCGCAATTCCAGCCCATCCGTTTCGCGACTCCGGTTACGGCTCGCGCCTGGACGCACTGCTCAGCCGCCATGGCGCGGCGCTGGGCGCGATCGAAGTGCTCAACGGCCAGAACTCGAGCGAGGAGAATCGGCGCGCGCAGGACGCGGCGCTCAAGCTCGGGCTGACGGCGGTTGGCGGCAGCGACGCTCATTTCGCGACCGCAAAATGGTTCATGACGATCGCGACGGAGTTCCAGCGCGAGCTGCGCACGGTGGAGCAACTGTGCGCCGAGATCCGCGCCGGACGCGCTCGCCCCTATGTCTTTCCGGGTTCGGACTGAGCCGCGGTGCGCGCAGCGCCGGCGGGTTGCGCGCTTTCCAACTCGTGGGTGAATTGCCGGATGTCTTGCGGACGCCCTGCCGCGATCAGCTCGTCGCCTTCTTTCAGCGGGCGATCGGGCGTGATGGGCGCGAATCCGCCATCCGGATTGCCCGCGTCCTGAACGGCGAGAACGGTGACGCTGAATCGCGCGCGCGGATCGAGTTGCCGCACTGTTTTTCCCGCGGCGTTGGCGGGGACGGCAAGGCGCGTCACTCGATAACCGGTCGCCCAATAGATATTCGGGTCTCGGGTCGCAAGCGTGGAGAGAGAAACCGTCACGCGGTTGAGCGCTTGTGCGATATGCTGGCTGGTGACCATCCCGACAAAGCGCCGGGTTTTGTGCTCGAGGACCGGAATCTCGTCGAGGCCGTCGTGCTCCATCAACTGGCTCGCCTCATCGAGGTTCGCATTGAGCGACACGGTAGGACCATTGGCGTTGCAGATGTCGAATGCGTTGACGAGGGGACCAAGCTCTTGTCCTCCGCTGAGCACCGACAACAAATCGCGGACCACGATTGTCCCCGCGAGCTCGCCTTCGCTGTCGACCACCGGCAGGGTAGATTGCGCCGTCTCACCCGCGATGCGCAGCACCTCCAACAGCGAAGTGTTCTCGGTCACCGCTGTCACGTCCCTGGTGACGACGGCGCTGACCGGTATGAGCGCCAGCGCGAGGCGCTCGCGGCCTATTTGCAGCGTCTTGCCCGCGCGCGCCAGGCGGAACTCGTCGATCGATTCGGTTTCGATCGCGCGCGCCACGACCAGCGCCGTGATCGTCGCGATCATCGCAGGCAACGCGATCGCGTCGCTGTGCGTCATCTCCCAGAGCAGGAACAGCGCTGTCAGCGGCGCGTGCGTGGTACCGGCCAGAAACGCGGCTAGCCCGACCAGCGCGTAAGATCCGCGCGGCCCCGTAAGGTGGGGAATCAGCATCGCCGACAGGCGCTGGAAGGTCCCGCCCGCCATCGTGCCGATGAAAAAGATCGGGCCGAAGCATCCTCCCGGCGCGCCGCATCCGAGCGAAACGCTGCTGGCGAAAAACTTCGCGCAGGTCAGGGCCGCCAGCATTCCGATGCCGAACTCGCCCGCCATCGCGCTGTTGATCACCGGATATCCGTCGGACAAGTTTTGCGGAAGCCAAATCGCAATCACCCCGATGACTGCAAGTCCCGCTTCGAGCTTGACCCAAACCGGGAGCTTCAGCCTGCGAAACCATGCATCGGTTGCGTTGAAAAACCGGATGTAGCCTGCCGCCAGGCCGCCGAGCGCCGCGCCCATAAGCGCATACGTCGCCATCTCCCAGTAGCTGCGCAGCACGAATTCAGGCGCGAGGAAGACCACCGCGTTGCCCAGGATCGCTCGCGAGGTGATCACGGCGCTGAAGGTGGCGATGATCAGCAATGTGAGGTTGGCGATTTCGGTGTGGCCGAGCAGGACGATTTCCTGCGCGAACATCAGGCCGCCGATCGGCGCGTTGAACGTCGTCGCGATGCCGGCGCCCGCTCCAGCCGCGACGAGCACCTTGGCGCGATCGGGCGACAACTTCCTCAGCTGCGCGATAGTCGATCCGATCGCGCCTCCGACCTGGGCGATCGGACCTTCGCGGCCGACCGACGCGCCTGCTCCCAACGAAAGCGCGGCGCCCGCGGCTTTGACGAAGATCCAGCGGCGCTTGAGTCTCGCGGTGCCGAGGTTGACCATCTCGAGGAAATTCGGAAAGCCGTAACCGAGCACGTCTTCGGGAAAGAACCGGTTAAGCAGCAGTATTGCGACGCCGCCGCTCAGCAGGATCAACGGGATCAGTGCGCGATGCGGTCCGCCGAGCCCGATTCCGAGCGCGTTCCACTCGAGCACGCGAAACAGCCAGGAGAAGAGTTCGATCAATTTGCGAAAGCCGAGATTTCCAAGCGCCGCGAGCACGCCCACGGTCACGGCGAGGATAATCAGCTGAACGTATTCGAACTGGTCGGTGCGCAGCGAAAGAGAAAGTCGTCGCATCAGTAAGACCGCCGCGTGAACTCGCTATCCGCCATGAGTCGCCGCTACACGCCGAGGAAACGGCGCGTGACCGCCAGGAATTCGTCGAGGCGATCGTGATGCACCCAGTGGCCGGCTTTGTCGATCGTCACCGATTCCGCGTGCTTGAAGGCCTGGATGCGCCCATCCTTGACCCAATCGCCCGCCCACGATTCCGTGCCGCGAATCAGCAGCGTCGGACAGGTGATGCGGCCCCATATTTCGCGCGCGTCGCGGTTGTTGAACATGTAGGGCGACGTGGCATGAACGTAGTTGTCGAACTTCCAGGAGTACGTGCCGTTCTCGTTGCGTTGAATTCCCCAAATCGTGAGATGGCGCGCCTGCTCGCGGCTCAGGTGCGGATTGGCCTCGATCATGCGGGTGAGCGCCTCCTCGATCGATGGATACTCGCGCGCCTTGCGCCGCGCGAGCGTTTGCATCTGGCCGATCCAGTTATTCATCCGTTCGTAGGCCGGCGAGTCCTTGATCATTCCGGGCGGCGGACCCATCCCCTCGATCGAAACCACCCGCTTGACCGCGGCAGGATGGGTGCCGGTGTATTGCAAAACGATCCCGCCGCCGAGCGAGTGGCCGATAAGCGTCGCCGGCTCGCCGGCCACCGCGCTCATCAGCTGCGAGAGATCGAGCACGTAGTCGATCATCGAATAGCCGCTGCCCACGGCCCAGTCGGAGTCGCCGTGGCCGCGAAGGTCGGGCGCGATGATGTGGTAGTGGCGGCGCAGATCGAGCGCGACCCAATCCCAGTTGCGGCAATGGTCGCGGCCGCCATGCACCAACACCAGCAGCGGCTTGTCGGGATTGCCCCAATCGACGTAGTGCAGTTTCAGGCGTTGCGAATAAAAGTAATGCGAAGTCGGCCCGATGATGCTATCGGCCATGTGCCGGTCTCTCCACGAATCTAAAACGTGTTGCGTCAAACGCTACAGGTTAGGCTGGATCTCGTCGAGTGCCGCGCGCGCGGTGCGAATGATGAACTCGATTTCGGCGTCACCGATTATGAACGGCGGCGTGATCATCATCGCGTCGCCGCCCGCCTTCCCCGCCATCCCGGTCGCCGGATAAAAGAACATCCCTCTTCGAACCGATGCGCCGAGCACGCGATTGGTGACTTTTTTTTCAGGCGCAAAAGGCATGCGCGTCGCCTTGTCCTGCACCAGTTCGATCCCCCAGAACATCCCGGCGCCGCGGATGTCGCCAACCATTGGATGCCCCGACAGTTCCTCCTTCAAACTGGAGCCGAGCCGCGCGCCGACTTCTGCCGAGCGCTCCACCAGCCGCTCGCGCTCCATGATTGCCAGCACCTCGTCGGCGACCGCGCACGCCACCGGATGCGAGCTGTAGGTGTAGAACATGAAGTCGGCCCGGGCGCGCTCGAGTTCCTCGACCAGCGGTTCCTTGACCGCGATCATTCCCATCGGCATGTAACCGCCGGTGAGTCCCTTGCCGCCGACCAGGATGTCCGGCACGACGTCCCAATGTTCGACGGCGAAGCGCCGTCCGGTGCGGCCGAAGCCCGTCATCACTTCGTCGGCGATCAACAGCACGTTGTGGCGCGTGCAGATCTCGCGAATTTTCGGCCAGTATTCCTTGACCGGCGGCACCGCGCCGCCGCTCGAGCCCATCATGGGCTCGGCGATAAACGCGGCGATCGAGTCGGCGCCGTTGATCAGGATCTCTTTTTCAAGCGCCGTCGCGCAGTCGATCTCGCAGGATGGATAGGTTTTGCCCCACGGGCATCGGTAGCAGTAGCTCGGATCGATCTTCGGCCAGTCCAATAAAATGTCTTCGTAGTCCGCACGCCGCCCGCTCCCACCCGCCGACAACGCTGCGATGGTGTTGCCGTGATATGAAAAGCGCCGCCCGATGATCTTGTTCTTCGATCGCTGGCCGCGAGCGCGGTGGTAGAGAATCGCGAACTTCAGCGCCGCTTCCACCGACTCCGATCCGCCGCTGGTGAAAAAGAACCGCGTCAGCCCCGCCGGAGTCCACCGCGAGAGCCGCTCCACCAGCCGCTCGCGCTGGGGCGAGGTCCAGACCGGCACGATGTAATCGAGGTTGGCGATCGTGCGCGCGGCGACTTCGGCGATTTCGCGGCGCCCTTGTCCGACGTTCACCACCACGGCGCCGCCGCCTGCGTCCAGAATTTTGTGGCCGTCGGAGGTGTAGAGCCATGGACCTTCGGCGCGCTCGATGCGAAGTGGATCGTGCGGGCCGCGCATGAACATCGGCGGTGGCTGTGGCATAGCGGAATCTTAACCGTGATTCGAGGCCGCGGGCAACGCGGCCAATCGCACGCCGCCGCCCGACGACGCCTTACTTGATTGCGCCCGCCTCGCGCCAGCGGTCGATCTCGTCCTTGGCGTAACCGAGCGCGCCCAGGATTTCGTCAGTATGCTGCCCGAGTTGCGGCGCGAGCGACCTTATCGATCCGGGCGTCTCCGAGAACTTCACCGACACGCCCACCTGCTTGATCTTCCGGCCGCCGGGGCCTTCGACCTCGACGATCATCTCGCGCGCGAGCACCTGCGGATCGCCCGGCACCTCGTCGAGCGTGAGCATCCTGCCCGCGCAGATGTCGCTCTTGCTTAGAATCGCGAACCATTCATCGCGCGTTTTGGTTTTGAATTTTTCAGTGAACACGCGTGCGATTTCCGCTCGTTTGCCGGAATCAAATTCATGCGCAATAAAATCTTCCCGGCCGAGTGCGCGGCACAGGTTGGCGAAGAACCACGGCTCGATCGCCGCGATCGTAATGTATTTCTCGTCCTTGGTCAGATAGACGTTGTAGTTGGGAATCCCGCCGTCAAATATCGTCTCGCCGCGCTGCGGCACTTTCCCGCCCGCGAAAAATGACGAGAACGCCTGCGTCAGCAGCGCCAGGCTGCCGTCCATCATCGAGATATCGACATACTGTCCCCGTCCGGTTTGATTGCGCGCGACCAGCGCCGCGAGCACCCCGATCGCACCATGCATCCCGCCACCGGCGTAGTCCGCGACCAGGTTGTGCGGAATTGTCGGCGGCTGGCCGGGCCGTCCGAACAGCGACAGCACGCCGGCCGTCGCGATGTAGTTGATATCGTGGCCGACCAGATCGCGATACGGTCCGTTCTGTCCAAAGCCGGTGATGGCGCAGTAGATCAGCCGCGGGTTGCGCGACGCGAGTTGCTGGTAATCGATCCCGAGCCGCTGGGCGACGCCCGGCCGGTATTCCTCGACGATAACGTCAGCGCGCTCGGCGAGGCGAAGGTAGATTTCCTTGCCCGCGCCGCTCTTGAGATTGATCCCAATCGACTTCTTGTTGCGGCCGAGCGCGTTGTACGGCGAGCTGCTGAAGCTGTTGACCGGCCCCATCGTGCCGGCGGCGCCGGCTTGCTGCGCGCGTCTTCCGGTGGGGGGTCCCGGCTCCTCGATTCTGATCACTTCAGCGCCAAGGTCCGCCAGGATCATCGTGCAGAACGGTCCCGGCGCGAGCTTGGTCAGGTCCAGGACTTTGATTCCGTCCAGTGCCGCAGCCATCATGGCGCCGCGCTACTGGTTCGGGTTTACCTGCTGCAGTAACGGATTGGGCGCAGCAGTGGTGCCCGGATCGTTTTCCGGACCGCCGAGGACCTGCGGCGCAACCGGCTGATCGTCGCCGGCGGCATTTTGCTGGTCCGTCTGATTGCCATCGGCGTTCTGATTGTCGTCGGCGTTCTGATTGTCGTCGGCGCTATCGTTTGAATCGCTGTCGTTGTCGCTATCGTTATCGGAAGTGCCGGCGTTCGATTGATCGTCCTGAGCGACGAGCATGCGCCCCGGCGCTTCATGGGCTTGGCGGGTTATCGGCGCGGGATTCGTGGCGTTGCGATTCGAAGCGCACGCCATCGGCGGCGCCACCATCAGAAGGAACGCGGCTGTCAGACTGATTTTCGGGGTCATACTAATCTCCCATTCATTTAGATCGACCGCACGGCGTCGTTGCGCACGACACGATTATAGAACCGCGGCGCGCACCCGCGCCATTCTCTCCGCCAGCGAGTTGAGCCCTCGCACCATGTGAACGCCGTACCAATGCAGGTCGCGGCCGCTGACTGTCAGCAGGCGGCGGCTGAGCGCGGGCGGGAGCAGAGTCTTCAACTCGGCGACGTCGGATTCGTCGAATTCATACGGCTCGTCGGGAAGTATCACGATATCGGGACGGCGTTCGACCGCCTCCGCGAGCGTCGTCATGGGATATCGCTCGCCCGCCGACGCAAAAATGTTGTTATAGCCGAGCATCCGCAGCACGTCATGCGCATAGGTGTCGGCGTTGAATGACATCCACGGATTCTTCCATATCGGACAGAAAACGCGCAGCCGAAGCTTGCTCCATACTCCCAGCGCCGCCTCGATTCCGCTCACGCTCAGCGTGATCTCCTTGGCCAGCGCCGCGGCGGCCGCCTCGCGGCTGAGCGCCCGGCCCATCCGCATGATCGACTCGACCGCACCCGGCACCGTGCGCGGATAAGTCGTGAACACCGGGATTCCCGCCGCGCGCAACCGCTCCACATCCTCGCGCCGATTCTCCTCGGCGTTGGCGATCACCAGCTCGGGCTCGAGCTTCACTATTGCGCCGATGTCGGGGTTCTTGGTCCCGCCGACTTTTGGAATCGATGCAACCGCCGCGACCGGCTCGACGCAGAATTTCGTGACGCCCACGACTTCGGAGTTGAACCCCAGCGCGAACAATGTCTCCGTCCAGCTCGGCACCAACGACACGATTCGCGACGGCGGGCCCCCGAGCTCGACGCGAAAGCCCATGTCGTCCGCTATTTGCATCGAGGCCGCCATCGAATTGTTCGTCACTTGGCCTTGCGTTTGATAATCGCGTCCAGCTCGCTGCGATCGCCCGGCGTCAGTTGTTCCGAGCCGGTGCGCGCGTCCGCATTTGATTTCGCCCTCGACGCCGCCGAATCATCCGCGTTGCCATCCTCTTGCGCAGCGGCGGGCGGATTTGCTTCTCTCATCGGTCGCGGCTGATCAGGCGGTCGATATGCGATGTAATGGACGGCCGACGGGATCATCATTCGCTTCGCCAAAAATCCCAAAATCAGCGCCCCAAGCGCGGCCAACACCAGGATTCCCGGTCGCCGCATCGCCTTCCTTCTCGCCGGCCGTCTCGCACCTGCACGCTTTCGCGCGGACGCCACTGGTACTCGATCCGCCACCTGATTCCCCTCCACTGCGAGCGCCAGCAGAAATGCTACCGCACGGGCTCGCCTAATAGAACCGCATAGAATCGCGCGAGCCCATCGAGCGATCAGGCGCCGGGATGCCGCGCGCGATCGGGCTCGGCGGCTATCTTCCGAAAACTGCGCGGCGCATCGAGATGCTCGACGCGCCGCGCGTTCACTGCGTGTGACTTACTTTTCGATCAACCCTGCGCCTCGCCGGCCGGCTTGATCACCGTGTACAGCGTCGCACCGCCGCGTTGAACCAGCAGCAGCGCGGGCTTCTTCTTGGCCTGCGCTTCTTTTGCCTTGGCGAGGAAATCCGCAAGCGCGGCAACTTTGTCGTGATTCACTTCCAACACCACGTCGCCCGGCTGAAGACCCGCCTCCGCCGAGGGGCTGTCCGGCGCCACCTTCTGAATCACCACACCCTTGGTGCTCTCGAGATGGAACTGCTGGGCGAGCTCGGGCGTGATGTCCCCGACCTGCATCCCCCAGTTGCCGCCCGGCTCCTCGGACTTTGCCGACGCCACCTGCGGTTCCTTGCGCTCGCCGATCGTGACCTCGAGGTTGAGGTGCTTGCCGTTGCGCACCACCTCGACCGGCACTTTCTGATTGATCGGTGTCTGCGCGACCAGCGCCGGCAGCTCATGCTCATCGCTGACCGGATGGCCGTTGAAGCTGAGCACGATATCGCCGCGTTCGATTCCAGCCTTGCCCGCGGGGCCGTCCTTGTCCGCGCTGGCAACCAGTGCGCCCTCGGGCTTCGGCAATCCGAACGATTGCGCCAGGTCCGGCGTCACTTCCTGAATTTCGACGCCCAGCCATCCGCGGATCACGCGCCCGTGCGCCTTCAACTGATCCATCACGTTGCGCGCCATGTCGATTGGGATGGCGAAGCCGATGCCGTTGTTGGCGCCGGTTTTGCTGTAGATTGCGGTGTTGATTCCGATGACCTCGCCGCGCGTATTGATCAGCGGGCCGCCTGAATTGCCTGGATTAATCGACGCGTCGGTCTGAAGGAAATCGTCGTAGTCGCCGCCCAGGATTCGTCCCTTGGCGCTGACGATTCCCGCCGTTACGGTCATGCCGACGTTGAACGGGTTACCGATCGCGATTACCCAGTCGCCGACGTCGGTGGAATTGGAGTCCCCCAGCGTCGCCACCGGCAATGCGTCCTTCGTATCGATCTTGATCAGTCCCAGGTCGGTCTTCGCGTCCTTGCCGATCACCTTCGCCGTAAACTCGCGCTTGTCCTGCAGCGTCACGTGGATTTCGTCGGCGTTGCCGACCACGTGATTGTTGGTCAGGATGTAGCCGTCGGCCGACACGATCACCCCCGATCCCAGCCCGTGCTGCTTGTATTCGCGTTGACCGCCCTGGCCGAAGTAGCGGCGCAGCTGGTCGAACGGATCGCCAGGCCCCATTCCGCCACCGCCTCCACCACCACCGCCGCCGCCGTTGTCGTCATCGCCGCCATTGTCGTCGCCGGGTCCGCCCGGCGCGATGCCAAACGGCATTCCCGAAACCTTCACATCCTGAACGACGTTGACGCTAACCACCGCCGGTATCACTCGCTTGACCAGCGGCGCGAATGAGGAAATTACTCCGACCTTTTCGTTCGGCTCAGGCGTATTCGGCTGCGCCGGCGCCACATGCACCCCGGGCACCGGGGGCGCCGGCAGCGGTTCCGCCGGCGCTGCCTGTGCTTGCTGCGCAGGTGGCGCCTTGGGAGCATTCGAGTCGGAACCCCAGAATGGGAACGCACCGACTCGCGCAAAAGCTATGATCAGGCCGATAAAAACGCCGCCGGCCACGGCGGCGATCTTCTTAACCATGCAATCCTCCTGGAATGTGGCGAAACTCTTGCGTCATGCGGCAGGACAAGTGCCGGACCATCCTAAACTATCGGACGATAAATTTCGGCCGAAATTCAGCCACCAGCCTGACCGCCTGCCGTCCGCGCCGCCTGGTCTAGACCCTCGCCAACTGATCTATCAAATCAAATTCGCGGCGATAATAAAATGTCCCCCCCGGCAAGTCACCGCCTCAGAGGTAACCTCCGCAACCCCCTCCACGGCCACGAGTGCAGGAGCCGGCGCCAGTGGCGAATGCCCCCGCGCGGACGCTCAGCTCTTCTGCATCGCCTTGATATCTTCGAGCAGTGCCTTCTCGTGGCCCTGCGGATTCACTTTTTCGTAAACCTTGCGCACGATGCCCTTGGGATCGATCACGAAACTGGTCCGGTTCCAGTACTTAGCGCCGTTAAATTCCGTCTGCCCCACGCCCGCGGCCTTGAGCAGCTCGGCCTTGGTATCGGCGAGCAGATCGATCGTGAAGGCGAACTTGTTGCAGAAGTTCTTGTGGGATGCGACGTCGTCCGCGCTGACGCCGACCACCTTGATTCCAGCCGCGTCGAAGTCGGCCTTGCTCGCCGTGAACGACTTCCCCTGGATCGTGCAGCCGGGCGTGTCGTCCTTGGGATAGACGTACACCACCAGCCATTTGCCGGCGAAATCGCCCAGCTTCATCTGCTTGCCGTCCTGGTTCGGAAGAGCAAAATTCACAAACGGTTTTCCTGTTTCGAGCATGATCGTTTTCCTTTCGTCGCGCACGACGGGTTGAAAATTGCCGGCCCAACTCCCGCCACCGCCGCGACAGCAGCCCCGCGGGATGTGCCCTCTGCTCGGCCAAGCCTATCATGCGCGCGCCCCTTTCGCGCGGGTCACGAGGCCGCCCGCGCAAACCCTGCGATTCACCTCAGCGTCGTCGATCCCTGACCCTCGCCTGCTAGGCGCGCACTCCTTCGATCACGCAGACCCTCGCCGGAGTCGGCACTATCCTCGTCAGCTTGAATCCTGATGCGTCGTAGAGTGCGCGGAATTCGGCCTCCGAACGCTGCCGGCCTCCCGTGTTCACCAGCATGTTGACGTCGTTCGCAGCCGCGCCACGGCTCATGTCGGATTGATCGATACGCGGCGGATACACGCCTTCGACGATCAGCAGCTTGCCGTTCGCCCCCATCGCGCGATGACAATTCTTCAGAATCGCGATCGCCCGCGTATCGTCCCAATCGTGGATAACGTGCTTGACCACATACGCCCCGGCTCCGCTGGGCACTTCCTTGAAGAAATCTCCGCCGACCGCCTGGCATCGCGATGACAACCCTTCGGCAGCGATCTTTTCCGTAGCACGATTGGCCGCGTGTGGCTGATCGAAGACAATCCCGCGCAGATTCGGGTTCGCCTTCAGTATGCCAATCAAAAGCGCGCCGTTGCCGCCGCCCACATCCACGACCGTGCCGAACGCTGAGAAATCGTACGCGGCAGCGACCGCGGCCGAGGTCATCGGCGCGAACGTCGCCATCGCCTCGTCGAAGATTGCCACCGCCTCCGGATCCTTGGCCATTTGTGAGAACGCATCCGCGTCAGGCGATTCCTTGCGAAACGCCGGCTCTCCGGTGCGAACGCAATACTCGAGTTCCTTCCACGAGTCTTGAATACCAACTCCGGCAAATAGCATCACCGACGCCCGCATCGATCCGGGCACGCCCACGCGCAGGAATTCGCCCAGCGGCGCCAGCGCGAACTTCCCGTCCTCCTGTTCCGCGAACACTCCCGCGCTCACCAGTAAGCGCATTACGCGCTTGAGCGATGGCGCATGCGTATCTGTTGCTTTGCCGAGATCGCGATAGTCGCGAGGTCCGTCCTTGAGGAGGTCCGCGATCCCCAGCTTCGCGGCCAGGTAAATCGCTCGCGAGAAGTAGTGCCCGACCGCCATCTGGTAGAGCGCAAGCGGCGGTGGCGGCAATTCCTGTTTCGCCATTGTGTCGTCCCTCCGTTAGCTTATTTCGTACTCGCGGCACTGCAAATGCGCTCGCCAACCTTAGCAATTCGCCGCCATCCGAAAACGCGATTCCCCCGCCTCAGAAACGGGCTCCTTCGCACTGCCTGCGCGCGACAACGGAGCGCGGCCTTAACCCTGGGTGCAGGGGTCACCCCTGCCTAGAACATGAAGGTTATCGGGCTCGACGCCGCGATCAGCCACGCGAACCACAGCGTTTCAAAAGTCGCGATCAACGTCAGATTACGCGACGCGCTGTAGGCCGCCGCCGAGAATATTTCGATCATCACCAAATTCAGCACGACGATCGGCAGGATCAGCATCAGGAAAAACGGCAGCATTCCAAGGCTCACGCCTGCCGCCATCAAAACCACGATCAGGATGCGCCCGAGGACGCCCCAAACCGTCGAAATCGCCGATCCTCCGCGCCGCACCAGCAACTCGAAGCCCATCCAGAACGGAAACAGCAGCGCCGTCGCCATCGCCATCACCATCAGCCGCTCGGGCGACAGCGACTGGTAATGGAACGCCACCGACATCGCGATATGGCACACGTAGGCCACCGCGAAACCCCCGGCCGCAACCAATATTGCGGCGCCGGCCCCCTCCCGGACGCGGTACCAATCAAGCCCGTGCGACAGCGCCAGCACGCCCACCATGATCAGCCCTGCGACCCCGAACCATGAGAGCTGGATGTCGCCGACTACCACCGGCACAAATGACGCCGGGTCGGCCGCCGCCAGCGGCATCGCTGCAATCAGCGCGCCCCCCAGGATCAGCAATCCGATCCATCCGCTCGGTCCGGGCCGCTCGGCCGCCCAAGACGCCACCATCGAGCCGCAGACTCTGCCGATCGGCACCAGCAGAATCACAAAGATCAACACCGCCAATCCGGTAGCCCCCAGCCGCGCATCTGCGACTTCGATTGCTCCGGTTCTGGTGATTCCAAACGTGCTATCGAGCCACCTCACAATCGTGGTGGCAGCCGCCGCCGAATAGACGATCGTCACGTGATCGACCCCCGGGACTCGGACCGCTTCGACCGCGTTGCCCTGGGCAAAATCGCCGTAGGTCTTGCCGAGCTCGATTTGCGCAACGTCCGCCACCCGCGACGCCACCGCGATCAACGGATCCTGAATTGCCTCGACCGGATCGTGCTCGGCAAAAATGAACAGCGCATCCTTCGGACGTTCGGGACCGAGCTGCCAGCCGCCCGAGATCATCACCACGCCTTTGACATTGGGATCGTGAGTGGCGTAGTCGAGCGACGCACCCGCGCCCATCGAATGCCCCATCACCACTATTCGCGATCCATCGACAAACGAGTTGCTGCGAAGATAATCGACCGCCCGCTTCACGTCCTCGCGCAGGCTGCCCGCCTCGCCCACCCCGCCGCCGAAAGGATTGCGATTCTCGCCGTGGCCGCTGACGTCGATCGCCAGCACCGCGTAACCGTTCTCCGTCAGCCGTCGCGCGAGCACGCTCATCAGCTTGCGATCCGCCATGAAGCCGTGAATCAGCACGACCGCCGGCGGTCGCTCGCCCACGGGCTTGGGAAGTTGCATGTAGAATGGACGGTGCGGTCCGGGGATGTACAGCGTGGCCGGTTCCTGCCCGGGCAACATGATGAATGTTTGCGACGGACCGCCATTTTCCAGCCGCGCCAGTCGCGCGATCGCCAGGAAGAAAACTACCGCGAGGCCGATTGCGATGATGCGAGAAATTTTCATTGTGAATTAGCCGCGCTCCTCTCAGCCGATAGCCGCGTTTCGCATTACGATGTACCAGACATGCACGCACGCGTCGATCACACCGCGCGACTACCTCCCGCGCGATCGATTGTCTCCCCAACCTGTTCTAACAGGGCGAAGCCCGCATCTTTCTTAATAGGTGCACGGGTCACCCCTGGCCGTGGCGACGGCAGCGCAGTATTAAGCCGTTGGCAGGGGCCGCGCGCGACAACGAAGCGCGGCCTTAATACTGGGTGCAGGGGGTCACCCCTGCCGGCGCTTCTCGACCTCTTCGATAGGTACGTCTCTTTTGTGAGTCGCGACCATCCAGATATGTCCAAAGGGATCCGTCAGTGAGCCCATCCTGTCGCCCCATTCCTTGTCTGCCATCGGCTCCATCGCTTTCGCCCCCGCGGCGATGGCGCGTTTGAACACCGCGTCCGAGTCCGCGACGTAAAGATAAAAATGCACCGGCGTGCCACCGAGCGATTGCGGACTTCGCGACCAGCCCTTTGCCGCCCAATCCGCCACGTGCCTGGAACTGTCGTCCGAGAGTCTCACGATCGAATCGCCGATCTTCAACACCGAGTGGGTAACTTTCCCGTCCGGCTCCGCCATCCGTTCCAACTCCGTCGCGCCGAACGCCTTGCGATAGAACTCGATCGCGCGCGCCGCGTCCTTGACGCATAGGAACGGCGTCACGCTATGCCAACCTTCGGGAATCGTCTTCACTTTGCCCGCCATATTTGTTCTCCCTGTTCGTTAGTTCGAATCCTTGGGCGGCAGATCCTTTATCGGCGTTCCCACCCACCAGACGTGGCCGTATGGATCCTCGATTCCGCCGCACCGGTCGCCCCACTCCCTGTCCTCCACCTGGTCGATCACTCTCGCACCGGCCTCGATCGCGCGCTTGACGACTTCGTCCGCATCCGCGACATAGATGTACAGATGCACCGGTGAGCCGCCGTACGAGCGCGGCGTGCGCGACAACCCTTGCGTGTCATTCTGTTGCACATCCGCCGAGGTGGGATCCGAAAGCATGACCGTCGTCTCGCCGATCTTGAGCATCGCATGGCTCACGATCCCGCTCGGCTCCTCCTCGCGCATCAACACGCTGGCGCCGAAGACGCTCTTGTAGAATTCCACCGCACTCGCCGCGCCCGCGATATACAGGAACGGCATGATACTGCGTGACACCCCTGCGCCAGCCGCGGTGCCGCCCACCGGCGCTGCCAGCGGCGGCGCCGGCGATTCAATTTCCCTGGACTGAGCAGCCAGCTCCGCCTTGAGACGATTCTTGAAATCGGCGCGCGGCAAATCCCGCAACTCGCCTGCGATCTGCAAAATCGCCGCTAGCCGCGGATCGGACACTCGGGATCGACGCGTTCGGCTTGGCCACTATCGCCTCCACCGCTTCGTCCAGTTGTTCGATTAGTTTCCCCTTAGCCATTCGTATCACCCAACCGCAGCCGCAGATTCTGCAGGCCGCGGAATTGAAGCTGTTTGACGCTGCCTGCCGTGCGTCCGAGCGCCGTCGCGATTTCGCGAATCGATTTATCCTCCGCAAATCGCATCACGATCACCCGCGATTGGTCCCGCGGCAGTTGCTCAACCAGTTTGAACAGGCGCGCCCGCCGCTCGGCTTCATCGAAGCCTGATGCCATCGCAACGGCATCGTCCATCCCCTGAAAAACGCCTTCATGGGCGCGGCGCTTCGATAGGCTTTTCGATCGATCGGCTATCTCATTGGATGCGATCTTGAACAGCCACGCCGCAAATGGTACGCCGCGCCATTCAAAGCGCGGCAGATTTTTCAGCGCCAGATGAAATACGTCGGCGGTCAGGTCCTGCGCCTCGTCGCGATCGCCCCCGGCGCGGTCGCGCACCCGCCGCGCGATATACGCGTACACCCGCTCGAAGTTGTTCTCGTACAGCTCGGCGAACCGGCGGCGGTCGCGTTGCGCAGCCTCGACGAGCGCCCGCTCCGCCGACAGGGCTCGCTCGGCCGAGTCGCTCGCACCGCTCACGCGGCTTTTCGATCCCGACGATGCGCCCCGCGCCGGTGCCGACCGTGCCATCCGAGACTTCAACCCACCCTCCTCGCTCTCCGGAGCACGCGTGTCGATGCTCCCGCGCGTAGCAGAGCGCGCGGATAAGGATGCGAATCGTCGGGACACATCGGCCTCTATCTATAGAAACCGCCGCCATCCGAAAAGGTTACGCCCCTTCCGTCATCCCGAAGCGGAGTCTGCTGAAGGAGGTCGAGGGACGCACCCGTCTTTCTTAATACTGGGTGCAGGGGTCACCCCTGCCGCAGTCGGATCGCTGCACCCTGATTTGCGCGCAACTGAATCGTGAAATACAAATAAAATGGCATGTGAGATCGCGGCTCAACCCAACCCGCGCCGCCGCTGGCGCAGAGTGAACCGGCATCGCGTTCAAAAGGCATAACTACATGGACGATAAGTACGCAATCGACTTCGAACACGTGACCCGAATCTACAAGCGCGACGAGTTCGAGGTCCGCGCGCTCGACGACGTCACCGTGCAGATCCCGGCCGCACGCTTCGTGGCGATCATGGGACCGTCGGGATCGGGCAAGACCACGATGCTCAACCTGATCGCGGGAATCGATCACGCAACTGGCGGACGAGTCGCCGTCGGCGGCGAAGAAATCACCGGCATGAAGGAGCGCGACCTGGCGGGCTGGCGCGCGCGCCATATCGGGCTGGTGTTCCAGTTCTACAATCTGATTCCGGTGCTGACTGCCTTCGAGAACGTCGAATTGCCCCTCCTGCTGACCCATCTGAGCAAGGCCGAGCGGCGCGAGCATGTCGAGACCGCCCTCAGGGTGGTGGGACTGGCGGACCGGATGGACCATTATCCGCGCCAGTTGTCGGGCGGGCAGGAGCAGCGCGTCGCGATTGCGCGCGCGATCGTCGCCGACCCCACGATCATCGTCGCCGACGAGCCCACCGGCGACCTCGACGCGAAGTCGGCCGAGGAAATCCTGGGCTTGCTGGTCGATCTGAATCGCCAGTTCCAGAAAACGATCGTGATGGTCACGCACGATCCCCGCGCCGAGCGCTACGTCGATACCGTCTATCGGCTCGACAAGGGCGTGCTCGCCGGCGTCGAGCCCGGCAAGCGCGGCGCGCCGGCGCAATCCGCGGCGCATCCGTAACGCGTGAGTTGGCATGAAGTACGCGGCGCTGGTGTTAAAAAATCTGCTGCGCAGCAAGCGCCGCACTATTCTGACCGTGCTGTCGATCGCGGTCTCGCTGTTTATTTTCTCGGCGCTGGTCAGCGTCCCGACCGTGGTCCAGCAGATACTCAGCGACACGGCGTCGTCCACCCGGATCGCGACGCACAACAAGGCCGGGCTGGCCTACTCGATTCCAGTCGCCTACAAGCAGCGCATCGATGACAATCCCGCATGTCGAGGTGGTGCTGGCGGAGAGCTGGTTCGGCGGCGTGTACCATGAAGTGTGGGATCAGTTTCCGAACCTGGCGGTCGATCCCGAGCAGGTCGATCTGATGTGGCCCGACTATGGAATCAGCAAGGAGCAGTTCGATCAGTTCAAGAAAATCCGCACCGCGTGCCTGGTCGGCGGCGAGACGATGAAGCGCTTCCATCTGCACCTCGGGCAGCAGATCCAGCTGCGCGGGACGCTCTACCCGTTCAACGTGACGCTGAATATCGTGGGCACGTTCAGCGGCAAGGCGCCGCCCAATTTCTTGCTTTTTCGGCGCGACTACCTGGAAGAGGCGGCCGGGCGGCCCGGTTTCGTCGATCTCATGTGGGTCAAGGTGGATAAGCAGGAGAATGTGCCGCAGGTGATAGCGGCGATCGATGAAGGCTTTGCCAACTCGTCGGCGGAGACAATGTCGGAGTCGGAGGCGGCGTTTATCGGCAGCTTCATGGACCAGTACCGCACGTTTTTCCGGATGGCGGAGTTGCTGGGATTTATCGTGGTGCTGATGATAGGACTGGTGGCGGCGAACACGGCGGCGATGTCGATTCGCGAGCGGCGCGGCGAGATTGCGGTGATGCGCTCGATCGGATTTCCCGCCCGCACGATTTTGTCGATGCTGCTGGCCGAGTCGATCCTGATAGGCCTGGCCGGCGGGATTATCGGATGCGGCTCGGCGTATATCGTGCTGAAAGTGTTTTCAGTCGGCGGCGGCGCGGGCCCGCTCAGCACCATCCGCATGCAGCCGGCGATTCTGGCCGAGACCCTGGTCGTGGCCGTATTGATCGGGCTGTTCAGCGCACTCGTGCCTGCCAGCTCGGCGGCGCGGCGCAATATCGTCGATGCGCTAAGGACGGTCGCCTGAGATGGCAATCCCGCTCAAGTACAACGTGCGTTCGCTGCTGGTGCGGCGCGTCTCGACCGCGATGACGGGCGGCGGAATTGCGCTGGTGGTGGCGGTGTTCGTGATCGTGATGGCGCTGGTGGCGGGACTCAACTCGGCGATTTCCGACACCGGCGACCCGGACAACGTAATCGTGCTGCGCAAGGGCGCGACCACCGAGACCTATTCCGCCATCCAGCTCGATCAGTTCGACGCGATGAAGTTTCTGCCCCAGATTCGGCGCGAGCCCGACGGCGAAGTTGACGCGTCGCCGGAACTGCCGGTGCAGGCGCTGATGGAACGCACCGGCGGCGGACGCGACAACATTGTGGTGCGCGGAGTTCTGCCGATCGCGCTCAAGGTCCATCCCAAGGTTAAGATCGTCGAAGGCCGGATGTTCAATCCGTCGGTCAACGAAGTGATCGTCGGCAAGGGCCTGGTGGGCCATTACGAGAACACCACCCTCGGTTCCACCCTTCGCTTCGGGCGCGGCAAATGGAAGGTAGTCGGGATAATGGCGGCCGACGGCGGCTCGTTCGAGTCGGAGGTATGGGGCGATATCCATAATGTGCAGGACGACGCGCAGCGCGGTGCATATTACGCCGACGTGCGCCTCAAGCTTGCGCCCGGCGCGGACGCCGACGCGCTGATTCGGCGGCTGGCGGACGATCCCCGAATCAATCTGCAGGCCGAGACCGAGGCCGACTACTATAAGGACCAGGCGGTGGTCGCCAACCAGATGCGCGTGCTCGGGATGATCGTCGCGGTAATCATGGCGGTCGGCGCAATCTTTGGCGCGATGAACACGATGTACGCGGCGGTCTCGTCGCGGACCACCGAAATCGGCACGCTGCGCGCGCTCGGCTTCGCGCCGATCGCGGTGATGACGTCGTTCCTGCTCGAGTCGCTGGTGCTGGCGGTGACGGCGGGCGCGATTGGAATCGTGCTGGCGATGCCGATAAACGGGCTGACTTCGACCTTTGGCAACTTTGTGACATTCTCGACCCTGGCGTTCAGCTTCCACGTCACTTTTGCGATAGTGATAGAGGCGCTGATCTTCGCCGCCGTGATGGGCATGGTCGGCGGCTGGCTGCCGGCGCGGCAGGCGATGAAAATGTCGATCGTCGATGCGCTCAGGAGCGTCTGACCTTGTCCACCGAATCACCCCGGGGGCCCAATATCCGCGAGCTCGAGTCGCTGCGGATTGCGCGCGCGGCCGAACCGAAAAAGCCAAGCAGATTAATTCCGGCTGCGATCGTGCTCGCGATTCTCGCCGTGGCCGGCGCGGCCGGATTTTTCGTCTATCAGCGGACGATCGGCCGTCCGCCCGAGGTGCAAACCGCGATCGTCATGGTGAAACAGGCGGGACAGGCCGGCACCGTGCTGACCGGCAGCGGCTACATCATCACGAAGCACAAGTACATCGTGATCGGCACCAAGATCCTCGGCCAGATAGTCGCCGAGCCGATCGAGGAAGGGCAGCGCGTCAAGGTCGGCGACCTGCTGGCGCGGATCGACGATCGCGACTACCAGGCGCAACTGAAGCAGGCCTACGCGGATCGCGATCTCGCGGCGGCCAACCTCGTGCTGAAGAAGGCGCGCGCGCAGCGCCTGCGCGAACTCTACAAGCAAGGCGTGCAATCGAAGGACTCGCTCGAGGACGCGGAGAATCAGCTCTCCGTGGCGGAGGCGGAGCTCAAAAGGGCCGACGGCGCGATCGATTTCGCAAAGTTCAACGTGAGCCAGACCGTGATCACGTCGCCAATCAACGGCGTGGTGCTGCAGAAGTATCGCGAACTCGGCGACACGATTAACTACGGCGGTGAAATCCAGGCCGGCGGCGGCGCCACCGATATCGCGCAGTTGGCGGACTTGAGCGACCTGCGCTGCGAAGTCGATATCAACGAAAGCGATATCGCGAAGGTGAAAATGGGAACGCCCGCGATGGTGATCCCGGACGCCTACCCCGACGATCCGTTTCCCGCGCAGGTCGTGAAGATTTATCCGGAGGCCGACCGCCAGAAAGGCACCGTGAAAGTCGAAGTCAGAATCCTTCAGCCCGATTTGAAGATTATCAAGCCGGAAATGAGCGCCAAGGTTACCTTCCAATCGATTGTGACCAAGACAGCGGCGGCGCCGATGGTGCTGGTGCCGAAGAAGGCGATCGTCACTGAGGGCGGCGCCAGTTCGGTGTGGGTCGTGCGCGCCGGCACCGCGCATCTCACGCCGGTCGTGCTCGGGCGCGAGTTCCAGGAGGGCGTCGAGGTCAGGAATGGACTCAGCGGCGGCGAGATGGTGATCGTAGTGCCGCCGGCGACGATCACGGAAGGACAGGCTGTCACCCCGGTAAGTTCGTAAGCGGCAGGGGCCAGCCCCTGCACCCTGGTCAGGAAAAGAGAGGAAGAAAGATGGCAGAGACATTCGTGCTGGTGCATGGCGCGTGGCATGGCGGATGGTGCTGGGCCGCGGTGATCAATCAACTCGAGCGGTTGGGTGACAGAGCCTACGCGGTCGATCTCCCGGGGCATGGCATGAACCGCGCCGATCGCGCCAAGGTGACGCTCGACAGCTACGTCAACAGCGTCGCGGAGTTTATCGAGCGGCACGATCTGAAAAACGTGGTGCTCGCGGGACACAGTCTCGGCGGGATCACGATCTCCGGCGTCGCGGCGAAAATTCCAGCGCGGATCAAGCGCGTGGTGTGGGTCACGGCGATGGTGGCGCTCGACGGGCAGCCGACCGTGGATCCGGCGAAGTCGCCGTTCGCGGCGGCGCTCGATTCGTTGCCGGAGCGATCGAATACAATCGAGATGATGGACAAGAAATTTCTCGACGGGCTTACCAACGACATGGCGCCTGCGCTTAAGGAATACGTGATGTCGGCGCTGGGTCCGCAGCCGCTGGCGCCGCTGCTCGCGCCAGTGGCGATGGCGCCCTACTTCGCCACCGGAATTCCCAGCAGCTATATCGTTTGCGAAGACGACCAGACGCCGGTCGCGGGCGCACCCAACTGGCATCCATACTTTTCGAGCCGGCTCAGGAATCCAACGCTCAAGTTCGTCAAGAGCGGGCATGAAGTGATGTTCACGCATCCTGTGGAATGCGCGCGAGCGCTGCACGAGCTGGCGAGCGGCGATTGATGCAGGCGCCGCTCACTGTGAGCGAGCGGCAGGTACGATCAATTTCCCGGCAGTCGATGTCGTTGGGCGCTCATGCCGCGCATGATCGGGACGCTCATATCATGTCGGCGAGTTTGACCCGGCGGGCGGCGCCGTCGCGAAAGCGGGCGGGCGAAAAGGGCGCGAGATCGATGGCGGGCATTCGGCCCTTGACCAGGTCGGCGATCACTTCACCGGTCAGCGCGGAGAGCAGAATGCCGCTGCGGAAATGTCCGGCGGCGTAGAGCACGCCGGCGACCGTCGGCGACGGACCGAGCACCGGCAGCAAGTCGTCGGTAGCGGGGCGAAGTCCAGCCCATGCTTCGCGAAAAGGAATCGAGGCGATCGAGGGAACCATCGCACGCACCGCGCGCGCAATCCGTTCCATCCCGTCGAGCGTGACCGACTTGTTAAAGCCCGCATCCTCGAATACCGAGCCGGCGAGCAGCCGCCCGTCGCGCCGCGGCACCAATATTCCGCCGCCCGAGAACAGCGAAGGCACGACCAGGCCCGGCCGCGCGTCGAAGCTTAGAATCTGGCCGCGCACCGGGTAGAAGCGGATTCGATCGTCTTCGAGGCCGCGGATGTCGCCGGCCCATGCGCCGGCGGCGTTGATGATGACATCGCCGGTCTCGAGCGATCCGTCGGCGAGGCGAACGCCAGTGGCACGCCCGGCGGTGGTGGCGATCGAATCCACCCGCGCGCCTTCGCGGAATTCGGCGCCGGCGTACGTGGCGGCGTTGACATAGGCAAGCGTCAGTTTGCGATTCTCGACGCGCCGATTGTTCGGCATGTGGAGCGCGAAGATGATTTTTTCCGATAGCACCGGCGCGAGCTTGAACGCCTGGCGCGGAGATAATTCCTCGACGTCGCCGCCGGCCGCGCGTTGCCATCGCGCCCGCGATTGCAGCTCCGCGCGCGCCGCGTCGTCGAAGGCGACGTAGAGCACGCCGTGACGGTCGTACTCGGGATCGACGCCGCTCTCCGCGGTGAGCCGTTCGACGATGGCGTCGAAGCTCTTCTTGCCGGCCAGAGCAAGATCGAAGAACACCCCGGGTTCGTGCGCCTCGGCCTGCGGGCTGATCAGTCCAGCCGCCGCCCACGAAGCTTCAAGGCCGAGACGGGCGCGCTCGAAGACGCAGACCTGGATGCCGTCGGAGGCCAGCCGCCACGCCACCGAGCTTCCGATTATGCCGCCGCCGATTACGAGAGCCTTCACGTTTTCACTTTTTCACTTTTTCACCGAGAACCTGCCGACGACCAGATTAGCGACGCGACCGAGGTGGTGAAAGCGAGCGTCGAGCGCATCGGTATTGCGCAAACGCGCCGGCGATGATTCACTCGCAGCCGTCGTTGAAGATCCAGAGCTATTCGCTACTTTCGGCGTCGCGATGGACGGTGGTGCTTTCGATCGCACTCGCGACGGCTGACAACTTCGCCGATCCGGACCTGTGGATGCACATTCTGACCGGTCAGGCCATTCTCCGCACGGGCCATATTCCACGCTTCGATACCTACTCCTACAGCGCGGCGGGAATGCCGTGGCACAATCACGAATGGCTCGCGCAGGTGGCGCTGGCGGTAAGTTACGCGCGTCTGGGCATATTCGGCCTCAAGCTCCTGAAGCTGCTGTGCGCGAGCGTCACGATACTGGCATTGGCGATCGGAATTTCCGCCACCCGCGCGGCGGGCCGGATCCAAAGGATGACCCTGATACTTATCGCCGTTGCGCTGGCGACTCAGATGCAATTTCGGCCACAGCTATTCACCTTCATGATGCTGAGCGTGGTGATGGCGCTGGTCGCGATCGAAGTTTATCGGGGCGCGGCAATACTGTGGCCGCTGATCCCGATGTTCGCGTTGTGGGCCAATCTTCACGGCGGCTACACGATAGGACTTGGCGCGATGATCATTGCGGTTGCGGTATTGTTCGTCCAGGGCCTTGGAGACACAGGCCGCAAGACCTCGGCGCGCCGGCTGGGATTGGTCACGCTTGGATGCGCGGGCGCCACCATTCTCAATCCGTTCGGATTGGGCTTGTGGACGGGAGTGGCGCATTCGGTCTCCGATCCGCTGATTCGGCAGATAGTCAATGACTGGGTGCCGTTGCCGAGCACGCTGCTATTCATGTGGCGCGAATCCAGGGCGGAGCTGCTTCAGTATGTCGCCCCGCTGCTGCTGTTTGCCGGTTTTATCGCCGCAGTTGCGACGGCTCCCGACCTCGGGGACGCGGCCTTGATCGCGGTCGCGGCGACTTTCATCGGGGGCGCCTGCTATGCCACCCGCAACGTAGCGCTGGCGGTGATCGCGCTCGCGATTCCGCTGGCGCGCCATGCCGCTTTGGCATTGGAACCCACAACAGCGATCAAGGTTGTATATGTTGACCCGCCGCCGCCGACGCTCGGTAACGAACCGGCGCCGGCGCTGCTGGCGATTTCGGCGCTCTTGATAGCGCTGGTCGGCGGAACTTTTTCCAATCGGCTCAAAACCTGGAAGCCTGTGCCTGCCGGTGCGGTCGCATTCATGGAACGCAACGGCCTTCACGGCAACATCCTTAACCAGTTCGAATGGGGCGAGTACCTGATCTGGCACGTGGGCAATGACAGCCGGGTCTTTATCGACGGACGCAGCGAGCTGGTCTATCCCGACAAGCTGATCCGCCAGTATGCAATCTTTTTCTACGGGCTGGAGGGCGCGGATAGTATGCTCGACGCGTTTCCCCACGACTTCGTGCTCATCGGCCCGCATACCAGAGCCTACGACCTCGTCGGCAAGGATGGACGCTGGCAATTGCTCTATCGCGATGCGACCGCGGCGCTTTTCGCGCGGACCTCGCCGCATGGCGAGCTGCGCCTCGGTAGCAGCATCGAAGTGCCGGGCCCCGACGATCAGCCCGGGGCCGACCGCTACTTTCCTTGAGGCTGCATCGCGGCATGAAAACGCTCGCCGCGCGAGTGCGCCATCGATGTATTAGACGCGCGGATATCAATTTTAGAATTTCTCATCATCAATAATCCCGCGTTCTTGAATAAGCCGTACGAATAGCACGTCTATTGATCAGATGCCCACGCAGAGTTCGCGACGAGTCGCACTCTGCCGATCTCTCCCCTTCCGGAGCGACCCGTAGCGGCTCGCTTGGGATATCAAAACAGGGCCGCAACCGGCTTCAGAAACAGGAGGCAACCCATGCTCGAAGGAAGTCGTGTGTCCAGTCGCCGCTCGCTATCAATGCTCGCGTTAGCTATCGGAGTAGCTATTGCATTTGCACTCGCGCCACCGTTCGCCGACGCGGCTACAGCTCCACCCGTGAGCGTGAAACCGGGCGATGTAATTACTGAGCAAAATGCCTACAAGGTAAAAGACTTGGTATCTCCCGGCGTGTACTACAAGGTAACGCGCGGAATGACAATGGATATCGTGCCAACGTCGATGATTCAGTGGCCGCCGCCGTACCGCGACGCGACGGAAAAGTATGCCGAGCAGGTGCGGCTTTCGCCGGACGGCCGGACGATGATCGACTATGTAGCGGGACAGCCGTTTCCGTTTCTCGATCTGAACGATCCGCGCATCGCGACGAAGATAATGTGGAACGCTGCATTTCGCCCGATTACCTCGGATGACTACGATCTGCGCTACTACGATTGCGACGATGTGTATACCGGACTCAATAAGCCGTACCGCGTAATTGACTACTATCAGATTGGCCACTATGCCGGTTATGACGAAGTCGGGCGGACCGAGGTCGATCCGATTCCGATCGATCCGGACTTCAAGACGACCAATCGCTACTGGATGTTCGCGCTGTACCCAATCCTGTCGCCTGAGAATTTGCGCGGTGGCGGCTTCATCCGATATCGGTTCGCCAATCCCACCAGGGCCGACGACATTTGGCAGTGGACGCCGGGCACGCGGAGAATCCGCCGGCTTAATGAAGGTATGATGAGCGACGCGGTGGCCGGCGGTGGCGCCAATCCGACCGCATTCGATCCTGATCACTATTCCGGCTTCAATGCGAAGGTCGAGGAATACGACTACAAGCTGCTCGGACAGAAGACGATGCTGGCGTCGGTTCACGCCATACATTCGCCGGAGGTAACCTGCCCTACCGACGGCGGCGCCAGCGCATGTCCCGAGAACTGGGAGCTTCGTTCGATGTACATCGTGCAGACCAAGCCGCGATGGAATTCCGTCAACGAGCAGGCGCTGCACTCGAAGTCGATTTTGTATATCGATAACGAGATGTGGTTCGAGCCGTACGTGGACGAATACGACGCCAACGGCGAGCTGTGGCAGAATCACATATTTTGGCTGACCTACAGGGACCGGCCGGTGCCCGACGCGCGCATCGCCATCTATCCATTCAAGCGCGAGTTCGTCATCGGCGCCTCCTCGACCGACGTGCAATCGGGCCTCAGCACGATGTGTTACCTGCCGGGACAGAACACGCCCGAGCACGAATGCTGGTACATCAATATGGGCGCAGTCGATCGCGACTTCTTCACCACCGCATCGATGGTGAGAGCGGCTCCGTAATAACAGTGGGTTGACCGGGAGCGCGGCCGCACGCGACTCCCATGAGTCCGCTGTGGCCGCGCGATTTTCAAAGGCCAGCAGCGCATTTTGGGACACTCGCCGCGACTGGGGAAAAAATTCGACGACCGAAGCCGACTTCAGGCTGCGATAGCAACTCATTGCCGCGCTCCGCGCGGGCATTGGACTTGCTATTAAGGTGTGGACCATCAGATCGATCCGTCCGGCGACCGTTTGGGGAACGCTGACCCGCGCCACTTAACCAACGGTACGGCTGCGTCCGCTAGGCGTGACGCATTTCCCCCCATAGTCGACAGCATCGAACTGGAACCGGCGGGCAGTTCTGACGAAGCGATGACGCTCGTGATGGGTGACGACGACAACTCCGAGTGGGTGGCGTCGATTCTGCGCGCGGCCTCACTTGCGATCATCGCATTTCAGATTGGATACACCGTGCTTGACGGCGTGGAGTATGCGCAGACCTTCGCGAGAACTCTGCCGCTTCACATCGCCAGCATGACACTGTGCCTGGTTGCAATCATGGCAACGCGATCTCCGCGCGCGATGCGCAACTGGCGCCCGATCGCGCTGGCAATTTGTTCGTCGATCCTGGCGATCACGGCGTGGATTGGAGCGGTCAATAGCAACGGCGACGTACTGGTCGCATCGATTCTGCTGTCTTTCCTGGGTTCGGGCGCGTTGATTCCATGGAGCCCGCGCTGGCAGGCAGCATTCAGTGTTAGCGGGGCGCTGGCGTTGCTGGGGTACTCGATGCAAGCCGCGGATCCGAATTCGCGCCTCGCGGTTGCCTGGATGATGCTGGTGAGCGCGGCGGTATTATCCCAACTGAGTGCGGTCCATGGCACCCGCTATCGCCGGAAATTGGCCGAGCAGCTGTCGGCGCTGGCCGACAACCATCGTTTGCTCAGGCGCGAGATGGAGCTGCGCGCGAAAACTGCATCCGCCCGGGAACGCGATCACGTCCTGCTGCAGGCCAGCGAGTCGATGCTGCGAAAGATATTCGAAGCGTCACCGGACAACATCGTAGTCAACCGCCTTTCCGACGGACGTTTCATTGCCGTCAACGACGAGTACCGGGTCGCGGGTTACACGCGCGATGACGTGATGGGGGCCAACGTGATCGCGCTTGATACGTGGCGGCACAAGGAAGAGATAGCCCGGTTTCTCGAAAGTCTTCGACGAACCGGGCGCGTCAAGAACATGGAAATCACGCAGCGCCGCAACGATACCACCGTCGACGAGACGCATCTGATCTCGTCCTCGCTGATCGAAGTTAATGGCGAGCCGTGCGTGATTTCGATGCTCCGGGACATCACCGAGATAAAGCGCGTCGAGCGCGACCTGCTGGCGGCGCGTGAGGAATTGTCACGGCAGGTAAAGGCGCTCAGCGCCAGCGAGGAGACTTTCCGCAAACTTTTCGACGCGAACCTCGACAGCATGACGCTGAACGGAATCGATGGAAAGTACATCGATGTCAACCAGGAGTTCACCCGGGCGACGGGGTTTTCGCGCGAAGAGACCATCGGCCATCATTTCAGCGAGTTCAACATGTGGATCCATCCCGACGAAATGATTGCGTTCGCCGATCAACTTTTCAGGACCAACGAAGTCCGGAACCTCGAGGTGGCGTTCCGTTGTAAGGACGGCTCGGAACGGCCGGTGCTCATTTCGGCGGTAAATCTGGAGCTGTATGGACAGCTCTGCTGCCTGACTATTTCGCGCGAAATATCCGACCTCAAGATGACGCAGCGCGAACTGGTCGCCGCGCGCGAGGCGGCGCTGGCCGCGTCGCAGGCCAAGTCGGAGTTCCTGTCTAGCATGTCGCACGAGATTCGCACGCCGATGAACTCGATTCTCGGAATGGTCGATCTGCTGATGGAAACGGAGCTCAGCGATGAGCAGCGAAGATATTTGAGCAGTGTCATCAGCAACAGCCACGCGCTGCTCCAGCTGATCAACAGCATCCTTGACCTCGCCAAGGTCGAGAGCGGGCGTATCAGCCTCGAGGCGGTCGAATTCGATCCCAAAGACGTGACCGAGAAAATACTCGAGACGCTGGCGATTCGTGCGCATGAAAAAGGCCTCGAGCTGATGGTGCGCTTTGCGCCGGAGGTCCCCGAGCGCGCGCTCGGCGATCCATTCAGACTCGGGCAGATACTGACCAACCTGGTCGGCAACGCGATCAAATTCACGCAGCGCGGACAGGTGCTGGTGTTGGTCGAGCCCGACCGGGACTCCACAACTGCGGGCGGACTCAAGTTCACGGTGACCGATACCGGAATCGGAATTCCAGCCGACAAGCTCCACCTGCTGTTCCATGCATTCACCCAGGCCGATTCTTCGACCACGCGCAATTACGGCGGCAGCGGGCTCGGACTGGCCATCGTCTCGCGATTGGTCGCGCTGATGCACGGCAAGGTCGAGGTAACAAGCGAACCTGGAATAGGGAGCGCGTTTTCATTTACCGCGCAATTTGGCACGGCAACTGCCAAGCCGGTGCCGCCGGAGCCGCCGACACGGACCTTCGGCGGAGTAAGAATTCTGCTGGTCGATGACAACTCCGACAGCCGGTCGATTCTCTCGGACCTGCTAACCGCACAAGGGTCGAATGTGACTCAGGCGTCCTCGGGACCGGAGGCGCTCGCCGCACTTCGCAGCGACGGTCCGCGAAAGTCGTGCTTCCAGATCATGCTGCTCGACAGCGCGATGCCTGTGCTGGGCGGATTCGAGGTCGCAAAAGATCTCATGCGCGGCGTGCCCGGACGGCCACGGATCGTGATGATGCTCAGCACCAATGACCTGACCAGCAAGGTTGGGCGGCTGCGTGCGATCGGGGTCAACGACTATATTGTCAAACCGGTGCGGCGCGCTGAGTTGTTCGCGGCGATGGCCCGAGCGTGCGAGGGAGCGGACGCGGAACCTCGGGGCGACAGGTTCGCTTCGCCGGCAATCGCGCCGATATCAACCTCTTCGGCAATACTCGATCGGCCCCTGCAAATTCTTCTCGCCGACGATTCGCCCGATAATCGCGCGTTGATCCGGGCGTACCTGAAAAAAACTCCCTATCGTCTCCAGGAAGCCGAAGATGGTCAGCAGGCGATCGATAAATTCATCGCCGGGAAATTCGATCTGGTGCTGATGGATCTCCGGATGCCGATCGTTGACGGCTACCAGGCGACCACCAGGATTCGCGCCTGGGAGCTGGCCAACAATCGCCACCGCACTCCAATCGTGGCCCTCACGGCGTCCGCGCTGGAAGAAGCGGTGCATCGCACCAAGGCGGCGGGCTGCGACGCGCACGTGACCAAGCCGGTCAAGAAATCGACCTTGCTCGATGCCATTCGCGATGCGATCGAAGAAAACCCGTTGAACGACAAGCGGGCGGATCTTGTCAATCTCAAGGAGGAACCATGCCAGACCGGGTAATAGTGGAAGTGGACGAGGACCTTAGCGACCTGATCCCGGGATTCCTGACGCACAAGCGCGCCGATGTCGTAACGATTTTCGACGCAAATGCCCGCCGCGACTACGCGGAGATCAGCCGCGTCGCGCATCGGATCAAGGGCGAAGGCGCCAGCTACGGATTCGAAACGATGACGGAGATGGGCCGCTCGCTCGAGCAGGCCGCCGCGATGCGCGACGATGGCGCAGTGGCGATGCTCGCGCGCCAGCTGCTCAACTACATGGATCGTCTCGAGATCGTGTTCCAGCCGTCCAAGAATTAGCGCCGCCGCGTCATCGGCTTCTTCTCCGTCATCCCCAGCGAAGGCTGCCGGAGTCTAGGGACCCGGGAACCGCGACTTGCTTTTACCCCTTCCAGCTGAATCGGCGGCTGGACTTGGCGCTGTTCAGCTTGCCAGGTCGGCGCCGTGCTCACCGAGCGCCGCCAGGCTGAGGCCCTTGAAGGCGGGCTCCGCGGCAGCCATCGACGCAAACACCCCATCCGCCGATCTCGGACGATCGACGCCGTCGAGCGCATGACCGAGCCTCGCGATTGCCTCGATGCCGGCGGTCGCCGCTCCGGGCGGCGGGAACGCCGCGTTGATTCGTTGCACGCGGCCCTTGAAGTTCGTAAAGCTGCCGTCGATTTCGGGATACGCCGCAATCGGCCACACCTGGTTGGCCATCTGGCAGGTCTCGTTGGCGTCCGTAGATAGCACCAGCATGTAGTCGAGCGCGCCGAAGCGCCTGACAAACTCCTCTTCGCCGAATGCGTGAACCAGGTCGGCGCGCATCACGATCAGCATCTTGAGTTCACCCGACGCGACCGCGGCCGCCAATCCGTCGAGTCCGTCGGCCGGGATAGCCAGCGCCGCGAGTCCGCGCGCGTTGGGATTTTTGTTCGCGCGAATCAGCAAGTCGTCATCGCCGCTGGCGTCCGGCGGCGACCAACTGAGTGTCGCTATTCGATCCGATCCGATCGCGCTCTTCATCAACTGCTTCAGCGCGAACGCTTCTTCGTTGGTGGACTGCGCATCGACGACCGCCGCGATAGAATTGGGGCCGTACTGGCGCTTGTAATCCGCGATGATCGACGCTGCGCGCCGGATGCCTTCGCCCCACGGCTCCATTACCAGTTGGTCCTTCGCCTGCACCAGCGGCGACGTCAGGC
This sequence comes from uncultured delta proteobacterium, assembly GCA_963813785.1. GTDB lineage: Bacteria > Desulfobacterota > Binatia > Binatales > Binataceae > Binatus. Next base: position 228,680 of record CAWFAJ010000012.1, on the reverse strand, counting down.
GCGTCTCGTTCTGCAGCGCGGGAAAACTGTGACGGCCCTCGTCGCACATCCAATAGCTGTTGACGCCGGGGTTGAAGCGCGGCTTGAAGCGGTAGATGCGTCCGCGATGGTGGTGGATGTCGATCGCGCATCCACGCTCGCATCCGCCGCATACCGACGCGGTGCGATGCAGGTACCAGACGCGCATCCGGAAGCGGAATTCTTTTTCGGTTAACGCGCCGACCGGGCAGATGTCCACCACGTTGCCGGCGTACTTGTTGTTGACCGGCTGGCCGGGATTGATGTCGATGCGGTTATGGTCGCCGCGCTCGAAAATCGCCAGCTCGGAGGTCTTCGTCACTTCGTCGAAGAATCGCGTGCATCGCGCGCACAGGATGCATCGCTCTTGATCCAGCATCACGCCCGCGCCGATGTCGATCGCCTTGCCCTTGTGATTCTTCTCGGGCAGCGGAAAGCGCGACGGCTGCTGATCGTAATCCATGTAGTAGTCTTGCAGCTTGCACTCGCCGGCCTGATCGCAAACGGGACAATCGATCGGATGGTTGATCAGCAGGAATTCGAGCACCGCCTTTTGCGCGGTCTTGGCCTTTTCGCTGTTGGTATGGACGACCATCCCCTCGGCGACCCGCGTGTTGCACGCGATTTGCAGCTTGGGCGCCTTTTCGACTTCGACCAGGCACATCCGGCAGTTGCCGACGATCGTCAGGCCCGGGTGGTAGCAATACTGGGGAATCTCGATGCCGACGAGTTCGGCCGCCTGGATGAGATTCAGGTTGGCGCCAGCGTCGACTTCCTTGCCGTCAATGGTGAGCTTGGGCATCTGGTCTCTTCAGTTTTTCACTTTTCGCTTTTCACCGGCGCCCGCGATCAGGCAGCCTGCTTCGCGGAGCCGTCCTTGAACGGGCATCGCCCGAGCTTGATGTGCGCCTCGAATTCGTCGCGATACTTGGGCACGAAGCTCTTCACCGGCATCGAGAGGCTGTCGGCAAGCACGCAAATGGTGTTGCCTTCCATGTTGGAGGCGGCATCGACCATAACCTTTAAGTCTTCCATCTTGCCGCGCCCCGCTTCCAGCTCGATCAACAATTTTTCGATCCAGCCGCATCCTTCGCGGCACGGCGTGCACTGTCCGCATGACTCGTGATGGTAGAAATGCGCGATCGTTTTGAGCGCATCGACCATGCAGGTGTCTTCGTGCATCACCATCACGCCCGCGGTTCCCATCAGCGAACCGGCAGCACGGACCGAGTCGAAATCCATGTTGACCTTGACGGCCTCTTCCGCCGTGAAGATCGGAAACGACGAGCCGCCGGGGATGACGCCCTTGAGCGCCTTGCCGTCGAGGATTCCTCCGCCGACATCGTAGATCAGATCCTTGAGCGGAAAGCCCATCGGCAATTCGTACAATCCCGGTTTGTTGATGTGACCGGAGAGGCAGAAGATTTTCGGACCGGGACTTTTTTCAGGACCGATCGATTTGTACCAGTCGGCGCCCCGGTTGATGATGTGCGGGACGTTCGACAGCGTCTCGATATTGTTGACCACGGTCGGGCATCCGAACGCGCCCTGGATGGCGGGGAACGGCGGTCGGTTGCGGGGATACCCGCGCTTGCCTTCGAGCGATTCGAGCAGGCCGGTCTCCTCGCCGCAGATGTATGCGCCCGCGCCGCGATGGGTGAAGACTTCGAGGTCGAAGCCGGAGCCGAGGATGTTCTTGCCCAGGTAATTGTTGGCGTAGGCCTCGGCGATTGCGGCGTCGAGAAGTCTCTTCTGCACGGTGAACTCGCCGCGCAGGTAGGTGTATGCGGTATGCGCGCCGACCGCGCGGCACGCGATCGCGATGCCCTCGATGATGCAGTGGGGATCGAACTCGATCTCGTAGCGATTGGCGAACGTGCCGGGCTCGCTCTCGTCGGCGTTGCAGCACAGATAGACCGGCTTCTTGGATTCTTTCGGAATGAAGCTCCACTTCACCCCGGTTGGAAACGCCGCGCCGCCGCGCCCGCGCAGATTCGAGTTCTTGACCTCGTTGATAATCTCCTCGGGCTTCATCTCGAACAGCGCCTTGCGCAGCGCCTTGTATCCGCCGTTGCCGACGTACACCTCCAGCTTGCGAAGGTCAGGGATATCCAGCCAGCGGGTCAGTATCCGTTCCATGTGAATCCGGGTGCGTCCGTCGTCCGGTCAGGAGGTTTGATGCTTGCCGCTGAGCGCCATCAGTTTCTGCTTCTGCCCCTGGATTTTCCGCTGCAGCGCCATCAGTGCGTCCAGCACGCCCTCGGGCCGCGGTGGACATCCGGGAACATACACATCAACCGGGACAATTTTGTCGATGCCGGGCAAGGTCGAGTAGTTGTCGTAGAAGCCGCCGGTCGAGGCGCACGCGCCAAACGCCATCACCCACTTGGGCTCCGCCATCTGATCGTAAACGCGGCGCAAAATCGGCCCCTGGCGAATCGTCACGGTGCCGATCACCATCAGCAGATCCGCCTGGCGCGGAGTAAAGCGCGGCAGCAGCGCGCCGAAGCGGTCGATGTCGTAGGGTGTCATCGACAGCGACATATACTCCATCGCGCAGCATGCGGTCGCGAACGGATACGGAAAGATCGAAAATTTTCGCGCCCAACCAATCGCCTTGTCCAGCCGGGTCAGGACCGCGGTATCGCCAAGCAGGATCTCCTCGCCCTTGGACGACTCGAGCCCGCTTTTAATTAATGCCATCGATGCCTCTGGCGCTCGATATATACGTTACATCGCTACAGTTGAAGGTTAGCAAGCATCGCATCGGCGCGTCAACGAATCCTAATGAAACGGCCATTCTGAGTGAAGAAAAACTTGCACCGTGCCGCGGTAATCTGACCGCAGCGAAGTAACCCTGATTCCGGTGCTCGCCTCCGCAGTGCTGTCGGGATTCTTCGCTTCGCTCTAGAATGACACAAAAAACGGAACAGTCCCGCCCCTCATCCCCCTGAACAGTTCTAGCAGGGCGAAGCCCGCATCTTCTTCTTAGCGTCGGGTGCAGGGGCCACCCCTGGCCGTTGGCACGGCCGGCCAGTATTAAGAAACCGTGCGCCCGCAAGCCCTGCCATCGCGTAGTCGCGAAAAGATGCGCTGCGCAGATTTTCGCGTCTTCTCAATACCGGGTGCAGGGGTCACCCCTGCCCAAGGAGGCGCGGAACCCACGGTGGGTTCCGCATTCAATTAAGTTCCTCACGAAATTCGCAACACCCCTGCCCCTTTGATCTCGTCGTGCTTGAGCATCTTGAGCGCCACATTCGCCTCGCCCAGCCCGAAGGCCACGGTCCTCGTGCGAATCGGTATCTCGCCCGCGAGCTTCAGGAACTCTTCGCCGTCGGCGCGCGTATTAGCCGTCACGCTGCGAAGTTCTTTTTCGTAGAAGAGATGTCTTTCGTAGTCCAGCGCCGGAATTGGACTTAGATAAATCCCCGCGATCGCCAGGATCCCTCCGCGATCGAGCGCTTCCAGAGCCGGCCGCACGAGATTGCCCGCCGGAGCGAACAGAATTGCCGCATCCAGCCGCGCCGGCGGCGAATCTTCCGCGTTGCCGATCCATTCGGCGCCAAGGTCCTTCGCCAGGTCGCGATGAGGTCCGCCCCGGCTCATGACAAACACCCGGCATCCCCAGTGGCGGAGCACCTGAATCGCAAGATGAGCCGAGCCGCCGAAGCCGTAGAGTCCGACGGTTGCACCCGGCCTGACTTCGGCACGCTTGATTGCGCGAAATCCTATTATTCCGGCGCACAATAGCGGCGCCGTTTCCTCATCGCCGAGGCAGTCGGGCAGCGCATAGGCGAAGTCCTCCCGCACTACCGCCCATTCGCAGTAGCCGCCGTCGTGGTCGTAGCCGGTGAAGCGCGCGTTCGGGCAGAGATTTTCGCGCCCGCGGCGACAATAGATACAGATGCCGCAGGTCTCGCGAAGCCATGCGACCCCGACTCGATCGCCCTGCTTGAAACGAGCTGCGCCCGCCCCGCGCCGGTCCACGACGCCCACCACTTCATGACCCGGGATGATTCGCGCGCGGCGCGGCGGCAGATCGCCTTCGGCGACGTGAAGATCGGTCCGGCAAACGCCGCAAGTGCGTACCCGCACCAGAATTTCGCCCGGCCCCGGCTCTGGCACGGCTGCGTCGACAGCGTGGAGCGGATCCGTTTCGATCGGCGCGGGCTTTTCGACCACCATCGCCTTCATTTTTTCATCTATTCTGTTCGCAACGATTGGACTCCAACTGAAAACTATCATACCCGATGCGCCCGCCGTTGGCTTGCCAGAGAACTTCTTAAACCATCGCAAGGACAAGAATTGCGCTACTGTTCGTCGGCATGCTCTATTGAGCCGCACGGATGCAGGCGATCAAACAATCCCAACCGTCGGGCGAACTTTCGTTTGCGCGCTCCGATAACTCTACGCTGGTCGTCCGGCTCGCCGGCGATTGGCATCTTCGTCACGGCCTGCCTGATCCCGAGCTTGTACTGAAACAACTCGACACCGCTCCCAAGCCCGCCCGGCTGACCTTTGACGCTGCCGGCCTTGGCGACTGGGACAGTGGCTTGCTCACGTTCCTGATGGGCGTCAGCGAGATCTGCCATAAGCGCAAACTGCCCGCGGATTGGAGCCCGCTTCCCGAGGGCGTGCGCGGCTTGATGCAACTGGCGGAAGCGGTGCCGGAAAAAACCGGCGCGCGCCACGAGGCGTCGCATGCCTCGTTCATCGAGCAGGTTGGCCGCGAAGCGATTTCGGCTGCGCGCGGGCTGGATGAATTTCTGAGCTTCCTTGGCGAAGTAACGATCGCCTTCGGCAAGCTGGCCGTCGGCAAGGCGCGTTTTCGAAGGGTTGACCTGATGATCGTGATTCAGGATTGCGGCGCCAGCGCTTTCGGTATCGTCACCCTGGTCACGTTCCTGGTCGGGGTGATTCTCGCGTTCGAGGGCGCGGTACAGTTGCAGCAATTCGGCGCGTCGATCTTCGTCGCCGACCTGGTTGGAATTGCGATGACCCGTGATATGGGCGCGATGATGGCGGCGATCATCATGGCGGGCCGCACCGGAGCCGCGTTTGCCGCGCAGCTCGGATCGATGAAAGTGACCCAGGAAATCGACGCGCTGACCACGATGGGCATCTCGCCGCTCGAATTCCTGGTGTTGCCGCGCGTGCTCGCCTTGTTCCTGATGATCCCGCTGCTGTGCGTGTACTCCGATTGCCTGGGAGTGGGAGGCGGAGCGTTCGTCAGCGCGACGATGCTCCATATCTCGCTGCGCACCTATCTCACCGAGACCAGGCATGCGGTTACGCTCACCATGATCTTCGGCGGCATATTCAAGGCCGCCGTTTACGGCATAATCATCGCGGTCGCAGGATGCCTGCGCGGGTTCCAGTGCGGCAACAGCTCCTCGGCGGTCGGTGACGCGGCGACTCAGGCGGTGGTTACGGGAATCGTCTATGTAATCGTCGCGTGCGGAATCTTCGCGTTTATCTTCAACCTCCTCGGAATCTAGGTGTTTAACTGGCAGTGAGAATCAAGCTGGAAAGTTCGACGCGCTGAGATGGCCACCACGCCCTCACTAATCAGGTCTTCGGACGGCAAGCCCGTCTCCGCGGCCAGGTTTCCCAAGGACGGTCCCCCGCCAATCACGGTCAAGAATCTCACGATGGCGTACGGGACCTTCGTCCTGATGAAAAATATCAACTTCACCGTGAATCACGGCGACATCTTCATAATAATGGGCGGCAGCGGCAGCGGCAAAAGCACCCTGCTGCGCCACATGCTCGGGTTGATCGAGCCCGCCAACGGCGAGGTTTGGTACGGCGATTTCAACTTCACCAAAGGCGAGCTGCTCGAGCGCGAGGAGATGCTGCGCCACTTCGGCGTTCTCTACCAGGGCGGCGCGCTATGGAGCTCGATGACGCTGGCGGAGAACGTGGGACTGCCGCTGGGCGAATTTACCGATCTGTCGGAGCCGGAAATCCGCGAGGTTGCCGCGCTGAAGCTGGCGCTGGTCGGGCTCAAGGGCTTCGAGGGCTACTATCCCAGCCAGATCAGCGGCGGGATGCAAAAACGCGCGGGACTGGCGCGGGCGATCGCGCTGGACCCGGAAATACTTTTCTTTGACGAGCCGTCGGCCGGCCTCGATCCGATAAGTTCGCGCCTGCTCGACGACTTGATCCTGGAACTGCGCGACAACCTCGGCGCCACGATCGTCGTCGTGACTCACGAGCTTGCCAGCATTTTTGCAATCGGCAACAACAGCGTCTTTCTCGACGCCGAGAGCAGGACCATGATCGCACACGGCGACCCCAAGGACCTGCTGGCGCATTGCACCGATCACCGGGTGCGGACTTTCCTCACCCGCGGAGCAGAAGACGCGGAGAAATCAGCGAGGGATCATGGGTAAGCGAATCAATCCGGCGATGGTGGGTGCGTTCGTTCTGGGCGGGCTCGGCCTGATTTTGGCGGCGGTAGTCCTCCTGGAGGGAGGCCTGTTCCGCAAGACCCACGAATTCGTCATCTTCTTCGGCGGCGGTGTCAACGGCCTGCGCGTCGGCGCTCCGGTCAAGTTCAAGGGCGTCGAGATAGGCGAGGTCAAACGGATTCTATTGCGCCTGGAGCAGCAGGTGAACCGCAACACTAACAAGTTGACGGCCGAGGTCCGCATCCCGGTAATTATCGAGCTCGATGAAGATAAAATTGTTTCCCACGGTGGCACCTCCATCGACTTGAGCGACCCGCATACCATTCCCAACCTGATCCGCGAAGGGCTGCGCGCGCAACTGGGCTCCGACAGCTTCGTCACCGGCCTGATGTTCGTGGCGTTGGACATCGAACCGAATACCGCGATTACAAATGGTCGCGCCGCCAGGCTCTCCGCTGCAGGAAATTCCCGCAATTCCAACCACCCTCGAACAAGCCCAGGAGGTCGCAATCCGAATTTTCGAAAAACTCGACAAGCTGAACTTCGACGCCGTGTTCACCCAGATGACCGGGATGCTGGAATCGATCAGGCAAATCACCACCTCGCCTGCGCTCAAGGAAGTCGTGGCCAATTCCGAAAAAACGCGCGAGCAACTCGACCACACGCTGGCCGGCGCACAGCAGACTCTCAGCACGGTGAACCGCCAGGTGCCGCCCCTGTCGGACTCTTTGCAGAAGACCTCGCTTTCCGCCGACGCCGCGGCAAAGCAGGCCCGGCTGACGCTCGGCACCGTGCAAACGACCATCGAGCCCAACTCTCCGGTGAACTACCAGGTGCTGCAGACTCTGCAGGATGTCTCCGCCGCCGCGCACTCGATCAAGGAGCTGGCGGACTACCTGCAACGTAACCCGAGCGCAATCGTTCGCGGGCGCGACCTCAGCCAGGATTAACGATGACTTCGACCAGACACCTTCTGATGACTTGTGCCGCCGGCGCGATCGCGATCGCGCTGGCGGGATGTACCGCCATCTCCAAAACGATTCTCGCCCCGCAGCCGGACATCACTAAGTTTTATCTGCTCACACCCACGGCCGACGCCGCGGCAACCGCGCCGGCGGCCGCGCAGAGCGTGGGCGGCGATTTCGCGATCGGACTTGGGCCGATCAAACTGCCTCCGTACCTCGATCGCCAGGAAGTAGTGACCCGCGCCGCGCCCAATCGTCTCGAGCTCTCAAAGGAAGCGCGCTGGGGCGAGTCGCTGCAAAACGGCTTCACCAGCGTGATGGCGCGCGACCTCGCCGCACAAGCCGGGACCCGCCGCGTGATTGTCTTCCCGTGGTACAACACGGTGCATGTCGATTTGCAGGTCCAGATCGACGTCTATCGCTTCGAGACCGACGGCAATGGCAACGCGCAACTGTCGGCGAAATGGACCATTCTCGACTCCACCGGCAAGAACATCCTCTACACGGTCGAGTCCAATCTGACCGAGCCCTCCAAGCCCGGCGATACCACCGATGCGGCGGCGGCGCTCAGCCGCACGATCGGCGATCTGAGCGGCCAGATCGCGAATATGCTCCATCAGCTGCGCTCGCAACAGGCTGCGCATCAGGCGTAGACGGCTTGCCGTACGGACTGAACCACTCCGTCATTCTGAGCGAAGGCTGCCGCAGCGAAGAATCTCGACGGACGCTCCTGCGTACGGCGTCTGCCAGTACGCGCTACGCGCCAGATCCTTCGCGGCGCTCAGGATGACGCAACTGAGCGGCTCACAATTCGAAGTCGGCTTCTTCGAGAATGCGGGCGGCGCGGTAGAGGAAGCGATTGCCCAGCACGCCATCGACGACGCGATGGTCGTAGGAGAGTGCCAGATACATCACGGCGCGAATCGCGATCGCGTCGGCGCCGTCAACCTCGACGACCACCGCCCGCTTCTTCACTTCGCCCATCCGCAAGATGCCTACTTGTGGCTGATTGATGATCGCGAATCCGTACAGATTCCCCTCTCTCCCCGGATTGGAGACGGTAAAGCTGCCGCCCGCGAGATCGTCCGCGGCGATCTTCTTCTCGGCGACTTTGCGGCGCAGGCTCTCGATCGCGCGCGCAATCCCGACGACCGACATCCCTTCGGCGGCCTTGATTACCGGGACCAGCAGGCCTTCGTCAGTATCCATCGCGATGCCGAGATTGATTTCGCGCCGGGTCACCACGGAGTCGCCCACCACCGAGGCGTTCATCCGCGGAAATTCCTTGAGCGCGCGAACGGTCGCCGCCGCCGCCAGCGGCAAAAGCGTGAGGCTGAAGCCCTCGCGGCGCGCGAACTCATCTTTATGCTTCTCGCGCAGGCGCATCGCGTTGGTAACGTCAACTTCCGCCACCGTGCCCACGTGCGGCGAATGCGTCTTGGAGAACACCATGTGCTCGGCGATGAACTTGCGCCGGCGGGTGAACGGCTCGACGATGTCACCTTCGATCGGTTGATAGACCGGAGGCCGAAAAACCGCACCCAACTGAGCCGGCGGCGGTTGTGTCGTCGCGGCCGCAGCCAACGCCGGACGCGAGCCGCTCTGCGCAACTCCGTTAATCGGCGGCGGCGCGGCAGCGGCTCCCGGCACCGCGCCCTTGCGGATCGAATCGAGGTAACGCTGCAGGTCGCGCTTGCTGACTCGGCCGCCAATTCCCGTGCCCGGGACGCGACTCAGATCGATGCCCTCTTCCGCCGCGATTTTCAGCACGACGGGAGAAAAGCGCCGCGCACCTCCCGCCTCGGATACGGCTGCATGAGCGCCAACGCCCGCCGGTTGCATGGGCTGAGGTGACGATACCGGCTTCACCGCCGGCCGCTCGGCTGGCGGCTCCGCCTTCGGCGCCGCTTTGGGCGCGACCACTTTCAGTTTTGCCCCGGTCTCTGCGCCGGCCTGCTCGATGACGGCGAGCGTCGCGCCAACCGGGATCGTCTGCCCTTCCGCGGCGACGATCTTCGCGATTCGTCCCGCCCCCGGCGACGGAATCTCGGCGTCCACCTTGTCGGTCGAAATTTCAACGAGCGGTTGATCTTCGCTGACGACGTCGCCTTCCTTGACCAGCCACTTTGCGATCGTGCCTTCGACGACACTCTCGCCCATCTGCGGCATCGTTACCTCGATCGCCATTTCAATACGCCGCCAGGCTGCGGATCGCGTTCACGATTTTGTTGGTGCTGGGCAGTATGAATTCCTCCAGCGGCGGGCTGAATGCGACCGGCGCATCGGCGGCCGCGACCCGGCGCACCGGGCCGTCGAGATCTTCGAATGCGTTCTCCATGATGATCGCCGAGACCTCGCCGCCGATTCCGCCCGTCAGCCGATCCTCATGCACGACCAGCACCTTGCCGGTCTTGCGGGCGGTGGCGAGGATTGCCTCGCGATCCAGCGGCAGCAACGTTCGCAAATCGAGCACCTCGACCCCAAGCCCGTCTTCCTTTTCAACGATTCGCGCCGCGTCAAGCGATTGCCCGAGCGTGCCGCCGTAGGTGATTATCGAAAGGTCGCCGCCTTCCTTGCGAATTTCCGCAACCCCGATTGGCACGGTGAAGTCGCCCTCGGGAAGGTCTTCCTTGACGCTGCGATACAGCCGCTTGTGCTCGAAGTACACCACCGGATTGCCGTCGCGAATCGCGCTCTTCAACATTCCTTTCGCGTCGTATGCGGTTGCGGGTGCGACCACCTTGAGTCCCGGCACGCGCGTGAACCACGCCTCGGGATTTTGCGAATGGAACAGCGCGCCGTGAACCCCCGCGCCCGATGGCGCGCGGATCACCAGCGGACAAGCCGCTTTGCCGCCGTGACGGTAGCGCAGCGTGGCCGCATTGTTGACGATCTGATCGAAGGCGCACGCGATAAAATCCGCGAACTGCATTTCGACCACCGGACGCATCCCCAGCACCGCCGCGCCGATTCCCGCGCCCACGATCAGCGCCTCCGAGATCGGCGTGTCGATCACCCGCGCCTCGCCGAACGCCTCCAGCAGCCCTTCGGTGGCTTTGAACGCGCCGCCCAGGTCCGCCACGTCCTCGCCCATGACGAAAACATTTTCGTCGCGGCGCATCTCCTCGTGCAGCGCCGAATTAATCGCCTTGATGTAAGTGACTTCCATTGGCCTAGCGCGCGCCGTTGGACGATGAGTTCGGCGCCTTGGGGGAAATCGCAGCGCCCGGCGGCGCGTAAATATCTTCAAGTGCTTCTTGAGGTTCTGGAAGCCTGCTGCTTTCGGCGAATTCCACCGCCGCCTGCACCGTCTGGTTCACCCGTTCGTCGATCTGCTCGCGGACGCGCTTGATGTCGTGGCCCTTCTTTTCGAGGTAAAACTCGAAGCTCGGGATCGGATCGCGGCTCTGCCATTCGATTAGCTCTTCGGCGTCCCGGTACAGCGCCGCGTCGTGCTCGCTATGCCCGCGGTAGCGATAGGTCTTGCATTCGATCAGCACCGGACCCTCGCCCGCGCGCGTGCGTGCGATCACCCGCTCGCTCAGCTCCAGCACCGCCAGCAGATCGTTGCCCGAGCACACATGACCCTTGAAGCCGTACGCCACGGCGCGATCCGCAACGTTTTCGATCGCCATCTGTTTTTCCAGCGGCGTCGAGTACGCGTAGCGGTTGTTCTCGCACACGAACACCACCGGCAGCTTGTGCACGCCGGCAAAGTTCATCCCTTCATGCACGTCCCCGCGCGACGACGCGCCTTCACCGAAGAAGGCGACCGCGACGTTGGGATCCTTTTTCATTTTGAATTTGAGCGCCGCGCCGACCGCCACCGGGATCGACGAACCCAGCATCGACGTCGATCCGAAAACCCCGTGTTCCAGGTCGCCGCCGTGCAGAAACGAATCCTTGCCGCGCGACAGCCCCGTCTCCTTGCCCATCAACTGCGCCATCAGGCGCCCCGGTTCGACGCCGCGCATGATGAAGACTCCCATGTCCCGATGCAGCGGCGCCACGAAGTCGCCGTCGCGCAGCGGTGCGCAAATGCCCGTGACGATCGCCTCCTGCCCGGCGCCGGAGTAAACGCCGCCCAGGATTTTGTTCTGCCGATGCAATCGCGAAACCCGCTCCTCGAACGCGCGAATCAACTTCATCCAGTAATAAAGCTGGAGCTCATACTCGACGCGTGGAGCTGGCTCGACGCCGCCGCGCGCAACATTGGTTTCCGGCATCTGGGTGTACCCCGGCTTCGCCTGTCACACTCAGACTAACTCGCGCGCGCCAGCGGGGCAAAACGCGCTTGTCTCCGACGCGACACGCATTCCAGGGAATTCGCGCGCGTAAATCGTCTGAATCGGGTATAGTAAAAGCGTGAAGACGAACCCGTTCCCGTGGTTTCCGTGGTGGCCCAAGGTCGAAGAGAGCCACTACATTCCGATCATTATAATCGCCGCCGTTCTGGCCGCGGTCCTGATCTACTTTTCCGGAATCTAACCCGCTCATGTCGCGAGCGCAGTTTTATTTTGCAACTAGGTTGCCTCACCGTACCTGATCGCTTATAAACGCGATTGATGCCGTCGATGCATTCATCGCTCGCTTCCGCACCCCGCGAGCCCGCGCCGATCCGCGATATCCTCGATCGAGCGCTGGCGGGCGCGCGCCTGAGCGATGCCGACGCGAGTCGCGCTTATCGAATGCCCCGACAGCGCCCTCGACGCCATGCTCTCCGCTGCGGCTGAACTTCGCGATCGTGGCAAGGGCCGCGACGTAACCTACTCGCGCAAAGTCTTTCTGCCCATAACCAATCTCTGCCGCGACCGATGCACCTACTGCACGTTCCGCAAAGACCCCGGCGACCCGGGCGCGTGGACGATGATGCCCGACGAGATTGCCGATTGGTCGCGGCGCGGCGCCGAACTCGGATGCAAAGAGGCGCTGATGTGCCTGGGCGACAAGCCCGAGGTCGCATTCAAGGAATATCGCGAGACGCTGGCCCGCCTCGGCGTCCGCACCACGATCGAGTATGTCGGCCGCGCCTGCGAAATCGCGCTGGCCGCGGGACTGCTGCCGCACACCAACGCCGGCCTGATGACGCCCGACGAGATGCGCGCGCTGCGTCCGCTCAACGCGAGCATGGGTCTGATGCTCGAAAATATCTCGCCGCGGCTGCGTGCGCGCGGCGCGGTGCATCAGGCCGCGCCCGACAAGGATCCTGCGCTGCGTATTAAGATGATAGACGACGCGGGCCGGCTGCGAATTCCGTTCACCACCGGAATCCTGCTCGGTATCGGCGAGACGCCCGCCGAACGCGCGCTGAGTCTGACCGCGATTCGCGACACGCACGAGCGCCACGGTCATATCCAGGAAGTGATCATCCAGAATTTTCGCGCCAAGCCTGAAATTGCGATGGCCGATGCGCCGGAGCCCGACGCCTGCGACATGGCGCGCGCGATCGCGACCGCGCGCCTGGTGCTCGGGCCGGCGATGAACGTGCAGGCGCCGCCCAACTTGTCGCCGCGTCAGATCGAGTTGTTCCTGAGCGCCGGAATCAACGACTGGGGCGGCATTTCGCCGCTCAGCAAGGACTACGTGAACCCCGAGGCGCCGTGGCCGCACATCGAGCGGCTCGGCGAGCGATGCGCGCGGGCTGGATTCAGGCTCGGCGAAAGGCTCGCAATTTATCCCGAATATATTAATGATAAGTGGCTCGACCCGGCGGTCGCGACTAAAGTGCGCGCGATATGGGATCGACCCGTCGGAGGCCAACTATGAATCTGGAGTACTGGCGAGACTACGTTGACGAAATCGAAGCGACTCCCGTTGACGCTTTGCTTGGCAAGGCGTCCGCGCCGGTGCGCACCGCGCTTGAACACGCTCTCCTGAAAAGAGAACTGACGCCTGAGGAAGGGCTGCTGCTGTACACCGCCGACGGCGACGATTTGCGCGCGACCGTCAGATGCGCCGACATCGCGCGCGCCGAGGACGTCGGCAACGAAGTCACCTACGTCGTCAATCGCAATATCAACTTCACCAATGTCTGTTTCGTGGGATGCCAGTTCTGCGGCTTCAAGCGTCAGCGCTGGGAGGCCGACGCCTACGATCATTCCGACGATACCATCGTGCGCAAAGTGGCCGACGCAGTCGCCCGCGGCGCCACCGAGATCTGCATGCAGGGCGGCATCAACCCCGACATGCCCCCGTTCAAGTATCGCGACCTGCTCGACGTGATGAAGCGCGCCTTTCCCGAGATACACATCCACGCCTTCTCGCCGATGGAGATAATGTACGGCGCCAGGCGCGTGCGCATGGACTATCCGGAATACATCGCGATGCTCAAGGATCACGGGCTGGGCTCGATTCCCGGCACCGCCGCGGAAATCCTCGACGACGGCGTGCGCGAGATCCTCAGTCACAAGAAGGTCGATGTGTCCGCGTGGGTCGAGATAATCACCACCGCTCACGCGCTCGGCGTGCCGACCACCTCAACCGTGATGTACGGTCACGTCGAGACGCCGCATCACGTCGTCAATCATCTCGATTTGATCCGCACGATCCAGAAGCAGACCCATGGTTTCACCGAGTTCGTGCCGCTCAGATTCATCCATCAGAACACGATGCTTTACCGCAAGGGCCTGGTCTCGCCGCCCGATCGCGGTCAACTGGATTTCCAGATGTACGCCTTCTCGCGCTTGTTCCTGCGCGGGCAAATCGACAATATCCAGACCTCGTGGGTCAAGTGCGGCGTCGATCTCGCGGCGCTTCACCCTCAAGGCTGGATGCAATGATTTCTCGGGCACGCTGATGGAGGAAAGCATCACCGCCCTGGCCGGCGGCGACTCGGGTGAGTTCGTGCCGGTCGATTTGTTCGAGGAAAAAGCGCGCGAGATGGGCCGCGTCGCCGTCGAACGCACCACGCTCTACAAGAAGCTCTACGGAAGAAAGGCACCCAATGGAGCGCGGCCAATCGCGTCCTCTCCCGCCCCGGCAGATCACCACGCTTGCGGGGGGAGTGGGTGCGGCTAAGTTCATCCGGGGACTGGTTCGGCGTATCGATCCCTGCATGCTGACCGTCGTCGTCAACACCGGCGACGACGACACCTTTTACGGCCTTCACGTCTCGCCCGATATCGACACCGTCACCTACACGCTCGCAGGCGTAGTCAGCCGTGCGCAAGGCTGGGGATTGGACGCGGAATCCTTCAACGTGCTCGGCGCGCTCGCGCGTTTCTACGGCCAGCCGTGGTTCGGCCTGGGCGATCGCGACCTCGCCACCCATCTCTACCGCACCGAGCGGATGCGCCACGGCATATCGCTCAGCCGCATCACCGCCGAAATCGCCGGCGCATTCGCGGTCAAGTCGCGCATCATCCCCATGAGCGACGACCGGGTGCGAACCTTCGTGAAATTGCGCGGACGGCCCGCCGTCCCGTTCCAGGAATACTTCGTGCGCGGGCGCGCACGCGGCGCCGTCGAAAAGGTCGAGCTGCGTGGAATCGGCGCCGCCCGCCCCAATCCCGCGGTCCTGCGCGCGATTCGCAAATCCGCCGCGGTCATCCTCGCGCCGTCCAATCCGTTCGTCTCGCTCGGCCCGATTCTGAAATTGACCGGCGTGCGCGCGGCGCTGCGCCGCGTCAAACCGCGCGTCGCGGCCATCAGCCCGATCGTCGGCGGCAAGACGATCAAAGGCCCCGCTGACAAGATGCTCCGTGGCCTCGGGATGGAAGTCTCGCCGCTCGGAGTTGCGCGCCTCTATCGCGATATAGCCGGGCTGTTCGTGCTCGACAACGCCGACCGGCGCTACCTCGAACCGATCCAGCGGCTTGGGATGCGCGCGATCGCTACCGACACCATCATGGCCACTCCCGAGCGCGCCGCCGCCTTGGCCGAAGTGGTTCTGCGGGCGCTTGCGGTGTAGTAGGCTGGTCCCGCCGATGCGCACGATAAGTCTCACTGCGATCGAGGGAATCCCGATGGTGAAGGCGGGCGACGATCTTGCCGCGCTGATCGCGGGCCGCCTCGACGCCACTGGCCTCAGACTCGAACCCGGCGATATTCTCGTCGTATGCCAGAAGGTGGTCTCCAAAGCCGAGGGCCGCGTCGTGGATTTGAAGGATTTCGAGCCCTCCGAATTCGCCCGCAGCTACGCCAGGCGATGGGAAAAAGATCCGCGCGCGATCGAAATCGTGCTGCGCCAGACCAGCAGAATCGTCCGCAACGACCGCGCCGTCCTGATCGTCGAGACCGGACCCGGATGGGTCTGCGCCAATGCCGGCGTCGATGAATCCAACAGCCTTGAAGACGGCCGCGCCATCCTGCTGCCCGAGGATCCCGACGCCTCCGCGCGCCGTCTTCGCGACCAGCTTCGCCGCCGCCTCGGCGTTACCGTCGCCGTGCTGATCACCGACACCTTCGGCCGTCCGTGGCGCGACGGCCTTACCGAAGTATGCCTGGGAATTGCCGGCATGAATCCGATCCTCGACTTGCGCGGCACCGCCGACCTGGGCGGCCGCGAATTGCATCACACCGTGGTCGCAATCGCCGACGAGATCGCCTCCGCCGCCGGCCTCCTGATGGAAAAAGCCGGCGCCATTCCGGCGGTCGTCGTGCGCGGCTACCAATACGAACCGTTCGAGGGCAGCGCCAAGGTATTGATTCGCCCCGCCGAAGCCGATTTATTCCGCTAACCGCATCTAGTGCCAAGTGAAAACCGAAAAAGTGAAAAAGTGAAAAAAGCCAAGGCAACTCAGCTCGCTGCCGCATCGACGCCTGAGGCTTTGATCCCCGCGCGCCTGGTCGAAGCCGACCTGACCGTGGCCGAAGCGAAACTTTCCCGCCTGCTCGACTCCAACGAGCCGGCGATCGCGGAAATCTGCCACTACCTCGTCGACGCGGGCGGCAAGCGGCTGCGGCCGACCTTCATCCTGCTGGTGTACCGCGCATGCGGCGGAACTGAGGCGAAAGTGGCCGACGCCATCGACGCCGCAATCGCGCTCGAACTCATCCATTCCGCGACCCTGCTCCACGACGACATCATCGATCGCGGCCTGCTGCGTCGCGGCAAGCCGTCTGCCTTCGCCCGCTACGGCTTTGGCCCGTCGTTGATCGCCGGCGACTACCTGTTCTGCCGCGCGTTTGAGGTATGCGGCCGCTTCGAGGAGCATCTCGTACGCACCGCGGCGCAGGCCTGCATCCAACTCACCGAAGGCGAAGTGATGGAGGGGCGCTTCCGTCACAATGTGGCCGCGACTCGGGCGGACTATATCGGGGTGATCGATCGCAAGACCGCGTCGCTGTTCCACGCCGGCGGCAAGGTTGCCGCCGATCTCGCCGGCGCGCCGGCGCGGACCATCGATGCGATGGCGAAACTCGGAACCGCGATGGGTCTGGCGTTCCAGATGGTCGATGATCTGCTCGACATCCTGGGGCCGGAAGAAAAAATCGGCAAACCGGTCGGCTCCGATTTGCGCGCCGGCATTCCTTCGCTGCCGGTCGTGCTCGGCGTCGAGCGCAACGCCGAGCTGCGCGCGCTGTTTCAGAACGGGACCAAGATGGAGGGCGCGGTGCTCGAGCGCGCGCTCGGCCTGCTGCGCGACCCGGAAATCATCGCCATCGCACGCCGTCTTGCCGCCGAGCAAGTCGCCATCGCGCGCGCGATTGTCGGCGGGCTCGAACCGTCGCTCTACCGCGACGGCCTGGCAACGTTGATCGACGACCAAATCTCCCGCGAAGTCTGAAATCCCGACCCAAAAGAGCAGTTGAGTGATTTCAGTCATTTGTGATTCGTTTGTCGGTGCGAAGGAAGTACGTGGGGCGCCCTGCCTTCGTGAGCGGGGCGCGCGGTCCGGCGGCTGGTGCCATGTGGCCCAACCCTATAAAGCCGCCTTTCTTGATCGAGTACAGATCAATGATAATGAAATCCTGCCGGTCGTGTTGCCTCAGGCTAAGTGATGGAATTGGCCGTTGCTTTGGCAGAGCGTGACCTGCGCTGGTGAAAACGCTTGACTCCTTGTCTACGAGGTGGATTTGTGCTAGCCGGATCCTGGATCAGAAGATCATAACGGAAATCCCGGATAAAACGTAAAAAAACAAAGGTGACGCGCTTGCGAGTGCGTAACCCTGGGGGGACGGAGAGATGCGACGCTTCACACAGGCTCGATTTATCGTACTACTGCTGGTTATCGGTTTTGGCTTCCTGATGGCTCCACAGTGGGCGGAAGGCCAGACACGACCGACACCCATGGGGGTATCTGGCGGTAATGCTTCACTTCAATACAGCGCCGGCGGGAACAAATGTTACTATTCTTGGGGTACACTTGGTGCACTAGTTGCAGATCAGAATGGAACGCAGTACATACTCAGCGCAGCGCACGTTCTCGGAATGGCTCCGACAGCCGGATTCTTCGGGAGTGGCTCGAATGAACCGATAATTGAACCTGGCCTAAACGGCCTTGGCCTTACCTCTTGCTCTCAGGTAACTCCCGCTCTGATCTCACAGTACCAGGTCGCGAGCTTGACCACCTTCAGTTCCCCTCGTTTTTGGCGGTCCAGTAAATTCAGCCGATGCCGCTATAGCCATAGCGACGCTCGGGAAGGTTAGTTCGTCGATTAATTTCATTCCACAATTCAGCGGTGTTGCGTTACAGGTCGTCAAGAAGGGTCTATTAACGCAGATGACCGCCGCAAGTACAAACAACACAGCCGGGCACGTAGTAAGCAAGATGCTGATGACGGAAAAGGTAAAGGGCTGCCAATACATTTCAACGACCGGCAGTACGACCAAGAACTGTGGATACTCAGAACTCAAAATCGGTAATTCTTTCGAAGTCAAAATCAAGAACAAACCAGGAGACTCTGGTGCATTAGTTTTAACCACAGGCCCCTGCCCGCAGCCCGTAGGCGTACTGGTCGCCGGCGAAAATGGTCTCGCTGTGGTGGAATCGATCGGTACCACGCTGCAGGCTTTGCAATCAGCAGGCGGCTATTCAAGCTTGTCGGTAGTGCCAGGAGGAGGAGGCTGCACGCCGAGCACCGCCGAAGTGGAGGATACGACGACTGGCGATGTTAGCCTTGAAGATCCTACCTTTGCCGACCCTGATGTGGCCGAGGCCCTTGTAGCTCGCGCGGACATGTTGAGCAACGATTCTTTAGTTACGGCGATGATGAATGACGGTTATGTAGACGGCGTCGGGATTGACCTTTCTGGATCGACAGCGGCTCTAGACATCATCTTTGATAGCTCGTCAGAGCTGAGTGGTCTTGGATACTTATTTCCAACCAGTTATGAAGGCGTGCCGGTCGAGCAGAGCGTGATCAATACCATCGACACATCGACTGATTCTACCGGCTTGGGCTCGCTTTCAAACTAGCGGCTGGTTTCAGTCGTAGATTTGGGCGATTACAATTGGGATGAGAAGGCGAGTACTATTGCTGTCTGCAATCGGGGCATTGTGGGCGGGGGGACTACGCGCCGAGATATCGGTGCAGCAGTGGCTCGCTTACCGTTCTGAACCATCCATGCGGCGCCGTTTCAAAAGCGGCGGCCTCAGCCACGGTTGTGAAGTATGCCGGTGAGTGGATGAATCTGCCTGGTGTTCGGAGGGTTGAGTCAGTAACATCGAAGAGAGGCGGCGAAGAGATTTGGGTGTACGTCGACGAGGACTTCTCAAAATCGGATAGGAGCAAGATTCCCGCGTCCGTCGGTGGCGTTCCGGTAGCGATTTTCCCCGACTTCTCGCCGATCCCTGAACTAGGTTCGCCCTTCGGTGCTCTGTCGAATTCGCGAGGTCCTGAAGCGCTCAACCCGTCGATTTTGCAAGAGAGAGAAGCTGCTGAAAAGGCTCTGGAAGAGAAGCGTAACGCTGCTGAAGAGGCTCTAGAAAAGAAGCGTAACGCTGTTGGAAAGGCGTACGCGCTAGCCGTCAATAAGTACAGGGAACGCTGGCTTGCGCTGCCAGGAGTATTGGGGATAGGTCCATCCAAATGTGACGGCGACGGCTGCGACTTCGGCTCTGTGGGGATCATCGTCCAGCGGCAATTTCTGGATGTCACTCGGGCTAAAATACCCATCTCTGTGGACGCCTTGCCCACCGTGCTCATCCCGCAGGACTGATATCTGCCGGATTCGAGCTAAGGATGAACGGCCCTCTCGGCCCGTCACCGTCGGTAATGCGCTTTGAAAGCGCAAAGGCGCCACGAGTTTTTCCCAATTGGGAGCGCTTGTTAAATTTCCGTTGAACCGTCGCTCTACCGCGACGGCCTGGCAACGTTGATCGACGACCAAATCTCCCGCGAAGTCTGAGATACTCCCCGCCCCGCCGCCTTGCGCGGCGATTCGATCCGTTCCTCAACGGCCTCCCCCGCGCCGTGATGGAGCAATAAGCGCCTTGCGAGCGCAGCCTCCGTCATCCTGACCGAAGCGAGCAACGCGAGCGCAGCGGAAGGATCTCGGACAGCTTCGCGCCAGCGAAGCCGGTTCCGGTTTTGAGTCTCTGCGTCCAATTTTGTATTCAGGCCGGATTTTGGGGATGACCTAGTTCAGCCTGCCCCCGCCGGTTTCGGCCCTCGGTGTTTCCGCACCAAGGCGAGGCAGAACGCGCCGCTTGCGGCGCCCTGAAAAGCCCTTGGACTCAAATCCGGGCTCGAACATTTCGTTTGACGCACCGCTTGATGTCGGAGCAACACTGACAAGGATTCAAAACGGAAATTCCCGGTGCGGCCCAAATGATCAAACTTGTCTATGTAGTCCGAAAGCGCAAAGACGTCTCCGAAAAAGATTTCCACGAGTACTGGCTCAAGAAGCACGGACCCCTGGTGCGCGGCTTCGCGAAATCGATGCGCGCCAGGAAATACGTGCAGAGTCATACTGTGTTCGAAGACGCGGGCAAACAAATTCGCGCTACCCGCAAAATGACCGAGACCTACGACGGGATCACCGAAGTATGGTGGGACTCACTCGAGGATTTTAGTTCGGGCGGCGATCCCAAAGAACGCGCTGAGGCGGCGCGCGCGCTGCTCGAAGATGAATCGAAGTTTGTCGATTTCGAGCACTCGTCGATTTTCCTCACCGAAGAGCACGAGATCTTCGACTATACGAAATAGTCAAAACAGCAATGGAAACGGGCGCTGGCCCAGTCTCGATGAAGGGGCTTGGGGATGTCCTAGTTCAGCCTGCCCCCGCCGGATTCGGCGTGCTATGCGTACGGTATGGACCACCGTCAGGATGCCCCATACTCGCCCGGCTCATCCGAAATCGGACGACTCCCTGCGTCTGGCAAAATTATTTTTTTCGGAACAAAGCTAGCCCTGGGTAGTGTCTCAGTTTGAATTTGTCTGGGACTGACATAAGCAATCTTAAAGCCATTCCCCCTCAAAACGGGATGCCATAATGACGTAACACTCCAACATGTGACGGTGTTAGCAATAGCCTTCGTCATTCGCTGTCAGCGGCAGTGGCTGCCGCGAAAAATTGACCAATCACTGTAGCGGCCAGCCAAATCCGACAACTCGACTGCGACGCCAAATAATTTTCTATCAGTCATTTTCGTTGTCTCCCCTTGCTTCTGACTGGTTCCCATTCGTCAGATTCCGACCAAATCCTCAACGAGATGAAGAGGGTGATCGGCTTATACGCCCGTTCCATCGCGGGCGTCACTGGCGTCTTGTGAATCCGGATATTGTTTAAGCGCGTAAGCGCACTCCAAAACCACTACGGATGGTATGAATTGCCATTTTTAGCTCTTTTCGATCAGTCAGAATCGCGCCCATTTTGGTTGACATGAAGCGAAGAAAGAGCGAAAACAGTGCTGATGGCGGCGCTGTCAAAACCCTCATGGATCGAACCTCCAAGCCCGATTCAGGCCCTCAGGTCGCCGTCTCATATCCCACTCGAAAGGCCACAACTACTTGAATTTTCAGGAGTTTTTCGCGGCCATGAACTCACCCGCAAGGATCGCCGCTTAAGCTCCGGACTCGCCCCGCTCGACGCCCTTGATAGACGGTGGAATCCCGCGCGGGCGAATCAGCGAGATCACCGGCCGCGCCGGTTCGGGCAAGACCTCGATTGCCGCATCGTTCGCCGCCTTCGCCACCCGCCGTGGCGAGGTCGCCGCATGGCTCGACGCCTCGGGCGCTTTCGATCCCGAGAGCATGGCGGCTGCCGGAGTTGAGCTTGGCCGGATGCTGTGGGCGTCGATGAAGACGACGACGACATCGGCGTCGCCGATGGCGCGTGCGACTCTCCCGTACGCCCGCTTCGCCGCCGGCCCGCTCGCGCGTCATCAATCCGCGATCGTCAAAGCTGCGCAGCTCGTGCTCGAGGCTGGCGGCTTTGGCCTGGTCGTCGTCGATTTCGGCGAAGCTCCCCGCGCACTCGCTCACGCCTCGGCGCTTCGAATCGCCCGCGCGGCCGAGCGCAGCGGCGCCGCCGTGATCGCGATCGCGCCGTGGCGGATGTGCGGGACGTTCGCGGCGCTGAGTCTGGCTGCCAGCCGCGCCGAGACGTCATTCAGCCGGCTCGCTCCCGGCTCACCGGTAATGTTCGACGGACTGGCGGTGGATGCGATGGTCGCGCGCAACAAGATGGGCGCAACGGGGCGGCGTGTTCGCGTTCGCGCTCTCATCGATCCGCTTCCAATTCCAAATCCACCCGGCTTGCATCCGCAGCTTCGAGTTTCCGCAAGCAGCTAGCACGGTGTCCCGATGGCTCGTATCGCGTGCATCATAGTCGCCGATTTTTCTATTGCGGCGCTGGTGCGTTCGAATCCCGCGCTGGGGGCCACGCTGTTGGCTATCGGCCGAAGCCTCGCGCCGCACGCCGAGCTCGACGCCGTGGCGCCGCGCGCGCGTGAACTTGGAATCCGCCCCGGGATGACGATCGCGCAGGCCCGCGCGATCTCCTCCGACCTGGCCGTGGTCCATCGCTCGCCCGCCGCGGAAAGTTCGGCGCATTCCGCCCTGCTCGACGCGGTCGAATCGGTTTCGCCGGTCGTCGAGTCGGGCGCGCCGGGATGCGTGTGGCTCGATCTCGCCGGCCTGCATCGCATCTACAATGGCGAAGAAGAGATTACCGCCGAGCTGGCGCGATGCGTGCGCAGAGTCGGGATGGAACCCGCCGCCGGCGTCGCGGCCAACAAGGAACTGGCGCATCTGGCCGCGCGATGCGGGGGTGTGCGCGTGATCGAAGCCGGACGCGAGCGCGAATTCCTGGACTGGCTGCCGCTCGACATGCTGGACCTGGGAAAATCGGATCGCGGCGACGACCTGGAGACCACGCTCGCCAGATGGGGGATGCGCCGGCTCGGCGAGCTGGCGCGCCTCGATCCCGACGCTGTCGGCACGCGGCTGGGCCGCCGCGGCGTCGAGCTGGTCCGCCTTGCGCGCGGTGGAATCCACACGCCGCTTGTGCCGCGCCGCCGCGCCGAGTTTTTCGTCGAGACTATCGAGCTTGAATACGGAATCGAGAACCTGGAGCCGCTGGGATTCGTCATGCGTGCGATGCTCGAGCGGCTCGCCGAGCGGCTTTCGATGCGCGCGCTGGTCGCCGGCGATATCACGCTCGCGTTGGGGATGAGCGGTCATCGCAGTTTCAGCCGCCGGGTCGCGGTCGCGGCGCCGTCGAACGACGTCCGCGCGATTCTCACGCTTATCAACCTGAGCCTTGAAGCGGCGCCGCCCGAGTACGGCGTCGAATCGATTCGAATCGAGATTGCGCCGCGCGTCCCGCGTCCCGCGCAGACCGACATGTTCCTGCCGCCCGCTCCCGCGCCGGACAAAATGCAGACCACGATTGCGCGGCTGGCGGCGCTATGCGGCCCCGGCAACGTGGGCACGCTGCGGGCGGATAATTCGCATCGGCCCGAAGCGATGCGGCTCGATCCGTTCGCACCGCATCCTGCGCCGCCGCTCTCCGAAAATGCGGTGGCGAAGAATGTGACGCAGTTGGTGATACGCGCGATTCGCCCAGTGCGGGAAATCGAGGTGATGTGCTCGCGGGAGATTCCGGAGTTCGTCCGCGGCGAGAATCTTGGCGCGCGCGTCATCTCGATCGCCGGGCCATGGCGGCGCGATGGTGAATGGTGGCTTGGATTCACGGTTGATGTGGATATGCACGCGGATTCATCCGCTGAAAAAAACCCCGCCGTGCGGGAGTGCGGCTTCATCCGCGATTATTACGAACTCGCGCTCGAAGACGGCGGCGTTTACCGCATCTTCCGCGACTTGAACTCGGATAAGTGGTTTCTCGACGGCGCCTACGACTGACCAATCGCAAGGAGCAAGGGAAAGATGCATCGGCATTTGTATTGATATTTGTATAGGCGTTAGCCTACACTGAGGCGTACATGCAAAAGGTCCCTTTTTCAGGATTCGCGTGGGACAGCGCCAACCACTTGAAGTGTCAGGAACACGGCGTCTCGGTCGCTGAAGTGGAGCACGTTCTCGCTCACGCGGCGACCCTGATTGTGCCCGACCTCAAGAATTCGCGTGCGGAGCCGCGTTTCTTGGCGATCGGGCAAACGGAAAATGGGCGATACGCCTTGGTCGTTTTCACGCCGAGGCAAACCGGCGGCGCAATACTCATGCGGCCTATCAGCGCACGCTACATGCACAGGAAGGAGATTAAAAAATATGAGCAAGAAATTGCCCGTGTTCAAAACCGACAAGGAAGCGGAAAACTTCCTTAACCAGGATTTGTCCGACTACATCAGCGCCGAGAACTTCGCGCCGTTTCAGTTCGAGTTCAGACCCAAACAAAAGTCGGTCAATCTTCGAATCTCCGAAGAACTCCTGAACGCGGTCCGCGCCGTCGCGCACCGCCGGGGTATCCCATACCAGCGCTACATCCGGCAGACCCTCGAAGCAGCACTTCGGCCGTCAAAGCAGCCTCGCTCGGGAAAAGGGCGCGCTCACCGTTCAGGCAAGTGACGCTCGAACTCGCGCTCGAAGACGGCGGCGTTTACCGCATCTTCCGCGACTTGAACTCGGATAAGTGGTTTCTCGACGGCGCCTACGACTGACCAATCGCGGTGGATCGCCATGAACTCCGACTATATCGAACTTCGCGCGCGCAGTGCGTTCAGCTTTCTCGAAGGCGCGACCACGCCCGAGGACCTCGCCGCGCGCGCGGCGGAACTCGGCTACGGCGCGATGGCGCTTGGCGATCGCGACGGACTTTACGGCGCACCGCGCTTTTACCAGGCTGCGAAGTCCGCGGGAATCCGGCAAATCGTCGGCGCGGAACTGACGCTGGACGACAACTCGCGCCTCTACGTCCTCGCACCGGATCGCGAGCGCTACCAAAATCTCTGCCGCATGATCACCGACGCGAAGATGCGCGTCCTCAATCCCGGCGCGCTCGCCCGCGACGGCTCTGCCGCTTTGCCCGCCTATCCCGCCAAGGGCGAGAGCCGCATTACGCTCGACGATCTCGAACGCTACGGCCGCGGACTCATCTGCCTTGCCGGCGGCGCGATGAGCCCGCTGTCGCGCATGCTCGTTCGCGGCGAGGATCCCGGCGATCTGAGCCGGCGGCTCGGCGGGATTTTCGGCGCGGGAAATCTCTACATCGATTTGCAGCGTCATCTCGACGCCGGCGAGGAACGCCTCAATCGCAAGCTCGCCGCGCTTGCCGGCGCGGCGCGAATCCCGGTGGTCGCGACCAACGACGTATGCCACGGCGGCTCGGATCGCAGCTTGCTCGACGTGCTGACCTGCATCCGGCTCAAGACCACGCTCGAGGAAGCCGGCCGCGCGCTGTGGATCAACAGCCAGCGCCATCTGAAATCGCCGGCCGAGATGGCCGCGCTGTTTCGCGATCTGCCCGGCGCCGTCGCCGCCTCGCGCGCGATTGCCGAGCGCTGCGCTTTCCAGCTATCCGACATGGGCTATCGCTTCCCCGACTACCCGCTTCCACCGGGAGAAACGGCCGACAGCTATTTGCGAACGCTCACTTATGCGGGCGCGCGCGAGCGATGGCGCGGCGCGATCGACGATCGCACCCGCGGCCAACTCGAGCATGAACTCGGGATCGTCGAGCGGCTCAAGCTGGCCGGCTACTTCCTGATCGTATGGGATATCGTCCAGTTCTGCCGCGAGAATCGGATCATGGTGCAGGGACGCGGCTCCGCGGCCAACAGCGCGGTGTGTTACGCGCTCGGGATCACGGCGGTGGATGCGGTCAAGATGGAACTCCTGTTCGAGCGCTTCCTTTCCGAAGAGCGCGGCGAATGGCCCGACATCGATCTCGACCTGCCCAGCGGCGACGATCGCGAGAAGGCGATTCAATACGTCTATCGCCGCTACGGCGAACGCGGCGCCGCAATGACCGCGAACGTGATCACCTATCGAACCAAAAGCGCGGTGCGCGAAGTCGGCAAGGCGCTCGGCTTTTCGCCCGAACAGGTTGACCGGCTCGCCAAACTCAACCAGGTGTACGAGTTCCGCGACCATCACGACGATCTCGTGGCGATGCTCAAGCGCGGCGGCGTCGATGCACAGGCGCCGCGAATCAGGATGCTCGCCGATCTCGTGCGCAGGATTCAGAGCCTGCCACGCCATCTCGGGCAGCATAGCGGCGGCATGGTGATCGCCGCGCAGCCGCTGGATGAAATCGTTCCGCTCGAGCCGGCCGCGATGCCCGGCCGCGTGGTGATTCAATGGGACAAGGACGACTGCGCCGACCTCGGCATCATCAAGATCGATCTGCTCGGACTCGGGATGCTGGCGGCGCTGAAAGAGGCTCTGCCGATGATCCGCGCGCACGAAGGAGTCGAGATCGACCTCGCGCATCTTCCGCCCGACGACCCCGGCGTGTACGCGATGCTCCGGCGCGCGGATACCGTCGGCGTCTTCCAGGTCGAGAGCCGCGCGCAGATGGCGACGCTGCCACGGATGAAGCCCGAGCGGTTTTACGACCTGGTGGTCGAGGTCGCGATAATTCGCCCCGGCCCCATCGTCGGCAAAATGGTGCATCCCTATCTCGATCGCCGCAACCGTCGCGCTCCTGTCGAGTATCCGCATCCTTCGCTCGAGCCGATCCTCAAACGCACGCTGGGCGTCCCGCTTTTTCAGGAGCAGTTGCTCCGAATGGCGATGACGGTGGCGGGGTTCAGCGGCGGCGAGGCCGAAGAACTGCGCCGCGCGATGGGATTCAAGCGCTCGGCCGAGCGGATGGAGAAAATCGAAGCACGGCTGCGCGCCGGGATGCTGCGGGGCGGCCTGCAAGGCAATGTCGCCGACGATATCGTGCGCTCGATTACATCCTTTGCGCTCTACGGCTTCCCCGAATCGCACGCCGCCAGCTTCGCGCTGATCGCCTACGCGTCGGCTTACCTGAAGCATCATCATCCGGCGGCGTTCGTTGCCGCGATGCTGAATTGTTACCCGCTCGGCTTCTATCATCCCTCGACGCTGGTGAAAGACGCCGCCCGCCACGGCGTCGTCGCGCTACCCGTCGATGTGACCCGCTCGAACTGGAAATGCACAATTGAGATTGTGGATCGGCGGCCGGCGATTCGCATGGGACTGCGATACGTCACGGGCATCCGCGAGGAAATCGCGCTTCGAATCGAAAGCGAGCGTGCGCGGCGGCAGTTCGATTCGATTGCCGATCTTACCGCGCGCGTCGGACCGAACCGCCGCGAGATCGACGCGCTTGCCTACGCGGGCGCGTTCGCCGCCTTCGGCCTGGCGCGGCGCGATGCGATGTGGAACGCCGCCGCGGTCGAACGCGATCCCACGAGCCTGCTCGCGGGCGCCAAGCCGCGCGATGGCGAGGCGCCGCTGGCGTCGATGGCGCCGATCGATGAAACGCTGGCGGACTACGCCGCGACCGGCCTCACCACCGGACCTCATCTGATGACGTATCTGCGCGGCGATTTGAGCGCGCGCGGAATTCTCAGCGCCGCCGATCTCACCCGCGCCCGGCATCAATCGTGGGTGAAGACCGCCGGCGTCGTGATCGTGCGCCAACGCCCCGGCACGGCCAAGGGCTTCCTGTTCATCACCCTCGAGGACGAAACCGGAATTGCCAACCTGATCGTCACGCCCGACCTGTTCCAGAAAAACCGCCTGCTGCTGCGCAGTGCCGGGATCTTGCTGGCCGAGGGCGTGCTGCAAACGGTTGACGGCGTGACCGCGATTCGTGCGCGGCGCTTCGAGGAGATCACGCTTCCCGGCGCGCTCCCGCCGTCCCATGATTTCCATTGATCGCGAGATTTCACGTGCGAATCGACGTTCCCGCCGCGCTCAGCCGCCAATGGCACACGAAGCGCGTAACCCGTTTTTTTGCTTAACGTACATTTAGAATAAGAGCGATCGCCGCCGACGAAGGTGGCCGCTACACGCATTCAAGGAGTTTTTTATGGTCTCGAAGGTATCTCGCGGTGTTGTTCCCGTAATTTTGGCAGTCATCCTGGTCGTTGCGGTTGCTCATGTCGCTTCATCGAAATCAACCGGCTTTGGCGGCCACATGGGACATCACGGCATGCACGGCGGTATGGACGCGCTCGGCGTCCCGCTTCCGTTGCTGCTGAGGACCGCCAATCTGACTGAAGCGCAGAAGACGCAGATCCATGCCATCTTCCAGGCCCGGCGCGCTTCACGCAAAGCTGAATACCAGCAGCTCAAGGCAGCCAAGCAGGCAATCGCGGCCAAGTTCACGTCAACTGGCGCGGTAGCCGCTGCCGACTTGTCCGGTTCAGTTTCGACAATCACGCAGCTACAGGGTCAGATGACGAACGAGCAGATCCAGGACGCTATCGCGATCCGCAACGTGCTGACCCCGGCTCAGCTCGCGCAAATCTCCGCGACCAAGGCCAAGCTGGACCAGATTCACGCCGAGATGAAGGCCCTGTGGGCGCAAGCCGGCAGCGATTCAACACCGGCCGAGTAGGAAATAAGTAGGCAACGCCCCACCACTTGGACGGGGTCGCAGCCAGTCGGCTGCGGCTCCGTCCGGCAATTCGCTTGGGCCCTCAACTCGGCGCCCGCTCCATCATCGACCGCGGCTGAATCTCCAGTTAAGTTAGAACCGTGAACCGCCTCGCAGGCAAAGTAGCGATCGTAACCGGCGCAGCCAATGGAATCGGGCGCGCGATCGCGATCCGGCTCGCCGGCGAAGGCGCAAAAGTGGCGCTGGCGGATATCCAGCTCGATTCCGCCGAGCAGGCAGCGGCGGAAATCCGCCGCGGCGGCGCGGCCGCGATCGCGGTTGCGCTCGACGTCACCAAACTCGACGAGGCAATCGCGGCTGCCGATCGCGTCGAACGTGAACTGGGCCCAATCGACATACTGGTGAATAACGCCGGATGGGACGTGGTGCTGCCGTTCGTCGAGTCCACTCCCGATCTTTGGGATAAAGTGATCGCGATTAACTTTCGCGGCATGCTCAATTGCTGCAAAGCCGTCGCGCCGCGAATGCAATCCCGCGGTGCAGGCAAAATCGTCTCGATCTCTTCCGACGCGGCCCGCGTCGGCTCCAGTGGCGAAGCGGTATATGCGGGATGCAAGGCCGCCATCATCGCTTTCTCCAAAACACTCGCGCGCGAACTCGCGGCAAATCACATCAATGTCAACGTCGTTTGCCCGGGACCGACCGACACCGCGCTGCTCAAGAACGCGATGGCGGGACGGGAGAAGGTTCTCGAAGCGATGGCGCGCAGCATCCCGTTTCGCCGGCTCGGGCAACCGGCGGATTTGGCGGGCGCGGTCGCATTCTTCGCCTCTTCCGATTCGGACTTCGTCACCGGCCAGGTGCTCAGCGTGAGCGGCGGCCTGACCATGGCGGGCTGAGGCCCGCGCGCTGCTAGCCGAGCGTGATTCCCGGCGCGGGGAACTTGCGGCACATCTCGGTGACTTCGGCCGCGAGGCGTTTGAGCGCCGCTTCATCGCTGGCGTGCGCGATCGCCTCGTCCATCCACTTCCCGATCTGCCGCATCTCCGCGTCGCCCATCCCGCGCGAGGTCACCGCCGGCGTGCCGAGCCGAATGCCGCTTGGGCTGAACGGTTTGCGTGGATCGTACGGGACCGTGTTGGAGTTGCAGACGATTCCGGCCGCATCGAGCGCCTTGGCGGCCTTCTTGCCAATTATTTTCTTGCTGGTCAAATCGATCAGGATCAGATGATTGTCGGTGCCACCCGAGACCAGAGTGAATCCGCGCGCCAGCAGTTCATCGGCGAGCGTCTTGGCGTTGCTCACCACTTTTTTTGCGTACGCCTTGAACTCGGGCGTCGATGCTTCCTTCAACGCCACCGCGATCGCCGCCGTCGTATGATTATGCGGACCGCCCTGCAGCCCGGGAATTATCGCCTTGTCGATCGCTTCGGCGTATTGCTTGCGGCACAGGATCATCGCGCCGCGCGGGCCGCGCAGCGTCTTGTGCGTGGTCGTCGTGATTACGTCGGCGTACGGCACGGGATCCGGATGCACGCCGCCGACGATCAGTCCCGCGATATGTGAAATGTCGGCGAGCAGCAGCGCGCCGACTTCCTTGGCGATCTCGCTGAAGCTCTTGAAGTCCCACAGCCGCGGGTACGCCGTGCCGCCGGTCACGATGATCTTCGGCCGCTCCTTGCGCGCCATCGCGCGGACCTCGTCGAAATCCACGACGTGACTCTCGCGATCCACCAGGTACTGCGCCGACCGCCAGAACGTGCCGGTGATGCTCACCGGCCATCCGTGGGTCAGATGCCCGCCGTGCGGAAGCGACAAGCCCATGATCGTCTCGCCCGGCTTGAGCAGCGCGAAATATACCGCGAGATTTGCCGGCGACCCCGAGTACGGCTGAACGTTTGCGTGATCGACTTTGAATAGTCGCCTTGGCGCGATCTATCGCTATCGTTTCGATCTGATCGACGTAGCGCTGACCCTCGTAGTAACGGCGCCCCGGGTAGCCTTCGGAATATTTGTTGGTGAGAATCGATCCGGTCGCCTCCAGCACCGCCTTCGAAACGTAGTTCTCCGACGCGATCAGCCGGACCGAATCGATCTCGTAGCGCTCTTCATCCCTGATGAGCTGGTAGATCTCCGGGTCAGTTCGCTTGAGTTCGTCCACGCCGCACCTCCGTTGCCGTCATCGAAATGAGCCTACAGGCGCGCACGCAACGACGCAAAACTGGCGGAGCAACCCGCGGTGGAGTTGTCCGCCAGTCGGCGCGCGAAAATTTTTCCAGAGCCGGCTACTGCAGATCGGCCGGCGTCACCTTGGCCAGCCACGCGCGGAAACTGCCCTCGTAGCCGACCGCCCGCTGGCGTTCGCGCACCCGGCGCAGAAGGCTCGCGACGCCTTCCGGCGCAATCTTCGGCCGCACGCTCATCGCGCACGCGATCTTCTCGGCCGAGGCCGCCGCCTGTTTGCGCGCGCCCTCTGCGAGGTCCAATTTTTCGTTCGACAATCCCAGGTACGCCTCGGCCACGCGCATTCCAATCTCGGTTCCGCTCTCGAGCGAGTCCTTGATGTTGCCCTTGCCCGTCAGCACGTTTCCGGCCGCGAACACGGCGGTCGGGCCTTCCATCAGCAGGCCGATCTTCTGATCGGCGTAGATATAAGTCTCGCCCTTCTGCGGAATTCCAGGAATCGGTTGCGGGATGCTGCCGATCGAACTGATCGTCAGTTGCGCGCGCGCGTCCTCCACCCCCTCCTCGACCGTCTTCACTTGACTGCCCGTGACTTCGGTGCGGTTGAAGTTCACCCCGGCCATCGCGCCGTTCTCTACGATCACTTTGCCCGGCGCCCGCAGTTCGTGGAACTCGAACAGGAATTTGCGCTGCGCCTTGTCAACGATCTTCACCCGCGCCTGCCTGAGCGCGTCCGCGCGCTTGTCCGGCGTGCCGGCGGGAATATCCGACAGCGGCATGTCGATTACGCGCCGGCGATAATACAACCTGCACGGCGCGATGCCGAGGTCGGCGTACTTCAGCCCTTTCGCATTCAGCACCGGCTCGATCCCTTCGCGCTCGAGCTCGAGCATATCGCCCTGGATACCGCGCGCCTTGAGCCCCGCAAGCGCGTACTCGATTTGCAGGACTTTGACCACGTCGATCGACGCGAGTCCCCCGCCGACGACCAGCGCGCCCGCAGGCAGCTCGTAGCGCGGGCCGTCGTAGGACTTTTCCGGATAGTGATTCCACCAATAGATCAGCTTGTTCTGATAGACCAGCCCGCGATCGATGTACTGCTCTGCGCCGTCGATCGGAAGCGGGCGATCTTTCCATGCGCCGTTGGTCAGTACGATTCCACTGACTCCCCAACGGGTCCGCAGCTCCTCGAAATCGAGATCGCGCCCCATCCCGGTCAGCGGCACGTATTCGATATTGGGATGGTCGAGGCGTTTGTTGATCTCCTCGTACTCATCGTGGCGCTGCTTGACGTGCCATCGCGGCAACCCGTCTTCGATCTTTCCGTAGGGCCGCGGATTCTGCTCGAACACGATCACCAGCGCGCCGTATCCCGCCAGGATTCGCGCGATTTCCGAACCCGCCGTCGCGCCCCCGATTACCGCCATCACGTGGCGCGATGAACCATTTGCTGCATCAGCCATAAGAACCCTTAATTGCCTCCTGCGACATTCATAAGGGTATTTAATTACCGTCTGCGAGCCTGCCGTGCAACCTCAACCCGACGCAATTCCGCGCGCGGCGACCGCCCCATGCTTCGGCTTGCGCCCGTGAACCTCTCATGGTTTTCTTACCGATGGTGATGAGTGTGGCGCGGACCGTGTTTGGGCAATTCCGGAAGATCGCGATCGTCTCCTCGGTAGTGCTTTTGGCGGGATGTTATTTCGCCCCGTATTTCGCCAACCGCGCCGAAGGCGGCGGCACCGATGCGGCCGAGGGCGAGCAGCACGACGTCCCCTACAACGCAAATGATTCGTTCCTTCTGACCCAGGATGTGCTGCGCGGCGAGGGGGTTCTGTTCGAGGTCAAGCCCGACGACAAGCTCGTCACGCTGTGGAAGGATGCCGACTCGGGCCCCGGTGTCCTCGGCAGTCTCGTCGGCGTGCATCCGCAGTATCGCTACGAGATTGAAGTCGTGCCGCAGGGCGATCGCAGCTCCCGAATCATCGTCAACGTCCGCGCCGAGGACATCTCCGACGAGGACCTCCACAAGTACAAGGCCACCGCGCGCCTGAACCTGTTCGGCAAAATCGACCAGCTCGCCGCGAAATTCCCTCCCTCTGGCGGCACGCCCAAAGAGGGCGGCGTCAACTACGCCCTGTTGCCCAACGAGGACTTGAAGGCTCTGGCCCGCCGGGCGACCGGCAACGAGGACAACTGGCGGCAAATCGCGCAGGATAACGGGCTCAAATCGCCCACCGACGCTGCCAATCTGCCCAGCGTCTGGATCAGGAACACCCTGCTGAGCGAGCCGAAAAAGGATGCCCCAACTGGCAACTGAACCCAAAGCGCGTCCGCGCCGGCCCCGAACAACCAAATCATGAAAATCGCCCACCACAAAAATCAATGCCCGCCCAAGCGCGCCCGGGCAGGCATCGAAACAATGCTCTCGCGCTATCGCGGGGGGTCAGTCGTTGGGAAAGGACGCCTCACTCGCGTCGTATTCAGGGCTCAGGCCGGCCGGACTTACCGCCGCTACCACAGCCAAAAACTGCTCGAATGTCATCTGGAGATTGAGAAAACCGCCTTGGCAAAAGACCCATCCGTAGTAGTCCAGAATCTCGTCCGGGATCATCACCGGCAGGCGCGGCAACGTTGAAACAACCGGAAATGGATGCGGTTCGCCTTGGTTGATGTTATCCCAAACGGCAGACTGGTGGAGCGCTCGGTCCGACTCGACCACGCTAACTTCCCGCAAGGGAATTACTTTGCCTCTAGCAACTCGATTCATAAACAGCAGGGCCTCCTGCCACCGTCATCGTCAACCGGCCACTTCCTTCCGCGGGTTTAATTCTAGACCATATGTTGAGCCGGTCAAGGAGCAAAAACGACATGTATTCGCCTCTCGATGCGTTTCGTGGTCATGGGTCCCGACCGGCACAGTTATGTGCGAATACTCCGATCCTTTCCTAAGGGCCTGAAAATATTATGTTTTCTGTATTTCAGGCGATCGTTCTCGGCGCGGTACAAGGCTTGACCGAATTCCTGCCGGTCTCCAGTTCGGCCCACCTTATACTCGTTCCTTGGCTGTTCGGATGGCAGGACCCGGGGCTTGCCTTCGATGTCGCCCTTCATCTGGGAACGCTCTTGGCGCTGTTGGTCTATTACTGGCGCGAATGGCTCGACATGGGTTTATCGCTGGCCGTCGGCAACCGCCTCCCGCGCCGCCTGCTGTATCTATTGATCGTCGCCTCGGTTCCCGGCGCCATCATCGGCGTCCTGCTGGAGAAACAAGCCGAGACAATCTTCCGCTCGCCGCTGCTGATCGCGGCCACGATGGCTACTCTTGGGCTGCTTTTATGGGTTGCCGATTGGTATGGCTCGAAAAAACGCACCATAGATGACCTCACTTTCCTCGACGCCATCCTCATCGGCCTAAGCCAGGCGTTCGCGATCATCCCCGGCGTCTCGCGCTCGGGCGCCACGATTACCACCGCCCGCATCCTCGGCATCGACCGCGCCGACGCCGCCAATTTTTCGTTCCTGATGGCGACGCCAATTATCGCCGGCGCCGGAATGCTCGAGGCGCACAAACTTTTCCATACGGGCCTCGCCGCTCAGCTCGGATGGGGTTTTGCGGCCTCGGCCGTGTTCGGCTTACTCGCAATCGCCGGCCTGCTGCGCTTCTTACGACTTCACAGCTACAGGCCCTTCGCGATTTATCGAATCGTGCTCGCCGTGATTGTCGTCGCCGTCTTCGTGGTCGGGTAGTAGCCGGTGCCAACCGACATCTCGGCTGCGTCCGTGCCCCCCGTCGGCAACGAAGCCGCCACGGCCCGCCGCGCCCGAGCCTTTCAGGTCGGCGTCACGCTCTGCATCATCAACACGATCATCGGCGCCAGCCAGCCCGTGATCACGCGATGGGGTGCGGTGCATCTCGACCCCCTGCTCTTCTGCACCAGCGCGGTCGTGTTCGCCTCGATTTGCACGATCCCGGTTCTCCACTTCAGCGGCGAGTTGAGATTGATCGTGGATCGGCGCTATCGCGCGCGGTTGTTCGTGATGTCGATGGCGGGAACGGTGATGACGAGCCTCACCCTCACCTACGGACTCACCCGCATCGACGCGATCGCCGGTGTGCTGTTGCTGCAAACCGAGCCGGTCTATTCGCTGATTCTATCGACGATCTTCGTCGGCGAGCGGCCGTCTGCGCGCCAGATGCTCGCGACCGCCACCATCCTCGTTGGCATCGGTTCGGTGTTCGCCGGCGGCTCATTTTCACCGCTATGGGCCGCGGCGCTGGTCTTCACGACTCCGTTATTTTGGCAGACGTCGCACGTGATCGGCCTGAACCTGATGCCTCCGTTGACGCCGATTTCGGTCACCGGCGGCCGATTTTTCTATGCGGCGATTGTTCTGACCGTGATGCTGTTGACGTTTCGCCGCGACTCGCTGGGGCAACTCGCCGACCCGACTTCGCTCGGCGTGATCGCCGTGACCGGCCTTTTTATCTATTTTCTGAGCGCGCTCACCTGGTTCGGCGCCATCAACCGGCTCTCGTTGGCGTGGGTGACGGCGCTGGTCGTGCCCGGAATCCCGATACTCTCGATTCTGTTCGCCGTGATTTTTCTTGGCGAGCACGCAACCGCCCGCGAGGTCGTCGGTATCCTCATTTCCGTCAGCGGCGTGCTGGCTCTCGTCCTCGGCGCCGATCCGCATCGCAAGCAACCTGCTGCCGAAGCCGCCGAGGCAATCCACGAGCCCCTGATCTGAATCCCGCTTCGGCTAATCTCCCCCCTTAACCCGCCAACAGGCCATCAGGCCGCATCTTCTCTTTTCTCTTGTCACTGGGCGCATGGGTCACCGGCGCCTGCCATTTGACTCTGCGACTCTGCTGGTCTTTAGTGACCCACAGATACCGCTGCTCGAACTTGCGCGCGAACGGAAAACAGAAATTCAACGCGAGGAATTCTTCATGGCCCGAATAGTCAGACACGAAAAAAACGCCCCCTACGAGGTTGCGGAAGGCACCGAGTTGCCCGTCTATATCTGCGCGTGCGGACTCTCGAAGAACAAGCCCTTTTGCGACGGCTCGCACAAGAAAACGCGCGACGAAAATCCCGCCGACGTTTACGTTTACGACGACATCGGCCGCGCCCGCGTCAAGACCGAATATTAGTTTTCAGTTTTTCATTGTTCCGGGCCCGCTCCGCGCTGGTGTGATTCTGAGCGCAAGCTGCTGCCGCGAAGAATCTCGAAGGACAACGAAAACTCCGGCGTCCGGCGTCGGTAACGCAAGCTCCAATTGAAACTACCCGAAGAGATTACCCGCGCCGATTCCGAGCCTGCTGCCATCCCCGCGTTTGAGGCGCCCTGTGATCCCGCCGCCGCGGCTCCCGCTGCCGCGCCGGATTGGCTCCAGCATATAGCCGAACCGCGCTACGCATGGCCGATACTTTTGATTTTCGGAGTCGCTCTCTATCTCGTAAATCTCGGCGGCTATCCGCTCTACACCAAGGGCGAACCGCGCGAGGCCGTCACCGTCTTCGACATCGTCCACGGCGGCGGCGTGATTCTCCCACAGCGCGCAGGCGTCGAAATTCCCTCCAAGCCGCTGCTGATGCACTGGATGGCCGCGCTGGTCTCTCTCGTCGCCGGCGGCGTAAACGAATTCGCCGTGCGGCTGCCGTCAGCCGCGCTCGCCATCGCCGGCGTGATCCTTTGCTACTTCTATGTGCGCCGCCTGTTCGACAACGTGACCGCGCTCATCGCCGCGCTCATCCTCGCCACCACGTTTCAGTACCTGCAAGCCGGGACCGGCGCCCGCGTTGACATGACGCTGACCTTCTTCATGGAGGTCGCGTTCTTCGAATTCATTCTCATGGCCGAGGGACTGACGCGGCGGCGGATGCTGCTCTACGTCGCAATCGCGCTCGCCATTTTGACCAAGGGCCCCATCGGGTTGATTCTTCCGGGGCTGGTCGCCGTGATTTGGATCGCCGCCGAGAAACGATGGAGCCTGTTGCGCGCAATGAGTCTCGTGCGCGGCGCGATCGTCGTGCTGGTGCTTGCCGGTGGATGGTACCTCGCGGCGCTGATCGAAGGCGGCCCCGATTTTTTCCGCAAGCAGATCCTCGCCGAAAACCTGCTCCGCTTCGCCGGCGGCGCCGATTTCCACGAGGGCCACATCCATCCCTTCTACTATATGGAACTCGCTCTCCTCGCCGGATTTCTGCCGTGGACGATTCTGCTGCCGATCGTCGGCGTCCAGGCCGCGCGCGCACCGCGCGCACTCGGCCCGCGCTTCAAATACATCATCGTCTGGTTCGCCGCGGTGCTGATCTTTTACAACCTGCCGCAGAGCAAGCGCGGCGTGTACCTGCTCTGCATGTACCCCGCTTTTGCCACCCTGGTGGCGATCTATGTCCGCCAGGCGGTGGTGCGTCCCGAACCGGCCCGCGCCTGTGTCCACTGGACCGCGCGATTGTCCGGTCTCGCGATGCTGATCCTCGGCGGCGGCGGCTTGATTGCGCTGGCGATGCTCGTCGCCAGGCCACAGGAGTTCGCCGGCCTGCTGCAAGCGGCTGGAATTCGCGCACCCGCTTTTCCACACGTTTTGACCGCGACTGTTGGCGAGGATTGGGCGCTGGACCTCGCGATGCCGCTTGGGGTCGTCGCACTCGGCGTCTTGATGATCTTCACCCGTCCGCGTATCGAACGAATGGTGCTCGCGATTGCGGCCGCGATGGTTTTCACCACCGTTGCGGTCAACGTTGTCGTCATACCGGCCATCGCCAACACCCTCTCGCTGAGGGACTTTACCGATCATGCCATGAAGATCGTGGGCGACCGTCCCATCGGCTATCTGGGCGCGCTTAACTACGACGTCGCTTTTTACAGCCGCCGCACAATTCCGATCGTCGCGCAAAGAAATCCGCAGATGCCCGAGTACCTGATCGCCTGGCGCACTCTCTTCAACGCGCTTCCCGCGCCCACGCAGCGCCGCTTCGACATCGTGATGACGAGCAACCCGACCTCGCTCGACGGCACCGACGAGATGCTCCTCCTCCACCAGCGCGCAGTCTCCCCGGACACGCCGCCGAAAAAACCCTCCGACAGCTACATCGAAGCAGGAATTTCTACGACATGGTCTCTCGTCGAATCTCGCCGACTACCTTCACCAGCCGCGGCAGCACCTGCGCCGATCCGCCGCGCAAGCTCACGTCGCAAACCTGCGTGATCTCCGACTCGTAGAGGTTCACTTCGATTAGCATTCCGCCGCGCTGCTTCACTTCGAGCGCGAATCCCGCCGCCGGATAAACCGTCGCCGAGGTGCCCGCCACGATCACCAGGTCCGCCTTCGCCGAATGCTCCGCGCACATGTTCAGCACGTCGATCGGAATCGGCTCGCCAAAGGAAACCGTGTCCGATTTCAACAATCCTGCGCATCGCGGACACGCCGGCGGCAGCTTCTCGAGGCTGATCGCGTCGCGATGAAACCGCGTCGCGCAATCGAGGCATCGAATCAAAGTCCAGTTGCCATGAATTTCCGCGAGCGCCTTCTGCCCGGCCTGCCGGTGCAGGTCGTCGATGTTCTGCGTGATCACGAAGCGCAGCACTCCCAATTGTTCCATCTTTACGAGCGCGAGATGGCCCGGATTAGGCCTGGCAACCGTAAGCGGCTTGAAAAGTTCGTCATTGCGTTTGCTGAGCCGTTCTTCCCACGCCTTTTTCGGATCGGCCATGAAGCGCTGGAAGCCGTTCATCGGCGGCTCGCCGTACTTCGTCCACAGGCCGCCCGGCCCGCGAAACGGCGGGATTCCACTTTCGACGGACATCCCCGCGCCCGTGAGCGCGATCGCATAGCGCGCCGCCAGGATCATCCTCGCGCCTTCGCGAATTTCCTCGTCGCTCGCTATCTCGCTCGGCTTTGTCATCGGGAATCCGCCCTCCACGCGCAATGCTCACATAGTCACTCGGCCTCAACTGACTACGCATGAAATGAAAGTGAATGCGTACGCCGCCAGCCCCGCGGCCTCGGCTCGAATAGTCAATCCGCCAGACACAACCGACTCATTGGCGACGACGCTGTACATCCGCGGCCGATCCACGGTGATATATCCCCGATTGCCGTCGAACTTCACGTCGTCGCCCGCCCGCTGCGCGCCTTCGAGCGCGAGCTCCGCGCGCACGCTCGCGCCCGCCGCCGGCGCCATCACCAGGTTTACATCCTTGGCCGTGTACCTGAGCGAAATCGCCGCGTCCGGCGCCTCGCAGCGCGCGCTTTCCTGCTCGACGCGCCATATCCCCGCGAGATAACTCATGCCCTCGACGTGCGGCCCGACGTCGCGATAGTCATGCGGCTGGTCGCGAACCACGCCCCCGGGATTTCCGAGCTGGCCGCGCGCGTAGCCGAGATACAATTCGGGCGTAACGCGATAACAGACGGCGCCGGGACGGTCGCTGTCGCGCACCGGCGCCATCGGCGGCGGCAGACTCGCGCCGGGATTCAGCTCGCGGATCAATCCCTGAATAGCTACTTCGGTTTCCTGATAATCTCCTTCGCCGAAATGGTAATAGCGAATCCGCCCCTGCGCATCGATCAGGTATTTGGCCGGCCAGAACCGATTCGAGTACGCCCGCCAGATTGCGTATTCGTTGTCGAGCACGATTGGGTATTCCAGACCGAAGCGGGCCGCCGCTTGCGCCACCTGCGATCCCTCGCGCGCGAAAGAAAACTCCGGCGCATGCACGCCGACAATTACCAGGCCGCTAGCCGCGTATCGCTTATTCCACGCCACCACGTACGGCAGCGTCCGGATGCAATTGACGCAGGTGTAGTCCCAGAAATCGACCAGCACGACGGCCTTGTCGCGGAGCGCCTTGAGGCTGACCGGGCCATGCTGAATCCATTGGCCGCCCTCCAGTTCGGGCGCCAATACGGTCTCAGACATTTGTGGCATCTCGATCTCCTGTCAATCTCACGGCCGTCGGCGTGGTTGCGGCGATGTCGCGGAGCGTAGCACAGCCGCGGTTTCGGCTCTAAGGCGTGGCGCGCGCGCTGGACGCCGAAACCGGCCTCGACAGGCGCGGCGGGAAAGACCTTGGAGCAAAACCGGCGTCGAAGCTTGCCGGGGAATGCCATTGAGTCTACACGGGCGCGTTGGAATCGGAGAGTCAAAGCCGAAATCCTGGCGTCAGAGAATTGACGGCTGGTTTTTGCCCTTCCTATAATCGCGAGGGGGAACGCGGTGCGTGGAGCGGTCAAATGATTTTTCGCGAACTCAATCATGGCAAGTGCAAGACCTATCTTGCGATCTCGGAAGCAACCCGCAAGGCCGCCGTCATCGACCCTTTGCGCGACAAGGTCGAGCGCTACCTCGCAGTGCTGGCATATTACGGATGGCGTCTCGATTTGATCATCGACACCCACACTCACGCCGATCATCGCAGCGGCGCGATGGAGTTGGGCGAGCTGGCCGGTGCGCCGGTCGCGATGCATCGTCTCGCGCCGGCTCCGCACGTGCGCATCCACGTTGAAGATGGACAAGTGCTGAAAGTAGGCGACGAGGAACTTCGCGTGCTCGACACACCGGGCCACACTCCGGATTCGATAAGTCTGCTCGCGAAGGATCGCGTCTTCACCGGCGATGTATTGTTCATCCACGGCACCGGGCGCTCGGATTTCGCCGGCGGCGACGCAGGCATTCAGTACGATTCGATAACGCGCAAGCTGTTCACGCTGCCCGATGAGGTCCTGGTTTTTCCCGGGCACGATTATCGAGGTCATACGCAATCAACCATCGGCGAGGAGAAGCGATCGAATCCACGGCTGGCCGGGAAGAGCCGCGACGACTACATCAAACTGATGAACAACCTCGGCTTGCCGCTGCCCGACGGCATCCAGGAGTCGCTGCAACCGAATCAATCCGACCTCGACGCCGGCGCGCTCAAGTTCCCGACGCTCTCGCAGCTCAATGCGGTGCGTCAGTTGAGCGCCGCGGAGTTGCGCGATTGGATCGCGAGCTCCAATCCACCGATGGTGATTGACGTTCGCGAAGAAGATGAGTATCGCGGAGCGCTGGGGCATATTGCGGGTGCGCACTTGATTCCGCTGAAGGAGCTGCCCGAGCGGAGCGGTGAGCTTGCGGAGGCGAAGGGCCGCGACATCGTCGCGATATGCAGAGTCGGGGTCCGAAGCGCG
Source organism: uncultured delta proteobacterium (assembly GCA_963813785.1). Classification (GTDB taxonomy): domain Bacteria; phylum Desulfobacterota; class Binatia; order Binatales; family Binataceae; genus Binatus. The sequence continues at coordinate 188,036 of CAWFAJ010000012.1, read as the reverse complement.
ACGGCAGCCGCGATCCTTACCGGTTTGGGCTTCGAGCACGTGTGGAATCTGAAAGGCGGCATGATCGAATGGAGGGACGCGCAGCTTCCAGTCGAGCGAGGATCCTAATCGCCAGGCGCTGAGCAGTCCGGCTGGTACTCAGCACCGCGGGCGGCGGTGGTTGCGGCGATGTCGCGGAGCGTAGCACAGCCCCGGTTTGCGCTCTAAGGCGTGGCGAAGATTCACGAACAGTGAAATAGCAGACAGGCGCGCGACCGACCAATGGGCGCGCGCAGAGTCTTTGGCGGTACTGGGGTCATTTCAGCCCCGCTGACGGGAGGGCGTCTTTTGAAATCCAGAGTGGCGTTTTTTCGCCAAAAGTGCTATAAAAAGATCATCGGTTGCTCATCCCCTCGATGAAGCTGAAGGCACGCGGGGAAAATATGCCTTCATGGTGAAGCCAACGCGTGCCTCGTCGTCTCAGCCCACAAGCGCGAGTGTGGCGGGAATTTACTTCGTTTCCTTGAGGCGCGGATCGCCAGTCGCGACACATTCCGGCCGCTGCCAAGCTTCTGCAACTGCTACGATGTTGCCGTTCCGATCCTGATCCGGGTGTTCATGAGCAAATTTGAGGCGCAAAGGCGCCTCATTCCTAATGCGTTCCTTCTCTTTCTCGCAACTTGTATCGGACTCGAATGATGCCTGGATATCCCATCTGTTAAGTGAAGCATTTAGGTCGTTGAACGCGCGAGGATGGTCTCCCATCGGGCTGAAAACAGGCGGAATCAAGAGATACCAGCCTACAAACGCGAGCGCGGCTGCGTGCCGGAGATTCATGCCTGTGAGTTAGCAGACTGCCGCTCGACCGACAAATGGCGGACTGCGTCTCCCCGCCATGATGCCGCGACAATTGTGACCGGACTCGACCGCGCCCTCGCAGCGCGCTACTTCGCGTCGCCGGGGTAAACGATTCCCTTGCGATTGCGCAGCGCCCGCGCCCTTCGCGCCGTGATGCGCGCTACGGCCCTTCGCCTCGTGAATGGGGAAGCTAGGCGATGTGATCAGGGGGTGGGAGGCTTATAGCAAGGACGTTGGCGCCGGGGGTTGGTTGACGCGCGCGATCATATGCGTTCCGGCAGGTGGCTTGCGCCAGATCAGGAAATATCGAAACAAGAGTAGTCGTTTGATCGCCGCTCCCGGCAACAGAGCCTCGGAAGCATCCCGGATCTCGCGCAGAGTTTCCCGTGGGCTTTGCTTGCGCGTCGATGGATCCGAATAACCGTGTACGGCTCGTAATATCCAACTCGTCGGGAAGGCCACAGCGTCCAAGGCAAAATCCGCGACTGTACGATGCCGGTAAAGCCCGATAACCGCGAGGACGCCGCCAGGCCTCAGGAGATCACGGAAGCGCGCAAGGGCTGGTCGCAGAGGGAAGTGGTGCAAGGTCGCTACAGCCGTGATGAAGTCGAAGCTATCCGCCGAGAACGGGTGCTTCATCACGTCGCCCTCGACAAACTGAATGCGTGAATCAAGGTCTGGAAAAGTCCTGGCCTTCGACAACATCTCGAGATTAACGTCGATGCCAACCACCCTTTCACTCCAGTACACGAGTCTTCGAGCTAGGAAACCGGTGCCGCATCCCACGTCAAGTGCGCGCTGGCAGACGGGAGGAACTGAGCGCAGGACGGTATCGTAGTAGTGGATGTTGTGATTCCACGGGCGGCGCGGCATCACTTCTCGTGGCTTGCTTGCGCTCATCGCTTCTCGCAGATGATCTTATGAATCCATCTCCACGGCAATATCAAATGGCCCTGTCAGCGCATATGGCGCCGACAGCGGTGAGTCTTCTCATGGCTGATCTAGGAGAGCTATTGGGGGCCCGTTCCTTTTCAGGCGTCGGTCGGACAGCTGATTCTGCGCGGATTCCTAAGCCCCCGCGCCCTACGCGCCGTGATCCGAGCGACCGACGCGATGTGCGCGTTGACTTCGGCGAGAATCCGCTGCGCCGCTTTGGTCGGAGCGAAGCCAGCGAAATTCGCCTTCCCGCGCAGCGCCGATGTATTGCCGGTTGCGATAATCACGCCCCTGCCCGCCTCGATCATCGCGGGCGTCGCACCGCGCGGGGCGATCACCCGACGACCAGCACATAGTTCTCGCGCTTGAGCGGGCGGGCGAGCGTGATAGCCATCGCACGGCCACCACCGGTACGTTGCACAAGCGCATCGAATTGCGCTCTGAGCGGCGCCGGACAATGCGCGTGCCCGGCTCAATGCCTTGTCGAAATGCCAAAGCGCTTGCGCAGCCGCCATGCTCTGAATGTTCTGACGCCCAAGCGCATAGCTGATGTTTCCCAAGGTGGGGTGCAGGCGCCGATCGCCTCCCGCGGAAACCAGATCGCCGGATTTCAGCGACGGATTTTTCTTTACCCACGCATTGTAATTGTCGGCGTTGGCAAGCAACTCGGGTCCCCAGTCCTTGAAGATGTGGGTAAGGAGGGGATCGAGGGTTTCCGGAATACCGTCGTCGCGCGGATAGGACGTATCCACGTCGGCGAACTCGCCGTCGAAGATGTCAGGCAGGTTCATCCGTTCGGTCCATCGAAAGACGTTGGGGGCGCGATTTTTCATCAGGGTGGACGGATAGGGGTCACGCGCCAGATGCGCGAACAGGGGAGCTATCAATCCGAAGTCAGCGTCGCTGGGCCGGCCGCCGAGAATGTAGGGATGCATCATGAAGTGCGCGTCTAGGATGTCGAGCAATTCCTCATAGGAGCGCTCGATAGCCGGGATGGTTTCCATGGTGACGCCGAGCCGCGGCAGGTACGCCTGCATCGCCTGCATGAAGGGCGCGGCGACGGCGTCGCGATCGGCCAGATTGCGGGTCGCCGATGCGCCACGGCCGAACTCGGCGCGCAGAAATTTCTCTTGATCCGCCAAGTAGGACCAACGGTAGTGCATCGCCACCTTGAGCATCCCTTCGGAGCCAAACGCTCCTATCAACGAGGCAACGGTCCGTTGCACCGGCGTTGACGGGTTGAGGCACGGCTCGGGAAATTTCTCCTCGAGGTGTTCGATGATGTCGGAGGTGTCTTGAATGATGGAGCCGTCGGGAGCTTCCAGCACTGGGACAACGAAGAACCCCAAGGCGGGGGCGATCTTCGCCTGGTAGACCGGGTGCGAGGGGAAGAACTCCCGATAGGGAATCCGCTTCTTTATCAGATAGGACCTTGCCTTGCCGGTATAGAGCGAGGCAGGCGCGCCCCACAAGATATAAGTGTCGTTGGTGCGTCCGGTGTTCATGTTGCTCCGTGGATTTTGCGGCTATAGCACGATCTCGGGCGTTGTCCCGAAGCCAGCGGGAACCTGTTCAGACTGGCTACTGCTTAAAGACGAAGGGAGGCCCGCTGACTCGCTTCGCCTTGAGGGCGACGGTCACCTCGACGCGGTTGGCGATCTTGATGAAGGGGATGCCGCTGTTCATCCCGTAGTCCTTACGGTCGAAGTACAGTGTCCCGTTAATCTGGCCTGAGCCGGTCCCCTTGCCGGACACCGTAAGTGTTAGCTTCTCGGATCTTGTAACTCCGCGTATCGTAAAGTTGCCATCCACCTCAAAGGTGTTGGGACCGCTCTGTACAAGTTTCGTTGATTTGAACGTGATCAACGGATTCTGGACGACATCGAAGAAGTCCGAGCCCTTCAGCTTTCCATTCTTCAACCCGCTTCCGGTATCCACACTGGCAGCCTGAATCTCGACGTCCAAAACCGCTGTCGTCACGTCTGGAGAGGTGAATGTCAGAGTGGCGTTCCACTTGTCGAAAGTGCCGCTTGATAGCCACCGACGCTTTCACGTTGAACGCAATCGAGCTTTCTACCGGCGTAATCGCGAAAACAGGAACCTCCTGTGCTCGGCTTACTGACGGGAGTAATGCGGACGCCAAGAGGCAGAGGGCAGCTAATCGCATGGCGGCTAGTGTTAGTTATTCCCGCTTCACTGTCAATTGCAGCTTTTAGCTTGAATCGGCATTTTTGGTGTCCCATTCCTTTTCCCAAAACCAACGCTGCCACGAGGCCGTCGGCAATCTGCCCCGGCCAATGTCTGCTTTGGCCGCGGGACCAAAACCGGCTAAAAGCTTGCCTATGGAGGCCGATCGGTCTATACGGCGAGTTGAGATCGGTGGGGAAAAAGGAAATTTCGGTTAACACAAAAGGCACGGCGGCGCAGGCGCCCGTGCTCTGGCAGTTCGCGATTTCGCACTACGCCGAGAAGGCGCGCTGGGCGCTCGACTACAAGCACGTCGCGCACATCCGGCGCTCGCTAATTCCCGGGCCGCATGTTCCGAGAGTCAAAAAGATGACCGGACAGACCGCGGTGCCGGTTCTCGAACTCGGGGGCGCGATCATCTTCGACTCGACCCGCATCATCGAAGCGATCGAAAAGGCCTATCCCGACCCGCCGCTCTATCCCGCCGACCGCGAGGCGCGGGAACGCGCGCTGGAACTGGAAACTTATTTCGACGAGGAGCTGGGCCCGTATATCCGCCAATGGGGATATTTTATGTTGCTGCCCTACTCGTCCACGGTCACGTCGCTGTTCACGAGCCAGGCCGGACTTGGGAAGCGCCTGTTCATGCGCGCGATCTTTCCGTTGGTGCGGCCCGTGATGATACGCAAAATGAAGGTCTATCCGGCCGAGGCGGGAGCGGCGCGGGATAAGACTATCGCGGCGATGGATCGAATCGCGCGCGAGGTTGGGCCATCGGGCTACCTGGTCGGCGACGGTTTCACGGTTGCCGATCTGACCGCGGCCGCATTGCTGTCGCCGCTGGTGACGCCGAAGGAGTTTCCCTACCCGTTTCCCGCCGCAATGCCGGCGCCAATGGCGGAGGCGCGGGCGCAGCTAGGGGAGCATCCGGCGTTAAAATGGGCGGCAGGCATCTACGCCAAGCATCGCGGCAGATCGGCGGCGCTCGCGGAAGAGACAGTCATCTAGCAGGCTGTTGAAAAAGTAATTTTCAACGCCCGCTCCCTCTCTCTTGTCTCCCCCAAAGGGGTTTTTCACTGGTCTCCCCCTTTGGGGGAGATGTTGCAGGTAAGAAGCCATCTTTTACGCAGGGTGTTGAATGGTTCAAGATCCGAACTGCCCTTCGATATGAGTTGTTCAACACCCTGCTAGGGCGATACGGCGGCGGCGCGGCTGCGTCTATGGCACGGATGACAGCACAGCCACGGTTTCAGCTCTAAGTGGATCGGGCGGCGTAACAGAGTGAAAGAGTTAGAGGCTGGCGGCAAAGTCTTCGATCAGGCGCGCGACTTCTTCGGGCCTCTCGAGAATCACATGATGATGCGCGTCGGCAATCGTCACCATCCGCACATTCGGATTCGCCGCGCGCGCATGCTCGGCGCCCTCGGCGGTCATGATGCGGCTGTGCCCGGCGCGCACCAGCATCATGGGAATCGTGATTTGCTTGATCACGTCGAGCACCACCATCCCATCGCCGCCGAAAAAACACTCGCGATCGAACTTTAGCGTCCATCGACCGTCATCGGTACGCGCCAGGCTTTTTTCGGCAATCTCGTGAAGGACATCGGCGGCGACTGCGCCCTCTTTGGGTATGAGCCGAAAGCGCGCTTTGGCGGTTGCGAGATCGGGATAGGTCACCACCGGAAGCGATTTGAGCCGCTGGAGATATCGATCGCGCCCGCGAGTCGAGGTGACCGGGATGTCGATCGCGATCGCACCGCGTGCGCTTTCCGGATGCGCTCGCGCGAACGCCAGCACGTTCAGCCCGCCCATGCTGTGACCGGCGACCACGGGCTTGTCCGCGTTGCCCGCCGCGTGCGCGACGAACCTGGCGATGTCGTTTGCATAATCGAGCGGCGAGTACGCCGCCGGCCGCGCCCACTGACTGTCGCCATGGCCGCGTTGGTCAAGCGCGAGCAGCCGGTAGTCGTCCGCAATCACGCGCGCCAGCGGTTCCCACCACCACGCATTGGCAGTGTTGCCGTGGAGCAGGATGATGGTGCGCGGCGCGTGGGGATTCCACTCCAGGTAATGGAGCCGCGGAGAGCCTTCGAGCAGATGGCTGTGCGGGGCGGTCATTTCAAGCCGTCCACAAAGTGATGGATTATTTCGATTAGCGCCTCGGGATTGTCGAGCATGACGTGATGATACGAATCCTCGAGTTGCGCCAGCCGTCCGTTGGGAAGCTGAGCGACCATTTTTTTTGCGAGTTCAAGATCCAGCAACGGACTCTTTGCGATCTTCACGATCAGCGCGGGGCAGGCGATGCGATGCAACGACTTCCAGACCCGCGACGGTTCGCGGATCATCGTGCGCCGATCGAGCTTGTGGGTCCATCCGCCGTCGGGGTGCTGCTTGAAGCTGCGGCGGGCGACGTGCTCGAGGATTTCCTTTTTCGCCAGCGTCTGGGGCGGCAGGACCCTGAAATTTCGCGCCGCCTCGTCGAGCGACTCGAATCGGCGCGCCGGTTTTTGCGCGATCGAATTCAGAAATTCGAGCGCGCGCTCCGGGTAGTCGGGCGGAGGATCGATCGCCACCATCGCGCGCAATTTTTCGCTGTGCTCGACCGCGTATGCGAGCACGTTGTGCGCGCCCATCGAGTGGCCGACCAGGATCGGCGCGCCGAATCCCCAGCGGCCTATCACTTGATCCAAATCCGACACGTAATGACGCGAGCCGTACGCCCATTCATCGGCCCAGTCGCTCTCGCCGTGCCCGCGTTGATCGAGCGCCAGCACGTGAAAATCGCCGACGAAGGCCGGCGCGACGAAGTCCCACCAATGGGCGTGCGCGGAACCGCCATGCAGAAACAGAATCGGCGGCTTGCCCTCGCCGCCGTAATCAAGGCAATTGAGCGCGAGCCCGTTGGCCAGAAAACGATGCGCCTTCATCGGTCCACCGGAATTTCTTTTCTCATTTCGAAGCCGCCGCCATCCGCGCAACCATGATAGCTTTGCAGCGTGCGCCTTTCATGCCACCATTTAGCTGCCAGTTCACGCCTGAAGCCATGCGAGATCGAACCGCGCTGAAACCATTGACGCTAGCCGCCGCACTGATGATTGCGGTCGCGGCGTTTCCTTTTCCGGCACGCGGCCAGGATGCCAACGCGGCCAAGGCGCGGGGGCTGGTCGATGCCGCAATCAAAATGACCGACAGCGACGCGGCGGTAAAGCTGCTCTGGCAGGCCACCGAAATCGATCCCACGCTCGACGACGCCTACGTTTATCTTGGTTTCTACTACAACTCGCGCTCCGACTTCAGCAACGTCATCAAGGTTTATCAAAAGCTTATCAAGTATCAGCCCAACCAGGTCAGCGCCTATCTGAATATCGGCGAGGCGTACATGTCGCTCTCGCCGCCCAGGAGCGACGATGCGCTGGTTTATTTTCGCAAGGGGTACGCGCTCGATCCCAGGAACACTTTCACCGCGCTCCGAATCGGCCAACTACTCGCGCAAACCGGCCAGCGCGACGAAGCGCTCAAGTACCTGAGAATCGCACTGGGCGACAGCGCCAGAAATCCCACCGTCGCCTCGGAAGCTGAAAAGACTCTCAAGCAGATGGGCGCGCTGTGACAAGCGCCGCGCAGCCGAACGCGGCGGAGGTTACCGGCTCTCCGTCATGATCAGCAGCTGGCCCTCGAGTCCGGCCTCGCGATGCACCGCGAGCGCCTGGACTTCGGGCAAGGTCGCGATGCGCTGGAAGGCGGCTCGCGACGGATACTCCATGATACCGACGAGGTCCCAGAGCTCGCCCACTTGTCCGATCACCAGGCCGGCGACCCTGCCCGCGAACAAAATCCTGCCGCCCTCGCGCTCGACGATTTTGGTCATCGCGGTCGCATAGCGCTGGTAGGCTTCGAGGCCCGAGATATCGTCGGGGCGCCCGTCCTTGTACAGCGCCTTCTTGCGGAACTTCAGGAGGTTCAGCATCGCGATCGGCGTCGATGACGCATCGTGCGCCAGCGCATCGAATCCATCGGCGGTTGGATATACGGCGTTCTCGACTTTCATTTCTTTCCTCCTCTCGAACCGCGCGCGACGGCCGAAGTTCATTTCGTCGATGCGATAAACTCGTGGAGCAAGGCGGCGATCTCGTCGGGCTTATCCTCCTGCAGAAAGTGGCCGGCGTCAGTGATAGTCACATGCTTTTGCCGGCCAGCCCCCGGAACGCGCTGCTGGAAGATGATCTCGCCGCCTTTCGTCACCGGATCCGAATCGCTGAACGCGGTCAGAAACGGCTTGGTGAACCGCTCCAGAACTTTCCACGCCGCCTTGTTCTCGGCGACCGAGCCGTGCTGCGGCGTAATCGGGACCAGAGCAGGAAAGCAGCGCGCACCCGCCTTGAAGGATTCGTCCGGGAACGGCGCGTCGTAGGCGGCCTGTTCGGCCTCGCTCAGGGCGCGGCGGCATCCCATGCCCACGATCTGCCCGATCGGCAAGACGGGTGCACTTTGGCTGAACTCGAGCCATCGCTGGAACCCTTCGCTGAATCCCTCGCCGGTCGGCAGTCCGGTATTGGCGACCACCACGCGCGCGAATTTTTCTGGAAACGCAGCTACCAGCCGAAGCCCAATCAGGCCGCCCCAGTCCTGGCAGAAGAGCGTAATACCTGACAGGCGCGTGGCAGCCAGCCAATCGCTCATCCATCGCACGTGCCGTTCGTAGGTGTAATCGGATTGATCGGCAGGTTTGTCCGAACGGCCGAAGCCCACCAAGTCCGGCGCGACGGCGCGATGGCCGCGCGCGGCGAGAGTGGCGATTATCCGGCGATAGAGGAACGACCACGACGGCTCGCCATGCATGAGCAGCACGGGACCGGCGCCGGGCGGACCCTCGTCGAGATAGTGGATGCGCACGGCAGTCCGGTCGGGGTCTGTGACTTCGCAATAATGCGGCACGAATGGGAAGTCGGGAAGATTGGCAAATCGGGCGTCGGGAGTTCTCAAGATTTTCAAGGGGTGCCTCGCTTGGAATGAGGGTTGGCGATCGTCGATATATTGACACTATGGATGTCATTATATTGCGACCGGGTCAAGCAACGGCGCTTCCCGCGCGCTGAAAGAGGAAAAGCTGGCAGGCTGGATGCGCGCGCGGTTAATTCTGCGGCACGGGCGGGGGCTGCGCAGGCGCCGGCGGAGGCGCGCCCTCTTCGGGCGGCATGTGGTCGCCACCATCTGCGTCGCCGTGGCCGTGATGCGCCCACGGGTGGGTGAAGTCGCGATCGAATATCTTCTGCTGATCGGGCGTGAGCACGCCACGAACCTGGCCGAGTCCGTCCCAGAACAGCTGATGGCGCCGATGGTCAAAATCCTGGCGCGCCTGCATCACTTTGAACCGCGTATCGCGCAGGATGTCGCCGATGCGATCGCGTTGCGCCGGGGTCAGGTTGAGCTCGTGATTCATTCGCTCGATCAACCCGCCTCCCGGCACTCGCAGGTAACGATACCGATACGCCAGCGTGCTGAGCGCGAAACCAATCAGAAGGCACGAGGCTCCCACCACCAAGCCGAACAGGATATTGGACTTAGCTGGCAAGGTCGCTCTCTGTCATCGGCATCTCGGGCGCCAATGGATCGCCTGCGGTCTCGGAATTCATACTCGCCTCGGGCACCGATAGCGCCTCGCCCAAAGACTCATTGGGCGTCCGCGTCGAAAGATACGCCGCGCTGCTGGCGAATACGAATACCGCCGCCGCCGCCGACATCACCAGCCATCGATTGGGCTGCCGCGAGAACGCAACCTCGCGCGTTACCGACGCGAATCGCCGCGGCCTGTCCGCCAGCGAGAACTCGCGCCGCGCCGGCCGCGATACGCGAGCCGCATCCCGTTCCATCTCGCCGTGCAGCACCGGCGCCGTCAGCGCGAAGACGCGAAACGCATGATCGCACTTCTCGCATCCTTTCAGATGCGCCAGCAGCTCGGCGCGCCGCTCGGCCGTCGCGGTCTTGCGCCACAGCGCGGAAAATTCCTGTCGTGCTTCAAAACAATTCATGATTGTGACCTGTTGCGTCCCGCCGCCAGCATCCGCTCCGCCTGCTTGCGCAGCGCCTGCCGGGCGCGGAACGCGCGAATTTTTACCTTGGCCTCACTCCATCCAAGCGTCTCGGCGATTTCGCTGACGCTGAGATCTTCGCTTTCCTTGAGCACCATCACCATCCGATCCTCGGGCTTGAGGGTGTCGAGCAGGCGATGGGCCAAATCGTAAGCCTCGCGCCGCTCTTCGGCCTCACCGACGATATCCTCCGGCGACGCGACGTTCGCCGTCTGCATCCATTGCACTTCCGGCGCGCTGAAGTCTCCGACCAGTTCCTCGGGACGCCGCCGGCGCCGGCGCAACTCGTCGTAACATAGATTCACCACGATCGCGCGCAGCCATCCGCCAAACGGCATCTCGGCCCGATAGGTCGCCAGGGCGGTGTAGGCGCGGATAAAACTTTCCTGCGCGATATCCCGCGCCATCTCTTCGTCGGAAAAAAACCGCCGGCATAAACGCTCCACTCGCGGCCGATGCCGCCCCGCAAGCTCGGTGAAGGCGCCGCTATCCCCGCCGAGGACTTCGGCTATCAGTTCCTCGTCGGGTTTGGCGCTCAATCTCCACCGTTCCCTGCTACGCGCCGAGAGACCCAACATAACTGTTTATTAATACGCATTATCCCGCCGATGGTTACACGGTTTTTGGCGGGTACTGCAACCCAAACCGGGTCCGCAGGGACCATGCCGTGCACCTTTCGCAAAAAGCATAACAGGCAGAGCAGAGGAGACCGAAACCCAAACCTGGCTTGCAGGGGAGCGGCGGGAAGCAGCGGCAGTCGGCGTGCCTTTCAATCGCCCAGCGCTTACCATGTCCGTTGGGCTCGCGTAAATTCGCGGTGTCACGCGCGGAGGTTCCAATGGCGGCGGAGCGCAAGGGTGGGATCGAGATCTTCAAGGTGGCCGGCATCCAGGTCGCCATCGACTATTCCTGGCTGGTCATCTTCGCGCTGATCCTGTGGTCGCTGGCCGCGGGATATTTCCCCGGGGAGTATCCCGGTTATTCGACCGGGACTTACTGGCTGGTCGGACTGGTCGCGACCATCCTGTTCTTTGGCTCCGTGCTCGGGCATGAGCTGTGCCACGCCGCGATGGGGAACCGGCTCGGCGAGGAGGTGCACCGGATCACGCTGTTCATCTTCGGCGGAATGGCGGAGCTGGAGCACGAGCCCACGAGCGGGATCGATGAGCTCAAGATCGCCGCGGTGGGTCCGCTGAGCTCGATCGTGATGGCGGGAATCTTCTGGCTGATCGCGCTGGGGATCCCCGCGGCTGGGGCGACGGCGCTGTGGAAAGCGGTCTTCTCGTATCTCGCGTTCATCAATCTCGCGCTCGCACTGTTCAACCTGCTGCCCGGATTTCCGCTCGACGGAGGGCGCCTGCTGCGCGCCGCGTTGTGGATGCGATGGGGCGATCTGCGCCGCGCGACGGCAGCGGCGGCCGATTGGGGCAACACGATCGCGTGGGGAATGATCGCGTTCGGCGCAATGGAGATTTTCGCGGGCGTGCTGATCGGCGGGATGTGGCTGATATTCATCGGGCTGTTCCTGCGCAGCGCCGCGTCGTCGGGCTACCAGAGCATGATCGTCGAGCAGGCGCTGTCCGGCACGCACGTGCGCGAAATTATGGTGCGCGATCCGATCGTGCTCGGCCCCGACGAAACGGTAGCCGATGCCGTCGAGAACTATTTCCTGCGCTACGGTTTCGGCGGCTTTCCGGTCGCCGCGGATGGAAAAGCACTGGGCGTAGTGACGCTTGCACAGGTGCGCGAGTGTCCCGCGTCCGAGCGCGCGACCAAGCGCATCGGCCAGGTTATGCGGCCGGCAGAGGGGACAATCGAGATAGCACCCGGCGCCGGCGTCATCGATGCAATCCGGCAGATGGTGGCGGCGGATATCGGACGGCTGCTGGTCGTCGAGCAGGGGGTGCTGGTCGGGCTTATCACGCGGACCGGCGTAACGCGCTACGTGCACACCAAGACGCAGCTCTCGACGCCCGCCCGCACGGCAGCTTAACGAGTCGGCTACGTCGAGCGCCTCACCGGCGCTGATAGCGTCGGGGGTGCAGCGAGACCACGTGCTAACGACATTTGGCTTGACGCCTGTCGCGCGACAGGCGATAATAGTTTCAGATGGCTATTCGCTCGATTCGGCACCGAGGTTTGAGGCGGCTGTACCAAAGCGGGGACGGCCGGGATCTTCCAGCGGCGCTGGTCGAGAAAATCTCCGACATTCTGCTGGCGATCGACGAGGCGGCACACCCGGATGAAGTTGGATTATTCCCAGGCTGGCGGCTGCATCCGCTGAAGGGGGAACTGAAGGGGTTTTGGAGCGTGACTGTGAGCGGAAACTGGCGGGTGATCTTTCGGTTTGAGGCAGGTGACGCATTCGATCTTGATTTTGTTGATTACCATTGAAGGAGGCATTGAAAATTATGGCGATGAAGAATCCGCCGCACGTCGGCGGTTTAATCCGCCGCGAGGTGATCGAGCCTCTCGGACTGACAGTGACCGAGGCGGCGAAGGTCCTCGGTGTCGGGCGGCAGGCGCTTTCGAGCCTGCTGAACGGGAAAGCCGCTCTTACGAGTGAGATGGGCCTGAGGGTCGAGAAGGCGTTTGGGCCGAAGATGGAACACCTGATGCGAATGCAGCTTGCTTTCGATCTGGCTCAGGCGCGCAAAGCGGAGCGCGGGATCCGCGTAAAGCGATACGTGCACACCAAGACGCAGCTCTCGACGCCCGCCAGCACGGCAGCTTAACGAGTCGGCTATGTCGAGCGCCTGACCGGCGCTGATAGCGTCGGCGGCGGGGGGAGGCCGGCGCGGGCCAGATCAGCCGGCGTGTCCAAATCGAGATTGATTCCCGGATCGTCCAGGTCAACGTAGGCCACCCGCGACGGATCGGCGTTCACCACGAAACGCGCGCCTTCCTTTTCAGGGGCGGAAAGGAGCTCGGCGAACAATGCGCGATCGAAAATCACCGGATGCCCCCGGCGGCCGTCGTGGCGCGCGATCACAATCGGCTTGCCCGTTCGATTGTACGAATCCACGATCGCTCGAAACGTTTCGAGGCGCACCATCGGATGGTCCCCGAGATGCACAATCGCGCCCGCCGAATCCGGCTGAATGACACCGAGGCCGACCTGCAACGACGACAGTTGCCCGCGCGAATAGTTCGGATTCTCAGCGATCGCGATACGAGCATCGCGCGCAATCGCGGCCCGAACGCGCTCGCGATGCGCCCCGATCACAATCACGAGCCGCGGCACAACTGCGAGCATCGTCTCTGCAATCTGCTCGATAAATGTCCGCCCGCCGATCTCGAGGAGCGGCTTCGGATAGCCCATCCGGCGCGACTCGCCCGCCGCCAGGATGATTCCCTCGAGCTGCTGTTTCATCGTGCCGATTACAGGGGCGGGGGCCGCATCGATGCGGGCTACTTCGAGCGTTTGAGGATGCCGGAACGTACGCCGAGCGTGAAATCGTCGCGCTCGCCGGTGCGGCGTTCGCGAATAATCTCGGCGATGATCGAGACCGCAATCTCGTCGGGCGTCTCGCCGCCAATCGCGACGCCGAGCGGCGCATGAACGTCGCCGAGCCGCTCAATGGGAACCCCACTCTCGCCGATTCTTTCGAGCGTGGCCTTCACCCGGCGGCGCGAACCGATCATCCCGACGAATCCGCAAGGCTGCATCAGCGCCGCACGCACAACTTCCTCATCGAAAGAATGACCGCGGGTGACGGAAACCAGATAGCAGTGGCCGTCGAGCGCGAGCGAGTCGATCGCGGCCTTGAAAGGCTTGACGATTATTTCGTCGGCATCGGGGAACCGCTCGCGATTCGCAAATGATGCGCGATCGTCGATCACCGTGACGTGAAACCCGACCATCGCTCCAAGCACGCACAACGGCGCCGCGATATGGCCCGCGCCGACGATTATCAGGCGCTCGGCGCCGACGATCGGATCGACGAACAGGCGCACGCCGCCTTTAGGTTCGAGATGGGTGACAGGATGAAGCCCGCCGGCGCCATCGAGTTCGAGCAAGGCGGGAATCGCGTCGGCCGTTCGCTCGACGATTTGTGCGAGTTGCGCCGCGGGCAGATCGATCGGGCCCGCATCGCGCGCGCCCGCATCGCTCCGATCTATAAACGTCCGCGACCCGGCCGGCATCTCGCTTCGCGCACCCGCATCGACCACCGTTATCAGTGCGCCGGAAGCGCTGCGGCTGGCGGCGTCGGCCAGCTTGCGCGCGACTTCCAAGTCGCGGGCCGGGGACCATAGATCGACGAAGACGTCCATTACTCCGCCGCAGGTACCGATCTCGGGCTGATCGAAATCGCCGGTGAGATCGACTTGCGCAAGGCGTGCGCCGCTTTCGCTGTTTTCTTCAAGTAATACACGAGCTTTTCGAAAGACCTCGGCTTCGCCGCATCCACCGCCGATGGTGCCGAACTGGCCGTCCTGGCGGACGATCATCTTGGCGCCGACTTCACGCGGGGTGGAGCCGCGAACGTTCACCACCGTTGCCAACGCGAATGGCTGTCCGCGCTCGAGCGTGCGCAGCATCTCAGCCCAGATTTGATCCGAACCACTCATTTGGGAACCCGCGATCAGAACTTACCAGAACCCGCGCTGGCGATGAATGCGGTCGCCGATGTCAGTTGGAGATGTCGCGCAGGCGGCGGAGAATCTCGCGGGCACGGAGCAGGTTGTCCTCGGCGGATTTGTAATCGCCGGATTTGATTGCCGCCTCGGCCTTCTGTTCCAACTGGTTGGCGTCGAAGAGCTGCTTGCGCTTGACGGGATCAGTTGGTCCGCTGTCGCGCACATGCGCAAGCTCAAGCGACACCTGCCGCTCCATCTCGACCAGGTCCGGTGGCGGCGAATCGGCCATCGCCGGGAACACGGCAACTAAAGTTGCGATCGCGGCAATCGCCGCGAAGAGTCGCGCGCCCGTCCTCATCGAGACGGAATTGTTATTGAATCGATCGATGATTTCCAGCGGTGGGAAGTCACTTAATTTAACGTGAAACCCGCCGTGGGTTTACCTCCTTGGGCAGGGGTGACCCCTGCACCCACGTTAATGAGAATCGGCACCGCCGCAAGATCTGCGCAGCGGAGTCTTTTCGCTGAGTACTCGAAGGGCCCTGTTAGAAAGGGTTAGGGGAAAGATGCGCGAATGATTGCTCTGCAGGAGTTGGCGCCTGCTCAGCATGGAAAGCCTCACAAGCCGGGAGCAACGGGCGCCACGAGTGGCTAAGGGGTTGTGTCTTCTGCCACCGTACAGGAAATGCTGCCATCCGGACCCGGAGCCTGGGTACAAGTGCACAGACACTCATTGATATCCGGAAGTGGCGGTCCGTCGAGCCGTAGCGCAAGGAATTTCGGGACTCCGGTTGCGGCTCCAACGGAGAGGGTGGTTCCGTTAGCGGTGGGGTTAGGCACGCTGCATGACGCACAGGCGCCTGCATCACATCTGCTTCCTATCGGTGCCGTCGGATGGTACGGGCCGAACACCTGATATCCGAAGCTATCCGAGCTGCCTGGCGTCGCGCCAGATGAGATCGGGCAGGAGCAAATGATCTCATCATCGTCGAGCCGGCCGGCGAAGCCCGGGAACCTTTGACCCGTGCTGCTCTTGAAGCAAATGCCACCGTCACATTGGCCATAGGCTACCGGCGCGATCACCCCAATCCCCGCGTCAGCCGATCCAGGGCAGGTGTAGACGGCCGCGGGACCACCTTTCGTCACATTATCGGGCAGGCTGAAGGTGCTCGCCATATAACCATTCGTCTTGCCCTGCCCGTTCACACCACAGACATTTTGCTCGCCGACGGGGCTTGAGTAGCTGAGCTGGAGACTGATGCTGTCACCTCGCAAGATATCGCACTTGCAATAAGCGACTCCGTCATAAACGAAGCAACTCGCCGCGGCGCAGAGCGCGTAACGCTGCTTTTTGCAAATCACGAAGGGCGGCTCGGGATCGAGCGACGGATCCAGGTGGAAGCCGAACGCTGATACCGCGGTGAGGAGTTGGACGGCCACCATGACAGACGTAGCTTTAAGGAACCAACGCATAATCTTAGATAGGGTGCTGAAGGGATGGGTGGTGGGAATTATCGGCGATCCCGTAGCGAATGAGCATCCGGTAGAGGGTTGAGCGCGAAACTCCGAGCAGGCCGGCGGCGCGGCGTCGATTTCCCTCGGTCTCTTCGAGCGAACGCATCAGGGTCTGCTTGATCATGTCGTCGAGCAGGAAGCCCGGCGGCTCGCCGGCGAAATCTATGATGGGCAAGCGGCGCGCGACTGGCGCGGCCGGATGGGCGTTAGCGGACGATTGCTCGTTGGGGTACAACAACTCGGCGCCGGATCCGTCCACGATCTGCTCGGGGAGATCGGATACGCCGATGCTGTTGCTCTCGCTCAAAATCACGGCACTTTCGATCGCATTGGAGAGCTCGCGGACATTTCCCGGCCATTGATATGCGCAAAGGATCTCGACGGCGCGGCGCGAGATTTGCGAGACATTTTTGGCGAACAGACGATTGTATTGTTCGATGAAAAATCCGACGAAGGCCGGGATGGCCTCGCGCCGTTCTCGAAGCGGCGGGATAAAGATCGCCGAAGCGCTCATGCGGTAGTAGAGATCGTCGCGAAACTGACCTGCTCTGACCATCGCGTGCAAGTCGCGATTGGTCGCGGCGACCAACCGGAGATCGACCTTGTAGCAATGCGACGATCCGACCGGCTGAACCTCGTGCGTCTCGACCGAGCGCAGCAGCTTGGGCTGGAGCCTGAGCGGCAATTCGCCGATCTCGTCAAGGAACAGCGTGCCTCCGTTGGCGGATCGGAAGTATCCCTGCGAATCCTCGCGTGCGTCGGTAAAGGCGCCGCGAACATGGCCGAATAACTGCGACTCGGCCAGCGACTCGACGAGGTTGGAGCAGTTCAGCGTCACGAAGGGACCGTTTGGAACCGGACCCAGGGTGTGAAGCGCGCGCGCGACCAATTCCTTTCCGGTTCCGGATTCGCCTGAAATCAACACCGTCGCTTTGTAGGGACTCAGCTGCGATACCGACTTTAAGACCTTGCGCAGTTGCGCCGATCGCACGACCATGCCGCCGAGCCGGTCG
Source organism: uncultured delta proteobacterium (assembly GCA_963813785.1). GTDB lineage: Bacteria > Desulfobacterota > Binatia > Binatales > Binataceae > Binatus. The sequence continues at coordinate 170,875 of CAWFAJ010000012.1, read as the reverse complement.
GCACTGTGCACAAGATGGTCGAGCGCCACCATCTCGCTTGCCCCGTCTGCGATAGGAGTCGTTCCCGATGCGATGTTATCTACTGTCATTGAGTGTCCGGGTTTTGCACAGTGCTTCCTTTTTGGCCTGTAGCAACAGGTCAACCACAAGGAATCAGAGCAAGTGACGGGCCATCGTCTCGGAAGCGGGACACTCATTGAACGGTTGTCTCTAATAGGCACAACTATGCGCCGCGCCGCAGACGGCGCTCGATGCGACGTTTCAGTGTCATAGAGCAGGTCACAATGCGACATCGCTTTGCCGCTGGAGGTCGGCGCGAGTCACCCGCGCAGGCACGTCGCGCAGGCCGATTAGCTGCGCACGCAGCAGCCATTAGCGCCTCGTCAGCGAGTGTGGATAGGCGAACTTAGTCGGAGTTTCCGAGCGCCAAATTCGAGCGTACAATTGCAAGCGATATGTGGCTAATTCGTTGCGACGATGGATGCGCGGGTGACGCGGTCGAGAAATCTGCCCAAGCGATGCTAGCGCCGCTACCACGCGGACGCGCTGGCGGACTCGCCCGCACTCGAATGAGCGTGGCGCTATTTCGATGGGACGTTCATGCCTGATTCGGAAAAATACGAAGCCTATCGCCAACAGCATGAGCGATTCGCAGCAGGCGGTCACGCGCGAGCGGCGAATGCCAAGCGCGCGGCTGATGGAACATTTCTTTCCGGCGAGACGATCGGATGAACACTCGGGAAGTCGAAGCAGCGGTGGCAGAGGAGTTCGTGCGGTCGCCGGAAGTGCAGGCGTTTATAGACCATATTCGCAAAGAAGATATTCTCGGTGTGCTAATCAGGGGGCACCTGTACATTGAGGAAAAGCTGACCGCACTCATCGAGATGAATCTAAGGCAACCCGAGAAACTCAAACTCGAAAAAAAGAGCTTCTCTCTCAAAATCGAGCTTACAGTCGCGCTCGCGTTTGGAGCCGAGGTATTTCAAGAACGCGCTTCGTCTGTCACTGGAACAAGCTAAGCATGAGACTTTCGTACAACCTTCGGACGCGCAACTTACGCGCGTCGAAGGTCGCGCAGCCGTTCGATACAAGGCGCTCCCGAAAGAAGCGACCAGTCCCTTGAGGACCCAGACATTTCAGTGGACGATGCGCTCCTTGAGGCTACCGCTCGCGATTCTGTTCGGCTTCCTCGCGCGCATGTTGGCAGGCGCGTCCGCGGGACGATCCGCGACTCAAGGAAAAATAGAATGACGTCGCGCCACCCTGCTGCGAGCGTGCTGAAGAAATATTGTTCTTACGGGTTGGGTTTGTACCTGACTAGTTCCGCGAGCAACCCACCCTCGTAGGCGGAGCGATAGTCGAATTTGACGAAGCGATTGACCTGCGGCGAGTACCAGTAGACCAGGGTCTCGTCATCCGCCATCCCGCCAGTGCCGTACGCGCGGGTATCGACCCGAACTTTCAGAGCGTGAAAAGTGCCGGCCGGCACCTGTACATCCTCCCAGCCTAACACCTTCCCGTCGTCTTCAGCCTTGCCCCTGTAGGGAGCTGCGCCCCCGATCTCCCAATCGTAGCTGTTCTTCCAGGTTTTTCCCGGATAAAGAGGGAACGCGAACCACATTGCAGGCTTGTTCGATTTTGTCGGCTCCGACGACGATTCCGTCAGCGAGCGATATACGATTACGTTGAGGGCCGAGTCCGTGGTCTCCTCGGCGCCCCAGAAACTCACGTCCATCGTACCATCGTGGACGGCTTCGATGCGGAAGTCACGGTCGGTGCCTTGGATTCTATCGACCCAAACGTCGCCGCTATGTAGCAACGGTTTCATGATTGGAGAAATGTCAGAAGCGGGGCCTGCAATCTTTGCGGATACCAATGTAGGTTGAACGGGTGTCGTCCCGGTCGACAAAGAATCGCTCGAAGCGCCGCAACCTGCGACTGTGGCCGCAAGCAAGGTCAACCCTGCCGCGACAAACCGCGCCCACTTCATCCGGTGAACCGGCGCAAGACGATTGTTCAAGGACACCTCCGGTGCTTGTTCACAGCTTAAACGAAGCAGACCATCTAGCTAGCGCGAATCGGATCGAATCGCTATCGGTCTAAGCTTGGCGGCTTCGATTCGGCGAGCATTTCGGCGAGATCGGAGCGAGCGCGCATCGAAAGCGACGCAACCCTACAGAGTAGAAACTCGGTGACGGTCCGTCACGTTCGCGAAATCGAACTGTGTCTGCTGCACTGCGAAATTGTCATCAAGCGCGAGCGTGCTCGCGGGCTTGAGATTTGCGACAGGAGCGACGAGTAGCGCCCACGTCGCCTCTACTCGTGACGGTGGCAGCGTGCGTCTTCTGTGCGTCTTTTTTGATGTGATGCTCCGCGCGCAGGCGCGCCAGATGGAAATCGGGGCTGGAATGACGATATCGGCGTCGTGCGCATCGAGCGTGAAATCGGGGGCCGGCGCTCCGGCGTTGATCACTTCGATGCGACCCGCGCGTTCGGTTCGACTTGATCTCGCAATTCGACTTAATCGTTCAGTTCAATAACGCGCGGAGCTGCGCCAGCGCGGACTGGCAAGTCGGATCGCCGGGCGCCAGTGCGAGCGCGCCTTCGAATTCGTCGATCGCCCGTTTCACCATTCCCTTGGCAGCGTAAATTCGGCCCAGGTTCATGAACGGATAATGACGCGGATCGTACCGCGGCGCGGTCTTGGCCTTTTCGAGCCACGGGACGGCCTCGTCGAGTTCGCCCTTGGCGATTAGATATGCGCCGATATCGTTGTATGGATTGCCAAAGGCGGGATCGATTTCGATGGCGCGCCGACACTCCGCGATCGCGTCGTCGATTCGTCCCATTCCCTCGAAGGCCCATCCCCGAAATGTATAGGCCTCGGCGGTCGGAAAGACTTCAATCGATTTTGTGTAGAGTTCGACGGCGCGCTCGAGATCGTGGTTCATGTGAAAGCGCATCGCCTCGTTCCATAACTCGAGCGCGCGCATCCGCGCTTCCGAATCAGCCATGATCGATCGGTTATTGCGCGGCCGCGTCCGCGTCAAGAGCGCAGGGGGTGACCCCTGCACCCAGTGTTAAGGCCGCGCTCCGTTGTCGCGCGCGTCAAGAGCGTTGCCGGTTGCATCGGGGGATCGCCGGCGCGGGCGCTATGCGTGGGTAAGGGCGCGCATTATCTGAATCATGGCGGGACCGACGATCACGCTCATCATGGCGGGCAAAATGAACAGCACGAGCGGGAAGAGAATCTTGACCGTGGTTTTTGCCGCGGCTTCTTCGGCGCGCAGGCGGCGGGTGGTGCGCATCGAGTCCGAGATGGATCGGAGCGCGGGACCGATTGACGCGCCGAGCTTTTCGCTCTGCACCAGGGTCGCGGCCAACGGTTTGATGTCGTCAACGGCGGTGCGATCGGCGAAACTTCTCAGCGCCTGGCCAAGCGTGCTGCCGGCGGCGAGTTCGGCTGAGACGATCGACAGCTCGGTGCCTATTTCCTGATTTTGGCGCTGGGTCTCGGATCCGACGATCTTGATGGCTTCGCTGAGGCCGAGGCCGGCTTCGACGCAGACCACCAGCAAATCCAAAACGTCGGAGAGTTGGCTGGCGATTTGCTGCTGGCGGTTTCTGGCCTTGCGGCCGACATAGTAGTTGGGTGCGAATGCGCCGACGCCCAGGCCCATCAGCATGAACATCAGCGGCTTGATGCCGTGGAAGCCGAAGGCGATGGCGACGGCAAGCGCAAGGAGCGCAGTTGCCGCCGTCGATGCGAGGCGGGTGAAGTGAAAGATGCGGACGGCGCGGGAACCGGGAAAGCCGGCGCGAACCAGGGTCTGTGCGAGCTTCTCGCGCTCCGGAGTATTCGGTGCGGGTTCGGGAAGATGCTTGGCGACCCATCGAAACAGCGAGCGCGCAAAGGTATCGGACTCCATGTCGACATTGGCGGGATTTCCATAGGCGACGCGCAGCTTGACGCCCATCTCGGTGATGCGCTCGTCGAAGGGGCGATTAATCCCGTAGATCGCCGCGTAGACCGCCAGCGAGATCGCGCTGAACAGAAAAAACACCGTCAAGCTTGCATAGATGGCCGGCATCGCAGTTATTTCAGTACTTCACCTTCAAGAGCTTGCGAATAGAGAGGAACGCCAGGGCGTCGAGCACGCAGGCAACTTCGAGAATTTTTTGGCCGCTGGGATCGTAAAAGAGCGTGTCGGTGTAGCTTGGCTGGATGACGCTGAACGCAGCCAGCATCACGATCGGCAGGAAGCCGACCAGTATCCCGCTCATCTTGGATTGGGCCGTAAGCGCCTTGATTTGCTGTTGCAAGCGCTGGCGGGTGCGAACGATTTCCGAGAGTCGTCCGATTATTATGGCCAGCGAGCTGCCGACTTCCGATTGCACCCGGACGGCGACCACCAGCAGGCGGAGGTCATCCTGCGGCACGCGCTTGAGCATCTCTTCGAGCGCGCGCGGCAGCGGCAGCCCCAGCCGGCTCTGTTCGATAGCGGAGCGGAATTCGGTGGAGATCGGATCGGCGAACTCCGCCACCACGACTTGCAATCCGCGCAGCAGCGTATGGCCGGCTTCGAGTGACGATTTGATCAAATCGAGCGCGTAGGGCAGTTGCTTGGCGAACGCCTTGATGCGCCGCTGCCTGCGCACCCGGATATAAATTATCGGCAGGCTTGCCATCGCCACGCCCATCGCGATCGACAGGAGTTCCTTCCTCCAAATCGCTTCGCCGGCAAACAGGCCCGCGGTAAACATAAACAGGATCACGAGCAGGACGTCGACAAGGCGGGCATAGATTCCGGCCTGCCAGAGATTTTCCTCGAGCTTTTGGAGCAGATTGAGGCGATAGAACCAGCTTAGAAATTCGCGTCCGGTCAGGCGGCGACGATCGGTCTTGGTGATATCGTCGGCCAGGGCAGCGTTGGGCCGCGCCATCCGCCGCATCACGGTGCGCGTGACGCGGGACTGATTGGAGCGCATGAACAGCAGCGCGCCGACGATCAGCACGAAGCCGGCGGCCGCAGCCGGAATCAACAGGTCGCCGAGGTTCATCGCGCGGCCATTCTGATCACGTTCGATTCGGTCTTGTATCCGGCCGTTTCGAGGCGCTGTGCGTATACAGAACGAATGCCGCTCGATTGAAAGGCGCCGTTGATTTTTCCCGCGGCGGTGGTGTCGGCGCGGACAAACTCGAACAAGTCCTGCATCATGATCATCTCGCCTTCCATGCCGCTAATCTCGGAAATCCTCATGACTTTGCGCGAACCGTCGGAGAGCCGGCTGACGTGAACGATAATGTTGACGGCAGAGGCGATCTGCTGGCGCATCGCGCGCTGCGGAATCGAGACGCCCGACAGCAGCATCATCATCTCGAGGCGGCCCAGGCATTCGCGAGGACTGTTGGCGTGGATGGTGGCGATAGAACCGTCATGGCCGGTGGACATCGCCTGCAACATGTCGAAGACTTCAGCGCCGCGGACCTCGCCGACGACGATTCTGTCCGGGCGCATTCGCAGACAATTCTTGACCAGGTCGCGCTGTGTGACCTCGCCGCGGCCTTCAAGATTCGAGGGGCGCGTTTCGAGCCGCACGACGTGTGGCTGTTGCAAGGAAAGCTCGGCAGAGTCCTCGATCGTAACGATTCGCTCGTTTTCGGGAACAAACGCGGACAGACAATTGAGCATCGTGGTCTTGCCCGAGCCGGTACCGCCGCAAACGATTACGTTCAGGCGGGCGCGAACAACCGCGAGCAGAAACTCGACCAGGTCCCAGGTAAGAGCCTCTTTTTCGACCAGCGCGCCGATGTCGAAGCGATGCTTGCCGAAACGCCGGATCGACAGCGCCGGGCCGTCGAGCGCCAGCGGCGGGATGATGGCGTTGATGCGCGAGCCGTCGGGCAACCGCGCATCGACCATCGGCGACGATTCGTCAACGCGCCGTCCGACGCGCGACACGATCCGATCGATGATCAGCATCAGATGCTGGTCGTCCTGAAAGACGACGTCGGTGGCGTGCAGCTTGCCGCGTTTTTCGACGTAAACCTGGTCGTGGCCGTTGACCAGGATGTCGGTGATTTCGTCGTCACGGAGCAGAGGCTCGAGCGGACCCAGGCCGAGCAGCTCGTTTTTAAGTTCCTCGATGAGCCGGCCGCGGTCGATGTCGGTGAGAAGGCGGCCATCTTCATTAAGAATGTCATTGATAGCGGCGGTGACTTTGACGGAGACCATCGCGGGCTCGAGGGTCTCAAGCTTGGATACGTCGATAGTCTCGAACAATTTGTTGTGAACTTTGACCTTCAAGCGGCGCGAGCTATCGGCGATCGCGTCCTTGCGCCGGCGCACGGTCGCGCCGATAAGCGAGCCGCCGCCGGTAGCGGCCTCTGGCGGGCGGCCGCCCCTGCTAGCATTGGACAACCTGTCTGTCAGTCCCATGTTGGATACCTCATCGACTTCAATGCGTGACGAAGGCGGATTTGAGCCGCGATATAAATGTTTCCTGAAGCGGGGCCGGTTCGTTACGCGGCATTACCAGAGCTGCGAGATCGAGCATCGCGCGCGCGACCGGAGACGACGGCGCGAGCTGGAAAAGGTCCTGCGCCTTCATCTCGATAGATTCGAAAGTCCGATCGTCGGCTGGAATCTTCGCGTAGATGGGCTTGGCGAGAGTTGATTCGATCGCCTTCACGGTCAACGGATGCGACGGATTATAGTGATTGAGAATGAAGCGCGGCTCGAGCGTAGTCAGGTCCAGACGCTCGAACAGATCGATGAATCGCCATGCGGATCGCGCCGCCGCGATGGTCTGATTGAGCACATAGAACAGATGCTCCGAGCGCTCCCACGCCGCGACCCCGTTTTCGTCCACATGGTCTCCGCAATCGACGACTACGTAGTCGAACAACTGACGAATCAGATCGAGCACGGTGCCGACGGTGAGGTCCGAAACCAGTTCGCCTTCCTCAATTCGCTTGGGCGCGGCCAGCAAATAGATACCCGATGGATGCTTGGTCAAGGCGGATTCGAGCTGGATCGAATCGAGCTTACGGTCCAGCCGCACCAGCGGCATGATGGTCACTTCGGGATCGAGGTTCAGAAAGATCCCCAGGCCTCCGGTCTGAAGATCGAGATCGACCATCGCTACGCGTTGATGCAACGAGTTGAGCGCCAACGCGAGGTCGGCAGCCAGCGAAGTCACCCCGACGCCGCCTATCAGGCTGGTGACGGAAATGATCACCCCGCCCTCGCGGCGCTCGATGCGCCAGCGCGCCTCGCTTACTTTCAGCAAGGCGCGGGTAGCCTCTCCCGGATCGAGCGGCATGAAGAGAATCTCGTCGGCGCCCGAGCGCAGCGCTCGCTTCATCAGGCCGGCCGAGCGCGCGGTAAGCACGGCAAACAGACTTGGGCGCGGCGAGTGGAGCGACTGGCTCTGGAGAAAGCTCAGGGCAGCCTCCTGATTGCCGTTGACCATCACCAGGGTTGCGTCGGGGGGCGCGGCGAAATTCTCGGAAAGATTTGCGGCGGTGGCAGTCTCGCCCTCGATGATCTCGAGTTCAGGCTCAACCAGCGCCGCCAGCACCGACTTGAGCTGGGTGCGCTGTTCGCCGGCATCGCCAACCAGCATGACCTTCATCGTGCTGCGACGACCCTCATTCTTTGATCCGTTTAATGGCACTCGATGTGGCTCCTGGGTATTAGGGGCCTGGCCGCGCGGAATGTTCTGCGGATGTTTTTTTGTACCCTCATGGCTTTCCCCCTTATTGCCAGCTGCGATCACCGGCAAAGCCCGCGGACGAGGCAGGCTTTGCGGCCGAGACCGGAGATTCCGGTGCGCTGGGCGATTCCGGAGCCGCGGGTAACTGCGGCGGCGAAATGGCAGGCGCGTCCTGGTGCGCTTCAACGGAAGAACGCGATCCCGCCGGGGAATTGACGAAGGAAATCTCCTCCGACGATTTGCCATTGCGCATCACTTCCACTTCGATTGGAAGCGCCGCAGATCCATGCGCCGGGCGGGCGGCGAGCGCCGGCGCCAGCTGCGGTTGCATCACGGGCAAGACCGATGCGCCCTCATGCAAAAGCTCGCCGACTGCGATTCCTTTGGTCGCGACAATTTTGCTGTCGGTATAGTTGCGCATCGCCAGATGCAGCATGCCCTCGTGGCTTGCCAGGGTAAGTTTTTCGGCATCGGTGGGAGTCACCAGCAGCGTCACGACCTTTACTATTTGCGGCTGGTCCTTGAGGTGTTCGATTTCCTGGCCGACAGCCAGAACTTCGATGTTCTGGAGAACGATCCGCGAGAAGGACGGCTCGCCCGGGCCAGTGCCTGAGATAGCGACCAGGATGTCCACGCGGGTATGTGGCTCGACAAAGCCTGCGATGTCCGCGACTTCGTCGACCGGCACCGACATCGCACGCATCCCGGCTGGAATCAGCAGCGGCATCACGCCGGAGCTCTCTTGGCCCATGAACAGCTTGCTGGCGACAACCGGCTCATTGGCGAGGAACTGGCTCTTTGCAAACGAGCCCGCGACCGCCTGCGGATCGGTGAACGCGCCCTGCGGAACGCCGTCGCGCGCCCATCGAACCAGTTTGACCGCATCGGGCTCGAGTTTCGCGCCCAGCGGGATATCCTTTGCCGCGACTACGACTTCGACGGTGTGCGCCATCGCGCGCTGGACTTCGGACTCACGGGTCCTGATCGCGGAAAAGACCACAATCGCGGCCAGCACCGCGCCTATTCCTGCAAGGATTATGAAAATTATGGGTCGTCTCATCTATGCCCCCGTTCTTGCGCGATCCGCCGCTGCGGATCGCCCCCACAAGCAAAATTCAATCGCTCACGCTCCCATTGCGAGCTGCGCCGAACCGGCCGAAGCCGGAGCTGCCTGAAGTCACGGTTTCTCTCGCATCGACCCGTCCACTTCGCTTGCAAAAAACCCTGGATTTGCGCGGCGGGGCACTCGGTCCCCGCCGCCTGTCCCGCGCGGGTGGTTTCGACCGCGCGGGCTTGGGGGCTGTTGTTACGCACCCACCAGCGTCGCAGTCACGTTGGCGATGATCGTGTTGATCCCACCTTCGAGGCCTTCATACGCGATGTAACCGGCTACCGCGATCGCCGCGATAATCAGAACGTACTCAGTCATCGTCTGCCCGGTTTTGCTCTCGCGAACCCTGACAATGAGTTTGTTGATGTACTTCATTGTTGATGTCCTCCTTTGCGCATTGCGTCAGCGCAATCGACTTGATTCATGCTCAGCGCCTTGTACCAGCTTCAAGTGCACCACTCATGCCACCGCGAACTCCGAGAGAAAGTTGACGTAGCCGCTCAAAGAAGACCGGCGCGGACGAATCTGAGATCGCCAGTGTCGCATCGCGGTACATCGGATGACTCGCTCGCCGACGCGACATTCTTTGTGCTTGACGGGTAGGCAATCGGCCGGCGCCTTTGCCATAATCAACTCATGCCCCGCTACCTCCGCCCTTCTATCCTGCGCTGCGCTTTCCCGCGGATTGCGTGCCAAGCGGCCGTCGCGATCGCGCTGGTAGCAGGGGTCTCAGGATGCGCCCCGTCGGCGCTCACCGCGGCGCGCAGCCAAATCGCGGCCGGCAATTATCCGGCAGCCCGTCAAGAACTCGCTGCGCTTTCAGCCCATGGCAACGACTTGAGTGCGAGCCAGCGGCGCGAGGTGAAGGACGACGTTTGTCTCTGTGACTTCATGATCGGCCGCCCCGCATTCACGCTGGCCGAGCAGCGCGGCGTCTGCGCCGACGCGGCCAAAGAACCGGGCAGCCAGAGCGGTTCGATCGTCGCGCGAATCGACGAGGCGGCGCGGCGCAAAGACGGCGATGAGGTCGAAGCGGCGCTGTCCGACCATGATCTGGCAGACGCCGAGCGCGCCGCAACCGACTATCAGAGTTTGCCCGGCGCCGATCCCGCGACAGTTGCGCGATGGTCGAAGCGAATCTGGACGTTGGCGGACGAGCAGGTGTTCGCCGATTCCAGCGCGAAGAAAGGCTCGTTCGACGCCGCTATCTCCGAGGCACGCAGGAACCATCGCGACGTCGAAGACATGGATAAGGCCCAATTCACCCGATGGGTGATCAAGACTGCGACCGTCTCCGGCACCGCGGTCGCCGCCAGCGTCGAGATGAAAGACTCGACCCTGAAACTTTCCGTCGACGACGCTAACCTGCAACTCGCCGCCCTCAGTCTGGACAAACTCGCCGCGATAAACGACGCGATGGCGGCGCGATGCGGTTGCGACGCGCGCACCAACGTCGCCGTCACTGAAACCGGCTTCCCCGCCTACTTCATCCGGCTGGATCCCGAGACTCGAATGTCCGAAGTGATGATCCTGCCGCGCGGCGATCGCGCGATCGTCTCCGCCACCTCGAACTAGGCCTGCGCTGCGTCATGTAGTGAGGCATCATGCCGGCATCAACGAAGACGAACTCTCTGACCGGGCGCGCTGCGTGGAAGGCATTGCAGGCGCATTACAACCAGATCCACAGCCGCCACCTGAAAGCTCTGTTCGCCGAAGATCCCCAGCGCGGTGAACGGCTCGCCGTCGAGGCCGCCGGCCTGTACTTCGACTATTCCAAGCATCGCGTGACCGACGAGACAATCCGCTTGCTGCTCGCGTTGGCCGAAGAGGCGGGGCTGCGCGGGCGCATCGATGCGATGTTCCGCGGCGACAAAATTAACCTGACCGAAAAGCGCGCCGTCCTGCACGTCGCGCTGCGGGCGCCGCGCGGCGCTTCGATCAGCGTCGATGGCGACGACGTGGTGCCGCACGGTCCACGCGGTGCTCGATCGCATGGCGGAGTTCTCGGCGCGCATCCGCGACGGCTCGTGGAAAGGCCACACCGGCAAGCGCATCCGCAACGTGATCAATATCGGGATCGGCGGCTCCGACCTCGGCCCGGTCATGGCATACGAGGCGCTGCGCCATTACAGCGACCGCAAGCTGAGCGTGCGCTTCGTCTCCAACGTCGATGGAACCGATTTCGCCGAAGCGACGCGCGACCTCGACGCGGCCGAGACGCTGTTCATCATTTCGTCGAAGACTTTCACCACGCTCGAGACGATGACCAACGCGCACACCGCGCGGACCTGGAGCCTCGCCACGCTTGGTAGCGAGCAGGCGGTGGCGAAGCATTTCGTCGCGGTCTCGACCAACGCCGCCGAAGTAGCAAAGTTCGGCATCGACACGAAAAACATGTTCGGCTTCTGGGATTGGGTGGGCGGCCGCTACTCGATGGACTCCGCGATCGGCCTGTCCACGATGGTCGCCGTCGGCGCCGACAATTTCCGCGCGATGCTCTCCGGCTTCCACGCTATCGACGAGCATTTCCGCACTGCGCCGTTCGCCCGCAACCTGCCGGTTCTGATGGGCCTGCTCGGAGTCTGGTACAACGATTTTTTCGGCGCGCAAACCGTGGCGGTGCTGCCGTACGAGCAATACTTGAAGCGCTTTCCCGCCTATCTGCAGCAGCTCACGATGGAATCGAACGGCAAGCACGTCACGCTCGAAGGCGCGCCGGTCGATTATCAGACGGGACCGATTTACTGGGGAGAGCCCGGCACCAACGGCCAGCATTCGTTCTACCAGCTCATCCACCAGGGGACGAAACTGATCCCGTGCGACTTCATCGGCTTCTGCCGGCCGCTGAATCCGCTCGGACGCCATCACGATCTGCTGCTCTCCAACGTATTCGCGCAGGCCGAGGCGCTCGCATTCGGGAAGACGCCCGAGCAGGTCAAGGCCGAAGGCACGCCGGACTGGCTGGCGCCGCATCGCGTATTCGAGGGCAATCGTCCCTCGACGGTAATTCTCGCCGACGAGCTAACCCCCGAAACGCTAGGCAAGCTGGTCGCGCTCTATGAGCATAGCGTCTTCACCCAGGGCGCAATCTGGAACATAGACTCATTCGATCAATGGGGCGTGGAACTGGGCAAAGTCCTGGCGCAAAAAATAATCCCGGAGCTGGAAGCCCCCACAGAACCGCCGCTAGCCCACGACAGCTCGACGAATGCGCTGATCCGCCGCTACCGCGCGCGGCGCAAGAGTTAATGACGGTGCCGACCGCCGCGATTGCCGCCGCTCGGCGCTAGTTGTCCGAGGTCGTGAGAGGAACATCGGAGAACAACTTATGAATATCAAAATCCACATCCCGCCCGTCAACGAAAATCCTTCTGACAGCGATATCCATTTTCTCGAAGATCGTATCACTGAGTACAACATCGAGCGGACTCGTATCAAAGACGGCAAAATCCTTTCTTACTTGGTGCGCGAGGAAGACGGAACGATCATTGCGGGCCTCTACGGTTGGACCTGGGGTGGATGCTGCGAAGTTCGCTATCTTTGGGTACGGTGGGACTATCGGAATCGCGGATATGGCAAAGGTCTGATGGCGGCAGCGCAGACCGAGGCGATTGCGCGCGGATGCCGCCAGATGATCCTGGACACTCACAGCTTCCAGGCGCCGCGCTTTTACCAGAGTCTCGGGTTTGAGATCATCGCCACTCACGCCGACTATCCGCGTGGCCATCAGAAGCACTACCTGAGAAAAGCTCTTTTGGAATCTTAATCACCACGATTCAGCGAGGTCGGCGATAGGAAACCTGGAGCGGGCGAGCAGCGACCAGCCGTCAAAGGCGTCGAGGTTCACGTCCGCCGTCACGCATGGCATCCACCGGCGCGCCTGCCGTATGATTATCACGCAATCCGGCGGCCGTTGCGATCGATGCACCGGCCGCAGGCGCAAGTTGGAGGAAGTTAGATGATGCAGTTGGTCGAGGTCCGGATGACGCGAGACGTAGTCACTGTAGGACCGGCCGATACGCTCGCTGCCGCATCGTCCAAAATGAAGGCGGGACCATTTCGCCGGCTGCCGGTTGTCGAAGCAGACCAGCTCGTCGGGATCGTGAGCGAATTTGACTTGGGGCGCTACGCGGACGCGCTCGATTCGACGCTCGTCAAAACCGCGATGACGCGCCATCCGATCACCGTGCTGGCCTCGGACACGCTGGAACATGCGGCCGCCCTGATGCGCCGGCACAAAGTCGGCGCGCTTCCAGTGATGCACGGGACCAAACTCGTCGGCATCGTTGCGGCAAGAGATCTCATGATGCCGGAGCCGCAGCCGCTGCCCGAATGGGATCCGCGCAACCGCCGGTAGCGCCAGCCTCGATATCGATTGCCGCGATCGGCGTGCCACTTTTGTGCCGCCGCTGACATCCAATTGCCGCCGCCAGCCCGCTTAGTTCGCCTGCAACAAGCCCATTCATCCACACTGTGCGGCATGACTCTTGAAGTGTGCGCTGCCAGGGCAATGAAGTGAGAAGGGGCAATCTGTGAGCGAAGACAAGCTTGGGAAACTCGACTGCGGGGAATTGGATTGCGTCACCGCGCACAACCGTGCAGAGGGCAAGTTCCGCGCGCTGCTCGAGTTGGCCCCGGACGCAATGATCGTTGTAGGCATGGACGGCCGAATTGAATTGGTCAATGCACAGACCGAAAAGCTCTTCGGATACGCTCGCGCCGAATTACTCGGTAATGCGGTCGAGATGCTGGTGCCGGCGCGTTTTCGCGGCAAGCATTCAGAGCAACGCGGCGGATACTTCACCAGCCCCAGGGTGCGTCCGATGCACTCCGGTCTGGAGCTCAGCGGTCGGCGCAAAGATGGCACTGAGTTTCCGGTTGAGATCAGTTTAAGTCCGCTTGAAACCGAGGAAGGCACGATCGTCTTCAGTGCGATCCGCGACATCACCGAGCACAAGCACGTCGAGGACGATTTGCGAGTCGAGCGCAATCGTGCAGAGGACAAGTTCCGCGTGCTGCTCGAATCGGCCCCGGAGGCGGTGGTGATCATAGGCAAAGACGGCGGTATCACATTGGTCAATGCACAGACCGAAAAGCTCTTTGGATATGCGCGCGCCGAGTTACTCGGCAATACGGTCGAGACGCTGTTGCCGGCGCGCTTCCGTGGCAAGCATCCACAGCATCGCGCCGGATACTTCGCGGACCCCAAGGTGCGTGTGATGGGCTCCGGTCTGGAGCTCTACGGTCGGCGCAAAGACGGCACTGAGTTTCCGGTTGAGATCAATCTGAGTCCACTTGAAACCGAGGAAGGCACGATTGTCTTCAGCGCGATCCGCGACATCACCGAGCGCAAGCACGCCGAGGAAGAGGTTAATCGCGCGCGCGATCATGTGCGTGACCTTGCTGTCGAAGCGGCCCGTGTGCGATCGGATTTCCTGGCCAGCATGAGCCACGAGATTCGGACGCCACTGGCGGGAATCATCGGAGCGGGAGAGCTGCTGTCGTTTTCCGATTTGACTCCCGAGCAGCGCCGCCAGACTGAGATCATCCGCTCAAGCGGCGAGCTGCTGCTAACAGCCGTCAACGACATCCTCGACTTCTCGAAACTCGCAGCCGGCCGGATGGTGCTCGAGAAGCTCGACTTCGATCTGGTCGAACTGACAGAAAGCCTGATCGATTCTTTTGCAGCGGCTGCTCGGGCCAAAGGGATCGAGCTTGCCCTGTATGTGGACGTAAACATGCCCAGCGGTTTGCGCGGGGATCCGAGCAGGCTGCGCCAGATTCTCAACAACCTGGTGTCCAACGCGATCAAGTTCACCCAGCAAGGCGAGGTGATGGTCCGGGCAAACAGAGTCGAAGACACGGCCGACGACGTGCTGGTGCGCTTCGAGGTGATCGACACGGGGATCGGAATTCCATTCGAGACACAGGGACGCCTGTTTCAGCCGTTTGTTCAGGCGGAAAGTTCGACGAGCCGGCGCTTCGGCGGCACCGGACTCGGCCTGGTCATCGCGGCCAAACTGGCCGAACAAATGGGAGGCGAGATCGGATTTGAAAGCGCGCCCGCAACCGGATCGAACTTTCATTTCACCGCGCGACTCGAGAAGGGATTGGAGATTGTTCGTCCGTGGATGACTGCGACCGCCACCTCCTGCTTCAACGGGATACGCGCGCTGATCGTCAACGATAGTTCAGCCAGTCGTCAAGTCATTTCCGATTACCTGTCGTCGTGGGGAATTGAGAACGTGGCGGTCGGCAGCGAAGCCGAAGCCGTGGATATCCTGAAACTGACGCTGGTTGGCGACGGGAAGCAAATCGTTGTGCTGATCGATGAACAGATATCCGCTATGGGCGCGCTCGATCTCGCGCGTGCAATCAAGCAGCACCCTGATATCAAGCATGGCAAGGTGATCATGCTTAGCGCGCAAGGCGCTGTGAGCAATGCGACCGAAGTGGTGGATGCCTGGATTACAAAGCCGGTGCGTCCGTCGCACCTGTTCAGCTGCCTGCTCGAGCTATGCAGAAACGCCGATGGCGTCAACACCGGGACAATCGCGGCCGCGCCGCCGAGCCCGATTGACAATGGGCCGCCGCACTGGCGCAAGGCGGTACGGGTGCTGTTGGTGGACGACAATCTGGTGAATCGAACTATCGGAGGGCAGCAGCTTTCCGTCCTCGGCTACACGGCTGAAATCGTTGACAGTGCAAGCCGCGGGTTGGACGTACTATCAAGCCGGCGCCCCGATATTGTCTTGATGGACTGCGAGATGCCCGAGATGGACGGCTACCAAGCAGTCGCGGAGATTAGGCGGCGCGAAGGAACCGCTCGGCACACCGTGGTAATAGCTCTTACTGCGCACGCGACCGAAGGCGATCGCGCCCGATGCCTCGACGCCGGAATGGACGATTATCTGAGCAAACCCGTAAAGCTGCTACCGCTTGCAGAAATGCTGGACACCTGGGCACGCGGCAAGCTCGACCACATTCTCACGTCGGAGCAGTAGATCACCGGCAAACGCTTGTGAGGCGCTCGTGTGTCGCGATGGACGGGGCGACTGGTGGCGGGTAGAAGTAGCCATCATGCCGCTTGAGTCGTCGATCGTGGGGATCGCGGGTGCGCCGATGGTCAGTGAGATCGATTCGCGCTGGACGATGGCGTATGCCGCCGCGCTGGGCGACGCAATGCCCTGCTACATGGACACCTGTCGCGGCGTGATTGCGCATCCGATGTTCCCGGTCTGCTTCGAATGGCCGGTGCAGGTCGCGATGCGCGCGCAGTTCGAGAAATCCTCCACGCTCACGCGCGACGAGGCGATCCGCGCCGTGCACGCGACCCATGACACGGTGCTATATCGCCCGATTCGGCCCCCCGAGCGGCTGACGACGCAGCTCACGGTCGCGGGAGTCCAGCGGCTCACGCCCGGCGCATACATGGTCACCCGCCTCGATACCGTCGATGACGCCGGCAAGCCGGTTTGCACGAGCTGGTATGGCGCGCTCTATCGCGGAGTTGAGGTCAACGGGCCTGATATTCCGCCGGCACATCCGCGCGCGCCGATGCAACCGATCGTCGCGCAAGGCGAGCCGCGTTCGGAGCGCCAGGTCGATGTGCCGGCGGGCATGGCGCACATCTACACGGAGTGCGCGCGAATCTTCAATCCGATACACACCGACGCATCGGTAGCGCGCGCTGCCGGGCTGCCCTCGATCATCCTGCACGGGACCGCAACGCTGGCGATGGCGGTGTCACGAATCATCGAGAGCGAAGCGGGCAACGATCCTGCGCGAGTCGAAAGAGTCGCGGGCCGTTTCGGCGCGATGGTGACGATGCCGTCGACGCTGACGGTGCGCGTGCTGGGGCGTGACGACAGTGCGGATAGGGCAGCCGTCTTCTTCGAGACGCTGAGCGGCGAAGGCCGGCTTGCGATCCGCGAGGGCCTGGTCGTGTTGCGCGCCTAGCGCGCGACGAGTTCCGCTACTCAAATTTTTCGTCGGAGGGTTTCACCGCGCGGAACTGAATCAGCAACGCGATGTCGTAAATCGTCTTGAGCGCGCCCGCGCATATCAGCGGCCATCCAAACGATGAATGATTCAACATCGCGCCCGCCGGCAACGGCGCCATCGCCGCCGCCAGGCTGCGCGGCACATTGGTCACTGTCGCCGCGGCCGCGCGCTCCTCGGGCGGCACCACCGCCATCACATACGACTGGCGCGCGGGAACGTCCATCTGCGAGGTCGAAAAGCGCAGCAGCAGAAATGTCATCGCCAGCCCCGGAGTGGGCATCAACGCCGCGACGATCAGCATCGCGTTCGACGGCAGATGGCTGAATACCATCGTGTTGATCCGGCCGAACCGCGCCGCAAGCACCGGCGAAATGAACTGTGAAGACGAGCTGAGCAGTCCAGCCGCGAAGAAAAACGTGCCCGCCGCTTGAACCGAGAGGTTGAAGCGGCGAAACAGCCACAGCGCCAGCAGCGATTGAATTACAAATCCGCCGCCGAGCGAGTCGAGGCTGAACAGCGCCGAAAGCCGCAGCACGATTGCCCGCGATTTCGCCAGCGGCGCGGACTTGGCGGGGTGGCGCTCGACTTCGACGCCCGGCGAGAGTCGCCGATAAATCGCGAACGCAATCACCGCGATGATCGAGTACGCGACAAAGCCCGACCGCAGCGCCGGCGCAAGCGCCCATCCATGGCGCGCTGCGAGTATCGCCGGCACGCCGCTGGCGAGCGCGCCAAACGCGCCAGCCGCCGCGCCCGCAACGTTGTACAGCGCGAACATCGCAGTCAGATCGCGAGGTTCCGCGGCTTCGGCCAACGCCGCCTGTTCGACCGGCAGAAACAGGCTCACGTCGCCAGCCGATGGATTCAGCGTGCCGACGACCGCCACCACGAACAGCAGCCAGAAGCTCGCCGTGGTGGCGAATCCAATTCCCGTCGCCAGCATCAGCACGCACGCCGCGAGCAGGACTCGACGCCGGCCCAGCCGATCGGTGGCCAGTCCCACCCATAGCGTCAGCGCCGCCGAGCCCAGCAGCGTGCCGAACACGATTGCGCCGACACGCAGGGGATTGAATCCGATCGCGGTCAGGTAGCTCGGCAACAATACGCTGACCGCCCCGTCGGCAAGCCCCCGCAGCGCGCGTGTCGTCAGCAGCAGCTTGGCGTCGGTCGTAGCGCTGCGCGGGAACCATCGATTGATCGGATTCGCCATCACGTCGCAATGCGCAGGTCTATAAAGCTCGCACCGCCGAGCAAAGATATCATAATGCTCTGTCCGCTGATTCGCTCGTTGTGGCATACTCGTGGCCTCTGCCCGCATTTTGGAGGAGCAACGGTCCGCGGCCATTCGAAAGGAAAGCTTGATGCGCGTCGAAATCAGCGATGGCGTGATATGGCGGGATCTCCGCGGCGATGTGGTCATCTTGAACGTCGAAACGGGCGTCTACTTCGGCCTTGACGGCTCGAGTGGCCAGATATGGCGCGAACTCGTCGTACACGGTTCCGTTGAAAAATCCTTTGAGTCGCTGACAGGGCAGTTCGACGTCGAGCCCGATCAACTACGGCACGACCTAGACGCTCTCGTCGAGCAACTGATCGAAAAGAGACTCGTGCAACTGATCGCCGAACCTGAAGGTGATTTGCGATGACGCCAAAGCTGGAGGCGTCGGGCCGTCACCTCGGCGCTTCGATCTGATGAGTGGCATCGCGGTCTTATATCAGTGGGATGGAGCTCCTGCGGACCGATCGACTGTCGAGCGGATGATTGCTGTCATCCCGTACCGCGCGGTTGACGGCTTCGGCGTATGGAGCAACGGCCCGGTCGCGATTGGGCATGCAAAGCTCCAGACGACGCCCGAGGCTGCGGCCGAGACCAGCCCGTTGGTGGACGAAAGCAGCGGACTCGTTCTATCGATGGACGGGCGGGTGGATAACCGCGACGAGCTGACGGCGGATTTGAATTCGCATGGTCATCGTGTTCGCACCGGCACGGACGCCGAGATCATGCTTCGCGCCTGGCAGTGCTGGGGTACGGAGGCGCCGGCGAGAGTCATAGGCGATTTCGCCTTCGCTTTGTGGGACCCATCGAAACGGACGCTCTTTTGTGCGCGCGATCCTCTGGGAGTAAAAGGCTTATATTATTTCAATGGCCCAGGATTCTTTCTGTGCGCCTCGGAGCTTCATCAACTGTTCCAGGATCCAAGGGTCGTACGAAGACCGAACGAGCCTGCTATAGCCGACATTCTGGTAAGGATGCCCGCTAATCGCCAGGAGACCCTCTTCGAAGGTATCCTCCGCCTCGAGCCAGCGCATTACCTAAGTGTGAGCGCGCGTGGCGTTGAATGCCGGCGATATTACGATCTGGACTGCTCACGGGAAATTTCCTATCGGACCGATGAGGAGTATGGCGCACATTTTCTCTCGCTGTTCAAGGAAGCTGTGCGTTGCCGACTTCGGAGCAACAAAGGGGTGGAGTCGGACCTTAGTGGCGGGCTTGATTCCTCATCGATTGTCTGTTTGACCGAACAATTACGCCGCGACGGCGAAGTGCAACTCCCTAGTTTTGAAACCTTCTCGGTTCCCTTCGAGACCGGACCCGCAGCCGAGACTGAGTACGTCGAAGAAGTCCTGCGTAAGTATCCTCATCGCCATACCTATCTTCCTCCAGGGATGCCTCCGCTCGGCCAGCTCACTGCCCAGGTTGCGCACTACCTGGACCTTCCGGATTTTCCCAACTGTGGATGCACTGATTACACGCCGATTCTTGGCAATCGTAACGACCTGAGAGTTCGGCTGTGCGGACTGGGCGGCGACGAGTGGTTTACCGGAACATACTTGGTATATGCAGACCTGCTCAGGCAGCTTCGCCTTATGGCACTGTTGCGCAGGCTGCGGATTAATCGAAATCCACCGCCCGGATTCTTCTTTCCTGGCTATGCCAAAGTCTTGGCGGAGTATGGAGTTTGGCCACTCGTGCGGCCGCTGGTGCCCGACCGCCTCAAGTCGGCGCTCAGGCAACGGCTGCGTCCGCCTAAGCTTCACCCGCTGGTCGTGCCCGCGTTCGCAGCCAGGACGAAACTCGGGGACCGGCTGTCTGCGAGGCGGCCATTGCCCCACAGCCGCAGCTTCACGCAGCAGGATCTGTTCCAGACCTACTTTTCCGGACAACTCCCGTACGGTCTTGAGATGGACGCACGCTGGACAGCGCGTTTTCGACTGGAGGCGCGGCATCCTTTCCTGGACCGCCGCATACTCGAGTTTGCCTTCGCCATAC
This sequence comes from uncultured delta proteobacterium, assembly GCA_963813785.1. Lineage (GTDB taxonomy): Bacteria > Desulfobacterota > Binatia > Binatales > Binataceae > Binatus. Next base: position 150,770 of record CAWFAJ010000012.1, on the reverse strand, counting down.
CTGATAACCAACGATTCAGGCCCGGCGTTAGCAAGTTCGTGTTGCGCAATTCGATGCGCGGAATCCTGCCGGAGCGGGTACGGCTGCGGTCTGACAAGAGTGACCTTTCCGAGTTATACCCAATGGCAATGATCGCGCTTGGTGGAGAGCGGCTTTTCGATCGGCTCAACGTCGTCCAAAATGGATGGGTCGACGGAGTCGTTGTGCGCAGGCTCTACCGCTCGATGGCTGAGGCGTTTTCTCGCCGTGATCTCTCCTACGAGGAGAATATCCTCGAACTATGGAAGGTCTTTGCGGTCGAACTCTGGTTCAGCGTGGTGTTTCTCGGCATCAGCGAGCCGTTCAAACACCTGACCGAAACCACAGCAGCCGCTTGCTGACACTCGTCGATGCGCTCTTCGCACTGTAACCCTGCGCAGTCAACATACTGTGCTTTTTCCCTACCCTTAGTATTGAAGACCATCATATTTCGGGCTGAATCAGGGCGGATTACGCCGATTGCAACAAGCACAGGTATGTTATATAAAGAAACGCATCGTTTAGGTGCGGTGCGAGATGCAAATGGAGTTATAGAGGTTGGAGATGACTAAAAATACAAAAGATCGACATAAGGCAGAGAAACAGAGTATCAAGAAACTTTTCAAGAAACCTTATGTCCGTCCCCATCTCATTGAGTACGGCAACGTGGCAAAGCTGACAACTTCAGGCGGCTCTGTTCCGAATGACGGGGCTGGAACGTTTCTCATACGTAAGGTAACCCCGTAATCATACCACCCACCAAACTGAACCTCAGCCCCCAGTGGTTGATTGAGCAAGGTATGACTTTGGGTTCCGTAAGCATGCAGAGTATCGGACTTTCCACCGAGGTTGTTTCGCGCTGATTCGCCTGGTCAAAATTTCGAGCCGTCTCCGACACTTGGGGAAGAGAGCGGGTACCGGCGGTGGGGTAAACGGTCTCAACTGGAAATTTTCCGGGCGTCGCGAACCGGCACTGATCTGAGCAAAACGAGGATCCCAGGCTTTCGTCAGCAAGCCTACGGGCTGCGAATCGTTACAGACGTTCCGCTCCCGGAGCTTCCGGCAATTCGGGTGTCGCCGGTCAGGTCGGCAGTTCGCGCGACTCTCGGCGGGCGTTTTCAGCCCATCCGCTTCAATCCCCGATGGTACCTGCGTTCGCGGCCGCCAGGTGGCAGGACTTGGCTTCGCTGCGGCAAGATACCGGGTGGCTACGTACTTTCGTTTGCCGATATCGCCGACTTTGTCATTGACAACTCCGGGAGCCAGGTAGTCTGCTGCAATTCGAGCGGCGACGTTAGTCTGGAGACCATCCGCCACCTCCTGGTCGACCAGGTGCTTCCGCTGGTTGTAAACCTGCGCGGCGGTGAAGCGCTGCACGCTACCGCCGTCGCGACGCGCAGCGGCGTTTGTGCATTCACGGGGCCTGCAGGGTCGGGTAAGTCGACGCTCGCCGCGAGCTTCGTCCTGTCAGGGTATCCGCTGGTCTGCGACGACTGCCTGGCACTGTCCGAAGGCGCGGCGATTTCGGCGCTTCCCGGTTATCCGGGCTTGCGGCTGTGGGACGATTCGATACGGGCGCTTGGCGCAAGTTCGCGGAATCTGAAGCAGGTTGCGCACTATACGACGAAATCGCGCTGGCAAAACTCCCGACGCGCCGACTTTTGCTCGACGACACGCCGGCTCGCGCGCATCTATTTGCTCAAGCGCGCGCGATCGAGCAAGCACTCAGCCCGCGTCCTGATCGAGGATGTCGCTCCCGGGGAGGCGCTGATGGGGCTGGTCAAGACGGCCTACAGGCTCGACATCACCGACCGCGCGATGCTGACACGTCAGTTCCAGTTCCTCTCCCGCATTGCCGAGCGCGTCCCGGTCAAACGCCTGATCGTGCCGAACGAATTTTCCGCACTCTCCGGTGTAAGAGAGGCGGTGCTGCATGACTTGAGCAATCGCCGGCCACCCCGCTGAGCACTATACTGGGGTGATAGATTTCCCAGAAACGAAAAGCTCCGCGGGTCGCAGGACCCGCGGAGCTTCACCAAACGATCAAGACCTAAGCCTGAAGTTTCCCCATGCCGATCAGAACGGAGTCAGCGGAATGCAGGCGGGATTCGATACACCGGCGGCTTGGGCCGTGTCATAGTCGTTGGTGACCCAGTGGTTGTTGCCGCAGGTGCTGCTCGCGTCGTGGAGATCGTAACCACTTGAAACACCATTGCCCCCTGCGAATATGAGGTAAACCTGATCTTTAACGGTCGCTTCACTCTGATCCAGGAAAATTCCGTCACCCGCGTTACCAGTGACCCCAGGTGTATCAGGGCCTCCCGCACCTTCGGGCGCGTCGCCTATCTTAACCTCAGAATTGGCGTGACCGGAGCAATTGCTGTTGGTAGATGTACAGCCTACGTGCACCCCAGCGCCACCGTTACCCTCAGCCGAGAACACGCTGAGTCTCGGTCCTTCCGAGCCTGTCACGAGGACTCCATCTCCGCCGTTGTCTGAAACGAAGAAGTCTGAAACCCCGCACTCATCAGTGCAACGATTTATGAAAATACCCTGAGCGGTGTTAGACGAGGAATCAATGTTGGTCCATATTTCCGTCCCAGTGCTCGTGCCGTTCAGTTCCAGCCCGATTCCATTGCCCACTGTGATCATATCATCGCCCGCGGTGTTAGCTCCCTGATCCAACACGCCCACTGCAAACCCCGAGATTTCACTGCCACCGCCTTCGATCACGTCCTCGTTGGCTGTGCTTTTGATGAGGATTCCGTCCCCTGTCTGGGTCCCCACCCCAGTGTACGTGATGTTGAAACCCTGAAGAGCCAGGGTGGTGTCGTCACCGCTGAGAGTGATGCAGGTGCCGGTGCTGGTCGTAGAGATGTTCGCCGTCAGCAAATAGATCGTGTTGCTCGCGCTGTACGTCCCGCATGCGGTGATATCCGTGGGATCTACCGCGTTCGCCGACGCATGCGGCTTCTTGGCCCAAGCGGCTTGCGGACCCGTCAGGACAAGTGCGGCCGTCAAGGCAAGAAAGGATATGCCAGGAGCGCCTATTGTTCTAAAAAAGCCTCGTTTGATTGCCATCATATCGTTTATGCTCCTTCGCTTTTCTTTCGTTTTACCTAGCGACAGACCAATCATAGTGAAGTCTTCGCAACCCTTGCTCTCGCTCGTTTGTTCAAAACGTCCGCGTGGCAGCTTTGACGCTCGCTCACAGCCAACGGCGCATCATTCCATTTTGTCTACTTTACGTCAAGCGGTTCTATGACGCCCGTTGACTGGTTTGTTATTCGATTTTAGTCGTTAGAAGCCCTAGTTTAGGCTCAGCGACGTAAATCTCTACACTTTGTTACTCTCGTCGTCCACAAGGGGAACGGCGCTGACACCGATCGATACACTTGAAGAGCGCACTTGGTCCGGGCTTGGGCTTGGAGCTATTGTTGAGACTTGGTGGCCTCCGACGCTCTCTTCGGCCTTGCCGGCCTGCCTCCTGAAGCGGCACTCGTGCTGTGCTGCGCGACAATGGCGGCCACGCCTGCGCGCACCGCGCTGGCGTCCGATCTTGCGCCGCGCGTACGCAGTTGGGACCGGGTCGTCGATACCGCCAAACGTCATGCGGTGCTCCCGTTAGTCCATCGGTACCTGAAACTCGAATGCCCGACGGCGGTTCCGCAAGAGGGTCTTGCGAAGCTGCGGACGCAGTGGCAGCTGATAATTCTCTACAACCGCCATCTGACCGCCGAACTTGTGCGCCTGATGGGCCTGCTGGAGGCGGCTGGAGTTGCGGCGGTCACCTTCAAGGGTCCGGTGCTTGCCGCGATGGCATACGGATCGATCGAACTTCGCCAGTTCAGCGATCTGGATGTTCTCGTGCGTCAGGCTGACCTGCCACGAGTCGCCGAAATACTCACCGCCGAACGATATTCGTCGCCGCATACCCGGCGCGAAGGCCTCGCGACCGGTTACTTTCAGGAGTACGAGGACGCCTTCAGCCGTCCCGACGCGATGGGCGCCGTGGACGTTCATTGGAACATGACGCCGCGCTCGTTTCGTTTCGCCCCCGACGAGGAAGGCCTGTGGCGGCGCGCGCGCGGGGTCGATCTTGAGTTCGGCAAGGTGATGGCGATCGCGCCCGACGACCTGCTGCTGTACATCTGCGTTCACGCCGCGAAGCATGGATGGGTCACGCTCGGATCGATCTGCGATGTCGCCGAGACGGTTCGCGCGCTGCCGGGAATCGATCTGATGGGGATACTCGACCAGGCGACCGCGCTCGGCAGCCGGCGGATGTTCCTGACCGGCATCTGCCTGGCGCACGAGCTGGTCGGCGCGCCGATTCCCGCCGAGCTTGTCACGATAGCTCGCGGCGACCGCGCCGCGCGGGCATTGGCAGAACGCGTCGCGGGGCAACTGTTCAGGGGAGCCACGCAGGGACGGGCGGACTTCGATCCGTGGGCGATTCCGATCCGCTCGATCGAGGGCACGCGCGCCCGAATGCGCTACGTCATCCACCGGATGCTGGCGCCGACGATGGGCGACTATGAACTCATCGCGCTGCCGGAATCGCTCTTTCCGCTCTACTGGGTGATTCGGCCGTTTCGGATGGCGGTGCAATACGGGCCGCGGCTGGTTCGCGGCTGGTCGAACCGCTCGAACGCCTGAGCGGCTACGACTTTCGATTCTTCACTGGATTTGTTGGTGAGCCGGCCGGGACTTGAACCCGGGACCCTGTGATTAAAAGTCACATGCTCTACCACCTGAGCTACCGGCTCACCCGAGAGATTTCAATGCTTACAGGTAATTCGAAGCGTTGGGAACAGTCGCGACTTCGGAAGTCGATTGCGCAACTCCGGCGCGCTTAGATTTCAACCGCGCATGTTCTGCGAAAAACTCTATTTTTCAGCTGGTTAAACCAGCTCAAAGCGCGGTGCACCGTTGTCAGAAGAGCGACGGAAATGAGAATGAGGATGTGAAAGCGCAAGGTCATATTATTATCGATCTAACGCCGTCATGATTGCACCGCGCTCATCACGGTGAATGGCGCAATGGCAAAACACAAGTTGACTAGCCATTGCTTAAATGCGGCAAATTCTGCGTCAGCTACTTGACATGCCGGCCACTACTGGAATATATCCAAATCCTACAAATTAGTAGAGCAGGTTTAGGAAATAAGGGTAGGTTGGAACAGTCAGCGCTCGAGGGGAACGAAACATGCGCCTACAAGAGTACTCGGCGAACGGATCGTCGGTCGCGGCTGCGAGGCAGAATCCTGGTGACGAGCCCGCGGATGCGAGGTGCGAGTGGTTGAGCCTGGCGGATCTTGCGCAGGGGTCGGAACGGGTTGGCGGGGCGGTGGTGCGGTCGGCGCACGCGCGCAAGATACTCAAAACCATTTCACGCTTGAGTCCGTACAAGTCCACCGTGCTGATTCAGGGCGAATCCGGAACCGGCAAGGAGCTGGTCGCGCGAGCGTTGCATACCCTGGGCCCGGTGCCGAACGGCCCGTTCGTGACCTTCAATTGCTCCAACCTGGTAGAGTCGCTGGCAGAGTCGCAGCTTTTCGGTCATGTGCGCGGCGCTTTCACCGATGCGCGCGAGGATTCACTCGGCTATTTCCGCTCCGCCAACGGCGGAACTCTATTCCTGGACGAAGTCGGCGAGCTTCCGCTGCGCCTGCAGCCCAAGCTGCTGCGCGCGCTCGATACCCACGAGATTCAGCCGGTCGGCTCCTCACGCACCTACTCGGTTGACATTCGGCTGGTCGCGGCAACCAATCGCGACCTGCACGCGATGGTCAAGGCGGGGCAATTCCGCGACGACCTGTACTACCGCCTTAACGCGGCCGCAATCGTGGTTCCGCCGCTTCGCGAGCGGCGCGAGGCAATCCCGGCCTTCGTCGCCCATTTCATCGAGCACTTCAACCGCCTGTTCGGCAAGGACGTAAAGCTCGTTTCGCGGATCGCCCTCGATGCGCTGTGCGCCAACCAGTGGCTCGGCAATGTCCGCGAGCTCGGCCATGCAATCGAGAGCGCGGTTCTGATGACCGAAAGCGATCGTATAGATCTCGACGACCTGCCTTTGCGCCACGACGGTGCGAAACTGGGCGCGCTGAGCGAACCAGTCGAGGCGGTGCTGCAAAACGGCGGGCTCAATCTCGAGGGCGGGCCCAATGGCGCCGGGATTGACTGCGCGAACGCGTCGAAGCGATGCTTCGAAATGGCGGGCTGGCCCTACTCGCTCGACGCGGTAATCCGCGAGGCCTCGAAGCTCGCGCTGATTCGCGCGCTGCAAGCCGCCGAGGGCAATTGCCATCGCGCGGCCGAACTGCTGGGCGTATCGCGCTACACGGTCTACCGGATGCTGAACCGGTTTGGCCTGGGCGAAAGCCATGCCTACAGGACGCTGCGCAAGTCGAACATCCGCCACGCGTCTTAAGTCTCGTCTCACGGCCTCTTCAGGTTTGCGGCTGGCGGACGCCTCGCCAGCTGCGGCAGCGGCTATTGCCCTGGGCGCATAGGCCGAAGAAAAAGCGACGGGATTTCTCCAGAGATGGACAGTACGCGATCGATCCTGTACACCTGACCCGGTTGCAGGATGTCCGGTCCTGGAGCCACGGACGGGAAGTGAACTGACCGGCTCTGCGAGTTGCTGAGCACGGTGCGCCCGCAGACGGCGCGGTAAAAGGAAAGGCGCGCATGCCAGTCGAAACATCGCGCGACGAATTCTCCGAAGAAGACCTCCCTCCGCCTACCGGCACGATCTTCATATTAGGAACGTACATGCTGGCGCTCGGCCTGAGCTGGGCGGTGATGTTCTGGATGCTGCTGGATAGATAAATGGAACGGTACGAGAAGGCCTTCCTTGCGGCATGCGCCGCAGTACTGGTGATTTTTCTGTGCGCGCTTGGCTACGCCAGCGTCGCGATGGGCGTCCATCTTCCTTCGCGTGGCGGGATGATCTATTGCGGGGTCGGCGAGAAGCTTCGCAAGGTACTGAGCAAAACGCCGCCTTTCGATCACACCGGAGTGCAGGAAATCGCGCCGGGAAAATACCGGGCGGTGGTGATCGCGAAGACCTGGGGCTTCATTCCCAATGAGATCGACGTTCCGCTCGGCGCCGAGGTGAGCTTCGTCGCAACGTCGAGGGACGTAATCCACGGATTTTTCATCGTCGGCACGCGAGTCAACATGATGCTCGTTCCCGGGGAGGTTTCTCAATTCGACTATCGCTTTACCAAACCCGGCGAATACTTGCTGATATGCCAGGAATACTGTGGCGAGCTGCATCACACGATGTCCGGGAAGGTGGTGGTCAAATGAGTACGGCGGTCGTCTCGGAGCCGTCCGGCTTCGCCCTGCCGCAGGGCCAGTTGAACGTTATCAAATGGAACATCTATTTCGGGTTCGCGGTGCTTGCGGTCGGCGTCATCATGGGGCTGGGTCAGTCGCTCAGTTACGCGCGCGTGAACGTCATCCAGTACTATCCGGTAGTGAAATCCTACTACCAGGCACTAACGATTCATGGGGTGTTCAACGCGCTGGTGCTCACGACGGCGTTCGCCAACGGCTTCATTGCGCTGACTACCGCGCGAGGTCTCGGGCGCAAGCTCAATAATGCGCTGCTGCATGCGGCGTTCTGGACGCTTTTTATCGGCTCGCTGCTGGCGGCGTATGCGATGTTCGCCGACAAGGCCTCGGTCCTGTACACCTTCTACCCGCCGCTGGAAGCCCACTGGACGTTCTACCTGGGCCTCGCGTTGGTGGTGGTGAGCACCTGGATAACCTCGGCGGCCCAGCTCGTGGCGCTGCGCGGATGGCGCAAGGATCATCCGGGCGAGCGAGTGCCGCTGCTCGCCTTCATGTCGATCGCAACCTACGTGATGTGGGATATCGCATCGGTCGGCCTGGCCGTTGAGGTCGTGGTGTTCCTGCTGCCATGGTCGCTGGGATTGCTTCCGGGCGTCGATCCGATGCTCGATCGCACGCTGTTCTGGTTCACGGGGCATCCGATCGTGTACTTCTGGCTGTTGCCGGTTTACGTTTCATGGTACGGACTGATTCCCAAACAAGCCGGCGGCGTGCTGTTCAGCGACACCGTGACGCGGGTGGCCTTCATACTTTTTATCCTGCTGATCCCGGTCGGCTTTCATCATCAGTTCATGGACCCGGGAGTATCGCAGGGACTGAAGTTCACCGTCGCGGCCCTGACCTTCGCGATTTTCTTCCCCAGCCTGATAACGGCGTTCTCGGTAATGTATGCGCTCGAGATCGGGGGACGCCGTCGTGGCGGAAAGGCGCTGATTGGGTGGTTTTTCAAGATTCCATGGAGCGATCCGTCGGTGGCGGCGCAGGTGCTGGCGATGATCGCATTCCTGCTCGGCGGCATCTCCGGCCTGATGAACGGCAGCTACACGATGAACATGGAGATTCACAACACCGCGTTTATATCGGGCCATTTTCATCAAACCATCGGCTGCGCGGTAGCCCTCTCCTACATGGGAATTGCCTACTGGCTGATACCGTATTTCGAGCGGCGCGAGCTATGGTCGCCACGCCTGGCACTGTTCCAGGCATTTTTGTATTTCTTCGCAGTGATGATTTTCTCCAACGGCCTGGAAGCGGGAGGCCTGGAGGGAATGCCGCGGCGCACCGACATGGTGCATGCCACCTACGGCCTGGCGGCGTGGAAGATTCCGGGAATCATGACCGCCTTCGGCGGAACGCTGATGTTCGTGAGCGCGATGCTGTTCTTTTTCATCGTGGTGATGACGATAGTTGCCGGCAAAAGGGCCTCGCAGCGCGACCTTCCGTTCACCGCGACGGTCCAGGCGCCGCCCACCGTCGGATGGCAGCCGCGGCTTGATCGGCTTAGCTACTGGGTTGTGGCTTCGGTCGTCCTGACAATCGCGGTCTATGGCCCATTTATCCTCGAACACTTCCCGCCCAGCCTCTCGACCCAGGGCCTGCTCTATCCTTAAGACGCCTGAGCCGGTCGGCTTCATCACCCGCCCGTTGAGCGGGTGGTCACAAGCCGTGTAACCTACCGCCAAGCGGCCCGCGCGGCCCGCCAAAAACCATGAGAGAACCAAGCTAAACAGTGCCTCGCGTTTCTGTAATCATTCCCGCCTACAACGCGGCCGCGACTATCGCTGGCACCGTGGACAGCGTAATCGGGCAGACCTTCCAGGATTTTGAAATCGTTTGCGTCGACGACGGCTCGACCGATCAAACCCGCGCAATCGTTGAACAGTACGCCCGGGACTGCGGCGACCGCGTGAGGCTCGTCGAGCAGGACAACAGCGGGCCGGCGGCGGCGCGCAACAACGGTGCGCGGCATTCGACCGGCGAGTACCTCGCTTTTCTCGACGCCGACGACGTCTGGACGGCGCCGATGCTCGAGCGGACGGTCGCGGCTCTGGACGCCGACCCCCGGCTCTCGCTGGTGTATTGCAACGCGGCGCTCGCCGACAGCGAAGGCGTGGCGCTGGATACGTCGCTCGTGGGCAAAAGCTTCGACCATCCGCCGTCCCTGCATGAACTGCTGACGCGGCTGTGGCCGATAATGCCCAGCGCCGCGCTGGTCCGGCGCTGCGCGTACGAAAAATCCGGCGGCTATCGCGACGAATTGCGCGGCGCGAGCTTCCGCTTCGAGGACGTGGATTTCTGGATCAAGATGCGCGAGCAAGGGCCGTTCGGTTATATCGCCGAGCCGCTGGTGGTATGGCGGTTCGCATGGTTTCCCAGGCAGCTGAAGCGGTTGCCTGACTATTCGAAAGCGTTGCACGTTTTCGAGGCGTATCTGCAGGAACGCTACGGGGTTTCGGCGGCGCCGCTGGTAAATGCGCGGACGCGGGCTCCGCGGAGTATCCTGGCGACGATCGGGCTGAAGGCTCTTCGCGACGGCGATCGCCCCAGGGCGCGGGCGGCATTCGCGCGCGCGATCCGGGTGGATCCCTACCGGCTCAAGAACTACCTGCGCTGGACGAGGACCTTCCTGCCGCATCGGCTGGCGCAGAGTCTTTCGGGTGAAAGTTCGCGGCGTGCTCGATCTGGCGGCGCGTATCAGGAATAAATAGACGGCGGATCGCTTATCGCCTTTTCACTGTTGGAGGCATTTTCAATGCGGGTGATTGTAACTGGCGGGGACGGCTACCTCGGTTGGCCGCAGGCGATGTACTTGTCCAAGCGCGGCTACGAAGTATGCGTGGTCGACAACTTCAACCGCCGTCTATGGGACCTCGAATGCGGCACCGAGAGCCTGATTCCGATTGGATCGCTGCAGGACCGGGTGGCGGCGTGGCGGGAAACCAGCGGCAAGACGATACAGACGGCGATCGGCGATTTAACCGACTACCCTTTCATCAGCGCCGTGGTCCGCGATTTCAAGCCCGACGCAATCGTCCACTACGGCGAGCAGCGCAGCGCGCCATTTTCGATGATCGATCGGCGCCATTCCGTGCTCACCCAAATCAACAATCTGGTCGGCACGCTCAACGCCGTATACGCGATTCGCGAGCATGTGCCGGAATGCCACCTGGTCAAGCTCGGCACGATGGGCGAGTACGGAACCCCCAACATCGACATCGAAGAGGGGTTTATTGAGATTACGCACAACGGCCGCACGGACACCCTCCCCTATCCCAAGCAGCCGGGCTCCTTCTATCACCTGTCCAAGGTTCACGACTCGCACAATATCCAGTTCGCGTGCAAAATCTGGGCAATCCGGGCGACCGACCTCAACCAGGGCGTCGTTTACGGAGTCGAAACCGACGAGACGATGCTCGACGAGCGCCTCGCGACCCGTTTCGACTACGACGGTATCTGGGGCACGGTGCTCAATCGGTTCTGTATCGAGGCTGCGATCGGGCACCCGCTAACCGTGCACGGCAAAGGCGGACAGACCCGCGGCTACCTGAATATTCGCGACACGATGCGATGCATCGAAATCGCGATCGAGAAACCCGCCAACGCCGGCGAATACCGCGTCTTCAATCAGTTCACCGAGCAGTTCTCGGTCGCGCAGCTCGCCGACCTGATCCAGGCCGCGGCGAAGCACAAGGGCCGCAGCGTCGAGATTCAGCATATCGCGGACCCGCGCGTCGAGGCCGAAGTCCACTACTACAACGCCAAGCACACCAAGCTCATCGACCTGGGCCTCAAGCCGCGCCTGCTGTCGGAGGTACTGATCGATTCCATCTTCGACAAGGTCGAGCATTTCAAGCATCGCGTGAAGATGGACCGCATCGATGCGCTGGTGAACTGGCGGCGGACCAGCAATGCGGTCGGGTATGGATCGATGTCGTCGCCGGCGGAGCCCGCTGAGCGTGAGCCCAAACCCAAGGCGCGCGTATCGGGCTCGCGATAGGAAAGGTTCGCTCGATCCGCAAGTAACCTTTCACGCGGCGCGGATCGCGCGATAGCCACTACCTTCGAAGATCCAACCGCACAGGCTATCGACTGTCACGCGAACGGTCGAGTCCGCGAATAATGCTCATCGGGAGTAGCGTTCGCGCGATTCTCAAATATGTCTTGAACGCCGTGCGATCATAAGAGAGCGAGCGAATCAGGCATTTGCGCGCGGCGGCTCGATTACCCTTCCTGAGTTCAGCAAGGCCGGTATTTCTGAGGATACGGACTTTGTGTTGGGTGTAACTCCGAAGAACTCCAGACGCGCGATCTCCATATCGAGATCGAATCGAGCGCACGAAGAGCTCGCCGCGGCTGTCTCGCCTGAGCACTTTGGGATATAGCGGGCCCATCGTGAACCGCGTCAGCTTTTCGGGCAAATAGCTGAACTCGCCTTGTTCGCGAATACGAATCCAAAAGTCCAGGTCCTCGCTGAATCCTTCGGCAAAACGGCCGCATTCTTCATACGCCGCGCGACGCATCACGACCGTGCTCGGCATGATCGGCCACAAACGGCTGAGCATCTCGTCGAGGGTGGGAGGATGCGCTGTTTGCGCATCAACGGGCGAAGTACCGAGGTCGCGGCCGGCGGTGTCGCAATTGGAAACATCCGTATAGACCAGTGCGACTTGCGGGGACTTGTCGAGAATCGCGATCGACTTTTCGAGTTTGGTTGGCAGCCAGAAATCATCCGCGTCCAACAACGCGAGATACCCGGCTTTCGACTTTGCGATTCCGGCGTTGCGGGCGGCGCAAAATCCCTGGTTGGGCTGCCGAATGATCGCGATCCTGGAACCAAACCGTTCAAGTATGGAAGCCGTTGCGTCGGTCGAGCCGTCATCGACGACGACGACTTCGTAGTCGGTGAAGGTTTGATCGAAGATGCTCTGGAGCACAAGGCTAATCGTCGCGGCCCCGTTGTAAACCGGGATTATTACCGAGACACGCGGCGTGCGTCCGCCGGATGTTGACGCGGCAGATGTCATCCGCGCCGGCTCAGGCTTCGCCATCGCCCGTGCGCGAGGTCGCCAGCGGCGAGCGGGCCGGAAGGAAAGTCTTCAAGTATCGACGGTAGGCCTTTGGTGACGCGGGTTGATAGTAGATGACGCGGGCCAGACAACGGCGCGCATCCTTGGGGCGTCCCTCCTCCATCAGAGTGCGGGCCATATGTCTCATGACCTTCATTCGCATGCGCCGGAATTCCCGGATGAGACCGGTGGCCGAGGCGCCGTAGCGCTCGCGGACCAGCCGAACGAACAGTTCGGACACTTGCTCGCGTTCCAGCGCCTTGGGATAGAGCGGGCGCGTGGTCTTGCGCACCAGCAATTCGGGGACGGATCGGAAATGTCCGTACTCGCGGGCATTGAGCAGGAAATAGAGATCCTCGCATGACGATACGTAGCGCTCGTCAAATCCACCGCATCGGTCGAAGACCTCGCGGCGGACCATGAATTGACTCGGCACGACATTCCACGGGCGCTCGAGCATCTGCGCGAGCGTCGGAGAATCGACGCCTTGGGTCTGGCTGTCCTGGTTGGGCATCGGCCGCCCGTTCAGATCGACTTTGAATGCGCCCGTGTACACCAGCACGCAATTCGGATCTTGATCAAGGACGGCTGCGGATCGCGCGAGCTTTTCGGGCATCCACTCGTCGTCATCGTCGAGGAACGCGACATACTCGCCGCCCGATGCGCGTACGCCGGCGTTGCGCGCCGCAGAGAGACCGCGATTGGGCTGGCTGATAACGCGAATTCGATCGCCGTAACCGGCCAGCACCGATGCGGTATCGTCGGTCGAGCCGTCGTCGAGGACCACGACTTCGTAGTCGGAGTACGACTGCGCGAACACGCTCGCGAGCGCGTGGCCGATCGTGGCGGCGCCGTTATATACCGGAATTACTACCGACACCTTTGCCATCGCGGGTCGCTATTTCCCTTGAATGGCGTCGGCGCGAGGAACTGCGGGACTGCAATCAGCTCGAAGTGCCTTCCACATGGAAAGGTCTCGCCCGATCATCGGCTCCAGCGCATCGAATTCCGGCCGCATTAAATCGTGAAGGCGCGCTTCAGTCGCCTGATCGAGCGATGAGAACTTCGGCCCGCCGCCGAATGAGAATTTCCAGAGTCCCGCTCGCTCAAGCAGATTGATCGTGGCGTAGAGTTGTTTCTCCTCAAGCCAGTACATGAAATGGCGCGCCTTGCGGGCGACGCGCGGATACCTTGGCAGATCGGTAATTGAATTGATCAACTTGCCTTGGGCTGCCAACGCCGGTACGGGGTACCGCCCGATACCGATAAAATCGCAAACCCGGTCGAGGTAGGCCTGTGGATCGGCGCGCAGATCGTCGTTGAGCAGGACCAGCACCCGGTCCTGGCCAAAACGCGCGTGCCAATCGGGCAGATGCCTGGCGTAGCGGGTCACTTCGATCACCTGCGGAACTTTTACGAGGAACTCATCGAACGGAAAGTTCGTAAGCGTGTAGTGACGCCAGAGTTTGTAGGCCGAGTAGATTCGCTCGACCGGATTGCGAAAGGTGCAGATGATTTTGCATCGCGGAATATGCAATGCGATGCGCTCGGCGGCCTCGGGGAAGCCAAAGTAAGGATTGACCTCGCCAATCGGGCGGCCGCCGCCGGCATCGCGAAAGTGATGCGCGTACCATTGGATTCCCTTGTGGTAGTTGGTGGTGAAGAAATCGGTCTCCTTGATTCCGGCCGGCAGATCGACGCGGCCCTTGAGAACTTCATGAAGCCACGTCGTGCCGGTCCGGCCCGGTCCGACCGCAATGAAATCGGGCAGTCTCAGCTGACGTCCGCTATTTGAAGATTGGGTCATGAAGTTCGTCACGGCTGGTCGCGCGCCCAACAGACATCGCTGCCTTTCGCTTATCGTGGGCAGCTTGTGGTGCGCGCGGTTTCTTCCACGCAGAGAGATCGATCGTAAGCAATTCCTCGAGCGCCTCGACTTCGGGGATGTAGCGCTCGCGCAGGCGCTCCTCCTGCTCGGGTGTCAGCCGGCCGAACGGCTCGCCGCGGCCGTGGCAGAAATCCCATACGCCCCAGCGGTCCAGAAGATTTATCGCGCCGTATGCCTGACGGACCTTGAACCAGTACATCAAGCGCGTCGCGCTGCGTGCGAGCCTGCGGTTTTTTGGCGCGCGATCGAACGAATGCACGTCGTCACCGATTTCAGGCCGCGCGGAAAGTGCAATACGCTCGATGCCCATGAAATCGGTCACCCGATCCAGATACGACTGCGGCTGTGCGCGCAACTCATCATACATGGTGACCAGCACGTTCTCGCGGCCGAAGGTTTCGAACCATTTGCGCAGATGGAATGCGTAACGATTGTCGCCGCCCAGGCCGGGCCGGGATTTCAGAACCTCTTCGAACGATCCGCGCGACCAGGCGTAGTGAGCCACCAGCTTATAGGCCGAGAACGAATGCTCGACGGGATCGCGCAGCGTGGTGATCACCCGGCAGTTCGGAATGTACGTCTTGATACGATCGGGGGTGAGCGGATCGAACAGGTAGGGACAGATCTCGACGATCGGCCGCTCGCCGGTGGCGTAGCGAAAATGGCGAGCGTACCAGTCGATGCCCTTGTCGTAGTAGGTGCTGAAAAACTGGGTCTCCTTGACGCCGTAGGGCAGATCGACATGGCCTTCGAGCACGCGATGCAACCAGGTAGTGCCCGTGCGACCGGGACCAGCGCCGATGATCGCAGGAAGCCGGTATTTGATGGCGCCGCTCATCCGTTGGCCAATCGCTGCAGCCGCGGCGCCGGGGAAGTTTCGATGGTACGCGGCGCGCGCGGTTGCTTCCACGCGGAGAGATCGATCATCAGCAATTCCTCAAGCGCTTCGACCTCGGGCAGAAAGCGCGCGCGCAAGCGCTCGTCCTGCTCGGGGGTAAGGCCCGGAAATAGCTCGCCGCGCCCCTGGCAGAACTCCCACACGCCCGCGCGCTCGAGCAGGTTGAAAAGGCGATATGCCTGATGGCCCCTGAGCCAGTACATGAAATTGGTCGCTTTGCGCGCGAGTTTGCGGTGCTTGGGCGCACGCGCAAAAGCATTCACATCGCCAATGAGATCGGGGCGCGCCGAGAGCACGACCCGCTCGACGCTCATAAAGTCGCAGACCCGATTCACATAGGTTTGCGGATCCGCGCGCAATTCATCATATATCGTGACCAGGACGTTCTCACGGCCGAAGCTCTCGAACCATGTCTCGAGACGCGCCGCATATTGGTTGGCGCCACCCAGATGCGGCAACGCCTTGAGGGCCTCATCGAAGCTTCCGCGACGCACCCACCCGTAATGACGCTGAAGCTTGTACGCAGAATAGATTCGATCGACCGGATCGCGCATCGTCGCGACGATCCTGCAGTTCGGAATGTGGGTCCTGATGCGTTCGCGCGCCAGCGGATGGAAAAAGTACGGGCAGACTTCGGCGATCGTGCGATCGCCGGTCGCGTAGCGAAAATGCCTCGCGTACCAATCGATACCTTTGTCGTAGAAGGTGTTGAAGAACTGCGTTTCCTTGACCCCGCAGGGCATGTCAACCGCGTTGCGCAGCGCGTTGTAAAGCCAGGTCGAACCGGTGCGCGGCGGCCCGATTACGAGAACGTCCGGAAGCCTCAAGGGCCGTGCTCTTCGCATTGCGGGCGATAAAGGGTTCAAAGATTGCAGCTTGGCGATGGTCATTCCGGACGTGCCCCGGCACCGGCATCGCGGCGATGACGGTCAAAGATAACATCGCCAATATTTCATATCAATGAGAGTGCAGGCCCCGGCACAAGCCGGCCAGCGCGGATCGGCGCGCAGCCTGCGCTCGGACAGCGGTGTTGCGATCCTCATGGCTGGCTGAATGACAGTTTCGAAGCCGCCCTTAAATCGGTAATAATTGACCTCCACTATCCAGACTGATACTTCGAATGAATCTGGAAAATGCGGGGGATGCACCGGCGGCCGCCCTGATGCGGAGCTGCGGGACTCCCGGCGCGACGGTTTCGAACGGATGAAGAAATATAGATGAGTGCGCAGGCCGAAAGTTCAAAGTTTTACGAGCCGATCGTACCGTCGGACCAGATTCAGTATCGCGAATACAAGCTGCTGCTGAAGCCGGAACGGTTTCCCGACGAGAAGGCGTTTCACAAGTTCTGGAAGTTAGCGCATCACGCCGCGAAATCACTCGGTATCAAGCTGGGCAAGCTCGACGTATCGGTCAAGCCGCATCAGCGCGAAGTGGTGTTCTACGACACGCCGCACTTCAAGCTCTACAATCACGGCTTCATCCTGAGAAAACGCACCTTCTATCATCACGGTCTGCCCGATGCGAAGCACGAGCTGGTGATCAAATTTCGCCATCCGGAAAAGAAAATGGCGCTGGCGGTGGATCCGCGTCCACTGTTGCCGTGCGCGTACACGCTGAAGTTCAAGGAGGAAATCCTCCTGCCGAAAGATGGCGCGCTGGGGATGCGGCTGGTGTATTCGCACAACTGCGAGCTCGACACACCCAACATCATATTGACCCAACGATTCGAAACGACCGCGGAAGCATTTCCGGCGCTCAAGAACATCGACGCGAACCCGAAAGCGCCGCTGAGCGTAGTCAACGGCGTTTCCATTCAGGAATACCAGGTCGATCTCGGAATGCTGGACTTCGGCCACAAGCTCGAGGCGAAGGCGACGCTGGCGGTATGGCGGGTGCGCACGACCAACACCCCAATCGTGGCGGAGTTCGGTTACCAGTTGAAGTTCGATAGTCCCGAAGCGGTGCGGCGCAAACAGCGCGAGCTTTCCGAGTTCTTTTACACGGCCCTGCAGTCGCGGGCCTCAGACTGGGTGCAGCGTGGAACAACCAAAACCGCCCTCATCTACGGATACGGAAACGCCGGTCTCAAGCACGAGGAATGAACCCGATCTTCATCCGAGTCTGCTAACGCTCTTCCGAATCTTCCTGCTCGCAGGCGGGCTCAGCTTCGGCGGCGGCGCGGTCGCCTATCTGCGCGAGTACCTGGTGCGGGAAGAAGGATGGCTGGACGACGAGGGATTTCTCGGCGCGATGGAGATCAGCGAGACGCTGCCGGGACTCAACGCCGTCAACATGGCGATCATCATGGGCGACAATCTGCGCGGGCTGGCCGGCGCGGCGGTGTCCGTCATCGGGATGCTGTTGCCGGGGGGAATCGTCGTGATGGTGCTGGGGATACTGTATCAATCGAATCACAGCAATCCCGCCGTCATGCGTTTCCTGCTGGGGATCGCAGCCGCGGCGGTTGGTTTGCTGTCGGCGGTGACGTTGCAGATCGGGCGGCGCCAATTCCGTCAGCTTCCGGATATCGCGATCATCTTCGTGACGTTTGTGGCGGTCAGCTTCGTTAAATTACCGCTGTTCGTGGTGCTGCTGGGTCTCGGGCCCATATCGGTCTGGCTCTACCGGCCCAAAGTCTCGAAACCGCGCGCGCAGGACGAGCACTTGCCATTTCATCGCGGCCCGCGCCATCACCTGTTTCGTCACTGACTATTGAGAGCGAAACCTGCATGACGCGATTGATACATCTGTTCCTGGTTTTCGCGCTGCTGTCAGTGCTGGCCGTCGGCGGCGGCACGGCGGTGCTGCCCGAGATGCAGCACATGACGGTGCATACGTTTCACTGGCTGACCGACGCGCAGTTCCGCAACATCTACAGCCTCGGCCAGGTTGCGCCGGGACCAAACATGTTGATGGTGCTGGTGATCGGCTATCAGCTGGCGGGATGGGCCGGGATGGTGGTGGTGGGAATCGCATTTTTCCTGCCCGACTGCGTGATTACGTTGTTCGTCAATCGATGGTGGGTGCATCTGGGCGGGTGGCCGTGGCGCACCTCGATTCAGCGCGGACTTGCGCCGGTCGCCATTGGCTTGATGACGTCGGGAACGTTTGCGATTGCGAGGCTTTCAATCGTGAACCTGCAGACGCTGGCGATCGCGATTGCGGTGTTCGGGATTTTGCTCTGGCGCCACATCAATCCGGGCGTGCTGGTGCTGGTGGGAGGCGCAGTTTATGTATTGTGGAGATAGGCGGCGGGGATTGACGCCCGCGCGTGAGAGAAAAGAAAACGCCGGCAGGAGTGGATGCTCCTGCCGGCGTCGTGCAATCCAAATCGTAAGGCGAATCGCCTTGCGGCCGCTTACTAGAGGTGTCCGGTTTCGGCCATCTTCACCATCGCCTCGGTGGTGAAGAACGCTTTATCCACCGCACCCATGTTGATGTACCAGCATTCACGCTCGGTCGTCTCGTGGCCCGGCAGGTAGCACATCGTTGCCTGGCCGCTCTGTACATCGGTGGAGGCGGCGCCTACGACGAATTCGCGCTTGAAAGGATAGATGGCGATTTTCGCGTCGGGCACCGGACGATCGCGATACGCGAGCCAAAAGACGTTGTTGCGGAACAGCGCGCCGCGGCGATCGTAGGTATCGACGTACGGCTCGAACCACATTTCGGAATCCATGTAGATGACGGTCTTGGAATCGAGCGCCGAAGCGTTGTTAACGCTGCGCCGCGGCTCGGCGCTCACGATGTACATGTGGCGCATCTGCCAACGCTCGGGGCATGCGCTGCCGCCGCCGTCGGTCTCGCATCGGACTTCCGGTGAATGCTCGGCGTCAACCGTCGCCAGCATCTCCTTCTCGCCGAGGAACTTATAGTCGTACTCTTCGGTCTTGGGATTGAAACCCGAATAGCGATCAGGGTCAAAGCTCTGCGCGGTGGTCGCGGTCGAATTCATCGCTTCGTTCAGACGGCGCAGACGCCGCGAGCCGGGCTCCCAGCTCCAGGTGTCGTCGCCATGAGTCGGATCGCCGTACCGATAACGCAGCAGACTGCTGCCACGTTCATTCTGGGGCGCAAGTTCGGGACCGAGCAGGAACAACCACAGGCGGTTGGTAATCTTGAAGTCGGGATCGACGGGCAGCGGCTCAACCTCGGTTCTGCCCACGAGGTCATAACCGGCGTAGTGCCCCGTCTGGTAGTACCAGATTGCAAAGTAGGGCTTCTTGTAGCCGCTGTAAACCGTGTCGCAATCGTAATATCGCAGGTCGTAGTCGTCGTTGCTGATCGGACGCCACAAACCGTTCCAGATGACCTTGCTGGCGACGTAGGGATCGTTGGCGTCGATCAGCGGGAACGGCTGTCCGGCGACATAGCCGACAACGGTGCGATGATCCTTCGAGAGCTGCACCTGCGAGGAATATTTCTCGGTCGCGTCCTTGTACGGGGGCGGCCAATCGATGCGTGCGGTGGGAACGATTTTCATCGTCATCCCGCGCTGCACTTTGTAGAACGTGCCCGGCGAAACAAGATCCTTCACCTGCGATGCGTTCTCCGGAGTGATGAAGTCGCCCGGCTTGACGCCTGCCTCCCCTGGCAAGCTCAAGGCCACGAGGGCCAACAATCCAATGCCCCCGGCGACGACTGTTTTGCGAAATCTCATTATCCCCAATTGCATTCGAACCTCCGTTAGAGCCCTGAGCTGTTTTCCCCAGGGCTCGATAAAAATACCGGCCAGAATGATCTTTTCACTAACGTCTATTAGAATGGAAGCACACCGAAGTCAATCTTCCTATCGCACATCTAAAATTCGCATGTTCCGTTCCGAGAGGCACGGGTTTATGCCACGCGAAATCGCCAATTTGCCGGCGGTCCACTCGGCAGCTTTCATATTGTGCAGATGGCCCGCGGGAATCGACGCCCGCGCGTGAGAGAAAAGAAAACGCCGGCAGGAGTGGATGCTCCTGCCGGCGTCGTGCAATCCAAATCGTAAGGCGAATCGCCTTACTGGCGCTTACTATATGTGTCCGGTTTCGGCCATCTTCACCATCGCCTCGGTGGTGAAGAACGCTTTATCCACCGCACCCATGTTGATGTACCAGCATTCACGCTCGGCCGTCTCGTGGCCGGGCAGGTAGCACATCGATGCCTGGCCGCTTTGCACGTCGGTGGAGCAGGCGCCGACGACGAATTCGCGCTTGAAAGGATAGATGGCGATTTTCGCGTCGGGCACCGGACGATCGCGATACGCGAGCCAGTAGACGTGGTTGCGGAACAGCTCGCCGCGGCGATCGTAGGTATCGACGTACGGCTCGAACCACATTTCGGAATCCATGTAGATGACGGTCTTGGAATCGATCGCCTCGGCGTTGTTAATGCTGCGCCGCGGCTCGGCGGTCACGATGTACATGTGGCGCATCTGCCACCGCTCGGGGCATGCGCTGCCGCCGCCGTCAGTGGCGCATCGCATTTCCGGTGAATGCTCGGCGTCAACCGTCGCCAGCATCTCCTTCTCGCCGAGGAACTTATAGTCGTACTCTTCGGTCTTGGGATTGAAACCCGAATAGTGATCGGGGTCCCAGCTGTACGGGCCGGTCGCGCTCGACATGATCGCCTCGTTCAGACGGCGCAGGCGCCGGGTGCCGGCCTCCCAGGTCCAGGTGTCGTCGGCATGAGTCGCACTGGCGTACCGATAACGCAGCAGACTGGTGCCCCGAGCGTCCTGGGGCGCGAGTGCGGGACCGAGCAGGAACAACCACAGGCGGTTGGTATTCTTGAAGTCGGGATCGACGGGCAGCGGGTCGACCTCGGTTCGGCCCACGAGGTCATAACCGGCGTAGTGCCCCGTCTGATAGTACCAGACCGCAAAGTAGGGCTTGTTGCGGCCGGTGTAGACCGTGTCGCAATCGTAATATCGCAGGTCGTAGTCGTCAGTAGTGATCGGACGCCACAAGGCGTTCCAGACGACCTTGTTGGCGACGTAGGGATCGTTGGCGTCGATCAGCGGGAAGGGCTGTCCGGCGACATAGCCGATGACGGTGCGATGATCCTTCGAGAGCTGCACCTGCGACGAATATTTCTCGGTCGCGTCCTTGTACGGAGGCGGCCAATCGATGCGCGTGGTCGGGACGATATTCATCGTCATCCCGCGCTGCACCTTGTAGAACACGCCCGGCGAAACAAGATCCTTCACCTTCGACGCGTTGTCCGGAGTGATGAAGTCGCCCGGCTTCACGCCTGCCTCCCCTGGCAAGCTCAAGGCCACGAGCGCCAACAATCCGATTCCCCCGACTACGACAGCTTTGCGAAACCCCAGTTTTCCCAATTGCATTCGACCCTCCGTAGGATTCCTCAACCGTTTTCCCCATGGTTCGATAAAAATACCGGCCAGCATGAATGTTTCGGAGATCACTATTAAGAAAAAAGACGCGGAATGTCAACCTGCCTAATCGCAAATCAAATGAAATTCTGCCCTTGCGTTACGACAGGAAAGGATTTATGCGAGGCGAAATCGCCTATCTGCCGACCGTCCGCCACTCCGATTCCGGGCGGCGGCAATAGACGCCCTTATCGCGCGTGAGCATCCCATATCCGACCATCTCGCGGCGCAGCGTCGCGCAGTCGTGATGGTGCAGCTTCAGGATGGCGTTCACTTGGTCCTCGGGGTAGCGGATGCCCGGCTCGAAGAACTCGGCGAGCCACTTCAGTATTACTAATCGCTTCTTGCGGCTGACCGGAATTTCGAGCAGGCGCTCGCCATCAATGAAGCTGTCGAAGACTTTTCGCTCCCAGCCGCCGGCTTCAGCCGACACGGCCAATCTGGCGATATTGTCGCGGCTGAAGACGGTGCGGCCGATCTTTCTGAGCACCTCTTCGTTCAACCGATACCAGTGGAAGTTGCCGTCGGCGCGCAGTTTGACCAAGTCAAGCTGTTTGAGCACCGCGAGGTGATGAGAGACGGTCGGCTCCTTCAAATTGAGCATCGATGCCAGCTGTTGAACGCTGCGCTCAGCGCCCGAGAGCAGGCCGATGACCTTGAGGCGGCTCTCGTCGGCCATCGCCTTGCAGAACTGGAGCATGATTTCCGGTGGTTGCTGATCCATCGCGACCCGCTCAACTATTTTGATGCATATCTAATTAGATATAGATCAAAGTAGTGGCAGCGGTCAAGCAGTCGCCTGATCTGGACAATGCTTGCCTTGCGACTCTGCCGGCGGAGCGGTCCTATCACCCCACCGCGCCCCGTATCAGCCGCCGGCAATGTGAAACTTGTGCAGGAAGCGATGGATGACGGGCGTGAGCAGAAGCCCGACCACCGCGATCAGCGCGAGGCCGCTGTAGAGCGCGTACATAGACGCGAAGACCTTCGCAGCATCGCTCTTCAGCGGATCGACAGGACCCATCCCGCCGAGAATCATCGACGCGTTGAGCAACGAATCGACCCAGGGCAGTCTGCCCAGATAGTGGTAGCCGCATACGCCGATTGTGAGAGAGCCAACAACCACGGCGCCTGCGACAGCGCTCCATCGCGCGAGCCTCCACAGGAACAGGCGGCGTGGCAGCAAGGCTTCGTGACGACGTTCGAACCGCATCAAATTTGAGCGCCGCATAAATTGGCGTCCCCGACGGGATTTGAACCCGTGTTACCGACGTGAAAGGCCGGTGTCCTAGGCCGAGCTAGACGACGGGGACGTTAGGATCGAAACCCGAAAATACGAACGCGCGCTACGCGCGCGCCAGACTGCCAAAACTATCAGAGCCGCAAGAACGGGAGCAAGTCATCGCGGCCAGCGGTCGAACGACGGCAAGCGCTGGCGTTGTCTGGCGAATCGGGTACCGATACTTTCGACACGATGTCCGATGCTTCCATTTTGATCGCGGGCGCCGGCGCGATTGGCTCGATTCTCGGCGGGATGCTGCATGATGCTGGGCATGACGTCACGCTGCTTGGCCGGCGAGCGCATCTAGAGGCGATTGCACGCGAGGGTTTGAGAATTTCGGGACTGCTTGGCGATCGAACGGTCGCCGGCATGACGCTGGCCGACGATCCCGCGAAACTTGGCAGGCAGTTCGAGTTAATCATCTGCGCGGTCAAAAGTTATGACACCGAATCGATGGCGGCTCGGCTGGCCGACCGTTTGAGCGACGACGGCGTGGTGGTCTCGATGCAAAATGGCCTGGGCAATATCGAGTTGTTGATCGAGAGCTTCGGACGGCGGCGGGTCTTGGGCGCGCGCGTGATCTTCGGCGCGGAAATACCCGCGCCGGGCAGCGCGCACCTGACGGTTTTCGCGCAGCCGGTCGCAATCGGACCCGCCCCCGCGATTCATCGCGAGGATTCGCCGGCACTGGCGGCGCGCGCCCGCGCGATCGCCGCGATGATCGACGCCGCGGGCGTTCCCACGGTCGCTGTTGACGACATCATGCCCGTGCTGTGGACCAAGGTTCTGTACAACGTGGCGCTGAATCCGCTCGGCGCAATTTTGCAGCAGCACTATGGAGCGCTCGCCGGGGATCCGGACGTGAGGCCGATCATGGATCGCGCGATCGAGGAGGCGTTCGCGGTCGCGCGCGCGCTCGGCATCGCGCTACCCTTTTCGAGCGCGGCCGAATATCAAAAAGTTTTTTACGAACAGATGATCCCGCCGACCTCCAGTCATCGGCCGACGATGCTGCACGACCTTCACGTTCGCGGGCGCACCGAGATCGGCGCGCTCAACGGCAAGATCGTCGAACTTGCCGATCGCCTCGGCCTCAACGCGGAGACGAATCGGATGCTCACTCGGCTCGTCCGAGCTGCGCAGCGCGCTCACTGAAAAAAAGGAGCAACGATGAAGGCAGCATCGATACGCCGCGCGAGCATGGATGCGATCGTCGCACAGGCTGAGCGCGAGTTCCCCTTCGAATGCTGCGGCTTCATCATCGGTGACAACGAAAACTCGGTTGAGGAAGTCCGCCCGGTCGCCAACATCCAGGACCGCATGCACGCCGAAGATCCGGCGGCGTTCCCGCGCGATGCGCGCGCGGCTTTCCTGATGGAGCCGAAGGAGCATCTGGCGGTAATGAACGAAGTCGATCGGCGCAAGCTCGCGATTCGCGCCGTTTACCATTCGCATCCCGATCACGACGCGTACTTTTCCGCGACCGATCGCGCGCAGGCGTGCTCGTTCGATCCGCCGGCACCCGACTATCCCGGCATCGTTTACATCGTGATGTCGATTCGCGGCGGCAAATTTGCGGGCGCAGCCGCATTCGCCTGGGATTTCGATAAGAAGGAATTCGCCGAGACGAAGCTGACCGTCGAATGAATGCGCGGCGGACCCCGCCTCACAGCGCGGAACTCGCGCTCTGCACCCGGCGCGAACTCTACCGCGTAGGCCATCGCGTTGTCAGATGAGGCCGAGTTCCTTTTTTATCTTTGTCCACGGAGTCGTCCCCTTGCGTTTGACCGCGCGGATCGCAGCGCGGGCGGCCTTCAGGTCCGTCGCGATCCTCCATCGCTTCAAGCAGCGCGATATCCTCGATCGGCACCACAGCCGCCAGCGGACGGCTGCGGCGGGTTAGCAGAATCCGGTCCTTGCCGTAAGCAACCCGGTTGATAAGGTCGGAGAAGTTCTGGCGCGCGGCAACCGTAGTGATCGCTTCATTGCTGGATTTTTTTCTGGCTGGCATCGGCAAATGTGCTCCCGTCGCTGAAACTGACACAATTGTACATTTGCGCTATGATGTACACCAGCGTCCGGAGTCTTTATCGGAAGTCCGGAGTCAGTTCTCTGACGTGGTGAATTCGGATTCCTTGGCGGACATCTCGAGCGACATCCCGCGAGTTTCGTCGATCATCAGACCGAACAGGATCGCAGCCGGGATGCCAATGATCGACAGCGCGCCGACGACGATCGACATCCCGCCCATCGCGTTCGCCAGTATCGCGACCGCGGCATTGGAAATGACGGCGCCGATGGCGCCGACCAGTGCGAACCAGCCGATCATGGTGCCGCGCAGCGGAGTGGGAAACAGCTCGGTCGCGGCCGCGTTGGTCGCGACGGTGCCGCCGTTGTCGCATACGTTGAACCAGAAAAACCCGCCCGACAGCCACATCAACGGCCACGCGAAATGCGCCGGCGGTCCCCAGAAAAACCACAGATGTCCGGCGGTGATGAAAATGCCGAAGCCGACCACCGTCGGCACGCGGCCGAAGCGCTCCGCGGCCCACGCGCCGAGCGGAAAACCGACCAAGCCTATGCCACCGGCGACGATCGTCATCGTGCTGGCGGCCGCCGCCGACAGCCCGACCACGGAAACCGCGTGGTAGTAGCCAAAGGCGTTGGCGGCGGTGGTCGAGATTGCGACGGCCAGCGCGCATCCGATCATCGTGATCGAGCGTACCCGATATAGCGGCTGAAAGACGTCGTAAAAGTGCGACCTGGCGGTGAATCCCGCACTTTCAGAGAGTTCCCATCGCTCGCTCTCGGGCAACAGCCGCGCCATCGCGGGCAGCATCGCGACGCCAGCCGCCGAAATCACGAACATCCATCGCCACGACCACCCGTAGGCGACGAAGATCGGCATGAGGAAAACGCAGAATCCGGCTCCCACCGAGGCCGCCAGACCGCCGAAGCTTTGGCCGCGGGCGCGACGCGCGATGGGGAGTTCCTCGGAAAGCATCACGATGCAGCCGGCGCCGGCGGCGCCGAGGACCGCGTAGAGCGCGATCTGAAATGAGGTGAAGGCGACAAAATTGGCCGCGAGCGCGGCCGCGATGCTGCAAACGGGAATCGCGGCCATGCACCACAGGATCATGCGGCGGCGTCCGTGCCGATCGATCATCCGCGAAAGCGCGAGCGCGCCCAGAGCCGAGAGCGAGACCCATGCGAACAGGCGGGCGATGCCGGCGCCATCGAGGTGGAAGCTGGTTCCGATCCACGGCGCCGCGACCGAGAGAATCGAGGCCGCGAAGCCCTGGTAAAAGAGCATCGCGACCAGCGCGAGAACGGTCACCCGCTCGCGCCGGGCGGACTCGCCGGCGGCATCGAGATGCTCGTGATTCGGGGTCGGGACCGTCGGCGGCGCGGGATCAATCACAAATAAATTCGCGGCCTCTCAGGAGTCGCCGAGCAGCTCAAAGACCGGAGTGCGCGAGGCGACGGCGCGAAACGCGTCGGCGGGCGAGCCGGCGGGCACGTCGAAGAAACGCTGAACCTGGGAGGCGAAGCGATCGAGGAACGCTTTGATAATCTCGGGCTTGTCGGCGTCGGCAAGCTCGCGAACGGTCAACGATTCGGAAATTGCGCCGCGCCGCAGGACGACGCGACCGGCAGCGCGCGCGTTGCGGGCCCATGCAGTCTCGCCGCGAGCCGCCACCAGCCATCGCCGGCCCTGGAATTCAAGCAGGTTGACCGGGGTGGTGAAGGTCATCCCCGATTTTCTGCCGCGGACCTCGAGCAGGCGCATGTATGCGGGCGCGATTCCGAGCTTGACGCCGGCCCATGAGGCGGTTGAAGAACCGAGCGACCGGGCTTTCCTTCTAAAAGTCTCGGGCATGATGCCTAGCAGGCTGTTGAAAAAGTAATTTTCAACGCCTGCTCCCTCTCTCTGTCTCCCCCGGGGTTTTTCACTGGTCTCCCCCTTTGGGGGAGATGTGTAGGTAAGAAGCATCTTTTACGCAGGGTATTGAATGGTTCGAGACCCGAACTGCCCTTCGATTTGAGTTTTTCAACACCCTGCTAGGCCTCCGCGGCGAAGATATAGGTCAAGCATATAGGTTGCATAGACACTCTTATCGAAGCAGCTGGTATTCGGGTTTGTAGGTCTGCGCCCGGACGAATTGCGCGATATCTTTGGGCGCCGGGACGCGCGCCAAGCCGCGCGCAAAAATCACCTCCGCCACGCGCGCGGCAGCATATAACTCAGTGTCGAGGATCGTGGAGATGGGAGGATAGATGAGGCCGGCATCGAGCTGGGCCGGAGTCACCTTTTCCGCCACCGCGCAAGCGGCAGCTATGAACATCTCATTGGTCACGCGGGTTGCGCGGGTCGCATAGACGGCCAGACCTATGGCGGGAAAGATGTAAACGTTGTTGCCCTGTCCGGGCACAAAGGTCTTGCCGCTAAGGTGCACCGGAGGAAACGGGCTGCCGCTGGCGAAGATGGCGCGGCCATCGGACCAGCGGTAAGCCTCATCGGCAGAGCACTCGGAGTGCGAGGTCGGATTGGAGCAGGCGAAGATAATCGGACGGCGGTTGATTCGCGACATCGTTTCGATCACGCGCTGGTTGAAGGCCTTGCCAACCGTGCTAACGCCGATGATCGCGGTGGGCTTGATCGACTCGATCGCATCGAGAAAATCTTTGGTGGGCGAGTGGCGATGCGCGTAAGGCTTGTGGAACTCAGCCAGGTCAATCCGGGTGGATTCCAGCAGTCCGTTTATGTCGAACAACCACAGTCGAGCGCGGGCGTCGTCGGCTGAAATCCCGTCGAGCATCATCATCTCGGTCAACAGGCCTGAGATTCCGATAGCGGCTGAACCGGCGCCGAGAAACAGGAAGGTCTGCTCGGAGAGTTTGCCGCCGGTGGGGCGCAGCGCTCCAAGAATTCCCGCAAGGGCGACCGCGGCGGTGCCCTGGATGTCGTCGTTGAAGCAGCAAATCCGGTCGCGGTAACGGGCAAGCAGCCGGATGGCGTCGGCGCCGGCCCAATCCTCGAACTGGACGCAGCAATTAGGGAACTCTGCCTGGACCGCGGTTATGAATTCTTCGACAAACTCATCCAACTGCGCGATTGGCGGGCGCGTCTGGCGCAAGCCAAGGTAGAGCGGGTCGCGCAGCAACGCCTCATTGTTAGTGCCACAGTCGATGAGGATGGGGAGAGAATACTGGGGCGGCACGCCGGCGCATGCGGTATAGAGGGCGAGCTTGCCGATGGGGATTCCCATGCCGTTTGCGCCGAGATCGCCAAGGCCCAGAATTCGCTGCCCGCTGCTGACCACAATGAAGCGGACGTCGCGCTGCGGCCAATTGCGGAGAATTTCGCGGACGCGGCCCTTGCGTTTGATCGACAGGTAAAGGCCCTTGGGGCGGCGCATGATGTGGCCGAACTGGAGGCAGGCCTCGCCGACCGTCGGGGTGTAGACCAGCGGCAGGAATTGCACCGGGTCCGACATGAGCACGCAGAAGAAGAGCGTTTCGTCGGTATCCTGCAATTGCGACAAGTAGATGTACTTTTCCAGATCGTTGGGTTTTCGCGACAACTGAAGATGCACCCGCCGAATCTGATCTGCCTCGGAATCGATCCCTTCGGGCAAAAGGCCGTGCAGGCCCAGCGCCTCGCGCTCAGACTCAGTGAACGCGGTCGATTTATTGAATTGCGGATCACGCAGCAGCGCCAAGCCGTGCGGTGTACTTGCCATTTTACTTTTGCTGTCCTCCAATCCTGATTTTCAGGTCCAACCCGCCGATCCGATCACCGGAAGAAATTGGTCTTTGCAAGCCCGACGCGGTCGCTGCCGGCGGTCGTTCTGCGCGCCACCGCAATCGCATTCAAGCCAGCGTGAATAAAGCTTTTCAAGCGTAATATCAATTTAGTAGGTTACAAGTGAAATGGAAATCCGCGATTACGATCCGAGGTTGGCAGGATTGCATTGTGCACCTGGGTTAGAATAGGAATTACCTCTCACAAATTTTGCCGAGGAGCGATGAAGTGACGCCCAACCCCGACAACACAACCAAATCACCGACCGGTGGCCGCGCGTTGCGCGATTGGGTCAAGCAAGTCGCCCGGCTCACCCGGCCCGATGCGGTTGTGTGGTGCGACGGTTCCGAAGCGGAGAAAGATCGCCTGACCAAAGAGGCGGTCGCCGCGGGAATACTGATCGAGCTCAATCAGGCCAAGCGGCCCGGCTGCTACCTGCATCGCTCGAATCCCAACGACGTCGCGCGCACCGAACAACTGACCTTCATCTGCACCCCGAAGAAAATAGACGCCGGACCCACCAACAACTGGTCCGATCCGGCGGAGACATACGCCAAGCTGCGCGGATGGCTCGACGGCTCGATGCGCGGGCGCACGATGTACGTGGTGCCGTACGTGCTGGGCCCGCTCCGGTCGCCGTTCTCGAAGGTCGGCATCGAGCTCACCGACAGCATCTACGTCGTGCTGAACATGCGAATCATGACGCGGATGGGCACGGCGGCGCTCGATCAACTTGGCGAGTCGCACGATTTCAACCGGGGGATTCATTGCACGCTCGATTTGAATCCCGAGCGCCGGCTGATTTGCCACTTCCCGCAGGACAACACGATCGTCTCGGTCGGCAGCGGCTACGGCGGCAACGCATTGCTCAGCAAGAAATGTTTCGCGCTTCGAATCGCCAGTTGTCTCGGCCGCGACGAAGGCTGGCTTGCCGAGCACACGATGATCCTCGGACTGCAAAGTCCCGACGGCCAGACCACTTATGTCGCGGCCGCGTTTCCGAGCGCATGCGGCAAGACCAACCTCGCGATGCTGACGCCGCCGGCCGAGTTCAAGGGCTGGAAGGTCTTCACGATTGGCGACGATATCGCCTGGATGCGGGTCGGTCCCGACGGCGGCCTGTGGGCGGTCAATCCCGAGAACGGCTACTTCGGAGTCGCGCCCGGCACCAGCGCAAAATCGAATCTGAACGCGATGAAGACGGTCGAGCATGATTCGATTTTCACCAACGTCGCGATGACTCCCGACGGCGACGTGTGGTGGGAAGGGATGGACGTGCCCGCGCCCGACGGTCTGCTCGACTGGCAGGGACGCCCGTGGAAAAAAGGCTCGCCGGACAAGGCCGCGCATCCCAACAGCCGCTTCACGGCTCCGATGCGCAACAATCCCGCCTGGGCGCCGCAAGCGGACGATCCCAGGGGAGTGCCGATCTCCGCGATCATCTTCGGCGGACGGCGGGCGACGACGGTGCCGCTGGTGCTCGAATCGATGGACTGGACACATGCCGTCTTCATGGGCGCCACGATGGGTTCCGAAACGACGGCGGCGGCTGCAGGAGCGGTGGGCGTGTTGCGGCGCGATCCGATGGCGATGCTGCCGTTCTGCGGCTACAACATGGGCGATTATTTCGCTCACTGGCTCAAGATACACAGCGCGCTCAAGAAGCCGCCGCGCGTCTTCATGGTCAATTGGTTCCGCAAGGACGACGCCGGCAACTTCATCTGGCCCGGTTACGGCGAAAACCTGCGCGTGCTGCGGTGGATGCTCGATCGAATCCATGGACGCGCCGGTGGACGGCGGACGCCGGTTGGAATCGTTCCCAATGAGGCAGACCTCGATCTGAAGGGCCTCGATCTGCCCAAGACCGCCGCACGAGACGCGCTGGCGGTAAATCTTACGGAATGGAAGGCGGAACTCGAATCCGCCGGCGAATTCTTCGAAAAGATCGGTCCGACGATGCCAGAGGGATTGAAGGAACGCCGTCAAGCGATTCTCAAATCACTGGGCGGCAACGTATCCATGCAGCAAGTCGCCGCCGGCCGCTGACAGGTCCCGCAAGATACGACGCGTTTGCGCCGCACCCTCTGTCATCCTGACGACGCGAGCAACGCGAGCCGAGGAAGGATCTCGGACAGCTTCGCGCCAGCGAAGCCGGTACCGGTTTTGGAATCGCGAAACGCTCCTTTGCTGACGTCGTCGCCGGCTCGCTTCCAGCAGGTCCGCGGGCACCTTCAGGGGTATAGACTCCATAGGATATCCGCCCCAAATGTTTCCCTTAGATATCATCTGCCGATATGCGCCGCGCTGGCCAGGGAAGCAATCCGAGTGGATTATCCGGCCTTAACTAACATGCGCGTTTTTCACGCGACCCCTTGACGACGCTACTGCGCCTCGAACTCCTTGCCCCACACCGCGAACAGATATCCTAAAAGCGCCCCTGCTCCCAACACCGCAAGGCCGACGTTTGCGCTAAGCCGTGCCGCAGCGAATATAAAAAACACAAAAAGAGCGACGAACGAGGTAAAAGAAGCCACTAGACGATCCCGGGGTATTCCAGTTGGCTGAAGAAGCAAAAGGAGAGGCGAACAGATGAATCGCACTGAAAAATATAACACTCTGACCAACGCTTTTACTGGATTCATTGGGTGAGGCTTCGATCTGCGTGGCTGCTGCGCCTCGCTCACAGCCATGCCTCCCTTGTTTGTGACCCGTCCGAGGGCGTCTTCGAACTCTTTACCCCACACCGCAAACGAATATGCCAAAAGTGTTCCTACGGTCATCACCGCCACTTCGAAGCCAAATCCAAACCGTGCCGGAACGATTCGCGGGATGACAAAAACGACGACCCCCACGGTACAGCTTGCCACGATGCTCTCTATGCGCATTCCAGTAGGCCGGAAGAGCAAAATGACGGGCATGAAAACAAATCGCAGTAAAACGTAAATCTTTTTGACAATTTTCTTCATTCGTTGCAATTCAGTGAAACCGCTGCTGGCACGGACAAGCCCCCGTCGCCTTGCTCACCTCACAATACCGACACTAATCCAGCAGCGGGAGTGGTAAGACTCCGGCGCCGCAACTGTTTGCGCGATCGGCGGCGCTAGTCGAGATGCTTGCGCAGGAACGTCGGGATAGGGATGAACTGTTCAGCCTGCCCGCGCCGCTCCTCGCGTGCTATTCGATCCCCTATGGTCAACACTCATCATAATCGCCGCGGCCTGCCTCCAGCATCGGGGAACCTGCGCGCGAAAAATTATTTTTTTCGGAACAAAGCTAGCCCTTGTGGCCCGTATGCCACTAGACCACAAGCGATGGTATGAATTGCCCCTTTCCCAGCCCTGACAAGATACGGCCTCCAGAGCGTCTGCGGACTCCGGTGCCGTATCTGCTCCCCGAATTGCCGGCGCTAGTCGAGATGCTTGCGCAGGAAGGTCGGGATGTCGAGCTTGTCGTCGCCGTCGAGCAGCGAATTCGGCTCGAGCCGCTCTCCATCCACCAGGCCCGCATCCTCGCCGCGCCGCCTGAAAGCCGGAATGTCCAGCGAACTGTCGTCCACGACCATCCCCATCCTGCGCACCGGCTTGTTGCCCGGGAACATCCTCACCTGCCCTGCCTGGGCGGGCGCCGGCTGCTTGACCTCCATGGGATCGACGGGCCGCGTCGAGGCCGCCGCGATCGGAGTGGTGACGGGAGCGCCCGACGGCGAATAGCGCGCCGAGCCTCGGTCGAGATCGCCGAATCCGGTGGCGATAACCGTGACGCGAATCTCGTCGGACATCGCGTCGTCGATCACCGCGCCGAAAATGATGTTCGCGTCCTCGTGCGCCTCTTCCTGGATCAGGCTGGCCGCCTCGTTGACTTCGTAGAGCGCCATGTCCGAGCCGCCGGTCACGTTGATCAGCAGGCCACGGGCGCCCTTGATCGAGACGTCTTCGAGCAGCGGGCTGGAGATCGCGCGCTGCGCGGCCTCGACTGCGCGATTTTCGCCCGAGGCGGTCGCCGCGCCCATCATCGCCATGCCCATCTCGGCCATGATCGATCGCACGTCGGCGAAATCCAGGTTGATCAAGCCGTGGACGGTGACCAGTTCGGAAATTCCGCGCACCGCCTGCAGCAGCACGTCGTCGGCCTTCTGAAACGATTCCTTCAGCGAGGTATTTTTGCTGGCGACCGAGAGCAGGCGTTGATTGGGAATCGTGATGAGGGTATCGACCGCGTTCTTGAGCTCGCGCAGTCCTTCCTCGGCCTGCGCCATGCGGCGGCGTCCTTCGAACTGGAACGGCTTGGTTACGACGCCGACGGTCAGCGCGCCGAGCTCGCGCGCGACGCGGGCAATCACCGGCGCAGAGCCGGTGCCGGTGCCGCCGCCCATGCCGGCGGTCACGAATACCATCTCCGCTTCCGACAGGATTTCGCGGATTCGTTCTTCGTCTTCGAGCGCGGCCTTGCGTCCGATTTCCGGATTGCCGCCGGTGCCGCGTCCGCGCGTGATCGCGTCGCCAATCTGAATGCGCAGCGCCGCATGATTATTCTGCAGCGCCTGGATGTCGGTATTCACGGCGATGAAATCGACGTTGCGCAGCCCCACATTGATCATGTGGTTGACCGCATTGCCGCCGCATCCACCAGCGCCGATTACCTTGATCCTCGCGCCCGGGTCGGGATTACTCACCAACTCAATCATTACAGATCCTCCTCCACCACCTACTGGCAAAGCTTGTTGCCCAATTAATTTCTGTCTCCGCCGACTTCTCAAAAGAAGTCCCTCACCCAATCGCCAAGTCGCGAACGCAGCCGCCCGAGCCGGCCGGTTCTTCCCACGCCGTTGCCGATTCCATTCGCCGCGCTCTGATGCAGCAGCAATCCCGCGGCCGTCGTGTACATCGGCTTCATCAGTTCTTCGGGCAGCCCCTTGAGGTTGATCGGAAGTCCGCGCCGCACCGGCACGCCGAAGATGCGCTCGGCAAGTTCCTGCGTGCCCTCCAGCAGCGAGGTGCCTCCGACCAGCACCACCCCCGAGGCAAGACCGTCGGCCACCCCCGAGCGGATCAGCTCGCGCTGCACCATCGTGAAAATCTCTTCCATCCGCGGCTCGATTATTTCGCCGAGCAAGCGGCGCGCGATCACCCGCGGTTCGCGTCCGCCGACTCCCGGCACCTGGACCATCTCCTCGCGGCGCACGACCTGGTTGGTCGCCACGCCGAAGGTAACCTTGAGCCGCTCCGCTTCGGAAATCGGGGTGCGCAATCCCGCGGCGATATCGCTGGTAAGATGGTTGCCGCCAATCGGCAGCACCGCGGTATGCATCACCGCGCCGCCATGAAACACGATGATGTCGGTGGTGCCGCCGCCCAGATCGATCAGCGCGACTCCGAGCTCGCGTTCCTCGGGAAACAGCGCCGCGTCCGCCGACGCCAGCGGCTGGAAAACCATCTCCGACGGGGTGACGCCCGCGCGCTCGCAGCACTTGGTGAGATTCTGGCCGTAGCTCTGCGCCGCGGTCACGATATGAATGCGCGCCTCGAGGCGCACTCCCGCCATCCCGTACGGCTCGCGCACGCCTTCCTGCTCATCGACCGCAAACTGCTGCGGCAGGATATGCAGCACTTGACGATCGAGCGGGATCGCGACCGCGCGCGCTGCATCGATCACTCGATCCACATCGCGCGAACTGACTTCACCGCCGCGCACCGCGACGATCCCGTGGCTGTTGAGGCCCTTTATATGCGGCCCCGCAACTCCAACCACGGCCGAACCAACGCGCACGCCGGAAGTTTTCTCCGCTTCCGCGACCGCCGATCGGATCGCATCGACCGTCGCCTCGATATTGACGACCACGCCCTTGCGCAGCCCCGTGCACGGCGCGATGCCGTAACCGAGCGTCGCCAACTGGCCGTCGGGCAGCGACTCGCCGACGATTGCGCACACTTTACTGGTGCCGACGTCCAATCCGGTGAGCAGATTTCTCATCGCGCCGCGGACTCCCCGCTCGGCTGGAGCGAAACTTTTCGAATCCCGCCCTTGTGTTTCGAATGGTTACCCTCGGCTGCATGCAGGCGCACGACCACCTGCCCCGGCGTAGTCAAATCGAGCGCGGCGATCAGGTTCTCGCGCCCCTGCCATTGCTGGCGCACCTTGATCGCGCGCTGAAGTTCCGTCGTCGCGCGATCGAGATCGATCACCACCTCGGTGCGTTCGCGCTCCAGGAAGAGCGACGCGGTCGCGTCATCGTTGATTCGCATTTCCGAGATAATTTCGGACAACTGCGCCTCCGCGCGCACCAGCACCGCCGCATAATCGACCATCTGCGTTCCGCGCGCGTTGTCGA
The DNA here is from genome assembly GCA_963813785.1 of uncultured delta proteobacterium. GTDB lineage: Bacteria > Desulfobacterota > Binatia > Binatales > Binataceae > Binatus. The sequence continues at coordinate 115,744 of CAWFAJ010000012.1, read as the reverse complement.
GCGCCGCGCCGCTGAGCACCGGCAGATCGCCCTGCACCCCGGGCGAGACCGGTCCGCGAAGCTCGCCGCCGCTGAATAACTGGTAGAAGCCGTCGCGCCGCTCGACGATCGCGATCGCCCCTTCACCCACGTCCCCCGCCGACAGCGCCGCGGCGCCCGGTGCGTGGCTGGCGCGATGGTAAATTCCGGCGCGCCCGGCCCATTGGGTCAGCAACGCCGGGTAGCTCGCGACGGCAGTGCGCGCGGGCGCGAGCGAATTCATTATTTGATTGCGATATGCGCCGAGAGCCGCGGAAGCTTTGAGCGCGATTGCGCGGCCGGCCGTGCTGAATCCCGTCATCACGCCCAGCGCAAAAAAGGCGCAGACGACCAGCCCGCCCAACCGCGGACTCCATCCTGCCACCGCCCTATTTCCACCGCTGCGAACCGCCACCCCGCCACCTCAATCCCGCGTCACCAGTCGCCGACCAGCCTAACCTCCGGTTCAAGCCAGACGCCGCTCTGCTCCTTGACCTTGGCGCGCGCCATGTCGATCAGTGCGCGCACGTCGGCGGCCTGAGCGCCGCCAAGATTCACGATAAAATTTGCATGCTGATCGGAAAAAGCCGCGCCGCCCAGCCGCGTCCCCTTCAGACCCGCGCCTTCCAACAGCTTCCCCGCAAACTTGCCGGGCGGATTCTTGAAGATCGATCCCGCATTCGGCACGCCCCGCGGCTGGCGCGAAGCACGCTTGGCCCTTACTTCCGCGACTCGCGCCATCAGCTGCGCGCGATCGCCGCGAGCCAGCTGGAAATCGACGCGCGTGATTACGAAGTGCGCCGGCAACTCGGTGCGCCGGTATGCGAACTTGACTTCGTCCCTGGTCAGCGCCAGCGCCTCGCCAGCCTCGCTGACGCCGTGGACCAGGGTGACCACCCTGGCGATTTCGCCGCCGAACGCGCCCGCATTCATCACCAATCCGCCACCGACCGTGCCGGGAATGCCCTCGCCGAATTCGAGCCCCTCAAGACCCAGATCGACCACCGCCTCGACCAGGGTGCCGAACGCGGCCGCGGCGCCCGCGACGACTTTCGTGCCGTCAATTTTTATTTTTCCGAAGCCATCGCCGAGCCTCACTACCAACCCGCGCATCCCGCGATCGCTCACCAGCAGATTGGTCCCCGCGCCCAGGCAGAAGCACGGCAGGCCCGCGCGATACGCCGACCCCTTCGCGTGCATCAGCTCGGCCTCGTCCTCGACGGTGACGAACAAGTCCGCGGGCCCGCCAATGCGAAACGACGTCAGCTCGGCCAGCGGCATCGCGCAGCGGACTCGCGCGCCAAATCTCTCGCGCAGCTCGCGTTCAAGCGCCTTCATGGATTTTGACCTCGGCGCTGAGCGCGTCCATTACTTCGCCGCCCATCTTGTAGATATCGCCCGCGCCCAAAGTCGCGATCACGTCGCCCGCGCGCGAGCCTGACGCGATGCGCGCCGCGGGATCTTCCTCGGCGCCGAGGTAATGCACTTCGAGATGCCCGCGGGCACGCAGCGCCTCGTACAGACGCCGCGCACAGACGTCGGCAATCGGCTCCTCGCCGGCCGGATACACGTCAAGCAAGTAGAGCACGTCGGCATCGTCGAAGGCCGACAGGAAATCGTCGAACAGATCGCGCAGCCGCGTGTACCGATGCGGCTGGAAGACTGCCACTACCCGGCGCTTGAACGACGCCCGCACCGCGGCCAGCGTCGCGCGCACTTCCGCCGGATGATGGGCATAGTCGTCGAGCACGATTCGTCCGGCAGCTTCGCCCTTGATCTCGAATCGCCGGCTGATTCCGCCGAACTTCGCCAGCGCCGCCGCCGCGCACTCGAAACTGATTCCGATTTCCATCGCGACCGCGATCGCCGCGAGCGAGTTCAGCGCAACATGCACGCCCGGCGTCGGTATCGTCACTGCGCCAAGATGCTCGCCATTGCGAATCACCTCGAAGCGAGTCGAAAGACCGTCGATTACGATTTTCTCGGCGCGCAGATCCGCGTCCTGCGCAACGCCGTAGGTCACCATCGGCTTGCGAATCGACGCCATCAGGCCGCGCACGTTCACGTTGTCGATTCCGAGCACGGCAACGCCGTAGAACGGCACCCGGTTGATAAAGTCCGCAAACGCCTGCCGCACTCGATCCATCGTGCCGTAGTGATCGAGATGCTCCGGATCGATATTCGTCACCACCGCGATCGTCGGGATCAGCAGCAGAAACGACGCGTCGCTCTCGTCGGCCTCGGCAACCATGAAATCGCCGCGCCCCAGCCGGACGTTGGTGCCCGTGTTGCGAATATTTCCGCCCACCGCGACCGTGGGATCGAGGTCTGCCTCTTCCATGATCAGCGCGATCAGACCGGTCGTGGTCGTCTTGCCATGAGTCCCCGCGACCGCCACGCCGAGCTTGGCCATCCGCAGCAGCTCACCGAGCATCTCGGCGCGCGCGATTACCGGAATTTTCAGCTCGCGCGCGCGCGCGACTTCAGGATTCGAAAATTTTATCGCCGACGAGATTACCACCGCGTCGATGCCAGCCTCGTCCTTCAGATGCGCCGGATGATGCCCCTGGCTGATTTGCGCACCCAGCGACGCGAGCCGCGTGATCGCCGCCGATGGTTTCACATCGCATCCGCTGACCCGCATCCCGAGCTTCAGGCACAGCTCCGCGATTCCGCTCATCCCCGCGCCGCCGATTCCGACGAAATGCAGCCGCCGCTGACGGGTCAAGAGACCATTTGCGAGCAGTTCACTCACGCTGCTGCTTTCTCCGCAACTTCAAAACATATTCTGGCTACGTGGCGAGCGGCGTCCGGATGCGCCGCCTGATGCGCCCGCAGACCCATCTCGTCCAGCCGCGCCGGATTGCGGGTAAGCGCATCAAGTTCGCGCGCGAGATTGGACGCAAGCTGCTCGTCGTCGCGGACTATTATCGCTCCGCCGCGCTTTTCGATCACGCGCGCGTTGTGCAGTTGTTGCAAATCCTTATGGAACGGATAAGGCACAAAAATGGCCGCACGCGCGCCAAGAGCAATGTCCGTGACCGTCATCGCGCCTGAGCGCGCGATAACCAGATCGGCGCGATGCAGGGCGTCGGCGACGTCGTCGATAAACGGCACCACCTCCGCCGCGAACCCGATTTCGCGGTATGCACTCCTCACCAACTCCTCATCCGCCTCCCCGGTCTGGTGGACAACGTTCAAATTTATAACACTTTTTCCGCAGATTTTCAAAGCGCTTACAACGCCAATGTTGAGGCGATGCGCTCCCGATGAACCGCCTAAAACAAGGATTTGTAATTGTCCGGGCTCCCGGGACGATCGGTCAGGACGGTATTGAAACCGGGTTGGATTGCCCGTGACCGCGACTTTAGAGGAACTGAAATAAGCCGCACTGTCGCTGAAGCCGACGCAGATTTTGTCAGCGAATCTCGACAGCATCCGATTCGCCAGACCCGGCCGCGTGTTCTGTTCCATCAACACCAGCGGCGTCCGCGTCATTATCGCCGCCGCACCCATCGACGCCGACGCATATCCACCGGCGCTCACCACGATGCTCGGACGAAAGCGCCTGACCAGCGACAGCCCGAGCCCGATCGCGCGAATGAATTCCAGCGACGCGCGCACCCGCTCGATCGCGCTATGGCCGCGAATTCCATGCATCTCGAATAATTCGTAACTATGCCCGCTTTTGGGCAACCACTTCGCCTCGAGACCCGCGCTCGTGCCGACGAACAGCACCTCGATGCCGGGACGCTCGCGAATCAGTTCCTCGCCCAGCGCGACGGCCGGAAAAAGATGTCCTCCGGTGCCGCCGCCTGCGATTATCACCTTCATCGCACCGCCGGCCGGCGCCCGAGCGCGAGCAGCGCGCCCAACGCCGCCATCGCGATGATGATCGAAGTGCCGCCGTAACTCAAAAACGGCAGCGGCAGCCCCTTGGTCGGGATCAGTCCGATCACCACCGACATGTTGATCAGCGCTTGAATCGAGAGCAGCGCGGTCAGTCCCACGGCCAGCAAGCTTGCGAACGGATCGGGCTCGTCGTGCGCGATTCGCATCCCCCGAAACAGAATCACCAGGAAGAGCGCGATCACAACGGCCGCCCCGACCAGGCCGAACTCCTCGCCGACCACCGCGAAAACAAAATCGGTGTGCGCCTCCGGCAGATAGAACATCTTCTGGCGGCCCGCGCCGAGACCTACGCCCCACTTGCCGCCTTCGCCGAGCGCGATGAACGATTGCACCAGCTGAAAGCCGGCGCCGCGCGCGACCGACCATGGATCGAGGAACGTCGTGAGCCGCTTCATGCGGTAGGATTTTGCTACCGCCTGAAATACCAACAGTCCGAGCGCTCCGCTGCCCGCGGCCGCAAGATGCTGCCAGCGCGCGCCCGCCGCCCACAGCATCGCGAACAGGATCAGCGCGATCATCACGGTGCTGCCGAAGTCCGGCTGCTTGAGAATCATCAGCGTGATCGGCCCGACGATCAGAAAGACCGCCAGCGGTCCATGCTTGAACTCGCGCATCCGCTCCTGGCGCTTGCTCAGGAACCTGGCGAGGAAAAACACCAGCGCGAATTTCACCAGCTCCGACGGTTCCGCGACCACCGGTCCCAGCTTGAGCCAGCGCCGCGCGCCGCCCTTCATCAGCCCGAGCCCCGGAACGTAGAGCAGCACCAGCATCACGATCGACACGATGAACAACGGCATCGCGATTCGGCGCAGACCCGCCAGCGAGAATTGCGACAGCAGGATCAAAATGACGAAGCCGGCCGCGATGTGCGCCAGGTGAAGCTTGAAGAAATGGAACCCGTCGTTGTTTTTCTCGATGCCGAGAAAGTACGTCGTGTTCAGCACCATCAGCAGCCCGAGCAACAGCAGCACCGCCGCCGGCAGCCACAGCCACGGGTCGGGACGCCGATAGGTTACCGCGTCAAAGCGCCCGAACCAGCTCTTTATATACGTTGCCGCGTTCCGCATAGTCCTTGAACTGATCGAAGCTCGAGCACGCCGGCGACAGCAGCACCGTGTCACCCGGGCGCGCCGAGCGCGCCGCATGTTCGACCGCTTCGCGTAGAGTCGCCACCGATTCGATCTGCGTCGCACCTTCGAGCGCCGCCGCCATCCTGTCCCGCGCCGCTCCGTTCAAAATCGCAAGCCTGACCTTCTCGCCGAGCGGCCGCCTCAGCGGCGCGTAATCTCCGCCCTTGTCGAGACCGCCGGCGATCAGAATTATCGGCGCCGCGATCGCGTCGATCGCCTCGACCACCGCGCCGACGTTGGTCCCCTTCGAGTCGTCGATATAAGTCACGCCGCCACGCGCATGGACGACTTCGATTCGATGCGGCAGTCCGCGAAATGAGGCGAGCGCGCGTTCTATATCTTCAGCCCCGACACCAAGCGCGAGCGCTGCTGCCGCCGCCGCCATCGCATTGGAGATGTTGTGCCGCCCACGCAGACGAAATCCTTCAAGGCTGATTCGCCCACGACGCGCGGCGTCGAAATCCAAATCGAAGACGATCGCGTTTGAGCGATCGTCGAACCAAATCGACGCCTCGCCGTCGCCGCGCGCATGCCCGAAGCCGATCACCCGCGAGCGCACGCCGCCCGCGAGCTTCCAAACATTGGGATCGTCGCGATTCAGAATCGCGTAGTCCGAAGCATCCTGGTTTTCGAACAAGCGCGCTTTGGCGCGGCCGTAGTCGGCGAGATCGCGATAGCGATCGAAGTGATCGTCGCTCAGATTCAGATGCACGGCGGCGCGCGGCCGGAATTTCTCGATCCATTCGAGCTGGAAACTCGACACCTCGACGACCGCGACGTCCCACTTGCCATCGACCGCGTCGATCAACGGCGTGCCCAGGTTGCCGCCGACGAACGTGCGCCGTCCCGAGGCCTTCAAGATCTCGCCGAGGAGCACCACGACCGTGCTCTTGCCGTTGGTGCCGGTGACCGCGGCGATTGGCGCGGCGAGAAAGCGGCTGGCGAGTTCGATTTCACCGATTACGGGAATTCCGCGCCCGGTGGCAGCCCGCAGCAGAATCGAATCGCGCGGCACCCCCGGACTGGTGACGACCAGGTCGATGCCGTCGATCCAGCCTGGATCTTCGGCTCCCAGTTTCAACGCGCCCGCGGGCAGTTTGCCGCGCTCGATGTCGATGCGTCGATCCGTCATCACGAGTTTGGCGCCGCGCGAAGCAAGGAACCGCGCCGCGGCGAGTCCGCTGACTCCCAGTCCCACGATCATCACGCGCTTGTCCGACAGTTCCATCAACGCAGCTTCAGCGTGCTCAGCGCGACCAGCGCACACACGATCGATACAATCCAGAATCTGATGACGACCACGGTTTCGGGGATGCCCTTGAGTTCAAAGTGATGGTGCAGCGGCGCCATCAGGAAGAACCGCTTGTGCGTCGCCTTGAAATAGTAACGCTGAATGATGGTTGAGAGCGCCTCTGCGACGAACACTCCGCCGGCGATTGCCAGCGCGAGTTCCTGCTTGGCGAGCACGGCTACCGTTCCGAGCGCGCCGCCCAGCGCAAGCGCGCCCACGTCGCCCATCATCATCGAAGCCGGGTAGGCGTTGAACCAGAGGAAGCCAAGCGACGCGGCGATGATCGACGCGCAGAAAATCGCAACCTCGCCGACGTTGGCGATGTACGGAATCTGCAAATAGGTCGCGAACTTGATGTTGCCGGCGACGTAGGTGAAGGTCCAGTAGGTGAGCGCGACGGTCATCACGGGTCCAATGGCGAGGCCGTCGAGTCCGTCGGTCAGGTTCACCGCGTGCGAGCATCCCACGATCACGAGCATCGCGAACGGGATATAAAGCCACCAGTGAAGATCGGGATGAACGTTTTTCAGGAACGGCACCGCCAGATGGGTGTCGAAGCCGAGATACAGGACCAGCCACGCGGCGGCGATGAAGGCGCACGAGAATGACCAGGCGAGCTTGACCGGGCCGCTCAGACCCAGCCCTTTGCCGCGGGTGAGCTTGAGGTAGTCGTCGGTGAAACCGATCGCGCCGAAGGTCAGGGTCACGAAGATCGCGATCCAGACGTACGGATTGAGGATGTTGGCGAGCAGCAGGGTCGCCGCCAGCATCGACGCGACGATCAGCAGGCCGCCCATCGTGGGCGTGCCGGCCTTCTTCTGATGCGCCTGCGGAACGACCTCGCGAATCGTCTGACCGATATGCAGCTCGCGGAACCGGTCGATCAGAATGGGTCCCAGAGCCAACGACAGCGCCAGCGCCGCCAGCCCGGCCAGGACCGATCGCAGGGTCTCGTACCTGAGCGCATTGAAGCCGGAATAATATTTGTGCAGGGGGTAGAGCAGCAGGTAGAGCATCGCGCGGCTCGCCGAGTATCAACTCTGCCTGCCGCCGAGTTGCGCCGCAATCTCGCGGACCACGACCCGATCGTCGAACGGAAGCACGCGCCCTGCGACCAACTGATAGTCCTCGTGTCCCTTGCCCGCGATCAAAACCGCGTCGCCCGCCGCCGCGATTGCGAGCGCGATGGCGATCGCGGCACGCCGATCCGGCTCCACGATATATCCGCCGCGGGTTGAGGCAAGCGCAAAGTCCTTCGGATTAGAGATTCGCACACGTCCCGCCGCGATCAATCCATCCTCGACCTCGGCGATTATCGCCATCGGGTCTTCGCTGCGCGGATTGTCGGAGGTCAGCACCGGAAGATCGGCGAGCCGTCCCGCAATTTCACCCATGATCGGGCGCTTGCCGCGATCGCGGTCTCCGCCGCATCCGAACACGCAGATGATCCTGCCTGCGCGGATGCGGCGCAGCGCGGTCAGCACCGCCTCCAACGCGTCGGGCTTGTGTGCATAATCGACCAGCACTGTCACGCCCGCTTTCGCCTGGACCGCTTCGAGCCTGCCGGGGGCCCCTGGGCATCGCCGCACCCCATCCGCCACCGCCCCTGATTCGACACCCAGGGCCGCCGACAGAGCCGACGCGCCCAGGATATTGAGCAAATTGATTTCGCCGATCAGCGGCGAAACGATTTCGATCTTTTTGCCGAGCACCGACAGCGTGGCGCGAAGCCCGCGCAAGTCCGCGTCGAAGGTCTCGGGATGCACGTCGAGCGAGCGGTCCAGGCCGAAACTTATTTTCGAGCCCTTGACCGATTCGAGCACCCGTTGGCCGAACGGATCGTCGCCGCGCACCACCGCGACCGTGTCCGCGCGCCGGCTGCGCGGCAGGATCTCGGTGAACAGCCGCAGCTTGGCCGCGAAGTAGTCCTCGATGGTCGCGTGATAGTCGAGATGGTCGCGACCGAGGTTGGTGAACATGCAGGCGCGAAAGCTGAGCGCATCGACCCGCCCTTCGGCGATGCCGATCGACGAGACTTCCGCCGCCGCGTGGCGCACGCCCTCGCGCTCCATTTGGGCGAGCGCGGACTCGAAGTCGATGGACTCGGGGGTGGTAAGTCCGCTGTAGATTTTTCTGCCGGCGATGAAGATGCCAATGGTGCCGATGATCCCGGCGGGCATGCCGGCCGCCTGGAAAATCGACGCGAGGATGTAGCTGGTGGTGGTCTTGCCGCTGGTTCCGGTGATGCCGATCAAATCGACGCGCTCGCTGGGCGCACCGAAGAAGCGCGACGCGGCCGCGCCCATCAGCAGGCGCGGCCGCTCGCTCTCGACCAGGGTCACCGCGGGGCGCGCCATTCCACCATCCCATCCCCCAACCACCACAGCGCGCGCCCCACGGTTTAATGCATCGTCAATGTTGGCCCGGTTCCGCTTTGGATCGCGGGCAGTCGAGAAGTACAGATGACCGGGCCTCGTCTGACGCGAGTCGTAGCTGAGGCCGGTGATTTCCACGTTCAGGTCACCGTCGATTCGACGGAGGTCGAGTCCCTTGAGCAATTCACCAAGTTCCACTTTTCACTTTCGCCCGGCCACGCGGCCGGCGGCGCTGAAATAAGACGCGGGCACGACGGCGGAATCGATCGCGGTGGCGGCTTCAGTGTCGGCGACAATCGGCGCGAGCGTCAGTTTAACCGTCGAATGATTGAGCGGAGCGCCGGCGCGCGGATCCTGCGCGACCACGTAGCCGCCGCCGTGCACATCGACGTTGACGCGCGAGATGCGCGCCAACTCCATCGCGCGCCTGAGACTCAAGCCCGCGAAATCGGGCGTTGCACGCGTCAGTTTCGAACCGGTCAGCACGGGCAGATAGTCGTCCACGTCGGCGGCCGCATCAGGCGCGCTCCTGGGGTCCGAGTTGCGGCCGGCCGAATCCTTGCCGAAATCGGGCATCGGGATCATGCCGGCGGTATCGTAGGGCTGAGTGGGCGCGGTGATATTCAAATCGCGAACCGCGCCCTGCGCGATTTCGCTGAACACGGGGGCCGCGATCAATCCGCCAAAATGTTCGTGGCCTACATCGTACAGCGCGACCAGGATCAGGAGGCGGGGATCGTCCGCCGGCAAAAATCCGACGAACGACGAAACGTGGCGATTCTGATAGTAGGCGCCGTTTTCCGGATTCACCATCTGCGCCGTGCCGGTCTTGCCCGCGACGATAAAGCCGTCAACGCGAGCCTTGGCAGCGGTGCCGCCGTCGGACATGACGACGTTGCGCAGCAGGAGGTTCATCTGATGGGCGATATCGGGCGAAATCGCGCGATGCATCACTTGCGGCGTATGGGTGAGGAGCGCGCGGCCCGCGGCGTCGTAAGCAGCGCTGACCACGTAGGGGCGGATGATATTTCCGCCGTTGGCGATCGCCGCGTAGGCCACCGCGAGCTGGATCGGGGTGACCGCCACGCCCTGCCCAAAACCGTGATTGGCAAGATCTATTTCCTTCCATCCCGAGGCTTTGCTCAGCATCCCGGCGGCTTCGCCCGGCAAATCGATCCCGGTGCGCGATCCGATGCCAAATGCGCGCAGTCCATCGTGGTAGCGGTCCGAGCCGAGCGTCAACGCGATTTTCGCCGCGCCGATATTCGACGACACTTCGATGATGCCGCCGAGATTGAGCCATCCGTGACGGCTGTGATCGTGGATGGTGCGGCGACCGACCGTGAAGTGTCCGTCCTCGCAGTAGAATTGGCGATCGAGGGTGATCGCGTGATCGGCCAGCGCAATCGAGCCGAGAATTCCCTTCATCGTGGAGCCCGGCTCGAACGCATCCTCAACCGCCGGGTTGTGCAGACGGTCGTGGACATCGACGCCGCCGGCGCTGACGTTGGCCATCGCGATCACTTCGCCGGTAAAAGGATCGAGCACGATTGCGCTGCCGCGTTTCGCGCCGCTCTGAACTACTTCGGCGGCCAACCCGGTTTCGGCGAGCGATTGGATCGACGAATCGATCGTGAGCTCGAGCTGCGCGCCGGGCTCGGGCGCCTTGAGCGCCATCGGGCTGTCGAAAATCGGATGGCCGAGGGCGTCACGATAGAAGCTCAGCTCGACGGGTTCGCCGCGGGCCAGCTTGTCGTATTCCAACTCCAACCCGGAGAGCCCCTGGCCATCCATCCCCGCCAACCCCACCACCGACGCGGCCAGGTTGCTCTCCGGGTAAAACCGCTTGTATTCGCTGATCGTGCCGATACCGTCGATGCCGAGCGCTTCGGCAGCATTCGCCTTGTCCGGTGAGATTCGACGCTCGAGCCAGACGAACGGCGCGTCCTTGTTGAGCCTGGATTCGAGCGAAATCGGCAGCATCATCAGAATTGCGGCGAGCTTCTTGCGCTCGGCGGGGGTGCTCGACTCGAGCACCCGGCGCGGGCGCGCGTAAACCGAGCGGGTCTCGGCCGATAGCGCCAGCGGCTGGCCGTTGCGATCGACGATGGGTCCGCGCACGGGCGCGAGTTCGGTCTCGCCGGTATGCTCGTGGCGGGCGAGCGAGTTCAAGCGCGGCCCATAAATGGCGACCAGCACCACGAGGCGGATTACCGCGAAACCGAACAAGGCGGCCAGCACGAGCGTGAGCGCTCCGATTCGAGTGCGCCGCTGGTTGTGCGATCGATTCATGGGAGCATCACCACCTGCCCGCGGCCGGGCGGCGCCAGATGATATTGCGGGGCGAGCGCGCGCAGGCGGTCGTGCGAGCTGAGTTGCGCGGCGGTCAGGCGCAGCTCGCGATTTTCGTCCTGCAGCCGGGAGATTTCATCTTGCAAGGCCGGAAGCCGATAGCCTTCCCGCGTCACTTCCAGCCGGATCATCAACGTCGCGAATCCGACGACCGCGATCAGCGCGCCGAGCACGGCGGGCACCGCCCTCGACGGCCGCTTAGTCGGCTTAACCCGCGCGCTCATCGTGCGCTCCGCTCGATGCATCGGATCCTTGCGCTGCGCGCACGCGAGTTGCGCGAAGTTTCCGACGACGACGGCTTGATCACCTTGCGCGCAATCGCCGCATAGCCACCGGCGCGCACCAGCTCGCGAAAACGCTCCTTGACCGGACGGTCTTCGAGCGAATGATACGAAATAATCAGCATCCGGCCGCCGGGATTCAGCGTCGCGGGGCCATCGCGCAGAAGCGCGGCGAGACTTTCCATCTCGTGATTCACCGCGATGCGAAGAGCCTGGAAGGTGCGGGTGGCAGGATGCGCCCCGCCGCGCCGATGGGCACCGAGGGCGCGCTCGACGATCGCGCGCAATTCGCCGGTGGTCTCGATGGGAGCGCGCCGGCGCGCCTCGACGATCAGCCTGGCTATGCGCCGCGACGCCCGTTCCTCGCCGTAGGTATAGATGATGCGGGCAAGCTCCTCGGCGCTCTCTTCATTGACGATGTCGCGCGCGCGGACCGGCTGGCGGCTGTCCATGCGCATGTCGAGCGGACCGTCGAGCCGAAATGAAAAGCCACGCTGCGGGTCGTCGAGCGCGTAGCTGCTCATGCCCAGGTCGGCGAGCATCGCGTCGGCGCCGTCGAAGCCGTGATGCTTCATCGTAGCGGCGACTTCGCCGAAATCCGCGCGCTCCAGCATCACGCGATCGCCGAACTGCGCCAGACGCTCGCGCGCGACCGCCAAGGCATCGCCATCGCGATCCAGCCCGAGCATCCGCGCACCGGTCGCATGCAGCATCGCCTCGGCATGGCCACCGGTGCCGACGGTCACGTCGACGAACGCGAGCGGACCGTGTGCGGACAGGAGCCCGCACACCTCCTCCACCATCACCGGCACATGCCTCCGGTCCGCCGCGTCGTCTTCGTCTATGGCCGCCAGACTCATCACTCGTCACAGACCCAGCTTCGAAAAAAATTCCGGATCCATTATCTTCTCCTCGGAGGCCTTCAAAACCTTCTCGAGGATCTGCTTGTCCCAAAGTTGAAAATGATCCTGGCGCGCGGAAAACGTGACCTCGCGATCGAGCGCCGCATATTCGCGAAGCTTGGGCGGAATCAGAATCCGTCCCTGGCGATCGACGGGCACCTCATGCGCTCCGCCGATGATCAGCGTCTCGAAGACCTGCACGCGGGGATCGAATCGCGGCTTGGCGCGGAGACTGGCGTTGAGAGTCTCCCACTGGCTGGGTGGATAGAGCGCCAGGCAATGCTGTCCATCGAAAGGGAAATTGGTGATATAAAGACGATCGTGATTCTCGCGCTGCAGAACCTCGCGAAAACGGACAGGGATACTCACCCTGCCTTTCTCGTCGATCGAATGGTCGAAGCGGCCGCTGAACACCGTGTTTCCTCCCCAGCGTTCCACACCATCCCACTCTTTCCCACTTTAGTCAAGCAATTGGCGGGTGGTGAGATGAGATAAACTGACTATTGGATCGAATAGTTAGTAATCGAAGAAAAAGCGAAAGTAGATCAGCAATTGCTATTGGGCGGGAAGAGCAAGTTGTGGGCGCATCGAGGCATTCGGGGGGCGTGGTGGATGACTGAAAAAAGCTCAGCTTGACAGGGACGCCGTTGATTGGCGAAACTCGCGCCGACTCGATAGTCGATCCACCAAATTGAGAATTAAGGCCATCAAGCTCATCGAAGCGGAGAGAGGATAGATGAAGACGGGAAATTCCTGGCTGCGAAGCGCCGCAGTCGTCGCAGCAGGCATAGTAGTGACGGTACTGGTCGTCAGCCCCGCCGCTCATTCGCGGCAAAAAAAGAAAGCGGTCGAGACCCCGACGGGTACCGTAACGCCGACGGCCACGCCGACGCCTGAAGTTCACGTGTGGAATTTCGATCAGGACAAAGCGGGCGAAATGGCCGCGGGATGGAAAGCACTGGAGGGCGATTGGCAGGTGATTGCGGATCCGAGCGCGCCGAGCAAGCCCAATACATTCGGCCTGCCCGCGGGGCGTCTGCTCAAGTCGCTGACCAGCGCGCTGGAGTATTACCCAATGGCAATTGAAACCGACCCGACTGAGTATTCCGACTTTACTCTCGAAGCTCAGTTCAAATCAGCGGGCGGACGTTTCGATTGCTCCGGCGGGCTGATCTTCCGCTACGTCGATGAGAAGAACTTCTACCTGCTTTCGGCGGGATGCCCGAGCGATTACTTCGCGCTGTCGCGGATGACCAACGGGCAGATCGTCCCGCTCAAGCAGAGCGTGGTGCCGACCGACAAGGACACCTGGTACCGGCTCAAGGTCACGGTACAGGGCGGGCACTTCATGTGTTACGACGATGACAAGATGATCTTCGATTTCGACGAACACAAAATAGCCAAAGGCAAAATCGGAGTGTGGGCGCGCGACGATTCGCAGGCGCAATTCGACGACGTGAAGATCACGATTCTTGGAGCAGACGAAAGCGGAGCGCCCGCCGCGCCCGCGGCGCCCGCGGCGTCACCGTCGCCGTAGGCGACTGGTCCTCAGATTCGCTGACGCGATAACAGGGTTGCCAGGCGCGGGCAGGATGGTTGCATCCAGGCGCCTGGCAACTTACTCTGAACCGTGATGGAAAGCGTCGAAAATAAAGCTCGCGTCGAGGTTCAAATCCAGCCGCTGCGCGGCCGTCGTCTGGTGGGGGAAGTCGCTGGCGGAGTGGGCCGGGCGTTGGGTCTGACGCTGCTGTGGGGACTGGAAATCGTCCGCGATTCGTACTTCCGGCTGCTCGATCGTCTCAACGTTCGCCCGCGGCGCAAGCGCGCGAGTGCGTTTCCTCCCGGCCAACCGAAGAAGCGCAAGGCGCCGGCTCGCTAGCCGAACTTCCGCGCGCTGGTTTTTTTCGGTTATCCCGAGCGAAATCTGCTTAGCCGGGGAAACCCCGCATCCGCTGTCTGATTCTCGTCGAGCACCTGCGCCAGGTATCGCGCGAGCTTTTCGTCGAGCACCCGCACCAGCGCGTCGGTCTGCGCGGCCTGCGTGATTTTCAGAAATCCTTCGAGGCGATGCTCGCGGTCGTGAATGCGAATCAGCCGCGCGATCATGCTTTGCGAGAGCGCCGCCAGTTTGATCTCGAGCGCGCGGCGAATCCCCTCCATCGCTTCCTCGAGTTCCGCCTGTGGGGGCGCCGCGCCCAACTGAAATCCGCAGCTCGAGCATCGCGGCGTCGTCTCGGGCGCGATCGCGTCCTTAAGCTCGCATCGCACCACGCGCGCGCTCAGCTCCGCCACCTGCGCCCCCAGGTGCGCGCCTTCGGGGGGACCAAGCGCGGCGATCGCGTTGAGCCGCGTGAGCGCGCCGAAGTAGCGCCGCGCGTCGGCTGCAACCAGCTCCAGCCGCTCCATCTTCGAGCACCATCGCGCATGCGCGCTCAGATAACACTGCACGTAGGTCCATTTGAATTTTTGAAAACGCGCTTCCAGCGCGTCCAGACTGCGCGGCGGGCCCGTCAGGATTCGCGGCCCAAGTTCCACTCGGAGCAGTTCGCACTCGGTCTCCAATGAAACGACCGCCGATTCGCGCGCGACGCTTTCCGATAAGCCGGCCTCGCCCGGCGCCGCGCGCAGCCCGGTCGCATTGAGAAACTCGCGCATCGAGCGCATCCGCGGGATCGACTCGCAAGCGGCCGCGATTGCCTCGAAGGCGCCGGCGATTTGGATGGCCGACGCGAGATAGGCTCGATCGGCGGCCGCCGCGAGCATCGCCGCCGCGCCCGATTCCGCAAGCGCGATATATTCCGCGATGGCCGCGCGATTAGCCGCGGGCATCTCGAGGTTCGCTTCGGTAAGCGCCATCGCAAGCACGTTGCGCGTGCGGATTGCGGTCTCGACCGCGCCGGCCATCGCGGCTTCGAGTCGTTTCAGGCGTGCGTCCAGCGCCTCGCGGTCGCGTGCGAGCGTTAGCCGCGGATCGAATCGGTGCGCCAGCTCGAGCACCGCGTTAAACGCCGCGAGCTCCGGCGCGCCGGCGGCCTCCGGGTCGAAGCGGGCCGCGTCGGTTTCGAAACGGATCACGCCGCCGGTGGACACCTGCAATCGGCGCAACAACTCGCGCACGGCCGCAAGCGCCCGCTCATCGGCCGTACCGCCGCGCGCGACCATCGGCACTCGCGCCTGCAGTTCTTCGATCGCCAGCGCGGCCGTGCCGCCGCACACATTCTCCATGATCAGCGAGTCGATAATTTCGCGCGCGAGGTCCTTCTCGTAGCCATCCAGGTCGGCGATCCGGTCGCGCGCAATCTTCCACGCGGCGCGCCCGGCTTCAGCCAGGAGCGCCTTGACCTGGCTTGAAATTACCGCGTTCATCGTCAGGTCGGGTGGGTAGATAAGCCGCGCCGGCGATTCGCCGCCGCCGCGGCGCGGGCGAAAATTGGCGAAGACAACACTTCGCGCGCCAGGCGCGACAGCGATACGATCGTGGCGGGCTCGGAACTCTCACCGGCTGGTTTGGGACGAGTGGCGATTGTTCGAAGCGCGCTTAGCGCCACCGGATGGAACGGGAAAATAGCGTCGGGCGCCAAGCCCGCCGTATCTATTCCCGCGTACGCGATGCCGGCATCGAGCTCGGCGTCCTCGACCAGCCGCCGCGCGCGGCGCACCGCGACGATCGTTTCCTCGTTCGCATCGCGCGGCGCCACCGCAAGCGGACGCGCCGCTTCCGGAGCCGTCGCGCGACCGGCTGCGATCACGGTGAACTTTACCTGGCGGAACGACGCGGCAACCTGCCCCAGCATCTTGAAGAAGTCCGCCGCCGACTCGCATTGCGACATTCCGAAATCTATCGCGACCGTTATCGCCGTGATTCCGGTCCGCCGCGCGGTCTCGAGGCCCACCTTCAACGCGGCCGCACCGCGCATCTGCCGGAAAAGATCGCCCGACGAGCGCGGGTCGCCGCCGATCTGCTCGGCCAGGACGGTCAGCAGGAACAGCTCGACCTCCGCAGCATTCACCTGCCCGACCAGCTCGAGCCCGCACACCAGGCGGCGGGTATTTTGCGCGTCGAGCGCGCCGGCCTGGCTTTGCAGCGCGATTACGTAGTCAAGGAAATGCGTCTTACCGCATCCCGCCGGTCCGCCAATCCAGAACACGGCGCCTTGCGGCTCAGCAAGATGTTGATTGAGGACCTCCCACGAGCGTTCGGCCGCGCGCGTGAGCACATAGCTCGCGACGGTCGAGACGCGCGGCGAGGTCTCCAGGCGCAATCGTTCGGGCGCAGGCGGCTCGAGCTCGAACCAGCGCCGCGCGCTCGCGCGCCGCCTTCCGCCGCTGTGCGATTCCATTAGATGAGACTATCGCAGTAGTCAACATCAGAATGTCACGTTATGCAGACCAAAATGTGGACTTTTTGTTACCTCAAGAACCAGCTGCACATCGACCCCCTTCTTGTTTTTTGTCACCCCAAGAACCAGCAGGCGCCAACCCATGCACTTCTTGTCATTGCGAGCGGAGTCTGCGGAGTCGAGGGATCCCGGATCGGGATCCCCTTTTCCTCCTAAGCTATGCGGTCGCGATGCGTCCCCGCTCGCTCACAGCGTTTGCAAGAACGCTACCA
Source organism: uncultured delta proteobacterium (assembly GCA_963813785.1). Classification (GTDB taxonomy): domain Bacteria; phylum Desulfobacterota; class Binatia; order Binatales; family Binataceae; genus Binatus. The sequence continues at coordinate 98,871 of CAWFAJ010000012.1, read as the reverse complement.
GGTCCGCCGTCTCCTGAGCGGTCAAGCCAATTGCGAAGCGCTGGTCGTAGAAATTCACGACATCCGTCAATGTAGCGGCGGAGCCGTTCTGGAAGTACGGCGCCCGCGCCGCCAATCCGCGCAGAATAGGCCCCTTCACCTTTCCAACATCCTGGCACTTGCCGCTGATAGTCGCTTTGCCCAGATCGGTCACGGTAAACCTATACCCCGCGCCGAGCGGACTGGCGGCGGTACAGGTCACGGTGAAGACCGGCAACCCGGAAATGTCGAGGGCAGGCGGAGGCGGACTTGCGTCGGCGATCCCGATATCGATCGCGAGCTTCTTCGAATGGTTCCCGACGTTGGGCGAATCATGGCAGGTGCCGCAGGTCCCGACGAACGGGGCCGCGCCGAGCGGATCGCTCGCAAACAAGTTGAGCCCGTTCACGCCGGTAATCGTGATCGGCTTGGTGTTGAACACTATTTCGCCCCGCGCAACCGACGCTTGTCCCCGGTTGAGGAGGTGGGACGACAGGAGGTTCTCCCATGGAGCGTAATCCGTGAAAATCACCGGGTCGAATCCCGGTGACAGCACGTCGTTGATTCCTTCGTAGAATTCCTGCTGCGACAGCGGCGCCGGTCCGCCCGTGGCGCCGTCCGCACCCAGATAACCCGCGTGGTAGTCAAGCACCTGCGCGTCGAAGAGGTCGGTTTCAAAGGCCACGATAGCTGCGACCTCGGCGTCAGTGGGAGGGGTGCTCGCTTGCGCGTGGCCGTTGGTCGCGTCGATTGCCTGGCTTTGCAGCGACGGCTCTCTCCCATCCCACATGATCGCCAGCGGCGCGCATCCGGGATCAGAAGCCGGGCATCCGATCAGGAATTCCAGATTTGCCGACGGCAGCGGCCGCCGGTAGACCGAGACCACAGGCGGGCTGGAAGTCAAAGTGGTGCAACCGTAAGGATCGTTGAGCGCGGTGATGTTAAAGTCTGCGGTCGCGGGCAACGGCAGGAAGATTCGGATCAGGCCCTTGGTCAGCAACAGGCTGTACGCCTTGCGCTTGGCCTTGAGCGTGCTGAAATCGTCGCTCGGACAAGTCGCGCCATCGTTCGGACGGAAAATCGGATCGGTGCCACCGCTTTGCGCGAATCGTTGCTGAATTGAAGCCGTGCTGACACCCCATGCGCTGCGGGGTTCATGGCAGGTGGCGCACGCCCGGCCGTTGGTCCCGAGACTCTCGAAGAATGGATGCGTCGCCGTGACGGTTGGCGCCTCAAGATTGAAAGTCTCGACTATACCGGTTGGATCCAAGCTGGGCAGAAATTGCAGGATTACCGGCGGAAAGACTCCGGTGGGCTGCGGCGGATCCGATTGCGCCCACGCGCTCCCGATTAACGACCCAAAGCACAAAATCACTGCATAACCGACGACTTGGACGAGACGCATATGCTTCCCTCCCCCTGTCAATTTGGTTGCGTGATTAGTTTTCCACGAAATCTGTGGCAGTTCTACTAATAGATAAAGCGGTGGAATGCAAACCGGAATTTCGTCGAATCAGACTATCGCGGTAGTCAACATCAGAATGTCACGTTATGCAGACCAAAATGTGGACTTTTTGTCACCCCAAGAAGCAGCAGGGGTAACCCCTTGTATCTTGCCGTCAGCATCGCAAGATGGAAGCAAATCTGGGCGCGGCAGACCGAGAATCCCTGGGTCCGCAAAGAGCGAGGCCGCGGTGCAGCGCGGGTCGCCACGCCCTGAAAACCAGGTCAAAGCCCGAACAGTCGCCGGGGCCGGCGCCAGTGGTCGAGCCCGCATCGCGCAAGGAGGGGTGAGGCCTGAGCGGAGGAGCGCAGCGATGACGAGGGCGGAAGTGTTCGTGGGAATCGATGTGAGCAAGGCGCGGCTGGATGTGGCGCTAGGGTTCGCGGGCGAGTTGATGGGGGTGGACAACGACGCCCGCGGGATCGCCGAACTGGTCGGCCGGTTGCTCAAGCTCGGTCCCGAGTTGATTGTGCTGGAAGCTAGCGGCGGCCTGGAGACGGGATTGGTGGGCGAGCTGGCGGCGGCGCAGATGCCGGTGGCGGTGGTCAACCCGCGTCAAGTGCGCGAGTTCACGCGCTGCACCGGGCAGTTTGCGAAGACCGACGCGCTTGACGCGCGTGCTCTCGCGCTATTCGCGGAGCGGATCAAGCCGCGGCTCAGGGAGTTGCCCGATGAGCAGACCCGCCGGTTGCAGGCGCTGGTTACCCGCCGGCGTAAACTCGTCGAAATGCTGACCGCCGAGCGCAACCGGCTCGCCTCTGTGCCAGCCGTGTTGCACCGGGAGATCCGCGCCCATATCCGCTGGCTCGAAGCGCGGCTTAAGCAGCGCGACCATGACCTCGACCACATGCTGCGCAACTCGCCGCTGTGGCGTGAACGGGAAGACCTGCTAAGCAGCGTGCCCGCTGTCGGTCCGGTGCTGTGCGCAACGCTGATCGCGGGGCTGCCGGAGTTGGGCCGCCTCAACCGGCGGGAGATTGCCGCGCTGGTCGGCGTGGCGCCATATCCCCACGACAGCGGCACCATGCGCGGCCGGCGCACGGTGTGGGGCGGGCGCGCCCATCTGCGCGCCACGCTCTACATGGCAACCCTGTAGGCGTGCGTTATAACCCGGCGCTGCGTTCCCTTTATTGCCGTCTGCTGAGCGCGGCAAAGCCAAGAAGCTCGCGCTGGTCGCCTGCATGCGCAAACTCATAACCATCCTCAATGCGATGCTCAAGCATCGTACTCATTGGAGTGCTCCATGCCCAATCCCCGCTTGACTACCAAGACAGTCGCTGCACCCAATGTTAACGCCGCGCTCCTTTGTCGCGCGCGGGCACTGCCGCGGGCGCGCACTTTCTTAATACCGGGCAGCCGTTGGCTCTTCCGTCGCGTAATCGCGAAAAGATGCGCTGCGCGGATTTTCGTGTCTTCTTAACACTGGGTGCAGGGCTCAGCCCTGCTTGCACTCGTTCCATGTCTGCGACGGGGCGTTGTTGTAGTTGAATCTCACGCATGCGACCGACACACACGCACCGACCAAATCCGCCGTCGGCGGCACGTTCGCGTTCCTCATCAGCCACAGATTCAGCTCATTGACCATCTGCGGACCAAGCCCGTTCAGCTCCGGGACAACTACGATGTAGAGTGCGTCCTCCCGGCGCCGCGCCGTTGCCCACGAACCCCGGCGCGCAAGCGACGGGAACGCCTGCATCCTGCGATGCGTGGCCGGACCCTCGACCACCTTCCAGTTGTTCGCGATCTCAACCGCCAGATAACGCGGGAACTCGTCGGTCAGGTCGTGGACATCCGTGTCGCCGGGCCGTTCCACGCCGGCCGCGCAAGCGCGAACTTCGCTCCAGTAACGATCGATCGCCAGCGCAGCAGCCTGGCGCGTCGCCTCGGTCTTGTACTGGCCGTTGGTCTTGACGCGAATTCCGGCGGGCGTGACCAGGTCGGCGGCGAATTCCGTCGGCGACAGCTGAAGCGGCCGTGTCCCGACTTCAGCCGGGGCGCCAGTCTCGTCGGGCTGATAGCCATTCGATTGCGTAGCCTCGCAGGCGACTAGCGCATTGGAGATCGCAAGCGCGAACACGACCGCCGATGCGCGCCGGATCGCAGCGCGAAAACGCCCGCGAGCACCTCGCCGCCCCTCCACCACCAACTGCACAACCCGCATCAGACTCAGATTACTCCGGCGCGCTTGAGGCGTTCGAGTTCTTCGGCGCCAATTCCGATCGACGCGAGCACGAGCGCGGCCACTATCAACCCGCGAATGTAAGCCGAAATTTCAACCGGGCTTTCCATTTTGAACTCTGCTTCAGCCTCCACGCATACACCAGACGGCCTGGCCTTTGCACGGTTCCAGCCCAGTTTGGTGGTGTTCTGGTTTAATTGGGCCCTACATGCTCGATGCACTCCGAGCCGCGCACGATCTCGCCAGCCACGTCATGGTTGTTCCTATTAAGCCCCGAACATGCGGACTTCTCTAACAGGAAAGGGGATCTCGATCTTGCTCGCCCGGAAGCGCTCGACGATGGCCTGATACAACTCCGCTCTTGCGGTGATCATATCCGCAATCACTACCCACGGCTGAATAGAAAGCGTAACAGACGAATCGGCAAGCTCGCTGATTCCTATCCAGGCTGCCGGTTCCTTTAAGACGCGCGGGTCTGCCGCGACAACCTGTTTGGCAACAACCAGCACCTCGGTTAGATTCGCACCGTAAGCAACCCCAACCTTTAGCTGAAGCTGGCGGATCGTGCCGTAGTTATGGAGAATCTCGCCGACGATCTTTTGATTCGGTATGACGATGCGGGATTGATCGAGCTGCGCCAGAGTCGTTGAGAAAAGCGCGATCGTGAGCACCTGCCCCTGAACACCGAGCAGCTCGATATACTCTCCAACTCGATAAGGTTTGGTAAAAACGATCGATAGTCCGGCGATGATGTTTGCGAGTACGCCATGGAAAGCAAATCCGACGCCCACGCCCGCGACGCCCACCGCGGCAACCAGCGGCGCGATCTGGAAACCGAGCTTGTCGAGCGCCACCAACAGCGTGAGCATAAGAACGAGAATTCGGGTTGCTCGGACGATCAGCAAGCGCATCGGCGCCTCTTTCATCCGAGCTTCGAGGCCTCGATTGGTAAGGTTCCCGATCCAGCGGGCCAGGAGAACGCCGGCGATTAGAATGATCACCGCGCCAAGAATTTGGAATCCGTACCGGATGATAAGGTCCAGGGTGATATCTTTTGCCGTCATTAGGCAGCCTCCTTTTGAAGGGTTTTTTTTCTATTCGGTCAAACTCCTCTCCGCGGAAAAAAGAGCGCCCCACCTTCGAGCTAACCAGTTCTAACAGGGCGAAGCCCGCATCTTCTCTTTTCCCCTTTCACCGGGTGCAGGGGTCACCCCTGCCCAAGGAGGTGCGGAACCCACGGCGGGTTCCGCATTCAATGTACATCCGCTCAGATTACTCCGGCGCGCTTGAGGCGTTCGAGTTCGTCGGCGCCAATTCCGATCGACGCGAGCACTTCGGCGTTGTGCTCGCCAAGCTCGGGCGGCCGTCTCATCGGCCGGCCGCCTTCGGGCGCATCGGACATCTTGATAGGAGTGCCGCCGACGCGGATCCGACCGCGAGTCGGAAAATCGCTGTCGATAAGCATCCGGCGCTGAGCGGTTTCAGGATCGGCGATCACTTCCTCGACCGTGCGCACCGGCGCGCACGGGATTCCCGCCTCGATCAGTCCCTCGACCATCGCGTCGCGCGGCTGCGCACGCGTCCAATCGCGAGACGAGCGCGTCGAGTTCGTCGGCAATCTTCAGACGTGCGCCATGATTTTTGTATCGCGGATCGGCGATCAGATCTTCGCGGTCCATCAATTTCGCCAGCGTGCACCAATGCGCTTCGGTCAGGCAGAAGATCAATATCTCGCCGTCGCGGGCGGGATAGAGGTTGGTCGGGCATGCGCCCCAATGACGATTTCCCATCCGCTTGAACTTCATCCCCTGCAGCGCCGGCGCGACCGCGCTGGTCAGCCCGGCGATCGCCACGTCGAGCATCGCGACCTCGACATGCTGTCCGCGGCCGGTCCGCCCGCGATGTATCAGCGCGGCCAGGATTCCGCTCACCAGATGACTGCCCGTTCCCATGTCGATGAGAGTGGCGGAGGTCTTCACTGGATGGTCGGGAAATCCGGTGACACTGATGAATCCCGACGACGCCTGGATCGTATTGTCCATCGAACCAAGCTTGGCGTACCTGCTGTCGGAGCCGTAGCCCTTGGCCGAGGCGTAAATCAGCCGCGGAAAGCGCGCGGCGATCTGCGCGTAGCCCAGTCCGAACGACTCCATCACGCCGTCAAGATAATTCTCGACGAGCACGTCGGCGTCCGCGAGCAGCTTGAGCACGATCTCGCAGCCGCGCGGGTCCTTCAGATTGATCGTGACCGAGCGCTTGTTCGCGTTGAGCATCAGGAACGAGTAACCGGCGCCGCCGGGCGGGATTTTCGGCTGGCGCAGAACTTCGCCGGTCACGGGAGGCTCGATCTTGATGACATCGGCGCCCATCGCCGCGAGTTGCAGGGTGCAGTACGGCACCGCGTAAACCTGGCCCAGGTCGATCACGCGGACTGCGTCAAGCGGCAAATCCGGCAGACTCATCGCGCCTCTCCTTGTTTCGGTCTTCATCGCAAAAGCGAGCGGGCGATCACCATCCGATGCACTTCGCTGGGGCCTTCGCCGATCCGGCGGATTCGCGCCTCGCGGTACCATCGCTCGATGGGAAACTCCTTGCTGACGCCGTAGCCGCCATGAATCTGCACGGCGCGATCGATCACGCGGCCGAGCACCTCGCTAGAATAGAGCTTCGCGATCGACGCCTCGGTGCGGAAATCCTCGCCGCGATCGGCCTTCCACGCTCCTTCCCACGTCAGCCACCGCGCCGCGCGCAGCTCGACCTCCGAATCCGCGAGCATCCACTGGATCGCCTGCCGCTTGGCGAGCAGTTCGCCGAAAGTGCTGCGCTGCTTGGCATGATCGATCGCCATCCTGAGCGCAGCGACACCGACCCCGACGTTGCACGCCGAGTACGGAAAGCGCAGGCGAGTCAGCAGATCGAGGCATAGATTGAGGCCCTCGCCCTCGGGCCCGAGGCGATTGGCGATCGGCACGACGCAATCTTCGAACTGAACCTCGTTGGGTACCGCCGAAGTGCGCAGCGTGCGAATCGGGCGCGGCGTGAATCCCGCCATGCCCTTGTTGATTATGAAGCAGGTGATTCCCTTGCGGCCGGCCTTGGCGTCGGTGCGGGTGAAGACGACGCCCCACTGGGCCTCGTGGGCATGCGAAATGAAAATCTTGGTGCCGTTGAGGACGTAGGTATCGCCCTGGCGAACCGCTTTGCACTGGATCGCGCCGGCCGGATCGGAACCGCCCGACGGCTCGGTGATCGCGAAGAAGGTGTGCCAGGCATTCTTGATCGTGCCGCCGGCGTAGGTGCGCTTCTGTTCCTCGCTGCCGGCGTAGATCACCGGTGGGGGAGTGCGCCCGAAGACTCCGCATCCAGGGTTGTAGAGTCCCATGCGATGCTGCGCCATTTCCTCGGTCAGCACGCACATGTCGAAAGTGCCCAGGCCACCGCCGCCGTATTCGCGCGGCGCGCCCATGCACCACATCCCCGCGGCTTGCACCTTGCGCGCGATCGGCCAGTATTCATCGGCGGGAATCTCGGGCGCGTCGGGGTCGATCCGCGCTTCGATCGGGATGATTTCTTCGCGGATTATCTTTCCCACCTGGTCGCGAAGCGCCTTAAGTTCCGGCGACATTACGAATCCATTGTCAGCGTCCATCAGAACAGTTCCTCCGGCGGTTTTCCGTCTCCCTCGAGCCCGCGCGCAAGCTGGCTTAGCCATAGCTCGCGGATCCATTCGAGATCGTACGCGCCCCAGGTTCCCTTGATTTCGGCATCGATCTCGCGGATGCGCTCGATGGCGCCCGCGACTTTCGCGATGGCGGCTTTGCCGCGTATCCGGCGATCGGCGTCCGCCTCTCCCAGCGCGCCCAGATAGTCAGACAGTCCCGCGAGCACGTCGCTGCTATAGCGCCAAAGATCCTTCTCGGCATCGGCCAGAGGGGTATCGATGCTCAGCGCAACCTGGTCGGCGGCGGCAATCGCCTCGTTGAAGGTCAAGGCGGCTTCTCGCAGTTCGATCCGCTTGCGCACGGCCTGTTCGGGCGGCATCACCGGGTGCATCACGTCGGCATAGTCGAGGCACAGCTTCGACGCGCGCTCGATCGCGCGATAGGCAGCAGCCATCTCGCGGGCGCATCGCGGATGCCGGCCGGCGGACGTTTCATCCAAAGTTGTAGCGGGCTCGAAATCGGGATCTCGCGAGCCGCGAACGAATGCCTCCAGGTTCACCGGATAAGCCATCGCGCTGTACGCGCCAAACGTCAGGCACGAAATGCTCGCGATCCCCAGCCGCCGATAGGCGCGGAGATCGCGCGCCACTACCGCAGGCGTCGCGAAGCCCAAGCCGCCGAACAGGATCGCGTCGGCGTAATACTCGAAGACGTGGCCGCGGGCGCTGAAAATCTCGATGTAGCGTTTGAGGGATTCGAGGTAGCGCGGATTGATCGCGCAGGCCGGGTCGTCGATCGAATGGCGGTAGCATCGCTCGCGCGGCGCCCATTCGAAGCATACGTTGTCGAGCGGCTTGAGGCCGGGATGCGGATCGATGGTGTCGTGATAGGCGAGATAGGCAATTGGCGGAGCATTGGAGTCCTCGGCGAGTGCAGCGGCAATCGCATTGACGACATCCATGTATTGGATCTGCGGCGGGAGCGCGCGGCATTGACCGCATCGGCACCACGCGCCGCGCCTCACGTCGGCGCCCCAGATGTGCAGCAACCTGTTCTCGGGATGGTCGAGAACGCAGGCGAGCGCGCCCGCGCGGACGATAGCAACGGCGTCGGGATTGGAGACGCAGAGATTGCCGCCCGCGATTCGAACGCCGTCGTCGCCGGCCGGGAAATACTCCGGGTGCTCGGCGAAGCGATCGCGCGGCAGCAGAAGTTGCAGGACGTGGCCGCCGTATTCGACGTCTATCCCACGCTCGCGCAGAAGCGGCGCGATCTCGTCGATCTTGAGTCGCGTGTCGTGTGCGTGGCGGATGTACGAGAAGGCGTTGATCCCCCGGCGCGCCATCCATGGGATGAATTCGCGGTCGTGGCGAAGATGCAGATCGAGGCGGTCGGCGAAGTTGTAGTTCCAGGTCATGATGTCGGACACGAATGCGCGGCGCTTGAAGGCGGGAGCGACGCGCCAGGGTTGCAGCGCGGCAAGGCGGGCACTCTCGATTCGCGGATACGATGGCGCAACACCCGGCGGGAAATCCGCGCCGAGCTTTTCGAGCAGGTTCGATGCCGCGTGGATTAGTCCGCGCTCCGTCGCGGCGCGAATCACTATCGATCCGTCGCCGCCGCCTTGGCGCGAGACGTCGAAGCCGTCGCCTTCGAGCGCGATCGGCGCCGCGTGCGCGGAAGCCGGCGAATCGCCGAGGTCGATTCTCATTTCGGCTCGCGGCATCGACGCGTCCGGGGACGATCCGACCTCAGAGGCGAGCATCGCCGCGAGTCCGCTCGACAGATCGCCAGCGGCGAGCGCCGCTACTTCCCCGCCGGCGCCGCTGAAGCGGACTCGGGGACCGGAGGCGACGCGTGCGTTACTCACTTCTTATAGAACTCCCGATGCGTTAGACCCGTCGTTTTTCCGAGGGTCCCGGAATGATAACATGAGCGCGACGCTTTGATAGCGTAGCCGCATCCTAATCGAAACCATCGACAGGTCCGATCCGCACAATGCCGAGTCCAAATGAAATTCTCGCCGAACTCAAGAAAGTAAAATACCCGGGCTTCACCCGCGACATCGTGTCGTTCGGGATCATCAAGGACATCGAAGTCGCATACGCAGGCGTGACCGTCTCGATCGCGATGGCGTCGGCCAAACCCGAAGTCGTCGAGAAAATCGTGGCCGACGTGAAGACGACGGTGGCGGCGATGCCGGGCGTGCCGGCCGTCAACGTCCAGGTCGAGCAGGCTGCGCAGAGCGCGCCGAGGGTTGCGGCCGGGATCGCGCAGCCGCGGACAATCGCGGGCGTGAAGCACATCGTCGCCGTAGCCAGCGGCAAGGGCGGCGTCGGCAAATCGACGGTCGCGGTGAACCTCGCGCTCGCGATGCGTGCGCTGGGATGGCGCGTCGGCCTGATGGACGCCGACGTGTACGGGCCAAGCGTGGCGATGATGGTCGGGGTCGAGAAGGCGGTGACGCTCACGCCCGAGCGGCGCATCATTCCGCTGGAGCGGTACGGAATCCGCTACATCTCGATGGCGCTGTTCATCAACGACGAGACCGCGGTCATCTGGCGCGGGCCGATGGTGACCAAGCTCGAAACGGAATTTCTGTTCAACGTCGAGTGGGGCGAGCTGGACTGCCTGGTGCTCGACCTGCCGCCCGGCACGGGCGACGCGCAACTGACGATCACCCAGCGCGTGGCGCTTGACGGCGGGGTGATCGTGACGACGCCGCAGGAGCTCGCGCTGCTCGACGTCAAGCGCGGCGTGGCGATGTTCGAGGAAGTTCACGTGCCGGTGCTCGGCGTGGTCGAGAACATGAGCTATTACGTTTGCCGCAAGTGCAACCATCGCCACGAGATTTTCGGCCATGGCGGCGGCGCCGCGCTGGCGCATTCGCTGGGCGTGCCGTTTCTGGGCGAGCTGCCGCTGGTGCGCGAACTGCGCGAGGGGGGAGACAATGCAAGCCCGATCGTCGCGGCCAACCCGGCGCATCCGGTGAGCGCGGCGTTCAAGTCGATTGCGTCGAAAGTGATCGAAGGACTCGACCGATCGCAAGCGCAGCACGCGTCTTAGCGGATGTCAGAGCGGCCAAAGATTTCGCTGATTACGATTACGCGCGACGAAGAGGCGCTGATCGGCCAGTGCCTGAAGAGCGCGTGGTTCTGCGAAGAGAAAATCATCATCGATTCGTTCTCGACCGACAAGACGGTCGAGATCGCGCGCAGCCTTGGCGCTGACGTCGTGCAGCACGAGTTCACGAACTACGTGAAGCAGAAGCAGATGGCGCTCGATCGCGCGACCGGAGACTGGGTGCTGCTGATGGATGCCGACGAGCAGGCGACGCACGACCTCGGCGAGGAAATTATCCGCACGGTATCATCGCCGGCGCCCGCCGACGGCTACCGCATTCGGCGCATCCTGTACCACCTGGGGCATTACTACTCGCACGCGATTTATCCGGACACGCCGGTGCGCCTGTTCCGGCGCGAGCGCGGGCATATCGGCGGCCGCGATCCGCACGACAAGGTCGTAGTCGAGGGACGGGTCGAGCGGCTGGACGGGCAAATTTTGCATTTCAGCTACCGCGATATTGCGGATCACGTGGCAACGATCAACCGGTTCAGCTCGCGGGCGGCGATGGAGCAGGAACCCAACGCGTTCACGCCATTCAAGATGATAGCGAATCCGGCGTGGCGATTTTTCAATTTTTATATTCTCCGCGGCGGGTTTCGCGACGGCGGACGCGGATTGTACGCCGCGATGACGGCGGCGTTCTACGTATTTCTGAAATACGCGAAGCTTTACGAGCGCCGGCTTCAGGGGGAAATCACTTAATTGAATGTGAAACCCGCGGTGGGTTTCACGCTTCCTCGGCAGGGGTGACCCTGCACCCAATGATAAGAAAGGATGCGGGACTTCGTCCCTGTTAGAACTGGGTAAAGGGGGAAGGATCAAACTTCGGTGGTTTGCCACTTCTCTCGCGCCGCAGACCTGATAATTTAACCGACAGCCCATGAAACGCCTGTTTTTCTACGCGCGACGCTACCGGTTGCGTTACGCATTCGGGATCCTTTGCACGTTCGCGAACGCCACGCTCGCGATGATCATCCCGTTGTTCATCCGCGACGCGATAAACGCGACCGACCAGCATCGATTCGACCTGGTCGCGCACTATGCGGAGTTGATGATCCTTTTCGCGCTGATGCTGGGAACCGTCCGCTGGTTCTCGCGCTTCGTTATCTTCAACGTCGGCCGCGATATCGAATACGACTTGCGCAACGATCTGTTCCAGCATCTGACGACGCTTGGCGCCGACTTCTACCAGAATTTCAAGACCGGCGACCTGATGTCGCGGATGATCAACGACCTGACCGCGGTTCGAATGATGGCGGGAATGTTCGTGCTGTCGGTTTCGAACACTCCGCTGATGTACGGGCTCGCGCTGGCTTTCATGAGTTCGCTCAACCCGCGCCTGACGTTGTTCGCGATACTTCCCTACCTTGTTCTGTTCGTCGCCATCCGCTGGCTGATGCGCAAGATGTTGATGCGCAGCCTGAGAGTGCAGGAGGGGATCGCGGCAATCGGCTCGAAGGTGCAGGAGAGCCTGGCGGGGATCCCGGTGGTGAAAGCGTACACGCTCGAGGAGCACGAGGCCGGGCTGTTCCGCAAAATCAACGACACTTACAACGAGCAGGGTCTCGCGCTGGCCCGCACGCGCGGCGCGATGATGCCGATGATTCGCGGCGCGGCGGCGACCTCGACGATGGTCGTGCTGATTTACGGCGGGTCGCTGGTGATGAACGGACGCATGTCGCTCGGATCGCTGGTCGCGTTCCTGAGCTACCTGGGTCAGCTCGCGTGGCCGACCATCTCGCTGGGCTGGATGCTGTCGATTTATCAGCGCGGCAAGGCCTCGATTAAGCGTCTCGACGAGATTTTCAACGCGCGCGGAGCCGATAGCGTCGCCGGCGAGGATCTCAAGCTCGAGATAAACGGGGCAGTCGAATGGGAAGGAGTCTCGTTCAGCTACCTGGCGAATAATGGCGACGGAGCCAGCGGAAAGATTCCCTACGTGCTCAAGAACATCAACGTCAAAGTTGGCGCGGGAGAAAAGCTCGCAATTGTCGGCCGCACCGGCTCGGGAAAATCAACCATGGTCAAGCTGCTGACCCGGCTGCTGCAACCGACCAAGGGACGAATACTGCTCGACGGGCGCGACGTAGAAGAGATGGCGCTGGGCGCGCTGCGGCGAACTGTGGGGATGGTCCCGCAGGAGCCGACGCTGTTCACGGACACGCTCGCGCGCAACATCGCATTCGGAAAGACCGACGCGTCGATTGACTGAAATCCAGAACGCTGCGCGCATCGCGGGACTCGAGCCGGACATCGCGGTGTTGCCCGATGGACTCGACACTATAGTCGGCGAACGTGGCATGGCGCTGTCGGGCGGGCAGAAGCAACGCGTCACGATAGCCCGGCTGCTCGCCTACAATCCCGCCGTCGTCGTGCTGGACGACGCACTGTCGAGCGTCGATACCGAAACCGAAAAGGCGGTGCTGCAGAGTCTGGAGAAGAGCGTGCAGGGCCGCACCACCATCGTGGTTTCGCATCGCGCGTCCACGGTGCGCGACTCCGATCAGATCGTCGTGCTCGAGGACGGGGAGATTGCCGAACGCGGCACCCACGAGGAGCTGATGGGCCGCCGCGGAATTTACGCAGAGCTGTTCCATCGCCAATTGCTCGAAGAGGAATTGAGCCGCTACTGAGATGCAGGTCGCCGAGGAAAAGCCGCTCGTCAGGATCTACGATGCCGCGCTGGTGCGCTGGGTGTGGGGGTTCATCCGTCCATACCGGCGGCTGTTTTGGCTGGCGACGCTGATGATGCCGCTCGACACCGCGTTTTTGCTCGCACAGCCATACGTCATCAAGCTCACGGTGGACGAATTTCTGTCGGGCTCGCACGGCGCACGGCCCCCGGCATGGCTCGCGATGCTGTTTCGTGCGTCAGGCGGACACGGCCTGTTCGTGATGGGTGTTTTGTATCTGCTGCTGGTGATTGGCGAGTTCGCTGCGTTTTACGCGCAGTTTTACCTGATGATGATGGTCGCGCAGTTCAGCCTCTCCGACCTCCGGATGGCGCTGTTTCGCAAGATCGAGCGATTGCCGATGTCGTTTTTCGATCGCACGCCGGTGGGCAGACTGGTCAGCCGAATGACGACCGACATCGACTCGATCAACGATATGTTTTCGGCGGGCTCGCTGACGATATTCATCGATGCGATGACCCTGGCGGGCATCGTGACGATCATGTTCAGTCTAAGCCCGCGCCTGGCGTTGGCGGCGCTGTGCGCGATTCCGCCGCTGACGCTGGTCATTTATTTTCTGAGTTCGAGATCGCGCATCGTGTACGGCCAGATACGCGACCGTCTCGCCGCGTTGAACGCCTACCTGTCCGAATCGCTGGCCGGCATGACGATAGTGCAGCTGTTCACGCGCGAACGCGAAAGCCGGCGCGAGTTCGATGCGCTCAACCGGCGTTCGCGCGACGTGCAGATGATGGCCAACGTTTACGAGGCCGCCCAATTCTCATCGGTGGAAGCGCTAAGTTCCATCACGGTCGCGGTTATACTGTGGATCGGCGGCGGCAGCGTGATTCGGCACCTGGTGACGTTGGGCACGCTGATCGCGTTCATCCAGTACGCTCAGCAGTTTTTCATGCCGTTGCGCGAGATCTCGACCAAGTACAGCGCGCTCCAATCGGCGCTCGCGGCGGTCGAGAAAATCCACGCCTTGATGGAAGGCGAGCAGGTGCTGCCGGTTCCCGCGCATCCAAAGCGGCCGGCGGTCTCGCGCGGGGCAGTCGTGTTCGATCACGTCACTTTCGAATATCGTCCGGGCGAGCCGATTCTGAAGGACCTTAGCTTCAGCGTCGCGGCCGGCCAGAAGATCGCGATCGTCGGGCCGACCGGCGCGGGCAAGACCACGATCATCAAGCTGCTGAATCGTTCGTATGACGTGACCGGCGGGCGAATCCTGGTTGACGGCGTCGATGTGCGCGAGTGGGACCTTGGCGCTCTGCGCCGCGAAATCGGATACGTGCAACAAGACGTGTTCCTGTTCGCCGGCGATGTGCTGGAAAACATCCGGCTCTCGCGAACCGACTTGAGCGAATCCGAGGTGCGCGATGCGCTGCGGCGGGCGCAGGCTTTACGATTCGTCGAGAGACTGCCGGGCGGACTGGCCGAGCAGATTCGCGAACGCGGCGCGAACCTCTCGGGGGGTCAGCGACAACTGCTGTCGTTCGCGCGCGCGCTGGCGTACAACCCGCGAATCCTGGTGATGGATGAAGCCACCTCGAGCGTGGACAGCGAGACCGAGCGCCTGATCCAGCTGGCGCTGGGCGAGTTGCTGGCGGAGCGCACCGCGGTCGTAATCGCGCATCGGCTATCCACCATCGAGCGCGCCGATCGGATCATGGTGCTGGGCGGAGGCGTGCTGCGCGAAAGCGGCACGCATGACGAACTGCTCGCACAGCGCGGACTCTACTACCGGCTATTCGAATTGCAGTACGCCGCAATGGCAAACCGCGACCGGCTGGTGGCGAGTTGACGCCGGCCTGGTGAGCGGAGAAGTGGCTGGCACAACGCGGCGGGCGGCGCGGGCGCGGCTTCAGCCGGCATATCTGCTGCGCCTGGCAGCATTGCTCTTCACGCCGATTGTGCTCGGCGGATGCTACGCGGGTTACATAGCACGCGCCGCGTACCAGGAAGGCCGAATTCTGTGGAGCCGCAAGCCGATTGACGACACGCTCGCGCGGGGAGATCTTCCGGCGGACATTCGCGCGAAGCTGGAAACCGTGCTCGCGGTGCGCAAGTTCGCCGCCGAAAAACTCGGCCTCGATGTCGGCGGTGCGTATCAAAGCATGGCGCCCGTGGATGAGAGCGCGGTCGTGCACGTCTTGATGGCGGCGCCGCGCGACTCGCTGGAGCCGTATACATGGTGGTTCCCGATAGTAGGCCGCGTGCCGTATCGCGGCTATTTCGACGAGAGCGATGCGCTGGCCGAGGCGGCGGCGCTCGAAGCACAAGGGCTCGACACGATGGTGCGGCCGGCGGTTGCGTTCTCAAGCCTGGGATTCTTCGACGATCCGCTGCTGTCGAATCTGCTCAAGCTGGACCGCGTCGAGCTGGCCGGCGTGATAATCCACGAACTGTTCCATCGCACCTATTATCTGGCGGGCGATGCGATGTTCGACGAATCGGCCGCCAACTATACCGGCGGCGCGGGCGCGGTAGCTTTTTTCGCGGCGACTGACGGTGAGTCGGCGCCCGCCACCATCGCGGCGCGCGGCATCCTGGAGAGCGATTTCAAGTTCGCGCGCTTTCTGCTCCAGGAGCAGGCGCGCCTGCTCGACATCTATATGGCCAAGCCGCCGAAAGACGAACTCGACAAGCGCCGCGAAGCGGCCTTCGCAGCGATCAAGGCCGACTACGCTACGCTGGCGCCGTCGCTATCGGGACTCGAGCGCTTCGACCTCGACAAGCAGCCGCTGAACAACGCCGTGCTGGTGAACTACCTGATCTACTTTCACGATCTCGACAACTTCGCCGCGCTCGATCGGATGAATCACGGCGACTTGCGCGCGACGATCGCGCAGATCATTTCGCTCGCGAAGGCGCATCCCTACGATCCTTTCTACGCCATCTGGGAAGCGACCCGCGCAGCACCGGCGCTTTCCGGCGGCAGCTAGGCTGCAAGCGCGGCGGCGATTGCGCGCGACAGTTCCGCTTCGTGGCCGCCAAAGAAATGATCGGCGCCGGCTATGATCTCGAGTCGCGCCGAGTCACCGATTTGCGACCTGAGCGTTTTCAGCCCCGCGACGGGCGAGTACGAATCGCGATCGCCGGAAACCAGCAGTAAGGGCTTCGATGCGCCATCGGGAATGCGCGCATCGGCCATCGCCAGCGGCAGCGCAACCGCGACTATGCGCGCGACCTCCGCGCGTGCGTATCCCGCGCTCACCGCGACCATCGCGCCGAACGAATATCCTGCCATCACGGCGCCCTCTTTGCGCACGCCGGGCTGCGCGAGCGCAAACGCCATCGCCGCAACGGCGTCATCGACTTCGCCGGGACCGCCGTCATGCTCGCCGTCGCTGGCGCCGACGCCGCGAAAGTTGAAGCGCAGGGTCGCATATCCGGCTTGCCACATCGCCGCAAGGATCGCATCGACAACGTTGTTGAACATCGAGCCGCCATAAGCAGGATGCGGGTGACAGATCACCGCCGCCGGCGCATTTGCGCCTGGATTGGCGAGCAGGCCTTCCAACCTCAACTCGCCGGATCGAAACGACACCTGAATTTCCTGCATCGCGCGCCTCTCAAAACTTAAACTGTCACTTCATATTTTTCCGGGCTACGGTCTGGTCGATCGCTGATATAATACAGTCCATCGCGATGGATGAAACTCCCCGGCTTGCGGCTGACAGGATGCTGATGCGATTGGCGCGATGGCTGCGGCTGCTCGGCGCCGACGTTATTACGGACGCGTCGCTGAGCGGCGCTGAGCTGCTGAGGATCGCTCGCGCAGACAACCGAATCCTGCTGACCCGCGATAAGCGCCTTCGAACCGCGGCCGACGTTTTTTTCGTCGAGAGCAACGCGATCCGAAGTCAATTGCGCGAGGCTGTCAGACGCTTCCGGCTCGACCCGCGAGTGATTGCGCTGACGAGATGCTCACGATGCAACCATGTGCTGACCCCGGTTGCACGTGAACTCGTGTCGCGGCGAGTGCCGCCCTACGTCTTTGCCGGCCACGATCGATTTGCCCAGTGCGAGGAGTGCGGCCGAATCTACTGGTCCGAGACGCATCCCGAGCGAATCCGTGCGATGCTGGATTCAATCGCGTTCTGACGTCCCGAGCCGCCGCAGGGGTGGCTTTTCCTTTGCATTGCATTAGGGGAGCTTCGGCGGCTATAAGAATTTTGGGGATTTCGGATTCGAGTTACTGATTAGGAGCCGGGGGAAAAATGTTTAATTTCAAGGCGTTCCCATCTGCGCTCGCGATTCTGCTCCTGACTCCGCTGAGCGCGCACGCGGTTGCGCTGACCCTTAGCGGAGACAGCGCCAATTTACAGATGGAAAACACGCAGGCAGTCTATGCCAGCGACAGCAACGGCGTCCCGGTGCTGATCACCGAAATCGGAATGGCGGCGCCCGGTGGCGGCGTGATAACCGAAGTCGGCGTGCCGTCGATGATGCCCGATGGACGCGTGATCTTTGGCGCCGAGACACAGCCCAAGGACACCAAGCTCAAGCCCCGGTGGAATATCTTCATCGGCAATGCCGATGCCATACCGAGCCATCGCATAATCATGGCGCTCAATCCCAAGGCGTTGGCCAGTGATTGCACTCCCGCCTTCAAGGGCGACCCTTATCCCATCGCAGACATGGACGAAAATATCGCATTCATGTCGATAGTGCCGCACGGCCGCGATGGGCTGTTCTTTTATTCGCACGGCAAACTCAGCTGCATGGCGAAGGCGGGCGACAAAACCAATCAAGGGCACGAGATCGCGGTGCTGAGCTTCGGCAGCCCACAAATGGGCGACAATGGCCAGGTCGTGTTCACCGGGTTTCTGGGCGAGAGCACGAAGCCTGCAGGGCACCGTCAGGCGCTCCTGCTTGCTTCGGTGACAGGCGGCGTCACGGAGCTTGCGGTCGAAGGCGAATACGGACCCAATCACACGCTCTATGAGCGCCCGTTCGGATTGCCGGCTGCCTTGCCCACGCCGCTAGGGATGATGGTCGCGTTCACGGCCAAGTCGCCTAGCGGCGCGGCGCTGTTCCTGTACAGCGGCGGTTCGATGGCGAGGATCCTGCCGACCGGCACTCTAACTTCGGTCGGTCCGGTGTCGTATCTGTCGTCGGGGCGCCCAGGTTTGATGGCTGACGGAACGACCGCGGTGCTCGCGGGATGCGCGCGCGTGCCCGCGATTTTTCGGCTAACCCGCCAGCGCCTCGATTTGCGCATCGAGCGCGGACAGCTGACTCCGTTCGGCACCGAACTCGAATCGCTGGGCGACCCGGTGATGACGGCTTCTGGCGCTATGTTCATCGGGGCCACCGATTCTGATGATCACGAAAAGCTCTACGTGCTATCACCCGACGACGCATTCTTCGAGGTCGGCGACTCCGAACTGATCTACCGAATCGCGATGGGCGCGCAGCGGCATCATTCGATCTTCACGGGGACGTTGACCGTGAATCAGCACGGCGACTTCGCGTATCTCGGCGGCCGGTAAGAAGTGAGCATGGCAGGACCCTCGAAATTCATCGCGCTCACTCCCAAACTCTATGACTACCTGGTTGCGCACGGGCACAACGGCGATCCGATCCGCGCCGAATTGGCCGCGGAGACCGCAAAATTGGGGCAGATTAGCACCATGCAGATTGCCGCCGAGCAAGGCACTCTTATGGCAATCCTCGCCGGCGCGATCGGCGCGCGCTCCGCAGTCGAGGTCGGAACGTTCACCGGCTACAGCGCACTGTGCGTGGCTCGCGCATTGCCCGCCGACGGCCGGCTTCTTTGTTGCGACCTGAACGAGCAATGGACCGGCATCGGGCGCCGCTATTGGGAACGGGCGGGCGTCGCGAACAAGATAACACTCAAGCTGGGGCCCGCGGCCGACACGCTGAAGGCGATTCCGGCATCGCAGACCTTCGACTTCGCATTTATCGACGCCGACAAGTCGAGCTACGGGATCTACTACGAGGAAATTCTCAAGCGCCTGCGTCCGGGCGGACTCATTGTGATCGACAACGTGCTGTGGAACGGTGCGATCATCGATGACGCGATAAAGGATGCGGACACGCTGGCCCTTCGCGCGCTCAACGATTTCATCGCGAAAGACACGCGCGTCGAGGCCGTGATGATAGGCGTCGCCGACGGCCTCACCATCGTTCGCAAGAAGTAACCGCGCCAGCCGCAGCACCATGACCCGGGCGAGGTGATCTCTTCTCGGCCCTCAGCGCCCCATCTGATCCAGCAAATGCAGGATCACGCCGATGCCCGGGATATTCACTTCGAGTTCCTCGCCAAGCGTGCGAATCACGCGGACCCGCCGCAACGCCTCGCGATCGTAGAGCGCCTCGGGCCGTCCGCGCACCCGCTCCATTCGAACCGGCGCGATCAGATCTTCGCGCTCCCACGACGCCAACTCGCGTTCGCTGATTCCGCCGATCGAGCAGAACACGCTCCTGGTCATCAGCACCACTTTGCCGCGATCGGCGCGTCGACGCGTCAAAGTCGAGCTGGTTGTGGAAGATCGCCGCGCCATTGCGTTCAGCCCTGCGTCACTTCGACGCCATCAGTTCGGCCCGCGGATCGGCAATCCCGCGCGCCTTGAGGCTATCGGCCAAATCCTGCATGAGCGCGCGCTCCTTGGCGCTCAAGTCGGTGGGCGCGAGCACCTTCAGTTCGTAGAGCAGGTCTCCTGCAGGCTCCTTGCCGCGCGCCGGCAGTCCCCGCCCGCGCAGCCGCATCACTCTTCCCGCCTGACTTCCGGGAAGAATCTTGAGCGACACGCGCCCGTCAACCGTCGGCGCGGTGATTTCGGCGCCGAGCGCCGCTTCGTAATCCCACACCGGCAAACTGACGCGGAGGTCGCGGCCCGCAAGCGCGAACACCGGGTTAGGTTCGATTCTGACCGTCAGAAAGAGATCGCCATTCTGATCGGGACGCGGTGCGCGGCCGCCCTGCCCCTTCAAGCGCAACTGCGTGCCATCCGCCACGCCCGCCGGGATTGTGACTTCGAGCGTGCGCCGCGCCGCCACCACGCCAACCCCGCCGCAGGTCGGACAAGCTTCGGCAGAACGAATCACGCGCGCCTTGCCCTGCTTTTCCTCGCGCGCGATCATCCCGCTGCCCCGGCAGGTGGCGCATTCGTCCTCGGCGACGAGATCGAGCCGCCGTTTCGCGCCCCTGACCGCGTCGACGAGCGGGATTCTGACTTCGGCGCGGAGATCGGGGGCGCGCGCGGGCTCGGCGCCCGCGCCGCCGGCGTCGAAATCGAAGCCGGAAAATCCGCGTGACGAACCCCCGCGGCTGCGCCCGCCGGCGCCGCGTCCGAAGCCGGTTGCTCCACCGCCGCCGAAGAATTGCGAAAAAAAATCGCTGAAATCGCCGCCGCCGAACTCTGCACCCGCGCCTGCGCCCGCCGCCGATTGCTGCCGCGCATATCGGCGCATCATCTCTTCCTGCGATACGCCGTGCTCCCAATCGGCGCCGAGTTCGTCGTACTTCTTGCGCTTGTCGGCGTCGCCGATGACCTGGTAGGCCTCGTTCAGTTGCTTGAATTTGGCCTCGGCATCCTTGTTGTTGGGATTTACGTCGGGATGGAATTTGCGGGCGAGCTTGCGGTAGGCGCTTTTGATTTCCGCCTCGCTGGCTTTTCGATCGACTCCGAGAGTTTTGTAGTAGTCGCGAAATTCCATCCAAAATACTCAGTCGGCAACATTCGCAGCCTCGGTTACTATACTCACCTGGATTGCTCGATCAGCAAATCAAGCCTCGGATCGCGGCTCCGGCGGACCACCGGCCGCCGGGTGCTGCGTCAGCGCCGCCATCCGCGCCTCCAGCGTGCGAAGTTCCGCGTCAAGCGCCGCCTGGCGGCGCCAGATGAACATTACGTACAGGAAAATCACGATGAAGATGATGCTGTACGCGGCGAACAGGTATCCAAAATGTGCTCCCATCAACTCAACTCCATTACTTCGGGTCCGATGCCGCCGCGGTCGCCAGCGCGATCCCGCCGGCCAGCCTCGCCATCCTGCTTCGCGTCCGCAACTGCGTGAATCGCAGCATCAGGAACCACGCCCACAACAACGTAAATGCCGTCAGCGACACCAGCAGCGTCCAGATCATCCGTGGATCCTCCAGCCCATGGCCGCCCTGCTTGGTAACCAGCACCGCTGGATGTATCGTGCGCCACAGCCGCACCGACACGATAACGATCGGCACGTCCATCGCGGCGACGATTCCGATCACCGCGCCGAAGCGGGCTACCTGCGGCGTGTCATCGGCGCTGGCGCGCAGCATCAGGTAGCCGCCGTACATCAGCCACAGGATAAAAGTCATCGTCAGCCGCGAGTCCCAGGTCCACCACGTGCCCCAAATCGGCTTGGCCCAAATCGAACCCGTGACAATCATCAGGGTGCAGAAGACCATCCCGGTTTCGGCGGCGGCGTAGCCGAGGTCGTCCCAGAGCTGATCGCCGAGCCACAGGTAAAATATCCCGGCTATCGCGACCAGCCCGAACGACGCGAACGCGACCCAGGCGAGCGGGACGTGAAAATAAAAGATCAACTGGGCGATTCCCATCTCGGCGTCGGGGGGAACCCAGTCGAAGACCATGAACAGCGACACCAGCATCAGGGCCAGCGTTGAGAATCCGAGCCAGTTGCGAATCGTGGGGTTGTTCATGAGGCCACCGGTCGTTTACCTTTCGTCAGTCCCCACCTACCACATGCTCGAACAGCAGGTAACCGGCGGTGACGAACAGCACGTCGAACGCGATCATGATCTTCAGCCAGTCGCCCATCGACTCAAACGGCGCGCCCGCGAGCGCGGCTGCACTCGCCTTGACGCCCGCAATCAGCGCCGGCACGAAAATCGGCACAGCCAGAATCGGCAACAGCATATCGCCGCCGCGAGTGCGTCCGGTGATTGCGGAGAGCAGCGTCGCCAGCGCGGAAAAACCGATCGCGCCCATCACCAGAATCGGAGCCAGCCGCGCCATCGAGACGTCGAAGTCGAGATTGAAGAACAACACCATCAGGACGACCGCGCCAACCTCGGCCACCGCCATGAAGATGAACGCCGCGCAGAGTTTGGCGGCGTAGAGCGTGGAGGGATCGAGCGGGCTGAGCAGCAGACCGCGAATCGCGCTGTTGTCGCGCTCCGCGAGCAGCGCGCGATTGGCGCCCAACATCCCCGCGAACACCATCGCGACCCACAGCGCGCCCGCCGCCGCGTCGACGCTGCGCACCCGCGCCGCGCCGAGCGCGAAGACCAGCACCACCAGCACCAGCATCGAGAGCGCGAGCAGCGCCAGCGTGCTCTCGCCGCTGCGGAGCTCGAGGCGCAGGTCCTTGCGCAAAACGGCGGCAAATCCCGACACGGCTGCTATCTGCCCAGCAGCGAGCGGATTCGCCCGCCGCGCCGGACCTCCTCCTTATGCTCATGCTGCATCAGGCGGCCCCGCGATATTTCGAAGACCGCAAGCTCGACGCCGTCTATTTCGGGAATTCCATGAGTGGCTGCCAGCACGCAGGCGCCGCGTTCGATAGCGCCGCGAATCAGCGCCGCCATGATATCGGCGCCGTCATGATCGAGCGACGCAAACGGCTCATCGAGCAGCAGCAGCGCCGGCTCGGCAAGCATCGCACGCGCCGCCGAGAGCCGCTGCTCCATCCCGCGCGAGAAAGCACGCACGCGGGTATCGGCAGCGTCGGCCAGTCCGACCCGGCCAAGCCATTGTTCGGCGCATCCGCGCGGGTCGGCGAGCGAATATAGTTCAGCGTAGAATTCGAGATTTTCCCGCGCGGTGAGATTCGGGTAGAGGAAACTCTGATGCGCCATCAGGCCGATTCGGCGCCGATAGCGCGCCGCGAGTCTGCGCGTGTCCTGCCCGAAGACCAGGGCGTGGCCGCCGCTGGGTGCTTCGAGTCCGGCCAGGATTCGCAGCAGGGTGGATTTCCCGGCGCCGTTGCCGCCAATTATAAACGCGCCCGCACCCGCCAGCAGCCGCAATTGCACTTCGCGCAGGACCAGCGCCACACCGTAAGTCTTTGCCAGGCTGCGAGTCTCGACGACGGGCGCCGACATCACTCAGTCCAGGCGGCCGCGGCGCCTATCAGCTTGATCGCGAGGCCGCATTGCGCGCAGAACTTCGAGTCGGCCGTGGCGGGAGCTCCGCATTGCGGACAGAAGCTGATCTTGCGCGACGGCGGCGGCGGTTCGGCGTGCGCGACCTGCGTCGCCGCGGCGCCGGTGCGGCGCGCGGGCGACGGGGGCCGGCGCGGCGCCTGGGTTAAAGGTGCAGGGAAAAGCTTCCTGGGGCTTGCGGCCCGATTGGTCTGCAGGCGGAAATTCTCGACCGCGGCCATCGCGGTCAACGCCCGATCCTCGAGCGCCTGGTGCATCGATTCGTAGTCCGCGTCAGACAGCTTGCCCATCTCGCGATCGAACTCGAGCTCGCGAAGACCCTGCACCGCCAGCGCGCGATCATGCTCGTCGCGCTCAACTTGAATCTCGGCCGCCGACTTGGCGCGCGCTCCGAGTAGCCCGATGCCCAGTGGAGCCGCCACGAACAGCGCGACTCCGGCGACAATTAGCGCGGCGGCAAGAATGAACACCGGTTATCTGCGCTCCTTGAGTTCGTTTTCAAGTCTGCGCCTGAGTTCGGGATCGAATGACGACGGCTCCCCGTCCGGTTTCGAGCCGGACGGCGCAGACGGCGCATTGGTGCGCCATCGCCCCACCACCAGCACCATCAAGCCGCCGCCGAGTACCAGCGCGATAAAAGGCATCGTCCAGGCGAGCAGATTGAAGCCCTCGGCGGTCGGCGCGGACAGGATTTTCTCGCCATACTTATGGCGATAGAAGGCGATTATCTGCGCACGGCTCTTCCCTTTGCGGATCATGTCGTCGATCTCGGCGCGCAGCGGCACTGAAAAGCCGCAAGTCGGCATATTACAGTTGGCGACGGTGAGACCGCATCCGCATTGGCAGGTTAATCCCTGGGAAACCTCCGCGTTGGTTGGGGTTTCCGCTGCAAATGTTTCACGTGAAACGTTTTTTAGTTCAGGAGAAAGAAAAACAAAGAGCGCGACGACGGTGAACGCGAGCCGCGGTGACAATGCGAATGCGAATTGCGAACGCACAGATTCAATCACCCCCGGGAGCGGCCAGGTCGGCGAGTTCGCTGGTGGTGCTGGAGGAGCGGCTCAGCACGGTCGCGATTGCGGCACGCTCGCGCACGTTGGGCCACATCACAATCACGGTGCCGAACACCATCAGCAGGCCGCCAGCCCATAGCCAGAAGACCAGGGGCGTCAAAAACACTTCGAAGGTCGCGGTCTGACCGCTGTCGTCGATTCCGGCCAGTACAACATAGAGATCGTTTAAGGGAGTGGAGCGGATTGCGACCAAGGTAGCGGGCTGCTGCGGGCGGATGTAGAAAAGCTTGGCCGGCGTCATCACGGTGATTTCGCGGCCGTCACGGCCCAGCACCTCGACGCGCGCGGAGGCGCTCGCGAGATGCGGCGTATCGACCTCCGAGAAACCCAGGAAGCGCAGCGTGTACGACCCGATCGTGAAGCTGTCGCCCGCGTGCACGCTCTTTTTCACTTCGGTGCGGAAGAACGACGAGCCGACGATTCCGATGAACGCGACGATCACGCCGATGTGGATGATGTAGCCGCCGTAGCGGCGGTTGTTCTTGGCAACCAGATTGACCAGCGCTTTGGCGCGCGGCTCGCCCATCATCAGGCGGCGCGCGGTCATCCCGCGGCGGAACTCGACCAGCACGGTGCCCATCACGAACGCGGCCAATGAGAAGGCGGTCAGCACGTACCATTGGCGCAACCCGGCAGCGGCGACGATGATCCCGGTCGCCAGGCCGATCGCGACGGGGGCGGCGAAACTGCGCACCAGATTGTCAGCGGTCGTGCGCCGCCACGCGATCAGCGGCCCGATGCCCGTCAGGAACACCAGCCCAAGCGCCAGCGGTGCGATGACGCGATTGAAGAACGGCGGTCCGACGGTAATCTTCACGCCACGCACCGCCTCCGACAGCACCGGGAAGATGGTGCCCCAGAAAACGGCGAAGGTGATCCCGACCAGGATAAGGTTGTTGAACAAAAACGCGGCCTCGCGCGACAGATACGACTCAAATTCGGCGGGACTGCGCAATTCCTTCGAGCGGAAGATCAAAAGCGCGGTGTAGCCAAGCGTCACCGTTATCAGGAACGTGAGGAAGTATGGACCGAGGCCGGATTGGGTGAACGAATGCACCGACGAGATAACGCCGCTGCGCGTGATGAAAGTGCCGAACAGCGTCAGTCCGAAGGCGAGTCCAATCAGCGACAGGTTCCAGACCTTCAGCATGTCCTTGCGTTCCTGGATCATCACCGAATGCAGGTACGCGGTCATCACCAGCCACGGCATGAAGGCCGCGTTCTCGACCGGGTCCCAGGCCCAGTAACCGCCCCAGCCGAGAACTTCGTAGGCCCAGCGGGCGCCGAATATGTTGCCCAGGGTCAGAAAGAACCAGGAGAAGATCGCCCAGCGGCGCGTCGAGCGAATCCATCCGTCGTCGAGTTTGCCGGTGATCAGCGCGGCGGCGCCGAAGGCGAACGGCACAGATGCGCTGACGTAGCCGGTGTAGAGAGACGGCGGATGTATCGCCATCCAATAGTTCTGCAGCAGTGGATTGAGGTCGGAGCCTTCGGCGGGAATCACCGCGAGCAGGTCGAACGGACGGGTGACGAAATTCAGCATCCACAGAAAGAAAATTGCGACGCCGGCCAGCACCGCCAGCGCGTAGGGCGCGGTGTCGGGATTGCGGCGGCGATTCTGGAACGCGGCTACCGACGTGAAGATCGCCAGCAACCAGGTCCACAGCAGCAGCGAGCCCTGCTGCCCGGCCCATAGCGCGGTGAATTTGTAAACGGTCGGGAGCGTGGAGCTGGAATATGAGGCGACGTACTCCAGCGAGAAGTCGCTGCGCAGCAGCGCCATCCACAACACGACGACCGCAATCGTGACCATCGCGCACATCGACCAAATCGCGTGACGCGCGCTGACGATGAAGTCGGGCGCATTGCGGCGCGCGCCGTAGATATTCGCGACGATGGAATAGACGGCGAGAATCAGCGCGATCGCGAGTGCAAGGTTACCTAGTTCCGGCATCGGTAAAATCCGCGGCTATTGTCCTGGCTTGGGCTTGTATTTGGAAGCGCAACTGGTCATCACCTGCGTCGCGGTGATTACGCCGCCCGCGCCGAGTTTGCCCTCGACGATAACGTCCCGTCCGGGCGCGAACATGTCGGGCTTGGGCTCGCCGGCGGCTATGACGCTGAACGAGACAGGCTCGGTCGAGATGGGCTCGGTCGCGACGACGGGTTTGATGGGCGCGCCGCCGGCATCGAGGTCGGGAATCGG
The DNA here is from genome assembly GCA_963813785.1 of uncultured delta proteobacterium. Classification (GTDB taxonomy): domain Bacteria; phylum Desulfobacterota; class Binatia; order Binatales; family Binataceae; genus Binatus. The sequence continues at coordinate 72,290 of CAWFAJ010000012.1, read as the reverse complement.
CACAATTTCAAATTTCAGGGTCAGCGAGTTCGGGTCCCAATTGACCGTGCCGGGCTTGACGCGGCCTGCAACCCGCAACGCCTCTCCGCCAAGCTCGCTTTGGCGCGCGGCCACTTCACTGACGGTCAGGTAGTACTCCGAAGTGGTCCGCATCGCATTGCCGATAAGGTAGCCGATCGCCAGGATGATCAGTGCGGCACCGATGAAAAATCGTGGGCGTATATTCATTCTTTAATTTCCCAGTTTGGTCATGATTGTTTCAGGGGTTGGCCGTGTAATCAACCGCGGCGAATCGGAGTCAGTGGTGCGTTCGGCTACATCCGTGCTCGTTTAGGGGAGGATCATGCAAAACCCATACCGGGTTTCGTTTTTGTTGCTTCCCGTGCGATTAAGACGTGAGTTCTGAAACCTGAGTAAGGCTTCAGTTCCGGGTTCCCATCTGCCTTCCACATCCTACACGCGCAGCGCAACTCCCGGTAGGAATCTGTGAGGCAGGCCACTTCCGATACGGCTATTACAGTCCACTAGTTGGCGTTCATGCCGCTTCGCCCGCGACGTCCTGTCGCCGTGTTATATCCGGCGTTCTGTAAAGACCGAAAAAAGTCTTGAGCGCGGCGATCACGAGCGGGACGACACCGACCACGATGAAGATGAGATCGCCGGGAAGCCGCGCCCATTCAAGCGCGTGCATCAGCGGGCTGTGTCCGAACGCGGCGCTGCGCGCGTGCCAGTATCCGTTTTGCAGTACGTCATGGAGTTGGAGAACGCCACCCGGGAAAAGATTGCTCACGACCATCATCGCCAGCCCGACGTTCAGCCCCCAGAACGAGACGCGGATGTATTTTTCCGTATCACGCCATCGCTCATCGGGCGTCACCTGCCGGAAGGCGAAGACCATGAGCGCAACCGCGAGCATCCCGAATACCCCCATGAACGCCGCGTGCGCATGATTGGGCGTGAGCATCGTCCCGACCTCGAAGTAGCTCACGATCGGCATATTGATGAGGAAGCCGAACACCCCAGCGCCGACGAAATTCCAGACTCCCACCGCCATCAGGAAGTAAAACGTCCATCGATGCGGCACGGAAATATCCTCGCCGCAGATATCGCATCGGCCCCGCGTCAGCGCGATGAAATCCCACGCGTCGAGCGTAAGCAGCGTGAGCGGCACGACCTCCATCGCTGAGAAGACCGCGCTGAACGCCATCGTGATCTGCGCCTGCCCGCTGAAGTACCAATGATGTCCCGTGCCGATGATCCCGCTGCCCAGGTAGAGGAGCGCGTCAAGATAGACGACGCGTGACGCCGTCGTGCTGGAGACGATCCCCAGCTGGTAGAAGATGATCGCGACCGCGCAGGTCACGAACAGCTCGAGAAAGTTCTCCACCCAGAGATGGATGACCCAGAATCGCCAGAGGTCGACGACGGTGAAGTTCGACGCGGTGTTGTAAAAGAACGCGGGTACGTAAAAGACCGGAATCGCGACCGCGGCGGCCATGAACAGCGCAGAGAGTTCGCTCGATTCGTGGCCGCGCAGCCGCGGTGCGATCGCGCGGTACAGGAGCACGACCCACAGCACCAGACCGGCCGCGAGCATCATCTGCCACGCGCGTCCGAGGTCCAGGTATTCCCATCCCTGGTCACCGAACCAGCTCCACAGCCGCCCCATCCACTGATGCACTCCGGCGAATTCGCCAAGCAGGCTGCCAACGACGACCAGCACCAGCGCGACAAACAGCACGTTTACCCACAGGGTCTGCGCACGCGGCTCATTTTCTCCAATCGCCGGCGCCAGGAATAGTCCGCCGGCGACGTACGATGCGGCGATCCAGAAAATTGCGAGCTGCAGATGCCAGGTGCGCAAAATCTGGCTCGGCAGAATCGCGGAGAGATCGATTCCGTAAAAGCTGCCGGCGCTGGCGCGGTAATGCGCTGTGCCGCCACCGACCAGCGCCTGCGCGAGGAAAAGCAGCGCGACGACGGTGAAGTACTTGATCGTCGCCTGCTGGCTGGGCGTCGCCACGCCGGGGAGCATCTTCGGGTGCACATGCCCGCGCCGCCCGCGCCATCCAAGGAAGTCGAACCGCCCGAACGCGAACAGCACCGCGGCCGTCGCCCCGAGCAGCGTGATCAAGCTCAGTGCGCTCCATAGCACGGCGCCGCTGGTCGCTACGTTGCCGACCGCGGGGTCATAGGGAAAATTGTTCGTGTACGAGTAATTGCGCCCGGGCCGATCCGTGACCGAAGCCCACGCCGTCCATGCGAAGAATGACGTCAGTTCGCGAAGTTGCGCAGAGTCCCCGATGTAATTGTGCGGAAGGCCGCCATTGTTTTCTGGATCCTTGAAGTACTTCGTCCATAGGCCGATCTGGCGCTGGAAGGATGCGGCCTCGGCCTCCGTGAAGGTGAGAGTCTTCGAGGCCGGGTCGTAGCGATTCTGTTTGAGTAAACGCGCGACTTCCGCGTTGACGATCAATCGCTGGCCGGGCCGCAGCGTCGCCTGCATGACGAAGCCGTGGCGCTGTGCGACGGCCTCTTCAGCATCGAGCGCGAGCGTGTGCAGATAGTCAGCGGAGAAGTCGGGTCCGATATACGCGCCGTGTCCCCAGATCGTGCCGTTCTCCATCAGGCCGTAGCGGAGAAAAACCTGTTGGCCGGCGGCGATATCGCGGCCGGTAAACAGTACAGCCCCGTCCGGGCCAACGACGCGTTCGGGAATCGGCGGCGCGCCGGAATAGGTCAGCTTCGCGAGCCATCCGAGTACGCAGAAGCACGCAACGATCGTAACAATCACTGAACGCCGCCACCACGGAGAGAGGGTTTCGACCTGGTCCATAGGTGCCCCCTGTCCCTTCTCAAAACTTGATTCGCGCGGATTCATTTGTGATTTCGATCGGCTGCGGACGGCCTGCGTTCATGGCGCTTCACCCGCTTGCAGTACTCTCGAACGATATCCTCCAAAATGCTTTTCGACTCATGCCTTTGCGCTTTGCTCAGGTTCGCTCTCCACCCGTTTTCTTCCCGGCAAGGGTGCAAGGGCTGGCTGCTGCTAATCTTCGGACGATTCGGAATCGGAACGCGAGTCCAGCGGGCCGAAGGCGACGCCGCGCTTCGAGGCGCGAATAAAATCCACCATCTCGATTACTTCGGGCGCAAGATCGCCGGATTTTTCGAATCTCTCGATTGCAAGTTTGAGATTCTGGCGCGTGCCGAAGAGCGCTGTGAAAGCGTGCCGCAGCGCATGAATCGACTTCGACGAAATTCCCGCACGCTTGAGTCCCACGACGTTGATCCCGCGCAGCGTATGGGTGCCGTCCATCATGCAAAACGGCGGCACGTCGCGGCTGGTACGCGACAGACCGCGCATCATCGCGAGCCGTCCGATGCGCGTGTACTGATGCACGACGCAGTTGCCCGAGACCAGCGCGCGGTCGCCGAGCTCGACCCATCCGGCGAGCAGCGCGCCGCCGGCGATGATGGTCGAGTTGCCGATTCGGCAATCGTGCGCAACGTGCGCATTCTGCATCATGAAGTTGTCGTCGCCCATGATGGTGACGTCGCCGCGCTCGCTGCCGCGATGGACCGTGGAGTATTCGCGGAAGATGTTTCGATCGCCGATTTTCACCGAGCGTGCGGCGCCGGTGTAAGTCAAATCCTGCGGCTCGTCGCCGATTACCGCGCCCGGATGAAGCACGTTGTCGGCGCCGAGTTCCGTGATGCCGAGAATCGTGACGTGACCGATTAGACGAGTGCGAGCACCGAGACGAATTTTTCCGTCGAGGAAGCACAGCGGACCGACCTCGACGCCGGCGGCCAGCTCGACCTCGGCGCCTACCACCGAAGTCGGATGAACCCGCGGCGGCGCGTCACGCGTCAATTGAGGAGCCTGCGCTTTTTCAGATCGTCGTGATGCTCGTTGTCGGCGGCCCTCGAGCCCTCCACCTTGTAATCGCCCGAAGCCCACGTGCCCAGATCAATCATCTGGCATCGCTCGGAGCAGAACGGACGAAAGCGATTGCGGGGCGACAGGTCGGCGGCCTTTTTGCAGATGGGACACGTCATCGTGAGCTACCGTGCTCAAAGAAAATTGTCAGATGAACGCGCGCTGCGCAACGAGGGGCGGCAAGGCAAGTGGCGGGCGAAGCAGGCTCCGGCAGGAACGGACCGGCTGCACTACCCGACGGAGAACCAGATCACCGCAAGCGGCGGCATCTGGATCGCGATCGTCGCGCTGGCCTTTGCAAATGAAAATGGGACAGCGATCAGATAGTCCTCGCGTTCGCAGCCGCAGCGACAATCCGGGAAGCAGAGCACTCACCCCAGGCGGCCACGCCCAGGCGTGCGCCAGAACATCCAGACCCTGTAAACGGGGATCAGCTACACTCAGGGCATCGCGCCCCCGCGCTGAACAAAGATGCTGCCCTTGGGGCCGACGCGCACGCAATTCACATCGGTGCGAACGAACTGCGGCGTGCAGATCGGCTGATCGATGGCCGGACACTTGTAGAGGTTCGCCTCGAGCTGCTCGCACTTTTCGAGCGCGAAATTTACCTGCACGGGCTGTGCCGGTGGCTGGTCCGCGTTCTGCGACGAGCATCCGCCGAGTGCGAGCATCCCAAGCGACGCGGCCAGGGCCGCTGCCGGAATGATGCGCACTCCCCGTTCGCGAATTTTCGACACGACAACTTTTCGGCTCCGCATAGAGTTCCCTTCTCAGCCAGATTGAGGCGGTCGGCCGCCTGTTTCGACCCTCGAGCAAGCTGCGCGGTAGGCGATCACGCGCCGACGGATACTAGTACACGGGCGGTCATCCGAAAAGAGGGACCAAGTGGGGCCAAGGCAGGGAGATATCACTCAGAAAACGTCGGTGCCGCATCGATCGTCGCCGCCTGAGGCCTGAAAAACACCCACGCTCAAGTTGTACGCAAAGCGCTCGAAATAGCAGAGTTGCGTCTCGCGGGCGGGACCCTTGTAAATCATTCTGACGTGGACTTGCAGGTTGGATTTCCCCGCGGCGACCGCCTGGTATTTGTCAGGTGGCAGGGAGATGTAGAAGTAGTGCGGAACATCTGGCGACAGAATTCCCGTGTCCATCGCCGACATCGCGTCTGGGCCAGGTTTGACGAACTTGCCATCGACCACCGCATGAACGGCCACGATCGCATCGAGGGCGGGGATACTTCCGAAATTTCGAAAATTGACCAAAATCGTCGGATGCTGCGTGTCGGTCGCCTCGAAGGTAACCTGCTGAACGCCGAGGAACGGGCGATCCGAAACGGCAAAGATCGTGCTCGTGAGCTTCGCCGTGCGCCAGGTGGCATAGGCGCTGAAAAAAGTGGCGAGCACCATCAGGATCGCCATGAAATCGGCGAGCTTGATGACTTGCGCGAGCTTGGCGAGTTGGGAGCGCTCGGTGCGCAGGATGTCGCGATCGCGGCGCTCGGCGGACGATTGGATATGTAGCGGCTCGGTGGGATGCTGTTGAGATTCGTTTTCCTGGTCGTCCATTGCGGACTCTATAGCGCGAGTGGCCGCCGCTGGGAATGGATCGGCTGCACTACGGGACGGAGAACCAGATCACCGCAAGCGGCGGCATCTGGATCGCGATCGAATGCGAAAATCCGCGCCATGGAATCGCGGCGGCCTCCACGCCGCCCATGTTGCCGAGGTTGGAGCCGCCATACGCAGCCGCGTCGGTGTTGAGAATCTCGCGATAGAATCCTGGGCCCGGCACGCCGACGCGATAGCGGCTGCGCGGCAGCGGCGAGAAATTGCATACGCATATGATGCGCCGCCCGGTACTCGGCGCCACCCGCATGAAGGCAATCATGTTGCGGTTGGCGTCGTCGGCGTCGAGCCATCGAAAGCCCGCCGGATCGGTGTCGGCCTCCCACAGCGCGGGCTCGTCGCGGTAGATGCGATTGAGGTCGCGCACCAGCACCTGCAGTTCGCGATGGTCGGGATAGTCGAGCAGGTTCCAGTCGAGGCTCGAGTCATGATCCCATTCGCGCCACTGGCCGATTTCCTGGCCCATGAAGATAAGCTTCTTGCCCGAGCGCGCCCACATATACGCGAACAGCGCGCGCTGATTGGCGAATTGGCGCCAGCGGTCGCCGGGCATCTTGGCCAGCAGCGCGCGCTTGCCGTGCACCACCTCATCGTGAGAGAGCGGCAGCACGAAATTTTCGCTCCATGCGTAGAGCAGGCCGAAGGTGAGATCGCGCTGATGGTAGCGGCGATAGATGGGATCGAGCGTGAAGTACTCCAGCGTGTCGTGCATCCAACCCATGTCCCACTTGAAGCCGAAGCCGAGTCCGCCCATGAAGACCGGCCGGCTGACCCCCGGCCACGCGGTGGATTCCTCGGCGATCATCATGATGCCGGGGTTGAGGCGGTACACGTCCTGGTTGAGCTTCTTGATGAATGAGATCGCGTCGAGGTTCTCGCGCCCGCCGAATGCGTTGGGAATCCATTCGCCTTCGCGCCGCGCGTAGTCGAGGTAGATCATCGACGCCACCGCGTCAACGCGCAGGCCGTCGGCGTGGAACTCGCCCAGCCAATAGAGCGCGCTGGCGGTCAGGAAGTTGCGCACCTCGGCGCGCCCGTAGTTGAAGATGTAAGTCCCCCATTCGGGATGATCGCCCTGGCGCGGATCGGCGTGCTCGAACAGCGCGGTGCCGTCGAAGCGGCCGAGGCTGAATTCGTCCTTGGGAAAATGCGCGGGCACCCAGTCGAGGATCACGCCGATGCCGCGGCGATGCAGTTCGTCGATGAGGTAGCGCAAGTCGTCGGGGCTGCCGTAGCGCGAGGTCGGCGCGAAATAACCGCTGACCTGGTAGCCCCACGAGCCGGTGAACGGATGCTCCATCACGGGCAGCAGCTCGACGTGGGTGAACCCCATGCCGGTCACGTAGTCGCCGAGCATCGGCGCCATCTCGCGATACGTGAGCGGGCGATTGCCCTCCTCGAGCACGCGCCGCCAGGAGCCGAGATGGACCTCGTAGATCGACACGGGGCTCTTGATCCATTCGCGCCGCGCCCGCTCCGCAAGCCAGTCTGCGTCGTGGAATTCGTAGCTCGATTGGTAAACCACCGAGGCCGTCGCCGGCGGCGCTTCCATCCGCTGCGCGAAGGGATCGCTCTTGAGCAGCAAGCCGCCGTCGCGCGTGCGAATTTCGTACTTGTAATTGAATCCCGCGCCCACGCCGGGAATGAACAGCTCCCACACTCCCGAGCTGCCCAGCGTACGCATCATGTGTACCCGCCCGTCCCAGCGGTTGAAATCGCCCACCACGCTGACGCCGCTCGCATTGGGCGCCCACACCGCGAACGACACGCCGCGGATGCCTGCGACCTCGCGCACGTGCGCGCCGAGCTTGTTGTAGGCGCGATCGTCCTTCTGCTCGCCCCACAGGTAAAGATCGAGCTCGCCCAGCGTCGGCATGAACGAGTACGGATCGTGGATCGTGATCGATTCGCCGTCGGGGTAGTGAATCTCGAGCTGATACGGGAAAATCGAGATGCGGCCCTCGACGGCGGCCTCGAACAATCCGGTTGCGCCGCGCATGCGCATCGGCCGCGGCGCGTCGCCCGCAACCAGCAAGTCGATCCGCGCGGCCCCGGGGCGAAACGCGCGGACCACGATGCGCTTGCCGTCAAGATGCGCGCCGAGGATCGAATGAGGATCGTGATGCTGCAGCGCCAGCAGGCGTCCCAGCTCCTCTTGTCGCGCGCTCGACTCGATGACTTCAGCCTTCATTTCCAAGTGCGAAGTTTAAACGATAGATTCGTCGTAAGCGACCCGCATCCGCAGGAGACCGATCATGAGTTCCACCCCCAATCCAAAGCAATCGAACAACCTGCCGGGCTTCGACCCGCTGATGGGACAGCTCGAAGTGCTCGAGCCGGGAATCGCGATGTTCCACGGCTTCGCCAACGTCGCGTTCGCATACGGGCGCGGCGAGATAGTCGTCGTCGATACCAGCTCGCAGTTGATGGGCGCGATGGCGGTGCGCGCGATTCGCCAGGTCAGCGAGGAGCCGTTCGCGTTTCTCATCTATACGCATGGCCACGGCGATCACGCCTTCGGCACCGCGGCGTTCATTACCGACGCGCTCGCGCGCGGGCATGCGCGGCCGAAAATCTGGGCGCACGCCGACGTCGCCGCCCGCTTCAAACGCTACGCGCTGACCCGCGGATGGCAGCGGCATATCAATCGGCTCCAGTTCGGCGGCGCGTTCGCTGCCGAGGGACTCTTCGGCCCCGAGTCGTTCAGCTACCCCGACCTGGTTTATCGCGATGAACAATTTCTCGACCTGGCGGGCGAGCCGGTCGAACTGCATCACGCGATGGGCGAGACGGATGACGCGACCTGGGTCTGGATGCCGACGCGGCGGCTGGCGATGGTCGGCGATTTGATCGTCTCGTCGATGCCGAACACCGGCAATCCCAACAAGGTGCAGCGCTACACGCTTGAATGGGCTGAGACGCTCGAGGCGATCGCAAAACGCGGGCCGCGTTGCATCCTGCCCGGACACGGACCCGCCTATCGCGGCGAGCAACTATGCGGCGAAGTGCTGCGCGAGACGGCGCGGGCAATCCGTTTCATCCACGACGAAGTCGTGCGCCGGCTCAACGCGGGCGAGTGGCCGGTGGACATTGTCGAGGCTGACATTTCGATCCCGGCCGATCTCGCGGCGAAGCCGTACCTGCAACCGATTTACGGATGCGCCGCGTTCGTGGTGCGCGACGTTATCCGGCGCTACGCGGGATGGTGGTCGGGCGAGCCGTCGCAAATGTTCCCGGCGACGCGCAATGAACGCGGCGATGACATCGTCGCGATTTGCGGCCGCGACGCGATCGTCGCAAAGGCGCGCGCACTCAAGGATACGGCCCAACTCAGGCGCGCGCTGGCAGTGGCCGAGATCGCGTTGAATGCGAATCCGTCCGACAATGAAGCGATCGCGTTGAACGCGGAGATACTGGAGGCGATGGCGGCCGGCGAAAGATCATTTATCGCGCGCAATTTTTTCGCTGGCGCCGCCCGCCAACTCCGCGCACGCGCAAAATAGCGGTCAGCTCCGCCACCTCTTTTTATTGTGTCATCCCGAGCGTAGCCGAGGGACCCCGGATCTTTCTCCTGCTACTTTGGCGCATCGGGGATCAGCTTCAGCTTGCCTTGCTTGACGGGACGATCGGGGCGCATCGCGCCGGCGGCGGCGCCCGTTGCCGCGCCCGCACCGCGGCGCCCTCGAGTCTTCACCGGGATGCCCTTTTCGCTGACGTCCTTTATCTTGTGGCCTTCGAGCCTACCCCGCGCCGCATCGCTGGCGTGTCGATGCGCAGAGCCGGGCGGGACTGAGGGCTGCTCGGGACGGCGCGGCTGATCCATCCCGAAGGCGTGCCGCTCGAGCTTCTTTATCTGATCGCGCAGGTCGGCGGCCCGCTCGTAGTCGAGATTTTCCGCCGCGTCCATCATTTGCCGCCGAAGCGCGGTGATCCGATCGGGCAACTCGTGCGCCGGGATGAACTCTTCATCCGCCGCCTTGTCGTCGCCTATTTCGGGCACCACCGCCCACTCGGGCGAGTACATCTCGACCAGCGACGCGTCGATCGCCTTGGTGATCGAGGTGGGCGTGATGCCGTGCTGCTCATTGTATGCGAGCTGCTTGGCGCGCCGGCGGTAGGTCTCGTCGATCGCCTGGCGCATCGAGTTGGTAACTACGTCGGCGTACATGAGCACGCGGCCGTTGATGTGGCGTGAGGCGCGGCCGGTGGTCTGAATCAGCGACCGCGCCGAACGCAGGAAGCCTTCCTTGTCGGCGTCGAGAATCGCCACCAGCGACACTTCGGGCAGATCGAGACCTTCGCGCAGCAGGTTGATTCCGACCAGCACGTCGAATTCGCCCTTGCGCAGGCTGCGGATAATCTCGACGCGCTCTATCGTCTCGATGTCCGAGTGCAGATAGCGCACGCGGACGCCGAGGTCGTGGTAGTAGTCGGTCAAATCCTCGGCCATCTTCTTGGTCAGGCAGGTCACCAGCACCCGCTCGTTGACCGCGACGCGTTTGTGAATTTCCTCGAGCAGGTCATCGACTTGCGTGCCGGCCTTGCGCACTTCGATTTCGGGATCGATGAGTCCGGTCGGGCGAATCAGCTGCTCGACGACGAGCCCCGATGATTTCTGCAGCTCGTAATCGCCGGGCGTCGCCGAAACATAGACCGCCTGCACGACGTGCGATTCCCACTCCTCGAAATTTAAGGGGCGATTGTCGAGCGCCGACGGCAGCCGGAAGCCGAAATCCACCAGCACTTGTTTGCGCGAGCGATCGCCGCGATACATCCCGCCGATCTGCGGAATCGTCACGTGACTCTCGTCGATGAAGAACAGCGAATTGTTCGGGAAGTAGTCGAGCAGCGTCGGCGGCGCCTGTCCGGGCAGGCGTCCGGTGAGATGGCGCGAATAGTTCTCGATTCCCGGGCAAAAGCCCATCTCGGCCAGCAGCTCGAGGTCGTACATCGTGCGTTGCTCGAGGCGCTGGGCTTCCAGCAGCCGATTCTCGGCGCGGTAGAACTCCAGGCGCTCCTTCAGTTCGGCGCGGATGTCCTGCACCGCGATTTCCATCCGGTCCGAAGTCGTCACGTAATGCGACGCCGGGTATATCGCGACGCTCTGCAGCTTGCGAATCACCTTGCCGCGCAGCGCATCGATTTCGTACATCGCCTCGACCTGGTCGCCGAAGAATTCCACCCGTACCGCGCGCTGCTCTTCGTAGGCGGGAAAAATCTCGACCGTGTCGCCGCGCACCCGAAATGTCCCGCGATGAAAATCGTAGTCGTTGCGCTGATACTGGATATCGACCAGCTTGCGCAGCATCTTGTCGCGGTCGATGGTCTGACCCTCTTCGAGGAACACCAGCATCTCGAAGTACACCTCGGGTTCGCCCAGGCCGTAGATGCACGAGACCGACGCCACGATCAGCACGTCGTTGCGCTCGAGCAGCGCCTTGGTGGCGGAATGGCGCAGCTTGTCGATCTCGTCGTTGATGCTCGCGTCTTTCTCGATAAACGTGTCGGTGGAGGGAACGTATGCCTCGGGCTGATAATAGTCGTAATACGAGACGAAGTAGCGGACCGCATTTTCCGGGAATAAGCTCTTGAACTCGTTGTAGAGCTGCGCGGCGAGCGTCTTGTTCGGCGCCATCACCAGCGTGGGCCGGTTCACCCGCGCGATCACGTTGGCCATCGTGAACGTCTTGCCCGAGCCGGTGACGCCGAGCAGCACCTGATGCCCGACGTGGTCGCCCAGGTTGCCGACGATCGACTCGATAGCAGCGGGCTGGTCGCCCTCGGGTTTGTAACCCGAGACCAGCTTGAAGCTTCCCTCTTTGCCACGCGCCAGTGACAGCATGATGACCGAAACAGTCTAGCAGGGTTTCAACTTCTTGAGGAATTCGCGGTCTGGGCCAACCGAAATCTGACGGTCACGCACCATTTCGGGGGGCACGAACTTATCGACGTGGGAAAACAAGTGTGGAATCCGCGGATTTGCTAGGATATACGTGCAGCGGATCGATGGCATATGGATTGCTGGTTAGGCAAACTGAGTCGATAACTGAGCAGAAGCCACAGGAGAAATTACATATGAAGCATCTCAAACCCTTGCTAGCCGTTGCGGTCGTTCTGCTTGCGATGGCGATGCCGTCGATTTCGGCGGCCCAATATAACGAATCACGCCTGGACAATTTTCTCAGCCAACATCCCGGATTGAGGTCGCAGTTGGAGCGCAATCCCAACCTGATTTACAACAAGCAATTCCGCCATGAGCACCCTGATCTGGAAGTGTTCATGCAGAACCATCCCAACGTCTGGGAAAAGCTCCCAGGTAGCGGCCGCTGGGGCGCAATCGGCCCTGATCACTATTGGCATGAGGCTGACTGGTGGCATCAGCACGATCCCGGTTGGATGTACTCCAACCATCCCGAATGGGCCCATGATCATGCGGACTGGAGAGCCGACCGAAATAATCATCCCGAGTGGTTTGGGCATCCCGAGGGAGGGGTACATGCCGAGGGAGGCGTACATCCCGAGGCAGCCGGACATCACGAGGGAACCGTACATCACGAGGAAGCCGCACGTCCCGGGGGAGCCGTACATCACGGGCAGGCCGTGGAAGGGGCCAATCCTCAGAATCACCACCATCACGAGTAGTTCCACCCGGACGACCGCGCCGGACACCATGTTTACATGGGTCCGGCGCGTCATATGAGCCGCGCTTGACGGGACACTGCGGCAACTTCGCCACCACTTATCCACAGGATCCGCGGCCCGCGCTGAAAGAACTCCGGCCGGCGGGGGTAAAAAATCTCCGCCTTTTACCCCTCGGACATGTTGCATTCTCGTTACAAATATAACTATATTTCCCCGTCAATTGGGTGGGATAGTTCCCGTTTGGGCATGATTGCGGCTCAGGGCCACGTGAGGGGTTCGCTTGGCGCATAGACGCACTTGGTGAGGAGGAGTTCATGAGACTGAAATCAAGGCTTTTAAATGCGGTCGCTGGCGTTGCCAGTGCGGCGCTAATCGCGTCCAGTTTGAGCGGTTGCGCATATTTGCAGAAGCCACGCTCGTGGGGAACCTGCGCGGTGGTCGGAGGACTACTTGGCGCAGGCGCAGGTGCAGCCTCAGGAATCGTCATCGTTGACAATGCCGCGGGCCGTCACCAGAGCGACAAAGATGCCAGGGTCTATGCCGGTCTGGGTGGTGCAGTCATCGGCGCGGGACTCGGCGCGTTGGCCGGCCACTACCTCTGCGATCCGCTGATTCCACCGCCACCACCGCCTCCTCCGCCACCGCCTCCGCCACCTCCACCGCCGCCTCCGCCACCGCCTCCGGTTAAGGAGAAGCTGGTGCTCCGCGGAGTACATTTCGACTTCAACAAGTCGAATATCCGCCCGGGTGATGCCGCCGTTTTGGATGAAGCCGCATCAACTCTGAAGGCCAATCCCAACGTGACCATCAACGTCAACGGCTACTGCGACGCAATCGGCGGCGAGGAATACAACTTGAAGCTGTCCGATCGACGTTCAGACGCCGTGGTGGATTACCTGGTGAAAGCCGGAATCCCGTCGAGCCAGTTGGTTGCGCACGGGTACGGCAAGACCAACTTCGTCGCCACCAACGACACGGCTGAGGGCCGCGCTGAGAACCGTCGCGTCGAACTGGTGCCTAACGAATAAGTCGGGCTGAAATTGAAACGTCCGCAAGCGGCCGCAGTCCCGTCGGGGGCTGCGGCCGCTTCTTTATGTAACCAATATGTAACCAAGGTAACGAATTCTCATCATTACCAATCCCGCGAGGTGCAAATGACTCGCCTCTTCAATAGATATGACTTCCCAAAAATGGCAAAATTCGCGGTGTTTAATTCCGGAATGACCTGAAGCTAGGGAGGGCTACTCATGTTTAGATGGAAAAATTGGATTGGCGCAGTGGCGTCCGTCGTTCTTTTGATGGTCTCGGCGTTGCGCGAATCTATCGACTCCTCGAGCGCTGGGGCACACCGCGTACGAGTTGTCGGTGGCGCCTCGTCGGCGCGGGTGCTCGGAGCGGGAATTGGAATCGCAATCAATGAGAACACCGGCGACCACGAAAATAATGTGGCCTGGGCCACCGGCCTCGGTGGTGCGGGCGCGGTTCTGGGCGCTCTAGCCGGACACTTATTGCGACCCCATAATCCAGCCCCCGCCTCCGCCACCGCCACCGCCACCACCACCGCCGCCACCACCGCCTCCGCCACCGCCTCCGGTCAAGCAGAAGCTGGTGCTCCGCGGGGTGCATTTCGACTTCAACAAGTCGAAGATCCGCCCGGGTGATGCCGCCGTTCTGGACGAAGCCGCATCAACTCTGAAGGCCAATCCCAACGTGACGATCAACGTCAACGGCTACTGCGATGCAATCGGCGGCGAGGAATACAACATGAAGCTGTCCGATCGACGTTCAGACGCCGTGGTGGATTACCTGGTGAAAGCCGGAATCCCGTCGAGCCAGTTGATTGCGCACGGGTACGGCAAGACCAACTTCGTCGCCACCAACGACACGGCTGAGGGCCGCGCTCAGAACCGCCGCGTCGAACTGGTGCCCAATCAATAAGTCGGGCCGAAATTGAAACGTCCGCAAGCGGCCGCAGTCCCGTCGGGGGGCTGCGGCCGTTTCTTTATGTAACCGATGTAACGAATCCTCATCATTACGCATCTCGCGAGGTGCGAAAGACTCGCCTCTTGAATAGATTCGACTTCCAAAAAATGGCACAATTCGCGGTGTTTAATTCCGGAATTACTTGAAACCCAGGAGGGTACTCATGTTTAGATGGAAAAATTGGATTGGCGCGGCGGCTTGCGTCGCTCTTCTGACGCTTTCCTCGTGCGCGTCATGGACACCTGAGCAGAAAGAGTACACCGCATACGGAGCGGCCGGCGGCGCGCTCGTCGGCGGAGGGCTCGGCTGCGGGATTGCCGCAGGGGCAAGTGGTTCCGCGGAGAGTTATGAGATCGGATGCCCCACGGGGGTTGTGATGGGCGCTCTGATTGGCGCCGTTAACGGTTACTTGTTGGCGCCGAAACCGGCGCCACCGCCTCCGCCACCTCCACCGCCGCCACCACCACCTCCTCCACCGCCACCGCCACCTCCGGTCAGGCAGAAGCTGGTGCTCCGCGGTGTGCATTTCGACTTCAACAAGTCGAAGATCCGGCCGGGTGATGCCGCCGTTTTGGATGAAGCCGCATCAACTCTGAAGGCCAATCCCAACGTGACCATCAACGTCAACGGCTACTGCGACGCGATCGGCGGCGAGGAATACAACATGAAGCTGTCCGATCGACGTTCAGACGCCGTGGTGGATTACCTGGTGAAAGCCGGAATCCCGTCGAGCCAGTTGATTGCGCACGGGTACGGCAAGACCAACTTCGTCGCCACCAACGACACGGCTGAGGGCCGCGCGCAGAACCGCCGCGTCGAACTGGTGCCCAACGAATAAGTCGGGCCGAAATTGAAACGTCCGCAAGCGGCCGCAGTCCCGTCCGGGGCTGCGGCCGCATTGTGTAACGAACGCTCGTTGTGAAGGAACTGTTACGATAGCCGAGCTATGAGACAGAATCGCGTGGTCAATAGACCTGGCTTCCAAAAAATGGCACAATTCGCGGTGTTTCATTCCGGAACTACTCGGAACCCAGGGAGGGGTGCTGATGTTTAGATGGAAAAATTGGATTAGCACAGCGGCTTGCGTCGGTCTTCTGACGCTCTCCTCGTGCGCGTTTCAGTGGACGCCTGAGCAACAGGAGTACACGCTCTATGGAGCGGCCGGCGGCGCGCTGCTTGGTGGTGGACTCGGCTGCGGAATTGCCGCTGCGACAAGTGGTCACGGGCACGTGGGTGTGCAGGGAGCCAAGGCCTACGAGATCGGATGCCCTGTGGGCGTAGTTGCGGGCGCGCTGATCGGCAGCACCGTCGGCTACCTCATGGCGCCGAAACCGGCGCCACCGCCTCCGCCACCTCCACCGCCGCCACCACCGCCTCCTCCACCGCCGCCGCCACCTCCGGTCAGGCAGAAGCTGGTGCTCCGCGGTGTGCATTTCGACTTCAACAAGTCGAAGATCCGCCCGGGTGATGCCGCCGTTCTGGACGAAGCCGCATCAACTCTGAAGGCCAATCCCAACGTTACGATCAACGTCAACGGCTACTGCGACGCAATCGGCGGCGAGGAATACAACATGAAGCTGTCCGATCGACGTTCAGACGCCGTGGTGGATTACCTGGTGAAAGCCGGGATCCCGTCGAGCCAGTTGATTGCGCACGGGTACGGCAAGACCAACTTCGTCGCCACCAACGACACGGCTGAGGGCCGCGCGCAGAACCGCCGCGTCGAACTGGTGCCCAACGAATAAGTCGGGCTGAAATTGAAACGTCCGCAAGCGGCCGCAGTCCCGTCGGGGGCTGCGGCCGCTTCTTTTCCTGCCGCGGCCGTTTCCTCCCTGCTGACGGCAGTGCGGATTTTTGCTATAGAAAGCATCGCTATGACGCTCATAGGAACAGCCGAAATAAGAGCTGCCGTCGCCACGCTCGCAATCGCGGCGCTGTTCGCGCCGTCGCCGACCCATGCCCAAGCGCAACCGGCTGCACAGGCATCACCCGCCTCGGCATCGCAAAGCGCAGCCGTTCCGGAGGCATCCGCTTCACCGACGGCGAAGAAGAAGACGCTGCGGCAAGAGGTCAGAGCACTGGTTACGAAATATGCGCCCGAGCGACTCAAGCGCGATCTCGAATTCAAAAAGGCCGCCGCGCTGTTCCCGGATTTTTGCCGTCATTGGGAGCAGGATTTGCACGACCGCGAGATGAACAATCTATCGAAATTGAAATTCATTCTGAAAGATGGTTTCGAGACCGCGACTTACACTGCTTATGGCAAGGTCGCCGGCTGCGAATCGCATCAATCCAGGGACGGCTACTCGATCGGAAAGCTCAGCTACGAGGAATTCATCTACTACCTGGCCGGCAAGTCCGAGGATGAAGCCAGGCACGCGTCGCCAAGGGCCATCAGCGAGATTCGCACCACGGAAATTTTCCGCTGGGATAACGGCAAGTGGTTCTACTAGGCCAGTTTTGATTCCTCAAAATTTGTTCTGCGTCTGAATTTTGCGATCTGTCTCGTGTCTTGAGATTCCAGATCGAAGGAACGCGCCGGTCGCGGTCACGTCCGAAAATGGCCAGACATTGGTGCGCATCTGGTGCATATTCTAGCCATGATTCTTCCCGATCATGCGGTGTGCTACCGGGCGCTATCGACGCGCGATGCTCGTTTCGACGGGCGTCTCTTTGTCGGAGTCACCAGCACCGGCGTCTATTGCAGACCGATCTGCCCGGCACGCACTCCCAGGCCGGAGAATTGCCGCTTCTTTCCGAGCGCGGCCGCAGCACAGGAGGCAGGCTTTCGTCCGTGCCTCCGTTGCCGTCCGGAGATTTCCCCCGATGCCGCCGCGTGGCGGGGAACATTGAACACCGTCTCGCGGGCACTCGCGCTGATTGCCGAGGGTGCGCTCGATGGCGGCGCGGCAGGCATCGAAGCCTTTGCCGAGCGTCTCGGCATGGGCGAGCGGCAACTGCGGCGATTGTTCGACCAGCATCTGGGCGCGCCGCCGATCCGCGTGGCGCAAACCCGCCGAGTGTTGTTTGCCAAGCAACTGATTGCGGAAACCTCGCTGTCGATGGCGGAGATTGCGGAGGCCTCGGGCTTCGGCAGCGTGCGTCGTTTCAACGACACCTTCAGCAAGCTGTATCGCCACACTCCGCGCGAGCTGCGCCGCAAGCAGCGCGTGGCGCCCTCTGCCGTGCGGCTGCGGCTGGGCTATCGTCCGCCCTACGATTGGGACGCGATGCTCTCGTTTCTCGCCGCGCGCGCGATTACAGGAGTGGAGCTGATTGACAACAACCGCTATTGCCGCACCATCGCGGTCGACGACGCGGTAGGCAGCGTGGAGATTGCACCCGGCCGCAATTGCCTGACTGCGACCATCCGGCTTTCACACGTGCGCGCGCTGCTTTCGATCGTCGCGCGGTTGCGCCGGCTGTTCGATCTTGACGCGGACGTGGAAGCGATCGGCGCGCATCTGAAGAGCGACCAGAGCCTCGCGCCGCTGGTCGTACGCCGGCCGGGACTGCGGGCGCCCGGCGCCTGGGATGGTTTCGAGATGGCGGTGCGGGCGGTTCTCGGTCAGCAGATCACCGTGATTGCGGCGCGCCGTCTCGCCGCAAGGCTGGTGGCGCTGGCGGGCGCGCGCGCCACTCCCGAGGTTACGGGACAAGAGCAACTGACGCATATTTTTCCAACGCCAATCCAGCTCGTTGCGGCCGATCTTTCCCGGCTCGGCATCCCCCGCACGCGCATTCAAGCATTAGAAGCGCTCGGAGGCGCCGCCGCAGCCGACAGCAAGCTGCTCGATCCGGCGTGTCCCCGTGATGATGTCCTCGCGCGGCTCACCGCGCTTGCGGGCATCGGGGTTGGACTGCGCAATACTGGGCGATCCGCGCGCTCGGAGATAGCGATGCATTTCCTGCGACCGATGTCGGACTGTTGCGCAGCCCGGCCGTCGCCAACGGCATCCCGCTTTCGCCGAAAGCTCTGCTACAGCGCGCGGAAGCCTGGCGGCCGTGGCGCGCCTATGCGGCGCAACATCTGTGGATGGCGCAAGCCGATGCAAGGAGCGCCAATGCCTGAAGGCAGCAAATTTTTCATCGACAAGATGAAAACGCCATTGGGCACTGCGATTCTAATTGCGGACGGCGACGGCGCGCTGCGAATGCACTGCTGGGAAGAGCAGGAGCAGGACTGGCGCAAGCTGTTTCATCGACGCTACGGCGATCGGGAACTCGTCGCGCGCAGCGATCGTTTCGGCCATGTCGCCGCGCTCACGCGCTATTTCGACGGCGACATCTGCGCACTCGACACGATCCCGGTCGCGTTGGCCGGCACGCCGTTCCAAACCAAGGTGTGGAATGCGCTCCGCACGATCGCGGGCGGGACGACGCTAAGTTATGGTGCGCTCGCCCAACGCATCGGCGAACCGAAAGCGGTGCGGGCGGTGGGGCTCGCCAACGGGAGCAATCCCATCGGCGTGGTCGTGCCGTGCCATCGCGTGATCGGCGCCGACGGTTCGTTGACCGGCTATGGCGGCGGGCTCTCGCGCAAGCGCTGGCTGCTCGATCACGAGGCGCGCCATTGTGGTTTCCGCCTGGAGGTATCCGAATGAGCGATTCCAATACCGCGCGCGCGCATCATCGAGCACGCAGACGCAAAAGCGAAGCGGGCAAGGTTGCGGTACGAGCCTGAATTTGGAGCGTCGCGCGACCCGATAGCGAGCCAGAAAAAAAGCGCCGCCGGAGGTTTCCAGCGGCGCTCGCAGTTTCGATCCGCGCGATTCTAGTTCAATTCCTTGCTGCTGTAGTTCAGGATTCGACGCGCGATAATTATCATGTTGATTTGCTGCGTGCCTTCGAAGATGTCGTTAATCTTGGCGTCGCGCATCCATTTCTCGACCAGGATTTTGCGCGAGTAACCCAGCGGCCCGAGCAGCTCCACCGCCTTCTGCGTGATCAGCGTGACCGCCAGCCCCGCCTTCGCCTTGGCCATCGAGGCCTCGAGGTTGTTGCGCTTGCCGGTATCGAGCATCCAGGCGGCCCGCCAGGTGAGCAAACGCGCAGCCTGCAATTGCACTTCCATCTCCATGAAGTCGCGTTCGACGGCGGTCAGGCGCCGTGGCGACATTCCGTAGCGGATAGCTACATTCTGTTGTTTGAGAAAGTCGCGCACGAAGTCCAGCGCCGCGCGTCCGACTCCGAGCGCCATGGCGGCAACGATCGGCCGAGTCGCATCGAAGGTCGCCATCACGTCCTTGAAGCCGCCTTCCTTGCGGACTTCAGCGCTGCCCAAAATATGGTCGAGCGGAATCCGGCAGTTGTCCAAAACGATCATGGCGGTGTCGGAGGCGCGAATACCGAGTTTGTTCTCGACCCTGGTCACCGTCATGCCGGGAGTGTTGTGCTCGACGACGAACGGCTTGATGCCGGCGCGTCCGGCGCTTTTGTCAACCGTGGCCCACACCACCACAAAGCCTTCGGATTTCTCGGCCGACATCTGGCCGGCGGTGACGAAGATTTTCGTGCCGTCGATCACCCAATTGTCGCCGTCGCGGGTCGCGGTGGTCGTGACCGCCGACGAATCGGAACCGAAGCCGGGCTCCGTAATCGCCATCGCGCCCCACTTGGGCTTGCCTTCCTTGAATCGTTTAAGAAACCGCTCCTTCTGCTCGGGGGTTCCCGCCGCCATCACCGCCGCGCCGCCGAGTCCCGAATTGGGGGTGGACAGGTAAAGCCCGGCGTCGCCCCAGCACAGTTCCTCGGTGCTGAGCACGGTGAGCAGAGTGGCGCGGCGAGGCGCCGCGGCCTTCGATTCCTGGGTACTTTTGCTCTTGTCGTGGCCGATCTGGATGTTGGAGGCGGCAGCCGATGCCGACCACATCGCCTCGTAAAATTGAGTCGGCTTTTGATGCTCGTGCTCGTCGCAATCGCGCGAGATCGGACGCATCATCTGCTCCGAAACCATGTGGTACATCTTCAGCTGATTCAATACTTGCGGTTCGAGTTCAAAATCGATCATGATTTTTTCTCCGTCGCGGCCGGTTAGACCGTTGCGATCCCATCGATTGCGGAAAATCCGCGCGCATTGCGCAGCCACATCTCGACCGGGTGCTCGCGGATGTAACCGTGGCCGCCGAGCACCTGGACGCCGTTGTCCGTCACTTTGAGCGCACTCTGCGCGACATAATTCTTCGCCAGGTAGCTTTCCTTCAACGCATCGGCGCCCTTGTCTAATTTGAAAGCCGCTTCCCATACCAGCAGGCGCGCCGCGTCGATTTCGATTGCCATGTCGGCAAGGATAAATGCGATCGCCTGCTTGGTTGCGATCGGCACGCCGAACGCCTTGCGCTCCTTGGCATAGTCGCGCGCGTATTCGAACGCGGCATTCATCACCCCGACGCCCATCGCGGCAAGCGCGACCCGCGACTGGCTCATCAGGCGCGAAAAGTCGATGCCCTTGTCGCCGCCCACGCGCGCATCGGCGCCGACGCGGCAATCCTTGAGCGTCAGTTCGTAGGTCTCGAGTGGTTTAAGGCCCATGTTTTTTTCGCGATCCGAAACCGTCACGCCCGCCGCGCCGCGTGCAACGATGAAGGCGTCCACGCCTGCAAAACCCTTGGCGGCGTCAGTTGCCGCATAGACCAGCATCGAATCGGACTGCGCCGCGAGCGGCACATAACACTTGGCGCCGTTGAGGACGAATCCGCCGCCGTCGCGTTTAGCCGAGACTTGCAAGGCGGACAGATCGAAATCGAAGCGAGGCTCCATGACGGCCGCGGTCGCGGCGGCGAAGTCGGCGCCGGCGAATCGCTTCAAATGCTTGGCGCGCTGATCGTCAGTGCCCATCTCGACGATCGGGAATGCGAACAGCCGCGGCGCGAGCACGTGGATTGCAATCGAAAGATCGCCGAAGCCGAGTTCCTCGGCGACGATCGCGCCGGTCACCGCCGAGCGGGCGTCGCCGCCGCCGCCGAATTTCTCCGGGATAGCACCGCTGACAAATCCGAATTGCCACGCCTTGGACACCAGTGGAGCGGGGATTGCGCCGCTTTCGTCGGCGGGCCGTGCGGCGGGACGAATCTCGTCGCGCGCGAAGGCACCAACGCTGTCGCGGATCATCTGTTGTTCCTCGCTGAGTTCAAAGTCGATCATGAATTGGAACCTGCCCTCGGTTAAAGTAACACTTTAAGTTCTGAACGGCACCGCCGCCTGCGCGCGCGCCGACTCATATGCCGCCTCCACCATCCGCTGCGCCGTCACCCCGGCCGCAAATTCGGGGTCCGGCTCGCACGCTCCCTTGAGCGCGGCCACGAAGGCCGCATCTTCGGCGGCGTACGGAATCGCCAGCCAGTCCTGGATTGGCGCCAGGTAGGGCCGCTCGCGCAGAATTTTTTTGCTGAACCCGGCCATCACTTCGCTCTCGCTGACGGTCTCCTCCTTGGCGCCGGACCCGCGCTGAAAAATAATCGGCCCGAGCATGTCGGCGTCGGACGCAGCAAACAGGTTCTCGGCGAAAACTTCAAGTCTCCGATTGCTCGGGCGGCCGATCATCCGATGCCATACCGAAGTCAGCTGGGCGTGAAAGCCGCCCGCAAATTCCATCGCGGTCGCGCCGAAGTCTTCGACTCCATCGGCGCCGTTCAAGTTGCGGGTGCGGCAGTAGAGGCTCGTGACCGGCCCGAACATCCACCTCAGCAGATCGAAGTCATGAACGCTGTGCTCGATGAGCGTGCCGCCGGCGGTCAGCGACGGATCGTTGCGCCACGCGCTCGCGTGCACGCCGCGAGTTGGAAAATCCTGATCGTCGCGCATCGTGACGCTGAGCAGCATCCCCGCGTCGGGCTCCTTGAACATCGCCTTGATCACGTTGTAAACGGGCGAGAATCGCAACACGAGGCCCACCTGGCTCATCACGCCGGAAGCTTTGATGGCAGCGGCCATCTCGGATGCTTCCGTCGCGCTCATCGCCAGCGGCTTCTCGCAGAAAATATGTTTGCCGGCGCGCGCGGCGGCAATACAGGTCTGGCGATGCATCGCAGTCGGGGTGCAAATCCATACCGCGTCGATCGATGAATCCGCGATTATCTCTTCGGCCGACTCGAGCGCCCGGGCGCCGTCCCATCGGGCCGCGAGTCGCTCGGCCGCCGGATGCGACAGGTCGGCGACGGAGACCACGCGGACGCTTTGCTCGGTGCGATCGGCAACGCAGCGGAGCATCATCGAATGCGCCTGGCCGATGAGGCCGGCGCCGATAATTCCGACACGAATCTGTCCGCTGACGGGTGGTGACATCAGGAATTCCCGGATTTTTCCTGGCGGCGAAGTTCTTCCATCTCGCGCTCGCGCTTGTATTTGGTCGGGTCGTCGATGATGCGCGACGGCGGCGCCATGGGCTTGCGGATTTTAGCGATCAATCCGCCCGCGCGATGTTTCTTTGGCTTGCGATCCGGCATATGGCTACGCGGCAAAACCGACAAAGCTCAACTGCAAGCCAGTGGTGTTCCCGCCGGCGGCGCGGCGCGAAAAAAAACGATCGGAGGCGCATCGAGTGCACGGACCAACGGTTGCGATGTTCGCGGCGGCAAGGCCCGCGCGTTCGAGCTGGTCGCGCACGACCGCGCGCAAGTCGATAAAGGCTTTGCCGGGACGCCCGGCGCTCGTGTGATCGCGCGCGCCTGGCAATCTCGCGGCCAAAGCGATCGCCAACCTCGGCGTCAACCTCGAAACAACAATTGCCGATCGACGGGCCCATCGCGGCGCGAATGTCGCAGGCGCGAGCACCGAGCTTGAGCATCGCGCGGACGCCGGCGCCGGCGATATCCGCAATCACGCCACGCCATCCAGCGTGCAACGCGCCGGCTATTTTGCGTTTCGAATCGACCATCAGTATCGGCACGCAGTCGGCCGTGTAAACTCCCAGGATGACGCCGGGCTCGGCAGTGACCAGCCCGTCGCCCGGCGGGCGAAGCGCCACGGTGTCGCTAGTCGCGGCGTGAACGACGTTGCCATGCACCTGATTCAGGCTCGCCACCAGCTTCAGGCCGGGCGCCTCGCGACGCAAGCGCTCCCAGTTGGCATCGACGGCACGTTCGTCGTCGCCGACCCAATAAGAAAGATTCATCGAGGCAAACGCGCCCGTGCTGACGCCGCCGGTGCGCCCGACAAATCCGTGGCAAAGAGCGGCGTCGGGAAAGGCGCGAAGAATTTCGACGCGGCGTGAGTCGGGCGATGATTGGGTGTGGATGTCCACTTCAATTGCTCGGCAGCGAAGGTGCGGGTTGTTCGCTGGTCGCAGGATAACCTATAATTCTGATCTTTGGAATTTGAGGTTTAGAGCGCCTATGAACGGATATGAATACCTGGTGGCGCGAAATCGCCTGATGCAACGGCTCGGCGAGGAACTGGCGCGGCTGGCACCGATGCCGGTGGCCGAACGCGACGCCGAAACCCGGCGCATCGAGGCGAAGTTCGACGTCCAGCTTGCCGAGTTGTACGCAAAAGTCGCCGGCGAATTTCCCGGCGAGCGCAAAAGAAAGGCGCGGGCGATCGTTGACCCTCGGTAAGTAGTTTTTTTGGGAACAAGCTTGGATCGCTCAATCAGTATCCGAGGCGCACGCACTCACAACCTGGCTGATATCTCGCTCGAAATTCCCCGCGACCGGCTGACGGTAGTGACGGGCGTGTCGGGCTCGGGCAAATCGAGCCTGGTTTTCGACACCGTCTATGCCGAGGGCCAGCGGCGCTACGTGCAGAGCCTTTCGACCTACGCGCGGCTGTTCCTGGAGCGGATGGAGCGGCCGGACGTCGATTCCATTTCCGAGATTCCGCCGGCGCTGGCGCTGCGCCAGAAGAACACCATCAAGAATGCGCGCTCGACGGTCGGCACCGTCACCGAAATCAGCGACTATCTCCGGCTGCTGTTCGCGACCGTCGGCCACACGATTTGTCCGCGATGCGGCGGCGAAGTGAGCCGCGACACCGTCGAGAGCGCAGGCGCACGAATCCTCGACGAGCCAGGGCTGTACGTCGTGCTGGCGCCGTTCGAGGCGGGTTCGCGCTCGGTGGCAGACGCGGCGGGCTACCTGATTGCGAACGGGTACCATCGCCTGTACGCCAACGACGCGATCACCGAGACCACGGAGTTCGCCGCGCGCGCAATCGCCGCCGAAGCGCACAACGGTTCCGCGCCGCCGCCGAACAGTCCGATGATGGTCGTCGTCGATCGCATCTCGGTAAGCGGCGAAGGCGAAATCGAACGGGTGCGCGAGGCGCTGGAAAAAGCCTTCTACCTTGGGGCAGGACGCGCGCGGGCGGTCCGCGTCGAGCGCGATAATGGCAATACGCACAGCGTCGGCGCGCTCGATTTCGACCGCCGCTTCAACTGCTCGCGCTGCGCGACCGCGTTTGCCGAGCCGACCACGGCGCTGTTTTCATCGAACAGTCCAATCGGCGCGTGTCCCGAATGCGAAGGCTTCGGCCGCACGGTCGAACTCGATCTCGACAAGGTGATTCCGAATCCGAATCTGTCGATGCGCAATGGGTTGGTCGCGCCGTGGCGAACGCCGGCGTATCGGGAGATGAACGAGTGGATGCTGAAGCTGGCGCGGCGCAGAAAAATCCGCACCTCGGCGCCGTTTGGCGAGATGACCGACGAGGAGCGCGCCTGGCTGCTCGACGGCGACGAGGGTCCGCGCGCGAAATGGGATGAAGACAAGTGGCCGGGGGTGCGGGGCTTCTTCAAGTGGCTGGAGGGCCGCCGCTACAAGACTCACGTGCGAATCCTGCTGGCGAAGTATCGCCGCTTCGTCACCTGCCCCGCGTGCGGCGGCGCCAAGCTGAAGCGCGAGGCGCTCAACGTGCTGGTGGACGGCCTGTCGATCGCCGGCGTCGGGCGGCTCTCGATCCGCGACCTCGCCCTGTGGCTCGACAAGATCGGATCGATCCGCGAAGTCGCCACGCGCGCGGCGGTGGTGATACGCGAGCTGCGCAATCGCGTCGGCTACCTGGTCGAGGTGGGGCTTGGGTACCTGACGGTCGAGCGGCAGGCGCGCACGCTGTCGGGCGGGGAGGCGCAGCGGATTCATCTCGCCAGTGCGCTCGGCAGCGTGCTGGTCGGGACCTTATACGCGCTGGACGAGCCGACGGTAGGGCTGCACGCGGCGGACGCAAGGCGGCTGCTGGCGGTGTTGCACAGTCTGCGCGACTTCGGCAACACGGTGATCGTCGTCGAACATGACCCGGCGATGATCGCGGGCGCCGATCACGTCGTCGAGCTGGGCCCGGGCGGCGGCAGCGAGGGCGGCGAACTGACGTACTCGGGTCCGCCGGCGAAGGCGAACCTTGACAGCATGGCGTCGTCGCCGGGACGCGTGCTGCTGATGCGCGCGATTGCCAAGCGGCGCAAATTCACCAGGCGCGATCCCGCGATTCGGATCGCCGGCGCGCGCGAGCACAATCTGGCCGGCATCGACGCGGCAATCCCGGCCGGGCGGATGGTGTGCGTGACCGGAGTTTCAGGATCGGGAAAATCGACGCTGGTCGAGGACGTTCTCTACAACAATTATCTGCGCCGTTCGGGCAATACCTCGGTGGAGCGCGGCGAATGCGATCGGATCGACGGCCTGGAGCTGATCGGCCAGATGATCCACATGGGACAGGAATTGCCGACGCGCTCGATGCGCTCGAATCCGGCGACCTATCTGAAAATCTACGATGAAATCCGCAAGCTGTTCGCCGCCAGTCCTGAAGCGCGCCGCCTGGGCGTGCAGGCGCGGCATTTTTCGTTCAACGTCGCGGGCGGAAGATGCGAGAAGTGCAGCGGCACGGGCACCGTCACGATCGAGATGCATTTCATGGCGGACCTCGAGGTGAAATGCGAGGCGTGCGACGGGCGGCGCTTCCAGAGCCATATTCTCGCGATCAGGCTGCGCGACTTGAACATCACCCAGGTGCTCGATCTTACCGTGGAGGACGCGCGCGCGTTTTTCATCCATCATCCCGCCGTCGTCAAGCGGCTCGACGCGCTGATCGCGGTCGGCCTCGGCTACGTCCGGCTGGGGCAGACCACCTCGACGCTGTCGGGCGGCGAGGCGCAGCGCCTCAAGCTCGCGCGATTTCTGCTGGCCGATCTCGAACCCGCGCCGGCGGGAGACCACGGGACGCATCTGCCGCGCATGTTCATCCTCGACGAGCCGACCACCGGGCTCAGCTCCACCGACATCAAGCGCTTGATCAAAGTGCTCAACCGGCTGGTCAGCGAGGGCAACACGCTGGTGGTGATCGAGCACAACCTCGAGTTCATCGCGAACGCCGACTACGTCATCGATCTCGGACCCGGTGGCGGCGACGAGGGCGGGCGGATCGTGGCCGCCGGATCTCCGCTCGATATCGCGGCGTGCGAGAAGTCGGAGACCGGCCGCGAGCTGCGGCGCTTGTTCGGATTGCCCGGCCATGCCCGCCAGGCCCGCACGGCGTTGCGGGCTGCCGCCGGAGTATAGCCGGGAGTATAGTTGGGTGAGTCGGCAAGGAGGCAATATGCGGGAATTCAATCACTTGGCGCGGGGCGCAACCCAACTCGGCTTCGTAGATATACTCACCGCAGTAATTCTGCTGGGGATTCTGCTTTACGCCGCGACCGTTCAATTTTCCGTGTACAATCGGCCGCCGGCCAGCTCGATTACAACCGGCACGGGCGCGAGCGGTTAACTCCTTGCCGGACGCAGCATCCTTGCAGGACGCGATAAAGGAACGCCTCGATCATTACCTCGTGCGGACCGGCCTGGCGCCCTCGCGGCGGGTTGCGCAGGAGTTGGTCGAGCGCGGGATGGTGCG
Organism: uncultured delta proteobacterium; assembly: GCA_963813785.1. Lineage (GTDB taxonomy): Bacteria > Desulfobacterota > Binatia > Binatales > Binataceae > Binatus. The sequence continues at coordinate 45,275 of CAWFAJ010000012.1, read as the reverse complement.
AATCAACGGGCGGCGCTCGAAGAAAAGCGAAATCGTCGGCGCCGAGGATCGGGTTGAAGTTGCTGCCGCGGATCGCCGCGCGGCAATCGAGCCGAATGCCGGCCTGGCGCTCGAAGTTATCCACGAGGACGCGGCCGTGATCGTCGTGAACAAACCCGGCGGCGTCCCCTGTCATCCGCTGCAGGCGGGAGAGCGCGACACTGTGATGAATGCGATCGTCGCGCGATTCCCGGACACCGCCAGCGCCGGCGAAAAGCCGCTCGAAGGCGGACTGGTGCATCGGCTCGACAACGGCACTTCGGGCGCGCTGCTGATCGCGCGCAATCGCGGCGCGTTCGAGAAACTGCGCGACGCGATCCGCGCGGGACGAATCGCGCGGCGCTATGAAGCGCTGGTCGCCGGAGCGCTCGAACACCGGATTCAGATCGACACGCCGATCGCGCATCACGCCAAAAACGCGCGCAAGATGGTCGCCGGCGATCCCTCCAGTGCGAATCCGAAACGCGCCGGGCGCGCCGCGATCACGATCGCCGAGCCGATCCGCCGCGTTGGCGAGTTCACGCTGTTGTCAGTCGCGCCGAAGACCGGCAGCCGCCATCAGATTCGCGTGCATCTGGCGAGCCTCGGCCATCCTATAGTTGGCGACACGCTTTATGGCGGCCCGGCGATCGCGACGCTCGCGCACGGGCGCTTCTGGCTGCATCTATGCGAGGTAGCGTTCGACTCGCCGGCGGTCGGTCACGTCAAAGTGAATGCGCCGGTGCCGCCGGATTTGAAGGCGCTTATCGATTAGACCGCGAGCAGCAAGGCCGCCAACGCCTCAGTTGCATGCGCATCGCGTGCATTCGTTTGCTTCCAGCGCCACCTTCGAGCGCGGCAGGAGAAAGGATTGTCCCACCGAGGTTGACACCTGCGCGCGCTGCGTGAACGCGGTGCCGTTGTAGATCGTCGGCCTTTGCTGGCTCAGCGTGGTTCCCTGCGGTGGTATGTACGGCGACGGCGCGTTCTCGTTCAACAAATAGTTGGCGCACTGCCCGCGCGCAGACTGGCTGGCGAGAACATAGCTCGACGACGAGACGACGCCGGCCCATTGGGTCGGGCTTCCCGGCGCCGTACAGGTGCATCGAAATGCGCGCGGCGTCTGCGCCGCGGACGCAATTGCTGCAGGCGAAGTTCCCGGCGCCGGCGCCAGAGCAGGCAGCGCTCCGATCGTCGAGAAGGCCCGTGGCTGACCGGGAGCCACAGGTGCAGTCAGTGGCACGGGTCCCGGCGCCGCGGTAATTTGCGCGAATGGCTGGCGCGCGAGTCTTGACTCGCTCAGCGCCAGCATCAGGATCGGGGACACGATGAGTACTGCGATTACCAGCCTGACAGCGCGCATACCATCTCCAAGTGCGACTCGCGAAGAAGTCCGGCCGCCTTCGATGCCGGAAGACAAGGCAGGGCGGCCTTGGCTATAATCGCGGGCTAATTGGCGCCGCGCAAGCGCTTCAGTTCGATTCGGCGCCGGCAGATCGACCCCAAACTGCTGAGTTAACTTGCGTAATCGGCGCGCGCGGAAGCGGCCAGCCATCGCCGGCGATGGCAACAGTACCGAGGAGGTTAGTTTGTATGTCGAGAAGTAAATGGGTGTCGTTTGCGATGCTGGCCACTTTCGTACTGTTGCTTGGAACCTCGATCGGCTTCGCCCAGGATCAGCTCAAGGTGACCGGCTCGCCGCCCACCACGCCGTTGCCACCGCCGGACCTGACCGGACCGATTCAGATGCAGTCCGTGCCGGTCGGGCCGCAGACGCCGCCGCAGGCCAGCGTGCCGCCCAGCGCCTCCAACCAGTTCGAGCATCACGATGATTTGTTGAATCTGCCGCGTATCTTCGCGCGCCAGTGGTCGCTGACCAGGGAGGTCGCGCCCGACAACGTGATCAGCCAGCGCTACCTGCGCTCCGAAAGTCCCACCGCGCGCGGCCTCACGCTCAAGGAAGCCATCTACATCGCGATGCAAAACAACCCCTCGCTGAAGGCCGCCGAACTCGACCCGGTCGCCTCGATGGAATCCGTCAGGGAGGCCAACGGAACCTTCGATCCGAATCTTACCGCGCAGGGCGATATCGAAAAGACCGTCGTGCCTGTCACCTCCCCCTTCCAGACCGGTAGCAGCGGCGGGTTCGTGCAGAAATTTTACGATTGGAACTTCGGCCTCAACAAAGTCTCCTCGGTCACCAATGGCACCTGGGGCGTGACCTTCAACAACGATCGCGCGCTGTCGAATTCAGCGTTCGCCGGCGTCAATCCCGCCTACCAGCCCAGCCTCGACCTCTCGCTCTCGCAGCCATTGCTGCAGAACTTCGGCTGGAAGTTCGCGACCATCAACGTCGAGATCGCAGAGTCGGGTCAGAAGCAGGCGCAATGGACTTACGGCCAGGCGATCCAGGATTTCGTGCAGAAAATCGGCGGCGATTACTGGAACGTAGTGCTCGCCGAGGAAAATCTCGAGGTCGCGCGCGCCGCGCTGACCTTCAATCTGGACCTGGTACGCCAGAACACCATCAGCGTCAAGGTCGGTACTCTTGCTCCCATCAATCTGCAGGAAGCGCAATCCGCGGCCGCCACGGCAGAGGCCAACGTGTACACCGCCGAAGCCAACCTGAAAAATTCCCGCACCCAACTGCGCCAGGACGTGATGCTCAATCCGTACCGCACCTTCATCCCCGAGCAAATCCAGCCGCTCACGCGGCCCAATCCCCGGGAGCAGATCGTCGTCGATGAGGAGCGGGCGCTCGAGCTGGCCGTGCAGTACCTGCCCTCGCTGGGCAGTATGCGCGAGGCGATTCGCGACGCTTTGCTGCAGGTGAAATACTCGGAGAACCAGGTCCTGCCCCAGCTAAATCTGGGCGCGCAAATCGGCCTGACTTCGGTCGCCGGATATACGCCTTGCATGGTCGAGCGAATTCGGCAGCGAAATGCACTCCGCCGCCGGACGGGCAGCAAGGCGCCGTTAGGTGGAATCTATGGCGACGCGCTCGATCGCCTGTGGGGCTTCAGTTATTACAACTACGCCGCAGTGCTGACGTTCCAGATGCCGGTGGACAACGCCATACCGCGCGCCGCTCTGGCGCAGGCGCGCGTACAATACGAACAGCAGCGGGTGCTGTATCGAGCGGCGCTGTCGCAAGCGGTCGTCAATGTGGAGAGCGCGATCTCCAATCTGTATGCCGATCAGAAGCGCGCCTACGCGACTGCCTCGGCAACTTACTATGCTCGCCAGGCGCTGCACGATGAGCAAGTGATGTTCCGGGTCGGGATGGCGACCACGCACGACCTGCTGCAATACCAGGAAGAGGAAGTAAGCGCCGAGGGCAACCAGGTGCAGGCCGAAGTCGATCTCGAAAACGCCAAGCTCGCGCTCGCCCACTCCGACGGCACGATCCTGCAGCAGTTTCAGATCAATTGGGAAGTGCAGAGTCCGCACGAACTCCCGTGGTACGCGGCCTTCTGACGCGGTAATCAGCTGGACGAAGATGCGGCGCCGGATCGTATCGCGATCCGGCGCCGCACTATTTTATGCGGGACGAAGAATCTCAGTGATGCCCGAGGATCGTCACTTGACGGCTCGCAAAGCGCCATCCCTCAGGCGTCTTGCGCAGCTTGTCGGTGTAATACCCAACCGTCGATTGCTGCACCCGCCCGTCCTTGCAGTGGTAATAGAGCAGATGGGCAGTGCCGGCGCCGTTTGCGCCGTCGAGTTCGAAGGCAGGGTTGGCGACGACGTGGAGCACCTGCGCGCCGCCAAGTGATTCCTTGTACAGCACCGCGAATTGTTTGAGACCGTCGCGCCCGCGGTGCTTGCCGAAGCGCGGGCTCTCGAAGACGCCGTCCTCCGTAAAGCAATCGATCCATTCCTCGTAACGGCCGAAGTCGATCGTCCAGCAGTAGCGTGCGTTCAGCGCGCGAATTTCCTCGCGATCCTCGAGTGTTCCTGTAATCGCCATAGCCTCAACTCCCGGTATCGCCGTCACTTCCGTGAGCGGCGCTCAAATCACTTTCTCTATACCACATCCGGCAAATTGACTTCGCATTCGAACGGCCTGCTGACAGCCAACCCCGCGGGCTTGAGTTTGGGCGCCGTCGGACGCATCAATCATATATGGCCGCGCTCGCCCAGCTGCTGGACTTTCTGTATCCACCGCGATGCTCGGCATGCGGAACATCGCTCGCCTCCGAAGCCGGACAACGAAAACGCGTTTGCGCTCGATGCGCGGCGCGAGTGGAGCGGATGCCCGAGCCGCGCTGCGAAGTGTGCGGCGGACCGCTCGAGTCCGCCGTCAGCGGCGCGACGCGATGCGCCCGATGCCTCGCGCATCCGCCACACTATCGAATCGCACGCACTATCGCGCGCTATCGAACCACGGCCGAGGACGAACCGGGCAGCCTGCCCGCGCTGATTCGCCGTCACAAGTACGGCCTCGATCAATCCGCCGGGCGCGCATTGGCGCAATACCTGGGCGACGAGCTGCCGGTGTCGGCCGGCGATTACGATGTGGTCATCCCGGTGCCGCTGCATTGGCGGCGCTTGTGGTGGCGCGGCTTCAACCAGGCCGCGCTGCTCGCCGGCGAAGTCGCGCGGCGGCTCGATCTTCCGTTGGATACCACCGCGATGTCGCGCCGGCGCTTCACCACGCCGCAGACCTCGCGTCATCACGACGAGCGCGTCAAAAACGTGCGCCGCGCGTTCGCGGTCACCAATCCCGAACGCATCAGGAATCGCCGCGTGCTGATCGTTGACGACGTGATGACCACGGGCGCCACGGTCGATGAATGCGCGCGCGTACTGCTCGCGGCCGGCGCGGCTTGCGTGGACGTATTCACGCTCGCGCGCGTGCTATGAGCCAACCGCGGCGCGCCGGCTGGGATGAACGTCATCGCGGCCAGCCACCCGGCGAAGCCGAGCCGTTCCTGGCTGCGATGCTCGGGCGAATCCCGCGCGGCCTCGCGCTCGACGTCGCCGCAGGACGCGGGCGCAACGCGCTCGCGCTCGCACGAGCCGGCATGCGGGTGCTCGCGGTCGATCTCTCGGCGGAAGCGATGCGCATCCTGGCCGCGGCGGCGCGGACCGCGCGGCTGGCCATCTGGCCCGTGGTCGCAAACTTGGATAGCTTTCATCTCAAGGACGAATCTTTCGACGCCATCGTGAATATAAATTTCCTCGACCGCGCGCTGTTCCCGAAATTTGCCCGGGCGCTCAGACCCGGCGGCATTTTGATCGCCGATACGTTCCTGGTTGACCAGGCGGCGATCAGTCCTCCACGCGATCCGCGCTTTCTGCTCGCTCACGGAGAGCTTCGCGCGCTCGCGGGCGAACTTGAGATCGAGGAATACCGCGAAGGGTTGACTGCTTCTCAAGGCGGCGAGCGCGCCTTTCGCGCGTCGATGGTGGCGCGGCGGAGGAAATCGAGCTGATGGCGCGTGGGATGACGTACAAAGCGGCCGGCGTCGATATCGCGCTGAAGCAGAGCCTGATTCCGCTCTTCGGTTCGATCGCCAAAACCACGGCCGGCGCGCAGGTTATCGGCGGAGTCGGCGGATTCGGAGCGCTGGTCGGACTCAACGAAGCGCGCAAGATGCGCGCGCCGGTGCTGGTCGCGGGCACCGACAGCGTCGGGACCAAGCTCATGATCGCGTTCGCAACCGGACGTCACGACACCGTCGGAATCGACTGCGTCGCGATGTGCGTCAACGACATCATCTGCCACGGGGCGCGTCCGCTGTTCTTTCTCGATTACATCGGCTCCGGCAAGCTCCAAAAAAAAATTGCGCTCGATATCGTCAAGGGCGTCGCTCGCGGATGCGCCCAGGCCGGCGTCAGCCTGGTCGGCGGCGAGACGGCGCAGCTCAGCGGATTGTACAAGCCCGGCGAGTACGACCTGGCCGGCTTCGCGGTGGGAATAGTGGAACGCGCGCAAATTCCCAAGCCGTCCCATGTGCGCGCCGGCGACGTGCTGATCGCAGTCGCATCCAGTGGACTTCACTCCAACGGCTTCTCGCTGGTGCGCCGCGTTCTGCTCGAACACGCCAAACTCAAGCTCGGCTCGAACATCGCCGAACTGGGATGCACGCTCGGCGATGAACTCCTGCGTCCCACGCTCATCTATGCGCGCGTCGTCGTCGAACTGTTCAGGCGCTTCAAGTTAAACGGCGTTGCCAATATCACCGGCGGCGGCGTGCTCGAGAACCTGCCGCGCGTGATGCCCGAAAACACCCGTGCAATCCTCGAACGCGGCAGCTGGCCGACGCCGCCGATTTTCGACATGATTCAGCGCCTTGGCAAAATCCGCCGCGCCGAGATGGATCGCACCTTCAACAACGGGCTGGGGATGGTCGCGATCGTGCCCGCGCGCGAGGCTGACCGCGTCGTCGCTCATTTGCGCCGCCGCGAATACGGAGCATATGTTGTCGGCGAAGTAAGGCGCGGCAAGCGCGGAGTGTCAATTCGCTGAGCCGCGGCTAATTCGATGGCGGAAAATCCGACGGTCAAACTCGGCGTCCTGATTTCCGGCACGGGCACCAATCTGCAAGCGATAATCGACGCGATTGTGCGCGGCGATCTCAAGGCCGAAATCCGTCTCGTCATATCGAATCGGGCCGACGCGCAGGGGCTCGAGCGCGCCCGCCGCCACGGAATCGAGACGATGGTCATCGACCATCGCAAGTTTGCATCGCGCGAGGACTTCGATCGCGCGATCCTTGCCGCGCTTCTAGATCGCTCGGTCGAACTGGTCGCGCTGGCGGGCTTCATGCGCCTGCTCTCGCCCGTGATGCTCGAGGCGTTCCCCGGCCGCATCATGAATATCCACAACAGCCTGCTGCCCTCGTTCCCCGGCATTCACGGGCCCAAGGACGCGATCGAATACGGCGTCAAGATTGCAGGATGCACCGTTTTTTTCGTCACTGCGGGTGTCGATGTCGGCCCGGTAATCGTGCAAGCCGCGGTGCCCGTGCTGCCCGGCGACGACGAGCAGCGGCTGGCGGCGCGAATCCTGCTCCAGGAGCATCGCATCTTTCCGCACGCGATCGCGCTCTTTCAGCAGGGACGTCTCGAGATCCAGGGGCGTCGGGTTGTCATCAAGGGCGATTCGCCCACGCCGAAGTCATCGCCGTTGGTGAATCCGCCGGTGGATTGATTCGGAAATTGAAAACGCTTTCGGCAGTCGTGCCGATGCTCAACGAAGCGGCCAGCATCGCGAGCACGCTGGGCGCGCTCCGCCGCGGCGCTCCCGACGCGGAGATCGTCGTCGTTGACGGCGGCAGCATCGACTTAAGCGTCGCCATCGCGCAACCACTTTGCGACACGGTGATCGGCGCATCGCGCGGCCGGGCGCAGCAGATGAACGCGGGCGCGCGCGCATCGCACGGCGACGCATTGGTTTTTGTCCACGCAGATACGATAGTGCCATCGACCTTTGCGGCCGACATCGCATCGGCATTGTCGGATCCCGCGGTGGTCGGCGGACGATTCGACGTCAAACTCGATTCGAGCGCCCTTCCCTACCGGATTATCGGCGCGATGATCAGCATCCGCTCGCGATTGAGCCGCACCGGCACTGGCGATCAGGCGATCTTCGTGCGGCGCGAGGTCTTCGATCGCCTCGGCGGCTTCCCCGAACTGGAGCTATGCGAAGATCTCGAATTCGCGCGACGGCTGAAGCGCGCGGGACGGGTCGCATGTCTGCGCGCCCGGGTGACAACCTCTGCGCGGAGATGGAATCGCGACGGAGTGGTGCGTACCATCGTCAGGATGTGGCTGATTCGCGCGATGTACCTGATGGGTGTGGCGCCTGCTCGTCTCAAACGCATGTACTCCGACACCCGCCAGCCGTGAAAAGATTGACCCGATACTGGACTGAGTTTTTCGCGCGGATGAGAATAGCGCAAGCGAGGTACGACGTGCCGAAAGTCGAAGTGTACACAACTACCTACTGCCCGTTCTGCGTGCGGGCCAAGAATTTGCTCAAGAGCAAGGGCGTGGCTTTCGATGAAATCGACGTGACCCACGACCACGAGCTGCGCGCGAAGATGATCGAGATGTCCGGAGGGCGCCGCACGGTGCCCGAAATCTTCATCAACGGCGAGATTATCGGCGGCTTCGAGGAATTGAAGGCACTCGACGACTCCGGAAAGCTCGACGGCCTGCTGGCCGAGCCGGCGCCAGCCTGAACGGCCGCGACTCGCCCTCAGCGACCGGAAATAAGTACGGGCGCATCGCGGCCTGGTTGCCGCTACGCGCCCGCTCTCGATCGCACTTTATCGCGAACCGCTAGTTTTGAGACGGCGACGCCACCATTCCCTCGTTCATGTGATGCAGGGCTTCGCGGTCAACCGACGAGTCGTATTTGATCGCCTTTGCCGTGACCGTGAACTGCGAGCCGTCGGCCGAGAGCGTCTGATTCTCGTTCACGATCGCGTCGATTGTGTCAGGCCATTTTTCGTAGGCCATCTTCTTCAGCTTGTCGCTGATCTTCTCCTCCTCGATCGCGTCGGGAGAAAACGGCTCCGTATAAGTCAGTTCGCCCAGCTCCGTGTATGGCTTGCCAGCCGGCGGCCCTTCGGTGGTGACCCAGATATGCGCCATGTCAACGCGATGCACGAACACCTGCTGCTTTTGTTCCTGCTCCTGACGAGCAGCTTCCATGGCGCCGCATGCGGAAACTCCCAGCGCCAGTCCGATCACCAACAATTTTAGAATTTTCGATGAACGCATGTCCTTCCCCGTTGATCCCTGTCGGTCTGAGTTCAATTATAGCCGCGCCACCGCATATGTCTAATCGCAGCCGGTCGGGTGCTCGACTCACATCTTATTTCACCGAATGGCACGCTGGGGCAAGCGATACGATGCGGCTGCGAACGCCCCTGCATCTCTGTCGGGGATGCGCCGCGACCGGTAGTATTCCGGCGTGACCAGATTTGCCGCCTGCTTCATCCTTGTCTTCGGAGAACTCGCCTGGGGCGGACTCTTCGCGCTTGCGATTCCGCCTTTCTTCAACGTCGAGCGAGGCTTTTACAAATCGAGCGCTTCGGTGTACCTGGCCGCGTCGCTGACGACCGCAATCGGCCTGGGACTGCTGGCGTTGCGCGCCGGCGCGGCCGACGGACCGGGCGCGGGCTCATTGTGGACGGCGGCAGCGCTGTGGGCGCTGTCGAGCGCGGTAGTCGCCGTCTATCTCTACACACTTTGGACTGAAAACGGTCTGCTCCGCGCGCGCTCGTACGCGCTTGGCTTGGGCCTCGGCCTGGTCGCCCTGATCGCCAACGTGCTGATCCTGATGCCGCGCGGCTTCGGCGCGGTTGCGGCGGTCGCCTACGGACTTACTGCAATCACCTCGGCGCTGGTGCTGGGATTGGTGAGCGGCGCGATGCTGTTTGGACATTGGTACCTCATCGACCTCGAGATGCCGGTCGATTACCTGCGCACCTTTGTCCGGCTGCTGGGAATTGCGCTGGTCGCGGACCTAATCGCGCTCGGACTCGCGATCGGACTGCTCGCAATCCTCGGCAGCGCCGGCGCGGTCGCGGCCGTCGATGAGTTATTCGCCTCGCACCTCGGACTGCTGGGATTTCGGCTGCTGCTCGGGCCGATCGCCACGATCGTGCTGGTCTGGATGAGCTGGCAGACGCTGAAAATTCCCGAGACGAGGGCGGCGACGGGCCTGCTCTACATCGCGGTGATGTCGGTGCTGGTCGGCGAGATGCTCGGCCGATTCATCCTATTCCGCACCGCAATCCCGCTCTGACGCGCGCGCTGACTGCTACAAACCTGGGTCAGCTTCCGCTCGTTCGTCATCAGGATTACACGCTCTTGGCCAGCTTCTCCGCGACCAAGGCATTCAAGCTGACGCCGGCGCGCTCCGCCTCGATGGCAAGCGCGCGATGTACGCGCCTGTCGATGCGCACCTGAAAGATGCCGTGGTACTGTCTCCGCGCTGGCGCCGCCGGAATCTCGAGGCGGCGGGCCGCGTAGGATTCCTTGGCCGCCGCCCAAGCTATGTCGAGCTGCTTGAGCGCCTTCTCGGGGGTTGGACCGAACGCCGAAATCCCGGGGAGTTCAACCAAGTGGGCAAGCCAGTCGTTCTCCTCGTCGAGGAACAGCTCGACCGCATATCCGTCGAAACGATCTCGCTCTCTTTGCTTAGCCATTGGATTCTCTGTCGTACACTTCGAGGAATTGCTTGACCTGATAGCCCTTCGCCATTGCACCTCGCGGCTGGATGGAGATCAGGGAGTTTTTCGGCGAGTACCAGATTTGATGGCTGCCTTTCTGCCGGTCAAATTTCCAGCGCGCCTGCTTCAGCAGGGCTTCAAAATCCTTGAACGAAAGACCGTTAGGATTGTTTCGAGCAGCCTCTAACAGTTTCCCCAGCCTTTCCATTATGTAACTGTATATAGTTACCTACGGATGTCAAGCTGCCAACGATTCGATGGGGCTCCTGCCTGGCGCGCCCGGAGGGATTCGAACCCCCAACCCTCAGATCCGAAGTCTGATGCTCTATCCAGTTGAGCTACGGGCGCTTGCCTTGACGGACGCTGGAACCTGACGAGTCTAGGCACGCATCCCCGATGCGCAACCAACGTGGCCGCGGCAATACTAGCCTGTTGACTCGCACCTGCGCGCATTCAAATATATGACTGACTGGTCAGTATATGAACAGAACAAGCACAGATTCGGCTGGAAATCACAATGGACGACCATTGCACGTTCACGACGAGCAAGCCGCCAAGCGCGAACGTATTCTGGCTGCCGCGCTGAAGCTTTTCGCGCGCGAGCCGTACCAGGCAGTCACGATGGATCGCGTGGCGGAGGCCGCCAGGGTCGCCAAAGGGACACTCTATCTCTACTTTCCGTCCAAGGACGCGCTCTACCTCGGCGTTTTGAGCGACGGACTCGACACCGCATATCGCACCTATCAAAGCAGCGCCGATCCAAGGCTGCCGGTGGCCGAGAGGCTGCGCCGTTCGATCGAGGTGATGGTGGAGTTTTACGATCAGCGGCGCGATTTTCTTCAGTTCTTCGCAACTGTGGAACCGAGGCTGGCCGAGGCGCGCAATCGGATCATCGAGGCATCGCGCGCGCGCGGGTTCAATTTTTGCGCGTCGTTAATCGAAGAAGGAATCCGCACCGGGGTGTTCACGCGGATCGATCCGCGCCTGGCGACGTTTACGATTCAGGGCGCGATTCGATCGCTGCTGTTGTATTACGGCTCAGGCCGGCCGGTCTCCGAGCTCAGCCGCGAGCTCGGCAACCTGATGCTCAGATCGCTCGGCGCAGACCCGTCACAACCCTTCAAGCCGGAGCATCCACAATGATTCGAACGATCGTTCGCCGGGCCATTCAGCTGGCAATCCTGGCCGGTGTTGTTTTCGGATTCTATTTATTCGGTCGCGCGTACTTGTGGCCGCCCGAGGATCATTCGGCGATCCAGACCGTCGGCATGATCGAGGCGCCTGAAGTGAATATCACCAGCCGAATCGCCGGCCGCATCAAGCAACTCGATCTGATCGAGGGCGACCGCGTCAAGAAGGGCCAGGTCGTATGCCTGATCGAGGATATCGATCTCAGAAATCAGCTCGCCAAGTCGAAGGCCGATCTCGCTCATGCGCAGGCCAACCTGGCGCAGGCGCGGCGCGACCTGGTGCGCGACGAAGCACTCTCGAAGGAAAGCGTGATTGCAGCCAAGACTCGCGATGACGCCGTGACCACCGTCGAGCAGGACGAGGCCGACGTGCTGAGCGCGCAGGCCAACGCGAAGCTCTACGCCGATCAAATCGTGGACACGGAGATAAAATCGCCGGTCGATGGGGTGGTGGTCAGCAAGGCGCTCGAAGTCGGTGAATGGGTGACGCCGGGCGTGCCGGTTCTGACCGTCGATGACCTCTCGACGATCTGGGCGCGGGTCGATGTCGAAGAGACCGACCTGGGTTCGCTGTACATCGGCAAGTCGGCGCAGGTCGAACTGCCGACGAGCCCGCCGCTGATTTTCAGCGGTCGAATCATGGCGATCGGCCAGGAAGGCCAGTTCGCAACCGAGCGCGATGTGCGGCGCGGGCGCCAGGATATTCGCACCTTCTACGTCAAGGTCCAGGTGTTACAGGCCGAAGGCGAACTCAAACCCGGAATGACCGCGCAAGTCAGCTTTCCGCGAACCGATGGAACCAGAGTCACCAGCAATACAGACCAAAGACCTGACTAAGCGCTTCGGCGCTTTCACCGCGGTCGACAAGGTCAGCTTCGAGGTTCGCCGCGGCGAGGTGTTCGGACTGCTCGGGCCCAACGGCGCCGGCAAGACGACGGTGGTGCGGATGTTGACCACGCTGCTGACGCCCAGCGGCGGGCATGCAACCGTCGCGGGTTTCGATGTCGCGCGGTATCCGCGCCAGGTGCGCGAAAATATCGGCGTCATTCCGCAGGCGCTGACCTCGGACCTCGATCTCACCGGATGGGAGAACGTGGATATCTACGGCGAGTTCTTCGGCCTGTCGCGCCGCGAGCGCCGCGAACGCGGGCATCGGCTGCTCCATATGGTAGGGCTGAACGAGCGGGCCAACGATCTGGTCGCGACCTACTCGGGCGGGATGCGGCGGCGGCTGGAGATTGCGCGCGGGCTGATTCATTCGCCCGACGTGCTGTTCCTCGACGAGCCGACCATCGGACTTGACCCGCAAAGCCGGCGCGCGGTGTGGGACTTGCTCGAGACGCTGCGCAGGGAAAGCGAGATCACCATCTCGCTTACGACGCACTACATGGACGAAGCGGAGTCGCTGTGCGATCGGATCGCAATCGTCGATGCCGGCAAGATAATCGCGCTCGACACGCCGACGGGACTCAAATCGATGGTGCCGGGTTCGGACCGGATCGATCTGGTGGTCGAAAAAAATCCCGACGCGGTCGCCGAGATGCTCGGGCAGATGCCGTATCTGCGCGGGGTGAATCGCGATGGCGGCAACCGCCTGCAGCTTTCGACCGACGACGGCGCGCACGCGATTCCGAAAGTTCTCGAGGCGGTCGATGGAGCCGGCGGCCGGGTAACCTCGATCACCGTGCAGAAGCTCTCGCTCGAAGACGTCTTCATCCACTTCACCGGACGCACGCTGCGCGATGAGCCGGCCAAGAAGGTCAGCTTGTTGGTGGGCGCCGGAATGCCGCAGCACCGCTGAGGGGGATGGCGATGTTCGGACTGAAGTTCCTCGCAGTCATGCGGCGCGATCTCAAGAAGCTGATGCGCAATCCGGTCACGCTGCTGTCGGTCATCCTGATGCCGATCGTCTATCTGGTGATAATCGGCAATTCATTTCAGGGCCAGCTCAAGCATCTGCCGATTGTCGTCGTCGAACAGGATCACGGACTCTACGCGCGCCGAATCGTCGAACAGTTGCTCGCGCTGCAGGCGGGACCAAAGACCGTGGACATCACCTTCGAGAACGACCCGGGCCATGCGATCGGCGAAGTCCGCGACGGGCTGTTCAAAGGCGTGGTCGTTATTCCGCCCGACTTCAGCCATGCGGTCGCGGAAGGCCGCATCGCGCAGATCGGACTGTTCACCGACAACGTCGATGAGGTCAGCTCCGAAACGCTCGAAAGCGCGCTCGACCAGGCGGCCGCAACCGTGAAGGTTGCCTTCGTCACCGCCCGCGAACCCAAACTCAACGACATCTCAATGCGGCCCAGCTGGCTGTTCCCCTACGTGGATTACGATCGATCGCTCATCCCGGGCGTCATCGTAATGGCCATCTTCATGGGATCGCTGATGTCAGGTGTGTTCAACTGGGTGATGGATCAATTTCTCGGCGTGACGGAGGGCTACCTGGTGACTCCCCTTTCACGCTGGGACATCGCCGGCGGCATACTCGCCAGCGGCGTGGTCGTCACCAGCATCGCCGGTGTGCTGGTGTTGTTTTTGGGCCTGTTGATCACCCGCGGGCGAATCCTCGGCGGACCCGTCGCGCTGGCGATGCTGGTGGGAATAATCGTCGTCAGCGCGACCGGACTGCTGGCGATGACGTTTGCGCTGTTGGGACGCGCGGGCCATCCGCGGCTGGTCGGGACGTTCGCAGGATTCCTGAACGTGATTCTGTTTTTTCCGAGCGGGGCGATCTATCCGATTGAAAGTTTTCCGCCCTGGCTGCGAGCCTTCGCGCACTTCAATCCCGAGACCCATTCGGTGAGCGCGATCAAGCAGATCCTCTTCAAGGGCGCGGACTTCACCGCGGTCAGCGGCGACGTCGCGTTTCTGCTGGTCTTCATGGTCCTGATGCTGGTGGTCGCCAGCATGTCCTTCAAACGCACCCTGTAATTTCGCCGCGGCGGGGCTGACCCCATCATACGAGAATTGATTATAGTGATTATATTTGCTATATATCGATCGCCCAGATACTCCCAAAGTATCTGGTTATAAGAGCGCCCAAGCTGGGTGCAAGCGCTCGCCCGCCGGTATTCCGGTCTCCACCCAAGTGTGGCGATAACCAAGAGGTCCCCAGCGGAATCTAGGAACAGGTTCTTCCGTCGGAAGAACCTGTTTCATTTCGGTTCTTTGATTGCCTTCCCTGTTGCCGTGTTGTGTGCGATGACCGAAAAGCGAATGGGGCGCGGCGGCCGCGAACGCCCAAGCGGCACTCGGTCACCTCGGACGTAGGCGCTCTCCACTCGAAGAGTCAGCCCGCGTGGCTCCGCACGCCGTGACACTTTGAAAAAGACTGTGTACTCGACCCGGCTCCCTTCCTCGTCCACAAGCTCCACGGTAAAAAAATTGCCTTTACCAGTGTGGAAGCATCTTCGCGAGCCGATGCCTCGAATGATGCCTGGTAGTTGTCTTGAGAACCGATAGCGCCGCTCGTCGAAGAGGCGGGTCTCGCGGCCACGGCTGTAAGCCGTCGCCGGTAGGAAGTTTTCACCTTTCGCGATCCCACGGGTGAAACAGTGCCAGCTGAACAGGACTTCGATTGCGTATAGCTGCCGCGGTCTTTCATCCTTTTGAGGTACCACGAACTCGAAAGTGAACGGGTCTAGATGCGACAGGTCGTAGATCCTGCTCCCGATCGTCACCTTCCGCAAAGCGGCAGTAGTTCGTTCGTCCCCTGCCATAAAGTTTATAAGCTTCAGATCATCGCGGAGCACAATGGCGCCGCGGCGGGGGGGCGGTCTAGCCCGCGAGCGTTTCGCCGATCACGCGCCGAAGCTCGGCGATCGAAACGGGCTTCAGCAGCGAGCGTTTCGCGCCGGCCGCCAGCGCCGCTTCATGGAGTCCGGGCGTGTTGTGCCCCGACATCACGATGATCGGCGCCACCGGCAACTTTGCGCGCACGCGGCGGACGATGTCGACGCCGCTGTTATCGGGCAGGCTCAAGTCCGTGAGCACCAGGTCGGGCGGTTCGGCGTCGATCATTTCGATTGCCTGTTTCGCGTCGAATGCGCCAACGCATCGATAGCCCGAGCGCTCGAGCAGCCGGATGTATGCGTCCACCAGGTCGCGTTCGTCGTCCACGATCAGAATTTTTGCTGGCGCAGCCATAGGCGTTGAAACAAATCGGTTAGCGGCCCGACGGATTGCCTCGCGTGGCCGAGACTTGCGGCGGCGGTTCATTCTGCGCGGAATGCGGCACGTCCCCGGCTGACGTTTTGCCGACCGTCGGCAGCGTTATCCTGAAGGTGGTGCCTTTGCCCGCCACCGATTCAACCGCGATACTGCCGCCGTGATCCTGTACGATCCGCTGGCTCAACCACAGGCCCAAGCCGGTCCCCTTGGGTTTGGTCGTGAAGAACGGCCGAAACAGTTTCCCCAGCAGTTCGCTCTTGATTCCAGAGCCGTCGTCCGAGACTGACAACCGAAGATTACCGGGGGCCCCCGGAGCCAGCGCAGTCTCGATGCGTATCAGGCGCGCGCCCGCGTCGCGTGCATTCAGTATAAGGTTAATCAGCACCTGCTCCAGAGCCGACGGCTCGGACATCACCTCCGGCAGCGAGCGATCGAGGTTCGTTT
Organism: uncultured delta proteobacterium; assembly: GCA_963813785.1. Classification (GTDB taxonomy): domain Bacteria; phylum Desulfobacterota; class Binatia; order Binatales; family Binataceae; genus Binatus. The sequence goes on along the minus strand of CAWFAJ010000012.1, from coordinate 29,254 downwards.
CATATCGGAGCATGCCGCCGCGGGCTTCTGTCCCAACTATCAGCATCGCCTCTTCGACCGCCACGTTCATGTCCATCGCATAACGCACGTCGGGGCGCTGACGGGCGACCGCCAGCATGCTGTGCGAGATGCGGCTGGCGCGTTCGATGTTTTTTTGCAGGACCAGCAGGTCGTCGCGCGCCTGGGCGCTGAAATCCTGGTCCGACGCCAGCATCAGCTCGATGCGCGCCGCCATCACGGCCAACGGGTTGTTCAATTCGTGCGCGACTCCTGCCGCCACCGCCGCCAGCGCGTCCACGGTTTCATTGCGGCGCGCCTCGCGCTCCATCGCAAGGCGCTCGCTGATGTCCGCGACGAACGCGATTATCAGCTTGCCGCGCCGGGTATCAACCACGTTGAGGCTGATCTCGGCGGGAAATTCGCTGCCGTCTTTTCGGCGTGCAGCAATCTCCATCCCGCGACCCATCATGCGGGATTTCGGCGCCTTAAAATATCCGCCGCGATGCGCCTCGTGGCGATAGTGGAAGCGCTGCGGCACCAGAACTTCTATCGGCAGACCGACGACTTCCGCTTCTTCGTAACCAAACAGCTCCTGCCCGCGCGGATTGAGCTGACGAATTATCCCGGCGCTATCGACCGAAACGATCCCCTCAACCGCCGACTCGAAGTAGCCGCGCGCACGCAGGAGCGCCTCCTCTTGCCCCGCATCCAAGATCCGAATCCTCTTGGTGTAGTGGGATACCACCAGGTAGACCAGCAGCGTGTTCACGCATACGTTAACCGCCCACGAATGCGGCGGCATCAGCGATAGCACCCGAACGCAGATCACCAGCCAGACGAAACAGCCGACCACGTAGAAAAGCGCGAGCCCTATCGGGTGGCCGCGGTCAATCGACAGACGGTTCAATGCGCATTCTCCGCCGGATTGTTCGAGCCGTCATTGCGAGCCATCAGACTGATTACTGTAGTCTTCCGGCAGGCGGTACGGTAGCGCCAAGGTCGAAAGCAGTTGGTTTTCCTATATCAAATATTCACCTTCGATCCATAACTACCCACATCCGCGCCGTCCTTATCCAACGACCAAATCGCCAAAAATCGCCCGCACACAACCGTTCACACCCGTGTCAGGTGCGCACTGCGAGCCGGGGCGGACGGAACCGATGCGCTCCCTCCAGCCCGTCCTCCTGCCGCGCGCTTGAACCGGCTAACTCGCTAATCGGCTTGCCAATAGGAGTGCTGATACACGCCACGTTGGAGACCGAGCCGTCGCCGTCACGCAGCGGGAGAATCGTCATCGCGACCGCGATTTCGGCGCCGTCGCTGCGGAGCTGAAGGGTTGGAAATCGCGGCACGATTTCTCCGCCGAACGCCCGCTCATGAAGCCGCCGGATTTCGTCGCGCCGCCCAGCCGGCAGCAAAATCTCGCTGCTGCGGCCGACAATCTCGCTTTCTTCATACCCGTATATCTGACGCGCTGCGGCGTTAGCCGCCGTGATTACCCCGGCGGCGTCCACGCTGTGAATTCCGTCAGGCAGCGAATTGACGATCCTCGCCATCAGTTCCTGGAAATCTTCGCGTCGCTGACTCTCCATCGCCGCTGCGACTGCCGCCACCAGCTCATCAAAGCCGTCGGGCTTGAGCAGATAGCGATACAAACCGTACTTGAACGCGCTCGCCACCACCTCTTCGCCGCCGTTGCCGGTCAGCATGATTACCCGGGTCCGCGGCCATCGCTCACGCACCCGCTGGAGGACCGACAACCCGTCAATCCAACCCACCCAATAGTCCGTGATCACGATATCGCAGCCGTCGCGCTTGAGGTGCTCATTGAACTGAAGCGGACCGTCGGCGGCCAAAATCTGCGCGCTCGGGAATGCGCGCCGGAGCCGGGCCTGGATAAGCATCCGATCCGTCGGGTTGTCTTCTACGACCAACAAGTCCATTCGAAAAAATCCTCGCGCCTGACATCGCGCTGCTGCATCTAACTGCAGAGCAATCACTATGCCGCCCCGGATGGATTTCGTGACCGTTGAAAATATGCGCAAAATGACAGGAAATTAGGATCCAAGCGCCGCGCGAAGCGCCCCATCGTCAATCGATTGTTCTGCAGGTGACGCAGAGGCGTCCCGCAATGAGACACATTCGAGCCTCCCCCTTTAACCTCTAACAGCGCGACGCCCGGCGCACCCCCCGCTCAGCTTGCGCTCGAGGATTGCAACTGGATGTAGTTCTCGATTCCGATCTGCTTGATCAGGTCGAACTGGATCTCGATGAAATCGACGCTCTCCTCTTCCTCGTCCATGATTTCTTCGAGCAGCTCACGCGTGACGTAATCCTTCACCGACTCGCAGTGCGCGACCGCGGCGCGAAAATCACCGAGCGCCTTGAGCTCCAGCTTGAGATCGCACTCGAGCGCTTCCTTGACGTTCTCGCCAATCAGCAACCGATCCAAATCCTGAAGATTGGGCAGGCCCTCGAGGAACAGGATACGCTCGATCACCCGGTCGGCGTGCTTCATCTCGGTCATCGACTCGTCGCGCTCGTGCTTGGCGAGCTTGCCGACGCCCCAATGCTCGAGCTGTTTCGCGTGCAGGAAATACTGATTGATCGCCGTCAGCTCGTTGCGGAGCACCTTATTGAGAAACTGAAGTACCTTGGGATCACCCTTCATGAAACCTTCTCCCGGAAGACTCGGCTATGAAAGATTCCAGTGTAGGGCCAAGTAGGTCACAGTTAAAAGTGAAAAGTGAAATCGTCTAGCCTGCGGCGCCGCAGCTATCGTGGCGAGCGTCGCCCGACAGGGCCTCGCTGTCGAGCATCTCACGAACGCCCCGCGCGCATTTGCCGCACTTGGGCTTGACCCCGAGCGCGCGGTAAAAGGCCGAAACTGAGTATCCCGCGGTGCCGGCCGGCGCCGCGCCATGCGCGCGCGCCTGGCGGTCGGTGATTGCGTTGCAGATGCATAAGTACATGCGCGGTGATCCTCTCGATAATGAGAATGATTATCAATTTCTTGCCGCCCGCGCAAGCCCTCCCCAGCATCTATCCCAATTGCCCCCGAATTTGCCGCACTTTCTCCCACTCTGCGAGACTGCCTCGCTCGAATCAGGATCACGCCTCGGCGCAACTTCGCGCGCTTTCTATCCAACGTAAATTTGTTTGAGAAAATCCAAAGTCTGGTGGAACTGCTCGTGCCTGCCCGCTCCGATGCGCTCGATTTCCAGCCGCTCGAATTCCTCGAGCAGCCGCCCCTGGGTGTCGGCCGACAAACGCGCCTCGGCCATCGGAAAGAGGACATTGTTTTCCTTGAAGATGTGCCCATTCAAAAGCGCGCCGTAGTCGCGCGCGCTCGCAATCACCACGGCCGCCGCCGCGCGATCGCCCGAGCAGTGTCTTTGCCACGCGCCGGCCATTTGCCGGATGAGGGCGCGGCCGTGCTCATGCTCGCTCAACATCACGCCGATCGGCCCGCCGGCCTTGGGGATGCCGGCAGCTTCGAGGGCGGGAAAGAGAAATTGCTCCTCCTTGCCGTGATGGCATTGGTCGGCGAACACCTGGATGAACTCCAGCACCTGGCCGAAATGCTCCGGGTTGACCTCTTCGCCGTTGGCAAGCCGCTGGCATAATTTCTCAAGAATCGAGAGGGCAATCGTTATCGCTTCGTGCTCGTGGCGCAGTTGCTCGGTCGCGGTCATGTGCGTTCTCCTTGTCTGGGCGATGTAGCTGATGGCCGTCTCAACCGGGAATTTTCTTGAATCCGGATTCGGACTTCCACCAACGCCAAGCGGCTTGCAGACGCGCGCCGCCACCGGCGCAGAATCGGACCGTTGGGTACCCCGCAAAGCCTATGAACTCAAATCCGGGCTCAAACTTTGCAGCGGCAGCCCGCGTGTCTCGCTGTGACTCTATTCCCCTCCAAACAGTCGCTTGATCAGACCTCTGATCCTGAATTTCCATGTTGAAGTCGATTCAGGGGATAAAGTTGTTCGCGGGAGTTGCTGGATTTTCTCCGGCTCGTTTCCGCTCCCGCTAAGATAAGTTTGCTTGAGAAAATCCAAAGTTTTGTTGAACTGCTCATACCTGCCTGCTCCGATGCGTTCGATTTCGAGCCGCTGGAATTCTTCGAGCAGCCGCCGCTGGATGTCGGCCGACAGGCGCGCCTCGGCCATTGGCAACAGGACGTTGTCTTCTTCGAGGATGTGGTGATGCAAAAACGAGATGTAGTCTCGCGCGCTCGCAATCATTGCGGCCGCGGCGGCGCGATCGCCCGAGCGGTGTTTTTGCCAACTGGCGGCGAGTTGCCGGATGAGGGCGCGGCATTTCTCATGCTCCCGCATCACGCCGAGCAGCCCGAAGACGATTCCCTCCGCTTTGAGCTCGGGAAAGAGAAATTCCTCCTCCTTGCCATGGTGGCATTGGTCGGCGAAGACCTCGAGGAACTCCATCACCTGGCCGAGATGCTCCGGGTTGACCTCTTCGCCGTCGGCAAGCCGCTCGCATAGTTTCTCGAGAATCGACAGAGCCAGCGTTATCGCTTCGTGCTCGTGGCGCAGTTGCTCGGTCGCGGTCATCTGCGTTCTCTTTTTCTCGGCGAGCTGGCTGGCGGCCGCCTCAAGCAGAATTTAGATCTCGAATCCTGCTTAAGATTCCCACCAACACCGCGCAGCTTGCAAACGCGCCGCGCCTCCGGCGCAGCGCCGGTCCGTTGCGATGCCCTCGAAAGCCTTTGAACTCACCACCCGGCTCAAACTTCGCCTTTGCAAGCTGCGGGTCTTGATGGCACCCTTAATGAGTTTCTAGCGGAGGCGCGGCGGGACCTATGGGAAGGACGAAGTCGAAAATTCACTCAGTAGCCGCGGTGGTAATTTCCGCGCTGGCTACCGCGACTTCCTTGGTCTGCGCCAATGCGGCGGCCGGCTCGGTCAAAATTTTGGGCAATCATCCCGCCGAGGCAGCCCAACTCGCGGGTCAGGGGTCGGTCGCTTCGGATCGTCAGCTTGGCATGCAGCTTACGCTCGCGCTGCATAACCGCGCCGATCTCGAGCGCCTGCTGGCCGCGCAGCAGGACCCGTCATCGCCGCAGTATCATCATTGGATCTCCACCGCGGAGTTCGATGCGCGTTTCGGCCCGACCGACGCTGACCTGCAAAAGGTGTCGAGCTGGCTTGCGCAGAGTGGATTCACGCTTGATTCGGCGAGCGCGCGAACCCGCACGATCAAGTTTCACGCTGCTGCTGCTGTCGCTGAGAGAGAATTCGGGGTGAGCATCGCCGCCAGCTCGGATGGAAAATATTTTGCCAATTTCGACGACCCCGCCGTGCCGGCGGACATCGCGCCACTGGTCGCCAACATCCGCGGGCTCTCGAACATGCATGCCGCGCTTGCCGCGGTGAACACCTCGGAGCTCAAACCCGCCAGCGCAGCCGCGTCGCCTGAGTTCGAGATTGGCAAGTTCAAGCGCTTCGGTCCCAACGATCTCTATACCTTTTATGACGAGACGCCCCTGCTGAACGATGGCGTCAATGGCGCCGGCGCCGACTGCATCGCGATCCTGGAGGATTCGGATTTCGACTCGCCGTCGGTGGCGGAATTCGAGTGGTCTATTTGGCTTGCCGTCCCTCTCACTTTCCACCGTGTATGCCGACGGAGCGGACCCGGGAGTGAATGGCGATTACATTGAAGCGGAGCTCGACGCTCAGTATGGTCACGCGGCGGCGCCCGGTGCGCCGATGGTCGCCTACATCGGAAACGAAAACATCGCCGAGTTTGAAGGGAGCGACGCTATCATCGACGCGCTCTCGCGCGCGGTGTCCGACAATTCCTGCGGCGTCATCAGTATCAGCTTCAGCCTGTGCGGCGAGCCATCCTCGCTGTTCACCGGTACGATCGATCCGCTGATGGCCGAGGCCGCGTCGCATAACGTCGGCGTGTACGTCTCATCGGGCGATGAAGGCTCCGCCGCTCTGGCTTTCTCCGCTACGAAGGGCGGATGCGTGATTACCAAAGAGCGCGGAGTCAATGAGCTCGCGGCCGATCCGAATGCTACCGGGGTGGGAGGAACCTCCTTCAAGCCCAAATACTCCAAGCCCGGCGCCGACGTTGGCTACGTCAAGGAATCTGTCTGGCACGATCGCACCGGTGCCGGCGGCGGCGGCCAAAGCGCGATATTTCCCAAGCCGTCATTCCAATCCGGCGTGATCCCCGCGGACTCGAATCGTGATGTCCCCGACATTTCGCTGGCGGCCAGTCCGCTCAAGCCCGGCTTCTTCATTTACGTGAACGAAACCCTCGAGTGCTGCATCGGCGGCACCAGCCTGAGCGCTCCGTACTGGGCGGGAATCGCAGAGCTGGTCGCTCAGCAGGCCGGAGTTGCGCGCACCGGGAATATCAATACGCGACTCTACAATCTGGGGGCGCTCGCAAACCCCACAATGTCGGGACTTCACGACGTCACCAAGGGCTCAAACGGCTTCCACGGTGCGGCCGGATTCAAGGCAATTGGGGGCTACGACAAGGCGACTGGATGGGGCACGCCCGACATCGCGATCCTGGTGCCGGCGCTGGCGGCTCCCTAGCACGGGGTGTCTAGTCAAGCACGCGCGGATGAACCGCCGGCTCCTTCGCCAAGGCGGGGCAATGGCGCCTCCTCGAAAACCAACGCCTCGATACCACCGCGAAACTGAAGTCGGATCGCTTTCATTTGAGTTGCTGACCGAGTCAGCTACTGTGACTCCCGAACAACAGGGTACGTGGCGTTACCAGGGGCCTGCGTGGTTATCGGCTTTCAATTTCTGAGATCTGCATACCTAGTCTGAATCAACCGTTGAATGACAGCGAAAATGATCGCGGTTGAAACGCCGAACATGAGCATCCCGTTGGCGGCTTCCAGCGGTGCCAACATTCTCCATGCGGGTGTCATAATCACATCACCGTAACCCAATGTCGTGTAGGTGACCGCTGAATGGTAGTAGGCGGTTCCGAAGTTAGAGAATTCTCCACAGCCTAAGAACAGGACCGCCCAGATGGCGATATCAATCAGGTGGGCCACCAGCGCGACAGATATTGCCAGCGTAACGATTGAAAGGTCGATCAAGAAGCCTGCGCCTACGCGGCCCAGCCTTCTCTCACGCCGAATGAAGTTTACTGTCGCGATCACCGCCATAGCCCGGATAATGATCGTGCATGCGACTGCGCTTGCACCTACTGCCATCGGAATCAGGATCGCGACTTGATGACCTTGCGTCATTTATCTGCCGGGGATGCGCTTGCTCGCCATAGTTAGGATATGCGAGCGATCAGCTCACAGTCGTGAACCGCTCGCGTGAAGGGTCCGGGATAACGCCAAAAACCCTCCACTGTTTATCTTTTCGGGTAATCACGTGAATTCAGACGGCGCCTAATGCAGTCCGGCTTACTCCCCGCCGATATGGGCTCCCTTCTCCGCTACCGAGCGGCGCATGAGCAGAACGAACGCCACCAACAGAACCGCGACTGCAGCTGAAAATGAGAAAACGTCAAAGTAAGCCATTGACGACGCTTGTTGCGCTCGCGACTGATCGAGAACACCCAACGCCATTTGATGTGACAATACAGCATCGCCATTGTGCTGCAAAAAATATGTCTGGCTCCGTGCCAAGAGAGCGTTGACGGAAGGGTTCAGCCTATCGAGGCCTTCATTGAGCCGGAGCGTGTGAAACTGCTCGCGCCGTTCCTGAATGATCTGGGCGACCGAGGTCCCCACGCTCCCGCCCTCGTTGCGCAGCAGCGCGAGCAATCCAACCGCGGCGCCGCGGATTTCCTTCGGCAGATAGATAAACGCCGCCACGTTAAGCGGGGCGAACAGCATCGAAAGTCCCGCGATGAGCACCACCCTTGGCCAAACCACCTGCCACGGGCCGATATCCAGGTTGAGGAGTGCCATCCAGTAGTTTCCCAGCGCCATCGTGAGTAATCCGCCCGCCATCAGGTATCGAGCATCGACCCCGCGCGACAGCAAGGCGCCCACGATAACGAGCATGACGATCGCAAATACCCCGGCCGGCGATAGAACCAACCCCGAGGTCGTCGCGTCGTAGCCAAAAAGTGATTGCAGCAAAGCGGGAAGAGAAATGGTGTTCGCGTAGAGTACTCCGTAAGCGCAGAAGATGATGACGCAGCAGGTGCCAAAGTTTCGGTCAGCCATCGTCCGGAGCGCGACCAGTGGATTGCGCAGATGCAATTCGCGATAGATCAAGCCGCCCAGGCCGAGCGAGAACAGGATCAACAGCGTCTGCACGCGATAGAACGGATCGCCGAGCCAGTCCCACTCCTGCCCCTTGCTCAGCAAGACCTCCCAGCAAACCATGGTCACAGTAAGGAGACAGAGGCCGAGCACATCGAAAGGTTCACGTCGATTTCGATTCTTGGACCGTTCAACCTGTAGATATTCTGGATCTTCGACCAGCGCGTGGCACATCAGAAAGGCTACCAGGCCGACGGGGACATTCAGAAAAAAGATCCAGCGCCAGCCATAGTTGTCAGTAATGTAGCCCCCGAGCGTCGGCCCGACCACCGGCGCCAGAAGTGCAGCCATGCCGAAGATCGTCATCGCCTGACCCTGTTTCTCTTGCGGGAACGCATCCAACAGCACCGCCTGGCTCGAGGGTTGCAAACCACCCCCGGCCATCCCCTGAAGCGCTCGAGATGCGATTATGAAACCAAGGCTTCCAGCCATTCCGCACAAAGCGGACGCCAACGTAAAGATGGCTATCGAGAGCAGGAAATAGTTTCGCCTGCCCAGCCGCAGCGCGAGCCATCCGGAAATCGGCAGGACGATCGCATTGGATGCGAGGTAAGCGGTGATGACCCACTCGCTGTCAACATTGGCAGCCGACAAACCGCCGGCAATGTAACGCAAGGATACATTCGCGATGGTGGTATCCAGAACCTCCATGAAGGTCGGGATTACCACCGCAACCGCTATCAGCCAGGGATTGACCGATCGCCTCGCGAGCGGAACTTGGAGCGCTGCCGCACTCATTGAGGGCCGAGCGCAGAAACCGGACCAGTCGCGGATACTGAGGCTTGAAGCATCTTGCCTGCGTTCGGACCGGTAGGCGTCTCGTCGATGTACACGTACGGAGTGACCGATAGCCCGATGAACAGTGGAGCTACGTCAGGATCGTAGTTGGTCAACTCGATTCGGACCGGCAGCCGCTGCACAACCTTGACGAAGTTTCCAGTCGCATTCTCGGCCGGCAGTAGCGCCAGCGTCGACCCGGTTCCCATCGTAAAGCCAGAAATGCGGCCCCGAAAACGGCGCCGCCTGCCGTACATGTCCACATCCAGGTCTACCGGTTGTCCGATGCGCAGACTCGCCAGTTGCGTCTCCTTGAAGTTGGCGTCGACCCAAATATCGGTGAGAGATCGCAACGCCATCAGCCCCTGCCCGGCGATAACCTGATCGCCTGGGTTGACGTTGCGACGCGTCACCACACCGTCAATCTCGGCCACGACATCGCAATAGGAAAGGTTCAGCTCGGCTTGATGGAGATTGGCTTGAGCCTCATTCAACTTGGCCTCAGCCTGTTTGACGTCGGGTGCGTTCTTGGCAATCTCATCGAAGATCGTATCGATATTGCCGGACGCGTCGCGCTTGTAGAACTCTGCGAGCATCTCGTCGGGAGTCTCCTTGAATGACTGAACCACGCCGAGCTGCGCCGCAGTCTGCATGAGCCGCGCCTGGGCAACCTTGACCGCTGAATAAGTTTGGTCGAGATTCGCGGGTATGCCGCTGAGCTCATCACCGTTCTTAGGTATGGCTGCCAGCCCAAGTTCAGCACGAACCTGCGCGACATCCTGCTGAGCCTTCTGTTGCTGTGCCTGAGCTACCGAAAACGCTTCTTGGTACGAATCAAAATCCGATCTCGCCACAACCTTGGCTTTGAATAACTGCTGCTCCCTCCCGTAGTCGGCGCGGGCCTTTATCAGTGTGGCATTGGCGGCTTGAAGAGCGTCCGCTTTGGAGTGCAGGTCGGCGACCTGGTTGTTGAGGTTGTGCACAGCATTTGCCATAGCGAACCTTTGGCTGCGCCCCAAACTCTCAAGGCCCCGAACTTTCGCTTGGGCTGTGACAATGTCGGCCTGCGCAAGCAACAGCGCAGCGTGCGCGATATCGACCTTGACCTGGTAGGGCTCCTTGTCAAGCTGCACGAGTAAGTCGCCTTTGTGCACCCGGTTGTTGTCGTCCACGAGCACACGCACGACTTGGCCGGGCACCCGCGGCGCGACAAACGTCACGTGTCCGTTAACGTAAGCGTCGTCCGTTGACACTGTCCTAAAGGCAGTGATGGTCCACGGGATGACCTCGTATAGCGCCAAAAGGAGAAGCACACCGCCGGCGATCCACATCCACAACTGCCGCCTTTGAAGCTGCTTCCCGGTTGGGGCGTGCGCGATTGGCGCATCGGCCTCCGGCGTCGGTGCAGATGGCGCCGCTTCATGCAGGGATTCGCCAGCCGACTCTGCCGAGTTTCCATCTGGCATTGGCGCGGTCCTCCATTAATTCAGCACCGCGAGGCACACTGCACGATGTTGTGCGGTACCCTCTCTGTCCGCCTTTCCCCCCGGCACGGGAGGCCGGTATTGAGAAAGGAAAACCGCGCGCCGTTGGCACGGTCCGCGCCCGCCAGCGGCGGCCGGCCTTAATACTGGGTGCCGGGCTCGGCCCTGCGGTGCAGCGTAGCCCCGCTCACCCCTGCTAGCGCATCTTCTTCTGAACCGCCGCCTTCTTCGCCTTCGGTGGACGCCCGCGGCGGCGCTTCTCGACTCCCGTCGCTTCGAGCTCGTCCTCGTCGGGGCCGAACGCGCTGTCAATTTGCACGTCGTCGTCGGCCGAGCGCGCCGGTTCGACGTGTTCCTCCGAGTCATCGCCGCCGCTGATTTCTTCGGGCCCGGACCATCGGACGGCGAACGGCTTGGCCAATCCACCTTGACCGCTGCGAGCTTCGATGTTCGCTTCGTTCTGGCAATCGACGCAATATTGCGCGAACGGGATGACCTGGAGCCGCGCCAGCGGGATTTCATCGCCGCATCGCGCGCAGGTTCCATAGACTCCCGCTCCAAGCCTGGCGATTGCCGCGTCGATCGCGCTCAGGCGCTCCCGCGCGCGGTCGAACAACGCCGCATGCGTATCGACTTCGGAAAGCGATCTCGCCACGTCCATCTCATCGGCTGGCGGCTGCCCGCCATTGCGGGCCTGTTCGCGCATCAATTCCTTCACCCGGGCCAGCGTTTCGGCGCGCTCTTTGGCGAGCAGATGCTTGAGCGCGTCGACCCGCCGTTTGCCGGTTGCGCCGGTGCTAACCGCGGCTTCCATCTTGGTCTTCTGCCTCTTGCGAGTCTTCGTCGGTCGAGTTTTGGGTCGAGTCTTCATAGATAAGGACCGTTCGCGCGCATCGATGCGAATTCTAATATGAGCATTGATCGTGCCTCGCGCCACTGTAGGAAAAAACCAGCGAACTCAATCGTCTTGCTGAGCGCCATCCGAGTCCAGTTGTTCCTTATACGGAAATTACTCCAGATTGCTTACCTCACCGGGCATTGTCGCTCCCGAAGGGCGGCATTCTAACCGGATCGCGCCGGGCGTGCGAGAGCCTCGGATACGATTGAACCCGAATTCCCGTGCATTCTCTTTGCACAACGGCAATTGCACTGCTGCCTAATAATTGAGCAGCACCCGGCTTCGCCATCATCGGAAAATCTCCAAATTCCCTACTGATTTTCATTTTAGCACGCTTTGATGAAGTGGCACAGGCCATGCTCTCAAGCTCGCAATTCCGTTTTGCTCAGAGGAGGTCCAATTAGCATGTACGCATCTGCTTCAGAACAGGTTCAGCTCGGACCTTCGAATCAGAACCGGGTTGTCGACGAGTGCGCCGGGCCAGATCCGTGGCTTAGCGCAGGCTTCGAGCCGGATTTTCTGGTGCCGGTTCAGTTTTTTGATTTGACCCGGCGGAGATCGACGCTCGACGGCGAGACCCGACTGGTTTTCGCGGTGCTGGAAGACGCGGTCCGATGCTACGTGAGGACGGTGAACTCGTCGCGGCGATGCGACCGCGAGCAATTCGCCGAGGTTGGGCGATGGTTCCATGCGGAAGTGGGAACCCATAGTCCGTTTTCCTTTGAATACGTATGCGACGTACTTGGAATCGAGCCCGCGGCATTGCGCCAACGGCTCGGGTCGCTCAGCGCCAAGGATCTGCCGACCAAGCAGATGCGCTCGGTGGGCCGCAGGCAAGTGGTACGCGCGGGGCGCTCATCGCGCAAACGATCGGCTGGCGGTCCCGGTTCATCTGCCCGAGTAGCGGAGATGAGAGAGCGCGCCGGCGGTTAAACAGCTGAAAAACTGGAAATGGATCGCCGCCTGATTTTTCTGCGCGTCCGGCGGTAGTGCTATTGCGATGCGTGGCGGCGATGACATGCGGCTGCGACGGCAATCAGCGCTCCGCCGCCATCATTCGAATTCCGTATTCGGGAGAATCAGCTTAGCCCGTTTCGAGATCGGTCGGCCGCGATTGCGCGACGTGGCCTGAACTTACATTCAAAACACGCTATGCTGATGAGACGATCTTCGGCGATTGTGAATGGGCATGGCGAAGGAAATCGAACGGAAATTCCTGACTCATCCGCGCAAATGGAGCGACCTTGGGCCCGGCCTCGTCATTCGCCAGGGGTACCTGTCCGCGTCTGCTCCTTGCTCGGTGCGCGTGCGCACGTACGGGGACCGCGGCTACCTGACGATCAAGGGAGCCACCTCGGGAATTACCCGCGACGAATACGAGTACGAGATTCCGGTGGATGATGCGAACGAGATTTTGAACAGCTTGTGCGCCAATCCGCCAATCGAAAAAACGCGCTACCGAATCGTCTTCAAGGGCCATACCTGGGAGGTCGATGAATTCGGCGGCGCGAATCGTGGCCTTACGGTCGCCGAAGTCGAACTCAACGATGCCAGGGAGCAGGTCGAACTTCCCGACTGGATCGACCGCGAAGTGAGCGGCGATCCGCGCTATTTCAATTCAAACCTGTCGGTCAAACCATTTTCCAGCTGGAAATGATTCGCCGGACAAAACCCGTTGCAAGGAGTGTAACTTAAGTGAAAGTCGCTGACTTGATGACCCACGACGTACGTGCCTGCACGATTCATGACTCGTTGAATGCGGCGGCTCGGATAATGTGGGATCACGATTGCGGATCCGCGCCGGTCGTCGATGGGCACGGCAGGCTCGCGGGAATAATCACCGATCGCGACATCTGCATGGCTGCATACACGCAAGGTCTGCCGCTCGCGGCGATTCCTGTCGAGCGCGCGATGTCGCCGCGGGTGATTTCATGCGCGCCCGGCGACGATCTCGAGAACGCGCATCGCCTGATGCGTACGCATGAGATTCACCGTCTCCCCGTGGCCGATTCCCGCGGCCGCTTGATCGGAATCCTGTCATTGAGCGATCTGGTCAACTATGGCCGCGGAGAAAGCGCGGCGACGTCGGATGCGGTCGAAATCGCGGCGACCATCTCTGCGATTCGCCGCCGGCGCAAGCCCGCCGCGTTGGCCGCTTCGGTTTCAACCAATGGAGACGCGGCCCCGGCGGGTGAATCGACAAAGACGCCGAAAAAGGCGCCCGCGCGCAGAAAGAAGCCGTCCGCCGAACCCCGCTAGGCGATCGTCACCCGAGCCGTTGCCACTTTCCCCGGCGCTGCGCATGAAGCTGGCGCTCTGGTAGAATTCAGCGATGGCTGAAGGACAGCCGCGAATTACCACCGCGGGCACGCGTGCCGTCGCTGCGTATGGACTGATGATCGGCGGCCTGGTGCTGCTGTATTTGTGGATTCGCTCATACGGCGACACGCTGGGCGCGCCGCTGGCAAGCGGGACAGCGATCTTCGGCTCGGCCGCGTCGCGTGCCAATGAAGGCGAGCTGCTGCACGTGCTGCTCGCGCTGGTGGTGGTAATCGCGACCGCGCGCGCGATGGGTTCGATCTTCCGCAGCGCTCATCAGCCACCGGTGGTCGGCGAAATTCTCGCCGGGATCGTGCTCGGTCCTTCGCTGCTCGGGCGCCTCGCGCCGGGTGCGGAAGGATATCTCTTTCCGGCTGCGGTGGGGCCGGCTCTCAATATAATCGCGCAGGTCGGCGTCATCCTTTACATGTTCCTGGTCGGGCTCGAGCTCGATCCCGCGCTGCTTCGCAAACGCGGCCATGCAACGGTTGCGATCTCCCACGCGAGCATCGTGGCGCCATTCCTGCTCGGCGCGACGATCGCGCTTTACCTTTATCCAAAACTCTCGACCAGCGACGTGCCGTTCACCTGCTTCTCGCTGTTTCTGGGCGTTTCGATGTCGGTGACGGCGTTTCCGGTGCTGGCGAGAATCTTGACCGATCGCAGGATTCACAAAACCCGCATGGGTGCGATCGCGCTCACCTGCGCCGCCGTGGACGACGTGACCGCGTGGTGCATGCTCGCCTTCGTGGTCAGCGTGGCGCGAGCACAGGCGGCGGGCGCGGTGACGACAGTCGCGATGGCGCTCGGCTTTATTGCGCTGATGATCGTCGTGGTGCGGCCCGCGATGGTCCGCCTGTCGCTGGTGTATGGAAATCGCGGGCGGCTGACGCAGGGCGTGATGGCGTCGATATTCGTCGCGCTGCTGATCTCCGCGTCAGCCACCGAATTGATCGGTATCCACGCCGTGTTCGGCGCGTTCGCGCTCGGTGCCGTGATTCCGCACGACAGCGGGATGGCGCGCGAGCTGACCGACCGCCTCGAAGACATCGTGATCGTGCTGTTGCTGCCGGCATTTTTCGCATACACCGGACTGCGCACCCAGATCGGGCTGGTCAGTGGATATGAGCAATGGATGATGTGCGCGCTGATCGTCATCGTCGCGTCGGCGGGCAAGTTCGGCGGCAGCGTCGTCGCGGCGCGAATCACCGGACTCAACTGGCGCGACGCGTCGGCGCTCGGCGTGCTGATGAACACGCGCGGCCTGATGGAACTGATCGTGCTGAACATCGGCCTCGAGATGAACGTCATCTCGCCGACCCTGTTCGCGATGCTGGTGATCATGGCCCTGGTCACCACCTTTGCGACCACGCCGATTCTGCATCTGATCACGCGCCATCAAATGCCGGACGTTCAGCCGTTTCCGGAGCTCGGCACATTTTCGCCCGAGCCGATGGTCGCGCCGCCGGCTCCGATTCTCGCTTCACCAGTTCCGATTCTCGCGCCGCATCCCGCGCCCCATCCTGCGCCGCGGCCAGCGCCGCCGCCCGCGCGCCCGATACTGGCCGGAACTGAGCACCGCGCCATCCTGGTGCCGGTCTCGAACCCTGAGGGCGTGGCCGTTCTGGTCGAACTCGCGCTGGCGGCGACGCCGCACGACGCCCCGCCGCCGCGCGTGCTCGCCCTGGTGAAAACTCCGCCCGGCGGAGTGCGATCGGGCCTGCGCGAGGCCGACCAGCGCGTGCCGCCCCGCTCTCCCGCGCTGGCTGCCGCGTTGGATCTCGCGCTCGAACGCGGCAGCATCATTACGCCGCAGGCAGTCTGGACCACCAATCCCGCGGCGGACATCCTGGCCTTCGCCAAGGAGCCGCAAATCGGATGGCTGCTGCTGGGATCGCATCGCGCGGTCTTCGGTTCCGACTTCATGGGCGGCGTGGTCCGCGAAATTCTGGACAAGGCCCGCACGTTGCCGCTTCACGTCGCGGTCGTGATTCACGGCGGCGAGCGGCCGCTGGACCGGGTGTTTGCGGTGGTGGATCGGGGAACCCACGGACGCGCGGCGCTCGATCTCGCCTTGCGAGTGGCTATCCGCAAGAAGTCCGGCTTGCACGCGGTGCTGGTGCCCGAGGACGGGAGCGCGGAAGATACCGAGCTGCTCGATCTCATTCGCGACGCCGGCCGCGCGCTTGGACGCCGGCTGCATACCGACGTGCTCACTGCGCCCACGGCCGCTCAGCTCGCGCGTCAGACGCCCGGCGGCCTGGTCATCATCGCGACCAACCTGGCGGACAAGATCGGACTCTCGCCCGAGGATCTCACCGACCCCAGGCGATGCGTCGTGGTGGTGCAGGGATCGGACAGCGCTCCCGTCCAGTTCGGCGCGCACCCCGCTGAGCATCATCGAACCGCCAAACCGTAGGCGGCTAGACTTCGCGACCTACCCGTTCGGTGATGATTTCCTCGGTGCCGAGCCAGTTATAAAAGAAGCCTGCGATTGCGGCACCGGCAATTGGCGCGATCCAAAACAGCCATAGTTGCGAGAGCGCCCATCCGCCGACGAACAACGCGGGACCGGTGCTGCGCGCGGGGTTAACCGAAGTGTTGGTTATCGGGATGCTGATCAGATGAATCAGCGTCAGCACGAGACCGATCGGAATTGGCGCGAAGCCGACTGGCACGCGCTTGTCGGTCGAGCCCAGTATCACGATCAGAAACATAAAGGTCAGCACGACTTCAGCCACGAATGCGGCGCCCAGGCTGTAGCCGCCCGGCGAATGCGCACCGTAGCCATTAGCCGCGAAACCATTGCTCACGTCGAATCCGGCTGCGCCGCTCGCGATTACGTACAGCACGCTCGAGGCCAGTATCCCGCCAATCACCTGCGCAACTATGTACGGAAGGACCTCAGCCGCCGGGAATCGCTTGCCGGCCCACAATCCGATCGTGACGGCGGGATTGATGTGGCATCCCGAGATCGTTCCGATCGTGTACGCCATCGTCAGCAGCGTCAGGCCGAACGCCAGCGCCACGCCGAGCAGGCCAACGCCAACCTTGGGAAAACCGGCGGAGATTACGGCGGTGCCGCATCCGCCGAAAACCAGCCAGAAGGTACCCATCGACTCCGCTGCCAGACGCCGCGACATATTCATGGCTGACCTCCAATGTTAGTGACGTTAATCAACGTATTGTCGATTAACATCTTGGGAACGTCCTGCCAATCATATCGGCCAGCGATCGCAGTCCAGTTCGGCGCGCACCCCGCTGAGCATCATCGAACCGCCAAACCATAGGTGAGCTACAAGCTCGACGACACGGCGACGACGGCAGCAATCAGGCCGACGGCGTCAATGCAGATTCGGACACGGTTCCAGAACAGCCACCTTTGGATCAACTGTGGGAACATCGAGGGATCGCCGGACTCGCCGGGCAGAAATCCGAGCGCGCGATTCGTCGGTATGAAGAACAGAAAGATCAGCCCGAGATGTGAGATCCCGCACAGCCCCGTCAGCGCCAGGGCCAGCCTGTTCCTCAGGCCGAGAATCAATGCTGATGCGAGTCCGAGGACCGAGGCGCCGAGCAACACGGGCAAGAGTCTCGCAAAAAATGGAGCCACTCGGTCGGCTGCGGGAGATTTCTTCCACTCGCTGAGAGATTGCGGCGGTGCGGAACTCCAGATCGGAACCAGGACGACGGTATCGAATACTTGACCGCCCAGGACCAGCGCAAACGCTGCGACCAGGAGCCATGAAGCTCCATTTGCAACGAGGCTCACAACTGACATCATCACGCGGCTCCTTCAGCAGGCGGCGAGCATCGCCTTGAGCTGGCGGTCGGAGTTGAACAGATCGCAGGCCAGCTCGCGAGCCCACCGGCTGTGAAGACTGTAGTCCCGGTCGATCTCGGCGACCGCCGCCTGGGCTTCGACGAGGTCGCGGAACTTCACAACGCCGCGCCCCGTCGGCACCGCATCGCCAAACCCCGTATCTTCTGCCACTACCGGACGGCCCAGCGCCAGGTAGCAGACGCTGCGATCGCTGAACCATCCGGTGTTCAATTCGCGGAAGATCGGCTTGGGACACGAAATCTCGGCGCGCGAGGCGCGCAGATAGCCGCGATAGGTCTCCGGGGTGCTGGCGACCTTGTGTGGATCGACGATGCGCCAGCCGCCGTTGCGCAGGGCCTCGCGATCGTGCGCCGGATCTTTATCGCCGATGAACGCAGCGAGCTCGAATGCGCGTCCGGTGCGTGCCGGAAGATCTACATAGCGCAGGTAGGCCTCGCGTTTGGACAGGCTTAGCACTCGCCCACGGTACGAAAGTTCTTCCCATGTCCATTGCGTGATCGAAGAGAATGGCGCCTCGGGGCCCGGGTCGGGCGCCGCTTCCCACATCGGCAGGTACACGAACGGCAAAAACGGTCGCCACCTGAGCCCCAGCCGCGGCGCCTCGCAATCCGGATCGGACAGCTTGGCTCCCACGCTCAAATGAACATCATGGTCGCTCACTCCCATCTCGAACTGCGTCGCCGATACCTGCAGATGCCCGGGGTCGACGTCGATCAGCACCCGACGCGCAAACTTCGCCAGCAGCGGCTGCCGCATCGAGCACGCCATGTTCCATAACAAGTCCGCACCATCCGCTACCTCCAGGATGGCTTGAAGCGGCCGGCCATAAACCTGCGCGCGACTGATGTCCTGCACGTCGAGATCCTCGAACACCAGCACCGCGCAATGCGGCGCGAGACCGTAAGCTGCCACACGGCCTAAGAAGTCATTGGCTAACTCCCTATCCCGCGCGCGATCGCCGCATGACTCCAGCAACTCGATCCAGAAAACATTATGACCCAGCGCGCGCAACCCAAGCGGATATTGCAGCATCCAGGACCACACGCCGCCGCCGTCCGGATAACTCGCCAGCGAACTACCAGCCAGAACGATTAACATTGAGCGCCAATCTCGCCGCGACTGAACTATTGCCTGACTGCCTCGACGTCGATCGAGATCGCGACCTCGTCGCCGACCAGCACCCCGCCGGATTCCAGCGCCTTGTTCCAGCTCAGGCCGAAATCGCTGCGTTTGATTTTCGCCGTCGCCGACGCGCCCGCGCGCGTGTCGCCCATCACTTGAATCGGCGCCCCGGACCCTTCGACCTCGAGCACCACCGGCTTGGTCACGCCATGAATCGTCAGGTCGCCCGTCACTTTCCACTTGTTCGGCCCGGCGGCTTCGACCTTGGTGGATTTGAACGTGATCGCCGGGTACTTCGCGACGTCGAGAAAATCGGGACTCTTCAGATGCGCGTCGCGCCGTTGCACCCGCGTGTCGATCGACGACGCGTCTATCGTCACGTCGATTTTCGCCGAGGCCGGATCGTTGCCGTTGGCGGTGATCGTTCCCGCGGTTTTTTGGAATTGCCCCTTCACGTTCGAGATCATCATGTGCCGCACGGTGAACTCGACGTTGGTGTGCGCGGGATCGATTTGCCAGCTATCGGCATGCGCCCGGACGGGAAGCGCGACCATCGTCGCTATCGCGATCGCGATTGATGTTTTCGAAATCCACGGCTTCATCCAGGGGCTCCTCGAGTTCAATCGCTTGGCGAGCAACCAACAGCTATCCGGCGCCTATCGATACCGATGAGGTATTGAACACGCCAAGTGGGTGTCTGGCAAGGACGGGATTACGCGGGCGCCGCGTCCTTTCCAATCGACTTGAGGCGGGTCAGCAGTACCAACCCCGACATCATCGTCACCGCGCCGCATATCACCACTGCTTGCAACGGGCCCAGGTGCGTGCCCATGTAGCCGACCGCGAGCGCGCCGATCGGCGCCATCCCGACGGTCGCCAGCTGATAGGTGCTCATCACCCGGCCGCGCAGATCGTCGCTCACGAACAGTTGCACCAGCGTGTTGTTGCTCGCCCTGAAGTTGGTCAGTCCCGTGCCGATTACAAACTGCGCGGCCATCGAGAGTGCAATCGAGCGCGACAGCCCGAAGACGACGATCCCGGCCGCCGAGAGAAACAGTCCCGCGATAAGATTGTTCCTGATTCCCCGCGTCGTCACCCGCGAGGCCAGCGTCGCCGCGCCGACCACCGAACCCAGTCCCTGGATCGCTACCAGGAATCCGTAAGTGCGGGCGTCGCCGTGCAGCACGTTGCGGGCGAACAATGGAACCAGCACCAGGTAGGTGTAGCCAAAGCCGTTGGTCACCGCCGCCAGCGCCATCTGGTAAAAGATCGGCCGGTTGCTCCAGACGTAGGCGAGGCCCTCGCGCAGTTGATGCAACATGCGCGCGCCGGCCCCGGCGATCGCGCGGGCGGGAATCTCCATCTGGAACAGGCTCCAGATGACGGCGAGGAAGCTCACCCCGTTGAGGAAAAAGCAGGTGCCGATGCCCAGCCATGCGATCAGCAATCCCGCGGCTGCCGGGCCCAGCATGCGCGCGCTGTTGAACATCATCGAATTGAGCGCGATCGCGTTGGCCAGATCCTCGTAACCCACCATCTCGACCACGAACGACTGCCGCCCGGGCATGTCGAACGAGCTGACGGTGCCGTTGAATGCGGCCAGGATGATCACGTACTCGACGCGGACCGCGCCGCTCCACGTCAGCGCCGCCAGCGTGAAGGCGCTCAGCATCAGCAGGATTTGGGTCGCGATTATCAGCCGGCGGCGATCGAGGCGATCGACAATTACCCCGGCAAACAATCCGACCAGCAGGATTGGAGTGAATTGAGCGAACGATACCACCCCGAGCATCATTGACGAGTTCGTCAGCTTCAGCACCAGCCACGCCTGCGCGGCGCTCTGCATCCAGGTGCCGGCCAGTGAGATGAGCTGGCCGAAAAAATAGAGACGATAGTTGCGATGGCGCAGCGCGCGAAACGCCCCGCGGCGCCCGCTCGTGCCTTCGCCCGGCGGTTCGAGCGCGACGCGATCGCCGCTCGCCGCCGCGGGCGCGGTCTCGATATCATCCACGGCGCGCCGATCTATTGATGGTAAAAGCCGCGACCCGCTCGCCCATGAGCGTCGTCAGACCGTCCCGGTCTTTGCGAAGCACTAATCCCGCCATCGCTGTCCTTCGATCGAGATCGCAGCCTAGTCAGCGCCGTCATAGTTCGCAAATCTGCCAGTCCGAAATTGCAGGGCTGAGCCCTGCACCCAACATTAATGCCGCGCTCCGTTGTCGCGCGCGGTCCCTGCCAACGGCTTAATACTGGCCGCCGTGCCAAGAGGTCTTAACCCGAAATAACTTTTTTGGCCCCCATATGGGTTGTAGGTAAGTACTCCTATTACGCAGCTCTTTGCCGCCTTGGACCCAGCTCTAGATTCGGAATTTCTAAAGTAAGCCGCAATTTGCTTACGGATAGGTGCCGTCGGTGGTGCTAATGGTAATACCATTGCCGCCCAGAATGCTCGAATGTAGGCCGCTCGCTGTGTTGCTTTCGCCTCCGCTGACGCTCGACTGGTAGTTGCTCGCCGTGTTGCTATAGCCTCCGCTGACGCTCGACTGGTAGCTGCTCGCCGTGTTTTTCCAGCCGCCGCAGATGCTTGAGGATGGGCCAGTCGCGGTGTTGTTTTGGCCACCGCTGACGCTCGAAATGGTTCCGCTCGCCGTGTTGGAAGTGCCGCCGCTGACGCTCGATT
The DNA here is from genome assembly GCA_963813785.1 of uncultured delta proteobacterium. Taxonomy (GTDB): domain Bacteria; phylum Desulfobacterota; class Binatia; order Binatales; family Binataceae; genus Binatus. The sequence continues at coordinate 7,849 of CAWFAJ010000012.1, read as the reverse complement.
CAAAGCCGCTAGCGATGCCACTCAAACCGCCGCTGACGCTGGCGGCGTCCGCGGCGCCTCCAGTTTCCGTACACGCGAATGGATATGGTGCCGAACCTGCAGCGTTACACTCGCCACCGGTGACGCTGGAGTAGTTGGCACTCGTAAAGTTCGCGTAGCCGCCGACTACGCCGCCGCTGGCGGTGAATTCGTGCTGCGGACCGATCACCAGATTGTGCGAACCGGTCCGATTGCTGTCTATCGCCGAAGGGGCGAGCGAATCTTCATCGTAGCCGACCACCAAATTTCCCAATCCGGTCGTGTCCACGGTCGTGCCAGAACCACTCTCGATATGGACATTGGCACCACTGAAGATCAAGTGAGGCCCCTTCAGACCGTTTTCCTCACCTGAATCCACACTGACGTACGGCCCCAGTTCCAGCGCAGCGTTGTTTTGCACGCTGGTCAGCGCCGTCTGCAGAGCGGAGACTTGTGAGGTCAATATTGTCAGCTCGGATGCCAATGTGGTGACGTCCGATTGCAGAGTTGTGTTGCTGCCTTGTAGAGAAGTCACCTCGGATGTCAGTGTGGCGTTACTGCTCTGAAGAGTGGTCACTTGCCCTTGGAGTGTGGCGACTTCCGCGTTCAGCGTCGTGATAAGGGCCAAAAGGCACCTGCCAGACCTACTGGTAGACTTGCAGGCCTTTGTCGATTCCATTTCCTGCGCCATCGAGGGCGACTACAGAGCGAGCGCTAGTAGTGTCAGCGCCAGTCGAGATGCCAAAGGTTTCATCAACATTCTCCTGTTGTAAACGGTCCTGATCCTCTCTGTTGACTGCACGCCAGAGGCAGTTCATCCCCTGTCCACCTTGTAGAAATACTGTGCACCCGGGATTTCCTTTTTGACGTTCCGATTCCAACTCGCTCCATAGATCGAACTGGTTTCCTTTGCAAGGTTTCAGCCGGTTTTGTCCACGTGCGTACGAGGCGCCGGAAAGGGTCGGTTTCGCATCTGATGCACGCAACGCCCGGAGATGCCCTTTTTCTGAACGTTCCGCAGACCGGAATCTCGGTGCTGTCCATGTCCAGCACCCTACCGCGAAGTGCCGTGTGCGTCCGCCGCTTGTCATTTCTCATCGCGCTTGAAATGATCCGATGCCGTGAGCGCACCTTCGAAGCTTGAGCTCGAGCGCTTCGTCTCGACGTTTCCATATTCGAGCGAGGCATTCCTGGTCGACGAGGTGATTTCCGTCGATCTCGCACAGCGGGAGATCGAAGCGCGTATGGACACGACGCGTGCGCTGCCCGTCGCGCGGTATCAAGTGGGCGATCCAGGCGCCCATCCTCGGCACGTATCGGCGCCCGACATGGTACTGCTGACCGGCAACCTCGGATGCCTTCACGCCTACTTCCTGCACGGCTGTCGATGGGAGGAGGGATGGGTCGGGTTCGGCAACCGCATCCATCGTGCTGATTTCCGAAGTCTGGCAACCATTGGACCGCCGCTGCGGCTCCATTCCAAAGAGACCAAGGCGCGCGAAGGTCCCAAGCGGGTTGTGCTGCGCTACGAGTTCCGCTTCTGGCAGGAGGAGAAGCTTGTCTACTTTGGCGACCAGTCGGCAATCTTCGTTAAAGATCGGACGTTCGACGGAGAATAGCCGGATTATCCCTTTTTGACCCCGGCCGTGGCGACGGGCAGGGGTCACGCCCTTCGGTTTCGCTCAGAATGCTCTGCACTCGATGCAGAACTTAATTGAATGCGAAACCCGCCGTGGGTTTCGCGCATCCCTGGGCAGGGGTGACCCCTGCACCCTACGGTAAGAAAAGATGCGGGACTTCGTCCCTGTTAGAAGGTTAAGGGGAAAAGGCGCTGCGGGAATTTACCTCGCCCGTTCTTTCTCGGGAGGTGCCACGAGCACACGGCAGCCGAGCGTAGCGAGGTAGGTGAGGGTGCAGCCTTCTTCGTTCGCGCGTCCGTCTTTTTTGTCATCCCGAGCGAAGTCTGCGGAGCGCAGCGACCCCGGATCTTTTCTCTCCGTCATCCTGAGCGAAGTCGAAGGATCTCGCGCGCGCCAGCGCGTGTCTGGCCGGCGCCGGACGCCAGAGCGCCCGGCGGGATTCTTCGCTACACCAGCTTTCGCTCAGAATGATACAAGGGGGCGCCCGCTTCTTCACAGTGACGAGCTACTAAAGCGCGGTTCGATCGTCCGGGAGAAGAGAGCGCGCTGCCAGGCGCGTTCAGCACCGCCTACCGCACCTTTCCCGTCAGCCGCCACCCAGCCCGCCGGCCAAATCGCAATTAAGGCCGCCTCCTCAGCCCGCTCCGCAGCGCAACAGCGGCCCCGCCGCGCAACGCGCAGCGCTGCCCGGTGGTGTTGCGTCCTCAATACTGCGTGCTAGAATCCAGCGCCGATCGCAGTTCTGCCGCCGTAGCCCGGCCTCACGCGTAGTCGTGGGCAACCTGAATCGCTCGGCGCGGCCGATTGTCTCCGGGATATTCCCTCTCGTAAAAAGACAAGACCCGCTCCGCGCAGTCGCAGGCGAACAGGCGCAGATCCGCGCGGAGGTCTTTCATCGCGAGAAGCCGTCTCGTTCTGCTGACCTGAACGAACCCCGCTTCAGCATCGCCCTCTGTGGAAATAGCCTCTGAAACCTCCACTAAGCATGCAATCGGTCCGTCCGCTTGCAAGAACGCATCCCAGAGCGTCAGTGATGAACGGTAACCGATCTGGCTTATGGTCTCCCCCTCACCAGCGTCTATCGTGACAGGCGTGTAAGCTCGAATTTCTCCGATGCGCCAGGGGACCGAGTTCCCGGCGATCATATCCTCATCTGACAGGAGGTCTTCGAAAGGGAAGTAGTAGGCCCGAAGCATTGCGTCTTTCCTTAAGGGGCAGTGAGTGCTGAGAACCTCCTAGCTCCCGTTGTCCACGCAATATAGCAGGTGCTGATGACGACGGTTGTCAGATTGAACCACGCTCGACGGCTTGCAGTAGGCGCCGCATACCCGGCTGGCTCGTCAGCAAAGGGCTTATGACTGCCTGCCTCAGTGCGGCTTGCAAATTTCTCATCGAGTCCGTAAAGACTTGTTTATGCGTTCAATTTTGTCCGCGTATTCAGTAACGAAGTCGCGAAATTTCCCAGCGAACTCCGCACTAAAGCTAGGAGAAGCGAGTTGCTCCACTGTGTTAGGCCGGTCTTGCTGCCCATAGTCGTACTCTCGGTAAGCGATCCACTCCTGGTCTGGCTTCCTCTTCTACCCGAGTTCCTGAAACTCTTCGATCAGTTCTACAGCTTGTTGGTTGCAGGGCTTCCAATTCTTCGAGAGCGACCCAGAGTTCACAGCCATCCCCAACCAAATCGTAAAGAACGCGGTATCTGGCCTTGATTGTTCAAAACAGCAGGAAAATTGCCTCAGTTTCGCATATCAACTCTGTTGGTACGACTTTGGTAAAAACGATATTTGAGCAGGTCGTTCATCGCTCTCCCCATACCCCTCCAATTGCCATCGTGTGAACTTAGCAAAGGGGGTACGAAGCCTCTTCAGTACATCGGCCCAGAATGTCTCTTTCAGCCGCTCGACGTCCACCGGGAAAGCTTGCGACACTTTCATACGTACAAGGTCTTCTGGCTCTGCAGGAGACTCTACTGGCACGGTCCCTGTTCACGGTTTAGCCTCCGTGGTAGCAAAAGTCTGTACGACTTCGAGATACTCATCCAAAAAGGCCCGCAGGCGCGGAGCAGTATCCGCTTTACACTGTGCAATCCAGGCGTGGATACCGACGGCGTATGACAATCGATCGTACCTCTTCAGCGCAGTCCCCGACCGGTCGACCGTCAGGCGTTAGATAGATCAGCAACGTTTCCTTTTCGGGCTGCTGATCAAGCGTTTCCGATACCTTTCGAGCTGATCGGTGCCTTCTTTAGCGCGGACTTTGTTCTCCAAAATTGCCGTGAAATACGGCGACAGCCGCAAAAGGATGTCAGGACGACCTAGGTGCGTGCCAACTTCCTAATCGACCCAATTTCGTTTCCGCTTGGCTTTACCGATGGCTACCAATCATGGCGTTTGAGGCTTCTCAAAAACTCATTCAGAAAAGAGTGCCTCTACCGTGTGTCCCCTTTGCGTCGAGAAGGTCCTTAAGAATCTTGGTATGCACCTGTTCGACGACTTCACATTTTAAGAGTCTGAGAAGATTCAGACGAGGCGCCTCATCCTTCTCTCTCCGCATGTTCTCGTCTATCGCACGCTGGACGCCAGCCCGCAGAGCGAGGAAGTGATTCGGAATCTCCCAGCTCGCGGCGCGTCTGACCGGCATTAAAGCGTCGATAGAGAGCACCAAAAGCCGGAAGCCCGCTGAAACCTAGTCCCGCCTATGCTGGTAGAGACATAATTCCTGACGGGCCATCAGGTGCTCGACACGCATGGCTTAACCATTCCTCAAAACTTTCGGTTGACAATATTCCGTGACAAGCAGCAACCGTAAGTTTCTCATCCGCAGCAGTCACCTGGCGCCTCATCCGCCGGAGCTGACGGAGGGAACTTCCGACGAATGGCTTCGACTCCTTACGAGCGCAGGCGTCGGCCGCGCGCGACAACGGAGCGCGGCCTTAACGTTGGGTGCAGGGGTCACCCCTGCCCAAGGAGGTGCGGAACCCACGGCGGGTTCCGCATCAAGCCGATTAGGAAAGCTTGAATCGCGCAGGCAAACGTATTAGGACGAGAGATATCTATGGATAATCTCGAAACTTTTCGCAAAGACACGCGCGCATGGCTGGAGGCGAATTGTCCTCCCGAGATGCGACGTCCGGTGCAGGGCGAGGAAGACGCTTGCTGGGGCGGCAGGCATCCGGTTTTCCAATCCGACGCGCAGCGCTTGTGGCTCGAGCGCATGGCGGCCAAGGGTTGGACGGTGCCGGAGTGGCCGCGTGAGTATGGCGGTGGCGGCCTGTCGCGCGACGAGGCCAAAATTCTGCACCAGGAAATGCGCGCGCTCAACTGTCGCACGCCGCTGACCAGCTTCGGCATCTCGATGCTCGGACCGGCGCTGCTCAAATATGGTTCCGAAGAGCAGAAGCGCGAGCATCTGCCCAAGATTGTCCGGGGCGAGATTCGATGGTGCCAGGGCTATTCCGAGCCCGGTGCGGGTTCCGACCTGGCGTCGCTGCAAACCCGCGCGGAGGACAAGGGCGATCAGTTCCTCATCAACGGCTCGAAGATCTGGACCACCTACGCAAACAAGGCGGATTGGATTTTCTGCCTGGTGCGCACCGACCCCAGCGCCTCCAAGCACGAAGGCATCAGCTTTTTGCTGTTCGACATGGAAAGTGCCGGGGTATCGACCAAGCCGATCGTGCTGATCTCCGGCTTGTCGCCGTTTTGCGAGACTTTTTTCGACGACGTGCTCGTGCCCAAGGCGAACCTCGTCGGCCAACTCAACAAGGGATGGGATGTCGCGAAGTACCTGCTGACTCATGAGCGCGACATGATCGGCGGCATGGGCAGTACCTCGGAAAACCGCTCGCTCGGACAGATTGCGGCCGAGACCGTTGGCACCGACAACGGGATGCTCGCGGATACTGCGCTGCGCGCACAGATCGCGGCGTACGAGATCGACGCACTCTGCTTCCGCCTCACGATGGAGCGCGTCGGCGACATGGCCAAGGTGGGCCAGGCTCATCCCGCGGTATCGTCGTTGCTGAAATACTACGGCACCGAACTCAACAAGCGGCGGATGGAATTGGTGATGTCGGCGGGCGGCATGGACGCGCTGGAATGGGAAGGCGAACGCTCGCGTGAAGGCCGCACCGCGCGCGCGTGGCTGCGTTCCAAAGGCAACTCGATTGAGGGCGGAACCAGCGAGATTCAGCTCAACATCATCGCCAAACGAATACTGGGCTTGCCCGGTGCTTAGAGTATCGGTGAATCACCGGACTGGGCCGCTACCGCATCGATCGCGACGGGGTTTAATCACATGGCGCTAGTTCTCAACGACGAACAAACGATGCTGCGCGACAATGCGCGCGGCTTCCTCGGCAAAAATGCGCCCGTCGCCCATCTGCGGGCACTGCGCGACAAACGCGACGCCGACGGATTCTCGCGCACGCTTTGGAAGGAGTTCGTCGAGATGGGGTGGGCGGGAATTCTCGTCCCGCAGGAGTACGGCGGCCTGGGACTTGGATACGTCGAGGCCGGGGTAGTAATGGAAGAGTTGGGGCGCACGCTCACGCCCTCCCCGTTTCTTTCGACCGCGATTCTGGCCGCAACCGCGATCGCTCGAGCCGGCACCGACCAGCAGAAAAAACTTTACCTGTCGCAAATCGTTGCCGGCGATTTGATCGCCACGCTGGCCGTCGATGAGACCGCAAAGCATCACCCGGAAAAAACCGCGATGACCGCCGCTCGTGCCGGCAACAGCTTCAAGCTGAACGGCACCAAGACTTTTGTGATCGACGGCCACGTCGCGAATCTTCTGATCGCGGTCGCTCGCACCGCGGGCAAAGCGGGCGATACCAAGGGACTCACGCTGTTTCTGGTTGACGCTAGCGCCAAGGGGATTCGCGCCGAGCGCACCGCAACCGTAGATACGCACAACGCTGCGCGAGTCAGGTTCGAGGACGTAAATGTCAGCGCCGACAAAGTGCTGGGCAGGCTCGACGCGGGTTGGGATGTGCTGGAGGGGGTGCTGAACGCAGGCCGCGCCGCCGTGGCGGCGGAGATGGCCGGCGCCAGTGAGGAAGCGTTCAGCCGGACGGTCGCCTACTTGCGGGAACGCAAGCAATTCGGCCGGTTGATCGGCGAATTTCAAGCGTTGCAGCATCGCGCCGCTCACCTCTACTGCGAACTTGAAGTCACTCGCTCGGCGGTGCTGAAGGCTCTGCAGACGCTCGACGATTCCTTCGACCGCGCCGGTGCGATCGTGTCGGTGGCAAAGGCCCGCGCCGGGCTTAGCGCCACGCTGGCGGTGAATGAAGCCGTCCAGATGCATGCCGGTATCGGGATGACTGACGAATTCGACATCGGCTTGTTCATGAAGCGGGTCCGCGTAGGCCAGGAACTGTTTGGCGATGCGAACTTTCACGCCGATCGGCTGGCTCGGCTCAACCGCTACTGACACCGGCGAAATCCCGCACTCGTTTCTGCCCAGCGGATGAGATCAGCCGGCTCCAAGCCGCCGAGCGCGAGCTCGAGACGGTTCGCGGCGAACTGGTGTGGCTATTCAAAACCTAAACCCGGACATATTGGTGATGCAGCCCGCCGAGGATCGGTCTCGCGGCGATGCGGCCGATCTTCTGTGTCCGCCGAAAATCTGGAGCATCTTTATCCAGTGAGAGATGCGGCCGGACTTTGTTGTAATACCAAGCGTAAGCCTTCAGGACATGATGCAAGTGCGCTTCGCCGAACATGACGAGGTGGTCGAGAGATTCGCGACGTATCGATCCGATGAGCCGCTCAACGTACCCGTTCTGCCACGGCGAGCGTGGCGCTGTAGGGCGATCTCGGATCCCCATCGCGTCACGTGCGGATTTCCCTTCATCTGCTATCTGTAGGTAAACAGTACAGACTGTATGGCGGATGACGCAGTCCGATGCGAACCGCTCTCCGCATCAAATTCCCTGATCATCAGGGAAAATACAGGGAATTTTCGCGATTTCGGCCGCCTTGGGGTCGAACTGGGACCAAATAAGTCTTGTCTTCTCTCGGGTTTTTGACGAAATTCCCTACTCAACCGAACAGGGAATTATTTTGGAGGAACAGGGAATTTTTTCGATGTAACAGGAAATTTTCAGGGCGGAGCAGGGAAATTCATCTGGCGGGCGGCGCGGCGCGAAAGCTCCTGTGTTTTCGGCGTGGATGGAGTTTTGAGGA
>CAWFAJ010000011.1:0-12971 GCA_963813785.1 uncultured delta proteobacterium | reverse complement strand
CGTCGATGTTGCGGTCGCCGTAGCCGTAGGTGTCGGCGTTCCGCTTGACGTCGCAGTCGCCGTCGGCGTCGACGATCCAGTTGAGGTCGCGGTCGCCGTCGGCGTCGATGTTGCGGTCGCCGTAGCCGTAGGTGTCGGCGTTCCGCTTGACGTCGCAGTCGCGGTCGGCGTCGACGATCCAGTTGAGGTCGCGGTCGCCGTCGGCGTCGATGTTGCGGTCACCGTAGCCGTGGGTGTCGGCGTTCCGCTTGACGTCGCAGTCGCCGTCGCTGTTGATGTGGCGGTGATGGTAGCGGTCGCTGTGCGCGTCGCCGTTGCAGTTGCTGTTTGAGTCGCTGTCGCAGTCGGCGTTGCCGTGGCAGTCCTAGTGGCTGTCGCTGTTAGTGTCGCGGTCGGCGTTGCCGTTGCGGTCGCAGTGAGCGTAGGCGTTGCAGTCGCCGTCGCCGTTCTTGTCGCAGTCGCAGTCGGCGTCGGCGTTCCGCTTGACGTCGCAGTCGCCGTTGGCGTCGGCGTGGGGCCAGTTTCCGTCTCGATGGCGATGAATTGAGGCTCACCAAGTTCTGTCTGTGGACCGCTGATAGTGGCGCTGGGGGCGGCATCGCCGTTGCTCCCAGCCGGATAGACAAACACGCTGGCGGCGCCGTAGTCCGCCACGTAGATGTTGCCGCTGGAATCCAGCGCGATGCCGAATGGGAACATCAGGCTGGTGATGGCGGCGGTGGGGAGCTCGTCGACCTGACCAGTGCTGCTTCCGAGCGCCGGATAGACAAACACACTGGCGGCATCCTCATCCGCCACATAGATTTTGCCGCTGGAATCCAGCGCGATGCCGATCGGAGTATCCAGTCGCGTGTAGCTCCCGCTGATGTAGGCGGTGGGGAACTCGTTGAGCATCCCGGTGCTGCTGCCCAGCGCCGGATAGACAAATACGATGGAGGCAAATTCATCCGTCACATAGATGTTGCCGCTGGAATCCAGCGCGATGCCGAATGGCGCGGTCAGGCGGGTGTTGCTCCCTTTGATGGTAGGCGGTAGGGGACTCGTTGAGCAGACCGGTGCTGCTTCCTAGCGCCGGATAGACAAACACTGTGGCGGCACCGTAGTCGGCGACATAGATGTTGCCGCTGGAATCCAGCGCAATGCCTGCGGGGAAGCTCAGGCCGGTTTTGATCCCGCTGATCGTGGCGATAGGGGCGGCATTGGCATTGCTCCCGGCCGGATAGACAAACACGCTGGCGGGGCCAACGCCGGAAGGTCCGTCATCCACCACATAGATTTTGCCGCTGGAATCCAGCGCAATGCCTAATGGGGATTTCAGGCCGGTGGTGACGGCCGCGGTGATGGCGGCGCTAGGGGCCTCGTCGAGCAGCCCGGTGCTGCTGCCCAGCGCCGGATAGGCAAACACGCTGTCGGGGCCAACGCCGGAAGGTCCGTCATCCACCACATAGACGTCTCCATTGGAATCCAGCGCGATGCCTGCTGGGCGTTGCAGGCCGGTGTTGCTCCCGCTGATCGTGGCGATAGGGGCGGCATCGGCATTGCTCCCGGCCGGAAAGATGTACACGCTGGCCGTGAAGAAGTCCGCCACATAGATGTTGCCGCTGGAATCCAGCGCGATGCCGAATGGCGAGGACAGGCCGGTGTCGCTCCCGCTGATGGTGGCGGTGGGAGTCTCGTCGAGCAGCCCGATGCTGCTGCCCAGCGCCGGATATACAAAGACACTGGCGGCATCCTCATCCGCCACGTAGATTTTGCTGCTGGAGTCCAGCGCGATGCCTTCTGGATAGGTCAGGCCGGTGCTGCTCCCGCTGATAGTGGCGGTGGGAGTCTCGTCGAGCAGACCGGTGCTGCCGCCCAGCGCCGGATAGACAAACACGCTGCCAGGGCCATCACCATCAAGTCCGTCATCCGCCACATAGATTTTGCCGCTGGAATCCAGCGCAATGCCTGCTGGGCGTTGCAGGCCGGTGTTGCTCCCGCCGATGGTGGCGGTGGGAATCTCGTTGAGCAGACCGGTGCTGCTGCCCAGCGCTGCATAGACAAACACGCTGCCAGGGCCATCACGATCAAGTCCGTCATCCGCCACATAGATTTTGCCGCTGGAATCCAGCGCAATGCCTGTTGGGTAGCTCAGGCCGGTGTTGCTCCCGCCGATGGTGGCGATGGGAGGAGTATCGCCGTTGCTCCCCTTGGCGTAAATAGTGATGGCGGCGGTGCAGGAGTTAGTGACGTAGATGTTCCCGTTCTTGTCAAAGGCCAGGAACTGCGGTTCGGAGAGGCCGGAAGGCGCCGGGGCCAGCGGGGCGATGTCGCCGTTGCCAGTCGCGGGATAAGCCGTCACTGCCTTGGAGCAGCTGTCACTAACGAAGAGCGTCGGGGGGGTGGCGGCGCTATAGGCGCGGCTTGGAGAACGATGAAGGCCGACAATCGCTAGCGCGGCCACGCTGAAGATCGCGATCGCACCGATCGGCGTCTTTCCAGCGTACTTGCCCATTCGCTCCTCCTCCCCGAGTGAAGCAAAGAACCTAAATATTTTGGGATCTGAAATCAGCAAAAATTATACCCGTGATTTTGGCTACTGGAGGCTAACCTGATTATCCTATTGCCAAGTTGCCCGCCAGCGCCTTCTCGCGCGCAATGCCGCCCAAATCGCCCGGCAAAACAGCTTCGCACCGCCCAGCACCAGATAGCCGAACTGGTTGCCTCGAAATCATCGCGCATCCGTGCGGATCATTCGCCCCTTGCGTCTGCGAAGTGTCGTCTTGAGTCCCACACCGTAAACGCGGGTCGGAACCGATGTTGCATCTAGATTGCGACCCGAATCGGTCATTGCGTCGTGGTCGTCCGAATACTTACCAGGGACCCTGGTCGGCCGACCTCAGTTTTCGAAGTAGCTCGGCGCCCCATGCTCGCGGCTGCTTCTGCGGTGCTTTTACACATTTTTCATTATCTCGACGCAGCGGATGATCACTTCGTAGCGCGCGGAATTACCTCGCAGTATCAACGGCTATTACGTTGCTTGGACTCGACTTGGGCTATCCATTACGCGGATGCATAGGAGGATTCCGGTGCAACCAGCTTTTTAGGTAGCGCCCGACTACGTCCGCCGTCAGAGTTTCCAAAAGCGGGGAAAAATCTTGGCTCCCCGAGCGGGATTTGAACTCGTGTTACCAACGCGAAAGAACGAAAGGGAGCTTTTCGGATAGCGCCGTAATTGCACGGCCAACGGCACGGAAGCCCCACCGCCCCAAGGGTTTGCTCGCGCATCGAGTATCACCGAGTGCATCGAGCGATACCGCCGGTTGGCGCTGGTTTGGCACCAAAGATGGCACCAGTTTGGCACCGGAATCGGGCACCCCGCCCCCCCGGCGGGTACGCCCCAATCGAGGGGCCACAGCGATACTGGAAGCGGCGCGATCAATTCGCCAAAAAAATTTGCGGCGCGGGGTCATTTCGAGTTACGGAGTAAGAAACCCCCGGCCAACACAATCACAGCGGCGCTGATGGCCATCGCGATCACGCCGGGCGCAAAATTGCGATTCATGTTGTCAACGATGCCCCCGAAGCCGATCAAGCCCACGAACAGCGCGCCAAGAATTCCGAAGATCACAACGCCCTTGGCGAAAATCTTCATTCCGCCTTCCCCGCCGGACGGCAGTGCTCCCGAGGCACTCCGATCAGCGTGTTGCCGCTTTTTCGATATAGGGTGAGGTGAGGGGTGAAATGAGGGGTCCGCATTAAACAGATAACCAAGGAGGCCTACTACCGGTAACGCGGGCACGAACGACAGAATGCCCGCAACAAACGATTCCCCCCATCCACCTTCCCACTGCGTTAACCACCTGGCGGCCGCTTGGGTTCCAAGCACATATAAATCTGCGTCGAATAACCCAGCGAACGACAGGGACACTCCTGTCACCGCGATGCCGCCGACCATCGCGATCCCTGCCCGAAATTCGTTTCCCTGTGTCGATTCTGGATAACGGAAAGATACAATCACGAGGAAGCATGCGGTACCAACGAGTGAAATTACAATAGTCCCTAATCGAAGGGGCGAGTACTCGTCGAGCGCGACGTGCGGACCAAAGCAAATGACAGCGAAGCCTATCGCGGTCAGAACATACGCGGTGATCATCCAAGGACGCGCGTGCTGCTCGATTATCGCTCGGCGTTCTTACTCCTCCGCTCCGGCCGGACCTGACAAGCTCATATTTGAATCAGGAGGATACAAAACGCCTCAAGCTGAACCCGACTCTATTTACCGCTTCGGAAATTACTCTTGCGGCGCTCCGAAGAAAACCAGCGGTCCTCGGGCGCTCGGGGAAAAGTCGGAAGCGGACTTAACCATCAGCGGGTATGTGTCGCTCGAACGTGCTAAATGTTGAGCGTGCCGGAGTTCATGGGCGCATTGGTCGGTTGCGGTTCAGCTACAGCTCCGTCAGCGATGCCACAGGGCATTCAAATTGTCCGAGATGTGGAACCAGCGATATAGACCGGTAGCTTCCGGCAGCGCGTGTAAGCGCATCTAAACCAGTAGCGCGAATCACGATCGGAGGACGCATCTTGGAGCGATAGTTGCTGGGGTCGAGCGTTAGATGAAGGGCGAACTGAACACCGTCGAATCGAGTCCTGTTACTGCTAGTGGCATTGGCTTTAAGACGCGGCGCGACCCCGGCGAAGACCTCGACGGCACCGCGCCCGGTGAGACGTTGGATTATGGATTGATCGGCCTTTATGTCGGGGTGCTTTTCCTCAGTGCCTTCCTGTTGATGTGGGTGCAACCGCTGTTCACGAAGATGGTCCTCCCCCTGTTGGGTGGCTCGTCGTCGGTGTGGAACACGGCGATGATGTTCTTTCAGATCGTGCTCCTCGCAGGGTATGCGTACGCACACGTCCTCAATCGGTTCGCCATACCAAGGCGACAGCCCTGGATCCATGGTATAGTCCTGCTCGGCGGCTTGCTCTTCCTTCCGCTCGCGATCGAACAGAGCAGGATTCCCCCGACAGACCGCTCTCCGATCCTTTGGCTGATCGGACTTCTGGCACTCTCGGTAGGATGGCCTTTTTTCGCGCTGTCTGCGTCGGCGCCATTGCTTCAGGCCTGGTTTGCCAGAAGCAGGAGTCGACTAGCGAACGACCCGTATTTCCTATACGCCGCGAGCAACTTCGGAAGCCTACTCGCGCTGCTCGCGTTTCCATTCCTGCTCGAGCCCTCACTCAACCAGGCCGCACAAAGCCGACTTTGGACGGCATCATACGTCCTCTTGATTGTTCTTGTCGGTATATGCGCGCTGCCCCTCCGATCCGCTGCAACAATCAACGACTCGATCCGGGCGAGGGCAGCCTCAACTTCCGAGGCCATAGGCTGGCGTCGGCAGCTCATATGGATTTCGTTGGCATTTGTTCCGTCCAGCTTGCTGTTAGGTGTTACGTCGTACGTCACCACGGATCTCGCGTCCGCTCCGCTGCTGTGGGTTTTGCCACTAGCACTTTACCTGATGTCATTCATTGTGGCGTTCAGCAAACGCCGACCCGTAGAACTTGAGCGGGCTCTCAACGCGGAGGCGATCGGCATCCGCATAGTTTCAATCCTGATCCTCAACCCTCTGATATTCGGCTTGGAGGTGCCCACCGTCCTGGCGTGTTTGGCTCACTTGGTGACGTTTTTTCTGATCGCACTAGTGTGCCATACCGAACTCGCGGACCGCAGGCCGGATGCTGCCTGGGTCACACAATTCTATTTCTGCGTCTCTATCGGCGGTGCCGCCGGCGGAATCTTCAATGCGTTGATTGCGCCGCTGATCTTCTCTTCCATCTACGAGTACTACCTCGCCTTGGCAGCGGCATGCGGGCTACGAATGTTCATCGGGAAGAAGTCGCCAACTCCAAATGCTCGTGACCTGGTTACACCCGCGATCCTGGCCGCTATCGTTGCGCTTGCGACTTATCACTGGATGGACCTGAGACCCGCATCGGGGCCGGGATTGGTCGTCCGTCTTTTCTTCTTCATTCTGGTTGTCAAGATGCTCTATAGCTGCAGCGAGCGTCCAGTTCGCTTTGGTTTAGCCCTATTGGCGGTCATTTTCGCTGCCGTCGCAGTTAACGGATCGGTTGGAGTTTTGCACCAGGAAAGGACCTTCTACGGTGTTCTTAGAGTGAAGCTCAAGGATGGAGGCCGCAAGGTGGAGTTGATTCATGGAACGACAATCCATGGCGCTGAGTTCGTGGACCCCGAGCGTCGACGGGAACCACTAATGTACTACGCGAGATCGGGACCGATAGGTCAAATTTTCGAAGCTATCGGCGAGAGTCGAACCGTGGGAGTTATAGGACTAGGGACGGGCGCCCTGGTGTGCTATCGGAAGCCCGGCCAGGAATGGACCTTTTATGAAATCGATGAAGGCGTCGAGCGAATAGCGCGTGACCGTCGCTATTTTCGATATCTCGAGGACAGCGGACCCGAGACGAAGATTATCCTGGGCGACGGCAGACTGTCGCTGAAGGAAAGACCCAACGGCTACTACGACGCCCTGATCATCGACGCTTTCAGTTCCGATTCGATTCCGATCCATCTTCTTACCAAACAAGCCTTAACTCTTTATCTCAAGAAGCTGAGTGATCATGGTATTCTAATCTTCCATATCAGCAACATGGCGTTGAACCTCGCGCCAGTCGTCGCGAATCTTGTAAGCAGTGTCGATGCAGTTGCCAAATATGAGATCTACTATCCGACTGTGCCGGAGGCGAACAACGGTGCCGCATCCTCCGAATGGGTGGCAATCGCTCGGCATTCGCATGAACTCGGATTCCTGGAACGATATCCGGGTTGGAAGCCGTTGACTTCAGCCCCAAACGCAAGACCGTGGACCGACGACTTCTCGAATATCGTCAGCGCGATCAAGTGGTGATTCGGCTTGCAGCGCAGTGAATTAATACTGACCCGTCGTGCCAACGACCGCGCGACAACGGCGGGCGGCCCTAACGGTGAGTGCAGGGCTCAGCCCTGCCGTCGCAACGGCAATAGAAAAATCTGCGCGACGCATCTTTTTCTCACTCATGCGGCCGAGAGCGAAAGACCGTCCACGGGATTTCGCGATTCACACTGCGGGTGCAGGGGCTGCAGCCCCTGCCCAAGGAAGCGTGAAACCCAGGCGGGTTTCACATTCAATCAACTGTACTTGCCTCCCGTCACCCCCTGGCCGTCGGCAGTGGGCGCGCGCGACAACGGAGCGCGGCCTGAACGTTGAGTGCAGGGGTCACCCCTGCCGCGCGACAACGGAGCGCGGCTTTAACACTTGGGTGCAGGGGTCACCCCCTGCCGTCGGCCGCACTTTCACGTATTTTTCCTTTTCCTCATCCGCCTGCTAATGTTCTTCCCGGAAACCGCCTAGCCATCGGTACGGAAAGGAGACCGCGACCATGACCACCAAAGAGCGAATCGGATTTGTGACGCTGACTCTCGCCGCCGCGCTCGTCGGAGGAGCGGTGTCCGGCCATATCTTTGCCGCTCGCGCCGTTGACGCCGCCGCAGCGCCCAAGATGATGACCGCGCAGAAGTTCATGCTCGTCGACGCCAAGGGCAATACTCGCGGCGAGTTCAACGTCACCAGCAGAGGCGTCGCACAACTCGGCGTCTTCGACGGCACCGGCACCTTGCGCGCCGGGCTCGGCGTCGGCGCCGACGGGGCGCCCGCACTCGGCATCTTCGGCCACGACGGCAAGCCGCGAATCGAAGTCGGACTCGCCAACAGCGTCGCCCGCATCGTGCTCTACAATTCCAACGCGCTGCCGCAAGCCACCTTCGCCGTTGCTGCCAACGGCCAGTCCGGTGTGGACCTCTTGGACAAGGACGGCATTCCGCGCGCCTCGATCGTCGTGGCGGACGACGGCACTCCCACGCTGCGCCTCGCCGATCAGCATCACGGACGCATCGGCATGGATATGACGCCCGACGGAAGGGCCGGTCTCGCACTGCTTGGCGACGACGGCAAGACACGCGCCTCGCTCACTGTCAATGCTGACGGCGCCGGCGCGCTCACGTTGTTCGACGCCAATGGAACCGCGACCAGCTCCGTCCCCTGATTGACGCTTTACAACGGGGCGGCCCGCGATGGTCCGCCCCGTTTTTTCTCTGCCCAAGGAAGCAATGCGCCAACATCCTTCAACTTCCGTCGCCAGAGTCTTTTTGATCGCCACGTTTTCAGCTGCGCTCTTCGGATGCGGCTCGCTCCAGCCCAAACCGCCGACTCCCGCGCAACAGGCCGAGCAGATCGAGCCGATGCTCTCCGCGGCCGGCTTCAGGATGATTCCCGCCGACACTCCCGAGCGCCAACAGCAACTCAATTTGCTGCTCCCGTTCCAGGTTCAATACTACGTCGGCAAGACCGGCAAGCTGCACTATTGGATGGCCGATCCTGACTACTGCAAATGCATGTACGTCGGCACCGAGGAGAATTATCAGGAATACCAGAAGTTGAAACTCAACCAACAGTTCGAGGCAAAGGAAGGCGAGATTTCCAGGCAAAACCTCGAAGCCCAGCAGATGGAGGATATGGACATGCAGGAAGAGATGTTCAATCCATACGGTATCGGGCTCGTCGGTCCGATGGGCCCTGCGATGTACTGGTGACGACTAGCGGCGCTGCAAAACGTGACCGCCATCGTGAAATTACTCTCGCAGCTCGATCAACTTTTCTAAAAAAAGATGCACTTTGACGCTTTCCTCGAGCGATGCCGTGCGCAATGGCCCGAGTTCGACGACGCCGGCCGCCTCGCTCGCTCGCGCCATCCCGCCGATCGCTCGCTCTCGCACATCCTCGAAGAAATTCCCGGGATGGCCACCGAGAACAAGCTCCGGCTCCTCAATTGCGCCGTCGCCTCGCTCGATCAGGGCGAAGTTTACGTCGAAGTGGGATGCTACAAAGGCGCCAGCCTCGTTGGCGCCGCCGCCGCCAACCCGCACGCGCCCATCTTCGCCTGCGACAATTTTTCGCAGTTCGACGGCGCCGCCGACGCACTCCGCCGCACGCTCGACGCGCACACCGCGCCCGGCCAGGTCGCCTTCCACGACATGGACTTCCGCGATTTCCTTGCCGCCGCGCCATGGCGCCCCGCGCGCATCGGCGCCTACTTCTACGACGGCGGCCATTCCTTTCGCGATCAATATGACGGCGTCGTGCTCGCACTCCCCCAGCTCGCCGACGACGCCCTCGTTATCATCGACGATACCAACAAACGCGCCGCTCGCTCCGCCAACCGCCTCGTCGCGCGCGCCCTGCCCTCGTTCCAACTCGTCCTCGATTTGCGCACGCCCCGCAATCATTCGCCCACCTGGTGGAACGGCGTGCAGGTCTTCCGCTATCGCCGCCGGCCGGGCGACCTCGCGATTCGATTCCCCGGTTCCGGCTTCGCCATCCGCAAATTTATTTACGACGACCTTCTGCTCGCGATGAAACATCGCCGCCGCGCGCTGCGCAAAAAGGTAAAAGACTATCTCCGCTAACTGATCCCATCCCCTCCGCCGCGTATCGCTCCCAGCACCGGCTCGCCCGCGCTCGCCGCCGCGATCCCCAGCTTGTCCAGAATCGTTTTCTGTCCAACCCGCAGTCCCCGATCCGCCAGCATCGCGACGATCTCCGCGAACACTTTCACGTCGCTGTCGTCCGGCAGCCCCAGCTCGATCTTCGGATAGCGCGCCTGCGGCCCCATGTTCAGTTCGACGATCGGCCGAACCAAATCCCGCGCGAGCGTCGCCGCCAGTCGCCTCGCGTCGGCATTCAGGATGTCGCGTCTCACGCCCTCGTGGACTTCTGCCGCCGCTCGCGATCCCCCCGACGCGGGCATCTCGGTAGTCAATGTCTGCCCGAGCACTGCTTTACTCACTTGCGCGTCCAGATACTCACAAAATTTTTGATACAACTCCGCGCTGCCATTCTGATGCGCCTCGATAAACTCTATTACCATCGACTCCGGCATTATCGCGGCCGCATCAGTGCCTATTTTCGATACCGCCTGCAGTAGTGCCTGCTTATCCTGTTCCGACGCGCCCGGATGGTATTTGCCTACTCGAAGAGGCTGCCCGAATACCTCGGTGAACGTTACCCAGTCCTTTAGTACGTAGTTCTTGAACAGGTATGCCCATCCGGCGGCGCGCGCCAACCCGCCTCGTATCGGCAGGCCGGTTTTCGCCTTTGCAAAATGAGTCACAAACTTGTACGGCGCCAGCGGCGCCGTCATCGGCTGGATTCCGGTTCCCGGCCGCATCGACGCGTATATTCCCCCGCCGCCGAAATGCGTCGGTAATCGCGTCTGCGTTTCGCCCTCGACCGGGATCGCCTGGCCGTTTAGCGTGCGCACCAGCACCTCCTCGCCCGATATCCAGTCGAACGCGAACCAGCGCGGATCGCGCCATTTCAATTGCGCGGGAAACCATTCGCGCCCAGAGGTATCCCAGATTATTTCAGTTGCCGAAAACCCCTTGCCCAGCGCATCGAGCACGTCGAACAGCACGCTGTCGAGTTGCAGCGCTCCGTCCGCGATCATCTCGCGCACCATCGCCGCGGCGCGTTGATCCTCGGACCCGCTCGACGCCGCCCGCACCACCAGCTCCAGTTGCGCGACCGCATTTTTGCGCGTGCCGAGCACGGCCAGGTAATGCAGGTCCTTTTCCTCCATCTCCTCGGCCAGCTCGAGATACAGAAATGGATCTCCGAATGCGGCTTGTTGGAGGAATGCCGTCAATCGTTCCGGGGTCAGTCCGATCGACGGATGCATCACGGAATATATATTTCGGACTCCCGCTATCGTCGGCGCCGCCTGCTCTTCGCGCAACATCCCTGTATCTACTTCGCGTCCGTAAGCATCATAGAGTTTCATTGGTTGCTCTCCAGTTGACGGTTGAACTAGTCAGGTCTGTGTTCCTTGAATGCGGCTTCGCCTATTTTCAAAAACCATTCGCCGCCGCATCGATGGCACGGTGCCGGAAGACGAATCAGCACGAGTATAAACTCATAACCGCATTCTTCGCATTTCCATCTCCAGTAGCTATTCATCTGCATATTCGCGGGAAAGGGTTAAAGCCGGGCTTTCAGAATCCACGCACACGCCCTCCGGCGAATTCGTCTTCCGCGGGCGGCGCGCCGAATGGATCGATCCGCCGCTCGAAATTGTGCCGCTTGCCTGACACGAACGCCGGGATGTACGCGATCTGCCCGGGGTCCGCGCGCGACGCGAAGAACGCCAGCGCCGCCGCCATCGCCGAGTCGCCATGCCGTCCCTTGCCGTCGGCCCCGGCGCGCCGCTCGGCGACCTTGGCCACGCCTTGCTCGAGCACGATCGCGCGATGGTCGGCGAGCACGTCCGCATCCTTGGGAATCTCGATCGTGCCGTCCTCGAACGCCGCCTTGTAGCGCGGCATATTTTCGCGGTACCACGACTCCGACAGCATCACCTGCACGATTCGCGCGCCGTAGCGCTGCGCCGCGGTCTCGGCCAGGTACTGTCCGTTGCCGCGCGCGTCCATCGCGCCCGCGCTGAATCGCGGCAGCCGGTCGGCGATATAAAACAGCACCTGCTCCTGGTTTCGAAACGGGATATTGCGCAGCTCGACCACGAACGGCGTCCGCCGCGTCAGATCGGCCGCGATCTGCAGCGGCCAGATCACCGTCAAATCGCCCGAACGCCCGAAATCCTCGCCGAAGAAGCTCGCCAGCGACTCGTCCAGCGCCGCGATCGCCGGCGCCAGATTGTCCTCGCACCACGCCTGCGTTTCCGAGTAGCGCTCTGCTTCCGGGCGGCCCGAAAATTCCGCCGGCATTTCCCAGCGCAGTATCGGGATACCCGCCTTCATCCGCGCCTCGATCAACACCGAGCTCAGGTAGGCGCCCGACGACGCGCGCGGGAGGCAAAAAAGTTCTTCGCCGACGTTATCGCCGTAGTAATCGACAATCTGCTGGCGCCATTCGCGCTGCTTTTCCTCGCTCCATTCGGTTTCGCTCTGTTCGCAGATTTTTCTGTATAGTCCGTCGGCTAGTGCTTCGTCGAAAGTCGTGCGATGAAGTGAGTATGGACGCCGGCCGGCGCGAATCTCACTGATTAGCTCGTTGAACGGATTGTTGGCGCCGTTGTGAGTTGAAATTATTCGCACCAGTCCGCCCCACATGGTAAACGCCAGCGCCGCTTTCAGCAGGCCGGCCAAGTCTTCATGGAAGGCGGCCTCGTCGATAACCGCGCAGCCGTCCTTGCCGCGCAGATTCGACGGCCGCGACGACAGCGCCACGATTTTATGTCCCGAGGCGAAGCGGATCCGGTAGGCCAGGATGTCGGTGCGCTCGTCGGCGAGCACAATTTCCTCGATCGCCTCCGCCGCCCGATTGAAGCGCCGCGCCCATCGCGCCGCCGCCTCGATGAACTCCAGCGCCATGTCCTTGTTGTAGCCGATATACCATCCGTCGATTCCGGCGCGCCCGCCGGTGGCGGCGCCGAGCGCGCGATCGGCAGCCTCGGTCCAGGTAATACCTATTCGCCGCGACTTCTCGCTGACCTTGACTTGCGATTGATCGGCCAGCCATCGGCGCTGATATGGAAGTAGTATTGAGAGTGGTTCATTCATTAGCTAATGGGTACTCCGTGCGGTGAGAAAGAGCAGAATCCTGAATCGCGCTCGGAGGATGGGCGCTGCATAGGGACCCTCACCTTCATCCTCGCCGTGACACGAGAGCTTTGCATAACTAACACCGGACGCTGGGGCGTCCGTCGAGATTCTTCGCTACAGCAGCTTTCGCTCAGAATGACACGAGCGCCGCTTGCTTTGCTTGTGTCATCCTGAGCGCAGCGAAGGATCTCGCGCGCCAGCGCGTACCCGGCGATGCAATTCAGATAGTAGTGCCGCAGTCGGGCGTGGCACCTCTCCCTAACCCTCTCCTCGGACAAGGAGAGGGTATTAAGACGGATTTGGTTCAGAGATTGTGCTG
>CAWFAJ010000010.1:0-161443 GCA_963813785.1 uncultured delta proteobacterium | reverse complement strand
AATCCGCCACACACAAGGTATTTTTGCGGGGCGCCGTTATTCCGCACGAATTCATTGGTGTTTTTGATGGTAGGGCGATAGCCTAAGCTAATGGGGATGGCGGAAAGGGAGATGACCTGCCGGTATGCCGGTGCCGACACATGAAGCAAGAAGGGCTCGCGGCGAGTATCGCCGCGGTCATATTGCTCCTCGGCCCTTGCAGCATGCCGGCCGCCCAAGTGACGGCAACGGCTCAGACTCCAAATTCCACATATGTGGTCCCATTGGACGCGGCGAGTCCTTGGCCGAAGTTCCGTCGTGATGCCCAACAGAGCGGACGCAGTCCCGTTCTGCCCACTGACTCTGGCAGCAGCCCCTGGGTTTTTCAGACTGGCAACGGAGTTTTCAGTTCGCCGGTGATTGACGGCGACGGTACGATCTACGTCGGCTCGGCCGACCAATACTTCTACTCCATTGATCGCAACGGGCACGCGCGCTGGAAGCTTATGGTCGGTGGAATTATCGATTCGGCGGCGCTCCTTGACGATCAAGGGCGCGTGATCTTTGGCGCCGGCGACGGGCGGCTTTACGCTCTGGAGCGCAACACCGGGAAGCTAGAGTGGACGTTTCTTGCCGATCCGCCGGCGGTCAACAGGGCGTTTGTCCGCTGGTTCGAAGGCAATGTCGCCATCGGATCGGACGGCGCCATCTACGCTCCCAACGATAATTTCTGTACATATGCGGTGGCGCGGACCAACGGTAAACCGCTGTGGTGTTGGCGCACCTGGGATCAGACCTGGTCATCGCCGGCGTTCGACCCAGCCTCGAACGCGCTGTTGATCGGAAACAACTTTCCCTTCCTGCGCAACACCTTCGCGCTCGATGCAGCCACCGGCAAGCGGCGCTGGGGAGCCCAGGCGCACGGTTCCGTGGTTGCTAGTCCGCTGCTGACCACTGCCGGCTCGCGCCGCATGGCGGTGGCGGGCGCGTTCGACGGTTTCGTGCGCGCATATGATCCGGCGAGCGGGCGTGAGCTCTGGCAGACCGGCCTGCGCGATCACGTCTATGCCAGCGCCGCCGAGGCGCGCGATGGAACCATCATTGAGCCGGGTGCCGACGGCACGATCTACGCGCTGCGTCCCGACGATGGCGGCGTTCGCTGGGCGTTCGACACCCGCGCTCCCATTCGCTCGTCGCCGGCGATCGACGGAGACGGCAACATCTACGTGGGGTCCGGCGAAGGCAAGCTGTTTGTATTGAATCCGGACGGCACACTGCGTTGGGCGATGCGGCTCATCGACGACCACGCGCCGATCTGAACTCGTCGCCGGCGCTTGGCAACGACGCCATCGTAATCGGCGGCGAGAATGGCGGCGTATTTAGCATTCCGTATGACTACTGCTTGCGCCGTTCTGCCGCGGCCGATCCGCGCTGTGTTACTCGTGGCGAGGCTTTGCCGTCCGACGCCGCGTCCTTCGTGTACACGACTTCCTTCGGCAATCAACTGGAGGAGCCGCCGCAAGCGATCGAAGCGAATCAGCCGCTGACATTCTCGCTGAACGTTCGCCGACACGGTATTACGCAGTTGGCCCTGCTCGATTCCGATAGCATTCACGTAACCCTCGACCCGTCGGTGGAGGCGGATGCCGATGTCTCTGGTGATCGACGGTTTGTAACTGTGGTTCCGAAAGTCACCTTCGGCGCCGTCGCTGGAAGCACGCTCGCGGTGCGGCTTGAAGGGCGGTATTTCACCGGCTTCGAGCGCGACGGAGGGCGATTTGTCGGCGGCACACCGGCGGGACGGCTCGATCAGACATTTCAGTTTCAACTGCGACCGCACCCCGCCTCCGGAATTCGATTGACCGTGCCAAAATACCCTGGTGACCCGGCAGGAGGGTGGGATCTCTATCGTCTGGCGGCTCCGTTGCCGACGATTCTGCCGAGTTACAATCAGATTGGATTTGATTCGATTCATTATCTCATTGGCCTGGTCGAAGGTGGCGACCGGCGCGCCGTGGGCTGGGTTGTCGGCGGGCGCGTGGCCGACGCCGGGAATCGCGCCACGGTCGATCCGGATTCGCGCGTTCGCTTTCCGGTCGAAGTTGATCTCGACGGCGATGCGCTTACGCTGCGTAATGAAGCCGGATTCACTATCGAGTTTAATAACATTCCGTTGCGGTTCGAGTTCTTCCGCGTGGCCGCCCGCGTCGATTCCAACGGCACCGCGCGCGACCATGCCGCCATCAACGCGAAGACCGTCTGCGGGAAGATCGACTTCTATGGTGAGTTCTTACAGCGCCTGGGCTATTGCAATCCGAGTACCGACCTGCTCGACGTCGTAGGTGCCGCCGAACTGCGGCCTTATGGCGGCGACAGCGGCGCTCCACCCTCCGGCGTGAACGACGTAAGATTTGGTGTTACCGCGACCTCGGTCATCGCGACGATTCACGGCTCGCCCTTCAAAGTTGGCTCTCACAACCTTGGCATTCTGCTCGTCAACGCGCGCACGGGACGCCCCTTGCCGCTGGACTACGCCGAGCAGACGACGCAAACGGTATCGGCCGCCGGAAGCATCGAATCGGTTGCAGTCGAGTTCCCTCCCGGCAGCGTCAATGGCGCGTTGCGCGCATACCTGATGATGGATACCTACCCGGCTGCCGTTGCGAGATTAACTCTGCCCGAGTCGCCGCCGTGGTCCGCTACGGTCTTCTATGACCTGCGTTCCGCCGGAGCCGCCTCGTACGGCATCGTTGTCCGGACGATGCGATGGTTTGCACTGGCGCTGTTAGGTTGGCTGGGCGACTGAAGGGCCACCCATGCCAGAGGCGCGCGGTATGCTCCGCAAAAACAACACGACACTTAAACAGCGCGTGCGACGGCATCGTATTCGTGGTGAAGTCCGCCCAGGACCGATCGAACGACAATTGAAATGGGCCGATCGAATCGATGCCGATGGCGTTGCAGATGCGCCGGCAGCCCTGAGCGAGGATTCGAAATGCCGGGCCCCAATGAGGAGTGTGGTCTGGCCCGGTTGTATTGCGTCATCCACGAGATCAGGATTCTCAGAATATGGCGTTCGCCCAATGGGATGATCCTGTGTGTGGCGAATTACTGATTTCACCAGAACCAGCAATTCGCCAAACACAGGCTGGTTTCGCATCTGGCGATGAGAACCTCGGTGCCGCCGGTATAACCACAAACAGGAAAGACGATGGCCAGTCACGACGTTTGGGATCTAATCGCGCCAGGTGAGGCCGTAAGCGGCCCCAGGCTAGAGATCACCCGCGAGAGTATCCGCGAGTTCGCGGAGGCCTCGCTCGACTTCAACCCGCTCCATCTCGACGACAAATACATGGAGGGGACCTTCGGCAAGACCCGGTTCGGCGGGATTATCGCGCATGGGATGATGACCTTCGCCCTCATCACGCGCACCATGACCGACTGGCTCGGTTCACGCGGCGCAATCCATCGGCGGCTCGAAACGCGATGGCTAAGGCCGGTGCGCGTGGGCGACACGATCGCCGCGCATGCACGAGTCTCGGCGAAAGTCTCGACCGACAAGGGCCGCTGGCTCCAGTTCGAAGTCGAGGTCAAGAACCATCGCGGCGAAACCACTGCCACGGGCGATGCGATGGCGGAGTTTCGCGGGACGCCGCGTTTAGCGGCAGAAGGTGTCGGGCTGGCCGCCGGCGTGAGTGGCGCAAGCCGCGCACCGACCGGCACGGAGAGCGTTTTCGATCCGGCTGCCTTCGAGCGCGACTTCTGGAAAAACGCGGACAAACGCAAGACCTGGGATGAGATTATCCCGGGCGAACTGCGCAGAACCTTTCCGATCACGTTGACCCGCGAGGCGATCCAGCGCCTTGCACGTTCGGTGGGCGACCTGAACCCGCTCTATTTCGACGAGGATTACGCCGCGCAATCGCCCTGGTGCGGGCTCATCGCGCCTCCGAGCATCCATATCATGCTGATGTTCGCGTGCACGCCCGAAGACGACTGGATGCGCACGCCGGGAACGATCAACGCGGGGCAGTCATGGTTCTACCACGTCCCGGCGCGTCCCGGAGATACGGTCAGGATGGTGGCGCGGGCGCTCGACCGCTTCATCAGGAAGGAACGCCTGTTCGTGGTCCATGACAACGTCTTTTACAACCAGGCGGGCGAGGTGATCTGCTCGGGCCGCGGCTGGACTATCCGCCCGCGCTAGTGTCCTCAGTTAGCCCGACCCCTTCGAAAGACGACTTCGACGAATTCTACTGCGGCGCGACCTCTGGCTGTCTGATCAGGGTGTCAATGCCGGAGAGAAAGTACCTCAGCGGGCCGGTACTGTCATCCAGACCCTCCCAGTTTGGCCCCTACCGGAGTACAACGGGGCATGGCCAAACTTCCCAAGATCCCCGCACCCAGTATGGGTGGAAATCTATGATGCGAGGCGACCGGGGGGTTCGGACGCGGTGCGTTCGCCGATTCGCGTTGCTGCGACTTCACGCTCGAGCGGCGGCGCTAGCGGGCGGCCTTCGCGCCATGCGTTGTAATGGGCCAGGAACGCTTCCATGTAGGTGTAGAAGACTGGGGTTATGTAAAGCGTCAGGAACTGGGAAAAGAACAAGCCGCCTACGACCGCCACTCCCAACGGACGGCGCGACGAGCCGCCGGCGCCCAAGCCGATTGCGATGGGCAAAGTTCCCATCAGCGCGGCCATCGTGGTCATCATGATTGGCCGGAAGCGGATGATGCAGCCTTCGAAGATCGCGTCGGCGGGCGATTTTCCTTCGGTGCGCTGCGCGTCGAGAGCGAAGTCGATCATCATGATGGCATTTTTCTTGACCAGGCCGACCAGCATGATGATGCCGACGAACGCGAACAGATCGAGCTCCATGCCAAAAAGCCACAACGTCACCAGCGCGCCGAAGCCGGCCGAGGGCAGGCCGGAGAGAATCGTGATCGGATGCACGAAGCTTTCATAGAGAACGCCAAGCACCAGATAGATGACGAGGATCGTCATCACCAGCAACACCCCGAGTCCGGAAAGAGACGATTCAAACGCCTGCGCGGTGCCCTGGAAGCCCGTCGTGATGCTGTCGGGCAAAGTGGCGTCGGCGAGCTTGTGGACCTCGGCGAGCGCCTTGCCGAGTGAAACGCCGGGCGCGACATCGAACGAAATCGTCGCCGACGGGAGCTGGCCGGAATGATTGATCTGCAAGGGGCCGAGCGAGCGCGTGAACTTGACTACCGTGTCGAGCGGCACTAATTGCCCGCTGGAAGAGCGCACGTAGAGTAGCGACAAGGTCGAAGGATCCGACTGATACTCCGGCAGCACCTCCATGATCACCCAGTACTCGTTGTTGGGCGCGTAAATTGTGGAGATCTGGCGCGCGCCGTAAGCATTGTACAGTGCGTCTTCGATCGCGCCCGCGGAAATCCCGAGCGAGTGGGCCTTGTCGCGATCGATATCGACGGTGACCTGCGGATTTTCGACCTGTAGGTCGCTGTTGACGCCGCGCAGATCGGGCAGTCGGCGCAGTTTCGATTCGAGCATCGGCGCATATTTGTAGAGCGTCGCGGTATCCTGGCTCTGCAGAGTCATCTGATACATGCTGCGTGTGAATTGCGCGCCGATCCGGATGGGCGGCGGATTTTGCAGGAACACGCGCAGCCCGGGCACGCTGTTCAGCACCGGGCGCCATTTAGTAATCAACTGATCGACGCTGAGCTTGCGCTCCGAAGCCGGCTTCAGATGCAGATATATGATGCCCGAATTGGTGGCGCCGCCCGGGCCGCCCGATCCGACGCTGACGAAGTAGCTGCGAATGTTGGGATCATCCTTGATGAGGCTGGCAGCGGCGAGCTGATGCTCGACCATCGAATCGTAGGAAATTCCCTGCGCGGCGAGCGTGAAAATGACCAACTGGTCGGAGTCTTCAGAGGGCAGAAAGCCCTTGGGAATCGCGTAGAACATGTACATCGTGGCGAGCAGCAGCGCGCCGGAGAAATACATCGTCGCGCGCCGATGGAGCATCACCCACGCCAAGCTGCGCTGGTACGCGTCGAGCATCCGATCGAAGTAGCGTTCGGTGACGGCGTAAAATTTGCCGTGGCGCTCGCCGCTCGGCGGGCGCAAGAAGCGCGAGCATAGCATCGGCGTCAACGTTAGCGAGACAAAGCCCGACACCAGGATCGCGGCGCCGATGGTGACGGCGAACTCATGCAGCAGGCGCCCGAGGATGCCGCCCATGAACAGCACCGGGATGAACACTGCTGCCAGCGAGAAGGTCATCGACAGGATGGTGAAACCGATCTCGCTCGAGCCGTCGAGCGACGCGGTCAGCACGTCCTTGCCCATCTCCATGTGGCGCACGATGTTCTCGAGCATGACGATGGCGTCGTCCACCACGAATCCGACGGCGAGCGTGATCGCCATCAGCGAGAGATTGTCCAGCGAGTAGTCGAGCGCCCACATCACGGCGAAAGTGCCGATGATGGACATTGGCAGGGCGAGACTCGGAATCACCGTCGCCGAGAGGTTGCGCAGGAACAGAAAAATCACCATCACGACCAGGAAGATGGTGAGCAGCAGCGTGAATTGCACGTCGTTGACGGAGGCGCGAATCGTCTCGGCATGGTCGCCGAGCGTGTTGATATGGAGCGCGGCCGGCACCTCGGCCCGGAACGCGGGGACCAGGCGTAGCACGTTGTCAACGACTTCGACGGTGTTGGTGCCGGGCTGACGCTGGACCGCGAGCACGACGGAACGCTCACCGTTGGACCAGCCGGCGGTCTTGTCGTTCTGCACGCCGTCGAGCACGCGGCCGATGTCGTCGAGCCGCACCGGTGAACCGTTTTGATACGCAACAATAAGCGAGCGGTAGGCGGCGGCGTTGGTCAACTGACCCTTGGTATCCACCGTGAACGCCTGGTGTGAGCCGTAGAGCGTGCCGGTCGGCATGTCGACGTTCGCGGCCTGAATGGCAGTCGAAACTTCGTCGATGCCGATGCCGCGCGTGGCGAGAGCCTTGGGATCGAGCTGAATCCGCACGGCGTACTTTTGCGAGCCGTAAACCTGCACCTGCGCGACGCCTGAGACCATCGAGATGCGCTCAGCGAGGTACGTCTCGGCGTACTCATCGACCTGCGAAATCGGCATCGTGGTCGAGCTGAGTCCCAGGTATAGGATCGGCTGATCTGCCGGATTAACTTTGCGATACGACGGCGGACTCGGCATCCCCTGCGGCAGTTGGGCTTGCGTCGCGGCGATGGCGGCCTGCACGTCCTGCGCGCCGGCGTCGATGTTACGCGTCAAGTTGAACTGCAGCGTGATGTTGGTCGAGCCCTGGATGTTGCTCGAGGTCATCGAGTCCAGCCCGGCGATCGTCGAGAACTGTTTTTCGAGCGGAGTCGCAACCGACGACGCCATCGTCTCGGGACTGGCGCCCGGCAGACTTGCGCTTACGACGATCGTCGGGAAATCGACGTTGGGCAGATCGTTCACCGGCAGGTAGCGGTACGCCATCAGGCCGAACAGCACGATCGCGAGCGAGCTCAGCGTCGTCATCACGGGGCGTTGAATGAAAGCTTTGGCGATATTCATGACGCTGCCCCGGTGTCATTCAACCCGCTTTTGATCGTGACCTTCGCGCCTGGAATCAGCCTGAGCTGCCCGTCGGTCACGACGGTTTCGCCAGGCTTCAGTCCGCTGGTGACGACGGTCTGGTTGTCGATCGATTCGCCGACTACGATCGGCCTGATCTCGACCTTCATCCCGGGCTGCACGACGAAGACGAACGAACCTTGCTGCCCCGTCTGGACGGCCTGCGACGGCACCAGGATCGCGCCCGGATGTTCGTGCAGGATGAGAGTGGCGTTGACGAACTCGCCCGGCCACAGACGCCCGTCGGCGTTGGCGAACTGTCCTTTGAGACTTATCGTACCGGTCTTCGCGTCAACACTGTTATCCACGAAGCTGAGCTCTCCCGACTCGAGCGGACCTTGCTGCTCGGGCAGCGAGACCTGCACGGCGAGCTTGTGCTCGGCCATGAACTCGCGTACGGCCGGCAGCTTCTGCTCCGGAATCGCGAAGTCAACGTACACCGGATGCACCTGGTTGATGACGACCATCGCGGTGTCGGCGTCGGGTTTGACCAGGTTGCCCGCGTGAACCAGCAGGTCTCCCGTGCGGCCGTCGATAGGCGCGCGAATCGCAGTGTACTCGAGATTCAACGTGGCGGTCTGCACCGCCGCTTGGTCGGCTTCCATCGCGGCTTTGAGCGAAGCGGCCGCCGCCTCGGCCTGATCGTATTGCTGGCGCGAGCCGACGCCTTGCTTGAACAGAAACGAGTAGCGCTGTTCGTCGGTCGCGGCTTGCCGGTATTGCGCGCGATCCTTGGCGAGATTCGCTTCGGCCTGATGGAGTGCGGCTTCGAATGGACGGGAATCGATCGTGAACAGCAGGTCGCCCTGCTTAACGTCCTGTCCCTGGCGAAAGTTCACCTGCATTACCTGGCCGCTGATTTGCGCCTTCACGTCAACGGTGGAGAACGCTTCGACGCGGCCGATCGCATGAATCGTGTCGGAGACCGTCTTCTGCTCGACCTTGGCTGCCAGAATTGGCACCGCGTCGCGCTCGCCGAAGGTGTCAGGGGGCCCGTGCGAGCATCCTGCCATCGCAATCAGTGCGAGCGTCGGGACCAGAGCTGTCGCGCACCATTGCTTCAAGGTGAGACCGCCTTTGGATTCTTTAACTGGGCAACCGCGCTGCCGGACCAGAGTTACCGCCCGCGACAGCAATGTCGAGGATATTATCAGGCTCGGGCGAACCGAGAAAATGTGGAATGAGAACCTAAACCGAGCCCCCGGTCAGTCCGACTCCTTCGACCTTGGCCAGTCGCTGACAACGCTCGTTGTCTGAAAACACTCGCCCGATTCGCAGATCGTAAATACGGATGCGTTCATCGAAGAAGCGCAAGCGCCCGGCAATCTCGACCAAGCTCTCGCCCAACAGCCCGCTCAGTCCACGGCCTTCAGGATCGGCAAGTAGCTCGCTTAGCAGCCGGCGCAAGTGGGCGATCCCGTGCGGCGCGATTATGCCGTACTCGCCGAGCAAACCGTCACACGTTTCTTGTTGCCATCGCGACCGTGAAGACACCTTCGTTTTGCGCGTAGCGTGACTTGTGCAATTCTCAGGCGCGCGCAATCGTGAACAACCCCAAACCCAAAGAGAGGCGATGCGATGTCTAAATCGGAGCGCTACCAAAAGGGCGCAGCCAAGATGAAAGAACTGTTCGGCGTCGAGCCGCGACCGGGAATGATGCAGGCCGATTTCCAGAACATCACGGTCGAGCATCTGTTCGGCGAAATCTGGACACGACCAGGCCTGACGATCCGCGAGCGCTCGATGATCACGGTGGCGACGCTGACGGCCCTTGCGCGCGATCCCGAACTGAAGACCCATTTGCGCGGTGCGCTCAATCTCGGGATCAGCCGCGAAACGATCACCGAGATCATGATTCATCAGGCGCACTACGCGGGATGGCCGGTTGGAGTAAACGGCCTGCGTATCGCACGCGAGGTCTTCGACGAAATCGACGGCAAGAAAAACTAGCCGTCGCCGATCCCGGCGGGAGCAGCATCTTGGCTTTTACGAATATCAAGTTGGAAAAAAGCGATGCACCCTCTCAAAACTTCATCCAGACCCGAACGTGCCCCCTCGCTTCGGACCGCGCGCCTGAGTTTCCCTGATACGTGCTGAAAATTCCCTGTTGAGTCGAAAAGACTCCCTGTTCCCCCACGGGGTGCAGTCCTCTGTTCGCGATTTCGGTGGTTCCATTTGCGAGCCGGCCGAGATTTGGCGGGAAATTGGAGAGGAGGCCAAATTCATAATCGCCGTTATCGATTGCCGCGATGGCAAAACCTTCTCGCTATTTTGGCGCAATGTATATAACGGCTGGCGATGGCATGCCTAACGCACGGTCCTGGAGATCGTTGATCGACAGGTGGAGCTATGACGGCGATCGCCACTGCCGCGCGAGGCATAGCAGGGGAGCGCTTGCGTTGGTCAAAGCGGGATTCTATAGGTCAACTACCGAATATCGGAAAAGTGAAACCAATTCTCACGCGGCGACTGGTGGTCCGTGTTGCCGTGATGGGAGGAGGGGATGTCATGCCGAGCGACGCAAATGCAGGAAAGCCCTACTACCGGCCCGAGGACATTTCTGGAATCGATTACGCCACCGATCTCAACGATCCGGGAGCCTACCCCTACACTCGCGGCCGCCGGACTCAGCCACGGCATGATGCGAACTCCTGGATTCTTCGCGAGCTGTCGGGCGAAGGCTCTCCGGCGCATTCAAACCGCCAGTTCCGCGATCTAATCGCCAGGGGAGCAGTCGGTCTCGACGTCATCGGCGATGCGCCCAGCGTGGGTTGCCTCGATCCCGATCACCCGTTCGCGCGTGCGGCAGTCGGTACGCAGGGCGTCTCGATCTGCCGCCTTCAGGATTTTATCGAGCTATACGAGGGTATTCCTCTCGACCGCATCACGCTCTCTCATTCGCTGCCATCGTGGTTCACGGTCGCCTGCCTTTATCTGCTCGCGCGCAATCACGAGGTTGCCCCGGACGCGCTGCGTGGATCGGTAATCCAAACGCCGCTGTACGGGGAAGATTACTGCTATGCCGTCCATATGCCGGTTGAACTCCGGCTGCGGCTCACGCTCGATTCCATTGAATTCTGCACTCGCGAGATGCCCCGGTTTCACTCCTTCGTTGAAGATACTTACTTTGTTAGCGATGGTGGCCCCGACGTTGTCGACGAAATGGCGCTCGGGTTCGTGGAGATCCGAAAAGTAGTTCGCGAGCTCATGAAACGCGGTCTCGATATCGACAGCTTCGGTCCGCGCATCGCCATCCTGGTGAACTGCCGCATGGGTTTTTTCGAAGAGATCGCCAAGATCCGCGCGTCGCGGCGAATCTTTGCACGCATGATGCGGGAGGAGTTCGGAGCGAAGGACTCGCGTTCGTGGTCGGCCAACATTACTGCGCATACTGCGGGTAGCGCGTTGACTGCCCAGCAGCCGGCAAACAACGTCGTCCGCGGCGCGGTTCAGGCCGTGGCGCTCGCGCTCGCCGGGGTACAGGCAATGGAAATCTCGACATTCGACGAGGCGTATCGGACGCCCAGCCGGGAGGCCCATCTCCTCGCACTTCGGACCCAGCAGATCATCGGGCTCGAAACCGATTGCACCAAAGTCGCCGATCCCCTGGGTGGCTCGTATTATGTGGAAAGTCTCACTAACAAGCTGGAACGCCGGATCGCGGACCGCATCCACGAGATCGAGGCTCTGGGCGACCCGGTGGATCTGAGCAACAGAGGTTATTTCCGGCGCCTCCTGGAGCAGGCGATGATAACGCGTGCCGCGGAGATCCAGAACGGATCGGTTGCGAAGGTTGGCGTGAACGTCTGTCAGATCCCGGAGGAAGAGGACACGATGCTCCGGGAGGTCGTCGAGACGAAGATCGAGCCGTCCCTGGATCACATCGAGCGCATCCGTGAGTTCAAGCGAACGCGCGACCACGCACGTGTCCGCGCCACCCTGACGGAGCTCCGCTCGCGCGCCGCCGACCCCAAAGAATCGTTGATCGAGCCGGCGATCTCAGCGCTTGCGGCCGACGCCACGCTCGGCGAGGTCTCAGGTGCTATGCGGATGGCGTACGGGATGCGGTACGATCCACTCTCCGGCACGCCCGCTCCCTTCTAGGACGCACGATGGAAGCTGAAGCTCGAAACGGTAAACGGGTACGAGTGCTGATCGCGATTCTCGGCCTCGACCAACATGAGACGGGAGCTTTGGCTGTCAGCGCGATGCTTCGCGATGCGGGCGTGGAGGTGATCTACCTTGGCCGGTTTGCCTCGCCCGAATCGGTCGCTGCGGCTGCGGTTGAAGAGTCGGCTGACGTAGTCGGCATAAGCTGTCATTCGTGGGAGTACATTCATTATTTGGAGGACCTTCTCCGAGCCCTCGAGCGAGGAGGTGAACGCATCCCACTCATGATCGGCGGGTCGGTTATCAGCCCTTCAGATAAGGCGCGCCTCCTCGAAAAGGGTGTGTCCGCAGTCTTCGGCGCAGGAACGTCGAGCGACGATATCGTCGCGACAGTTCGAAAGCTTGCCGGGGCTTTTGGTTCATGACCCAGAACCCGAAATTTCTTTTGAGTCTCCGATTTCATCAACCCGTAGCGATTGGTTCCTTTGCCGAGGTTCCCGTCCGCTCGAAATCCTCAGCCGCGGCGCGAAACGCACCCGAGGCGCGCTCGAACGCGTCGAAGCGCCCGAGTGCTTCCGTTCGCATCACAGCCGACCTCTATGATGCGAACGGCATCATGTGCGGGCTGGCGATTAGGCTGCTTAATTCGAAATGTTGATTGCCCAGCAGTACCGGTCCATCTCACCATGCCCATGGCATATCGGTTGCATTCCATCATTGTTCCCCAAAAATAGCTTGCTGGAGGCTTAAAATGATTGACAGTCCCAATGTGTGCGTGATCGGAGTCGGAATGTCGGCGTTCGGACGGCACCCGGAGGAATCCTTCGAGGATTTCGGTAAGGAAGCGATTGATGCCGCTCTGGCCGATGCGGGACTCGACTATTCGGCGATCCAAATGGCCTGCTGCGGCCACGCGATGCAGGGGATCACGGCCGGCCAGCGGCTCCTCAATCGCGTCGGTGCCACCGGCATCCCAATCATCAACGTGGAGAATGCGTGCGCGACCGGTTCGACCGCCTTTCACCAGGCGGTGATGGCGGTGCGGGCCGGCGTGGTCGACGTGGCGTTGGCGGTGGGATTCGAGAAGATGCAGCGTGGGCCGCTGGCAGCCGACCCGCGACTGGCGGCTCCGTCGCAAGCGAAACGCTCGGCGCCGATGCCCGAGATGTTCGCCGAGGTCTTCCGCGCGCACAGCAAGAAGTACGGTACCACGGTTGAGCAGATGGCGATGGTATCGGTGAAGAACCATCGCAACGCCTCGCACAATCCCAAAGCGCAGTACGGCATCGAGGTCGGGGTGGAAGATGTCATCGGCTCTCGCATGGTCGCCGATCCGCTGACCCTGATGATGTGCTGTCCGACCAGTTCAGGAGCGGCCGCCGCGATCATCGCGCGCGCGGACTTCGCGCGCACCACGCCGCGCAAGCCGGCGACCATCGTCGCCTCCGTGCTGCAATCGGAGCGAGCCGCAAGCGACCCGCTGGCGTTCGTGACCGAGATAAACACGCGCGCGGCGTCGCTCGCATATCAGCAGTCCGGCCTCAAGCCCGACGACCTCGACGTGATCGAACTGCACGACTGCTTCGCGATCGCCGAAATCGTCCACTATGAAAACCTTGGACTGTGCGAGCGTGGCGAAGGCGGAAAGTTTGTCGAACAGGGGTTGAGCGCCATCAACGGACGGGTGTCCGTGAGCAGCTCCGGCGGGCTGCTGGCCAAGGGCCATCCGCTCGGCGCAACCGGAGTTGCGCAAATTGTGGAAATCGTCGAGCAACTCAGAGGCGAGTCGGGACCGCGCCAGGTACGCGACGCGAAGATCGGCCTGGCGCATTGTCAGGGCTTCGGCGGCGCCGCCTGCATCCACATTCTGGCGGCATAGGAGAACTATGGCGGAGGAATTCTTCTCATTGGCAAAAGCCCTGCGGGAGAAGGCCGCAGCCGATCCCGACAAGGTCTTCTTG
This sequence comes from uncultured delta proteobacterium, assembly GCA_963813785.1. Classification (GTDB taxonomy): domain Bacteria; phylum Desulfobacterota; class Binatia; order Binatales; family Binataceae; genus Binatus. The sequence continues at coordinate 147,745 of CAWFAJ010000010.1, read as the reverse complement.
CGGTTCGAGGACCAGCAAATCACCTACGGGCAGCTCAACCAGCGCACCAACCGGGTTGCCAATGGGCTTACCGGACTGGGTATCAAGCCGCGCGACGGTATCGCGATCATGATGCCGAACCGGCCGGAGTTCCTCGATGCGTTCTTCGCCACCCAGAAGCTTGGCACCTACGCGGTTCCGGTCAATATCGCGCTCAAGGGCGAGGGCCTCGCGTACATTCTGAATCACTCGGAAGCAAAGGCGCTGTTCATCTCGGCCGATCTGGTCGAGGCGCTGCTGCCGATTCGCGGGACCCTTCCTGCGATCAAGCATCTCATCGTGGACACGATTGAAGCGCCTGCGGGCTTCGCGATGCCGCCCGGGGCAATCACGCTGGCCGAACTGGCGAAGGCGCCGGCCGACGAGCCCCAGGTCACGCTCGACGCCGGCGCGATCGCGGCGCTGCTGTACACGTCGGGCACCACCGGGCTGCCCAAGGGCGTGGTTTTTCGGTATCGCGGGTTCGGGATGTTCGCCGCGGCCGGCGCGGGCTACCAGCCGGGCGACGTCCTCTATACCTGCCTGCCGCTGTTTCACGCCAACGCTCTGTTCCTGAGCGTGATTCGCGGGCTGGTGGCAGGCTACGTGGTCGCGCTCGGACGCCGCTTCAGCGCGAGCCGCTTCTGGGACGATATCCGCCGCTACCGCGCGACGACTTTCAACGCACTCGGCGCGATGATTCCGATCCTGCTCAAGCAGCCGCCGCGCCCCGATGACGCCGACAACACGGTGCGGATCGTCTTCAGTGCCGCGACTCCGGCATGGGCATGGGCGGAATTCGAGAAGCGCTTCAACCTGACCGTGTGGGAAGGCTACGGAGCGGTCGATGGCGGCGGATTCAGCCTGTTCAACGCGGGGACTTCACCCAAGGGCTCGATGGGCAAAGCACCGCCGGGAATCCAGGCCAAGGTGGTTGACGACAACGGCGCCGAATGCGCGGTCGGAGAAGCGGGCAACCTTATCTTCAAGATCGATGACCCGAATGCGCGCCGGGTCGAGTATTTCAAGAACCCCGACGCCACCGACGCCAAGATCCGCGATGGATGGCTGTACACCGGCGACATGGCGTACTGCGACGCCGAGGGCAATTATTTCTTCGCCGATCGCAAAACCGACTCGATGCGCCGGCGCGGCGAGAATATCTCATCCTACGAAGTCGAGAAGATCGTCAACCAGCATCCCGCGGTGCTCGAGTCGGGCGCCTTTGGCGTGCCGTCCGAGCTGGGCGAGGATGACGTGATGGTCGCGGTGGTGCTGCGCCCGGGGCATAGCGTCGCGCCCGCGGAACTGCGCCGCTTTTGCGAGGAGCGGATGGCGAAGTTCATGGTGCCGCGCTACCTCGACTTCCGCGAAAGCCTGCCCAAGACCGAAACCCATCGGGTCCAGAAAGCGGTGCTCAAGAAACAGGGGGTGACCGCCACGACCTGGGATTATGACAAGGCCGCGGCGCCGCCGCCGGCCCGCGCCAGCTGAGAGGGAGAAGCACGCAATGGAACTTAAACAGGCTATCGGAATCAGGCGCACGATCCGCTTCTATAACCCGTATCGCCCGGTCGAGCGGGAAAAGATCCAGAAGATGCTGGAGGCGGCGCGGATCGCCTCGTTCTGGGGCAATGTGCAGGCGCTGCGCGCGATCGTGATGGTCCGCGGAGAATCGCCGCCGGAGAAATGGGCCGCGCTGGTTGCACCGCTTGGGACCTCGCAGTTGAAACACGCGCCGGTTGTGATTCTCTGGTACTGGGTCGAGGAAGCAATTTTCGATCGCAAGACCGGTCACGCCACTCAGGGCGACCGCCTGCATGAGTTGACCGACGCGCGCGTGATGGGTCTGGATCCCGCAGTCGAGCATCAGTTCCTCGACGCCGTGGTCATCCCCTACTTCAAGCAGAACTACGACGGGATCATGCAGACCGGGCTCACCGACATGGACTGCGGACAGGGCATCGCGCAGGCGACCCTGGTCGCCTACGACGAGGGGCTCGGCACCTGCTGCATCGGCACCGGCTCACTGGACGGCCCGCGCGAGAAGAAGATGCGCAAGCTGTTCAAGCTGCCTGAATCGGCGCATCTGCTGGTGCTGATGACGGTCGGGTACCCGCTCGAGAGCCGCGAGGCCGGCGGCCAGCGCCCCAAGCTTCCCTTCGAGCAGCTCTACTTCGTCAACGAGCACGGCAATCCGTTCGAGCGCGACCTGCGGGTGGTCGAGGAGCTCAAGCGCGACGGCATGATCCAGGCGTCCGCGCCGCTTAAGTACCGGCAGAAAGAACTGGAATTCCTGCACAAGGCGCTCGAGATAGTCCCCAACTTCGTGCCTCCCGCGCCCAACGCCAACAAGGATTGAACCCGCAAGAAACAAAGAGGAGCAAGCGCGATGGAGACTTACCTGGAACTCGACGTCGATTTCCCCCAGGAGATCGCGGAACTCAAGGACGCGGTCCATCGCTTCGCGAAAAACGTGCTGCGCCCCGCGGCGATCGCGCTCGACCGCCTCGCCGACCCGCAGCAGGTGATCGCGCCTGACTCGATCCTGTGGAAGTTCTATAGGTCGGCGTACCAACTCGGCTACCACGCGGCGATGATTCCGACGGAGTTTGGAGGCTTGGGGCTGCACGGCCTTGGAATGCACGTTTTCCTCGAGGAATTAGGATGGGGCAGCGCAGGCCTCGCGATCAGTCTCGCGGTTGCCGGCTTTCCGTTCGAGGCGCTCGCGGCTAGCGGCAATCGCGAGTTGATAGATCGATACGTCAAGCCGTTTGTCGCCGATCGCGAGGCCAAATACATCGGATGCTGGCCGGTCACCGAGCCGGCGCACGGCTCCGATTGGGGCTCCTCGATCCTCGACGACGCGGATCCTAGCAATCGCGGAGGGCGCGTCATCGCGCGCCGCGAGGGCGACGATTACGTCATCAACGGTCAAAAGGCGGCGTGGGTATCCAACGGCACCATCGCGACCCACGGACTGACCTACCTGATGGCGGCATCAGACAGCGGCCAACCGCGCGCCGGCGCCGCGGCTTTCGTTCCGTTCGACTTGCCAGGGGTGTCCAAGGGCAAGCCGCTTAACAAAATTGGACAGCGTGCGCTCAATCAGGGCGAAATCTTCTTCGACAACGTTCGCATTCCCGCTCGCTTCATGCTTGCCGAGCCGGGCAGCTTCGAACTGTTCGGGATGCAGGTGTTGACGAAGGCCAACGGCACTATGAGCGCCGTGTTCACCGGCGTCGCGCGAGCGGCGTTCGAGGCGGCGCTGGACTACTCGAAGCAACGAATCCAGGGCGGCAAGCCGATCTCCGAGCATCAACTGGTTCAGAAGCGTCTGTTCGAAATGTTTACCAAGGTTGAGGCCTGCCGACGCCTGTCGCGTGCGGCGATGGAATACAACGACGCCGCGGCGATCCCGGCGCTCGAGTACGCGATGGCAGCGAAAGTTTTCTGTACTCAGGCGGCCTTCGAGGTCGCCAGCGATGCGCTGCAGGTGTTTGGCGGCAACGGGCTGAGCAAGGAGTACGGGATCGAGAAAATCTTCCGCGATGCCCGTGCCTCGCTAATCGAGGACGGCACCAACGACGTGCTGAGCCTGAGCGGGATGCAGCTCGTGATGATGCGGGCGTGACGGGAAGTCGCCACAGAAACACGAACAGCGCATGCCGGACCCGGTAAAGCAGCAACGCTTCTCGCTGATCACGGAGAAAGGCGGACTTGCGCCAACTGATCGGCGCACCGATAGAAGATACGCTCGAGCCATGGTGTCATGAGGCCACGCGCGACAACATCCGCCATTGGGCACACGGAATCGGCGACGATAACCATTGTGGTGCGACCCAGCGTATGCAGCGAAGTCGCCATATGGCCGGTTGGCGCCGCCACCGTCGTTCATCTATCCGCCAATCGGTGTCCAGCGGACAAGTCGTGCTCGACTTGCAGTCCGCCTTTGCGGCCTTCGAAGCCTCCCTCAGCGCGTGCGGTCGACCGGCGCGGACGGGAACGAGTTCTCCGCCGGCGCCGATTTCACCAACCAGCTCGAGCTTTGGCGCTGCATCAAGACCCTGGGCATCACCACCGACAAGCCGATCATCGCCACGGCGCGGGTTGAAAGAACGATCGCGTCCGGGGAGGGTTTCGAATGCACCAAGCCGGTTTTCGCCAATATCAATGGCGTGATTCTGCGCGCAAGCGGCCCGTGTGGGTCGATGTCTGGTATCCGGTCGCCGCAGATACCGCGGAGCAGCCGATCGTCTATGGACTCGGCACGGGATCGGCGGCGCTCGATGGCGCCATCGACTCGCGCGACCCGCCGTTTCCCCTGATTGTGATGTCGCACGGCGCTTTGGGCGCAGCGCGCGACTATGGATGGATTGCCGAGTACCTTGCGCGCCGTGGGTTCGTCGTCGCGGGTGTGTCGCACTTCGGAGAGTCGTGGATATACGGACCTGACACGATCGAGCCCGCCGCTGTCACGCGGCTGTGGATGCGTCCGCCGGATTGTTCATTCGCGATCGACCGCATCCTCGATCACGACGACTTCACGGGTCGTGTCGACGCGGCGCGAATCGGCGCAATCGGGCATTCGTCGGGAGGTGCGACCGCGATCGCACTGGGCGGGGCCACCTTCGATCCGGCCGCGCTTGCCGCATACTGCCATAGCGACGCGGCGGCGGGCGACTTGGGATGCAAGTACGGCGAATCGACCGGCGTGGCCGTGCCGGCGCCTGCGCAAGCGTCGGCTTCGTACCGCGACGCGCGGGTCAGGGCGATAGTAGCGCTCGATCCGGCGGCCGGCCCCGGCTACAGCACGGCTTCGCTGGCGGCGGTGCGCGTGCCTGTCTTCGTGGTCGGTTCGGTGCAAAACGATTTTCTTCCGTTTGGGAATCACGCGGGCCGCTACGCGGCAAATCTACCGCGCGCCTCTTTGCTCAAGCTCGATGCGGGCGAGGGCCACTTCGTCTATCTGAATTGTGCCACGTCCGAATTGGCGGCGAACGGAGTGCCGCTGTTTATCGATCGGGCTGGCGTCGAGAGGAAAGCGGTTCACGCGCGTCTGGCGCCCGCGATCGCGGATTTCTTCGTCGCGGCACTGAAACCGAGGGCCTGATCTCAGGTTAGCCAACCAATCCGGCGCAGGCTTACCACTGTTCCTCGCGGAGCTACTTGACGTCGTGCACGCGTGTCTGCAGCTACTCGTCCTGAGCAGCGCCGCAGATGTCGGCGTATCCGCTGGCTACAGGGCGCAGCACCCAATCATCGAGCTTGAGGTTGAGGTCGGCGAACAACCCTCGAACGCAGCTTCATCAACCGCCCGACTGCGCAATCGGCATACAAGCCGAGAGACGTTCGATCGCACGAGCATAAGCATGCCGCAGATATTGCATCGATGAATCCCAAACCTAAGGGCTTTTCGGCGCATTCGGAGTTTTCGGGAGCCACATCGGTACGCGCGGCTTCCAGCCGCCTGCATTCCGGATGCGACCATAAGCGCGGGGAGTTGGACTCCATCACGGTCTGCGCTAGAGAAGCCTACGTGGGCGCCAGCGGCAATCTCGACGGGTGACGACGGCGTTTCATGAGAGCGATCCGACCATCAAAGGTGAGTGTGAACAGCTGGACCGAGAGGCCCAATCAACTCAGGAGCGTACTATGGCCAGCATCGACTACGAAGTGGAGCTGACGGAGGGAGAGCGAGCCGTTCGGGAGACGGCTCACAGATTTGCCGCGGAGGTCATGCGACCGGCGGGCGTAGCGCTCGACGCGATGGCGGACCCCCAGGACGTCATCGCCGAGGACTCCATCCTCTGGGAGGTGTTCAAGAAATACCGCGCGCTCGGCCTCGCCGATTTCACGGCTCCCAACAGCGACCTGACGCCCGCACAGCAGGCGAGACTGCGCTGCATCATCAGCGAAGAGCTGGGCTGGGGTGATTCGGGACTGGCAATCAGCTTCGGCGTCGCTGGCTTCCCGCGGATGATGGCCCAGATGTCCGGCAAGCCCGAGTTGATCGAGCGCTTCAGCGCCGAGGACTGCATCGGCTGCTGGGCGGGCACTGAGCCGGACCACGGCAGCGACCTGATCTATTACATGAACAGACAGGGCGTCGAGCAGCCGGGTCGGCCCAACTGCATCGCGCGCAAGGACGGCGACTCCTTCGTCCTGAGCGGACAGAAGGCGGCCTGGGTCTCGAACGGAACCATCGCCAAGGCGGCCGCGATGTTCTGCGCCGTGGACATGGGTGACGGGAAACGCGCCGACGGCGGGTTCCTGGTGCCGCTCGACGTCCCCGGCGTGTCGAAGGGCAGGCCGCTGAACAAGATCGGACAGCGCGCGCTGAATCAGGGAGAGATCTTCTTCGACCACGTGCGCATCCCTGCCGAATACATGGTGATCCCGCCGGATGCGTACGGGTTCGCGACCGAGATGATCCTGACCAACGCGAACGGGGGGATGGGCTCGATCTTCGTCGGCGTGGCGCAGGCCGCGCTCGATCTCGCGATCGACTACGCCAAGCAACGCGTGCAGGGTGGAGTGCCGATCTTCCAGCACCAGAACGTGAAGATGCGCCTGTTCAAGATGTTCCGGAAGGTCCAGGCAGCCAGGGCACTGAGCCGGCAGGTGACGCTCTACAACTCGATGAATCTGCCTTCGCAGCTGCACTTGGCAGTCGCTTCGAAGGTCACGTCGACGAACACGGCCTTCGAGGTGGCGAGCAGCGCCCTGCAGATCTTCGGGGGCAACGGGCTGAGCCGCGAGTACCCGATCGAGAAGCTGATGCGCGACGCCCGCGCTTCGATGATCGAGGACGGCTGCAACGATCTCCTGAGCCTGAAAGCTGCTGAGAGCCTGTAGCGAGCGAGTCAACGGCTGGACCGCTTGCGCCCGACGGGCCGCGGATCTATCTGTGGTTCCTCAAAACTTAATCCGCGCGAATTCGTTGGTGGTTTCGATGGGCCGGAGATAGCCTGCGGTCATCGATACCCGCGTTGACGCCCTGATGATCCCGGTCACCGACGGAATCACCATCGTGCGCAGGAAATAGCCAGAATGGAAAATCATCCGCCAGCGGAACAATCGCGATGGCAAGTGATGGCGAGCGAGGCGTTCGCATTCAGAGAGATCGCCTCGCTGCTGAGGGATCCGATCTATCGCGGCGAGGGCGTGCTGCGCGGCGACGGACGCCTGGTCGTAATCATTCCCGGACTTTTCGGCAGCGACTTCTATCTCTGGCCCTTGCGGCGATGGATTTCTCGCATCGGCTTTCGCGCGAGCACCTCGGGACTGTGGGTCAACGCGGGATGTCCCGACCGGCTCACGTCAGACATCGAGAAATGGGTCGAACGCCAGGAGCCGCGCCACGATCGACCTCTCGTGCTGATCGGTCATAGCCGCGGAGGCCTGCTTGCGCGAGCGCTGGCCGTACGGCTTGGGCGCCGGGTGTCACATCTCATCACGCTTGGATCGCCGGTGGGGCTCGTATCGGCGTTCGCGCAGCGCGGAAACATGCCGCAAATCGCGCATCCAACGATGAGCAGGGTCGCGCAGGCGAGCAACACCGCGCGCCAAATTCTCGATCCTGAATGCCGCTTCCCGGATTGTGGATGCAAATTCGTCGCTAACATGCGCGCTTCGCTCGCTCCGGAGACGACTGTGCTTTCGATCTACAGCCGCGAGGATCCGATCGTTGCGCCGCAAGCATCAATCGTGACCGGCGCGCGCAACGTCGAGGTGTCGGGCACGCACTCGGGCCTGGTTTACAATCCGGCGGTCTACCGCGAACTCGCCCGCTCGCTCCCGTGAATTTCAGCCCGGATGACGGGTGGCAGCGATGGTCGGTAGTTGCGGCTCATGTTTTAACCGGCGGTAGCTACTGAAAAATCCGAAGGCAGCGAAAAGTCTGGAGCTTTCTGATTCACCGCCGCAATCTCGTAAGCTCTGGGTCTCGCTTGCGAATCGGCAAAAATCGATAATCACGAGCATGACGGCCATAGCTGTACAGCACTTCCCGCAATCGAATGGCGCAGACGATCTCGGCGCGATCCTTGCCCGCCAGCGCGAGGCGTTTGTTCGCAGCGGAGCGCCCTCGCTCGAAGCGCGGCGCGCCGACCTCGCCAAGCTCAAACAAGCGATTAAGGAAAATACGGGACGGATCGCCGAGGTAATCTCGTCGGATTTCGGCAATCGCTCGGCGCATGAGACCCGGTTTGCCGAGATCTGGACCACGCTGGCAGGAATCCGCCATACCAGCAGTCATCTGGGCAAGTGGATGAAGCCAAAGCGGGTTTCGGTCAGCCTGGAACTGATGCCGGGACGGGCGCGCATCATGTATCAGCCGGTCGGCGTCGTCGGCATTATCAGCCCGTGGAATTACCCGTTTCAGCTTTCGATTTTGCCGCTGACGGCGGCGATTGCGGCCGGCGATTGCGTGATGCTGAAGCCGTCGGAACTGACGCCGCGCACCTCGGCATTCCTGGCCGAGTTTCTTTCCGGTCTCTTTCCCGCCGATAAGGTCGCGGTGGTGCAAGGAGGGCCGGAGGTCGGCGAGGCGTTTTCCCGGCTGCCGTTCGATCATCTTTTCTATACCGGCTCGACCGCCGTGGGCCGCAATGTGATGCGCGCGGCCGCGGAGAACCTGACGCCGGTCACGCTGGAGCTTGGCGGCAAATCGCCGTGCATCGTCGGCGACGACGCCTCGATGCCCGCCGCGGTCGAAAGCATCATCTTCGGCAAATTGATGAATGCCGGTCAGACGTGCGTCGCACCGGATTACGTTCTTGTGCCCAGGGCGCGGCGGGAGGAATTCGTCCGGCAGGCCGAGGCCGCGGTTCGTAAGTTCTATCCAAGCCTCGAGTCAAATCCCGACTACACCAGTATCGTCAATGAACGCCATTACCGCCGCCTCTCAAACTATATCGACGAGGCCAAGGCGAAAGGCGCCGCGGTCGTCGAAATTAATCCGGCTGGCGAGGCGCTGGAGCCGGGCGCGCGCAAGTTCCTTCCATCCCTTGTGCTCGATCCGGAAGACGGCCTCGGCGTGATGCGCGACGAGATTTTCGGTCCGATCCTGCCGATCAAAAGCTACGACCGGCTTGACGATGCGATCGAGTACGTCAATCGCCGGCCACGGCCGCTGGCGCTCTACTATTTCGGGCTGGACCCCAAGCAGCGCGATGAAGTTCTGCACCGGACGACTTCAGGCGGCGTGGGGGTCAACGAGACGCTGATGCATCTCGCGGTCGATGATTTGCCGTTCGGCGGCATCGGCGCCTCCGGCATCGGCGCCTATCACGGCGAGTTCGGCTTCCAGACCTTCTCGCACCGCAAGGGCGTGTTTTTGCAGAGCCGCTTCAACAGCGCGTGGATGCTGCGTCCGCCCTTCGGCAAGCTCGCCGATTTTATGCTGAAGCTTTTGATGCTGCGGTAGCGCGAGGGCTAAACCGGCAAATTCGCATCGAACATCGTCGAGCGGTTTGCAGCGGTGTAAAGTCAATTGGCCGCTACGCTGCGGCGTGGATCGGCGGCCGCCGCTCGCTCCAGCGAACCTCGCCTTCGAGCTGCGCCGCAAGACGGAACAGAAGATCTTCGCGGCCCATCGCGGCGACGCACTGAACTCCGATCGGAAGACCTTCGCCGTTCCAGTGCAGCGGTAGGGAGACCGCGGGCTGGCCGGTGATGTTGAACGGTATGCAAAAGGCGAGAATCGCGCCGCTGCGGGTAAAGGCATCGAGCGGTTTGGCCGGGTCGGGTACGAACTCGCCAATCCTTGGTGAAGGACGCGTGATAGTCGGGGTAATGAGGATATCAAAGCCGCCCGCCCACCATGAGGACATCGCTCGGCTGAAGTGGTTATAGTCTTCGAGCGCCCCCAGATACTGCGTTGCCGAGACTCCTTTGCCTGATTCGGAGACGAGCCAGTTGTCAGAGTCCAGGTCGTCGGGACGTATCTCGCGCCCGACTGCCTGTCCGAGCCATTCTACTTCGCGTGCCTGCGATGCGGGGATCACTTTCAGGACGGACTGCATCGTATCCATCTCCACCAGCGCGGCCGGGTGCGATACTTCGACGTTGTGGCCCAGCCGTTCGAGGAGACGGCCGGCCGCTCGCACCGCTTCGCTGCAATCGGGGTGAACCTCATGGCCGGGGTAGCTGTCCATGAGGCCGATGCGCAGCCTGCCCGGCGGCGTCCCGACCTCCTCGCGGTAGGGCCGCCCAGGCGGAGTCGCTCCATACGGGTCACCCGGCATCGGGCCTTGCACGCAATCGAGCAGGGCCGCCGTATCGCGCACCGTGCGCGTCACCGCGAACTCGAAGACCATCCCCGCCCAGAACTCGCCGGCGTCGGGTCCCAACGAGATTCGCCCGCGGCTGGGCTTCAAACCGATAAGGCCGCATTGGCTGGAAGGGTTGCGGATCGATCCTCCCCCATCGCTGGCATGTGCGAACGGCACGATTCCGGCTGCGGTGGCAGCGGCAGCGCCGCCGCTGGATCCGCCAGAGGAGCGCTCTGGATTCCAGGGGTTGCGCGTGGGGCCGTATGCGGCGGGCTCGGTCGTCGACCATGCGCCAAGCTCGGGGACATTCGTGCGCCCGACTATCACCAAGCCGGCGGCGCGGAACTTGTTCACCAGGTGCGAGGTCGTGGTAGCCCGGTAGTTGGCTTCTTTGAGAACGCGAGTGCCCCAGTGGATTGGATCACCTGCCAGGTTTCCGCCTCCAAGGTCCTTCAACAAAAACGGTACGCCGCGAAACGGCCCGTCGGGCGGCCCGCTGCGCGCTTGTGCCATCGCGCGCTCAAAGCTGCGATGGATCACCGCGTTGAGCTTGGGGTTGAGCCGTTCGATCCGCTCAATTGCGGCCTGAACCAGTTCAAGCGGCAATACTTCGCCGCGACGGACAAGCTCCGCCTGCGCGGTGGCGTCTAATTTCGCGAGATCATCACTCATGACGTACCTCTACCCGAGCGCATTTATGATGGAGCCTGCCAACACGGCGAGTGCCCATAGCATGCAAGCCCGCGCAAACCCTCATTAGGCCGCCGTTTAAAACTCAAGAGGCACGCCGTCGACCATCCGTCCAGGCTCGATTCCCAGGAAACGGGTCACAGTTGGATGGACATCGATCATGCGCGCGCCCTTGATCTCACGGCCGCGCGGCAGTCCGCTCCCCCAACCGTAGAGAATCCCATGGATACCCGGCGTGTCGGGAGGGTAGCCATGAGCCGACACTAATCCGACACCCATAAAGGGACTCGGATAAATGTCGCGGCCAAATGTCGCTAATGGTTTCAGATACCAGGGCGCGAGATCGGGATCGACCATGTAGTAACCCGGATGCGCTGAAAGAATCAGGTCGCCTACTCGATCGCTCTGCCCGAGCTGCGCGAACTGCGGCTGATTATCCCGGCGAAGTACGTCGAACTCGTGGTGCGTGGCGAGCATCTGGTAAGCGCGATCGACCTGCGACTTGTCGTCAAAGTAGACGAAACTCGTGGTACCGGTGGTTACGTCGCGCGCGCGAATATCATGCCGGCTCAGGATTCGCCGCACATTGATGAGGTGCGTGACTGGGAGATGGCCATGGTCCGACATGACGAACAACGTGACCTGGTCCCGGTAAGGGAGTCGATTGATCGCCTCCAGTAGCCTGCCCACTTCGCTGTCGGCCCGGATAATCGCCGCACGCGCCCGCTGCGAATGGAGCCCGTCGCTATGAACTACCTCGTCGGGCTGAGCGAAGTACCCGAGGATCAGGCGCGGCCTTCGATCTTCGGGCATTTCCAGATAGTGGATGATCTCACTCCGTCCGTTTCGGCTCACTGGCATACTCCGAGAGTTGCCACGGCACTTTCCGCTCAGGCGATACATAGGTCGCCAGCGCTCCGCGACTCCTCGAGTATCGCCCAAACCATCCGAGTGCCGCCGCCCTGACCCCTTGGCGCTCGGCGACCTGATGCAGGAGTTCGCCTCCGGCGAGCCAGTCCGCATCGACGTCATGGTTGAACAGCCCCAGCCGAGGATCGATGAACTGGGCGCTGACCACACCATGATTCTCGGGCCAACAGCCCGTGGAAGCTGAAACCCAATTCGGCTCGGATATCGAAGGAAAGACCGGCGTCAAATGATGGGTCCACACGCCTTCGGTCCGAATCCTGGCAAAATTGGGAGTCGCGACTGAATCGAGCATCACTTCTGAAAGTCCGTCAATCATGAGGACGATGACAATTCGGCTGCGTTGCGCCTGGTCACCGGTGTTGAAGGATGCTTCGTTCATCGTGGCTACCCTGGCAAATCGGGATACGAGCGGCCCGCTCGACTCAACTCCGGCGGTCGCGCCGGATTTGCGCCATCATTGCGAACAGCTCGACGATATTCGACGTGATTTTGCCGGCGGAAAACTCCCGGTACAGCGATGCGACGTTCACGACGATGCGTTCGCCATCGCCCCAGGACGAGTAATCGGCTAGCGAGATGTCTCGCGCCGCCTCCAACACCGTCATGCCCGCGTCGTAGCGGCGTCGAGCCTCTCGCTCGATGTATTCGAAATAGTTTTTCAGCGCCGCGACGCCCTTCTTGTCGGTGATCGGCCCGTGGCCCGGAACGATGACATCGACATTGGAGTCGATGATGAGCTGGCACGCCGCGATCCAGTTGCGCACCGGCCCGGCCCATATGATCGGATGGCCCTCGATGAACAGGATGTCGCCGGTGTACATGACACGATCCTCGACGGCCTGCGCCAGCACGTCGCCGCGCGTGTGTGCCGGACCGACTTCGATGAGACGGATGGTCTTGCTGCCGACGCGCAGGTCCATTCGGCGCTCGAACGTCCGCGTCGGCATCGCGACGTTGATGCCCTCGAAGTCGAACGGCGCGAAAATCTCGGCAAAGAATTTTCCCGCCTCTCCGATCGAGCTCGCGTTGCGTTTCATATCGGCGAGCCGGCCGGCGCCGCCGTCGTGAGCCATCTCCTCGGCGCACGCTTTCGACGCGATGATCTCAGCGCCGTTGACCAGTTCGTTGCCGAAACAGTGATCGCCATTGGAGTGCGTGTTCACCAGCGTGCCGATGCGGGCCGCGGCATTCGGCTCTGCCCGGCGCATTGTGTCGAGCATCTCGCGGGTGAGCTTTAGATCGAACAGCGTGTCGACCAGCAAAGACTCGCCGCCGTCTGCGACCAGGCCCGCGTTGCTCCAACCCCATCCGCCATCGGGCTGCAGGTACGCGTAGCAGCCGTTGCTAAGGTCGTGCAGGCCCTTGGTGTAATTCCATTTGCGCGTGCTCATTGGAGACTCCCTCATCGCGGTTGCGGCGCGCGGTGCATCATCGGCTCAGCAACCCCGCGTCGATTACGAACTGGGAGCCCGTGATGAATCGCGCCTGTTCCGAGCACAGAAAGACCACCGCCGCGGCCACATCTTCGGGCTCGATCCACGGCACCGGGAGGAGATTGCCGGCGGAGCGCTCGGCGATTTCCCGCGGCGTACTCCCCTCGAGCGACGCCAGGCCGTCATTCATTGGCGTGTTCACGCCGGTGGGATGAATCGAAACCACGCGAATTTTGTGCGGCGCCAGTTCGATCGCCCACGACTTCGTCAATCCGACCAGTCCCCACTTGGAGGCGGCATAGTGACTTAACCGCGCCATGCCGCGTAGCCCGGCAACCGACGAGTTATTGATGATCACTCCCGACTGGCGGGAAATCATCCGCGGAATCACGTTCTTCGCCACCAGCCACGCGCCCTTCAGATTGATGTCCAACATCGCGTCCCAGGCTTCCTCGCTGAGCTCTTGCGCGAGACCGTAGGCGCAGATGCCCGCGTTGTTGAAGAGGATGTCGATTCGTCCGAAAGTCTCGATCGCCTCCCCGACGGCTGCCGCCACGGCGCGGCTGTCGCGCACGTCGGCGACCAGCGCGAGCGCGCGCACGCCGAGGCTCCGAATCTCGGCCGCAACCGAGTCCAGCTCGTGCTCGGTTCCGAGCGCGTAACCGGGGTAAGCCAGCTGCCTCGCCACGTCCAGCGCAGCGATGTGAACACCCTCGCGGGCGAGCGCGATAGCGCAGGCCCGGCCCTGACCGTGAGCCGCCCCGGTAATCAGCGCCACTTTGTCTCGAAGGTCGTCGTACACGATGCGCTCCCGAAGGATTTCCGCGCAATGATGCATCGGCCGGAGCTATTCAGCCGTCGGCGGGGTACCCTTGTGCCGAAACGGCTGGAGATATTCGTCCAGATCGACGCGCAGCGCGTTGTTGAAGACGTTGGTCGCGATCATAATTCCGCCGAACGCCGTAAGCTCGACGATCTGTGCGGGCTTAAGAAAACTCTCAAGCCGCGCGTACAGCTCGTCGCTCACCCGATTGGCGTCTACGACCAGCTGGCGGCCGTAGTCAACCACCGCGCGCTCGGTCTCGTTGAGCTTCAGCGAATCGGGGTCTTCGCCGGCTTCGATCAGCAGGCGGCGGAAGAACGTGGAACAGATGAGGCAATCGGTCTGGGCCGAGATCGCGTGGACGAAAAGCGTCGTCGCGCGTTCGCCGAGGAAGCGCGCGACCGCGTCGTGCAGCGGATACCACTGCATCAGCGCCTCCAGCGCGATCGGTGAGTGCGCCAGCGTGAGCTTCATGTTGGTCACGCGCCCGTGCGCGAGGCGCTGGCGATGCAACTCCTCGCGCGCGGCCGGTTCGGCCTGGGCTTCTGAAATCGGCGCTACGCGGCTCATGTCGTCCTCCGCAATGACACGGCGCTCTTCACGCAGTCACAATCCTCAATCTTGCATCAGCATCATCGTGTCTCGATCGCCGGTCAACCGATTGGCTCAGGCGCGGCGCGCGCCACAGCGGGTTCTCGCCGCTCATCGGCCGCCTTGCGCCGGCGTTTCGGTCCTCGTCCAGGATTTTTTTATTCCTGCTCGAAACATCCCCGGTCCGTCCCGCATGATTGCGCATCTGCCGGCCGCCCGTCAGGTCCCACCGGCCGCTGCGTCTTCAGGCACGTGTAGCACGCCGTCGAGTCGTCGGGTTTGAAAATCCGCTCGCCGTCGGGCGTGCGGTAGTAGGCGGTCTTGGTGCGCAGATGAGCGCAGAATCTGGCGGACGGTGCGGGCATTTCAGGCGGCCTCCAGGCCGGCGGCGGCCATGATTGCGCGGCGCACGATCACCCTGGCAATCACCACCTTGTACCCGTTGTCGGACATCGGCCGCGCGTCTTTCAGCGCGGCTTCGGCCGCGGCGCGAGCACGCGACTCGTCGAGCGGTCCGCCTTTGAGCGCGGCTTCCGCTTCGTACGATCGCCACGGCACCGGAGCCACCGCGCCCATGACCACGCGCGCATCGCGGACGGTCTTCGCGCCGGGCGCGCGATCCAGCGCGATCGCGACGCTGACCAGCGGCCAATCGAAACTCTGCTTCTCGCGCGCCTCCCGGTAATGGCTGCTCACGCCCGCAGACGGCGCGGGCACTATCACTGCGGTGATTATTTCGCCGGACTTGAGAGAATTTTCGCGCTTCGGATCGACAGTAGGAAGCGTGAAAAATTTTTCAAGCTCTATCGTGCGCTCGCCGGCCGGGCCAAGGATCGTCGCGCTCGCGCGCATCGCGATCAACGCGGGCGCAAGATTCGACGGATGCACGATGAACGCCGGACCACCGCCCAAAATCGCGTGGTAACGATTGAGGCCGCTGATCGCGTAGCACGTGTCGCCGCCCTTCTTCAGGCAATTCACGTCGGGATTGCGAAAATACCAGCATCGCGGGCGCTGCAGGAGATTGCCGCCGACCGTGCCGAGATTGCGAATCTGCGCCGTGGCCGTCTCGCTCGCGGCTTGCGCAATAACGGTGAAGCGGGCGCGGATCGCGGGATGCTCGGCGACTTCGCTCAGCTTCGCGGTCGCACCGAGGCGAAGGTCCCCCGACGGGCGCACCTCGATTCCACCGAGTTCCTTCAGACCCTTCAAATTCACCAGCGCGGTTGGAGATACGACGCCTTGCTTCGACAGATCGAGGACATCGACCCCGCCTGCGAATGCGACGTGGCCGTCCTGGGCAAGCAGTCGTGAGGCGCTTGCGAGATCGGTCGGCGTGATCACCTCGAATCGGTTCATCGCAATTCCAAATCCTTCACGCGCGTCCCAGAGCCGCCAGCACGCGATCGGGCGTGATCGGAAGTGAACGCACCGGCACGCCTATCGCGTCGTACACCGCACATGCAATCGCGGCCGTGCTTGCTACGTGCGCCACCTCGCCGAGTCCCATCACGCCGGTATTGGTGATGCCGTTGGCGACTTCGAAAAACGTCACGTCGATCCGCGGGACGTCGAGCGAGCCGGGAAGCTTGTAGTCGTCCATCGTGGGATTCACCATGATGCCGAGCTGCGGATCCATCCGTCGATCCTCGAACAGCGCGAACCCGATTCCCATCAGGATCCCGCCGTTGACCTGGCTGCGCGCCATCAGCGGATCGATAATCCGTCCCGCGTCGTGGACCGCGACCACCTGCGTCACGCGGACGATCCCGGTTTCGGTATCGACCTCGACTTCGGCGAACTGACATCCCGCCTGATCGGTCCGAAAGCCTTCGTAGTTGGGCACCCGCTCGCCCTGCGCGGAAATCGAATCGCCGGGGATTCGCTTGCATACGTCGGCAAACGCCAGCGAGCGCGAGGGGTTGGTGCGCACCCGAATGAATCCGTCGGACGCCTCGAGGTCGCCGGGTTCGGCGCCAAGTAGCGGCGCCGCGATCCGCAACAGCTTGTCCTTGAGATGCGCCGCGGCCTGGCGCACCGCGGGTGTATTCGAGGGCGCGGTCAGGCTGCCGCCGCTGGGTACTGAAAAGAGAAATCGGGTGTCGCCGATTTCGGACTTTACGCGATCCACGGGCAGGCCGAGTTCCTCGGCCGCGACGATCGCGAGAATCGTGCGCGTGCCGGTGCCGATGTCCTGGGTGCCGACGCGGACCTCGACGATCCCGTCGCGATGCGCGATCACCTGCGCCTCCGGGCCCGACACTCCGACCGCGTGCCACTCGGCGGACGCGACGCCGACTCCGCGCTTGACGGCGCCGCTGGATTTCGCTGACGAATTTTTTTCGGCCCATCCGAACGCGCGCGCGCCGATCTCGTATTCGGCCCCGCGAACCGGGTTGTCGCTGTTGCGGCGGCGCAACTCGAGTCTGTCGATTCCCGCCTTGCGCGCCATCTCGTCCATCGCGAGTTCCAGCGCGAAGCATCCCTGCGGCCAGCCGGGCGCGCGCATCGGAGACGAGGGACCGGCGTTCGTATAGATGTTGCGTTCCTCGGTGCGGATATTGGCGCATCGATAGATCGACTTGAACGGACCCGCGCTGCCCGAACCGCCGCCGATCCCGCCGCTTCCGCGTTGCACCAGATCGATCGCGGTCAACTTTCCGTCGCGATCGACCCCCAGCCTGACCTTCTGCTCCGAGTTCGGGCGGTTACCTGTCGAACGATGCTCGTCGCCGCGCGGGAGCATCACCTTGACCGGCACACCGGCCGCCTTGGCCAGGCGCGCGGCAACAATCATTTCGGGAGTCGCACCGAATTTCGAGCCGAAGCCGCCGCCGAGGAACTCGCAGACTACGCGCACATTGTCGGGTGGCAAACTGAAATACACCGCCAGATCGTCGCGCGCGGAAAAAACACCCTGCGTCGAGCACCAAACCGTGAGCTGGTCTCCCGCCGGGTTGAAGCTCGCAACCGCGCCGTGCGTCTCGAGGCAGACGTGCGTCTGCACGGGCGTCGTGTAGGTAGCCTCGATCGTGTTCGCCGCGACCTCGAGTCCTCGCGCGACGTCGCCGACGCTCGAAGTCGAGGTCCTGCCCACGTTGGATCCGCTGCCGAAAACGCGCGGGGCGGAATCCGACATTGCGCGGTCCATATTAACCACGAACCGCAGCGTTTCGTAATCGACTTTGATCAACTTGAGCGCGTCGGCGGCCAGATCGGAACTGATGGCGGCAACCGCTGCGACTTCCTGGCCGGCGAAACGGATTTCGCGATCTTCAAGTGCAAGAACCGCGCGCACGCCTTCGAGATGCTGAGCCGCGGACAGATCGATGTCGCGAATCCGCGCGTGCGGCCACGGACTGCGCAGGATCGCGCCGTAAAGCATCCCCGGCAATTCGATATCGTAAGTGTAACGCGCAGCGCCGGTCGCTTTCAGTGGTCCGTCAACGCGCGCCGTGGGCTTGCCGACCACGGACAGGCGCTCGCCCCATTGCCACGGCGTCGGCTCGTCGTCGGGAATGACGACCGTGACCTCGCGGGTGTTGCCCTCAAAGCCGAGGTTGAGCGTGACGCGCCGCGACATCAGGCGTCCTTTGCCGCGCGGACCGAACGCGCGGATCTCGCAGGTGCAGGCTTAACGGCTCTGAGAGCGGCCGCGAAGACGTGCGGATAAGTGCCGCATCGGCAGATATTTCCGGCGGTTGCGTGTTTGATTTCGTCAGTCGTGGCTGCCGGATTGCGCTCGAGCGCGGCCGCGACCGACATCACCATCCCCGGCGTGCAGAACCCGCATTGCAGCGCGTCGGTTTCGACGAATGCGGCCTGCACCGGATGCATATTCGACGGCGTGCCGAGACCTTCGATGGTGGTGATTTGGTGTCCACGCGCGTCGATCGCCAGCACCATGCACGACGTCACCGATTTGCCGTCGAGATGCACGGTGCATGCCCCGCACGCGCCCCGATCGCAGACGAGCTTCGTGCCTGTCAGTCCAAGATGTTCCCGGAGCGCGCTTAGCAGGGTTACGCGTGGCTCGACCTCGAGCGCCACGGGCTTGCCGTTGATATTCAGTTCGATCGTCGCAGCTTCAGGCCCGAGCTTTTCTGCGACACCTGCCGGTAGCCGCTTTTCATCGGCGGCTGCCGGCCGCGCGCGCACCAGGCCCGCCGCCGCAGCGACCGCGCCGGCGCCCTTGATGAACGATCGGCGGCTGATGCCGGGCGGTTTGCGGGGTTTGCGGTCGTCTCGATTCATTTGGAAATTGCGGCGGCGGTGTCGCCAACAGGTTTTGCAGTCATGAACATAGCAATCGCCGCACCGAAGAGAACCATCCCTACCGGAAGCGCAAATGCCGCGATTTTGATCGAGTAAACGCCTGCTGCCAGAAGCTTGTCAAAGGTCATTCCCACGTCGTAGCCGAAGCGGTCGATGAGCCATGCGTTGGCGGATGCGCCGCTGGTGAATCTAAGCCGGGCAATTTCGGCGCCGACCCGCCCGACGATCGGCAGCATCAGCGCGCAAACAATTACCGCGGCTATCATCGAGCGGTTCCTGAGCGCGCCGCCAGTTACCAATCGCGCCCCGATGCGAATTCCGATCAACATTCCGGCCGCCGCCGCGGCGCACTCGACGATTGCAAACTCGCTGGAATTCCACCACGCGCCCAGCGGCGGATTGAGGTATCGCACTGCTATATGCGCGCCCGTGCCGTAGCTGAGCGTCGCGATAACGCCCAGAGCGATCGCGAGCGCGGTTAGCCGCCGCATCCAGGCGGGCGTTGCGCGCGGCGATTTTTTTCGTGGCATCCGTGGACCCTCAGCGAATGGACGTGACAATCGCGCCTGAGCCGCGCGTGAGTCCGATCGAGAGATAGACAATCAGCAACACGATCGCGCCGGCGGCCAGACCGACGCGGCGAAAGCGCGCCTGGAGGTCTGCGACTTCCGGACTCGGACCCGCCGCCGAGATCATCCAGATCTGCGCGCCGATGCTTCCATATTGATAAAGCGCCAGGGCGATAACCACAACGACGAGAATCAATTTGATCGCCAGCAGAATCGAAACGCCGCCGATGAACAGCACGTTGAAGATTCCCGTCACCACCAGCACCGCCAGCGAGGTAAGCACGATCGCGCCCAGGCGGCGAACGATTCGGCGCGCGACGCGCAGCCGCGCCGGCGGATCGAGTTCCGCCGCCAAAACGGGAGCGAGCGCGAAAGTGCTGAACAGCGAGCCGCCCAGCGCGACGATCACGGCGACGATATGGATGAACAGCACGCCCAAGCGGAGACTAAGCATCAAGCACCGCTTGTATCGCTCCGAGTCGCGTCGGAGCAAGCCTGATTTTGCGGCGCGCGGCCCATTTGTCGTCGAGGGCCAGGGTATAGCCGCCAAAGCGCATCCCGCGCTGCGCCATCGCCGGCCTTACGCGGCGCAGCGCGCCGTACCCTGCCGAGTTCGCCAAGCAAGTCGCGCCAGGCGAAACCGTTGAGCGGAAAGCCGTGTAGGAACAGCGCCACCGGCCCCGAGCCGCGCTCGACATAAGCAATACGGCCAAACGGTGTGTCTGCAAATTTCCGCGTCCGATGGAACTCTTCAGCGTTCATGACTTTTGATCCTCCGCGCGCCGTGAATGCGGACGCCCGCCCGCGTGCCTATTCAAAACCTGAAGCCGTACGTATTGATAATGGTCGCCGGCGAATTCGTGTCCCTCGATGCGTTCAGTATCAGACGCTTTCGAAGACCCGCACCCAGTCTTCCAGCGCGGACTCATGTCCCGGCACGAGTTGAACGACGAATTGATCGTAGCCACCTTCGCCGAGCGCGCGGATCCGATCGCGCAGTTCGGGCGCGGTCGCGGTAAAAGTGGTTGCCGCGATAAATTCCGGAGACAGGAATTTCTCCTCTTCCGGCCGCACGCCGAGTAAATGCATAGTGTGCATCTGCAGGTAGCGCGCATCGGCCGGCTGATAGCTAGCGTGCTGCTTGCGATAACTCTCGAGCACCGGCTGAATTTCCGGCGGCAGATTCAGTCCGAGCGTGGCTTCGACCAATCCATGCAGAAATACCGCGGACATCGGACCCGCCTGAGCCTTGGCTCGCGCGCTCGCCGCAGATTCTTTTTCGCCCAGCACGCATCCCAGCGCAAACACCGTTCGGTACAGACTCCGGGGAGCGCGCCCAAGAGCCTCGCACGATTTCGCCAGCTCGCCGGCTTCGTAGATCGCACGCGCTACCGAGGACGAAAACGTCATCCATCCGTCTGCGATCTCGGCGGTGAGTTTGCGCGCCTTGGGCGCGAAAGCCGAAATATGCAGCGGAATCCTATCGGTAATATTGATAAAACCCTCCGGATTCAGAAAACGGATCTTGCGGCGCGCGCCCTCACACTCCCATTCGACCATGTTGCCGGACAACAACTCGCGAACGACGCGGATATACTCACGCATCTCTGCAAGCGGCATCGGCCCCAGCCCCATCGTATTGCGCGCAGTGAAGCCGGTACCTACACCGAAAATAATCCGGCCGGGCGCGAGCTTGTTGAGTGACGCGAGCCCATTGGCCGCGACCGGCGCGATCCGGTTGGTTGGCACCATGACTCCCATGCCGAGCTTTATTCGGGAGGTCTTGTCCGCTGCCAGAGCCATCGTGACGAAATATGTCCGGCGACACCATCTGGGTGTCGTAGAACCACGCGTGTGAGAGACCCAGCTCCTCGGCGCGCTTGACGGTTTTCCACGCATCGAGCATCGAGGGTAACGCAATTCCAAAATCCATGGTCTTTCTCTTGGATCCGCTGACTTGTGACTTAGAGCCTGCAACCTGAACAGATCGCTTCAACTATCATCATTGCCGCTCGAGGAAAATCCGGCGGTTCCCCGGGGCAAACTGCTTGAGGCGCCGGAGCGGAGGTTTGACGTCAGCGGGCCAATAGCGCAGATTCAGGCAACCTGAACCTGAGCGCTGTGTTCGGCGCGAGGTCTATGACCGGCAAGCGTAGCCCAACTTCCGAAACCGAGCTGGAAAAGCTGTCTGCTGATGCCGCATCGTCGGACGCCAGACTCTCCGCACACGAACACGATTGACTCGATATTCCGATCGGAGAGCGATCCCATTGCGGCCACCGAGCCCGTTATGACCGTCGAACGCTGGATCGACCTCAGGTGCCATCCGTCGACACACCCTGAGACGGTGCGCGCCATTGGAGTGCTCGTACGCCGCTCGGCCGGCGCTGAACTCCAGATGACCTTCCGTCTCGACGGAGATATTCCCCGAATCCGGGTCTCTCCGCCGGGCGTGTCGCGCATCGCTACCCAGCTCTGGCGCCACACCTGCTTCGAGGCCTTCATCGCGGTGGACGGGCAACCGGCGTACCACGAGTTCAACTTCGCGCCGTCGGGGGAGTGGGCCGTCTACGCTTTCCGCGGCTATCGCGACGGCGGTCCTGTTGCGAATGAAATGATGCGCCCGCATATTGCCGTTCGCTCTACGGGTAGTCGGCTTGAGCTCGACGCCCTTGTCCGTCTCGATAGTCTGTCTGCCATCCACCCGCGTGCTTCGCTGCGTATCGGGCTCTCGGCGGTCATCGAGGCGAGCGATGGGCTCTCGTACTGGGCGCTTCGCCATCCGGCCGGCAAACCGGATTTTCATGACGCCGATGGATTCGCCTTGCTGCTTGCGCCGCCAGGCCCCGAGCCCTAGCAGGGTGTTGAAAAACTCTTATCGAAGGGCAGTTCGGGTCTTGAACCATTCAACACCCTGCGTGAAAGATGGCTTCCCCACCTGCAACATCTCCCCCTTTGGGGGAGACAAGAGAGAGGGAGCAGGCGTTGAAAATTACTTTTTCAACAGCCTGCTAGGTCTCGACCGCCGTGAAGTTATGAAATCCTGATGAAGCACGCACAACCACGAGGTCTCAGCCGGCGGCGCGTGGAGCAGCTTCTATCGGAAACGAAGCATGATCGCTCCGCCGCTAGCCGAATTGACGCTTTTTCGCGCCACTTCCTTGGACATCCCTACAAACCAAATCCGCTGATTGGATCGGCCGGCACCGTCGAAGTGTTCACGGCTTCCCTCGATGGATTCGACTGTGTCACCTACATCGAAACAATTGTGGCGCTCGCCCGCGCCTCCAGCGTCGATGGCTTCACCGAGTCGCTGCGAAAGATTCGCTATGAACGAGGCCGCATTCAATGGGATCGGCGCAATCACTACATGACGCTCTGGATTCGCAATAATGTACGCGAAGGGATAATCAGGCCGGTTTCGATGCCGGCTGTCCCGATACTCTTCAGGGAACGCGTTCTGAATGTTGTACCGGGACTCGCTGTACAGCGGACTCGCGTGAAATGTGTGCCGAAGGCGGCGGTGCCACGGCTCGAACGATATTTGCAAAGCGGTGACCTGATCTTTTTTGTGTCCACACGCAAGCACCTCGACGTGTTTCATGCTGGAATCATCGTGCGCGATGGCAAAAAAATTTTGATGCGTCACGCGTCGCGCAGCAATGGCTTTGTCGTGGAACAGGAATTGAGCGAGTTTCTCAAGGCAAATCGAATGGCTGGCGTCATCGTCGTGCGGCCGCAGGCGGTGGCGCGGCGCATCGCGGTTAGTAACTAAGACGACGGCACTGGTTCGGTTACGGATTTCAGGTCGGCTTTGGGGATGAACTTTTCAGCCTGATACCGATGCACTCGGCGTGCTACGCTCACGGTATGCGCAACTGTCAGGATGCCCGAGACTCGCGTGGCCAACTCGCAATCGGACGCCCTCTGGTTCGCGCCCAAATTTTTTTTGACGGAACAAAGCTAGCCCTTGTGGTGGAACCGTCTCACAACCACAACCTATGGTATAAAGTTACCTTTCCGCCTGCATTCGGTCAGTCAGAAACGTGAACCTCGTCTATCCAAAGGACTACTCATCCGCGAGTATTCAGCGACTTCTCGACGCTGCCGATTCCGATGTTCTCTTTCTCGGTGATCCGCGGGTGAACATCGAACCCGGACCGCGCATGTTCGATCGAATGGCGCAGGTCATACGTGAAACCGGCGGCTGGGTTTATTCCGACGCAGTAGGCCATCCGCGTATCGACTATCGAAGCGGTAGCATCCGCGACAGTTTCGACTTTGGCCCGGTCGTCGGTGTGTCGGTTCAGGCTGCGCGTCAGTCGGGAATCGATAGCACCTGGAAATGGGGAGGACTATACGATCTGCGCTTAAGGATTTCGGAAAACCACGCCATCGTGCGGATTCCCGAACCGTTGTACAGCGCGTCGATGGTTGATGCGCGGCCGACGGGTCAAAAGCAATTCGATTATGTGGATCCGCGCAATCGCGATTACCAAATCGAAATGGAGCGCATCGCGACGGCGCATCTCAAACGAATCGGCGCCTGGTTGCAGCCGCACTTCGAGAACATTCCGGCCGCGACGGAAACATTTCCCGTAAAAGCCAGCGTCGTGATCCCGGTTCGCAGTCGCGAGCGGACTGTTCTCGACGCCGTTGAAAGCGCCCTCGTCCAGAGCGCTGATTTCGAATTCAATGTGATCGTCGTCGATAACCATTCGACCGATCGGACGACAGAAATTCTGCGCGGAATTGGCGACTCGCGTCTTATACACATCGTGCCCGAACGCCGGGACCTTGGAATCGGCGGGTGCTGGAACGAGGCGATTTACTCCAGGCACTGCGGACAATACGCCGTCCAACTTGATTCTGACGACCTGTATGTCAATGACGGCGTCCTTCGCCGGATTGTTGCAGAACTTGAAGCTGGTCCTTATGCGATGGTCATAGGCTCCTATACGATGGTCGACTTTTCGTTGAAAGAGATTCCGCCCGGCCTGATCGACCATCGCGAGTGGAGTCGCGAGAATGGACGAAACAATGCGCTCCGGATCAATGGTCTCGGCGCGCCGCGCGCATTCAATACCTCGGTTCTGCGCCGTATAGGATTTCCCAATGTCAGCTATGGCGAGGATTACGCCGTCGCGTTGCGCATCAGCCGTGATTATGAGATCGCCCGGATCTATGAGTCCGTTTATCTTTGCCGCCGTTGGGAAGGCAATAGCGACAGCGCCCTGTCTCTCGAGGTTGCCAATCGATACGACCTGTACAAGGACTGGCTCCGAACTATCGAGATTCAGGCTCGAATGCGCCGATGATCCACGAAATAGAAGAACTGTTCGAACGGCAGGCGCGGGCATGGCCGCAGCTTGCGAAAGGCGTTGAAGGCCTTGCGCGGGCAAGGACGCGGCCGGTACGGATCGATTGGTTCGACATCTTCATCCGTCACATTCCCCATCGTATGGCTAGCACCACGGCGTCGGTCGACCGCGAGTCGGTTGCGAAACGCCCCTGCTTCCTATGTGCGGGGAATCTGCCTTCGGAGGAAGAGGGTCTGCGGTTCGATCAGGACTTCACGATCTACTGCAATCCGTTTCCGATCGTCGATCATCACCTGACGATCGCTCACCGGGAACACGGCTTGCAGCGCATCGCGAACCAGTTCGGAAATATGCTCGACATTGCCGCAGCCCTCGCTGGATATTTCGTCGTCTATAACGGTCCGGAATGCGGAGCATCCGCGCCGGACCACATGCACTTTCAGGCAGGCTCGCGAGGATTGTTTCCGATCGCGAAGGACACCGCCGGACTGACTGGCGTCACTGTTCCGAATTACCGGAGAAATGTGTTCCTGCTTCGTGGACGGGATCGATCTGCTTTGATCCATCGAATGGATCGTGCCATCGATCTGCTCGCGGAAACGACGGGCAAACAGCCGGAACCGCTGGTCAACATCGCGGTCTTTCATGAGAGAGGGGAGTGGGTCACATATCTGTTTCCGCGAGGAAAACATCGGCCAGAGGTCTTTCATACAGGGGAACTGACGGTCAGTCCGGCATCGATTGATTTGTGCGGAATATTTGTCGTGCCGCTGGCACAGCATTTCGAAAGAATCACGGCTGACGCCATCGCCGCAATTTTTCGAGAGGTCACTCTGCCTGACGGTCAGTTTCAGGAAGTCGCCCGCAAGCTGGAGAGTGAGCGTTGAACGTATCGGTAGGCCTCATCGAAGGACAATCCGCTGTCGAAGTCGAATTGACGGGTAGGTTTACCGATACTTCCGGCAAGCCGTACACCCCCGCGCGCTACAGATTTACTTCTGAAGTTACGCTCACTCCGTCGGAGCCTGGCATCGTGCGCCTTTGCGCTGGACGACGTCACGATCGGAATCGGATTTCATTGGCAGCGCAAGGAGCGCCAGGTATTCCGCGGGGCTTTTCGCCTCATGAAACGAGAAACCGGGCTGACGGTGATCAATGATGTTGCGCTCGAAGACTACGTCACGAGCGTGATTTCGTCCGAGATGAGCGCCTCCTGTCCGCTCGAACTGCTGAAAGCTCACGCGGTGATTTCGCGCAGCTGGCTGTGGTTTCCTAAAGCAAATCCGCCGCGCTCCGGGAACGGGCAGCGTCTCAATTCTCACGAAATCCTTCGCTGGTACGGCCGCGAAGCGCATCCGGATTTCGATGTGTGCGCCGACGACCACTGCCAGCGCTATCAGGGCATCACGAAAGCATTCTCTCCAGCCGCAGCCGAAGCGGCTCGCGCCACGGCCGGCGAGTTTCTCCGTTACAAGGGCGCTATCTGCGACGCACGGTTTTCCAAATGCTGCGGCGGAATGACCGAGCGCTATGCTACCGCTTGGGAAGATGAAGATATTCCCTATCTTGAATCAATCTACGACGGTCCGGCGCAATCCAGCTCTTACAGTCCTGAGACATGGATACGTTCAAGCCCGCCTGCCTACTGCGATACTCACGATTCGGAGCTTCTCTCACGCGTTCTCCCGGGATTCGATCAGGAGACCAGAGATTTCTATCGCTGGCGGGTCGCGTACACGCCCGAAGAACTCGCTGATCTGATCGGATCCAGGCTTGGCGCGGATCTTGGTCCTATTCGCGACCTGCAGGCGCTCGCTCGCGGCCCTTCAGGCCGAATATATCGGCTCAAGATCACCGGGGAACGCGACTACATCATCGTCGGTAAAGAACTTGAAATTCGCCGCGCTTTATCGCGCACGCATCTGTACAGCTCTGCATTCGTCGTAGACAAGGAGTCCGGCCGCTTTGTCTTGATAGGAGCCGGCTGGGGACATGGTGTCGGCCTATGCCAGATCGGCGCGGCAGTTATGGCAAATGAGGGCAAGACTTACATGGAAATCTTGCAGCACTACTATCATGGGACCACTGTCAGCGTCTGATCTCCTGGCCGCGCAATCACCTGGTCAGGCGAACCTAACCCACCCGCTCGATCCGGGCCGGCACCTGCTTGTGAAACGGCGTGCCCGCGATCCAGTCGCG
Source organism: uncultured delta proteobacterium (assembly GCA_963813785.1). Lineage (GTDB taxonomy): Bacteria > Desulfobacterota > Binatia > Binatales > Binataceae > Binatus. The sequence continues at coordinate 120,619 of CAWFAJ010000010.1, read as the reverse complement.
ATCCTCGGATGCCGTCAGCTCGTTAGGCGGCACGCCATGCAAAAACTCCTGCCCTTCGCGATCGGGGTACCACAGCCCCGACCCGTTCGGCAGCGCGACGTGTCCGGGCAGCATACTGTCGGTCACCTCGACAACCGTCTCCGTGCTGGCTCGCTTCGTGACCAAGCGCACGCGGCCGCCGCTTTCGACTCCAAGCCCGGACGCGTCAATCGGATTCATCCAGAGCGCACCCACTGGATCCTTGGGCCGCCATTGAGGGTCGCGAATGATCGTGTTCGCAGTCGAGGAGCGTCGTTGACCTGCTGACAGCACAAACGGGAACTCGGCGTTGCGCGTCGGATGCTCATCGCGCAGCGACTTGAGTTCATTCATCAATTCGGAAATCGTCAGATTAATCCGCCCATCCGGAATCCGCCGCCAGGTCTCAGCGAACGGATCGACGCTGATCACAACTCCGGAGCGATTCTTCAGCATCGCGTCGAATAGAGCGTCGCCAAGCTCATGGGCTCCGCCGTTGAACCCGGCGCGGCGGAGCGATTCCGGATATCTGCGCGCGAAGTTTTGCGACGCTCCCCACAGAGACGCCGCGTTCTCGTTGCCGGCGCCAAGTGTCGGGCCGAGCGTCTCGTAAAGAAGGACGGTCATCACCGCCGCCAGCTGCGGCCGCTCGGCGACGACCCGCTGTAACTCTGTCGCGAAGGCGCTGCGTCCCATGGCCGCCGCCGCGCGCAGCGGCGCGACGTCCTCGTCGGTCATCGCGCCTATCGCGCGAACCAGCCGGCGATGAATCTCGCCTTCGGCAAGGGTTCCGGGCTGCGGATCGAGAATCGGGGCGCGCAACGTGAAGGTGTTCGCGGTGGTGGTATCGGTCTCAAATGCGGCGCCGAAGAAGGTCGCTTCCCACTTTTCGTATTGCGACGATGCCGGGAGCACGTAGTTCGCCAGCCGCGCGCTCTCGGTCATCGCAACGTCGATGCACACGACGAATTCGAGCGCCTTGAGCGCCTCGCGCATCCGCGCGCTGTCGGCGACCGAGTGAACCGGGTTGGCGCTTTCGATGATCATTGCGCGAAAACGTTTCGGATGGTCGGTCAGGATTTCATCGGGAATCACATTGCAGGGGACCAGACCGCCGATAATGCGATGTCCGCCGACGGGGCTCGTGTAGGCCGCAACCCGGCCGCTCGCCAGCCCGATGAGACTCGTGCCCGCGTTCATTGCGCCCCGCTTCCCGATATTTCCAGTCAGCACGAAGATCAGTTTTTCCAGATACGAGTTGAGCGTGCTGTGGAGCGACTGCTCGATGCCGAGATCTTCGAGGACCGAAACGCTCGATGCGCGCGCGATTCGGCGCGCCACCTCGCGCACGGACTCCTCGCTGAGGCCGGCTGCGGGCGCAGTAGTCGGCGACGGGTACGTCCTTCAGCGTCGCGATCAGCTCATCGCCGTCGCGCGTGCGATCGCGGATGAAGTCGTGATCGATCAGATCCTCCTGCACCAGTGCGCCGAGAATCGCGGCGAGGCAGAATGCGTCGGTGCCCGGACGAACACGGAGATGGTAGTCTGCCATCGCCGCGGTTTCGGTCCGGCGCGGATCGATCACCATCAGCGCACGATTCGGATCGGACGAGAGCTCGCGTAACACCGGGCGTGCGCGCTGAAAGCCGTGCGACTGCCACGGATTCTTGCCCACGAATACCGCCACCTCCGCATGCTCGTAGTCGCCGTTGAGGCGCGCACCGCAGAGCATCTCGTCGACCCAGAATTCTCCGGTCTTTTCCTGGGCGAGCGCGTTGGACGAAAAGACTCCGCCGAGCGCGCGCTTGGTCGCTGCTCCATAACTGCCGACCAGATGGTTTCCCTGGCCGCCGCCGCCGTAATAGAAGATGCTCGGGCCGCCCCACCGGTCGCGCACTCGCATGAGACCGGCGGCGACCTCGGCAATCGCGGTGTCCCAGTCGATCTCTTCGAACGTGCCGTCAGGCCTGCGGCGCAGCGGCGCGGTCAAACGATCGCGCCCGTTCTGGTAGTAGTCGAGGCGCTGGGCCTTTTCGCAAGCGTAGCCGCGCGAGGCGACGTGCGCGCGATTGCCGCGGACGCGCGCGATATGGCGCCCGTCGAGCTTGACTTCGATTCCGCAGTTGACGGAACACAGGATGCACACGGTCGGCCGCCATTCATCGCTCATCTGAGAACTCCTTGGGGGGGCGCGCGTTCTTGACTAACTTCTATTTTGGAACTTACTATTGAGTCAAGCACAAGCCGCTACCCTCAACGATGCGCTGGAACGAAATCAACACGATGACCTGCTCGGTCGCGCGGACCCTGTCGGTCGTCGGCGATCGATGGACGATGCTCATTATCCGCGACGCCTTCCTCGGAATCCGGCGGTTCGATGGCTTGCGCGACGACCTCGGCATGACGCCTCATCGTCTGTCCGATCGGCTTCGCAAGCTGGTGCGCGATGGCATCCTGCGCCGGATCGAATACCAGAAGCGACCGCGCCGATTCGAGTATCGACTTACCCAGAAGGGCATTGACCTCTACCCGCTTCTCGTCGCGATGATCACGTGGGGCGACCACTGGATGGCAGGGCACGCGGGCGCGCCGGTCGAGCTGGTCCATCGGCGCTGCGGTCACGCGATCAATCCGAAGCTGACTTGCCCCAGTTGCAGCGAAACTATAGTGCCGCGTGAGATGAGCGCGCGTCCGGGTCCCGCACTCAGGAAGCGTGGATTGCCCGGGCAACGCACTCACGCCGCGTGAGTTACCGCGCCGGCGCCTGGCTCGGTGCCTTGGGCGTGAGCGTCAAGCGATAGACCTCCGACGCGGTGCGCCGGAATAGCTGTGCTTTTTCGTCCTTCGTGAAACCCGCCGCGATCTTCTTGAATGCGTTCCAGAGCACGACGTACGAGCATGAGATCCTGTCCACCGGGAAGTTGCTCTCGAACATGCATCGTCGCGGCCCAAACTGATCGATCGTGTGGAGATAGTAGTCCCGCGTCGCCGCCACGAGTTCGTCGGAGTTCGGCGGCGACGGCCTCCGATGCCAGCCGAATCCATTCACCGGCATGTTGATTCCACCGAGCTTGGCCACGACATTTGGACATCGCGCGAGTTCCGCGAGGTTCTTCTTCCATTGGCCGAATATCTGCGCGCGCCGGCCTTCGTAAGGACCGATTCCCAGCGGGCCGCCGAAGTGATCGAGCACGATCATCGTATCCGGGAACGCTCTGGCGAGCGCGATCACCGCCGGCATCTGCGGATGGTACTGCCACGCCTCGAAGCTGAGACCCAAGCCCCGCAATTTGGCGAAGCCTTCGCGGAAGCGCGTCGATTCGTACAAATCCGCGGGCGGGTTGGTATGCGAATTCCTCACCGCTGGATTCGGGTCGAAGCCCCCGGCGTGGCGGATGCCACGAAAGCGCGCCGGCGCCGCGGCGATATGCGCCTGCAATACCGGTTCGACCGCGGCTCCCAACGTCAAATCCGCAAAGCCCACAATTCCCGCCGCGACGCGCGTTTCGCCATATTGCCCGCTCGCGCTTTGGGCCGCGATGCCATTGACGAACTCGGTCTCGCCAACCGGCCGCATCGGCTCCGGGCCGTCCGCGCGATACATCGAAAGGCATTCCACGAACACCGTCGCGAGCACGCGATGCCCCGACGCCGTGTCACGGACTATCTCATCGAGCATGTAGCGGCTGCCAGGATGGTCCCACAGGTGATGATGCGGATCGACTATCGGCAGTTCCGGCTCGAGCGCAGCCTCACTGACTTGCGCGAGCCACGCGTCGCGTTCCTGTTCGTTGCTCGCCATCGGATATTTTTCTCCCCGTTCGTCTGGAGTAAGACTGGCCTTCAGCTATCCCAACTAACACCGGGTGTGATAGCTCGGCAATCGTCACGTCGCTGGTTCGACAGGGAGAATTGAAATGGATCCACTGAGAAGACTCGATCGCTCGGTCAAGGGACGCGCGGTGCTGATCACCGGCGCCGCCAGCGGAATGGGCCGCGCCACCGCGCATCTGTTCGCCAGCGAAGGCGCGCTCGTCGCGATTACCGACATCAACGAAGCCGGCGTTGCGCGCGTCGTCGAGGAGATCGCCGCCGCCGGCGGAACCGCGCACGGATGGCGCCTCGACGTATCCGATGCGGCCGAGATCAAGCGCGTCGTTGGCGGCGTGGCCGCACGTTTCGGCCGGCTCGACATCCTCATCAACAACGCCGGTTTCGGCGGCGTCGCTGCGCTCGACAGCGACGACTACGACCGCATCTGGGACCGCACCATCGCCGGTTTGTTGACCGCGCAACAGCGGATGGTCCGCGCCGCGCTCGTGCATCTGCGTAAGTCCGACGCCGCGCGAATTGTCAATATCGCATCGACCGAGGGCCTCGGCGCGACTCCCGGCGACAGTCCTTACGCGGTCGCCAAGACCGGTATCATCGGGCTGACGCGCGCGCTGGCGGTTGATCTCGGCCCCGAGGGAATCACCGTCAATTGCATTTGCCCCGGACCGATCCGCACCGCCCTCACTGACGCGATTCCCGAAGAGCACAAGACGATTTTTGCCAAACGCCGGACCGCGTTGAGACGCTACGGCTATCCGGAAGAAGTCGCGCACATCACGTTCAGCCTCTGCCTTCCGGCCGCTTCGTACATCACCGGCGCGATCATTCCCGTCGATGGAGGCTTGATGGTCCGCAACGCATGACTTAAGCAGCGTCTTTCCTGCGGCGAGAATGCGCGACGAGCCGCACTTGATCGATGAACAACATCCAGGATGCTGTCCCATTGATAACTTTACCAAGGCGCTGGAGCTTATCGAGGAACTACATCTTTAATTTTTGCGTGCTCTCCCTTGGCAGCGCTCAGTTCTGCCGAGCTCATCTCCGGCGGCGCTTGCTTGAGGGCTGCCATAGCTTCTGCAAGCTTTTGAGGCCATCCTCAAGCGTCTTGCGCAATTCCCTGGTTTGCTTGAGAGCTTCCTCGCCGAGTCCACTCTCGCGAATCGATTGCATGAAGGACTCATTCGCATTGCGCCATGTCTCGAGCCACGTTTCGATTTGGCTGGCTGGAGCCTGCTGGTCGCTCTTCGACTCCCTTCCAGAGGAGGACGACTGCGCGGGCGCCATCGTCTGACGAATCCGCCGCTCCCAAATGGCGAAGCCCTGATCGATTGCCGCTACGTAGCCGTCCTTGGCTGCGCGCGCAACTCCGATCCAGTGTTCCATCCTCCGTTGGCCGTCGGGCATGCGGCGCTTGGCGACATCACCGATCGCGCCACCGATGGTCGAGAGGCCATCAACATATGCTTGTGTTATGTCGCGCAGAACTTTGCCAATTCCGGTCGAGTCAGCCATGGATCGACTCCTCTTCGAACACCACCCGCATCGCTTAGGCGACCTTGCGCATCCTCGCCGCCCCCGCATGCCACTTGCTCATGTGATCCTTGTGGCTCTTCAGATAGGCGGGGCCATCATAGTACTTGTCGTAAAATTCAAGCTCGATGTGCTGCGCCTGGATGTACACGTAGAGCACCGCCGGCGGAGCGAACGCGGGGAAGGTGCCGAACGTATCCCAGACATAGCGGCAAGTCTCCTTGCAGATCTGGATGGTCTTTTCCGGCGTGTGCGGTACCTGGCGCAGGAAGTCTGCGCGGTTCTTGTACGGCACGGGCTTTTTCGCGAACGGGTTGAAGGTGCCGTTGGGGCCGAACTTCTTCGCCACCACCGCATCGACCGCCGCGTCCATGTCCTTGTAGTAGGGCGGCCGGAAGGTCTCGAACTGGCCGTCGATTCCGACCGGAGCTGCAAAGGCGTCCGGGTTCTTCGGGTTCGACTCGAAGCGAAAGCCGAGTCCGCAGCCTGTCGGTGTGCCGCCCATGACCACCAGGCTATTCATTCCGCCGTACAACCATCCGCCCAGGCCCAGCGCCTGCTCGGCCAGCAGTATGTTGTGGCCGATGAACGCGCCCTCAGCGCCGGCAGTGGCAAGCATCATTTGGTTCTCGAACATCGAGAGCGGCACCGGCGTGTCAACCCAGCCCTCGCGAATCCAGCGCTGGTCGATGCAGGGACGCATATTGTTGCGATCATCGACGACATATTGACCCAGGTCCGCCTGCAACATCACCGCATTGATCATTTCCTCGGTGATGTCGGTCACCGGCATGAACAGGGTGCTGCCGGGCATGTTTGCGTTCCACAGGTTGAATGACATGATTGCGCCGGTATTGCGCGGAACATCGAGCCGCCCGTCGAACAGCTTGACGCGGTTCTGGCGCACGAAATCGAGCAGCCGATCGCGATCGCTCCTGGAGGCGACCTCCTGCAAATGCACCGGCTGCACGTCGCGCAACTTCATCAGGTAAACACCCTCGTCATTGGTATAAAAGAGCTCGGTGCCGTGATTTCCGCACGGGCTCGCCCAGGTGCGCCCCACGTGCTCGACCATCGTATTGCACATCCCATCCCAGTTCTGGACGGCATCGAGATTGTCCGGACGCGGCGTGTGCGGCATGTCGGACAGGTTGAGGCCCGAGACCCCGGTGCCGGCCGCGATCAGGATCGCTTCCTCGACTTCATCGAGCGGCAGCGGCGGGTGCTGCGACTTGTGCTTGTTGGGGCCCTCCTTGATCTCCATGCCCAAGCCGAAGCGGCGCGAGCGGCGGTTGAAGATTGCGTCGAAGAGCGGGAAGTTGAACGCCTCGTCGACCTGTTCTAGTTCCGAGAGCTTGATGTCATCAGCCATGTCAATATCCTCCTGCGCTCGCGAGCGCGATTCATTGCGGCTTCGGTGCCGGCGCGGCGGGTGGTGCGGTGGGAGCAAGCCGTCGGCGGCGATCTTCCTCGACCAGCCCGACCAGGTAGCGGAAGGCGAACAGCGCGGCGAAATCGACTACCTTGGCGCTGACCTTCATTGTGCCCAGCATTTCCCGCAGCTCATCGACGCTGAGCATGGTCTTGGCCGACCACACTCCCATCTTGCCGGTCATTATGAGTTCGCCGTCCTCGACCCCGACGTCCTCGATCGTCATATTGAAATTGCCGGCGCGCGATTTAATTCGCATCTTCCGATCTCCTCGCTTCAGCCGTAGCGGTAGGTCATGCCGAATCCGCCACTTGGGTATCGCCACGAGATGTTGTGGAACGGGCAGATGATCCTGCAGGTGCCGCACTCGATACAGTTGCTCCAGTATATCGTCGTGTGACCGTTGTCCTCGACTTTGTAGTTTTCAACCGGGCATGTCACCGTGCAGGGTTTGTCGAGGCATTTGAGGCAGACCCCCTGATCGATGATCTTGAGGTGCGGACTTCCTTCGTCAACCTTCATCACCAGGGTCGCGAGTTTGTCATCGCGGCCGAGCAACTTGGGCGGCCCTAGAAAGTTCGCCAACCCGCTGAGCTTCGCAATGCCGGATGAATTTTTGACTTCCGCTGCCATTGCAACCAGTTCTCCTTCCCTGGTCTGTGCCCTTAGAGTATAGCCGCCTTGCCGGCCGCGAGAAGGTCCAGGCCGAGGCTCATCAGCCCGAGCTCGGCGAGTACGTGATCCGCGACGGCCAGCTCCAGCGTGCGCTTGGGCACCTGCATCCCGTCATCGGTGGGCTCGACGGAAAACAACTTGCGCGCGAGCTTGGTGAATTCGTAGGGGTATTTGCTGAAGAACTGGGGATGGGTCTCGGCCATCCGCGTCAGCCCCTGATAGCGATCGTAATCCTGCCACGCGAAGCTCTCGCGAAGGCGGCTCGCGTAGGGCTCGAGCGCCTTGGCCGAATAGTCGCCCGCCTTGTGCGCCTGGAGAATCGTCTCGGCCGCCATCACCCCCGAGGCCATCGCCATGTTGGTGCCCTCGTGGAATAGCGGGTTCGCATTGACCAGCCCGGCAGCGCCGCCGATTACGACAATTCCGTCGCCCACGAAATGCGGCAGGTCGCGCGGCGTCATCTCCGGAATCAGATGCGCCGAGTACTCCTCGGGCGTGGTGCCACGCAGTAGACGGCGCACCACCGGATGCATCTTGAATTCGTTCAACAGCTCGTCGGGCTGGGCGCCCAGCGCTTTGAGCGCGCCTAGCGGGATCCCGTAGCCTACGGAAATCGTGTCGCGGTTGGTGTAGAGGAAACCCGCCCCCATCGCGCCCCGCACCGCGCCGCCGCCGAGATACTCGTACGCCGCGCCTTCGTCTCCTTCCAGCGAAAAGCGATCCTCGATGACTTCGCGCGGCAGGGAGACCACCTCCTTGACGCCGAGAATCACCGAGAGCGGAAGCTCGCCGCGAAGCCCCGCCGACTGCGCGATCAGCGAATTCGCGCCGTCCGCGGCGATCACCACGTTGGCGAGCACCTCGCCACCCTCGCGCCGCGCGCGAACTCCCACCACCCGGCCTTCGCTCGCGATTACCTCGTCGACAACCGTCTGCGTGACCAGCAGCGCGCCTGCCGCTTCCGCCTTTTTGGCCAGGTAGCGGTCGAATATAGCGCGCAGGGCCGTGAACGAATGGTTGTAATAAGGAGGCTCGAAATCGAGGAACTTGAACGAGAGCGCAAGCTCATCGCTCGCCGAAAGCATCGAGAAACGCTTTTCGATGACGTGGCGCTCGACGCAGCCTGCTCCCGGAAAGTCCGGAAAGTACTTGCTGAGCACGGTCGTGTAGAGCACACCACCGAACATCGCCTTTGAGCCCGGGTAGTCGCCGCGCTCGAACATAATCACTTCGAGCCCGCCCTTGGCGAGGATATATGCGGCAATCGAAGCGCCCGGCCCGGCTCCAACGATCGCTACGTCACAGCGTTCGGCCATGCGGCCCCCGGCAGTTTTGCTAAACGCAACTGGAAATTGCAGAACACCAAGCGTGTCACGACGATCTAACGCATAGCGCGGATGTGCCGATACGCGCAAACAGCGCCGCTATAATCCTTCCACTTCTCATCGACGAATCTTGATTGTTTGCTCCAACCGGCTCGCCACCTCTGAAATATCGGGCTGACGGCGTGCGACGACAATAGCTACGACTCCTATCTCACGAAGAACTCAAGAATTCTCCACAATGCGGGCTTTCATAAGGATGTCATCTGTTCCATCAACCGAACGGTTTTACGGGAACTCCCTGGACTCCGTATGCGTGCAACTCCGTCAAGACGTTAAGCGCGCTTTGTAATCCGAGGAACAAATATTGCCGATTGCGGGATGAGCCGAACGCCGAATCTGCGCTAAAATAACTCGCGAAGCGTTGTTCGTACCAGCACCGAGCAATTCTAGCTCAAGGTGTTGGGTGATTTTGTCGTGTTACGGTCCATTTTCGAATCCGAGGGACTTACAAAAGTGTCAGCCAGTATTGCGTTCAACGGCTTCGGCCGCACGGGCCGCATGTTTTTTAAAACTCCGGCCGCCGCCGGCCAGCGAGGCGCCTGATGACCGCGTCTCGTTCTGACGCGCTGGTGCTCTTCGGTGTGACGGGAGATCTCGCCCACAAGATGATCTTCCCCGCCCTCTATGCGATGGCGAAACGAGGCACGCTGAAGGTCCCGGTAATCGGCGTCGCCTTCCCGAAGTGGAGTCTGGTGCGTCTGCACAAACGCGTGACGGACAGCATCAGGCGATCGGGCGGGATCGATAACCAGCGCGCCCTCCACCACCTTCTGTCCCACCTCAAGTACGTGAGTGGGGATTATAATGATCAACGCACGTTCGCGGCGATAAGGGAGGCGCTCGGTGACGCCAGGCGCCCGGCGCACTACCTCGCCATCCCGCCTCCGCTCTTCGAGACGGTGATCAAAGGGCTGGGTGCCGCGAACTTGGCCGAGCATGCGCGCGTCATTGTTGAAAAGCCGTTCGGACGCGACCTGGCGTCCGCGCGGGAGCTCAACCGCGTCGCGCAGAAAGTGTTCACGCAAGACTCGATTTTCCGCATCGATCACTTCCTGGGAAAGGAGGCGATCATGAACATCCTCTATTTCCGCTTCGCCAATTCCTTTCTCGAGCCGATCTGGAACCGCAACTGCGTGGCCAGCGTCCAGGTAACCCTATCCGAGGAAATCGGCGTGGAGGACCGCGGCGCGTTTTACGAAACCGCCGGCTGCCTGCGCGACGTGATCGAGAACCACCTTTTCCAGATCGTCGCGCTGCTTGCCATGGAGCCGCCGGCCGATAGGGACTTTGGAGCCGTGCACAGCGAGAAAGCCAAGGTCTTTCAAGCCATGCGCCCGCTGAAGCCCGACGACTTGGTGCGCGGCCAGTACGCTGGCTACCGCAACGAGCCGGACGTGGCGAAGAACTCCGACGTCGAGACTTTCTGCGCGCTGCGGCTGTTCATCGACTCGTGGCGATGGGCCGGGGTGCCGTGGTACCTGCGCTCGGGCAAATACCTGGCCGAAACGGCGACCGAGGTCCTGGTGGAACTGCAGCCGCCGCCGCAGAGGCTTTTCGCCGACTCAGCGCCTGTCATTGGCCGCACCAACTATGTGCGCTTCCGGCTCTCTCCCGGCTCCGCCGTCGCGCTCGCGGCTCGCGTCAAGCGCGCTGGCAAGGAGTTCGTCGGCGACCAGCGAGAGCTCTACCTGTCCGAAGAGCAGCCGGGAGAGGAAGCGCCCTACGAGCGGCTTTTGACCGACGCCATGGTCGGCGACGGAGCGCTGTTCACCCGTGAGGATGCGGTTGAGGCCGCCTGGTCGGTAGTCGACCCGGTCCTTAAGAACCATCACCGGGTTCGGCCCTATAAGCGCCACAGTTGGGGGCCGAAAGCGGCTGATGCGATCCTCGCTTCACACGATCGTTGGCACGACCCTAAACTCAAGGAGGCATCCGGATGACGGTCCCCCGCGGCCGCGCCCCTGCTCGGCCTGATCGCCGCCGGCCACACTAACGCCGCACCGTTCTGTCCAGGAGAGAAATGATGAAAGCGACCCAACAACTCCACGAAATGGGCCAGAGCCTCTGGCTCGACAATATCACCCGTGGTCTGCTGACCAGCGGCACGCTCCGCCGCTACATTCAGGAGTTCTCAGTCAGTGGGCTTACCTCGAACCCCACAATCTTCGACCACGCCATGAAGAACAGTCACGACTACGACGACGGCATCCGCCAGAAATTGAAGGAAGGCAAGTCGGGCGAGGCGCTGTTCTTCGAGCTCGCGATCGAAGACCTGACGTCCGCCGCCGATCTCTTCCGTCCGATCCACGAGGCGACCAATCGGGTCGACGGCTGGGTGTCGCTCGAGGTCTCACCCAAGCTTGCCTACGACACCAAGAGCACCATCGCGGCGGCGCAGGAACTTCACGCGCGGGCGGCCCGGCCCAACCTGTTCATCAAGATTCCCGGCACGCGCGAGGGCCTCCCGGCCATCGAGGAGTCGATCTTCGCAGGTGTGCCGGTCAACGTGACACTGCTCTTCTCGCGCCAGCAATACGTGGCGGCTGCCGAGGCGTACATCCGTGGTATCGAACGACGCGTCGCCGCGGGCTTGAATCCACAGGTAGCCTCCGTCGCCTCGCTGTTCGTCAGCCGCTGGGACGTGGCCATAGCGGCGAAGGCGCCCGCAAGCCTCCTGAACCAGCTCGGTATCGCGGTGGCCATGGATACCTATAAAGCCTACCGCGATCTGCTCGCTTCCGATCGCTGGCTGCGTCTCCTCAATGCCGGCGCGCGCTCGCAGCGCATGTTATGGGCGAGCACCGGCACCAAGGATCCGAAAGCGTCGGACATCCTGTACGTCAAGTCGCTGGCCGCGCCGTACTCGGTGAACACCATGCCGGAGAATACCTTGCAGGCGTTCGCCAACCACGGCGACATCGGCGCGGCGATGCCGCCCGACGGCGGCCACGCGGAGCAAGACCTCGAGCGGTTCACGCAGGCGGGTATCGACCTCTACGCTCTGGCGGAACAACTGCAGCGCGAGGGAGCGGCGTCGTTCGTCAAGTCCTGGGACGACCTTCTCGACGGCATCGCGCACAAGAGCGCTCAGCTCAAGAGCCAGAAATGAGCACGAAGGTTAGCCCGCTGGCAGGAAAGCCGCGCCGCTCTCGATGCTGGTGAATGTGCCGGGACTGGTGACTGCGTCCAGGTGAATCCATGAGCGGCGCGCAACCAATCGGCGAAGCTGAGCTGGAAAGGCTTCAGCACCAATCATTCAGCTACTTTCTGCATGAGACGAATACAGAGAACGGGCTGGTGATCGACAAGACCGCAGCGAATTGGCCTGCCAGTATTGCCGCTACCGGCTTCGCGTTGGCGGCTTACCCGGTGTCTGTCGAGCGCGGATTTATGCCGCGTGCCTCAGCGGTAGAACGAACGCTGACCACGCTGCGTTTTTTCTGGAACAGCCCGCAAGGTCCCGAACCAGACGCCACCGGCTACCAGGGCCTGTACTATCACTTTCTCGACATGCGGAGCGGCCGGCGCGCCTGGCAATGTGAGCTGTCAACGATAGATAGCGCTTTTCTGCTCGCGGGTGCGTTGACGGCCGGAGTTTATTTTGACGCGGATTCTGTCGACGAGCATGAAATCCGAACCCTCGCCGACCAACTCTATCGCCGCGCGGATTTTCAATGGGCGCAAAACCGTGGCGCAACGCTTACGCATGGATGGAAGCCCGAGAGCGGGTTTCTCAAATACCGTTGGGCAGGCTACGACGAGGCAATGCTGCTGTATATCCTGGGGCTGGGCTCGCCCGCTCATCCGCTGCCCGAGAGTTGCTACACGGCTTGGAGTTCGACTTATCGGTGGGAACACTGTTACGGGTATGAATACCTTTACGCCGGGCCATTGTTCACGCACCAGCTCTCCCACCTCTGGATTGATTTTCGCGGTATTCAGGACGCGTACATGCGCGCAAAGGGCATCGACTATTTCGAGAACAGCCGTCGCGCGACCTATGTCCAGCAACAGTACGCGATGGACAACCCGCACAAGTTCGCCGGCTATGGCCGCTATTGCTGGGGAATTACTGCGAGCGACGGCCCCGGCTTCGAGACAATCAAACTGAACGGCATCGAGCGCCAATTCTTCGATTACCTGGGACGAGGCGTGCCGTATGGACCCGACGACGGCACCATCGCGCCGTGGGCAGTAGTTACATCGCTGCCGTTTGCGCCCGAGATCGTGCTGCCCACGATCGACTACTTTATTAGTCAGGTTAAATTGACAGAGTTTAACCCCTACGGCTTCAAAGCGACTTTTAACCCGACCTACCCGGTAAAATCCGGCAATCCCTATGGCTGGGTATCACCATGGCATTACGGGCTTAATCAAGGGCCGATTGTCTTGATGATCGAAAACTATCGCACCGGCTTATTGTGGCGATTGATGCGAGACTGCCCATACATCGCCAGTGGCTTGCATCGAGCCGGATTTTGCGGGGGTTGGTTATGAAAGGGCGATGAAGAACGCGACTGCAATCACCTGCATGTTTCTCGATATCGGCGGTGTCCTGCTCAGCAACGGGTGGGATCATAACGCCCGCAAGCGGGCGGCGGCTAACTTCAAGCTGGAGTTGGCCGAGATGGAGGATCGGCATCACCTGACCTTCGACACCTATGAGGAGGGGAAGCTCACGCTGGAAGAATATTTAGGCCGGGTGGTCTTCTACCAAAAGCGGCCATTCACCCGGGCTCAGTTTCAGCGCTTCATGTTCGCGCAATCGAAACCTTACCCCGACATGATTGAGATGGTCGCTCAGCTCAAGGTCCGGTACGGGCATTCTTCACACGGATTACATCTCCACGTGCGCGAAACTGGCTTCGTTCGGATTGCGCACTGATAAAGGAGTCATCCATGAAGCCGGCTAGCCCGCGCATTCTGACGGTCAATGGCGGTTCGTCGAGCATCAAGTTCGCGTTGTTCGAAGCTGGCGAGTCGATCCGCCGCGCGTTGGATGGGAGTATCGAACGGATCGGCCTGGCGGGCGCCACGTTTGCAGTCAAAGGTTCGGAGAACTTTTCCCGACCGTTGGCTGTGCCGAACCACACGGTCGCGGTGAATGTGTTGATGGATTGGATCGAAGAACGCAGCGGCCGCGATGCATTGACCGCGGTGGGGCATCGCGTGGTGCATGGCGGGCCGAAGTATTTCGAGGCGGATCGAATCACTCCGGAGATGGTTGAGGAACTGCACCACCTCAGTCCCTTCGATCCAGACCATTTGCCCGAAGAGATCCTCTTGACCGAGGCGTTTCATCGCCGATTTCCTGACCTGCCCCAAGTGGCGTGTTTCGACACGGCTTTTCACCATGACCTGCCGCAAGTCGCCCGCTTGTTGCCGATCCCGCGCCGCTACGAAGCGCAAGGGGTGCGGCGGTACGGGTTCCACGGGTTGTCGTATGCGTTTCTGATGGGAGAACTGGCCCGCCTGGAAGGATCGGAAACGGTGCAAGGCCGGGTCATTCTCGCTCACCTAGGCAACGGCGCGAGCCTGGCGGCAGTTCGTCACGGCAAATCGATCGACACAAGCATGAGTTTCACTCCGACCGCCGGAGTGCCGATGAGCACCCGCTCGGGCGATCTCGATCCCGGACTGGTTTGGTATCTGGCGCGCACTGAAAAAATGAACGCGAAACAATTCAACGAGATGGTCAATTTCCGGTCCGGGCTGCTCGGCGTGTCGGAGACCAGTTCCGACATGCATGACTTGCTTGAGCATGAAACGCAGGACGTGCGGGCGGCTGAGGCGGTCGCGCTGTTTTGCTACCAGGTCAAGAAATGGATCGGCGCATTCGCGGCGGCATTGGGCGGACTGGACACGCTGGTGTTCGCTGGCGGCATCGGCGAAAACGCGCCCGTGGTCCGCACCCGGATTTGCGATGGGCTGGGATTCCTGGGAATAGAACTCGAAGAGAAGCGAAACGCGGCGAACGCGGGCGTGATTTCCGCGGCGCCCGGCCGGGTCGCTGTCCGCGTCATTCATACGGACGAAGAACTCATGATCGCCAGGACGGTATGCCGCGTTCTAGGTCTTGGCTCAAAGAAAGGCAATTGAACCATGAAGACGACAACTCTTTCCCCGGAACTGCTCCACAAGATTGATGCATACTGGCGCGCCGCCAACTATCTGTCGGTCGGCCAGATTTATCTCTACGACAATCCGCTGCTGAAGGAGCCGCTGAAACTATCGCACGTGAAGCCGCTGGTGGTCGGACACTGGGGCACGACGCCCGGCCAGAACTTCATCTATGTGCACCTGAACCGGGTCATCAAGAAATATGACCTGGATATGTTCTATATCGCCGGTCCCGGGCACGGCGGCCCGGCGCTGGTGGGTAACACTTACCTCGAAGGCACCTATAGTGAGATTTATCCGAACGTCAGCCAGGACGAAGCCGGGATGAAAAAGCTGTTCAAGCAATTCTCGTTTCCCGGCGGGATTTCCAGCCATGTCGCGCCGACGACGCCGGGCTCGATTCACGAAGGTGGCGAGCTGGGCTACTCGCTCAGCCATGCCTTCGGGGCCGCGTTCGACAATCCCGATCTGATCGTCGCCTGCATCATCGGCGACGGTGAGGCGGAAACAGGTCCGCTGGCGACTGCATGGCAGTCCAACAAATTTCTCAACCCAATTACCGACGGAGCCGTGCTGCCGATCCTGCACCTCAATGGCTACAAGATCAGCAACCCGACCTTGCTCGCGCGCATCGAGCATGAGGAGTTGGAGCAATTCCTACGTGGCTGCGGCTGGACGCCCTACTTTGTGGAAGGTGATGAGCCGGGAAAGATGCATCAACTCATGGCCGGTACTTTGGAAGAGGTCATCGAAGACATTCGGCAAATCCAAAGCAATGCGCGCAACAAGAACGACACCACTCGGCGGCGCTGGCCAATGATCGTCCTTAAGTCACCCAAGGGCTGGACGGGACCGAAAGTCGTCGACGGTCTGCAAATCGAGGGCACCTTCCGATCGCACCAGGTGCCGCTCCTGGTGGACCCCGAGCATCCCGACCATGTCAAGCTGCTTGAAAGCTGGATGAAGAGCTACAAGGCCGAGGAGCTATTCGATGAGCACGGCCGACTCATGCCGGAATTAGCCGAACTGGCGCCCAAGGGCGAGCGGCGGATGGGCGCCAATCCACACGCCAACGGCGGCATTCTGTTGCGCGACCTGCGAATGCCGGACTTCCATGATCACGCGGTGAAGGTGCCTTCGCCCGGCGCCGTCAACGGCCAGGATACGCTGGTGCTGGGCAAGTTTTTGCGTGACGTGGCCAAACTGAATCAGGACCAGCGCAATTTCCGGGTCTTCGGTCCCGATGAGACGCTCTCGAATCTCCTGGGCGCGGTTTTTGAAGTCACCGACCGTCAGTGGGACGCCCGGGAAGTTAAGAATGATGAATTCCTTGCGCCCGCCGGACGCGTGCTGGACTCGATGCTTAGCGAGCATCAGTGCGAAGGTTGGTTGGAAGGATATCTACTGACCGGACGGCATGGCTTGTTCAACTGCTACGAGGCCTTTATTCATATCGTCGACTCGATGTTCAACCAGCACGCCAAGTGGCTGAAGGTGACGTTGGAACTCCCTTGGCGCCGGAAGATCTCGTCTCTGAACTATCTGCTGGCCTCCCACGTCTGGCAGCAGGATCACAATGGCTTCACGCACCAGGATCCCGGTTTTCTCGACCACGTCATCAACAAGAAGGCCGATATCGTACGCGTCTACCTGCCGCCCGATGCCAATTGCTTGCTGTCGGTCTTCGATCACTGCCTGCGCAGCCGGCATTACGTCAACGTGGTGGTTGCAGGCAAACATGCACTGCCGCAATGGCTGACCATGGATGCGGCGGTCGTGCATTGCACGGAAGGAATTGGCATCTGGCAATGGGCCAGCAACGATCAGGGCGCCGAGCCCGACGTGGTGATGGCGTGTTGCGGAGATACGCCCACGCTCGAGATCCTGGCTGCCGTTTCCATCCTTCGCGAGCATCTGCCCGAGCTGAAAATCCGAGTGATCAATGTCGTCGATCTAATGAAGCTTCAGCCCAGCACGGAACACCCGCATGGGCTTAGTGATAAGGATTATGACTCGCTCTTCACCAAAGACAAGCACATCATCTTTGGCTTCCATGGATACCCCTGGCTGGTCCACCGGCTGGCCTACCGGCGCAACAACCGCAACTTGCACGTCCGGGGCTACAAGGAAGAGGGCACCATCACGACCGCCTTTGACATCAGGGTGCAGAACGACCTTGACCGATTTCACTTGGTGCAAGACGTGGTGGATCGCCTGCCACATCTGGGCGCCAAGGGCTCCTATCTGAAGCAGATGATGCAGGACAAGCTCATCGAGCACAAGCAGTACATTGACAAACACGGCCAGGACTTGCCGGAAATCCGTAACTGGAAGTGGAAGCAGCCGAGCAGTAACAACGCCGACCCGAGATCATTCGGGATGGGATCGGGAAGGCAGGCAATTGATGAATAAGACGAAGCACAGTCACCACCCGCACGAAGGTCAGGATAGCGACAGTGTTCCTCATGGCTTCCATCGTCCGTACTGGAAACATGCGCATCATGATTGGCGCTTGTGGGTCGCCGTGAGTTTGATGCTTGTGGCCCTGCTTACCTATGTGATGAGCGATGACCTGGCGTGGCGGCCTCGCAGGCCACCGCAGAGCGCGCGACCAAGGTCAGTCGGCGCTGTATGGAAGGAATCTGGCAGGAGTTAAAAGATGGCTGCTGATAAGAGTTCCCCAGAAGATGCGAAGGACGTAAACGATTCAAAAGACTCTGCGCAAGCCGAGTCCAAAGCCAGTGTTCCGAAATCCAATGAATCGAAGCCCAGCGTGGATGAGACTCGCAAGCGCGCCTACGAGATATTCCAGGCACGCGATGGTGGACCCGGAAGTGCGCTCGGCGACTGGCAAAAGGCAGAGGCATCAGCTTCCGCAGAGGCTCCGAAGGCTGACTCCTCCAACGCCACACGCCGGGCAACGGACAAGTCGTGATCTTCAACCGGTCGCACTATGAGGATGTGTTCGTGGTGCGCGTGCACAAGATGGTCCCAAAGTCAGTGTGGTCGGAAACCCATCGAGCTGGTGGACGTAACACACGGAAAGCTGCAGCATAGCGGGCGTTGGCCATGGCTCTTCGGCGGCATCCGGACCGTAGGAGAACAGCAGCACCGATGAGCCACGGGCACCATGCGCCACCGGACTCTCTTCAAGCGGGAAGCGGAGGAGCAAACTCCGCTGGGCGCTGTCCGAAATCCAGCTGAGGGTCCTGAGTGCAGAGAGCAAGCGTCCTGTTTGCTGGGAACGGCGTCGCATTCGTTAAAAATCTTTGCTCTCGTGATGTGCCGCCTGTGGCGTTAATCGTTCATGGTCCTTGAATCGTTTCTGTAGTAGTGATTGGAGATATTCTGCGCTGCACAGCCATTCACCCCCGCAGGCGCATGCCGCTTGCCGGGCCCGAGTGAACTAGCCGGGAGGAAGAACAACTGATGGACGCAGTTACGGTTCATCGCCTGCACTTCGCGTTTACCGCAGTGTTCCACTATCTGTTTCCCCAGCTCACGATGGGCCTGGCGCTGTTGCTGGTCATCCTGAAGACTCAAGCGCTGAGAACGGGCAAGGAGTGTTACAACCACGCCGCCCGCTTCTGGGGCCGTATCTTCGGGATCAATTTCGCGATGGGAGTGGTCACCGGGATCCCGATGGAGTTTCAGTTCGGCACCAACTGGGCGCTTTTTTCGCGCGCCACAGGCGGTGTCATCGGCCAGACGCTCGCGATGGAGGGAGTGTTTTCGTTTTTCCTTGAATCGAGCTTTCTCGGCGCCTTCCTGTTCGGGGAAAGGCGGCTTGGGCCCCGCCTGCATTGGCTCAGCGCCTTCCTCGTGTTCCTCGGCGCATGGCTTTCCGGCTTCTTCATCATCGCGACCAACGCCTGGATGCAGCATCCGGTCGGCTACCAGCTTTTGCCTGATGGCCGCTTCGCGCTGTCAAGCTTCTGGGCGTTGCTTATGAATCAATGGGCCTGGTGGCAGTATATGCACACCATGACCGCATCGGTGGTGACTGCCAGCGTGGTGATGGCGGCGCTCGGCGCCTTCTACCTGCTTACCCGCCAGCACCTCGAGTACGCACGGATATTCGTCGCGATGGGGGTGACGGCGGGGCTCATAGCCTCATGCCTGATGATTTTCCCGACCGGAGACGCCCAGGGCAGGAACATCGCTTATGACCAGCCGGTTACGCTGGCTGCTATGGAAGGACTCTTCACCAACGAACGCGGCGCGCCGCTCATGCTGGTAGGGCAGCCCAACATGACCGAGAAGAAGCTCGACAATCCTATCTATCTGCCGCGGCTGCTGAGCTTTCTTACCTTCCGGCGATGGAAGGCCGAGGTGAAAGGGCTCGACGCCTTTCCCGAGGACCGCTGGCCCGACAACATCCCGCTGCTTTACTTCGCCTACCACATCATGGCGGGCCTCGGCACAACCTTTGTCGGGGTGCTCGCGCTTGCGGCTTATATGCTCTGGCGCGGGCGGCTTTACGATACGCCACTAATGCTATGGGCGCTGATGCTGCTCGCGCCGTTTCCCTATATTGCAACGACCGCTGGATGGTTAACCGCGGAGGTCGGGCGACAACCATGGGTGGTCTATGGGCTAATGCGGACCGCCGTCGGCAGCTCGATCGAGGTTTCCGCGGGCAACGCGATGTTCACCTTGATAGGCTTTGCCGGAATGTACAGCCTGCTCGCGGTCCTGTTCCTGTTCCTGCTCTATCTCGAAGTGCAGCGCGGACCCGAGGCTGCGGCGGACGAGCACGGTGCGGCTGGCGAAAGCGGGTCGGCGCTCGCGGCCGATTGAAGGAGGTGCATACGGAAACGCTCTGGTTCTGCCTGGTGGCGATAATGATCGCCGGCTATGCCGTGTTCGACGGGTTCGATCTCGGCGCCGGCATCGTCCATCTTTTCGTCGCGCGCTCCGAGGCCGAACGCCGCTTGGTGCTGGCCTCGGTGGGCCCCGTATGGGACGGCAACGAGGTCTGGCTGGTGGCCGGCGGCGGTATCCTGTTTTTCGCCTTCCCCGCGGTTTATGCCTCGGGCTTCCAGGGATTTTATCTGCCGCTCATAATCGTGCTCTGGCTCCTCATCCTGCGCGGCATCGCGATCGAGTTTCGCAACAAGGTCTCGAGCCTGGTGTGGTATCCGTTGTGGGACGTGGTGTTCGCCGCCGCAAGCGCGATGCTCGCGATCTTCTTCGGCGCCGCGATCGGCAACGTCGTACGCGGCGTTCCGCTTGACCACTCGGGCTTCTTCTTCCTGCCGCTGTGGGCCAACCTGCGCCTGATGCCCACGGCCGGGATCCTCGACTGGTTCACGATAATCGTCGCACTCGGAAGCTTCGCGGCGCTCACCGTGCACGGAGCGTTGTGGGTCGCGATGAAGACCGAGGGTGCCGTCGCGGCACGCGCCCACCAAGCCGCCGAGGTCGCGTGGTGGGCGGTGCTGGTCATCACCGCGCTCCTGGTGATCATCGTTCCCCTGGTCCAGCCGCACCTCGGCCACCGCTTCGCGGACGCCCCGTGGGGATTCGTCTTTCCGCTCGCCGCGGCAACCGGGATGTTCGGGATGAAACTGTTGAATGGCGCCGGGCGGCCGATGGCGGCGTTTCTCGCCTCCTGCCTGTACATCGTCGGGATGCTCACCAGCGCGGCGTTCGGCCTCTATCCGTACCTTTTGCCCTCGAGTACCGAGGCGGCCGCGGGGCTTGCGGTTTCCAACAGCGCCGCCGGATCCTACGGCCTTACCGTGGGCCTTTACTGGTTCATCCCCGGCATGGCGCTGGTCGCGGTCTATTTCGTGTTCGTGTACCGCCTAAGTGCCCGAGAGAAAATCGCGCACTGAAGCAGCCGCGACTATGGATTGTTTCCGGGTTTTTTGGTGGGCCGTTGGAGACTCGAACTCCAGACCCGCTGATTAAGAGTCAGCTGCTCTACCAACTGAGCTAACGGCCCACCGTCGAAACCACGCTTACGTAGCAGGATGTTTGGGGTGAGTGAAGGGATTTGAACCCTCGACCGCCGGAGCCACAATCCGATGCTCTGCCAACTGAGCTACACTCACCACTCTCGCTCTGTTTCAATCCGCCCGGCGCATCGAGCCGCCGATTCAGAATTCGCCTCCGTGGCGCGCCAGAAGGGATTCGAACCCCTGACCCACGGCTTAGAAGGCCGTTGCTCTTTCCACCTGAGCTACTGGCGCGATCGGGGCGAGCCGATTTGAACGGCCGACCCCCTGCTCCCAAGGCAGGTGCGCTACCAAGCTGCGCTACGCCCCGAGCCCTTAGGAAGTAACACACCGACGATCGGCTCTCAACCGATGATCGTTCGCATCTCGGTTTTGTTCACCAAATCTATTCGTGAGACAGCCCGCGCGGCACACGATCCTGTCGATGGCGGCAGCTTGAATTCCGAGCGCCGTCTTGTCGAGCGCCTCATGTCGGTCCCGGCGTTTAATCTCCATCCACGCATGATCAGCACTGCGCCCGGCGCAGTCTTCCTAGCGCAATCCGCCGGATTACATACGTGAGATGCGAATTTTGGGATCGCATCCGGTGGTGAGGTCGCAACTTGCAAAACTCGCGCTTTTGGCCGGAAAAGTGGTTGAATTCGAGACTTTCGGATGTTCCCAGTCGCAGAAAGAGAAAAAATCTGACTGCGATGCCTTGATTTTGCCTAGGTTTTTTCTCGGCACAAACTTTGCTCCAACTCCTGTTACGCTGATAATCTCCTCCCCCGAGACGAACAGCGTCTGTTCCCAAGCAGGCCGGGCTACTTGAACCGTAGGCTCCCCACCACGGTCCCCACTCGTAGCCCGGCCGTTCTTTTTCTCGAATACCGGATCATTGCGGGCGCGCGATTCGCCTAATCAGCGGCGACTCGCTATCTACGAGACCGATCTGCGCGATGCTTTCCCCGGCATTTATATTTCGCAATTTCTGCTAGGCTAACCGCGACCGGAGGACGGCGTCCGTCCTTGAGAAGTTCATTGGTGCGCTGACGGTCCGGGTCGGGGGTTTTATCGATCACCTGAGGCGACAATTCTGCTCATCGCTCGTTGCGATACTCGTGACTGCGGTCGCAGTTGGGGTCAGCGGATGCTGGATGGCAGCGGCTCAATTCGCGCCCATCATGGCTAGCGCCGCCGAGGAGGTCGGCGCTGGTGCAATTGAACTGACGGCGGGTATTGGCTCGAGCGTGAGCGCGAGTAGGCATCCAGGGGCCGGTCGCGCAAAGCAGGAAGCAGACGCGCGTGACCGTGCAATGAATAGCGCTGACAGATGTGACCAGCTCGAAGCCGAAGTTCCGGGCGTGATCGAGTTGCGAAGGAGTACTGCCGGCACGCCCGAGTATCGTGAGTTGCGGCTTAGCGATTCGCTCGACGAGTGGCAATGGATACCGATAGCGGACAGTGAAACGACGACCGATGGTTGGCGGCCGGCGGTTAATTTTCTTCAGATGAATTTCTCGCCGCCGCTGGGCGCAGTGGTTCCCGAGACGGCGAGCAACTTTATGGCGTTTACGCCCTCGCAATTCATCTCGGTAGCCGACGCCGATCGGTTTGCCGCGATGGCTTCGAATTTTGGCAAACCGGCCGGAACGTTCACGTGGAACGGGAACTATTACCATTACGTGGTCACCAGCACGCTGCCATGCTTCCCGCCTCCGCCCGAGCGGATTGCCCAAGACGCGCTTCGTCCAGGCTTCTAGATCATTTTGCTTTTTCGGATGCGGGTAGCGCCGCGCGTGCATAGCGTCGTGGCAGGAGCGCTCCGAAGGCAAGCCGGGATTTTGCGCGTTGGAGAATGAAGCGCCGGACCGCGCGCCGGGCTTCGTTGGGGTTGGCGCAGATCTGCGAGCATCCCGCATTTATGAGCTCGGTCAACTGGTGCAACGCTGCCTCGCCGCCTGCAATGATCGTTACGCGAGACGAGACGGATCGTAAAGCCGCCACCAGTTCCAGCGCGGCTGGCAAACAGTCGGCGGTTACGCACGAGACGAAGACGAAGTCCGGCATGAACCGTTTGACCAGATCGCAAATCTCCTCCGGTGATTTATTCTCGCCGGCAAAGGTTGCGATCACGCCCTCTTTGCGCAGCAGCTCGAGCAATATCAACAATCCCAGAAAGTGCATCTCGCCTGGCGCCAACACGCCCAGTACTCGCACGCTCGGTGAAATGCGGGATTTGATGAACCTGTTTCCAAGTTCAGCAATCAGTTGATGGGTTGTATCGATGATGAGCTGCTGATTCTCGTCACTGATATGGCCGTCCGCGCGCTCCTCACCCATCAGCACCAGCGCCGGCTCAATCACGTCGTCAAAAGTTCCCTCCAGCCCATTCTCATCGCAATGGCGGATCGCAACTTCTCTCGCTCCTGACGGGTTGAGTTCAAGCAGCAAGCGGTAGAAGTCGTGATAGTCGTCGAGTCCTCGGTCCGCGCCGAGCAGAATCGAGAGAAACCCCAGCGGCGGGATAAAGTCGCCCGCAACCTTAAGACAAGCGGTCAACGGCGTCGATAGCAGCAGCCCGGGTATTCCCCACAGCCAATACCAGTACATCGCGGATATCAGCAGCGCCACCGGAGAGACGCCAATCCCACGGCCGATGATAAATGGCTCCGCAAACTGCGCCGCAACCTGGTCGATAATCACAAAGGCGCCAAGTATCTCGAGCGCTTTGCTCCATCCGGGAAACAATGCAAAAGCGACCAGCGCGGGCAGCAGCGCCGAGCTGATCGCGCCGACATATGGAATGAATCGTAACAGGAATGCGAGCAGACCCCACAGCGGAGCACTCGGCAGTCCGATAAACCAGGCCACGGTTCCGGCGGCGACGCCGTAGGCAAGATTGATCGCCGAAAAGAGCAGCAGGTAGCGGCCGACGGTGTGGCCTGCGGTGTCTATCGCTTGCGCTGCGATCGGAATTCTTCCCCGTGCCGCCAGCCGGACAAATCGATCGCGCAAATCCTTTCGGCTGTAAAGCAGAAAAAACAGCAGCATGATGATGAGCAGCGTCTTGAGCATGCCATCGACGATCGGAACAACCGGCTTCAAGCTGTCGCTAAGAGAGGTTGGAACCGGAAGAGCCATCACTTCTCGCGGCTGGCGGGGCGCCGGATTGGTGCTTGCTATGCGACGCTGAACGTCGGATACCGCGTCCTTGATATGCTGGAGCCATGGGGGCGCGATTTTTTCAAGCGACGCCAATTTGTTTCCGATATTGTCCGAGTATCCAGCGACCTGGTCGGCAACGGTAGTCAGTTCAATAGTCAGAAAATACGCAGTCGCCGCAATTGCGCCGATTACCACTAGTACTACTAGTGCGGCGCTTATCAGGCGCCCGAAGTATCGCTCGAGCCGGGTTGCGACCGGACTGAAGACCACGCTCAGAATCAGTGCAATCGTCAGCGGAAACAGGACCGATCTGCCCAGGTACAATGCGCCGGTAGCGATGATCAGTGCGCAAACCGGTGCGGCAACCGATAGCAGCGCGAAGCGATCCTCACTTTCGCCGTACGCTAGCTCTGTTTGTTTTTCGATGTCCGCCACTGCCATCACTCCGCCATTGCCGAGCTTCAGCCGCTGCTCTGTGCTGACGCTTGTTCTGCGCCCCAACCGAGCTAGTCTATATCGTTGAACTATAATCGCGCCGTTCCCGAAACTCCCCGATTCAGCTCGATTATACGCACCTTAGCGTGCCCCCGGTAACCACTGTTCCCGTATCAACCTCGCTATTGTTCATCAGCGCTGGGATCATCGAGCTGGTTCCCGCGCGTTTGGAACATCTCGTACAGTGAAGAGGCTTATGAAAATCAAATACTCATTCAAACTAATCGTACCGGCAATTCTGTTCGGTATGGTCTTGTCGGTTCCTGCTTTCGCTCAGGACGACAATGCGCCAGCGAGTCAGTCGATGCATCAGGCTGGTGACAAGGTCGAGCAGGTTGGTTCCGATACCGCCGCGGCCGCGAAGGACGCATTCCACGGAACCGAGCGGGTGATTAAAGACACGACGATCACCGCCCAGGTCAAGACCGCGTTGGTGCGCGACAAGAATGTCAGTTCCTCCGGAATACATGTCACCACTACCGCCGGCGTCGTCACTCTCAGGGGCAATGTGTCTTCGCCCGAGATGGCGCAGCATGCCGGGCAGGTGGCCGGCCAAACCACTGGCGTTGTGCGCGTGGATAACCAGCTTATGGTGGTTACCTCGGCGAACACCGATTAGTCGAACTATCCGCCATTAGAGCCGCCGCCGATTTGCGTGCCGATGCCGCGAGTTTGGCGGCGGCATCGATCAGCGCCGCAGCATCGGGATCACTTCCCTGGCGAACTGCTCGTTCTGCACGTCGCGCTCGCCCGCAGACGACACGATGTCCACGTTGACATCGCGAATTCCCGCTTTGATGAACTCATCGATTCGCGCGGCGACATCGGCGGCCTTTCCCACGGCCGCGTATCGCTTGGCAGGCTCGCGGAAATCCATCGCGTAGCGCTTGCTCAGATGCTCTGCCGTGACCTCGAGCGCATCTTCGTAGCTCGGCCCAAGCCGCACGAACAAATGAATCGCCGTGCCGAAACGCTCGAACTTGCGCCCGGCCTTTTCCGCCTCGCGCGCGATGAACTCCAGTCCCTCGCCGACCCGCTTGGGCGTCACCACGTATGGCATCCATCCGTCGCCCAGCCGCGCCGCGCGTCGCAGCGCGGCTTCGGCTCGTCCCCCCACCCACACCGGAGGTCCGCCGGGAGTGCGAGGTTTCGGCAGCATCGTAATTTTCCCGAAGTTGAAATATTTGCCGTGGTACTCGACCGGTTCTCCAGTCCACAGCCGCTTGATTATTTCGATTCCCTCGTTCGCGCGCCCGCCGCGTTGCTTGAGCGGTACGCCGCACGCGTCGTACTCGCGGGGAAATTCACCGCCGACCCCGACCCCGAAAATGAAATGTCCAGCGCCCATGAGCCGGTCCACCGTCGCGACCATCTTTGCCACCGCCGCGGGATTACGCAGTGGCAACAGGTAGATGCTGGTGCCGAAAATCAGGCTCGGGTTCAGCGCGGACAAGTATGTCAACTGGGTCAGCGGATCGTCGATCGGACCCATGAACGCAACGTGATCTCCCGCCCAGATGCTTTCGTAACCCCACTGCGACAGCGAACTGACGGTCCTGCGCGCGTGCTCGCGATCGGCCGCCGCCGCCAGCACGCCGAACCTGACTTTGGAATTCAGCGGAAGAGCATCGCTCATGTCCACGCCCCTATCCGCATCCTCAAACTGATCGAATCGCGCCGCCGTCGACCCGAATCAACGAACCCGTCACGTAGGCCGCCAGCGGGCTCGCCAAAAACGCCGCCACTGCCCCGAATTCTGCGGGCGTGCCGAGCCGTCCGACCGGAATCGACTGCGCGCTGCGCTTGATTGCTTCCTCGATGGAAATCTTCTCACGTTCCGCAGCCGCGCGGCTGAGCTGCACCGTACGATCGGTCGCAATCGGGCCCGGCAGAAGCGTGTTGACGGTAATTCCGTCGCGCGCTGTCTCCGTCGCCAGCGTCTTGGCCCAGCCGACGATCGCGCTGCGCAGCGTATTCGACACTCCGATCGTAGCGATCGGCTCGACCACGCTCATCGAGGCCACGTTCAGGATTCGGCCCCACTTTCGCGCGCGCATGTCCCCGAGCAACAAATCCGTTATTCGAAACAGCGGCAGCACCATCGCCTGGAACTGCTCCTCCCAGACTTTGGCCGACACCCCGGCCACGCCCGACGGCGGCGGGCCGCCGGAATTGTTGAGCAGGATGTCGATCGCCCCGAGCTGTTTGCGCGCCGCGTTGGCGGCGTCTTCGATGCTCGGCCAATTCGCGAGGTCCGCCGCAAATCCCACAGCCTTGGCGCCGCGCGACGTGATTTCGGAGACCGCGCGATTCAGCCCTTCCTGGCCGCGTGCCACCAGCGCGACCGCCACGCCCTCGGCCGCGAGCGCGTCGGCTACGCCGCGTCCGAGTCCCTTGCTGCCGCCGAGAATCAGCGCCGTTTTTCCTTTGAGTTGAAGATCCATTTTTCACTTCACCGGGCTTCGATCGTTATGTGAATTGTTGTAGCGAATCTCGCGCGCTTTGGCATCATGCCGGCCTTGCGCGGCCACCGCGCGGCGCGCCTAATGACCTCGGCGATGGAATCGTTCGACGTTGTGATTGTGGGAGCCGGAGCGGCCGGGCTGATGTGCGCGATTACGGCCGGGAATCGCGGCCGGCGCGTGCTGCTGCTGGAACATAATGATCAGCCAGGCGCCAAGATTCTCATCTCGGGCGGCGGCCGCTGCAATTTCACCAATCTCGAAATAGCGCCGGAGCGCTTCCTTTCCGCCAACCCGCATTTCTGCAAATCCGCGCTCAGCCGTTACACCCAGCGCGATTTCATCGCGCTCGTCGAGCGCCATCGCATTCCCTATCACGAGAAGACTCTCGGCCAGCTGTTCTGCGACGGATCGGCACGCGAGATCCTCGCGATGCTGCTGGCGGAGTGCGCGGCCGCCGGCGTCGATTTGCGCACCGGACACCGCGTCACCGAAATATCCCGCGCCGATCGCTTTCGCATCGAGACCGACAAAGCCGGCTTCATCGCGCCGGCTTTGGTGCTCGCCACCGGCGGCCTCTCAATTCCAAAGATGGGCGCGACCGGCTTCGCTTACGAGGTCGCGCGGCGCTTCGATCTTGCGGTCATCGAGCCGCGCCCCGGCCTGGTGCCGTTGAGAGTCGCCGGCGAGGCGCTCGAACTTTGCCGAACCCTTGCCGGCGTTTCGCTGGACGCAGTCGCTTCATGTGGCCGCGACAGTTTTCGCGAAAGCATTTTATTCACGCATCGCGGTCTCTCAGGTCCTGCGATTTTGCAGATTTCGTCCTACTGGCGCGATGGCGACACGCTGTCTCTCGATCTTGCGCCTTCATTGGATATCGAAAGCTTCCTCGCGGACCGAAAGCGCACGCGGCCCAAGGCCGAACTAAAAACCGTGATGGCCGAGGTGATTCCGACTCGCCTGGCGCATGCTCTTGCCGGTGCTGCGGCGTCCAATCTTCCCATCGCGAATATCCCGGACCGCAGCCTTTCCGAACTCGCGGATCGACTCAGACGATGGCAGCTCAAGCCGGCAGGTTCCGAGGGATGGCCCAAAGCCGAGGTGACCGTCGCCGGAATCGACACCGCCGCGCTGTCTTCCAAGACCATGGAGGCGCGCGCCGTTCCCGGCCTATACGCGATCGGCGAAGCGGTGGACGTAACCGGATGGCTCGGCGGCTACAATTTCCAGTGGGCCTGGTCGAGCGGATGGTGCGCGGGCAATGCAGTCTGATCAATCGGGAATTTTCGTCATTCCCCTCCAGCAGGCAAGTAATCTAACATCACATTTCCAGTCGCGCGGATAAGTCCGGAGATCTTGATGGGTCCAGCAGGAGCGAAAATTGGCGCTGCAGCCCTGCCGCACACAGCTCCGAGCCATTGCCTCTCAGGATCAAGCTTCTCTACGGCGCCCCCAGTTTCGCCGGCGCCGCTATGATCATCCCGATCTTCATCCACATGCCGAAGTTCTATGCCGACGTGGTGCTGGTGCCGCTGGGATACCTGGCGATGGCAATCGCGATCGCGCGCTCGCTCGACGCTCTGAGCGATCCTCTGATGGGCTGGATCTCCGATCACACGCACACCCGCCTTGGCCGCCGCAGGCCCTACATGCTGTTTGGCGCTCCCCTTTGCGGCGTGGCTTTTTTCTGTTTGTTGAATCCGCCGGCGTCGTTCACTGGCGGCCGCGCGGCGATTTGGTTCGGCGTTACCTTCATTCTCTACTTCGTATTCCACACCATCTATGTATTGCCGCACTACGCGCTCGGCCCCGAACTCACCCAGAATTATCACGAGCGCTCGAGCCTGTTCGCGTGGCGCGAGTCTTTCACCATCCTCGGAACGATCGTGGCCGCAGCGGCCCCCGGCGTCATGATGCAGGCGTTCCACATGACCGAGCGGCAGGTGTTCTTCCGCCTCGGAATCTTCTTCGGCGTTATGCTCAGTGTGCTCTACGGCTTGCTGGTGCTGACCGTGAAGGAGCGCCCCGATTTCGTCACCCGCCAGTCCAATCCGCTCGTGCCCGGCGTCAGGCGGGCGCTGCGCAATCGCCCGTTCGCGATTCTGCTCGGCAGCTACGTCGTGTCGAGCATCAGCGGCGCGATCCCCGCCACGATGATGCCGTTCTTCAACGCCTACGTGATCCGCCCGCCCAATCCCACTTTCTGGCTCTCGATGTTGCTGCTGGGTTATTTTGCATTCGCATTTGTGTCGGTGCCGGTCTGGCTTGCGATTGCGCGCCGAGTCGGAAAGCTCAACGCGTATCTTGCCAGCTTTTTCCTCGGCATCACCGGCGGCGGCGCGATGTTCCTGCTCGGGCCCGGCGACACCTGGTTGCTGCTGGTGCTGATTTGCTGGGCCGGTATCGGGCTCGGCGCCGGCTTGTTCCTGACGCCTTCGATGCAGGCCGACGTAATCGACTACGACGAGCTCTACACCGGCAAGCGGCGCGAGGCGCAGTACACCGCCTTCTGGTCGATGCTCCCCAAGTTCGTCGCGATTCCCAGCGCCGCCATTCCCATCGCGGTGCTTGCCTCGCTCGGCTACATACCCAACGCCGTACAGACGCCTCGGGTGGTCTTCGCGATCAGGGCCATCTTCGCGCTGGGCCCCGCGGTTTGCTCGATGCTTTCATACCTCATCGCGCGCAAGTTCCCGATGACCGAGGCGATCCACAACACGATCCTCGAAGGCATCGAGCGTCACGAACGCGGCAATCCAGCACTCGATCCGATGACGGGCCTGATGGTGCCGGCGCCGAAAGCCGGCCACGACGAGGATGTGGGCTGGTTCCTGGACTACTTCTCCGTCGGCGAGTTGAAGCGCTATCTCGCGATGGGACCTTCGCGGCCGATGCGCGACGTGCTCACCGTGGCTGCGCTGTCGATCGGAGTCTCGATGCTTTCGGTCATCTATGTGCTGCGCCGCGTCACCTCGCTCCGCACCGATCCCGGCGCGATAACTTCGCTGATCGTGGTGACCGCCGGGCTGGCGTTCGCGATATTCGTTTTTCACCTCATGCGCCTTGGACCTGCGCGCCGGCTTGCCGCCGGCGAGGTGCCGGCCGACGCCGTCCGCGCCCATCTCGGCCAGGTCTTCGAAGCTCTCCGCGAGGGCGCCCCCACGGCCGTGGTCGAATCCGGTGTCGCCGACCGCCGCTAGTTGATAAGCAATGATGCGCGACGGGCGGGCCCGTGCCCGCCGGGGCACTTTTTAGAAAATTCCACTCGCGCCTTTTTCCGGTTTCGATGCTTGCGCGGTTGCTCCGGCGCGAAGACCGCAAGCCGTACGCAAAGTACAATTTTCCTACATCGAGGCTGTATCTGAAATTCCTAAACTTACAGTAGGTAGGTATTTCTTACTGTATGCTCAATCTATCAGTCCCTTTCAGGCTGTTTATAGACGTTATAATATCCTATATTACTCACGACATCCTTAGTCTTGCTTTGTGGCCTGTTCTGTGCCTATGTTAACCATGATGAAAGAGCACACACAAGATCTTCTGGCCGTCGTGCCGTCTGAATATGGCGAGATCCTCGATGAGATCCGAAGTGACCATGAACTCATCGAGCGCCTCAGTATAACCTCTGAGGAGCTCGAGGCGCTGTCGAAATGCGCGCTGTTAGGAACTCTGACCTGCAAGCAGGATATGCTTTTCATCTTGCAACAGATTCGCGCGGCGGGCGCCCCCGCGTCGGGCGGTTTCATCGATCAGACGATCCTCTTCCCTCAGCCGGCTCTGCCCGAGGATATGGAAGAAGATCCCATCCCCCCGGACCGCCGCCATATGTTGCTTCGTCTCGCTGGCGCCGTCGCGCCCGGGCAGTCGGGTTCGCTTCAGGGGTTGGTTCGTCGCCGCGGCTCCGAGCGGTTCGGCATTCTTTTGTGGACGATCGCCATAGTCGTGGGGCTGGCGGGGTTTTCCCTGGTCGCGATGTCGCGCTGGCGCAGTAGCTTCCTGAACAGCGTCGCAATGCCCTTGGGCCACGCTGCTCCTTCGGCTGCCTGGTTCAGCAATCTCGACCGGTTCAACATTCTGCTCTTGGTCGAAGCTCTGCTCGTGGCAGGCATTGCGGTTTCGGTGTACCTCAGATCCCGCAGAGGTTACCGCCGCTTCAAAGTCAGACCGAGCCGAAGCTGGCGCTAGCCAGTCTGCCCCCCTTGTTCCACCTGCGCGCGGATAACTGCGCGCGCAACTCACGATACGCTGTGCCGCAATTCCTGCGGCATCACGCCCATCCCCAAGGCCGCTGCCAGTGTCGCCGGCCGCGGCTAGTTGATAAGAAGTGATCCTCTCCGTGCGCAATGCCAACGAGAATCGCTGACACGGGGATTCGTCTGGAGTAAATACCTATGCGCAAGATTTCCTATCGCGTGCGCCCCGAAACTGCCGTGCTGACCAGGGGCTTCGACCCGAAGTTGTCGGTCGGCTCGGCCAGACCGCCGGTCTATCGCAGTTCAACGTTCGTATTTCCAAGTCCCGAGGCGGCCGAGCGTGCCTTTGGAATTGTGCTTGGAAAAATCCATCCGCTCGGCGACGATCGTCCCGACCTCATCTATGCGCGCCTGAACCATCCCAACGCCGAAATCCTCGAGCAACAACTCGTCCCGCTCGAGCGCGGCGCCAACTCCGCGGCCGTCTTCAATTCCGGCATGGCTGCGATCTTTACCGTGATGCTCGCGTTCCTGGAACGAGGCGGTTCGCTCATCTACACGCAGCCGCTGTATGGCGGCAGCCAGCACTTGATCCACCAGATAATCGAACCGCTCGGTTTCGACGCGCGCGGGGTGCCCGCGGGCAATGGCAACGCGCTGACCGAGGCGATTGAACAGGCGGACAATCCGAGCCTCGTTCTGATCGAGACTCCCGCCAATCCCACCCTCATGATGACCGATATCGCGCAAGCGGCCGCCGCCGTCCGCCGCAAGCCCAGGCGCCCCTTGCTCGCCATCGACAACACTCTGCTTGGTCCGACCTTTCAGCATCCGCTGATTCACGGCGCAGACCTCGTGATTTATTCGGCGACCAAGTTCCTCGGCGGATTCAGCGACTTGCTTGCCGGCGCGGTGCTGGCGACGGACGCGGAATTGATCGAGACCTTGAGCGGAGTCCGCGCGCTGCTCGGCAACATCCTGCAGGCGGACGAATGCTGGATGCTCGATTCGCGGCTTTCGACCGTCACGCTGCGGATGAACCGGCAAAGCAAGAACGCACAGCGAATCGCCGAGCAGTTGGCCAAACATCCACGCGTCAAACGCCTCATCTACCCTTCCCTCTTCACCGACGACGCCCAGATGAGGATTCGCGACGCGCAAACCGACTACCCGGGCTCGCTCATGTCGCTCGAGGTTGAAGGCGGCAAGACCGGCGCCTTCGAATTCCTGCGCCGTTTGAAGATCGCCAAGAACGCCGTCAGCCTCGGCGGCGTCGAAACTCTCGTATGCCATCCGATGACGACCACCCACAGCGAGCTTTCGCCCGAGGAATTTTCTGCCGCCGGAATCAACGACTCGCTGGTGCGCATCTCGGTCGGTACCGAGCACTGGCGCGATCTGCTCGACGAATTCACCCGCGCCCTGGGTTGACCGCTGCGCTGCCGCTTCGTGCCGCCGTATGATATAGTTGCGTTAACGGGGTTAATCGCAATGAAAGCCATGAAATTAATTACCGTCGTGATGTTTGCGGCTATGGCGCTCGCAATCGCTGGCCCTGCCGGCGCCGGTGCCG
Organism: uncultured delta proteobacterium; assembly: GCA_963813785.1. GTDB lineage: Bacteria > Desulfobacterota > Binatia > Binatales > Binataceae > Binatus. Next base: position 87,792 of record CAWFAJ010000010.1, on the reverse strand, counting down.
GCACATCAAATGGTGCCGCGCACGGATCCTCTGCGCACGCCGCAAGCCACGCTGCCAATCACGCTGGCATGGGGCATCGGGCGGGTCTTAATCAGCACAACCGCCGATTCTATGGCCCCTATCAGAGCTTCCCTTATTACCCGCCCTACGGGAACGGCTTCTACGGGGGCGGCTACTACGGCAATGAGATCGTCCTGAATCCCGATGAGGCCGACTGGTCCGAACAATGGACCTCGCTGTACGAGGATAACGATGGCCCTTACGCGAGATCCACCCGGGAAAACCCGCAGGGCGAGGCGCGCATGTGGGAGTTCAAGGATAAGTAAGGGCGCACGCGCAACCAACCCTCGGAAGATAGCGGCGTCCCCGGCCCCGACTCTTTCTCTTAAAATCCCTTCGTCCTGTATCGGGAGAGGTTAGGTGAGGGACAACTGCGGCGCAATTGTCCGACGCGCCGCAAACCCTGTCCCTAACCCCGAAATCGCAACCCGGATTCAAAGCAGACCAGCAAGATGGGATCCGCCAGCACTCCGTCCATGTAGCAGTCCACCGCGCTGTCAACGCCGGTTGAATATTGACCCACTATGGCGGGGAGTCGCCGAAGTAAAACTGACCCACCTTAGGGGCGCTCTTGACAGGGGGAGCGCGAGAGGGACCCTCCCCCTCGCCGCTCTGTTTAGTTATAGGCCCCCTGATGCTCGTGAGGATCACAATCGTGCTCGTTGACGAGTGCCCGTGCGAAAAGTCGAGAGGGCAAGCTAGCGTCAATGTGGAGCCTGGACGATCCAGCGATCGCGGGACTAACATCTGAACGAGCATGATCGCAGTACGCAGACTGGGGCTTGGTGACGAGCCGTTATTAGAACTTCTGGCACGGCAGGACGCCGCCTACGACTTGGAAGGCCGCGGGTCCCCACGTACGCCGCTAAGCCTTTCGGACGCGCGTGCCTACTTGAGTGACGCTGATGTCCTGCATTGGGTTGCGGAAGAAAACCGCGTCGCAGTGGGGCACTTATTATGCCACGTCCAGCGCAGACGCGCAGACGGACCGTACCAAGTGATGTTGTACGAAATTGGCGTGCGGGACGGCTATCGGCGACGCGGCGTCGGAAGAGCTCTAATCGCGGCAATGGTTACCTGGATGACCGAACATCGGATCAGCACCGTGTGGGTTCTAGCCGACAACGCTGGCGCCGAGAATTTCTATAAGGCGTTGGGCTTCAAGCGGGATGCGGTCCAGCCGGTTCAGCTGTCGCGAACCACGTAAAACCGCAGTTAACGCTTCGCGCTCTTCGCTGGAGCGCCGAGCACTCCAGCCTTGCGCTTGTCCTTGAGCCTGAAGCTCTCGCCGTTGATGTTGACGATAATCGAGTGGTGCAGGATGCGATCGAGCATCGCAACGGCGGTCGGCATCGCTGCAGCCCCCTGCGGCGCGCGCGATACCGATTTCTCACCCGCTCTAATTCGGACAATAATAAGTAAGTAAAACCCCGGAAGGACTTCACCTTGGAAAATTCAAGCTATGACCTCGTCGTAATCGGCTCAGGACCCGGCGGATACGTCGCCGCGATTCGCGCCAGCCAGCTCAAGATGCGCGTCGCCGTCATCGAGCGCGACCGCCCCGGCGGCGTATGCCTGAACTGGGGATGTATCCCGTCCAAGGCGCTGCTGAACTCTGCCGCCGCGATGGACACGATTCGCGGCGCGTCCAAGGAACACGGCATCGAGGTCGGCGAAGTTCGTTTCGATTTCAAGAAAGTGATCGCGCGCTCGCGTGTCGCCGCCGAAAAGCTCTCCAAGGGAGTGCTCTACCTGCTCAAGAAAAACAAAATCGATTACTTCGAGGCCGACGCGACGATCACCGGCCCGCATTCCGTCGCGCTCGCGCAGGTCGAAGGCAAGTCCGCACCGGCCGCTTCAGCACTCGAAGGCAAGCGCATTCTGATTGCGGCCGGGTCCGGCGAAAAACTGTTCCCGGGAATGAAGGTCGGCGACGGCGTGATCACCAGCAAGGAAGCGCTGGTGCTCGACACGATGCCCGCGAGCGTCGTCGTGATCGGCGCCGGCGCAATCGGACTCGAGTTCGGCTATTTCTACAGCGCCTTCGGCGCCAAGGTGACGATCGTCGAGCTGGAAAAGCAGATGCTCCCCGGCTTCGACGCGGAAGTCGCCGAGGAACTGCGCCGCGCGTTCGTCAAGCGCGGCGTCACCGTGATGCTCGGGCATGGCTACAAGTCGATGGCGCGCAAGGGCGGTCTGTGGTCGGTCGCGGTAACGGCCGATGGCGCCGAAAAGTCCATCGACGCCGAGGTCGTGCTGGTCGCCGTCGGCCGCACCCCGCTCAGTCAGAACATCGGACTTGAAAAAATTGGCGTCGAGCTCGAACGCGGCGGCTTCATCAAGATCAACGACTCGTTCCAGACCACCGTCCCAAGCATCTATTCGATCGGCGACGTCGTCCGCCCGCCGCTGCTCGCGCACAAGGCCAGCGCCGAGGGTATCGCCGCGGTCGAAATCATGGCGGCCGTGCGCGAACCCGGCTTCGACCTGCTCGCGATCCCCGGATGCATCTACTGCGAGCCCGAAGTCGCGACCGTGGGACTCAGCGAAGCCGACGCCAAGGCGCGCGGCATCGAAGTCAAGGTCGGCAAGTTTCCGTTTCGCGCGATCGGCAAGGCGGTTGCGATTGGCGAGACCGCGGGCTTCGTGAAAATCGTCGCCACCAAACAGTACGGCGAAGTGATCGGATGCCAGATAATCGGACACGCCGCCACCGACATCATTTCCGAAGTCGTGCTCGGCAAAACGCTCGAGACCACCGTCACCGAAATCGGCAAGACCGCGCATCCGCATCCCACGATGTCCGAGGCGATCATGCAAGCGGCTTTGGCCGCCGACGGCGAAGCGATAGACTTGTGACGATGGACGCGCGTGGAGCACTCACGGTCGCCGATTTGGGCGTGGTTGACTACGACGCCGCGCTTGCGATCCAAACCGCGATGCTCGCGGCGCGGCAAGATGGAACAATCGGCGACACGCTCCTGATGATGGAGCATCCGCATGTCTTCACGCTCGGCCGCGGCGCCGACGAGCGCTTTATCGTCGGCAATCCGGCGGGCGTGCCGATTCGGCGGGTCTCGCGCGGCGGACAGGTGACCTATCACGGCCCCGGACAGCTGATCGGTTATCCGATCCTCAAACTCGAAGGTCGCGACCGCGACGTTGCGAAGTACCTTCGAGACCTCGAAGCGGCGATGATCGACGCGCTCGCAAAATTCGGCGTCGACGCTGCCCGCCGCGACGCGATGACCGGCGTCTGGGTTGGGCCGCGCAAGATCGCGTCGATCGGCGTCGGCATCCGGCGCTGGACCACCTGGCACGGCTTTGCGCTGAACGTTTCCACCGATCTCAGCTTCTTCGATTCGATCGTGCCCTGCGGTATCGAGGGATGCCGCATGACTTCAATCTGCGAGCTGACGAATCGCGCGGTGTCGATCCGCCAGTTCGCCGCGGTGATGCGCGCGAGTTTCGGCCGCGTGTTCCGCTACGATGAAATAGTTTTCGCGGGCCCGTCGCAGACAGGGCAGGGGCCTCACCTGATGGCTGGCGATGGCTGAACGAAAACATCCCGACTGGATCAAAGTTCGCGCACCGGTGTCGCCCGAGTACTTTCGCACCAAGGCGATCCTCGGCGGGCTCAAGCTGCATTCCGTCTGCCAGGAGGCCTGTTGCCCGAACATCGGCGAATGCTTTTCGCATCGCACGGCCACCTTCATCCTGATGGGCGACGTGTGCACGCGCAATTGTCCGTACTGCGCGGTCGCGCACGGCAAAGTTCGTCCGCTCGATTCCGATGAACCGCGGCGCATCGCGCAAGCGGTGGCGCGCCTTGGACTGCAACATGTCGTCGTCACCTCGGTCGATCGCGACGATCTGCCCGACGGCGGCGCGGCGCATTTCGCGGCCACGGCGCACGCAATCAAAGCGATGCATCCGCCGGCGCGCGTCGAAGTGCTGGTGCCGGACTTCCAGGGATCGTTCGCCAGCGTCGAGACGGTGGTGCGCTCGCCAATCGATATCTACAACCACAATATCGAAACGGTGCCCAGTCTTTATCGCACGGTGCGGCCGGGCGGAAATTACGCGCGATCGCTTGACCTCATCCGCCATGCGAAGGACGCCGCGCGCCAGCTCGGCAAGCCGATGTTCACCAAGGCGGGCGTGATGCTCGGGCTTGGCGAGACCAACGGCGAGCTGCTCGATGTGATCCGCGATTTGCGCGGGGCAGGGTGCGACATCCTGACGCTCGGGCAGTATCTGCGGCCGTCGGCGCAGCACATTCCCGTGGCCAGGTACGTGCCGCCAGCGGAGTTCGCGGAGTTGAAGACGGCGGCGCTCGTGATGGGGTTCCACCACGTCGAGTCAGGGCCGTTGGTGCGCAGTTCGTACCACGCGTGGGAGCACGTCAACGTAGAGCAGCCTGGCGCGCGGGCTTGAAAAGAGCAGCGCGCCGCTGAACCTCAGTCCCGCGGCGCGCCAATGGTCAAATCGCTCTAAGCGTTACCAATCCGGCGCAGCTTACCACTGTTCCTCGTGGAGCTTCTTGACGTCGTGCACGCGCGTCTGCAGGTAGGCGTCCTGAACAGCGCCGTAGAGATCGATCGCATAGCGATCGGCTTCCTCGAACTGGTTCAGATGCAGCGAGCGATAGTTCACCGCTTGAACCGCGCCCGACCCGGTGGACACCGTGACCGCCACCCACAACGGAACGAAGTAGCTGATCGGATTCATCGCACCGTCGGCGACCAGGCCGACCGTGTCGCCAATCGTCGAAGGTCCAAAAAACGGCAGCATCAGGTACGGACCGGTCGGAATGTCGTAGTAGCGAATGGTCAGACCGAAATCGTTGGGATGCTTCTTGAGCCCAAACAATTCGTCGGCGGGATCGAAGAAGCCGGCCAATCCGAGCGTCGTGTTGATTCCAAAGCGGGCGACTTCGCTACCGGCCTCGGCCAGCTTGAGCTGAAACAGGTTGTTGGCGAAACGCGGGATGACATGGGCGTTGTCAAAGAATCTGCTCACGCTCTCACGCACCGGCTGCGGCGCTATGTCGGCGTATCCGCTGGCGACGGGGCGCAGCACCCAATCGTCGAGCTTGAGGTTGAAGGTGAACATCGGCTCATTGAAGCCCGACATCGGATCGGCATAGCCGCCCTGATTGTTCTCGCCCGGTGGCTGATTCGGCGAATTACCCGCCGATTGAGCGGCGGAGTTCTGCGACATCGGAGCGGCGCCCTGGCTCAAAGCCGGGGTCGCAAACGAAACGACCGCAAGCAGGGATGATGCGAGCATCATCCAGCGCGCGCCAGTCCTTTCGATTTGTTTCGAACCAGATCTCATTTGCCTCTCCATGGCGGTGTCGCCCTAAAATCTTCGTTAAGAGCGTACCTTTCCAGACTCAAGGAATCCATACCTGTTAGTGGTTAGCGAGACTTGCCGCAAGGGCGGCCTGTTTACTCTTTAAGTTGCTAATCAGGGTGGCGTAGCCCTGGTTGTTCATCACGCGATTAAACTGGTTGCGGTAATTCGCGATGATACTGATCGCGTCCACGGTCACATCGTAGATCTTCCAGGTAGCGCCCTCCTGCACGAGGCGGTAGTTCAAATGGATCGGGTCCTTGCCTCCCGGCTCCACGATATTGGTGTTGACCTCCGCATACTGGGGCCCGTCGTTCGTCGTTCTGAGGAAGGCGACTTGCTGACCGCGGTAATCGTTAACTTTGCTCAAGTAAGAATCTTCGATGAAAGCGACGAACGCCTTGGTGAACTCCTGCTGCTGATCGGCGGTGATCTGCTTCCAATGGTAGCCGAGCGCGGACTTCGCCATCTCGGTGAAATCGAAGGTTGCGGACACGATTTGGCGAAGCTTGTCCTGGCGCTGGGCCAGCGGGGTTTGCGTATCGCGGAGCACGCCGAGGGCCTGGTTGACGGTGGTCTTCACGACGGCCATCGGATCGTCGGCCCAGGCGGGCGCCAAAAAGCGCGACGGCGCAAGGCTGACGACGAGCGCGGCCGTGACCGCGAGGATCGCGATCGCGCGCGGCGGGATGATTCGCTGGATGGAAGTTGGCGTCATCATATATTTCACCCGGTTATTTCTCCGATTTTCCCGGCTTCTGCTCCTTGTCTGAGTTTGAGGATTTATCTTTCGAGTCGCTGCTGCTGCCACTGTTGTTGATCAGCTGGCCAATGGCATCCTCGAGCACAAACGCCGACTCGGTTTGCCGAATCGTATCGCCATCTTTGAGGATACGGTCGCTGGGGCCGAGCGCGATAGACACATACTTGTCGCCGATTATTCCGCTGGTCTTGATCGACGCGATCGCATCCTTGTCGATCGGCACGCCGTCGTCAACGCGCATCGCAATCCGTGCGCGCATGTCCTTGAGTTCGACCTGCACCACCTTGCCGATCTGCACACCGTCGAGCTGAACCTGATCCCCGGTCTTCAAGCCCGAGATATTATCGAAACTTGCGTACAGCGTGTACCCCGGCTTGGGCAGCAGGGTGAGTTTACCCAGCGACAGCGACAAAATCGCCAGCGCGATGATACCGAGAATCGCGAAAATGCCGACGATAAGCTGCGTGGTTCGAGTTGCGTACATAGGTCTTTGCTTCAGCCCGCAAGGGCTGTTTCATTCTCCTCGCCGGATGCCTTGCCCGCCAGAAACCGTTTGAAGACGTCGTCGTCAGCCGCCATCACCTGGGCCACCGTGCCGTTGAGATGAGTGCGGCCATTATGGAGAAATGCGACGCGGTCGGAAACCTGGAAGACCGCCGGCACGTCGTGACTGACCATCACGGCGGTCAGCTGAAAATTCTCCTGCGTGCGCCGGATAAGTTCGTGAATCGCGCCGGTTCGCGACGGATCGAGGCCGGTGGTCGGCTCGTCGAGCATGAGGATTTTCGGGCGCCGCACCAGTGCGCGCGCGAGCGCGGCGCGCTTCTGCATCCCGCCGCTCATCTCGGAGGGAAACTTCGCTTCCATCCCTTGCAGCCCAACGGCTTTGAGCGTTTCATGCACGCGCTCGGCGATCTCGGCGCGAGTGAGCCTGGTTTTCTCGACCAGCGGGAACGCGATGTTGTCGAATATCGACATCGAGTCGAACAGGGCGCCGGCCTGAAAGAGCATCCCGAATTTTTCGCGCACCGCGTCCAGGCCGGTCGCGCCGAGCTTGGTCACTTCGACGTTGTCGATCACAATCGTGCCCGAGTCGGGCCGCAGCAGCAGGTTGATATGCTTGAGCAGAACGGTCTTGCCGGATCCGCTGGGGCCGACGATCGTCGTGATCTGGCCGGTGGGAACGTCGAGCGTGACGCCGTCGAGGACCTGCTGGCGGCCGAAGCGGCGGCGAAGATCGCGCACTTCGATTGCATTACCGGCGCTTGGCGCGTTGCCAATGTTCTGCGCATCGCCGTCGCCATGATTGAGATCAGTTTGGCTCATGGATGATTTCAGTATGGCTCATGCATCGTCGATCGCTACGGCGTTATCACAAGAGTATAGACGTAAGAAAATAGTCAAACGCAAGAATCAGGGCGCTGGACAGCACCACGGCTTCGGTGGTGGCGCGGCTGACCCCGGTCGCCATCCGCTGGGCGTGATATCCCTTGTAGCAACAGACCCACGTTACCAGCACGCCGAAGACCAGGGCCTTGTAGATGCCGGTCATGATGTCGTGGGCGTCCATGTTGGCGGCGATACCGTTGAAGTACGCACCCGACGGCGCGCCCATCAAGCCGACGCCGACCATGTAGCCGCCGAAGATTCCCACCACGTCGAAGACCGACGTCAGCAATGGGAAACTGATTACGCCTGCGAGCACGCGCGGCGAGACCAGGTACTGGACCGGGTTGATCGCCATCACGGTGAGCGCGTCGATCTGCTCGGTGGATTGCATCGAGCCGAGTTCCGCCGACATCGCCGAACCGGCGCGCGCCGCGATCATCAGCGCAGCCAGTACGGGTCCGAGCTCGCGCACCAGAACCAGCGCGACGACCGTGCCCAGCGCGCCGTCGGAGCCAAAGCGGCGCAGCGTGTTATAGCCCTGCAGACCCAGCACCATCCCGGTGAAGCCGCCGATTAGAACGATGAGAAACAGCGAGTCGGCGCCGATGATTCGTATCTGCCGAATCCACAGCCGCGGCTTGAACGGCGGGACGAGCACGTAAAGCGCGGCGGTCAGCAAAAAAAGCACGAACGCGCCGAGCCGGGCAACGCCGTCGATCACCAGCGCGCCAAGCCGCCCAGTCATTTCCACGATCGCCATCAGTCCGCTTTTCAATTTTTAGTGATGAGCAATCCCGAGCCGGGCCAACTGGTTTTGAGTATGCGTGGCGGACCCGGCGCGCTCGAACTCGGCGAGGTCCGCGATCACGTCGAGGTCCAGCGCGGGCCGCGCAAGTCGCAGCACTCTAGCCGCAACGCCGGAGCTGCGGCAATCGTCCAGATGCCGCACCAGGCTCATTCGACCGAATCGAGTCGCCACCGCAGCGGCCGGTGAGCGGCAAATGATGTTGGTGCCGGAGAAGTCCCGCGAGGGAACCAGCACTACGCCGCCTTCGGGGGGCATCGCGGCAAACACTGCGTCTATATCTTCGGCGGCGATCAACGGGATGTCGGACAGCACCGTGCAAACGGTTCGCGCGCCATCGGCAATCAGCGCCGAGGTGGCAAGCCCGACGGCGGCGTTGAGGCCGCGCGGAAATTCCTCGTCGATGGTGAGTGCACCGGCCGAGTGCGCCATCGCGAGCAGGCCCGGGTCCGAGGTCACCACGGCGACGTGGTCGGCGGCGGCGGCGCCCAGCGCGGCCGCCAGCACGTCGCGAAACATCGCTTCGGCCAGCCCGCGGCGCTCGCCGGGTGGCAGCACCGGGGCGAGCCGGGTCTTGGCGAATTCGAGTTGCTTGGCTGCGATCAGGATAAAGCGCACAGCGTATCGTTATAACCTAACAGGCCCGCGCATCCAACGGTAATCGCGACAGGCGCCGGAGTGCTTGACACTGTTTCCGTGCTCGCTTCAACATTGAAGTGCGGATTTTTCCGTCAATGGCCGGATCACTGCCCAATGGAAAGGCGCGCTTGTCTTGGAGGAACCTCAGCGATGAATGGGAAGCGAAGCTCAGCGATCCGGACCGCGGCGATGATCGTGGCCGGCGCGATGATCCTGATAGGTGCGAGTTGCCATCACGAGACCGCCGAGGATTTTCTCGCCGAGGGCGACACGGATATGCAGGCGACGAAGCTCGCCGACGCGGAAAAGGCTTACCAGGAGGCGGTGAAGCTCGCGCCCAACGATCCGCGCACCCATATCGCGCTTGGAAACCTGTATATCTTCGAGCACAAACCTGGCGACGCGCAAGTAGAATTCATGAAGGTCCTTGAGATCGATCCCAAAAACGCGGCGACCCACGTCGCGCTCGGCAGTCTTTATAGCGATCAAAACCAGCGCGGATTGGCCGAAAATCAGTACCGCGCCGCAGTAGCGCTCGAGCCGGACCGCTCCAACTACCATCTCGATCTGGGCGAGGTGCTCGGAAAGGAAGGCAAGAGCGCCGAGGCGGAGGATCAAATCCGCACCGCAATCGGGCTCAGCCCCAAAGACGCAAAGGCCCACCTGGCGCTGGCGAATCTGCTGGCGACGGAGCCGGCTCGCGCGACCGAGGCCAACGCGGAGTTCGCCGAGGTGCGAGCGCTCGACGCCAAGCTGATGCCCACGCCCGCGGCGACACCGTCTGTCAGTGGGGGACCGGCGGGCGCCACGGCGACGACCGCGGCGGGCGGCGCGCCGCAGATCAAGCCGCTCAACAAGCTTTTCCTCTTGACGAAAAATTCGCCGGTATATCAAAATCCCGACGTGACCAGTTCCACAATCGGCCACGTGCGCCGCAAGAAGTACGTTCACGTCACGGGAATCGCGGGCGACTACCTTCAGATCAAACTCCGCAATGGCACGGTCGGCTTCATTCCGGTGACGGCTGCGGAGTAGATGCCGTGGCGCGCGGGTGCCAATTTATATCTTCGAGGTGAGCGACAATGACGAACCAGGATATCGTCGCGCGTGAAGTGAGCTATGCGGGCCGTGCGTGCGCGCTCAAGGCGTATGTCGCCGAGCCGGCGGGAGTCGAGCAATCGCCGGCGGCGATCGTAGTGCAGGAATGGTGGGGGCTGAACGAGCACATCCGCGATATCACCCGGCGGCTGGCGCGCGAGGGTTACTTCGCGATCGCGCCGGACCTGTACTCGCGACAGGGCCATCGCGTTGCCACCGAACCCGGCGTGGCCGCGCAACTGATGGGCGGATTGAAGAAGGAAGACGGCATCGCGGATCTTCAGACCACGGTGGAATGGCTGCGCGCGCAGAAGCGGACGCACTCAACCCGCATCGGCATCACGGGATTTTGCATGGGCGGCAGCTACGCACTGCTGTTGGCATGCGAAAGCCGGGAAATCGCGGCCGCGGCGCCGTTCTATGGCGAAATTCCAACGGACGAGAAACTCAAGCATCTCGGCTGCCCGATTTTTTACGCATACGGCGAGAACGACGGATGGATCCAGCGCGGCGACGTCGATCGGTTGGCGGCGGCGCTGAAGAAGTTCGACAAGCCGGGCGAGGTCAAGGTTTACAAGGGATGCTCGCACGGATTTTTCAACGACACTCGCACCGACGTCCATCGCCCCGCCGAAGCAAAGGACGCGTGGGAGCGCACGCTCAAGCTGTTCGCCGCAAATCTGAAGGGGTGAACCGGGCGATCTCTATATCCTCATATCCTCACACTCCGCTCGGCCGAAACGGCTGAGTGCACTTGCGCGGCGATAAGACTGAGCGCAACCACCGATTCGCCAAAAAACTCCGTCGGCAGGGACTCACCCGGATTCATCGCCGCACCTCGTTCTAATGGCGGCGACGATCCCCGGCGACGCGCCACGCTAAGCGCGCTGCAGTATGTTTAAGCGCAGGTCGTCACCCCCCTTAACTCGCGATCGTGCGGGCACAACACTGGTTTCAGATTTGCCAGGCGCGCCTGGTTCGGATCGATTGCAAGGGGGAGACTGTGGAAGACATCACGACCGCGCACAAACCGTCGCCGGCAATTTTCAAACTTCGCCTGAGCGCCATCGCGCTCGCATCACTTGCCGCGGTGTTCATGGTAACGATGCTGATAGCGGCGACCGGCGACAATATCGCGGACGCGGTGCTCGGACAAATCGACTTCTCGCACAACGGCCTGAACAACCCTCGCGCGGCGAGTCTCGATTCTCCCGGCCAGATGGCCATCGACCTGAGCGGGCCAACCGAGCATCTGTACATCGTGGACGGCAACAACAGCCGCATCCTCGGATGGAACGATGCCACCAGCTTCGTCAACGGCCAGAACGCAGACATCGAGATCGGCCAGCCCGATTTTCAAACCACTCGCTGCAACAGCGGCACTGGTGGCGGCGACCTCGCGGGCCTGGGCGCGGATAGTCTGTGCCTGCCGGGGGGAGTCGCCGTGGACGGCTCGGGCAATCTCTACGTTGGGGATACGGGCAACAGCCGCGTACTCGAATACAATCAGCCGTTCGCGCAGGAAATCAGTGTCGGCTTCGCGGCGAATGCCGTATTCGGACAGAGCGGCAGTTTCACCCAGGCGGTATGCGCGCAAACCGCGGCCGGCCTGTGTTTTCCGCAAGGCGTCGGATCCGACTCGAGCAACAATCTTTACGTAGCCGACGCCGGCAATGATCGCGTGCTCGAATTCAATCAGCCGCTGGCGGCGCTCAATCCGGCCACCGGCGTCGGCGACACGATCGCGGACCTCGTCTTTGGACAAGGCGCGACCGGCGCCGACTTCACCGACCATGCGTGCGACACCGATAGCCCTTCCGCCGTAGGAATGTGCAACCCCATGTCCGTCGCCTTGGACGGGTCGGGAAATGTGTACGTCGGCGATGACGGCGATCATCGCGTGCTCGAATTCAATCAACCGCTGGCGGCGCCCAACCCTGCCACCGGCGCTGGCGACGTTACCGCCGACCTGGTCTTCGGCCAGGGCTCCAGTGGAGCCGATTTTACCGACGCCTTATGCCATGACGGCGTCTCCGGCGATCCTTCGCCGAGTGCCGACGGCATCTGCAACTTGAGCGGATTGGCGGTGGATAGCGCTGGTGATTTGTTCGTGACCGATATCAGCAACAGTCGCGTGCTCGAATATATGAACCCGCTCGCCGCTGGCGGCGGATCGCCCGGCACGCCCGGCGCCTCCGGCGACGTGACCGCGGACGTCGTCTTCGGCCAGGCGGGCAGCTTTAGCAGCGGCGTGTGCGGGGGCGCCGCCGGCAGCGGGATTGCGCCGAGCGGATCCGTGCTATGCCTGCCCGACGGAGTTGCGGTGGACGGTTCGGGAGATGTCTTCGTCGCCGACGCGTCGAACAGCCGCGTCCTCGAGTACACCAGTCCACTGTCGTCTCCGCCGATCGCCAACGCGGTGCTCGGAGAGGTGGATTTGGTTCATAACGGAATCAACAATCCGACCGCAGCCGCGCTCCAAATGCCCCAAGGCGTCGCGATCGATTCCAGCGGCGGATCGAACCACCTCTACGTCTCGGACTCGGCCAACAACCGCGTGCTCGGATGGAACGACGCCGGCGCATTCCTCACCGGCAGCTCCGCGGATATCGTTATCGGACAGCCTGACGCGCTCTCGGTCGCCTGCAACGACGGCGTTGCCCTCGGTGATTTAAGCGGAGTCGGCCCGGACAGCCTCTGCGATCCGGTCGACGTGGCAGTGGACGGTTCGGGAAATCTGTATGTGGCCGACGCTCTCAACAATCGCGTGCTCGAATACGGCGCTCCATTCAGCGCCGGTTCGCCGGTCGGACTAAGCGCCAATCTGGTGTTCGGACAAGACGGCAGCTTCACGACCACCGGATGCAACCTCGGCACTGACACCATCAACGCCTCGTCGATGTGCCTGCCTGAGGGTCTGGCGCTGGACACGGTGGGAGATCTGTTCGTGTCCGATCAGAGCAACAATCGCGTGCTCGAGTTCAATCAGCCGCTCGCAACGCCCAATCTCTCCACCGGCGCGGGCGATACGGTCGCCGACAATGTATTCGGCCAAAGCGGAATTTTCACCACCGGGCAATGCAACGGCGGCGCCGATCCGAGTGCGGACACGCTATGCACTCCGCGCGGGTTAGCTACCGACCCAAGTAGCGACCTGTTCGTCGCCGATACGGACAACTCGCGAGTTCTCGAATTCAATCAACCACTGGGAACGCTCAATCCCGCAACCGGCGCCGGTGACACGACTGCCGATCTCGTTTTCGGCCAGGGCGCGCTCGGAACGAGTTTCGCGACCGACGTATGCTCAAGTTCCTTAGCGCCGCCCGCGCCCAGCGCCACCGGAATTTGCAAACCCGCCGGTATCAGCCTCGACAACATCGGAAACCTGCTGGTCGCCGACGCGTTCAACAATCGCGTGCTCGAGTACAACCAGCCCCTGGCGGCGCTCAACCCTGCCTCTGGCGCCGGCGACGTCACCGCGGACCTGGTCCTCGGACAAGGTGCGAGCGGCGCCGACTTCACCGACAGCGCCTGCGGCGACGCCGCCCCCGGCAATCCCGCGCCCAGCGCAACCTCGATGTGCCAGCCGGCCGGTGTCGCGATGGATTCGCTGGGCAACCTGTACGTCGCCGACGAATCGAACAATCGCGTGATGCGTTTCGATAACCCGATAGTGCCGTATGTGGGTCCAACGCCGACTGCAACTGTGACCGCAACTGCGACCGCGACTGACACTCCAACTGCGACAGCAACTGCAACAGATACTGCCACAGCGACCGATACCCCAACCAGCACGGCGACGGCGACTGACACTCCAACAGCGACGGCGACTGCAACAGATACCGCAACGGCGACTGCGACCGACACTCCATCAGCGACAGCAACTGCAACAGATACTGCCACAGCGACCGATACCCCAACCAGCACGGCGACGGCGACTGACACTCCAACAGCGACGGCGACTGCAACTACCGTAACCAGCACGCCGACTGCGACCGACACTCCAACAGCGACGCCAACTGCAACAGATACTGCCACTGCCACAGCGACCGATACCGCGACCGCAACGGCGACCGACACTCCAACAGCGACGGCGACTGCAACAGATACTGCCACAGCCACAGAGACCGATACCGCAACCAGACAGCGACGGCGACTGACACTCCAACAGCGACGGCAACCGATACCGCGACCGACACTCCAACAGCGACGGCAACTGCAACTGATACCGCCACCGCCGACCGCGACCGACACTCCAACAGCGACGGCAACTGCAACAGATACTCGCCACAGCGACCGATACCCCAACCAGCACGCGACGCGACCGCAACGGCGACTGACACTCCAACAGCGACGGCAACTGCAACAGATACCGCCACTGCGACCGATACCCCAACCGCAACTCGACCGACGGCGACCGCAACGGCGACCGACACTCCAACTGCGACGGCAACCGATACCGCGACCAGCACGGCGACTGACACTCCAACAGCGACGGCAACTGCAACAGATACTGCCACAGCGACCGATACCCCAACCGCAACTCAGACAGCGACGGCGACCGACACTCCAACAGCGACGGCGACTGCAACTGACACTCCAACTGCGACGGCAACCGATACCGCGACCAGCACGCCGACGGCGACTGCAACAGATACTGCCACAGCCACAGCGACCGATACCCCAACCGCAACGCAGACAGCGACGGCGACCGACACTCCAACAGCGACGGCAACTGCAACAGATACTGCCACTGCCACAGCGACTGATACCGCGACCGCAACCGACAGCGACCGCAACCGCACGGCGACGGCGACCGACACTCCAACTGCAACGGCAACTGCAACAGATACTGCCAACAGCGACCGCAACCGATACCGCGACGACAGACCTCCACGACGACATCAACAGCGACAGCGACCGATACCGCAACCGCAACTCAGACAGCGACCGCGACCGCAACGGCGACTGACACTCCAACAGCGACGGCGACTGCAACAGATACTGCAACTGCAACTGCGACCAGCACGCCGACTGCGACGGCAACCGATACCGCGACCAGTACCTCCACGCCGACATCAACAGCCACAGCGACCGATACCGCCACTGCAACTCAGACAGCGACCGCCACTGCGACTTCCACTCCTACCGCCACTCCTACTGCAACCGCGGCGCCTGCCAGGCTGAAGTTCTCACCAAATCGGCTCGAGTTCGGCAAGATCGTGTTCGGCGATGGCGCCGTCAGCAAGCCCCAGCACATCACGGTCAAGAATAAGAGCAAGACCACGTCGGTCACGTTTTCAAGCATCGCCACCAGCGGCGACTTCGCGATGGTGAGCGGCTGCGGCGCGACGATCGGACCCAGGTCGAAATGCTCGGTGACTATCCGGTTCTCGCCAACCGACTTCGGCACGCGCGACGGCACACTCACGTTCAACAGCAACGCGAGTAATTCGCCGCGGTCAATTGATCTGAGGGGCAAGGGTACTCGCGCAAAAAGATAGCGGCTCGCGCGACGACCAGTGATCAGCGATCAGCTCGCCAGCGCGGCGGGATCCAGCTGTGGACCGGCCAGATAGATGAGACGGCCCTCGTCGGGCGTGCGCTCTCGGAGCCATCGTGCGACGATCGTCATCGTCTCCAACTCTCCGCGCTCGACGTATTTCAACTTGTATCGCTCGTAATTGCCCGCGACGAACGCCGCCACCTCGCCCGTGGCATCTCCCGTCTCCAGATGGCGCGTCATCGCAAGCCGTCCCGACAGCACGACGTGCGCTGCGCGATCGGCCGCCTCGCCGGTCACGATCACGAGGTTGTTTTCCGTCACTACCTGGCTAAGGCGGGTCGCGCGATGCGCCAGCGTGGTCAGCGCTTCGAGATGGTGGCGAAAGCGCGCCGCCTCCTCAAAGCGCATCGCGGCCGCGGCCTGATCGCGCGCCCTGGCCAATTCACCCAGGATCGGGCCGCTTCGCCCGCGCAGAAATCCAACCGCGCGCCGAACCCGCTCCGCGTACTTGTCTGCGTCGATACTCAGGTTGCACGGCGCGGTGCAATGCCCCATCTGGCCGTAGATGCACGGCGAAAAATCCTCGCTCGGCGCGAGCTTCCCGCCGCAGGTGCGAAGGCCCAGGATTCTCGCCAGCGCGCGAACCGAATGCTCGATGCTGCGGCGGCCGATGAACGGCCCCAGATGCATCACGCCGCGCCGCGCACTCATCCTGGTCGAGATCGTCAGGCGCGGAAACTCGTCCATCAGGTCGAGCTTGATGAAATACGCGGGCGCCGCCGATTTCAGCATCCGGTTGTACGGTGGTTTCAGCTCGCGGATGAGCCGCGCTTCGTCGAGCGCCGCCTCGAGCGGCGAGCGCGCCGGTTGGGTCTCGATTTTGTAAACGTGCGAGACCAGCTCCGCCGTCTTCGCCTTGACCGCCGCCGTGAAGTATGAGCTCACCCGCTCCCGGAGCCGCCGCGCCTTGCCGATGTAAAGCAAATCGCCGCGCTCGTTGCGCATCAGGTAAACGCCGGGCGCATGCGGGATCGCCGCGATCACCTCCGGCGGCACGTGACGTTCGATTCTCCGGCCCGCAAGTCCGCGATGATGGTCGTCGAGCAGGCGATCCAGCCGCGTGATACCCATCCGCTCCGCCATCTCGAGAAGAATCGAGAGCAGCTCCGCGGCCATCCGCGCGTCGCCAAGTCCGCGATGCCGTCCTTCAAGCGAAAGCCCGAAATGCTCCGCGAGCAGATCGAGCCGGCGGCGTTTGAGCGACGGCATGAACCGGCGCGACATCCGCAGAGTGCATAGCACCGGATTGCCGAGGCCGATTCCAAAGATGCGGCGATATTCGAAGTCGAGAAATCCAAAATCGAAGGCCGCGTTGTGCGCGACCATCACCCGCTCGCCCATGAACTCGCGAAACGCGGGCAGCACGTCCTCGATGGGCGGCGCCGCGCGAACCATCTCCGTCGTGATCGACGTGAGTCCCGTGATAAAGCGCGGGACGATGCCGCCATTGGGCCGGACCAGGGTCGAGAAAGATTCGGTGAGCCGCCGCCCGACCATCCGGTACGCGCCGATCTCGATGATCGTGCCTGGGCCGGCGCGTCCGCCGGTGGTTTCCAGATCGACCACCGTGAACTCGGCCTGATCGAGCGAAACGCGGACGCGATCGCTCTGCGCAAGCCGCCACAGCGCCGTGTCGGCGTCGAAGATGAAATTTGGATCGCCGTCGAGTAGCTGGCGGACAAGTCGCGCGCCGAGTTCAGGGTCGGAGCCGACGCCGCTCAGCAGCAGCCCGACCAGCTCGCCGGCGTCGGCGCCAGCCGGCCGCGAGCACAGAAACTGATAGAGCTTCTGCTTGGCCGAGACGCTGAAATGACGCTGATTCGTGCCTGGGATTCCCGCTTCCGCCACATTCCTGCCCCTTCGTCCTTGCTTCGCTTTATCAGGGGCGCATCGTGACGGCAACGGGCGCGATTCTGACTGATCGATTACTGCCGAAAAGAGCAATTTCTACCATCCGTGGTGGTAAGGAAGAATCACCTGCGCGGTGGGCGGCAGGGGCTGACCCCTGCACCCAGTGTCCATCGCGAAATCCCGAGGACGGTCTTTCGCTCTCAGGGTCGAGAGGAAAAGATGCGTCGCGCATATTTTCCGATTCACATTGGCGCGTCGTGCCAGTATTAAAGGACTGTGCGCCCGCGGCACGGGCCGCGCGCGACAACGGAGCGCGGCCTTAACATTGGGTGCAGGGCTCAGCCCTGCCCGCAGCGTCGCGGGTATGGCCCGCATCGGGCCGCCGCGTTACAATGCGAAGTCTGACAAGGAAGGTATATCCCGATGGAACGCGTTGAATTGAGCCGCGAGTGCGAAGGCGTCCGGATCCCGGCCGGAAACAAAATGATGCTGGCAAAGGGGACCGAGGCCTTTATCACGCAATCGCTCGGCGGAACTTTCACCGTGCAGATTCCCGCGTACGGCGGCCTGTTCCGCGTCGCGGGCAAGGACGCCGATGCGCTCGGCAAAAAGCCCGAAGATGCGGGCGCGGTGTCGGCGTCGGCCGGCGGCGACGTTGAAGCGATGGTCTGGGAGCAGCTCAAGACCTGCTTCGATCCCGAAATCCCCGTCAACATCGTGGACCTCGGGCTGGTCTATGGAATGGAAGTGAAGGACGCCGGCGACGGCGCCAAGAAAGTCGAAGTCAAGATGACGTTGACGGCGCAGGGATGCGGCATGGGCGCCTCGATCGCGACCGACGCGCGCTTCAAGATCATGAGCATCCCGGGCGTGTCGGAGGCGGACGTCGATCTGGTGTGGGATCCGCCGTGGACTCCGCAGATGATTTCTCCCGAGGGCCGCGAGCGCCTCGGCATCGACTAGTCAATTCGACGCGCAGCCCGGGGTATCACATTCGACGAGAATCACGTGAAGGCCAGCCACGCCGCCGCGTTCGCCATAATCAGCGTCGAATTTTTGCTCGCGGTTGGGTTTCTGATTCTCGCTTGGATTAACCCGTGGCCACATCCAGGCTTCCGCTCGGGCTTTATAGTTGGCGCGATGCTCGCAGTTGGATCGATTTATCAGGTGCTGCGGAATTGGCATTTGCAACGCTATGAGAATGAGGTTCAGCGACGAATGAAGAGTCCAAATTAAGCCACTCGCAGTTTGAAGTTCAGCCACTCAGCCTCTAATTAAGACAGTACCCGAAGTCGGCGATGCGTTGACAGGCCGGGCCGCGTCCGATAATTGTGTTCGTTCGGCATAGCGATGTTTGCAATAGTAAAGACAGGCGGAAAACAGTACCGCGTCGGCGTCGGCGACCAGATAACCGTCGAGCGGCTGGCCGGCGAGGTTGGCGCGGCTATATCACTTGACAATGTGCTGGCGGTCGGCGGCGATGCGCCCAAGGTCGGCACGCCGGTGGTCGCGGGCGCGTCGGTGACGGCAAAGATCGTCCAGCAGCCGCGCGGCACGAAAGTGATCGTGTTCAAGAAAAAGCGCCGCAAGAATTATCGCCGCAAACGCGGCCATCGACAGGAACTGACGGTTCTCAAGATCGAGGAAATTTCCGCCGGCGCATAATCGCCCGCGCGACCCGTTGGCACGGGTAGACAGTGTTAAGGGAAAGAGTTTCAGCAGGCTTTTGATTTAAGGAGACACTGCGTGGCGCACAAAAAAGGCCAGGGTTCGACGCGCAATGGCCGCGACAGTCCGGGCCAGCGCCGTGGTATCAAGATTTACGCGGGCCAGACCGTCAAGGCCGGGAATATCATCATCCGCCAGCTCGGCACCCGCGTGCATCCGGGCCGCAACGTCGGTCTGGGCCGCGACTATACGATTTACGCGCTCATCGACGGTGTGGTTAAGTACGAGCCGAAGGGTGAGAAGCGGCAAGTGAGCGTCGAGCCGCTCCCCGCCGGCATCGATACCGCAGGGGCGCCTGCTTAGGGACCGTCAGCCCGCAAGATTTGAATCGAAGCCCCGCGGTACGCCGTGGGGCTTTTTTTCTTTTCAGTGTTTTGATGTTTGGTTTTTTTCGGTTTGGTGTTTCGATCCTTGTTTTCGCAACTTCGATGCGTGACGCGGGATTTCCGCGAGGGGAGGAATGTCGATGCGACTAGGTTTAATTTCCGGCTATTCGGGCGCGCAGATGGGCTTGCCGATGAACGCCATCCTCGAAGCCGAACGCGTCGGTTTCGACTCCGTGTGGACCGCCGAGGCTTACGGCTCCGACGCGGTTACGCCGCTGGCCTGGATCGGCGCGCTGACCAAGAAAATCCGGCTCGGCACCGGGATCATGCAGATGCCGGCGCGAACTCCCGCCGCCACCGCGATGACCGCGATGACGCTGGACGCGCTGTCGGGCGGCCGCTTCATCCTCGGCATCGGGCCGTCGGGTCCGCAGGTCGTCGAGGGCTGGCACGGCGTGTCGTACGGCAAACCGTTGCAGCGCACCCGCGAGTACATCGAGATCGTGCGCACGATTCTCGCGCGCGAAGTCCCCGTCGAGCATCACGGGGTGGAATTCGACATCCCGTACACCGGTCCGGGCGCGACGGGGCTCGGCAAGCCGCTCAAGAGCATCCTGCACGGGCGCAAAGACATGCCGATCTACACCGCGTCGATCAGCCCCAAGGGCATCGCGCTCGCGGCGGAAATTGCCGACGGCGTGATTCCGGTCTGGATGAATCCGGAGCGATGGGACATCTATGACGCGCCGCTCAAGCAAGGCTTTGCGAAAACCGGCGGCAAAAAGAGCCTCGGCAATTTCGACGTCGCGCCGTTCGTCACCTGCATCATGGGCGCGGATCTCGAGGGATGCCGGATGCCGGTGAAGATGATGCTGGCGCTGTACATCGGCGGGATGGGCGCACGCGCGAAAAATTTCTACAACGACTACGCCAAGCGGCTTGGTTACGAAGAGGTCGCGGTGAAAATCCAGGACCTGTACCTGGCCGGCAAGAAGGCCGAGGCGATGGCGATGGTGCCGGACAAGCTGGTCGATGAGGTCGCGCTGGTCGGCAGTCGCGAGCGAATCGCGGACCGGCTCAAGGCGTGGAAGGCGTCGCCGGTCAAGACGATGCTAATCGGCACCGGCGATATCAACGCGGTCCGCGCGCTGGCGGAGATTTGTCTGTAGAAGATCGGCGCCGCTGGAAGGGACTATAATGGTCGGGCCGCCATGCGATTCATCGATGAAGCCAGGGTATTCGTGCACGCCGGCAAGGGCGGCGACGGTGCTATCGCGTTTTTGCGCGAAAAGTTCCGGCCGTTCGGCGGACCTGCGGGCGGCAACGGCGGACGCGGCGGCAGCGTAATCTTCCAGGTCGATGAAGGCCTCTCGACGCTGCTCGATTTCAAATATCAGCCGCGCCTGATCGCGAAAGACGGCGAACCCGGCCGCGGCAAGGAACAATATGGCCACGGCGCCGACGATGTCGTCGTGCGAGTGCCGCCCGGGACGATCGTGTTCGACGAGGAAAGCGGGATGACGCTCGCGGACCTGGTGATGCCGGGCGACACGGCTGTAATCGCGCAGGGCGGGGAGGGCGGCCGCGGCAACATGCACTTCGCGTCCTCGACGCGGCGCTCGCCGCGAATCGCCACTCCCGGAACCGCGGGCGAGCAGCGATGGATCCGGATGGAGCTGCGGCTGGTCGCCGACGCCGGGCTGGTAGGACTTCCCAACGCCGGCAAGTCCACGTTGCTGACCGCGCTCAGCGCGGCGCGCCCGAAGATCGCGGCCTACCCGTTCACGACGCTGGCGCCCAACATCGGCCGCGTGTCGATCTCCGGCGAGGAAAGTTTCACGCTGGCCGATATTCCCGGGTTGATCGAAGGAGCGCATCGCGGGCTCGGACTCGGCATCCGTTTTTTGCGTCATCTGGCGCGCACGCGGCTCGTCGTTTACGTGCTCGACGGCGCGGACAATCCCGACGCCGCGTTTACCACCGTGCGCGGCGAGATTGCGGCGTTCGATCCGATGCTCGCGGAGCGGCCGGCGGTCGTCGCGCTCAACAAAATCGATCTGATCGGCACGGACGAAGTGAATAAGATCGCGCGCAAGCTTCGCAAGCTCACCGGTCTCGAAGTCTTCCCGATTTCGGCGGACAAGCGCGAAAATCTGGCGCCGCTGGTCGCGGCGATCGCGCGGATGCTTCATGGGATCGACCAACCGGTCGCATGTCCCAGCTGAACTACAAGGAATCGACGGTCGCGCGCGCGCGCCGCGTCGTGATCAAGGTCGGCAGCGCGGTGTTGTCCGATGTCGAAGGACTGCGCGTCGATGTGATCGAGCAGCTCGCGGCGCAGATCGAGTCGGCGGTGCGGACCGGCTATGAAATCGTGATCGTCACGTCGGGCGCGGTGGCGGCGGGACGCGCGCGCTTGTCGAAACTTCACGGCGCGACGATCGCGGCGCGGCAAGCCGCGGCCGCCACCGGGCAAATCGAGCTGATGTCGGCGTGGGCGCGCGCATTCGCCGTCCACGATCGGACCGTCGCGCAGATTTTGCTCACCCATCAGGACCTGGCCGAGCGCCGCAGGCGTCTCAATGCGAACCAGACTATTGCGCAACTGCTTGGCGCGGGCGTGATTCCAATCGTCAACGAGAACGACACGGTCGCAGTCGAGGAAATTCGCCTCGGCGACAACGACGTGCTGTCGTCGCTGGTCGCAAGCCTCGTGCAGGCGCAGCTCCTGATTATTTTGAGCGACGTCGATGGCGTTTTGACCGCCGACCCTCGCGAGCGCACTGACGCGCGGCTGATTCCGGTGATCAACGATCCGCAGGCCGAGATGCGCGGGCTGGTGGCCGAGCATGCGGGCCCGCTGGGGAGCGGCGGGATGGCGACCAAGTTGAAGGCGGCGCGGCAGGCGGCGCAGGCGGGAATCGCCGTGATTATCGCGCGCGGGCGCGAAGCCGGCATCGTGACAATCGCGCTGGACCCGGCGCGCCAGGCGGGCACGCTGATCGTGCCGGCCGGCGTGCGGCTCAAGAGCCGAAAGCATTGGATAGCGTTCGCGCTGCGGCCGGCGGGCTCAATCGCGGTCGATAAGGGCGCGGCCGACGCGCTCTGCAACCGGGGGCGTTCGCTTTTGCCCTCGGGCGTGCGGGAGGTGCGCGGAGACTTCGGCGGTGGCGATTGCGTGAGCCTGCTCGATCCCGACGGAGTCGAGTTCGGGCGCGGACTGGTGAACTATCCGGCGCCCGACGTGTTGAAAGTGGCCGGGCGGCGTTCGACTGAAATTTCGGCCCTGCTCGGCTACAAAGTGGCCGACGAGATTATCCATCGCGACAACTTTGTGCTGATCAAGGAGATCGCTTAGCGGGGAAGGGTAAATCACTTTATTGAATGCGGAACCCACCGTGGGTTCCGCACCTCCTTGGGCAGGGGTGACCCCTGCACCCAGTAGTGAGAAGACGCGAAAATCTGCGCAGCGCATCTTTTCGCGACTACGCGATGGGCACGGGTGACCCCTTCACCCGGTACTAAGAGAAGATGCGGGACTTCGTCCGTGTTAGAAGTATGGGGGCGGAAGATTCGCAGTTTATTTGAGCGGGTTCGATATATATCCTTCGTTTGTGACGGACCTCTGATGACAGCCGAAGCCGATACAATCGCGGCGCTTGCGCGGGCGCGCGCGGCGGCGCCAGGGATGGCGCTGGCCACCACGGCGGAGAAAAACGATTTTCTCCGCCGGCTGGCGAGCGCGATTCGCGATTCACGCGCGGAGATTATCCGCGCCAACGCAATCGACCTGGAGCGCGCGCGCAAGAGCGGACGCGGCGGCGCGTTCGTCGAGCGGCTGACGCTCGACGACAAGCGAATCGAGGCGATGGCCGCGGGCGTGCTTCAAGTCGAGGCGCTCGGCGATCCGGTCGGGACTGCGATCGAGAAGTGGACGCGGCCCAACGGGCTGAAGATCGAAAAGCGGCGCGTGCCGATCGGGGTGATCGCGATCATTTACGAATCCCGGCCCAACGTCACGGTGGATGCGGCCGCGCTGACGCTGAAAGCCGGCAACGCGGTGGTGTTGCGGGGCGGCAGCGAGGCGCTCGGCAGCAACGGATTTCTTGCGGGATTGATCTCGCACGCGTTGAGCGACGCCGGGCTGAATCCCGACGCAGCGACTTTTATCCGCGATCCGGATCGCGAAGTAATCCAGATAATGAAGCGCAGCCGCGAGCTGATCGACCTGATAATCCCGCGCGGCGGCAAGTCGTTGAAGGAGGCGCTGGAAGGCTCGGCGATAGCGTTGCTGCCGCATTTTGACGGTATCTGTCACACCTACGTCGATTCCGCGGCCGATCTGAAGATGGCCGAGGAAATCTGCATGAACGCGAAGTGCTCGCGGCCGTCGGTCTGCAATTCGATGGAAAATTTATTGGTGCATCGCGAGGTCGCGGAAAAATTTCTTCCCGCGCTCGCCGCGCGCATGACGGCGGCCGGCGTTGAAATTCGCGGCGACGAGCGCACCCGGAAAATCGTCCCCGCGGCGCGCGCGGCGACGGACGAAGATTGGGACACGGAATATCTGGAGCTGATACTGGCGGTGAAGGTGGTGGATTCGATTGACGAGGCGATTGCGTTTATCGCCCGTCACGGGTCTCATCTCGCGGACGCGATCGTCACCGGCGACGCGCAAGCGGCGGCGCGCTTTGAACGCGAGGTCGATTCCGCTACGGTTTACGTCAATGCGTCAACGCGTTTCACCGACGGTTTCGAATTCGGGTTCGGCGCAGAGACCGGAATCTCGACCAATCGGCTGCACGCGCGCGGGCCGATGGGGCTCAACGAGTTGACCACGTACAAATACGTCGTCGGCGGGACCGGACAAGTTCGCGCCTGAGCGGCGAAGCTGAAATCGCATGCGGGTAGGATTGTTCGGCGGCAGTTTCAATCCGATTCATCTCGGGCATCTGCGCGCGGCCGAGGAAGTTCGCGAGGCAATCCAGCTCGACCTGGTATATTTCATTCCGGCCGCGTCGCCGCCGCATAAGGCGAAGAGCGAATTGGCGCCCGCCGAGCATCGGCTGGCGATGGTTCGGCTGGCGACCAAGGGCAACCGGCATTTCATGGCGTCGGACGTGGAGATTCGGCGGGCCGGGCACTCGTACACCATCGACACGGTGCGCTACTTCCTGGCGACGCTGCGCCAGCCGGCGACGCTGTACCTGCTGATGGGCGCGGATCAGTTTGCCGAGCTGGAATCGTGGAAGGAGCCGGAGGAACTGGCGCGCCTGTGCAACTTCGCCGTTCATACAAGGTTAACCGAAGGCGAGGCGGGGCCGCCGCGAATTTCAGTTGCCGCGCTCAAACGATTTGGCTACACTCAGGCAGACGATCACTACGTGCATTCGAGCGGACAAACGCTATCTTTCGTCGAAACCACGTTCCTACCCATTTCAGCGACTGAAATTCGCGGCAAATTGCAACACGGCGAATCGATCAGGTACTTGGTGCCGATCGACATCGTCGATTACATCCAGTACCACGCGCTCTATTGAGGATCGCTCTGCTTAAACTTTCGCGTTCATTCCGATCGAACCAGCCACCAGCGGCCAGTCAGTTGCCGCGTCGCGGACACATTTCTTGACGGCGCTGAAGAAGGCATACGCCGCCGCCGAAGCGGCGCTGGAAAAAAAGGCCTACGACCTGGTGCTGCTCGATGTCGAGCATCTGAAGTCAGTCGCGGATTATTTCCTGGTAGCGACCGGGCGCTCCGACGTGCAGGTGCAGGCGATCGCGCGCGGGATCGAGGACGCGATGGGCAAGGCGGGACAGCGGGCGCTGGCGGTCGAAGGGATGCATCATGCGCACTGGGTGGTGCTCGACTACGACGACGTCGTTATCCACCTGTTCTACGAACCGGCGCGGGAGTTCTACCGGCTCGAGACCAATTGGATCGACGCGCACGAAGTGAAGTTGCCGGAGCCGATTCGGACGCAGGCCGAGGGCTTGCGCATCCGGGCGATCGGCTGAGAGTCGGCGCGCGCGAGCTTTTTTAGTCAGGCCTCGCGAATCACGTGCGAGATCCAGACCAGGATGACGGCGCCGATGGTTGCGACGACGATCGCACCGAACGCGCCGCTAGGCCCCGGAACGCCGAGTGCGCCGAAGATCCATCCGCCGACGAGGCCGCCGAGCAGGCCGAGTATGAGATCGCCGATCAATCCGAAGCCTGCGCCGCGGATCAGCTTGCCGGCGAGCCATCCCGCGATTATTCCGACTATGATCGCATACAACATTTGTAGGGCCTCATTTCGTTGTCGCGATAACGCTCGAACGACGGAGCGTGACCGCTACTTTTTTTGTTCCATCGGAACGCCGCAGCACTTGAGTTGTCCGGAGCCGCCCTTGGTGACGATAACCTGCGATTTGCAATTGGCGCAGATGTAAACTTTTCCGAGCTGATTTGCCATTCGTGGATCCTGATCCTTTCGGTCGATTTTTTCTTAAAGCTTTGCGCCGAACATTCACGCGCCTCTGAACAGCGGTCTGCGCTTCTCGAGAAAGGCGCGCACGCCTTCGGCGCGGTCGGCAGTCGTTTGTAGCAGGGCGTATAGATCTTCCTCAAGCCTTATGCCCTGCTCCAATGTCATGTCGTAACCCTTGAGCACGGCGTCCTTGACCAGGCGCGCGGCCAGCGGAGCGCGGCTCAGGATCGCCTCCGCGACGCGGCCGCCTAAGGCGGCGAGCTCGATCCGGCTTTCGGCGAGATAAGTGACCAGCCCGGTGCGCATCGCCTCGTCGGCTCCCAGAGCCGTCCCGGTGAGCATCATGCGCAGGGCGTTGCCGGCGCCGACGAGCCGCGGGAGCCGCTGGGTCGCGCCGAAGTGGGGCATCGCGCCGCGTTTCATCTGCGTGATCGCGAATCGAGCCGACGAAATGGCGGCCCGAATGTCGGCGGCCATGGCCAGTTCCAATCCTTCATCGAATGCGTCGCCGTTGATGATCGCCACGGTGGGTTTGGAGAGCACCGCGAGCGATTCGACCAGGCGCGGATCTACGGCGTCGTCGAAACCGGTGCAGAACGCGGAGCCGGCGCCGGTGATAGCGAGCATGCGGGCGGCGTCGTCGTCCTCGACGTGCTCGATCAGCTCGAGCATCCGCACCGCCATCGCGGGCGTGAGCCGGGCGCGCGGACCGGCGTAGCGAAGCGTCGCACTGACGCATCCGCTGGCGAAGCCAACCTCGATTACGCCGGCGGCGGGGCGGCGCGCGGCGCGGGTTCGGATTTTTTTGGCAGGGCGCGGCGTCAGATGTCTCCCGCGGGCGCGCGCAGATCTTTGCGCAGGACTTTACCGAGAGGATTTTTCGGCAGCGCGTCGATGAACTCGATACGCTCGGGACGCTTGAAGCTGGCCAGCCGCGAGCGGCAGAAGTCGGCGAGTTCTTGCTCGGTCACGGTCTTTCCCTTGCGCACGACGACGAAGGCCTTGACGGTCTGTCCCCACTCGACCGAGGGCACGCCGATCACGGCGCATTCATCGACGGCCGGATGGCTCATGAGGATGGTTTCGATTTCCGCGGGAGCAATATTTTCGCCGCCGCGGATGATCATGTCGTCCTTGCGGCCGGCGAAGAAAACGTAGCCGCCGCTGTCGAGCCATCCGAGATCGCCCGTGGCGCGCCATCCGTCGAGCAATCGCGCGTTGTCGTCGCGGCCAGCGTAGCCCTTCATGATTCGCGGGGTGCGGATGATTATTTCGCCGACCTGGCCGGCGGGCAGGAAGTTGCCGTCCTCGTCGCGGACGCGAATCTCGACGTCGGGAAGCGGCAAGCCTACCGAATTGAGGCGTTTGAGTTTGAGCTCGATCTGCTCGGGCGTGCCCTCGATTCTATGATCGTCGGGGCCGAGCACGGTCAGCGATGAAGTCGTTTCAGTCTGTCCGTACGCGTTCACGAAGCCGACTTGTTTGGGGAAGACTTCAATCGCGCGGCGAATTACCTGCACCGGCATCGCCGCGCCGCCGTAGGCGAGGTTGGTCAGGCTGGAGAGATCGGAGTTCGCAAATGACGGCTCGTCGATGATCTGCTTCATCATCGTGGGCACGACGAAGGCATGCGTGACGCGCTCGCGCCCGACGAGATCGAGCCACGCGCGGGCGTCGAATTGCGGCATCACGACCATCTTGCGGCCGGTCCACATGTTGGTCATGTACGCGGTGGTTCCGGCGATGTGGTAAAACGGCACGCACACCAGCGAGACGCCGCGATCGGTGCCGTCGGCCATCTCGACGTTGGCGGTCACGTAGGCGGTGAAATCGCGAAAGCGCAACTGCACACCCTTGGGCAGCGAGGTGGTGCCGCTGGTGTACATCAGGATCGAAATATCCTCGTCTTCGACTTCGGCTTCGGATTCATCGGGCGCAGCCTTGGCGATCAGATCGGCGAGCCGCGGCAATCCGCGGGCAGCGTCGCCGATCGCGACAATCCTGCTCGCGCTGAGCCGGGACTGAATTCTGTTTATCAGGTCGAGGTAGCGATCGCCGACCAGCAGCGCCTTCGCCTGCGCGGTGTTGATCATGTATTCGAGCTCGGCATCCTTGGCGCGATAGTTCAGCGGCAGGAATATGAGTCCGGCCTTGGCGGCGGCGTAGTAGCATTCGATGTAGAGATCGGAATTGGTGTCGAGCAGGGCAACTACGTCGCCGTGCGCCAAACCGAATTGTTTGAAGACCGCGCACAGGCGCGCGACCTGGTCGTTCAGATCCGCGTAGGTAATGCGTCGCGCGCCGAAGACCAGGATTTCCTGGTCGGGGACGATCGACGATGGGATCGTGACGAAGTTAACCGTGTTCACAGCGCGCGATTCCTCCAGGGCATATGCAAATCAAATATTGGCATTTTTTCCGCCGCGGACAGGCGCGGGTCTGCGCTCGCTTTCGATCAGCGCGAGCCGTTTCCAAAGCCGGCGTTCGAGTTCGAGCCCCTCTCGAAGCGGCAAATCGAGCCCTCCCCAGACCGCCAGCTTTAGTATCGCGGACTGCTCGCGGGCGGCGCGTCCAAGGGCGCGAGCGAGCCAGAGAGCGCGGCGATCCAAATCCGCTACGGGAACCACCTCGCCGACCAAACCTACAAGTAACGCGTTTTGGGCGTCAATCCAACGGCCAGTGAGGCAAAGGTCAAGCGCGCGGCCCAGGCCGAGCCGGCGCGCGGCGGTTTGGGTGCCGGCGACGCCGGGAATCATGCCGGCGCCAGTCTCGGGCAGGCAAAGGCGGGTGTCGTCGGCGGCGATGGCGAGGTCGCACAGCAGCGCCATCTCGAGTCCACCGCCGACCGTGTAGCCGTGGATGGCCGCGATAGTCGGGACGGGCAGCGCGCGGAACATCCCCCACACGTCGCGGCGAAAGCGGGCCCATCGTGCGATGATCGGCGAGGGCGCCATCCCGAACTCGGCAAGATCGCCACCGGTCGAGAAGGCCTGACCGGCGCCCCGCAAGACCATCGCGCGAACGTCGCGATCGTCGTGGATGGCGGCGAGGATCTGAAACAGATCGTCGCGCATCGCCATGTTGTAAGCGTTGAATTGATCGGGACGATTGAGCGTGACCCACGCGACGGGCCCGCGCTTGCTGTAGAGAACCGCGCTCGAACCGGTCGATGACATCATCCGGAATGCAGGTCGGCGCTGTCGCTGCTGGCGATGGCGGGACGGCCACGCTCGTAAACCACGCGGCCGCCGACGATTGTTATATCGACGGCGAGGTTCATCAGATCGGCGGGCTTGAGCGAGAACGGGTCGCGCGGCAACACGATGAGATCGGCAAGACGGTCGGGCTCGATGGCGCCGGCCTCGAGCCGGGCGAGGCGCGCAGCGTCGATCGTGAAAAGTGCGAAGGCCTCGTGGACGGGGAGCGCTTCGGCGGGTGCGAGCTCGACACCGTCGATGGTGGTGCGGGAAACCGCGGCCGCAATCGCGGCGAGCGGCTTGGCGGGTGTGACCGGGGCGTCGGTGGCGCCGACCAGATGAACACCAGCGGCCTTGAGACTTCGCGCGCGGTAGAGATGCGCGACGAGGCCGGGCTCTGCGGCGTACTTGGGACCGCGGAAGTGGATGAAGCCGGGGTTGGTGACGACCCACACGCCGAGCGCCATGAGCCGGTCTATGTAGTTGGGCGTAATCAGCCCGCCGTGTTCGATGCGAAACCGCGGGATAGCGCGTTCGCCGGCGAATCCCGCCTTGGCGGCTTCGATCGCGGCGAGAGCCTCTCCCAATTCTTCCATTTCGGTCGCATGAAAGGCGCAATCGAGTCCGCGCTCGAGCGCGTGGAGCACAGGGCGCGCGAGGCCGGCAGGATCGTACTGATAGCCGGGCATGAACTTGACGGCGGACAACCCGATTCCGCCGGCGTGGGCAAGTTGTGCGCATCGCTCGACGGCGTCGAGATGCTGCGCGCCGATCATCACGCCGACGCGTTGGCATATCGCGCCCGAATCCGCCAGCTTGGCGAACAGTTCGACCTCGACGGGGCCGTTGCGCGTGGTTGCGTCGGTGAATGTGGTCACTCCCGCGGCGGCCAGTTCGCGGCTCATGATGCGCGCGCGTGATTCCGATTCCGCGGCGGTCACGAGCGGGAGATGATTAGACAACCACGTTTCCATCCCGACTACGAGGCCGGTGAGCTTGCCGGCGGCGTCGCGAATCATGTTGGCGCCCGGCGGCGCAGTGAAGCCGGGAGCGTCGAGGCCGAGCAACGCGATGGCGCGCGAGTTGAGCCAGGTCGCGTGCAAAGTCTGATGGCGCAAGCGCAGCGGGTTCTTGGGCAGCGACTGATCGAGCTCGGCGCGCGTGGGTCCGCGCTTTTCGAGCATCAGCGCTTCGTCGCATCCGAACGCGCGCAGCCAGTTGCCGGGCGGAGTCTTGCCGGCGGCAAGCCGCAGGTCGCCCAGCAGATCGCCAACCGTGCGGCATCGCTGAACCGAGACTCCGGTGGCAACGGCAGCAGCTTGCAGGAAATGGAGGTGCGAATCGATGAAGCCGGGAGCGACGGCGCGGCCCGCGAGCTTGATCAGATGAGTTTGCGGACCGACCAGCGGCTTCAGTTGCGCAAACGGACCGTGCGCGGCGATCAGCCCCCGAGAGACGGCAACCGAGTCGCTGCCGGGGTGACCGAGGACCAGACCCTCGTGAAGAACCAAGTCGGCTTTCGCGGGCGCGACCAGCACTTTGGAACGCATGCCTTCGTCGCCTGCGACCGAGCGCGGCGGCGTACGGACGTTTTAGTCGGAACTTGGAAGCGGCTTGGCTTCCTTGATCTTCATCGCGGTATCACAACACTCGACGCCGCCTGCGCCAGCCTTGTTGCAGAGCACCTCGGTGCCGCACTTTTCGCATATGTAACGCTTACCGAGCACGTTAGCCATCGCAATCCACTCCTTGAACCGGGGCCGTGCGGGCCCGTCCAGTAAACTTAAAGTATCGCTTCAACTCTTCAACCCTGCGCGAACGGCAAATCAGTCACGCTCGCGGCGCCGTCCGCGCCAATCTTCAACTCGATCCCGGGCGTCCATGCGCTGCGGTGCAAAGTCGCAAGCCCAATCGCGCCGAATCGCGGCGAGCGCACCGCACTGGTCACACGGCCGACTTCGGTCCCGGCCAGACTGACGACCGCACCGACCGGCGCCACATGCGCATCGTTGAACTTAAGTCCAAACATCCGTTTTTTCAAACCGCCGCGCGCAGTCGCCCGCTCGATAGTTTCCTGCCCGAGGTAGCATCCTTTGGAGAACGAGATTGCGCGATCGAGCCGCGCCTCGAGTGCGATGGTCTTGTCCGTGGTATCGACACCGACGAGTGCAATGCCGTTTTCGACGCGGATGGTTTCGAGCGGGCTCGAATCGACGCGGCGCGAATGCGGCGCTTTCGCAAGTATGGCGGCGATGGTCGAATCGATCGAATCGCGCGAAGCGATTACGGATACAGCCGGTCCGCCGTAACGAGGCAGGTTGCCGATTAGCGACTTGCCGGCTTCGACGAAGCGCCACGGGGGCAGAGACGGCGCCACTTCATCAGGGCAGGCCGCGTCGAGGGCGGCAGGTCCTTCGACGTCGATCAGGGCAAACTCGCCGGCGTCTTCGAATTCGACATCGTCGGCGACCAACAGGCGCTCAAGATGCGCCCGCACACGCGCCCACGCGTCGGAGTCGATATCCACCACGAGCGCATCGCCAGTCACCCATATGAACGCATCGGCGATCACGTGCGCGTGCTCGGTCAGAAACAGCGCGGGCAGGATGGCACCGGGCTTGGCACCCTTTACGTCCGCCGTGCACATCCCGTGGAAGAACGAGGCGCGATCGTCGCCGACCACGCGCACGACGATTCGGCCGTCGAGCACATGCACGCCCGCCCCGTTTACGACCGCGTCGTAAGCGGCGTCAAAGGCCGCATCGCCGGTTGCGGGCGCGGCCGAGCGATCAGTTGTTTCGAGATGTGCCACGACAGAATCACGATAGCAGGGGTGACCCCGTGCGCGTAGAGCAGGAGCGCAAGAGGGAGAACTTAATTGAATGTGAAACCCTGCGCAGGTTTCACCCTTCCGCGGCAGGGCTGAGCCCTGCACCCGGTATTGAGAAGACGCGAAAATCTGCGCAACGCATCTTTTCGCGACTACGCGATCGAAGAGCCCTGCACCCAGTGAAAAAGTAACGAATCGAAAAATCCGCGCGGCGCGTCTTTTTCTCTCGGGCGTAATACTGGCCAGCCGTGCCAACGGGCAGGGGCTCACCCCTGCACGCAGTGAAAAGTGAAAAGATGAAAAGAGAAGATGCGGGCCTTCGGCCTGTTAGAACTTTTTTGAGTCATCCTGAGCGTAGCGAAGGATCTCGCGCGCGCCAGCGCGTGTTCGGCCGACGCCGGACGCCGGAGCATCCGTCGAGATTCTTCACTACAGCAGCTTTCGTTCAGAATGACACGAGGGGTTCGCTTGCTCTTCTTGTGTCATCCCGAGCTAAGTCGAAGGACCCCGGATCCGGGGTTCTTCCCCTTCGGCTTCGCTCAGGGCTTCGGCTCAGTCACAGCAACTTTCGCTCTAGAACGATACGGGCTTCACCTCGCCCTTTATTTCACAGGAGAGGCGTCCGACGCCGCGGTTGCGGCCGGAAACTAGCCCGCGCCGCCACGCTCCTGACACCTGCTGCCGTGATCACTTTTTCTTGGCCTGATCCTCCAGCTGTTTCGTCAGATAGGCCTGAATGCTTTGCAGCAGCGCATTTTGGGCCTCTGATTCCGGCAATGGATTTTGCAGAAGAGTTGAAAACGACGGCAGAGACGGCCCCGCAACGCCCTCGAGGTGTAGCAGTACGGGTTCAGTAGCGGGATCATCCAGGACGGTCTTCTCAAGACCCCAGTGGAGAACCAATGCGGGTTCTTTGGTGGTCGCCTCCTTTGTCATCTGGCGCTCTCCAGGCCCGGTATAGACGAAGACCCAGTAGCCAGGCCCAATCAACCCTTCGTAATTGAACCACAGAGTGTATTGGGGAATTGGGAGGAAGGAGGCAGGCAACCCCGGCTGTGGCGCATCAATCCTAACGGTGAGGGACACGATGTATTCGGAGAGCTTGACTTGCCGCGTGGGACGAAAGACGAATCTCTCACGATTCGGAACGCCGCGATCAAAAACACCGAGGAAGTTAAATTCGTCAAGCTGCCTAAGGATAGTCGGCATATTTAGAGTTGCGGGCATTAGAGGAAGATTCCTACTCCCGTCATGACGACGTCGATGATAGCAAGCGTGATTGCGAGCGGTGGGTTAGTCGCGTATGAGATCCCGGCCAACCCCAAGAGGATGCTACCGAAGACTATCAGCGCGGTACTGAACCTGCGAGTTCGTTCAAGGCCCGCGGCGTTGGCTTCAGCGCGGACGCGCGCTGTCTGTTCGGCGCGAAGTTGCGTTTCGAGCTCAGAGTTTCGGCCGCGCTCAGATCGAAGTTCGTCATCTTTTCGCGAGAGCTCGCCGAGCAGATATTGAAGAATGCCAAGCGCGGCCGAGCGGACCCCGGATCCGATCTCGCTTATTGCGGTGAGGAGCGGATGAACTGAAAGTGCGACAGAATGCTCGTCCTTCTTCGCGAGGATTTCACCAACGACGGCTCGCCCCTCATGCTGTGTCAGCTTGACCCCCGTGCTCTCCGGCTCGGGCAGCGTATTCGCGACCTCAACCCCGCCGCCGGTCTTGTCGTCCTCGGGCATAATAGCCATACCTTCAACGGCGGGGCTGAAATCGTAATGGCAGCAAAGCGAGCCTTCAAGCCGGATCAATATCTAATCGCAGCACCTCATCCTTCTTAGGGCAATTATATACTTGGCTCACCCGCTGGGGTATGGTCAGGGCGAGAACGGGAGGGCCAATAAATGCTCTTCCGGATCACAGGTCTATTCCACCCATACGGGGCGTTGAACGTGAAGCGTGCCAAACTCTATGAAATTTATAAGCTCGGGGCCGTGCGGGCACTACTGCGACGGACGGAAATAGAAGAGCTGGGAGAAAAAGGAATTGAAGAGTTTAAGTTCCAACTCATATTAGCGCATTCGCTGATCGGCGATTTTATATCGAATCCAGAACACGCGTTATTACCGGGCGCAATTGATGCTGCACGGGACTTACAGACGGATATTTCTAGGACGTTCCAGAAACTTCACAGCGATAAACCACTTGGGAGAGAATATCAATTGTATGTGCAGAGCAGCCTCTCGTATTTGCAGGGCAGCCTCTCAAAATTCGAGAATCTATTTGAATATGACCTAAAACGATTACCGACCTTTAGCGTCGGGAAAACCGGAATCTTCGATCCCGATGACCTGATTGAGCACGCTGAAAACCATCTGTCCGAGATCGCCAGAAAGAACATCAACCCCAAGGCGAAGTCTGATTTTCAAGCTGCTGGTCGTTGTTTGGCGTTCGGCGAATTTACGGCTTCCGGCTTTCATGCTGTCCGAGCTTTAGAAGCGGTCGCGCGGAAATATCATCGGCTGGTTTGTGGTCTTACTGCCGAAAGCCAGAATACGCCTCTCGGCCCGATTTTGGCCGATTTGCGAAAGCAGCTTGAAGAAGAGGAAGGGGGAAAGGCCAGCGATAGTTCGCTGGGTCTAATCATCGCGAACCTTGCTCGTATGACTCAGATATATCGGAATCCAATTACGCATCCGGAAATGACCCTGGATTCGCCAGACGCAGCGAAGGAGGTGTTCGATCTCGCCGCAGTATCAATTTCACTATTGGAGAAAGATTTTGCTAGACGTAGCGCGATCTAGACAGATTTCTGAGCTTGTTTTCGCCCGCGATGCTTACGTTGGACGCGTGCAGACTTTTGCTCAATTTCCTTTTTTGGGACCGCGAATAGTGCCTTCCCCAGTTTCGCGAATCGCTGGAAAGGCGAGAGGGAACTGGACGGGTCTGCTTTGGTCATATTTCCACCTTACGCCCCCATCGGGCGCAATTGGAAGTTCGCGCTTCCCCTTGCCGCGCTCTTGCCGACGCTCAACTAAGAGCGGTCGCGGCGTTCGTCTTGCCGGTCAAATGTTGATACGTCAGACGCTTCCCGGTAACTCCCGCCAGCGTCTCGATAAAACGGCTTCCGTCGTCGGTCTTTCGATTGTTGTAACGGAACGCTTGTTCATCCAGATAGCGAAACAGGTGGAAGGGTTCGACGCTGACATAAGTACCCTTCAATCCGCGCTTCAACAGCGACCAGAAATTTTCAATCGTGTTCGTGTGCACATTTCCCTGAACGTAGGCTTCGGCGTGATCGATAACGTTGTGTACGTATTCGCGATCCAGACCGTGATAGCCGAGCCAAGCGTCAGTGAAAACGTAGGAACCGCCCTGAACGTATTTTCTCACCTGAGTTTGCAAGGTATCGCGCTGAACATTGGGCACGTGCACTACGCGAACCTGCTTGCTCTTGCGATCCACCAATCCCATCACGATCGCTTTACCGGCCCCGCCCGTGCCCGTGATCTTGGCCTTTTTGTTCTTGTGCATATTTCGGGCGAGGCCGCCGATAAAAGTTTCGTCTGCTTCCACTTCTCCGGTCAGCTTTTCAAAGCTGCCAGTGTTCATCCCCAGACGGATGCGATGCAGCATAAACCAAGCGGTCTTTTGTGTGACGCCCAGATCGCGCGCGATCTCGCAGGAGCTAACGCCGTTCTTGCAATTGGCGATCAGCCAGATCGCGGTGAACCATTTGTCCAATCCGATAGGCGAGTCCTCGAAAACCGATCCGACTTTCGCGCTGAATTGCTGCTTCGGATGTTTGCTCTTGCATTTCCAGACGTGGCGCGTGGAGAGCAGCGTGACTTCTTTGCTTCCGCATGTTGGGCAGGTGACGCCGTTCGGCCAGCGCAAAGCAATCGTGGTCTTCAGGCAATTGTCCGGATCGGCGAAGTAGCGGATCGCCTCGTTCAGGGTCTTTGGAATGTTCGCGTTCATGATCAATATATAGCGCAAATCGCATGGTGAGTCAAGTATATAACTGCCCTTCTTAGCACACTGCGGTGGATACTCCAATTTTCCGGACCCTCACCTTCGTCCTCGCCCTAACAGGGCGAGGATAGGAAGGATCCGGGATTCTTCGCTTCGCTCTAGAATGACACAAAAAGTGGAAGGATCCGGGGTCCCTCGGCCGCGGGCGGGACTGACCCCTGCGGTCATCTCTGCCGTCGCGTAGTCGTGAAAAGATGCGCTGCGCAGATTTTCACGTCTTCTCACCGCGGTGCAGGGGTCACCCCTGCCCAGGGAAGGGTGAAACCCACGGTGGGTTTCGCATTAGGTTTCGGGGGGCGAATTTGAATATAATCCGGGGTATCCGGAGGAGCGGAACTATGGGCGCATTTATCCTGGGTTTGATTGTCGGCGCCGGCGGCGCTCTCGCGCTCTTTATCTACGACGAGGGCGATATATTCCTGAAGCTCTCACGGCAGATAAAGCAAACGGCAGAACGCTACCGGCAATCGCCGTAGCGGCACGATCGGTCCATCTCCATTTGGCGCGGGGCGCGCCTGCGAAGATCGGCGCAAAAAACCTTGCCGCGCGCTGCGGGCTTGCGTAGAATTGCCCTCTTAACCTTCGTTCTTTATCGAGAGTGTCCAGACGATGCTGATTCAAGCGACGCAACTGCGCCCGGGTATGATTGTCGAATACAACAAAGACCTGTACCGGATCATGACGATCACGCATATCACGCCGGGCAACTGGCGCGGGATGGTGCAGACCAAGCTGCGCAACGTGAAGACGGGATCGCAAACCGAGAACCGGTTCCGGTCCGAAGATCGCGTCGAGCGGGTAATCCTGAACCAGAACAAGATGCAGTTCCTCTACCAGGACGGCGACGATTTCCATTTCATGAACACCGAGAACTACGAGCAGATCACGATTCCCAAGGAGCTGATCGAGGACGTGGTGGGATTTCTGACGCCGAATCTCGAAGTCGAAGTCGAGTTCTATGAAACGACGCCGCTCAACGTGCGGCTGCCGAAAACGGTGGCGCTCAAGGTGACCCGGACCGATCCGGGAGTGAAGACGGCGGCCGTGACCAATACGCTCAAGCCGGCGACGCTGGAGACCGGAGTGACGATCCAGGTGCCGCATTTCGTCGCCGAGGGCGACACGATCACGATCAACACCGAAACCGGCGAGTACCTGTCACGCACGAAGTAGGGCGTGGGCCGATAGTTGATTAGCGCGCGCCAGACGGATCGGCATGCGGGGCGCGATCGCAAGGCCGCGCGCATCCGCAAGCCTGCGCCCGAGCGCCCGCGGCCGCATCCGATTCGCTTTGGGCCGAACCTTTACATCGCGCATACGCAGCCGGGATTCGAGGGGATCGCGGCCGGGGAAATAGCGGAACGAATCCGGGGCGCGCGCGAGATCGCGCGGCGAGTGGTGCCGGATCGCGCCGGGATGACGATTTTTTTCGCGCCGGCGGCCGAAAAGCTGGGCGCTATCCGGACGGCCGAGGACCTGTTCGGGCTGGCCGGTTACCGGGCCGGGGTTGGGCCGGAGAGCGCGGCGCTGGACAAAATTCGCGCCACGGCGCGCGAAGCGCCGCTGGTGGAGGCCGCGATTGCGGCGCGGGTCAAAGTCTCGCCGGGGACGCGCGCGGGCCGCAGGCTCAAGTTCCGGGTGATCGCCAGGATGGCGGGCGAGCACGAATTTCGGCGCGTCGATTTTCAGCGCGCGGTCGAGCGCGGGATTGTCGAGCGGGGCGATCATACCTGGCGGCTGGAAGAAGAGGACGCGGACGTCGAGTTGTGGGCGACGATGATCGACGCGGAGTTTTTTCTGACGGTGAGGCTGAGCGATGACACGATGCGCCATCGCGAGTACAAGGCGGCGCATCGCCCCGCCTCGCTGCGGGCGTCGAGTGCGGCGGCGCTGGGATGGCTGTCGGAGCCGCGCGCGGACGACGTGGTGCTCGATCCATTTTGCGGCGCGGGAACGATCCTGATCGAGCGGGCGCATCTGGGGCGCTACGCGATGCTGCTGGGCAGCGATCGCGATCACGCGGCGATTGCGGCGGCGCGGATCAATGTCGGCGCACGTTACAAGCCAATCCAGCTCGAGAACTGGGACGCGGGCGCAATCCCGCTGGGCGACGCGAGCGTGGATAAAATCGTCACCAACCTGCCGTGGGGATTGCGCTACGGATCGCACGGCGAGAATCGAAAACTCTATCCGCGGTGGTTCAGGGAGTTCAGCCGGGTGCTCAAGAGCGGCGGGGTGATGGTGATGCTGACGGCGGAGTGGCGGCTGATGCGCGAGCTGGAGCGCGCCGGCAAAATCGCAGCGGGCAGGATTATCCGGGTGTCGGTGCTCGGCAGGCCGGCGGCAATCTACGTGTGCCGCAAGGAATAGACGCGCTACCGGGCCGGGGAAAAGAAGGCGAGCACCGCGCTTGAGATCGCGCGGGGCTGGCTGCCGTCGATGGGCACAATATACGCCATCGGCGCCGGCGCAAATCCCAGCGCCCGCCCCGGCGATCCCGCCAAGCGCACGCCGGCGTAAATGAATGACGATGAATCGGGCGACCAGATGGTGTGCGATACGGCGAGTTGGTCGAAGTAGTTGTAGGCGATCGATTCCTCGGGCGTAGCGAGAAAGTTGCCGAGCGTTTTTTCGGCGCCAGACTTAACGTCGATGACCGACCAGCTGTAGTAGGGCTTGTCCTGGGGGACGCCGATGTAGGCGAGATGGCGCGAGTCGGGCGCGAAAAAAAATGCGGCGACGTCGTTGTGGGTCAACCATTTCGAACTCGCGCTGGCGACGTCGACCAGCTGGATGCCGTGATAGGTGGGATCGCGCGGCATGAGCGCCGTCGAGTAGGCCAGATGCGCCGAGTCGGGCGCCCACACGAAACTGTTCTCGCCCACCGGCAAACTGACGACGGAGCGCGGATGGCCGGCGTCGGCGTCGGCCACCACGATGTTCGATTCGGCGTGGTACTTGGCGATGTAGGCGAGATGCCTGCCGTCAGGCGACCAGGCGGGAGTCTTGAACGGCGTGCGTCCGCTGGAGAGCACCTTGACGATGTCCTGGCTGGTGGGCGTCAGGCTCATCAGCGCAACCTGTTCGGTGCGATCCGAGTCGAGGGCGAGGGTATGCAACGCAAGCTCGTCGGGCCGCGCGCTCCAATCGAAGTACAGAGGCAACCCGGTGGTGACGATTCTTACCGGGGTCGATTCCTTGAGCTCGGCCAACATCAGGCTGAGTCCGCGCGGCTCAGCGAGCAGAAATGAAAGATGCTGGGCGTCGGGCAGCCAGGCCAGGTAGATGATGCGCTCGGCGCGGCTCTCAAAGATTTGCGTGGGCCGGCTGCGCGCGAGATCGTAAACCCATACCGCGAACGAATTGTCAGCTTGCTGGTGAGTCTCGGACGAATATGCCAGGCGCTTGCCGTCGGGCGAGAACGTCGGCAATCCGTACGCGGTCGCGCCGGCGCGGCCCGCGTCGGGGACAGAGTCGGCGACCGGGACAATCGCAGCTTGGCGCCCGTGGTCGCGCCGGACGTGAATCGCGGCGGCCTTGCAGGTGATGCATTTCGGCTCCGAACATCTGGTATCGCAGTAGTAGATGTTGGAATCAGTGCCTACGAAAGTGATCGCACCGGGCGGCGGCGCGCCGTGGGCAATCGTCGCGAGGGCGAACTGAAACAGGACGGCCGCGGTTGCGGGATTTCGCAAGCATGCACGGACCGAGCGCATCACCGATGTCGTCATCGGGTTTAGAATTGCGCCCGCAGGGGCATCAAGGCAAGAACGATCCTGCGCGGGAACCCACTTTGGAGCCGGGCGCGGCGGCAAGTGATCGCGACGTGTTGACACGACGGCGGCCAATCGCGCAAAGTTAAGGACATGCGCCGAGCCGCAATTATTTTCTGTGCCGCGCTTTTCATCGCGCTGCCAACAGTTTCGCACGCGCAGTATAACGACACCGACTTACAGAATCCCACGGAATATCACGACGAGGATTCGCAACCGCTCGCGCTCTTCGCCGACGTGATCTATCCCGTTGGGTTCGCGCTCGAATGGCTGGTGGCGCGTCCGATGCATTACGTGGCCGACGAAAGTCCGGCAGCGCCGATTTTCCGGCCGGTGAGCGGTGGTGACGGCACGCCTCCGCCGCGGATTCCTATTATTCCGGACAACACGATGGAGGATGAGGAGGCGGCGGCAACAGAACCGCAGGAGTGGTCTCCAACCAGGTCGGCGGTCACGACGAACGCAACCGTGATCAAGCAGGCATCACCGTC
Source organism: uncultured delta proteobacterium (assembly GCA_963813785.1). Lineage (GTDB taxonomy): Bacteria > Desulfobacterota > Binatia > Binatales > Binataceae > Binatus. The sequence continues at coordinate 47,422 of CAWFAJ010000010.1, read as the reverse complement.
ATTCGCGGCACCGCCGAGCGCGGCGCCGTCGAGCGCGGCACCGTCGAGCGGTCAGCCGGTACTTCACTGAAATTTCGCTTTTCGCTGTGAAACCTCGTCATTGACGTAATCTTGTGAAGCGTTCGGGGTTATCGCCGTCCTTGAATGTTGCAAATCCTTGGGAAGTAGAATTTTCGCAAATCGGATACGTCGAATCTGGTGTGGCTGAGCTAACAACAGGCTGGTGCCAAGCTGGGAGGTAGGGTCCCTTAGATGGCGGTTGCACTCAAAGAGAAGGCTCCGACCGATCCCGCTGAACTCAAGAAATGGCGCGAGGGCGAGCAGGCGAAAGAACGGGCCAAGCGGGACAAGGAGAAGTCCGAGGTCGGCACGTTGTGGAGTCGGCGCGATTTTCTGGGTGTGCTCGGATGGGCCGGGTTCGGTGCATTCGCGCTGGTCGGTCTGCTCGCGGCGATTCGCTCGGCGTTTCCGCGCGTGCTCTTTCTGCCGCCATCGAAATTCAAGGCCGGCTTTCCGGACGATTACGTGGTTGGCGAAGTGAGCGAGAAGTTCAAGCAGGATTTCCGCACCTGGATCATTCGCACCAAGGCGGGGTTCTACGCGATCTTCGCCAAGTGCACCCATCTGGGATGCACGCCGCGATGGCTGAAGACCGAGCAGAAGTTCAAATGTCCGTGCCACGGCTCGGGCTATTACATCAGCGGACTGAACTTCGAAGGGCCGGCGCCGCGCCCGATGGATCGATTCAAGATTTACGTTGGCGACGACGGACAACTGGTGGTCGATAAGTCGGTCGTGTACACGATGGAACCCGGCGTCGATCCCAATGAGCAGTATCCCGATAGCATCTTGAAGATCGCCTGATAGAGACTTGGAATTGCGGGCGGCGGATGCAGCTCGGGAAAGAGCCGCATCCGTTTTTTTATATTTCCAATGGGAGTAGATTTTTCGCGATGCCAATAATCAAAGCCGGTAACATCAACCTCAATTACGATACTTACGGCGACGGCGAGCCGTTGCTGCTGATCATGGGATTTGGGATGTCGGGCGCCGCGTGGCTTCCGTCGCTGCCGTTCTTCGACGGTTTCAAGTGCATCTATTTTGACAATCGCGGAACCGGACTCAGCGACAAGCCCGAGGGCATCTACACCGTCGAGGGTATGGCCGATGACGCGAGCAACCTGCTGCGGGCGCTCGGAATCGCAAAAGCAAAAGTGTTCGGAGTATCGATGGGCGGGATGATCGCGCAGGAACTCACGCTAAGGCATCCCGAGCAGGTCGCCAAGGTGGTGCTTGGATGCACGATGGCGGGCGGGCCAACCACGAAGATGGCGGCGCCGGAGACCCTGGAAAAGCTGATGACGGGGAGCAAGATCATGGCTACCGATCCCGACAAGGGCTTCGACATCCTGCTGCCAGTGCTCATGCCGCCGGAATTCGCCGCAGAGCATCCCGAGATCAAAGCGATGATGATCGCGGGCGCGAAGATGATGCCACCGACGCCGGCGGAGACCGCGGACCGCGCGCTGGCGGGAATCATGCAGTTCAACGCGTACGATCGGCTGCCGCAGATCAAGTGCCCGGTGCTGATCGTGCACGGCGACAAGGACGTGCTGGTGATGCCGGAGAACTCCAACCTCATCAAGAGCAGAATCCCGCAGGCCGAGTTGTACATGATTGCGGGCGCGGGTCACGCATTTCAGGTGGCAGATCCGGTCGGGATTCACCAGAAAATCGTCGCCTGGCTGAAGAACTGAGCTTATTCAGAAAGGCTGGTCTGGCGTGCGGGCCGCTGAGCGGGCGTGTTCGCCTGCTCTATTCCCCGGGGTCTTTGGCTTGCGCTATTAGATCGAGAGTTACACTCCGTCAGTGCAGCGCAAGCACGCTCAGCGAGAAGTCGAAATGCATGAGCAGGTCTTTCCGATGCTCCTAGACCTGGATCAGCACGCCGTTGTGGATTAAAAAACTCAGCACGTTGGCGCCAAGGCGTTGTGACTCCTGGTCCGGGCTGTGTTCGCGGAACTCGCGAACCTTTGCGGCGTAGTGGGCGCGCCATTTTGCGCTGATTATCCGCTCACCATCTGACTTCCGAACCCGAAAGCATCGCCCGACAATCGCATCGGGATCCTCGCCGACGAATTCGCAGAATCGGGCGAGCGCTTGCAGCTTCTCGGGCTCTTCGGCGATCGGGTCGCCGCCCCACTGATCGCTTAGATTGCGCCGCCACATCCTGACTGACTGGTACCCTTCGATCGTCTGCTCGGTCATCATCTCTATTCCGGCTGGTATTTCGCCTTCTTCTACCGCGAGAAAATGTGAACCGACATCGCCGCGGCATCGCGTCCCAGAAAGCCGCCACCGTTTTCGGTGAGTGCTATGCGCGCGCCGTTCACCTGTCGCGCGCCGCATCGGCCGCGCAGCTGATCGACGACTTCAACGATCTGCGCGATTCCAGTGGCGCCAATCGGGTGGCCCTTGGAGAGCAGTCCGCCGCTGGGATTGACGACGTGGGCTCCGCCGAGATTCATGGCTCCGCTGGCGAGGAACTTGGGGCCCTCGCCGCGGGCGCAGATTCCGAGTTCCTCGCATGAGATGAGTTCCGCGGGCGCAGCGGCGTCGTGGACCTCGAGCACGTCGATGTCCGACGGGCCGACGCCCGCGACTTCGTAAGCGCGCTTGGCCACCCGCTCGAGCGCGGTGGGCTCGTCGGCGGCGCGATCGCGCCCTGAAAAGATTACCGACGCGCGCACCTCGACCGGCGTCGCGATACCCAGCCGGCGCGCATACTTCTCCGACATGAGCACGGCCGCGGCTGAACCGTCTCCGATCGGCGAACACATCATCACGGTCAACGGCGCCGAGACCTCGCGAGAGGCCAGGACCTGCTCGCGGGTGACGCGATCGTGGAACTGAGCCTTGGGATTCAAGGCGCCAAAGGCGTGACTCTTCACAGCGACATCGGCAAAGGTCTCGGCGGTCGCGCCGCTGATCTTCATATATTCGCGGGTGGAGGCCGCGTAGATGTCCATGAAGAACGATTTCTTCTCGCCGCCGCCCTCGATTTCGGGTTTCTTGTCGCCGGCGCTCATCCGAGCCTTGAGTTCGCGAATTTGATCCAGATCCACGGCGGTGCCGATCGCCCTGAAGGTGAGGCCTTTATCGGGATGAGTCATCTTCTCGGCGCCGACGGCGAGCGTGACGTCGTAGAGTCCCGATTGAATCGCCATCCAGGCGAGATGGAATGCGGAGGACGCGGACGCACACGCGTTTTCCACGTTGAACAGCGGCACGCCAAGGATTCCGGTGTTCCGAAGCGCGACTTGTCCGCGGATCATTTCCTGGCCGGTGATCAATCCGGCAATCGCATTGGAAAAGAAAACCGCCTCGATATCCTTGGGCCCGACGCCGGCGTCCTTGAGGGCGTCGGCGACCGCTTCTTCGGCGAGCGAGCGGACGCCGCGATCCGAATATTTGCCGAAGCGCGTCATTCCGACGCCGGCTACTGTCACACGTTCTCTGTTTGGCATTTGCGATTCTCCCTGTCAGTCACGGGCAATGTTGATTCCCGAGTTTGCTAAATCGGCCGGCCGCTGAAGACGCCTCATGTTGATTACCGTGCGATCCCGACGCGGCGCTAGTGCGCGCTTGCAGGTCCGGTCACGCCGTCGCGACTGAGAATGTGGCGCGCACCGGCGAGGCTCAGGACATCGTTGGTGCCGTCCTCAATCAACGAGGCGCGTGCGTCGCGGAAGATTTTTTCGATTCCGTACTCCTTGCTGAGGCCGTTGCCGCCGAATACCTGGAGTGCGTCGCTGGCGACCTCGAACGATGCCTGCGTGCAGAAGGTCTTGGCCGCGATCGCGTGCTCCAGCGATGGAGTCGCCGACGTCTGGTTGTAGATCATCACGGCCCGCGACAGCGTCCGGCACGCCTCAACCTTGGTGAACATCTCGAACAGACGCTTCTGGACGAGTTGATGCTCGCAGATCGGCTGTCCGCCCTGGACGCGCTGCCGGGAGTAGTCGAGCGCTTCTTCGTAAGCGGCGCGTGCGACGCCGGTGAACGCAGCCGCCATCGCAGAGTTGGCAAAGGTGAGAGTCCGCTGGACTTCGAGCTCGTAACCCTCGCTCCCGGTGAGCATCCATTTGCGCGGAATCCTCACATTGTCGAAATAAATCTCACCCTGATTGAGCGCGCGTTGGCCGAGCTTGTTGAGCGGCTTACCCTTGGTTACGCCGGGCAGGTTGAGCGGGACGAAAGCGATACCCCCGCCGGCCATGCCGGCCTTGGGCTCGGTCGTCAGATAGAGCGCCGCGTGGGTTGCGATTGTCCCGTTGGAGACCCATGCCGCCTTCTGTCCATTGATCACATATGAGTCGCCGTCGGCGCGCGCGACGACCTGACCAGTCACGCGGGGATTGTGGAACTCGGGCGTACCCGGCACCAGTTCATCGGAGCCGTGCTGAGGCTCAGTGATCGCCCAGCATCCGATGAGGCTGCCGTCGCGATCGGCGATATAGGGCTTGACGAACTTTTCGAAAAGCTCCGGATTGCCGCTGGCGGCGGCGGCAGAAAACGGGAACCCCGTGGCCAGAAGGCTTATGGCCAGATCAGCCGCGCCCCAGGCCATCTCCTCGATCAGCACATGCATTCCGAGCCCACGCAGTCCCATGCCGCCGATTTCCGTGGGAAGGCCGGCAACGTGATATCCCAACTGGTACGCCTGTTTGAAGACTCTTCGCAGGGGCGAATCGAGCGCAATCACGTCGCGCGGATCGGCCATCCGGTCCAACGCCACCGCAGCCGGGCGAAGGACATCCTTGGCGAAGCGATGAACGTTTTCTTTGAGGGACTCGATATCTTTAGGGAGGTCGACGTTCAGCTCGCGGTAGATGTCCATTCCTCGTTCCTCGACGGTCGTACTGAATCGGATAAGATAGGCGTAGCACAGGTTGTGCCCGGAATGAACGATCGTTTAGTGAAGAGTTTTCAGTCGTTGGGATGTGTCCAATCGCCGCAATGATTCTTTTCGGGACAATGCCAATGGCGCGGCGCGTCTAGGCGAATACGCCTGGCGGGTCTATAAGCTAGATGAAAGGAACTCGCACGGTGTTGGTCTGTGTGAAAGCGCAGACCGCGCTTCAAATCGCACGACGATCAACGGCGCGGATACACGCGGCTCCGCAGAGGGAGATCTACGATGGCAAAAATCGATGGCGGCGAGATGCTGGTAAGGACGCTCGAGCAAGAAGGCGTACGCGAGATTTTCACGCTCCACGGCGGCCATCTCGACGCGATTTACGCGGCCTGCGGTGCGCACGGCATGCGCGTGATCGATACTCGTCATGAGCAGGCAGCGGCGCACATGGCTGACGGATGGGCGCGCACGACGGGGCGTCCGGGCGTCGCGATGGTGACGGCGGGGCCGGGAGTCACAGACGCGGTCACCGGAGTCGCCAACGCTTTCATGGATTCGATCCCGATGATTTTGATCGGGGGGCGAAGCCCGCTCATCGAGGATGACAAGCTGTCGCTGCAAGCGGTCGATCAGATGGGCATCCTGCGGCCGATCACCAAGTGGGCGCGCAGTGTCACGCATACGGAGCGGATTCCAGAATACTTGGCGGCCGCTTTCCGCCATGCGACTTCAGGCCGCCCCGGGCCGGTCTTCCTGGAGCTGCCGATCGACGTGCTGTTCACACGCGTCGATGAGGAACGAGTCGAGTTTCCAAAAGATTATCGGTCCAAAGAGCCCGCCGGTCCGGGCAAAGCTGCGCTCGCGCAGGCGCTCAAGTGGATTGGCGAGGCCAAGCGCCCGGCGATCCTTGCCGGCGGCGGAGTATGGTTCGCGCAGGCCGCGGCAGAGCTGACGCGCTTTGCCGAGCTTACCAACACCCCGGTGATGACCAACGCCAAGGCGCGCGGCTCGATCTCCGAGGAGCATCCGCTATGCTTCGGCGGTTTCGGCGCGATTCATCCCGCGATCCATGCGAGCATCGGCGGCAGCGCCGACCTCGTAATCCTGCTTGGTACGCGGATTGGTTTGTTCACCGGCGGGCGCAACTCGGTGATACCGGGCGAGGCACGCGTGATCCAGGTCGATATCGAGCCCGAGGAGATCGGGCGCAACCGGAATATAGAACTCGGCATCGTTTCCGATTGCGGCGAATTCCTCCGCCAGGCGTGCGCAGCGGCGAAGGATGAAAAATTTGACCCGCATGCGGAATGGCTCGAGCGGTTGAGCGCGATCCGCACTGCAATGAGCCATCGCTTCGACGACGCGCTCAAAGACGGCCCCGGCCCGATTCATCCGGCGCGGATGGCGCACGATATCGCCAAGACCCTGAGTCAAGACGCCATCGTGGTCGCCGACGGTGGCGAGACCGCCTCCTGGATGTCGAATGCGTGGACGGCGCGCCATCCGGGACGATTCCTGACGCATGGTTATCTCGGATGCCTGGGAACCGGCCTGCCGTTCGCGCTCGCGTGCAAGGCGGCGCATCCCGACAAGCAGGTATTCTGCATCGTCGGCGACGGATCGGCGGGGCTCAATTTCTCGGAATTCCATACCGCGGCGAAGAACAACCTGCCGATCACCGTCGTAATCAACAATGACCAGCAATGGGGGATGTCCAAGCATGGGCAGGAATTGATGTGGGGGAAAGGCCACACCATGGCTACCGAACTCGGCATGGTTCATTACGAGCGCGCCGCCGAGGGTCTCGGCGCACAGGGCGAGCTGGTCGAGCGCGCGGCGGATATCGCGCCGGCGCTCAAGCGGGCGCTCGCTTCGGGACGGCCTGCTTGCATCAACATCGTCACGGACCGCGACGTGATCGAGCCGGGCACGCTTGCGATGTACAGCGCCGGCCTTACCGGACTCACGAAGGAGAAACCGAAGGCCGATCCCGGAGGTGAGACTACGCTGCCCTATTACGGCAAGCGCAAGCTGGATTGAAGAGATTGCGCCGCGTGCCCGTGATCGAGCGGGGCGATGATGAACTCATGGTGAGATGGCGCGTGCTCGCCGACGCGGTTGTGATCGTCCATGCGGCTTACGTCGTGTTTGTCGTTTTCGGCTTCGCCGCAATCCTCATCGGTGTTGTGCTTGAGTGGGAATGGGTGCGGGGATTCGGTTTTCGCCTCGCGCACCTTGTGGCGATCGCATTGGTTTGCCTCGAAGCGATTTTGGGTGTGATGTGTCCGCTGACCACGCTCGAGGACTCGTTGCGTGCCAGAGCGGGACAGGCGCGCTACCCAGGCGACTTCATCGGCTTACTGGGCGCACCGGCTGATCTTCTACAACGGGCCACCGTGGATGTTCACCGCGGTTTACGCCGCCTTCACCATCCTGGTGGCGGCGACCTTCTGGCTTGCGCCGCCGAAATGGCCGCGCCGCAGCGCGCACTCGGGGCGGTAGCAGCCCTATTCGGCAAGTGGGCTCGCAGACGGTCGGCGCGAATCCGCCACAGGCCGACGAACCTCGAACGTAACGATCTGAAAGGGGCGCAGATTCAACTCGACGGAACCGTCGCGGCGCCGCTTGAGCTTGGCGCCTTTCGAAGGCCGGCCAGCGAGATCGATCAGTCGAGCTATCCGGCCGTGGCCGAAGCTGAAGCGCGCGATCTCCGGTGACTCGGAAGCGCTGAAGGCGCGTACGATGTACGCATCGACGCGCTGCGCCGCGCGCGCGGTGGAAAACACAACTCGCGGATTGTCGCAGGCGCAAAGTCGATTCTCGGATACATCTATCGCGGAGCGGGCCTGGAAGACGCGCGGCGGGTACGCATACGCCTGGCTTAGCTGAACGACACCGGAGTCCGCATACGAACCGCGCCAGGCGGTGATGGCAAATTGAAAACGATGCTGGCCGATTTCCTGGGCGTCGGGCGTTTCGAACTCCGGACCCGCATCACCACGGCGCATCTTCAGGTCTTGGCGCGAAAGCCATCCTACGCATCGCAAGAGCGTCAACAGGATTGTCGTACCGCCGCCGTCTCGCCTGACCTCGGTCTCGTAGCTTCCACGGCTCATCATGGCCGCCGAAAACTCCGCGGATTCCACCGCGGTGAAAGTTCGATGCGGCGCGGTCGGATAGACATCTTCCGTGACACCAGCCGGCTCGGTTGGATCGAGCGGGCGGCGGACGATTCCGAAATTCGTATCGGAGAGCGACTGCGTAGCCGCAATCGGCGTGGATAGCGCGACGCGGATGCGATGGTCGCGCGCGCGATTGTCGATCACCGCCTCAAAATCCACGCGCTCGAGTCCCGCGTAGATAGCGGCCGTCAGTTGTACCGGAACCTCGACGGTCTGCGGCGCGCGCGCCGTGCGATCCTCCGCGAGCGCGCACGGGAGAGTGTAAACCAATGAGAGCGCGATGCGACTTCTCACGGTTGCGCGCTCGATCACGCTGACGGCGATCGATGCAGGCCTCGAGATCGGCACTGAGCCGGCCACCGGGTCGAAGTTGTATTCGTCGCCGCGATCGCCGTCATCTTCGAAATAAATTTCAAGCGCCTTGTGGTTTTTCAGGTCGTCGATTTTAAGGCCGCGCGGCGACGGACTGAGCCTGAAGTATTCGTTCTCGATCGATTCGATCGCGGCCGCATTGGCCGGCGTACTGGCAGTGGGTTCGTCCGAGCGAACGAGCCGATAAAGGCTGAAGCCGGCCTGCGTGAGGGCGTCGCCGACGAAAGTGATTTGCGCCCGCGCGGCCTCCGTAGCCTTTATGCGAAGGATCGCCTCGTCAGGCAGCTCGAGAATTCGCCGGCGAAAGCTATCCGGATCGAGGTCGCCCGCCGGGCTGCCGCTGACGAACACGCGGAGATCGAATCGGTTGTCCCCGACGCGTTCGAGTTCGAACCGGTTCACGTACTGGTCCATCACCTGAGCGCCGGTGATCAAGCCTTTGAGGTCGGCCGCCTTCAGCTCGATTTCGAATGGCCGCGCCAGCCGCGCGACATCGATCGCGACGGGAATCCGGCGGCCGTCGCTATCCAGCGCGAGGTAACATGCGTGGGGATCCTCGACGTTGGTTTCACCCGTGATGAGCGCGCGGCGGGCGAACGTCGGATTGAACACCGCGATTGCGGCTTCGCCGCCGTTTGGTGTTGAAAGCACGACGTTCGAGGCGCGGCGCGCCACGATCTCACCGATCATCGCGGCCTGATCGAAGCGGTAGCGCATGTCCTGATGGACCTGGTCGATCGAGCATCCGCAGATCGAGTCGTGCGGATGGTTCTGAATCTGCGTGCGCCAGGCAACCTCGAGCAGCGCGGTCAGGTCGTCGGCCCGATTCAAAAGAAAAGCGAGCGCAGCCAGCGGATCGGCAATCCGCTCGAGCAGGTATGCGTTCTGGAAGTCTCGCTGCTTTATCCAGGCTCGCGTCGAGCTGACGCCCGGCGTGATGTTCGAGCGGGCAGGAGATCGCAATTCTCCGCGGACGCGAGGCGTTCCGTCCCGGGGAAGCTCGGCAAGCCGCTTTGCGTAATCGTCGAGCGTGCCGATTTCAGCCGTGAATGGCGCGCGTCCGGCTGATTGCTTCAGGCGCTCGAAGACGATCGGATTGGGTTCCGCGTGGTCGGTGCCGTTCATCACCAGGATCGGAGCGCCGGCGGAGAACTCGCGTTCCCGCGCGGCGATCTCGCCGGCTCGCGCGACCACTGACATCAGCCGAGTCGGTCGGGATGCTGGCGCCGTTGGAATAGCCGAACGGCAGAAAGATCGTGAACAGCGAACTGCCGTCGAGCGCTTCCCAGATGAATCGGTTGCGATTCACTTCGCGTCCCACGCCGCGGAAAACGACCGCCGCCTCGAGCCCGAATCCTGACAGAATCTGCGGAAGCTGCGCCGCGTGACCGAATTGATCGGGCAAATAGCCGGTTCGCGCGGACTTCCCGAATCGCCGCGCGATACGGCTGCCGATCTCAAGATTGCGGATCAGCGCTTCGCCGCTGGCAAGAAAGCTGTCCGCGAGCAGGTACCAGGGACCGATTTGGAGCTTGCCGGCTTTCACCAGCTTCGCGATTCGGCGCGCGCTGTCGGGCCGCACTTCGAGGTAATCCTCGAGCACGATCGTCTGACCGTCGAAGTGAAAACATGGAAGGGCTCCGCTTTCGAGAAGCGCCAGCATCTTGTCCGTCATCGTGAGCAGCCGCGCACGCATCCGCTGAAACGACTGATACCACTCGCGATCCCAGTGCGTGTGAACGACGAAATAAAGATGCTCCATGAACCGCGCCTCGCCGCTTAGAGTCCCATCGCGACGCATAGCGCCGCAACATCACCGATGCGCTCGCCCAACGCAGCCGGCACCACCTGGCAAGACCCGGCAGCCGCGGGCAAGGCCTCGCGCGCCATCACCTCGCGGGCAGGTTCGAGCATCATCTCGCCCGTACGCATCGCCAGCCCGCCGATCACAATCCGCTCCGGATTGAGGATGTCTACCACAATCGCCAGAACCTGGCCGAGGCGCTCACCGGTGGAACGAACGATTCGCATCGCGACCGCATCGCCGCGCTTGGCAGCCGCGCAAACGTCGCGAGCCGTGAGCGTCCCGCGATGGGCCGTCAGAATAGTACTGCGCCCGCGCTTTCGCGCGTCTTCGACGGCGCGCATCGCTACCTGCTCCATCCCGCCGCCGCTTGCCCATCCCTCGGCTGAACCGCGCTTGTTATGTCCGACAGGGCCGCCGCGAGTGAGCCGCACATGCCCGATCTCGCCGGCGAGATCGTCAGTGCCGTGGTAAAGTCGCCCATCGACGATGATTCCCGCGCCAAGTCCCGTGCCCATCGTGAGGAAGACGATGTTGTCGAATCCATGCCCCGCGCCGTAGCGATGCTCGGCGACGGCGCCGGCGTTCGCGTCATTCTCGACGTTGCATCGAACGCCGAATTGCCGCTCGCAGATTGCTTTGACTGGAACATCCACCCAGGTGGCAAGATTTGGCGGCGAATGGATAATTCCGCGCAATCGATCAAGCGGGCCGCCACAGCTTATGCCGATACCTCGGATTGCCGAACTCGGAAGCCCACGCCTTTTCAGAATGGCGCCGATTCCCTTACCGACCAAGTCGAGCGCGCGGTTGGGGCCCTTGGAAGGCAGGGTTGCGAACTGGTGGCGCTCGCTAATATCCGGCGGCCGCTGCGAGACGACGATCGCCGTCTTTGTGCCACCGATATCGACACCGATCCAGATTTTTGCGGGCACGCGATCTCGCCCTCGACCATTTTAGTAGCGGGCAAGCCCTATCAAACGACCACCGGGTTCACCAGCGGCTGCTGCAAGCTGGTCAGCGAAGCAGGTGGATCTATTTTCCCGCAGCCAGTGCCGATTCGGCCAATTTCAACTTCGCTGATTCGTGGCGCGCAAGAATATTGTAATAGGGATCGCGCAGCGCAGCGGTAAAGCCGGCGTCCTCGATGCATTTCACCACGTCACGGATCAGCGCCTCGGTCGGGTCGGGCAAATCCTTGCCGGCGGCCGTGATGCAAGCGTTAATCGCGTTGATCGAACCGGTGCCGCAGAGATCGTTTGCTCCTGAGCGCAGCGCCCGGCTGGCGACCTCGAAGCCCATCGTGCGCCAGACCGCGCGGTGATTTTCGATGTTGTCGAGCGCAAGTCGCGCGACCGCCACGTCGCGCAAGTACTCATTGACGACCGCATCACTATCGGCAGGAGGAGTGGCCCCGTTCAGGCGAGTATGTTCGAGGCGAGCGGGCCATACCTTGTACGCCGAAAAGCCGCAACCGTAACGGTCCAATCCGCGATCCTGTTGATCGCGCAGAGCGATCAGATGCTGAACGCGTTGCTCCAGCGTCTCGCCGAAGCCGATGACCATCCCTACCCACGGGTTATGGAGTCCGGCCTTCATGGCAGCGTCGATGATTCGGAACCAGTCTCCGGTCTTCATCCGGGTCGGCGCGGTGCGTTCGCGCACTTCATCAACCAGGATCTCGGCGGCGGCGCCGGGCGTGCCATCGAGTCCGGCATCCTTGAGCTCGCAGAGAATATCCCACGCATCGCGGCCGGTCAGCTTCTCCAGACCGAGAATTTCCTCGGGGCTGAATGCGTCGATGTGGATTTCCGGATAGCTTGATTTGAGAAAGCGCAGCAGATCCAAATACCATTGAAACGGCAAGTCGGGATTGATGCCGCCCTCAAGCAGAACATCGCGACCCCCGATGCGCCTGAGTTCGTCCATCTGATTCGCGATTTCATCGAAGGTGAGAGTGAAGGCGCCCTCCTGGTGTTTGGCGCGATAGAACGCGCAAAATCTGCACGCGACGACGCAGATGTTGGTGTAATCGATATTCCCGCCGATGGAATAGGTCGCCATCTCCGGGTTGCTGCGATGCATGCGTACTTCGTGAGCGGCAGCGGCCAGATCGATTGTAGGCAAGTCGTAGAGGCGGCGTATCTCGGCGGCGCTGAGCCGATTTCCGGCAATGGCGCGATCGAGCAGCTTGAAGGAAGCGTCTTCGTGAGTTGATTGAATCATCGCAGGTTCTCCTGTTTATCGATGTGCGCAAGTCAAGAATATCTATTGTCGCCGCTTGTCCACGAACTCGGACCATGCGGTCATAAACTTATCGGCTCCGCCGCGCGCCATCTTTGCCAGCGCGAAGCGTTCATCGGGATCGAGCAGCGACCAGCGCTGCTGCGGGAGCTTAAGCTCGGCGATCAGCCGCGCAACATCGGGCGGCGCCTGGCCGGCGCCGGGCGCATCATCGTGCGATCCGGGCTTCATAATCGCGAGCTCGGCTCCCGCGCGGGTCTTAACCGCGTCGCGCAGAAAAGCCGCCAGCACGCCGCATTCCTCCGGGGACGCGACCGGGAAGTGGCAGACCACCAGACGCTCGGTCCGCGAGAGCGCCTGCCACTCCTTCAAATGGAGCTTCACCCCAGCCAAGTCCAGTTTGCGGCGCACCGACAGCGGCATAAACTCGAGCGTCTCATACAGTTCCTTTTCGAAGTCGAAGCGCCTGAACATCGAGGTTCCCTCGCGCAGGTTACGGCGCCGCCGCGGTCATTGCCCTGACGGTGAAAAAACTCTTGTCCACCGCGCCCATGTTGATGTACCAGGACTCGCGCTCGGTGGTGTCCTGTGCGGGCAGGTAACACATCGTGGCGAAACCGGCGGTCAGATCATCGATGCTCGCGCCGACCTGGAATACGCGTTTGAACGGGTAAATCGCGATGCGCGCTTCGGGCACGGCGCGATCGCGATACGCCATCCAGGTCAGATAGTTCTTCCACAGTTCACCGGCGCGATTGTAGAAGTCCTGGTACATAATGCATTGGGCTTCGGCATCGAGGTACATGACATGGCGGCCGAACAGCTCGCCGGGAACCCGCTCCTGCCGCGCGCGGCCCTCGACGATGTACATCCGGCGCATTTCCCATCGCTCGGGACAGGCGCTGGCGCCGCCGTCGGTGGGGCAGGTGACCTCAGGCACGTGAGCGACGGCGATGGAAGCAAGCATGGGTTTCTCGCCCAGGAGGCGCCAGTCGTAGTTTTCATTCTTGGCGGCGAAGCCCTGAAAATTGTCGAGCGACCATGTAATCGCACCGGCCGAAGATCCCAGGAACGCCTCGCCAAGCCTTCTGACTCGCCGAGCGCCGGGCATCCAGCCCCAGGTGTCGTCACCCTTGAGAGGATCGGCATATCGATAGCGGACGAAGCCGCGGCCACGGTCCTCTTGCGGCGCCATAAATGGATAGAAGCCCATCATCAAGAGCCGTCCGCTGGTCAGGAAATCGGGGTCGGTGGGCATCGGCTCGACCTCGGTGCGGCCGACGAGGTTGTAACTGGCCAGATGGCCGAACTCGTAGTAGTCGATGGGAACGTAGGGCCGATTCAAGCCCTCGTACTCGGCGATGCAACTGAAGTCGCGCGCATCATAGTCGTCGGTGGAAGTGGGCCGAAACGTGTCGTTCCACATCAGCTTGGTGCCGGCGCTGGGATCGTTGGGATCGATGAAGGGGAAGGGCAGGCCGGCCACGTATCCGACCAGGCTCCGATGGTCATTGGAAAGCCGGACCTGCGAGGAATATTTCTCGGTGGCCTCGCGATACGGCGGCGGCCATTCGATGCGTTCGGTCGGCACGATCTGCATGCTCATCCCGTGGGTTATCCTGATATAAACTCCGGGCGACACCAGTTGCTTTGCCTTGTATGCGTTGTTGGCGGTGATGACGTCTCCGGGCCGCACCTGGGCGGTGGCAGAGTTGGGCGCGGCGAGTTGGGTCAAGAGAGCCAGCAGTGCGATCGCGACCAGTGGAACGGGCGTGCGCGGTGCGTCATTGGGTCTGTTCATTGCGTTCACGGGGTACCTCTTGCGGACTGGATTCAGCCCCCGAGCACGTGCATTCCGACAGTCCCGCGATCCATTGACGCGGAACTTTCGACGAAGCCGGGGGACTTATTCCGGATCGCCGCTTCGATCCGCGATTCAAGCAAATCCGGACTGAGCGCGGGGCGGATCGCACTCTTGAGATCGACGCCGGTGGGCGAGAACAAGCACGCGAACAGCCTGCCATCGGCAGTGAGCCGGACGCGATCGCATCGCGCGCAGAACGGATTGGAGATGGTCGAAATTACACCGAGGCGGAAGTGTCCGTTCAAGAGATAGTAGCTCGCCGGTTCCTCGGTGCGCGCAAGCGGCTTGATCTCGAAATCCCGCTCCAGGAGCGCGACGATCTCGCGCTCGGTGAAGACCTTTTCGGGACTCCAAAGACCGCGACTGTCCAGCGGCATGAACTCGATAAAGCGCAGCGGAATGCCGGCGCGATATGCCCAGGCAGCGAGCGCGGGAATTTCGGTGTCATTGGTGCCGCGCATCACGACGGCGTTGAGTTTCACCGGCAGTCCGGCCTCCCGCGCAGCGTCGATCCCGCGCAGAACCTCGCGCAGGTCGCCGCCGCCGGTGATTTGCTGAAAGCGGGCGGGAGACAGCGAGTCGAGGCTGACGTTGACGCCGTCGAGGCCTGAATCCGCAAGTTCGCGCGCGTAGCGCGCCAGCAGGGCGCCGTTGGTCGAGAGCGAGACGCGCCGCAGGCCGGAGGCTCGCAGGCCGTGGAGCATGGAGACGAATCGTGGCGCGCCGCCGCGCAGGAGGGGCTCGCCGCCGGTCAGGCGTATCTGCTCGACGCCGAAGCGACTGACAAAAACGGCAGCCAGATGATGCAGTTCTTCGAGGCTGAGGACTACTTCCCTGGGACCCCAGACGGGACACTCCGGCATGCAATAGACGCAACGGAAATTGCAGCGATCAGTCAGCGAGATGCGCAGTTTCTTCATGGTGCGGCCGAAACGGTCGCGCAGCTGCGAGGGCTGAGTTCGGACGCTTGCGCTTTGGTTATCCGTCAGCATCTCAGAAAGGATAACCTCCGAAGCGCAGAAACCCGCCAACGACGATCGCGAAGCACGACGCGTATACGTTGTAGCGCGCCAGAGTCTTCATCCAGGCCGCATAGTTTATGGCGTCGGTACGAGAGCCCTCGACCTGCTGACGGCTGGCATCGTAGGGAAGTTTCACGACGACGCGCGGGCGCAGGTAGAAGGTCAGGATTGCGGCGGTGATGATCAGGGTGAGCCAGATCGTCATCATCGTCCCCAGGGCGGCGCCGTAACCGGTGATGTAGAAAGCCGGGTCGAACAACGACGAAAAATTGCCCAATCGCCACAGCAGCAGGGGTCCGCTCAGCGCGGAACCCATCAGGGCGATCCAGTTCAGCCAGGCGAAGTCGGTGCCGAGCTTGTCACCGAGCCGCGCGGCCTGGCCGGGCGGAATCAGATCGAGACGCGGGGTCAAAAGGAAATCGAGAAAAACATTGGAGCCGACAAACACGGCTGCAAAAAGCATATGAAACGCGGCCAGAATTTGTAGGTCGATAGAATTAGCTGCTGGATTCACCTGCCACTCCGATAACTTCCGACTCGAATGGTTTGCACGTCGTCCGCGAGCGCCTGCGCGCATTCCGTTGGCCTGCCGCTAACGTGGACGGCGCGCTTCGCCCAATTCCCGCAATAGTCACACTGGTTGCAATCGAGCAGACAATGGTCGTCCTGAAAGAAGCGCAGGAAGCCATCGAGCTCCGCGCTGTCGATCCGGACGGTCAACGGCTCAGGCTCCTCGCCGAAGAGCTTGTGAGGGGGCTGGATGCCGACGAGGAGGCGGGCGATGTCCTCGCAGCGCCGGGAGTAGTACGCATTGGCGACCATGGCAATCCAATCGGTGTGCGAGCTAGGTCCCTCTTCCATCTTTTCACGGCCGGCGATCTTGAACAGGTCGAACCCCAGGTTTTCGTAGATAGCCAGATCCTCGGGTCTGACCCATGGCGAGCGAAGATGCTCGGCGGCGTCGTTGAGCTTGAAAAGCGAGCATCGGTAATAGCAGTAGTCCACGTAGTATCGGCTGGTGATGCTTTCCCCCGAATGGGAAATCATATTGGAGTGATACTGGCGGATGGGGCAGCTGAGCAGGCAGCCCTCATTGACGACCAGCGAGAGACGGCAGCCGACGGCCTTGCGGATGGCGTCGAGACGGCGGAAGTCGCGATTAACCTGGGGGTCGAGATGAATGACGGTGGCGCCCAAGTCCTCGAAGAATTTCGCCTTGCGGGCGTCATTGACCGATGCGAGCACGGAAATGTGGAGCTCGAGAGAGGGAAAATTCTCGCGCATCAGCTCCATCACGAACGGATTGGCGGTGACTACCGCGGCCGCGCCGATATCGACCAGCCACTGGAGCCGCTGCAAGAGCTGACCGCGGCCTTCTTCGGAATATTCCTTGTTGCCCAGACAGGTGGCGTTCATGACGTAAACGAGACGAATGCCTTGCTGGGAGGCTTGTGAGACATGGAGGGCGATATCGTCTTCGCTGGCGTCGGAGAGCATCTGGGAGGAGCGCAGGGTAGCCTCGCTCGGCAGGCTTCCGTAAATGTAATCGGGTTTGAACGGCGCAATTTGCCCGATGAGTTCGGGATCCCAATTGGTCGGGAGCATCAGTTTCATCGGCGTCTCCATCAGCTCCTGGGGAGTCTTAGCTCGTGACTTTCGAGCACCTGGCGGAAACCCCAGTTGACTCTGAGGTCGCCGAGCCATGCGATGTCGGCGCTGGCGACGCCGAGTTGCTCGCGCAGGCGCGCTTGCAGTTTGGCCGCGTCGTGCGCATCGCCTTCGACGGCGAGGGTCAGGACGCCGGCGCGCGCATTTGGCTGGCGGATCAGCAAGACGTTGCGGCCCAGCAGAGCGGGGTCTTCTTCGATGCACATGCGGACGTCGTAGGCGGTGATCAGCCGGTCGCCGACGAGCACGCTGCTCTCGGGACGCCCGTAAATCTTGAGCCGGCGGAAGCCGCAACCGCACGGGCATGCGCCGGGCGCGAATGCGGCAATGTCACCAGTGTCGTAGCGCACGAAAATGCTGCCGGCGGAGCTGAGCTTGGTGACGATCAGGCGACCGCGGGCGCCGGGTGCGACCGCAATGCCGGCATCGTCGATGACTTCGAGGTAGCAGACATCCTCGTGCACGTGGGGAGCGGTATGCATTCGGCATTCGTCAATTGCAGCGCCTTCCTGGGTGCCGCCGCGTTCGAAGACATCGCCGACTTCGAGGCGGTCGCGCAGGAACTCGCGCATGCGCGGGGTGAGCGGCAGACCGACGACGACGATCGAGCGCACTCCCTTGAAAAGCTGGTCCGGCCGATTGGTGGCGCCGGTGCCGCGTCGAATCAGGGAGAGCAGGAACGGCGCGGTGGTGGTGATGAATTCCGGATGCTGCGAGGCCAGCGTATGAAGAAAGGAATCGGTGTACTCGGAGCCCATGCTTCCCCAGAAAAACGCGCAGCGGCCGCCCAAGCGTGCGATCGCATGGGCCTCGCAGGCGGCGAGACGATGCCATACGGGGCTCATCAACAAAGCGGTCATGCCGGAGCGGAAGCCAGCCCAACGAAAGCCGCGCATGGTCGGCTGAATGTATGCTTCCTCTTCCTCCCGGCTCAGCCATACCAGGAGCGGAGCGCCGGAAGTGCCGCGGGTGCTGAATGCGACAGGGCCCTGATGGGGATTGGTCCAAGCGTCGCCGGCTTGTACAAGGTCATGCTTTGAAATCACCGGGAAGCGCTCGAAATCTTCGAGCGAACGAAGCAGGCCCGGTTCGGCGCCAGCCTGGTCCCACAGTTCGCGGTAGAACGGAACCTGGAGGTAAGCGTGGTTGGTGAGCTGGCGCAGACGGCCGGTCTGCCATTCAGTCAATTGCGGACCCGACAGGGTCTCGATGAGATCGCCTTGCGCGCAGCTTGAAGTAGTGTCCAGCATCGGCGATCAAATGCCTCGTCCGCGAGGCGACAATCCGATACGCCAGTCGCGGATGCCCGCGGCGCAGTGCGAAGGCGGGAGCAGTTCGCCGCGCGGCAGGTTGTACGGCGGCGCGGCGAGGCGGAGATTGCGAATGATGCGTCCGTCAACCTGGTAGAAGCCATCGCGAAGGTGGAAGCACTCGCACTCGACGCACTGGGGCGCGAGCAGCAGGGCGCTTTCGACGTGCATAAAATGGCGCGAGGGCGGCAGGCGGAGCGGATTGAGAGCGGGCGGCTCGTCGCCAAAGACGACAATTGTTTTCATCGGGCGCTGCGCGAGATCGGCAAATCCCTTTTTGCGCAGCTCCGCGGAAAGCAACTCGAGCACGTCTTCCCTGATCACGAGCGCATCGACGGCCAGCTGAGCCAACAGAGCGGGCGTGAGGGTGACCCGCTCCGGGGAAGCGTCGAGGCAAATGAAGCGGCCATCGAAACGCTCGGCGACACCGCGACCAAGGCCGGGCATCAGCAGACTGGAGCCGAGAAACGAGATGGGACTGCTGCCGAAGTCCTGAACGGCGATCGTCGCGCCGTCGTGGAGGCCCATCATGCGGTAACACCAGGCGAGATGCTCCGCCCAGACGTCGAGGTCTCCGTCACCGAAGGCAAGATGGCCGCCGGGAACGTCGAACGACAGATATGGATTTTCAGTTGGCAATTGCGGCTCCCTGGCCGTCGCGCGGGGCGCCCTGCAGGGCAACCACGCCAACATGATCCATCGCGGCGACCTGATGCGTCCTGAGCGCGGTGCCGATTTTGGTGCCGACGTTCAGCGCCGGCTCGACGTAGCCGACCATCGCGGACAACGCCTCGACGCCAACTTCAGCCTGATCGAGCATCTCCCACGGCACGATCGAAACCTTGCCGCTATCGGGATCGATCGGAATCAGAGAGACATTGACGAGCGGAAATCCGTGTCCATGCGGCGGAATCCAGGTGGGATGAGCAGAGACGAGAGGGCCGACCTCGGGCAATCCCCAGAGCGGAAAGATCGGGTGGCCCCATAGCGCTTCCAAATGCTTGCGCCATCGCGCGGTGAAAGTTCCCGTCGAGACGAAGACATAGGCAGACTCGCTAACCATCGGCGGCGTCCAACCCGCTGCCAATATAGCGTCGGCCTGGCTTCGTTGAATGATCATATAGCTGTCAGTCACGAGGTCGGTTAACTCGCCGGTGTCGAACTGTTCGAGGCTGGCAAATATAACAGTCTTACCCTGTGAAATAGCCAGCAAAATACCTGTGAGCATCTCCCAGGAGCCGATCGCAGGTTCGGTGCATACAAACGGGATCTCGCGCAGCCGGGGAATGAAGGCCGCCATCGAGGCGGCCATCGCCGACACAGAGAAATGCGAATGCGCGACCAGCCCGTGGCCGCTCGGAATCAGCACCGCGGGTTCCGTCGCGCGAATGGCCGTTCCAGCTTCGCTGAAGGTCCCTTGCAGTTCGCTCCTGGCGACCATCCTGACGCCCGCGGCCTGCGCAGGCCCGGCGCCATCTGAGGTGATGAGTGCAGAAGCCTTGCCCTCGGCGAGCCGGGCCGCGAGCTGCTCGGCGGAGTCCGCGGGATTTGCGAGCAAGACGCGGCGCCCGGCGAACAAACCGGCAAGGCATAGGCGCAGACTCTGGAGCGGATCGGGATCGGAGAACGCGATGGTGCCGGTAAGGCCGGCGGCCTGGATACCGCCGGCCAGACTCAGGCCTTGCTCGAGTAGTTCACCGTAAGTGATGCGGACGTTTTTGTCCGCGACCGCGATGCGGTCCTTCATCGTCGCGAATCGCTGCCGGAACAGACGGCCGAGCGGCTGCTGCGCTACCGGAACTCGACGCGGGATGCCTGCAGGCCAATACCATGATGGCAACGCACCGCCGACTTTGGACATGACTATCCCTGAAAGGTCGCCTTCTCGTACGCAATGTTGGTCTGCCTGTCGCTCTGCGATGGCGCCCAGCTAAACAGCGTGTATTCAAAGTGCCGATAGCCACCGGCAAAGTGGAGTCCTTTGGGCGGGCCGGGCATCAGTCCGTCCGCAGGCATGCCATTGGGATGCTGATAGGGCTCCCAGGCATGGTAGATGACCAACTGATCCGGTCGCACGCAGGCGGACAGCTTCGCTCTGACCAGAAATTCGCCATAGTCGTTGTACACGCGAATGAAGTCGTGGTCCTCGATGCCCTTTTCGCGCGCGGCAGTATTATTGATGAAGGCGAACGGCTCGCCGCGATGCAGCTTCATCATTTCGAGCGAGGTATGCCAATTGGCGTGGATGCTCCATCGGACGTGGCCGCCGGTGATTCTCATCGGCTGATGACCGCCGATGTCGGGAGGCCGCTTGCAGCGGACCAGGGCCTCATCCGCTTCGATGAAGTAGGGGTGGTCGATGTAGAACGCGATGCGCCGGGTGGTAGTCGCGTACGGGACCTTCAGTTCCACCTGGTCTCTCATCGGCACGTGGACCTGGCGCGGGACCATATCCGTGCTCTGGCACACCATCCCGTGCCAGGGCGGGCGCCCGCTCAGCCATGCCTTGCCGTTCTTGCGCATGTTGTCGAGGCTAAGGTCCTCGCCGTCAAGGCTGGTGAGCCATCCCAGCTCGCCGAGGGCATGGAGGCAGTCATCGACCATGCGCTCTTCGTCCGCGTTAGTCTCGCCATAGCGGTTGCCATAGGTCGCCCGCCAGTACAGGTCGTCAACGATGACCTCGCGGTTTTCGCCGGCCTTGTACTTTTCGATGCCGCGGGCCTTGAGGTGCTTGGCGATGCTTCGCAACACGCCGAGCGCAATCTGGCGATCCGATCGGGACTCTCCCTGCATCGGCACCGACTGGTCGGTGAAGCATAACAGCCGGGTGTCGGGCGTCGAGTACTTTACATCCGCGTACTCATAGTAAGAGGCGGATGGCAACACATAGTCTGCATAGAGACCGGTCGTGCTCCAGCGCGGATCGAAGACGACGATCGTTTCGAGCTTCGGCCATAGGGTCTTTATATAGGTGTTCATGCCGCCGCGATGACGGCGCAGCGGATTCGATCCTGATACGAACATGGCGCGCGGTGTGACCTTCTGGTCGAATCCGTCCCACCAGCCCTTGGCGACTGCGTCTTCGGCGTAGTCACTGATCTTCTTGTCCGTATATGGGTCGTGCAGATGCTTGTCCCAGACTTCCTTGTATCCGGCGTGGCGATACCAGAGAAAAACTCCGGGCGTGAGCGTGCCCGACATTTTCAGGCCCTCATGCGCCGTACCGTTGGCGGCCTCGACCGGCGGCATCGTGGGGTCCATCTTAAGGCGGGTCTTGTAATCCTCCATCATCATCTGGGTCACGGTCGCGGCCGCGGCGATCGGGTTCTCCGATTCGATCACCTGCTTCGGCATTCCGGAGACAGCCGCCATCGAGGCCGAGATCTCCGTTCCCGGCGACCAGCCCTGGGTGCCGGTGCCCGGTCTGCCGATGCTGCCGGTCAGCGCAAGGATGTAGCAATACGAGCGCTCGAGCAGATCGCCATGATAGAGCTTGCCGGTAATGAAGTTGATATAACCGAAAATCTTGCGCGGCGGCCGGCAGAGCTCGGCGATCTGCTGGAGCGTCTCCGGGTGAACCCCCGACATCTCGTGGACCTTGTCGGGGGTGTAGCCGTCAAGGCGTTCCTTTAGCAGGTTGAAAACGGATCGGACCTCGATGCTGGTCCCGTCTTTCAGGCGCACGCTGGTGCGCGTGTCGAGGGCATAGTCGGCGGCCATTTCAAGCGTGCCCTTGGGCATCTGCACGGGCTGTCCGGTCGCGGAATCGATTGAATAGAACTGTTCAGAGTCTCCACCCTCGCGCAGGTGGGATTCTGTCAGGAACCGGCCATCATCTGATCGAACCAGGATTGGCGCATCGGTCTGTTCCTTGACGAAGTGCTCGTCGATCCATCCGTTGTCGATCAGAATCTTTGCCACCCCGAGCCACAGCGCGGGATCCGCCGACCAGTCGATGGGCACCCAGATGTCGGCGAACTGGCATGTAGGATTCTTGTCCGGTGCGACGGCGATTATCTTGGCGCCGCGATAGCGGGCTTCCAGGAGGTAGTGCATGTCGGGAATGTTCGCGTACACCGGGTTGGACATCAGGATGATGGTGTCGGGCAGGAACCAGTTCTCGATGCCGGGCGCGTGATGCATCTCGCCAAAGGTCAGCCACTGGCCGACCTTGAAGTCGCCGGTCACGAAGTCGAGATCGAAGCTCACTCCACCGAGTAACGAAGTCATGCCGGTGGTCGAGCCCTCGGCAGCGCCGCGAAACACTCCGATGCCGTTGGCGGCGTGATCGTCGATCAGCGCCTTGGGGCCGTA
Source organism: uncultured delta proteobacterium (assembly GCA_963813785.1). Lineage (GTDB taxonomy): Bacteria > Desulfobacterota > Binatia > Binatales > Binataceae > Binatus. Next base: position 24,724 of record CAWFAJ010000010.1, on the reverse strand, counting down.
CTTCTGGATGACACCAGCGATCTTGTCGCCGATTTCCTCGAAGGCCTGGTCCCAGGAGATCTTTTCCCATTTTCCGCTGCCGCGCTCGCCCGCCCGCTTCATCGGGTGCAGCACTCGGTCGGGTCCGTACATCGCGCGCGAATGTTGATAGCCCTTCTGGCATCCACGCGGATTGTAGTCGGGCACCTTCGAGTCGGGGTCGTCGAACTCCGGATAGGAGCACGAGATCTCCTCGCGAATCACCCTCCCGTCCTTGGCATAGACCCGGAAGGGACAACTGCCGGGGTAGCAGTTGACCCTATGGGTGCCCCACTTGCAGCTATCCCATTCAAAATATTGGCGCTGCTCCTGCACCGAATCCCGTCTCGACGCCGGTGCGACAGGCTTATCCGATTCGTTTGCCATTTTTCCGCCCTCCCGGCGCTAGGACTGAAGTTCAGCCTTTTCGAAGTCAATGTTGGTCTGGCGGTCCGACTGCGAAGGCGCCCAGTTCCACAGGGTGTATTCGTAGTGGCGGTAGCCGCCTGCGAAGTGCAGGCCCTTGGGCGGTCCGGGCAGCAAGCCATCGTAGGGCATCCAATTTGGATACTGATACGGCTCCCATGCGTGGTAGATCACGAGCTGGTCGGGCCGGGTACAGGAACTTAGCTTCGCCCGGGTTATGAAAGAGCCATAGTCATTGTAAACGCGGATATAATCATGATCCGCGATGCCCTTATCCTTCGCGACGGTTTCGTTGATGAAGGCAAAGGGCTCACCGCGATGCAGCTTCAGCATCTCGTAGGACACTACCCAGTTCGAGTGAACGCTCCATCGGAGGTGTCCGCTGGTAAGCCGCAAGGGTTGCGCGCCGCCGATGTTGGGTGGCTGCTTGTAACGGACGAGGTGCTCGTCGGCCTCGATGAACCACGGATGGTCGAGGTACAGCTCCATTCGCCGCGTAGTGGTCGCGTATGGCACCTTTTGTTCGATCTGATCGCGGAACGGCCAGAATACCTGGCCCGAAATCATGTCCGCGTTCTGGACCACGGTCGCGTGCCAGGCGGGACGACCGCTGAGCCACGCTTTGCCGTTCTTGCGCAGGTTGGCGAGCGTGAGTTCATCACCGTCGAGGCTTTCGAACCATCCCATCTTTCCGAGCGCGTTATAGGTGTCGTTTACCAGACGCTCCTCGTCTTCGTTGGTTTCGCCGTAGCGTCCCCCGAAGGTGGCCCGCCAGTAGAGTTCCTTGACGACGATCTCCCGGTTACCGGACTTGTACTTTTCTATGCCGCGCTTCTGTAGATGCGCCTGAATACGTTTGAGGAGGGCAAGCGTGATCTGGCGGTCGGACCTGGACTCGCCCAGCATCGGCACGGTCTGGTCCGTGAAGGTGCTGAAGCGGGTCGCCGGCGTCGAGTACTTGGCGTCGGCGTACTCATAGAAGGAAGCGGCCGGCAGCGCATAGTCAGCATAGAGTCCGGTGGTGCTCCAGCGCGGATCCAACACGACGATTAGCTCAAGCTTCGGCCACAAGGTCTTAAGATAGGTGTTCATGCCGCCGCGGTGCCGGCGGAGCGGATTGGATCCGGACACCAGCATTCCCTTTGGAGTGACTTCCTTGGCGGGGTGTACGAACCCATTCCACCAGCCGTTGGCGAGCGATTCCTCGGCATACTGGCTGATTTTCTTGGGCGCGTTTGGGTCGTCGAGGAACTTGTCCCAAACCTCCTTGTAGCCGGCGTGGTGGTACCATAGCCAAACCGGCGGCGAGAGTGTGCCGCCCATCCTGAGACCTTCACGCAGCGCACCCAAAGAAGCCTCGGCCTGAGGCATCGTCGGGTCCATTTTGAAATATGTCCGATAGTCCTCCTGGATCTTCTGGGACATATTCATGGCGTGAAGCAAAGGATCGCCGGTCTCGAGCACCTCGTTGGGCATCCCGCCGACGACGGCGGCGCCGCCGATATACTCGGCTCCGGCCGACCATCCTCGCGATCCGGTGCCGGCCTTGCCGACGTTTCCGGTGAGCGCGAGCATGTAGCAGAAGGAGCGCTCGAGCAGGTCGCCATGGTAGAGCTTGCCGGCGTTCCAGTTGACGAAGACGAACACTTTGCGCGGCGGTTTGACGAGTTCGGCCAACTGGGCGAGCTGGTCGGGGTGGATACCCGATATCTCGTGCACTTTTTCCGGCGTGTATTCAGCGATTCGCTTCTTGAGCAGCTCGTAGACCGTTGTGACCTCGATCTGTTTCTTGTCCTTGAGGGTAACTTTCCATTTACCCTCGAGCGCGTGGTCGAACGCCATCGCCAGCGTGCCCTTGGGCAGCGGCTCGGGTTTGCCGGTGGCGGTGTCGATTGCGAAGAACTGCTCCATGTCTCCGCCGTCGTGTAAATCGGCCGCGCGCAGGAACTGCTGATTGTCCATGCGGACCAGCACCGGAAGATCGGTCTGCTCCTTCATGAACTCGAGGTCGAGCCATCCCTTATCGATCAGGATTTTGCAGACGCCGAGCCACAGTGCCGGGTCGGCCGACCAGTTGACGGGCAGCCACATGTCAGCGAACTGGGCAGTGGCATTCTTGTCGGGGGCGATGGCGACTACTTTCGCACCGCGATAGCGCGCCTCGAGAATATAATGGATGTCGGGAATGTTCCCGTACGCGGGATTCGACAGAGCGATGACGGTATCAGCGAGGAACCAAGTCTCGATTCCCGGAGCGTGCTGGAATTGGCCGAAGGTCAGGTACTGGCCGGGGTTGAAATCACCGATGAGAAAGTTGAGGTCGTAGCTGACCCCACCCAGGCGCGACACGAAGCCGGTCGAGGCACCCTCGCCGCCGCCGCGCAACACGCCGGCGCCATTGGTTCCATGGTCGTCGGAGATCGCCTCGGGCCCGTATTTCTGGATTATGTTGACGAGCTTGCTGGCGATTTCATCGTAGGCCTGGTCCCAGCTAATCCGTTCCCACTTGCCGCTGCCCCGCTCGCCCGCACGCTTCATCGGGTATAACAGCCGGTCGGGGCCATACATGGCCTTCGAGTGCTGGTAGCCCTTTTGACATCCACGAGGATTGTAGTCGGGCACCTTGTAGTCGGGGTCGTCGAACTCGGGATAGGTGCACGAGATCTCCTCGCGAATCACCGTGCCATCCTTGGCGTAGACGCGGAACGGGCAACTGCCGGGATAGCAGTTGACGCGATGGGTTCCCCATCGGCACCGATCCCATTGCCAGTAGTTGTCTGGGGCTTCGACGACCGCTTGGCGGGCCTCGAGATTTTCGTCTGCCTTGCGCTTGCTCATGACTGGCGCCCCTTCGCGGCCTCGACACCCTGCGCGGCCTCGACACCCTGCTCGATCGGATCGACCGGAGCTTCGACCTTGAACGGGGTGAAGGCGTCCGACCATTTGTAGATGATGAGCAGATCCATCAATTCGGAATGTTCGCCACGCTCGGCGCGAGCGCGATGCTCCTTGAGCGTAACCATCGCCTGGTCAAGGCCGGGACCGAAGTACTTGCGAAGGAGATCGGCCGGAATATCGGCTTGACCGGTCGGCTTGTTGCCGGCGGTGAAAGTCGTTGGCCGGATGAACGGCGGTATGTAGTAAACATTGGGACCGGTGTTGTAGTCGGGACGCAGCGGCAGGGCGACTTTGTATTCGTTGACGAGCTTGGCGACGAAGCTCTCCTTGTCGTCCAGGTAGCCGAAGTACATCCCGCGTGCGGGACAGCTCTTGGCGCATACCGGAGCGTAATTGTTCTCCACCCGGCCCGCGCAGAAGTCGCACATCTCGTACGTGCCGGCGACGATGTTCTCCATCGGAATCTTGTAGGGACACTCCGCGGCGCACACACCGCATTCGTCGCACGAACTCGGATCGATGACGACGATCCCGTCGGTCTCGCGCTTGTGCAACGAGTTCTTGTGCCCGTTGCCCTGGGCGGACGGCATGCCGCCGCCGCGCGCGAAGTGATCCTGGCAGGCGGCGATGCAGGGAGCGTCCGTGCAGTGGTTGCAAAGCCGGGGCATATAGAAGAAGTATCCGTTCGGCCACTGGCCGGCGCCCTGGTCTTCTTCCCAGATCGGTCCCCATTTCACCGGCTCTCCGGTTTCCTTGGTCACCGGATGCAGGTACTTGGCGCCGACCGGAGAGGTATAGACCTCCTCCCAGTTGAAGTTCCATGTTCCGCCGTAGTCCCGCACCCGGTCCGGAACCTTGCGTCCCAGCTCCATCCATCCCTTGGGCCACCCCTCGCCGGGCTTGGTCTCGCACCAGATGTAGCGGAGCATCTCGGTTCCCGGATGGTTAAGACGGTGAGTGCTGCAGGCGACGGTGCAAGTCTGACACCCGATACATTTATCGAGATTGATCACCATCGCGAGTTGTCTTTGGCTCATGGCACTGCCTCTCTAATCTTTTATGCTGACGTAAATGAGATCCCGGTCTCTTGTTCGAAGGCGCTGGCCTTCAATTCGCACGCATCCCGTCGCACCAAGGCGCGTGACCGCGCCCGAGCGTGACGCCACTTCAGAAGGTCGTCTCAGCTTGTATTCGGCTTGAGCATTTCGCCTCACCGGTCATTAGAAATCCTGAGGATGCGGTCGTGTTTTACGTATGCACCGCTCGTGCCATCCGGCATCGGCGCGGGTGGCGGCTGAATTCAATTTCTTCGCTACCTGTGGCGCTTATGGCTACAGCCTCAGTGGTGCCATCCGCACCATTTTTTTCCTGAAGCAGGGGATCATCGGGCGGCGCAGCGCGTGCGTCGGAGCGCAACGGGCGGACGCGAGTCGGGATTCGGGCCTCTTCTCATCGGTCCCTAACACTCGTTAGGCCAAAAGGCTGGAGGCATGCTAGGTGTCAAATCTGCAACGTAGGTTTCAAACGTGCGACCGCTGATAGCCGGCGTGCGCGACGAACCTAACAAGCGTTAGGCTGTGCCGCGGGTGGGGTCAAATGAGCCGGCAATCACGCGCGGGAGATGAATATCTAGCGCCCAGCCGGGCCAGGAACCGCGCCGGCGGAGCCGGGCTTGCCCTTGGGCCAAAGCGTTTCGACTTCGCGCGCGAACGCGTCGTAGATCTCGTTTACCAACTCGGCATGCCTGATGAGGATTCGCATGTCGCCGGTGATTTTGATCCTGCCCTTGAGTCCGGCGTCGATGAGATCGATCTGTCCAGCCGCGACCTCTTCGAAAACCGATGCGGGAAGCTCGAAGATGTACTCGAAATCCTTGCGCGGCGGCGGCACGTCGGCTTGCCGATACTCGAGACATTTACCGTCGGTGAACAGCACCACGAAGTTGCGCAGTTCGCCGACCGGGAGATAAACCGAGCGCGCATCGCCGACAATCTTCGTCAGCACGTGGAAGGTGCCGCGCGGGGAATTTTTATCGACCTTCGGATTTTCGTTGAGGAGTTTTTTGATCGCCTCGTACCATTCGGTTGTGTAAATCGCAGGCATGATGATCCTCTCGCGGCCGCTCCGGTTCGCTTAATAGAGCCGATTTTCCCGCTGCCACAGCTTGGGCAGGCCATAATCGTTTGCAATGACCTTGTATGCGTTGTAGCCGCCGGCCGCGCTGATTCCTCCGCCGCCCGCGGACGCGCCGCACATGTAGAGTCCTTCCATCTCGCTGCGATAGATGTGCGCCCGCGGCATCCCGGGATTCATAATGCTGAGCCGGCCGTGGGAGAAATCGCCCTCGGGCATCGCCATCCGGCGCTCCATGTCGAGCGAGACGTAAAGCTTGTCGGCGATTACGTTGGCGCGCGTCATGTTGGGAGCGTAGGTGCTCCAGAGCTCCAGGAATTTCCCGTTGTAGTCGCGCCGGACGTTGTCCCATTCATCCGCGCTGAGGCACGAAGCTTTCGGGAAAAAGTACCATCCGTTCATCGTGTGCATTCCCGGCGGCGCCTGGCTGGGATCCCACAGCGAGTTGACCCAGGTGCCGGCGCCGGGCCGGTCGGGAATCTGGCCGCCGTAGGCCTGCAGGATATAGTCGGAAACCTGTTGGGCATTTTCGAATCCGACGATGGTGTAGAAGCACTTGTTGATGTCGGGATTATGCCGCGCGGATTTGTAGTCGGGCGCCGCGCGCAACGCGAATGACGGGGTGCCGAGCACGTGCTCAGGTCCAAACCGCCAGTTCGACATCCGCTCTTTTCTGAAATCGCTCAGCTTGTCCCAGCCGATGAGATCGACGAAGGTGGTTTTCGGATCGGCGTTGGAAGCGACCAGTTTGCGCGCCTCGATGGTGCGCCCGTCCTTGAGCCGCACGCCGGTTGCGCGTCCGCCTGCATTCAGAATCTCGACGACCGGGCTGTTGTAACGAAGGTCCGCGCCCGCCGCGAGCGCCGCGCTCGCCATCGCATGCGCGAGCGTATGCGTCCCGCCGATCGACATGTAGTGATTCGCGCACAGCCAGATCACGCACATCACGAAACCGAAGCCGTCGGCGGTGTGCAGGTTCGCGCCCCATTCCACGCACTGGCGATACATGGTCGCGCGCAGCTCGGTCGACTCGAAAACCTCATCGATCAGCACTTTCGGGCACTTGTTCATCTCTTGCGGCTGGAACCCGAGGTCAAGCCAAAGCTGCAGCAGCCGGCCCATGATGGCTTCGCTGCGGCCCCCCTCGATCTGCAACTCGGACGAGGGCGGGCTGTAGAGCATCGCCGAGATGTAATCGTTGGCCGCCAGCACCTTGCCGCGGATCGCAGCGAAAGCATCGGCATCGCGGCGCGAGTAGTAGGCGATACTGGCATGAGTCCGGTCCGCGAGTTCGGGCCGGTAGATGACGAGCGGCGGCCTGCCATCGGCAAAGGTAATTCCGACCTGCGCATCCGGTTTGATCACCCGGGCGCCGAAGCTGGGCAGGTCGAAGTCGCGATAGAAGGGCATCATCTCGATGAACTCCATGTACTGGGCATGGAGGTTGTGCCAGAAGCCGGGAACGGTCGCCTCATCGGTGTGTGCGCCGCCGCCTTCGTCGTGGCGGCGCTCGAATATCCCGACTTTCAAGCCTGCGCGCGCTAGATAGGCGCCGAGGCAGAGACCGTTGTGTCCGGCTCCGATAATTACCGCGTCATAAGATGCGTCTGGCATGCGGCTCTCCTAATGGTTGCCCTCAGGGGCGAGCTTCATCAGCCGATGAACCCGAAGTGGAAAAAAAAGATTGCCGATCCGCGAGGTCACTTTCAGACGGCCTCGAAGATGCTCGATCAGCGGATTGCTGCGGCCTTGCAGCAGCTTGGTCAGCGACTGGTACGAACCCGCGATGGTGGCGTCGAACGGCCCCGCGCTGCCGTCGCTAATCGCGATTTCATCCCCCCGAAAATCCACCGTCACCGAAGCATCGTAATCAGTCGCGGTCAGTCCGAGGCGGCCATGCAAACGCGACGCGCGTACTCGCCGCTTGGTCGAATCGGCGAGTTGCTGCTCGAGGAACTGTTGCACGATCGAGGCGAGCCCGCTGGTCGCGTCGTCATCGAGCCGCACCGGAATATCTGCGATAGCGATCATTTCCACCAGCGTTCGAGGTGCTGATCCTGGGCGATAATTTCGAGTGCGTTGTACGCCGGCGCGAAGGTCACGAACCCGTGGGGATGCTGCGTGGCGCCGCACATGTAAAGATTCGCAATCGGAGTCCGATACTCCGAAAGAATCGGGCCGGGGCGATGGTCCAGCATGTTATCGAGATCGATCAGGCCGCCGATCCAGTCGGCCTGCACCATGTTCGGCATTCGGCGCGTGATATCGAGCGGCGTATAGGTCGCCCATTCGAGGAAGGAATCATCGGTCAGGTTGGGCGCGGCGGCTTTCCAGACGTCGATGCAGCGCTGGCCGTACTCGCGCGCCACCTTGTCCCATTGCTGCGGACCACCCTTGGCGAGGTTGTAGGCCGCCATCTGGCGCAGCAGACCGGTGTAGCATCCCTGGGGCGCGTCGGTCGGATCGTAGAGCGAGTTGACCGCGGCGTTGGGCCGGGGATTCAAAAGTTTGCCGGCGCGCACATCGCGCCAATCGTCATTGAATTGCTTCTGATTTTCGTAACCGAGGTTAACCACCCAGGCCTGGTTGACATCGGGATCGAATGACGCGGCGCGATAGTCGGGAAGCTTCGTCATCGCAAGATGCACGCTGAAGAAGGTCGAATCCATATGCGGAAAGTGCTCGACTTCGGCGGCCAGCGCAGCGGGCAGGTTCTCGCGCCCGATCATCTGGAAGAAAGTCTGCTCGAGGCTGATGGAACTGGCGACCAGATGCCTGGCGCGCACTTCGCTGCCATCTTCGAGGCGCACGCCGACTGCTTTTCCGTTCTCGACCAGAATCTTCTCGACGCCATGATTGAGGAAAACGCGCCCACCGGCCTGCGCGACCGCTTCCCATAGTGAATGGGCGAGCGCGTGCGAACCGCCAATGCAAATGTGCCAGTTGTCGATCTTGCTCAGCAGCAGCGGGAACGAAACCGCCAGGCCCCTGCGATCGGTCGCATAGCCCGCCAGCGAAGCGTGAAATGAGAGATGAGCCTTGACTCGATCGTTCTCGAAATGGTGGTCGAGGAATTCGTTGATCGTCTGATGGCGCAAATGGACGCTCAGGTACTTGCTCTTTTCCTCGACGCCCCAGGTGACCAGCGCCTTGGTAATCTCCTTCATCGAATTCGGCGGCGAGTACATCAGCGTGCGCAAAATCAGGTCGCGGTAGCCGCGCGCTTCTTCGTAGACCGCGCGAAAAGTGTCAGCATCCTTGCGCGAAAAACGCGCGATCGATTCGCAGGTCTTGTTGAGATCGGTATGCACCACCAGCGCGGTACCGTCCTGAAACACGCTCGCCATTTGCACCGGTGGCTGCACGTAACGAAGTCCATGGCGGTTCACCAGTTCGAGGTCGTCGTAAACCGGGCAGATGCCGACCAGGGTGTGATAATTCGCATGAACGTTGTGCAGGAAGCCCGGCCGCGTCAGTTCCTCGGTGCAGAGTGCGCCGCCTTCTTCGGTGCGCTTCTCGAAAACGCCAACGCTCCATCCGGCTTTCGCCAGGTAGCCGGCGAGCGCCATCCCGTTGTGACCCGCACCGATTATGACCGCATCGTAACTCGCATCAGGCATGGCGTTCTCCTCCCTCCGAAAAACGGGCTCCTACGGTCGAACCAGTGGCAAGTAAAGTGCGATGTGCGAAGCTCAATCGAGTTGCGACGTTGGTTTTGGCCATGAGGCTGTCCTCTCCGGACGCAAAGCAGCGTTGCGATCCGGTCATCGGTTCTTCTCCCGCTTTCTGGGCCGTGCGTTGCGCGGCAGCGGTCTTTGCGGAGCAGGCGGCACGCGACCGCTTGCGATGAAACGTAGGATCACGCTTGCGTGTAGCACCCCGATCATCTGGTTCAGGATCGCTGTGGCGGCCTCGATCATCCTGGTCATCTCTTCCGCCGAGGTCTTGCCTGTCACGCCGCGCGTGAAAAGCCGCAGCTCCTCACGTGCCAACCATCGGACCATGTCGGTATAAAGCCGCATACTCTCCGGGCCAAAGCCGAACGCTTTAAAGCCGGCGGCTTGCAGTTGTGCGTAGAGTTCGACGATCCGGACGCCGGCGTCATCGAGCCACTGCACGCCTTCGCGCAACACGATTTCGACAGCGCCGGCCGCCGCGAGCTTTCGAATCTCTCCCGGCGCCACACCGGTGCGCTGCGCAACCTCGGTCAGCCTGATAGGGGGCCGGCGGCGATCGATGCCGGCTGCGCGGAACAGGTGGCGGTCGAGGTCGGCCAGCGTCTGCACCTCGGCGGGCGCAAGCGCCGTGTCGCCCTGGACCATCGCCTTGATCACTCGCAGCGGAAGGAAGCGTCTCTGCTGGAGCTGTTTGATCAGACGAATACGGTTGACAAACGAGGCGTCGTACAAGGCCACGTTTCGCCCCAGGCGGTGCGGTTTGGGCAGCAGTCCGGCATTAACGTAGAATCGGATGGTCTCGCGCCCGACCCCAACTGCCCGCTCGAGGGCCTTCATCTTCAGCCGGGCAGAAACACGCGGCTTGACGGCTGGTGATGACATGTTTTGGCTTCTGATTGACGTGGGCATATCGCGTAGTGCAACTACGTACTACGTATCGTCTGCACTGTCAAGCTCATCCTCGGCGTTCCGCCATTCCGACCGCACGTGAACCGATCGTTTCATAGCGGCGCGTGGATTCGGATTGGCAGTGTGTCACCGGATTCTTTTGCACATCCTCGTTCAGTCGTTCCCAGCGATGACACCTTCGTGATCGGGCGCGCCGCCGTATGCAGACGCCTAGCGAATTACGTGCCAGCGCGGAGATCGGGTGGCGATGGCGGATTCAGCAGCGTCCGTTACGATGTTTTGGGAGCGCGTCCGAGTCCGGCGGCCGATCATGCGATCAGGCGCCGTGCTCTGATGTATCCGATCGCATCATCCGCTGTGCCGATGAACCCGATCGATGCTGAGGGAGTCGCGTTGATTGCGCTTGTCGCGCAATCTTTGTGCTCAGTGTAACAATTCAACCAGCCCTAATGCTTGCCGTTAGCTTCATGATTCAAGCGCGACCGCAGCCGCATCCTTGATTGGATTTGAGGCTTTGGTCTTTTTTCTCGATCGGGACTTCTTGACGCGAGTTGTCACTGACGCTCCAGCATCCGCGGTCGTTGTGTCGGCGTTCCGTGTGTCATTGAGTGCGACTTCAGTTTGCTCAGGTTTGGCGAAAACCGCGCTCGGAGCAAAATTCGGCCGATCATTGCCTTTCAGGTTGGCGTCACGGAGTTCAAGGTAACGCATTCGGGTGGTGCTGATGCCAACGAAGACCGGCCCGTCGATTCCGTTTTTCCCAACCGAGCGACACTCGAAGCGGGTATCGATGATCGGAAAGGGCTTTCGGGCAGCGATGGACAGCACGGTACCGGGCCACCACCTGCCTTTGCCCACGCGGACGATCCAGACCCAGACAAGCGCGCCTGGACTAAGTTCGCAGATCCGATGAACTTCCATTTGGTGTAATTCCCTCCACCTCAGTTCTTACGTCAATGACTTTCGGCCAAGAGCGGAAATTTCTGAAATACGAATCGTATGAAGCGCGCGCGGCTGGCCGGGTCTGTTCCAATCCGCCGCTGAGGACTCCCCGCAAACCCGGTCGAAGAAGGTCGCGATGTCTGCTGGATGACGCAGAAAGCTGACCGCGGTTGGTCACGGCAGGTTTCTCGGGGCTTCGTTGGTCGCCGAGGAGCCCAAATCACGCTCGGCGTCAGCGAGAGCCACGAAGATTGAGTCGGCGGTGACGGCGGCCATCAAAGTTCGCAGCGTTTCAGGCCGCGAACACATCTGCGGGAGTTTTGCCAGCCAGGGCAGGTGAAGTTCGTGATACTTCAGGCCGAGTACGAAAAATAGATGAGTAGGCTTACCGTCGAGAGCGTCGAAATCGACGCCCCCGCGAGATCGGCCCAGAATCATGAACGGTTTGACTACGTGCTCGGGATGGCGATTGAGCGTGTGGAGGAAAGCGAGCCCGTTACCGATCGCGCTCGGCATGATATTCTCGCGCTCGATAAGAGCGCCGACGAACCAGGTCTTGTCCCTCACCAGATTCAGCCGGCTGGCCAGATTCGCCAGCTCCTCGATGACTCCGGTTTTGGTGTTGGCGTCCAAGTCGGGAATTATGTGGCTTGGCTGAAAGCAACTCTTGAGACTCAGCATCGTGCGCGCCGCAGGCGCGCCTCTGGAAACGTCAACCCTTTGTGGCGTGACTCCCAGCATTTGATCGTCGAGCCAAGCGTCCAGCATCGCCTTGCGGAAGCGCCATTGATTTCCGATTTTGACCCCGGGCAACCCGCCCTCGGATACCAATTTGAGTACCGTTCGCTCGTTGAGGTTCAGGTAACCGGCGAGTTGGCGAACCGTCATCAGCCGATCGGCCGGTTCGTGGGAGTTTTCCGACATACGACGGGGAATGCTCGACACAGGCGTGAGGTTACGTAAAACAACGGCAAAATACAACCGATTACTCAAAATTGAGAGAAAAAGCGAAAACGCGCCTGCCAACATCTGCCTGGGGTTGACCTGAAGCGAAGGCGGGAGGCGGCCGAGGCGGCGATTGCGTCGCATGCTGGACAGAGGCTTGCCGGATTGGCGAATATCTCTGAGCAGTCCTGGGACGGCGGAGAGTGCGAGAAGAGAGAGAGAATCAGCTTGGACAAGATTTCAGTACTGGCGAGCGGAGGCCTGGACAGCTCGGTTTTGATCGCGAAACTGGCAACCGGCGCCGAAGTTTACCCGATCTACGTGCGGTGCGGCTTTGCGTGGGAAGGGATGGAGATCGCCGGCCTTCAATCCTTCCTCGACGCGCTCGACAACCCGAACGTGATGCCGATCACGGTGCTCTCCGCCCCCACCGATGTCTTGTACGGCGACCACTGGAGCGTGTCGGGCGCGAGCGTTCCCGGCGCCGACGAGCCCGACGAGAACACGTACCTGCCGGGCCGGAACATCATACTGATTGCGTTGGCGGCAGTTTGGGGAAGCACGCACGGCGTCTCACGCATCGCGATCGGATCGTTGGGCGGAAACCCCTTTTCCGATGCTACCCCTGAGTTCTTCGCTAGCTTCGCCCGCGCGCTTAGCATGGGACTGGGACGCAAGGTGATGGTCGAGGCGCCGATGAGAGGTCTCCATAAGGAGGATCTGATCAGGATGTTCAAAGACCTGCCGCTGGAGTTGACCTTGACCTGCATGGCGCCAAAGAAGTGCGCTCAGCACTGCGGGCAATGCAACAAATGCCGCGAGCGTCAGCTCGCCTTTCGCAACGCGGGTGTCGCGGATCGAACGGTGTACGCCGGGCAGGGGTGACAGGGGAGAACTTTATTGTAGGCGAAACCCACCGTGGGTTTCGCGCTCCTTGGGCAGGGGTGACCCCTGCACCCGGTGTCAAGATGCGGGACTTCGTCCCTGTTAGAATGGTAAGGGGGAGAGTGAGTCGCCAAGAATTACCTTGAAATCGGAAATGAAGATCGAGCCGGGCGTTTCAGCACGCTGCCACCGCACTTATCGAAAGTGGAAAATTCCGGCTATAGCTCTCTTGCTCCTACAGATAGGTGTGCTGGGAGCTTGCACCTCTCATCCTGCGGCTGGTGCAAAGCCCAATTCAGCATTTCGAGTGGCGCTACTCACGCCCGGACCGGTTAGCGACGCGGGCTGGAATGCGGCTGCGTACGAAGGACTCGAGCTCATCAAGACCAAGCTCGGCGCCGACACCGCCCTGGTGCAAACCAAGTCGCCCGCTGACTTCGAGGACGCTTTCCGCGATTTTGCCTCGCGCGGATTCGACCTCATCTTCGCTCACGGTTTCGAGTACACCGATTCCGCCAGCGAGGTAGCGCGGAGTTTTCCAAATACTTACTTTGTGGTCAGTTCGGGAAGTGAGTCGTCCGCAAATGTTGCGTCGATAACCTTCAATGTCGATCAGGCAACCTATGTGGAAGGCGTGCTGGCAGCCGGTGTCTCGAAGACCGGAGTCGTAGGCGCGGTCGGCGGGATAGAACTGCCGTCGATACGGTTGTTCTTCGAGGGCTTCAAGCGGGGCTTTCTTTCAGTACAGCCCAAAGGTCGTATTCTGATCAGCTATACCGGTAATTTCGACGACGTTGGAGCGGCCAAGGAAGCGGCGCTTGCTCAAATCAGTCAGGGCGCGGACGTGCTGATTCACAATGCTGACGCGGCCGGCCTTGGCGTCTTCCTTGCGGCCGCACAAGCGCACGTCTTCGCTTTCGGCGTATTTAACAACCAAAACGGCCTTGCCCCGGACGTCATCCTGGCCAGCGCCGTGACTTCGACGCCGCTGGCTTTCCTGAAAATCGCAACCGAGGTCAAAGACAAGCGCTTTCATCCGGGGATGCTGGAATTTGGGATGCAGGACGGAATGGTGAGCGTGGCGTTCAACCCAAAGCTCGAGCCGCGCATTCCCGCGGCCGCGCTCCAACGCGCGCGCAAAGTCGAGCATGAGCTGGCGACCGGCCAACTGGTTCTCCCGCCGACACTCAACCCAGGTCAAACATGATAGCCAACAGGTACCCATTTCAGCGCCGCTGGCGCCGAGGTTAAAATCATGAAATTCGGACTGTTCGGAATCAACAACGGAGCTTGTGCGAGTCCCAACTGTGCTGCCGCAATCGCGCACGCGGCCGAAGACGCGGGCTTTGAAAGCGTGTGGACGGGCGAGCATGTAATCCTGCCGGACCCGCAGGCGCCGCCGTCGCCGGTGGCGCCGGATTACCCGATGCTCGACCCCGCGGTCGCGCTGGCCTTCATCGCGGCGCATACGACGAAGATTCGCCTCGGTACCGGCATCATCATATTGCCGCAGCGAAATCCGGTGGTGCTCGCCAAAGAGCTCGCGTCGATGGACGTGCTGTCAAACGGCCGGCTGATCTTCGGAGTCGGCGTTGGATATCTGAAGCCCGAGTTCGAGGCGATTGGCGCGCCGTTCGATCACAAGGGTGCGCGTGCGGAGGAGTTCCTTGCGGCGATGATCGCGCTGTGGTCGATGCCCAAACCGGAGTTCAGCGGCAAGTGGATCAGCTTCAAGGGCGTCAATGCGATGCCACGGCCGGTGCAGAAGCCGCATCCCGAGATTGTCTTCGGAGGGCATACGAAGGAGGCGTTCAGCCGGGCGGCGCGGCTGGCCAAGGGATGGTACGGGTTTGCGCTGGACTTGGAGGCGACGGCGAAATGCGTCGAGGGGATCCGGGCGGCATGCAAGGCGGCGGGCCGTCGGTTCGAAGAACTGGAGATCAGCATCACGCCGAATGCGCGAGTGAAGGTCGATCGCGACACCGCCAAGCGCTACGGCGACTTGGGCGTGAGCCGGCTGATCCTGCTGCAGCGCGGTGCGGACGAAGCGGCGCTGCTCGAAGGTGTTCGCGAGAACGGGCGCAACTTGATCGGCAAGGTGTGAGAGCTGGATCCCGCAGTCAGCATCGGATTCGAGCCGGTCAAAATAGGACGACAAGTGTCCCAGCAATGCGACGGCGAGCATTGATGGGTCGGGTTCACTGCGGGATCGGCATTTTTCTGCCGAAGCGCCAAAATCCTATCGCCTGCGGCGGTTAATCTTGGCCGCAGGTCGCCTAATTCGGCTGACATTTCCGTCTGTATCCCTGCGGCACGCATGTTGCGTTAACCCTGTTCAAGAGGGGCGTGGGTAATCGCACGAATCAACAAAACTGATCTGAAAAGGGGAGCTGACAGATGTTGAAAAACGATAGCAGTCACGTACTTACGGTTAAGGAACTCTCGGACTATCTGAAGGTTCATCCGTCAACAATATATCGGCAGCTCAAGCGCGGACGGCTTCCGGCGTTCAAGGTCGGCAGCGACTGGCGGTTCAATATCGAATCGATCGATCGCTGGCGGCTGGATCAGGATGCGTTCAAAGCGATGTAGGAATGTCCGGGGGGCGTGTAGCGGTAAAGGTGGGAAGTCCGGGGGAAGAGGGGAGTCACGCAGCGGGGCGTCCGAGAGGGCGCCCGGCGTGGCTAATTGCGGCCGTCGAGGCGATGGCCGACCGACCAGAGACAAATTCGACAGGAACCAATATGCGTTTGACTATTGTAGCCGGGTTGATCATGGGCGTGGCGCTGGCGATCCAGTCGGTGCTCGGCGCTAACGCCAGAGCCAAGGTCCCACATGCGGTGAGCGCTGCTCCCGTCCACGAAAGCGCGCCGTGGTACATCGCAATGAATGATGGGCACGGCGTCAGGCATCTCGCGGATGAGCGCGGCACGGGCGGGGAGTGGCCGGGGCGAAGCTGAGAGCGGTTAAGCGGCTGAATAGAGGGTAGGAGAGGCTGATCAGATGGCTCTGATCGCGCCTGTGGAAGCCTCATCGGCGGGACCGACGAAATCGAAGGCGAGCCATCCGCGCAGTGGATCGACGCGGCTCACTTGCACCATTATCGGCATCTGATTGGGCAAGGTGGGCGCGCCGTGCAAGGTTCCGCGCACGGCGAAATCAGCGAGCTCCGCACTTTGGCCTTCGCGTGCGACGTAGGCCAGGATTGGGCCGTCAAGCGCGTGACGCTCGAGGTAGCGGAGAATCCAATAACGCTTGGCGCGCCGTTCGAGCTCGCGGCCGGAAGCCTCCGCATTCTCGGCGCCGGCGAGCACGGCAAGCAATTCATCGACGGTGTAAATTGACGTTTGGTTGTCGCGATTCTTAAGCGCACCCAACAGTTGCCGCTGCAGGACCAAATCGGCGTAGCGGCGGATCGGTGAGCTCAACTGCGCGTAAAAGTCCAGCCCGATTCCGGCGTGGTATTCCGGGTGCAACGACAGGCGCGGGCGCTGCGACGCCAGATCGCCACCCAGTTGCGGCTGCACACGGTAAATGATCGGAATGCGGTTCTCGGCGGCGTAGCGAGCGGCGACAAAATTGCTCAGCACCATGAACTCCGCCACCAGCGTGCGACCCGGTGACGCGTTATCGACCACGCTGATATCCACCTCGTCGCCGCGTACGCGGACCTTCGCCTCGCGCCGCTGCACTAGGACTGCGCCGGCGGTGCGGCGCCGCTGACGAAGCTGGATAGCAGCGGCATGCAGGCTGGCGACGGTGGCGGCGGCGTCGTCGGCGCAGGTCCCCGACTCGAGCAGGCGATCGACCTGGCCGTAGTCGAGTCGGCGCATGATCGGAATTCGCGCAGGATAGATCGTGGCTTCGACGAGCGCGCCGTCGGCCGATAACCGCACGTCGGTGGTCAGCACGGGGCGATCTTCGCCGGCGATCAAACTCGCGGCGCGGCACGAAATCGGATCGGGAAGCATCCTGATGGTTGTTTCAGGCAGATAAACCGTGGTTGCGCGTGCGGCGGCCTCCTGGTCCATCGCGCCGCCCTTGATGACGAAATCGGCAACCAGCGCTATATGCACGCGCACACGCATGCCGCCGCCGGCGAGCGGCTCGCAACTGAGAGCATCGTCAACCTCGACGGTGTCGTCGTCATCCACGGTGACGGCGTATCCGCCGTCGGAAATCGCGCGCGGGCCAGGCACCGCCTCGGCCGCCTCCTTCATGACGGCGTCGCTGAATTCGTCCTTGAGCCCGGCGATAAACGCGAAACGTGCTACCCGCGGCCGCGCCCCGAGCCGCTCCAGAATTTCGAAAGCCGCTTCGGCGGGATCGACGTCGGGCGCCGCCTGCGCGAGCATCTGGGTCAAGTCGCGGCTGCGCGTGAACGGGTTCTTGAGATAGCGCGACAGCTCTTCGATGATCGCGGCCGCTTCCCCGGCAGGCGGCATCTGGGCGCCATTGAGGACATCGCGAAGATGCTTCTGGATTTTACGATAGTCGTCGCTGCGCGCCCGAATCCGATCGTTCTGAATCCGCAGCCGTTCGACCTGATCGGGCGTGCGCGGCACAAAATCCATGTGGCGGCGGACGAAGTAGGTGCGATCGCCCAACAGCGCCTCGAGCATCACGGAGGCGGCGGCATTAGATCGCCGGCCGAAGAACAACTCGGCAAGTTCTGCGGCGGAAAAACTGCGGCCCTGCTCCTGGGCGACCTCCCACAGCAATTGCAGATCGAGTTCAGCGGCCAGTTCGGCGCGCTCGCGTTCCAGGTCGGCGAGGGCCTCGGCGACGTCTTCGCGATCGGCGCGTCGATCCGGATGGCGCATCAGGACCAGATCGCGCGGAACCAGCCGCTCGCGCCCGGCGGAATCGATCACGGCGAGATGGCGTTCCTGTTCCCGGGTGACCAGAGCAGCCCTGAGCCGGCCTTGGTCAAGGTACTCGACAATGGTGCCGGCGTATTTGATCGGCGATGACACGTCAAAATTCATTTTGACGACCCCCGCGACGTAAGACTATATGGAAGAGCGAACATTCGCCGGAGAATGGATCGGGCAAGCGGCGTGAGCAAGAGAATTCAGATCGACCTGCCCGACGAGTTGTATGGGCAGCTGATGCGGGTCGCGCAGGCGCTGGGGATTTCGAATCCCGAGGAGGCCGCGACGATCGGGCTGGCAGAGTGGGTCTCGCGCCGCAAGTCAGAACTGGATGACCGGGATCCGAACGAAAAATACGTTGTCAACGAGGCACTCGATGAACTTCTCGAAAAGAAAAAGTAGTTTTTCAGTTTGTTCAGTCTCCGCCATCGCGTTCAGTGTCGCCGCGCTGACGATCGCCGCGTTGCCGAGCGTGACCAACTCGATCGCGAGCGCGGCGGGCAAGGGCCTGGACGTGGAAGTACCGTACGAGATCAATGCGCTGAAGGCGCCCGGCCTGGTCGCACCATACTTCCTGCAGGATAACCACGGCGTCATGGTGGTGTCCGACCAGGCGGGTGGAGTCTACTCGGTCACGTTCGGCGGCAAGGTGACGCCGCTCGCAGCCAAGTCGAAGATCAAAAACCCGGCCGGAGTCGCGCTCGGTCCGGCGGGATTCGGCTCATACGAGGGCAATGTTTTCGTGCTCGCCACGGCCGGCGATATCAAGGCGCCGTGCGAGGTCGAACGAATCGACAAGTCGGGCGCGATCAGCACGTTCGCCAAACTGCCCGACGCGGGCGCGGCTGCGACCGAATGCCGTGATCTGGAATTTGGCGCCGCCGGGACTCCATTCGCAGGCAAGCTCTACGCGGCGACCAGCGGCAACGCGACAATTTATTCGATCGACTCGTCGGGCAAGGCGAGCGCATTCGGCACCTACAACAAACCGGTGGTATTCGAGCTGACCACGATAACATTTCCACGCGCTTCAGATTCCAAGGCGGCGAACACGATGCTGGTCGGGATGCGCGCGATGGGAGCCGGAGTGTCGAAGGTCGGCCGCATCGCGATGGTCGGCGCCGACGGCAAGATGAAAGACGAAGTTTACCTGGTCGGATTCATCCGTCCGTCGGGCTTCGCGTGGGCGCCGTCACACTTCGGCTCATATGGTGACGAGTTGATGATCGCGGACACCGGCAAATTTGCCTCCGAGAACAACAACGAACGCGACGGCACCGTCTATCGAGTGGAGAAAGGGATCGCTCGGGGGCTCGCCGCGGGTCTGATGGATCCGACAGACATGAAGTTCATCGGCAGCAAGGCGGTGATTTGCGATCCTGCCGAGAAGGGTAAAGGACAGGGCGCAATCGTGATTATTTCGTCGCTGCTATAGGTTGCGGACTATCCGGTCAGTGCCAGGGTTCGCGGACGACTTCGGTGTCGCCGGTCTCGCGATCGACCAGTAGCATCTCGATCTGGTTGTATTGTCCCTTGGGAAAGAAAACGTAGCCGCTCACCGTGAAGTTCTTGCGCACTTCCTCGGGTTTGAGCGAGACCGCCTCGATCTGCTGATTGGCCTGCTGGTCGGCTTTCGATTGGCCTTTTTCGGCGCCGCGGATAATGCCCCATCCACCGCCGAACGCGCTGCCGACTAGCGCGCCAGCGCCCGGCGATCCGAAGCCCCAGCCGCCAGCTGAACCAGCAGCGCCGGCGACGGCTCCCGCAGCGGCGCCCACGGCGGCGCCTCCGATGCCGCTGACGGCGGCGCTTTGTATCGCTCCTTCCAGCTCCTTGGCGCTGCCGGCCTGTCGCGCCGCCTCACCCGGTGGGAGCGGAGCGACTCGTTCGCCGGCGTCGTTGAGCGCGAACACCTGGCTTGGTACGACCGCGCGCGGCGCGTCGGTGCCGTTGGCAATCGATACGTAGACAGGGGTTACCTGGCCGACGGTAGGCGCGGCGGCGACGCTTACGGCCACCCGGCCTGGTTGCGGAGTCGCCACGACGTTGGGGGTATGCGCGATGGGTGGCGGCGCAACGGCGCATCCGGAAATTGCGATTGCCGCCGCGATTGCGCCAGCTCGGAGTCCGAGGGCAAGGCTTCGATTCATCGCGGGCGCGGTTTGATTCTTCATAGACATCGCGAATGATATTTCAGAGTCTCATTTCAATCTGTGGTGCGCCGCAAGTCCATACGTGGCCGCCTCGCATCTATAGACGCAGCGCATGGGCGGAGGTTTCAACGGACATGCGAGCTATTTACGGTGGGTCGGCACCGCGGGCTCGCCCCAAAATGTTCGGGCGTGCGGACTTTCCCCCGGAATCCCGGTTGAGGCGGCGCGGCTCGTTTTCAGCTTCGATGCGGTTGATCACTTCAAGATCTGAAACAGATTGCTGTAATCGTCGGTCCAGAGCCGCACTCTCCGACGCGAGTCCAGGGGCTCAAGCCTGATGGTGAACGCGGCTCGGCCAAGGACTGAATTATTGCGCGCAAGAACTATCCAGTCGCTGGGTTTAACCAGCGGGCCCCCGGATTGATGCACTCGCCCCGACTCTAACCCAAAGTGATTGGCTATTTCCTGAACCACTGGTTGAAGGTCGAGGTACCGGTTGGTGACATGGATTGCGAGGACTCCGTCAGGGTTCAATTCGCGCAAGTAGACCTCGATCGCTTCAATAGTCAGTAGATGCACCGGTATTGCGTCCCCTGCGAACGCATCGAGTAGACGAGCGGCCTGACGGATTGCTACCACAGGAGAATTTACACCGATCAGCTCCGGCAACATGATTGCACCGGCCATCAACGCCATCGCGACCATCGGCCTGCGTTCGTGAATCCACGAGCTTGGGTCTCGCATCAGCACAATGATGAGCATCAGCAGGCTGGTCCAGATTGCGAGATGAAATTCCCAGTAGCCGGTGAAGAGCCATGGTGCAATTACGACTACGAAGAGGCCGCCGAAGGCGCCACCAATCGCGACCATCAGGTAAAACGATGTGAGATATCGCTGATGCGGCTTCAGCCTGACCAGCTCGCCGTGACAAACCATGCAGATCGTGAATAGCAACGCCGAGTAAGTGACTATTTGAATTATGATACTGACGTCGGGGCTGCAGAGAACGACAAGGGCCAGGAAAACCGCAGCGCCCAAGGCTGGATGAAAGACAGTGCGGCGGTACCATCGTTGATTGTCGAAACAGATGATGAACGAGAGCAGGTAGATCGCCAGTGGCAGCACCCACAGGAACGGAATGACGGCGACCTGCTGGCAGACCTGGTTGGTCGTAGCCAGCAGCATCACGGATGCAACCGTCGCGAGTGCAATCCAGAGAATTCGAGTCGATCGAGTAGGACCCGGGATTCGCAGGTCCTCGGGTTCGACAGCGTCAACTGCCGAAACATCGGATAGCGAGACGTGGCGGGCGCTCCGGGCGCATAGTCCAACGCCCATCGCGAATCCGACAAAAAGCAGTGACCACACGATCGCCTGCGCTTTGAGGGTCAAGGCAGGTTCCACCAGGAAGGGATAAGTAACCAGAGCGATTAGCGAGCCGGCGTTTGATAGCGCATACAATCGATAGGGCGAGGCGCCTTGGTGCGATCGCGCGAACCACGCCTGTAACAGCGGCCCGGTGGTGGACAGGATGAAGAAGGGCAGTCCGATGCTGACTATCAAGAGGATGAAGATTCTTGTGATGGGGAAATCGGGATTGGGAGGCTTCCAGTTCGGCCCGGGCGTGATTGGCGATTGCCATGTCAGTGCGAGAGTGCCCATCAGCAGGACGCATGCGGATACAATCGCAATGTGAACAATTACCTGGATCCGCGGCTGCAGGCGAGTTGCAATTAGATGGGAATATGCGTACCCGGCCACCAATAGCAACTGAAAGAACAACATGCAGGTGATCCATACAGCTGATGTGCCTCCGAACCAGGGAAGGATGTATCTGGCTAGTAGTGGTTCGACCTGGAACAGCAGAAACGCGCCCGTGAAGATCGTGATGGCATAAGTGAGCATCGACGGGCTTCGTCGCTTGCAGGCTGCAAGCCTCCGGGCCCATCTCAGGTGGAGCAATTATGCGGCCAACTAGTGGTGGCCACCGTGACCTCCATGGCCTCCATGACCGCCGTGGCCTCCGTGACCATGGCCTCCGCGATATCCGCCAATAAAAGGTCCGGGGTTGAATCCGCCAATCCAGATAAGCGGTGGGGGAAAAAACGCGCCGTTCAAGGCGTTCAATGAGGCAACTTCCTGGTCCTCCGATTCGGCGGCATACTGTTCAGTGTCATTTTGCTGCCGCATCGCCATCTGGTAGCGGTCGAATTCGTTTTGGTGTCCTTCGTACACGCATGCGCAGATGTCAGGGTCGTAGTACCAGTAGACCATGCCCGATTGGGCCGCATAGCTGCGAATCTCGTACGGCGGGAGATCTTCCACCAGCCCGACTTTATCCGAAGTGTCGAGTTTGATCGTGGTGAAGCCCGCGTCGGAGAGCATCGCTTCGGTTTTCTGGACGGCCTCAGGCCGCGAGGCTTCATAGTGACGGTATAGGGAGCACCCCGGCACGATCACCGCCAAGATAACCGCGATAATGAGAAGCTTTTGCGGCAAGGAGTCCGCCTTTTCGTCGATGCAGTCGGCGACCGTCAGCATCCACGGCGCGCCGCGGCATCGAGCATATATCGATCGCGCGCGAGATAGAATGAACAATTGCGGGGCCGCTCGGAATCGCGCCAGGGGGCGCGTGGGCAGTCCAATGCGCCATCTTCGCGCGCGGGCGTGATTATGATTTAACGATCATGTTTGCTTACGGGCCGGGGTGGCGAAATGGCATACGCAGAGGACTTAAAATCCTCTGGAGTGAAAGCTCCGTGCGGGTTCGAGTCCCGCCCCCGGCATTTGAGGGAGTTCGTCGCCGCCCTTTGTCATTTCGCGGCTTTGCCCTTTCCCTTCATTTGAACCGTCTGCATCTCACTCGGTTCCAGGTTGTCGGAGATCGTCAGAGTTCCTGTGTATGAGACTGCCTGCGTCGGCGCGAACTGTACCGCGACCTCGCAGAAGGTCTCGGTCTTTGGCACTCCTTTTCCGCCCGGCTGCAACTCAACGTCGGAGCACTGCGTCGAGACCGAAAACGGCGACGGCGCCGGCGTTCCACTCGCGCTTTCTATCTCGATCAGTATCGGCAGCGGATGATTGGTCTTCTTGATTTTGCCGGCGTTAGTCACTTTCACCATCTTGATCTTCGATTGATTCACCGTGACGGTGCCGAAGTTCAGTTTTTTCGGAGAAACCTTGAGCTTGCCCGCGACCGGCGTTGGTGTCGCAGATGGGGTTGCGGTCGCAGTTGGTGTTGCCGTCGCAGTCGGTGTCGCGGTATTGGTCGCCGTTGCGGTCGGCGTCGGACTTATGGTCGCGGTCGGACTCGGGCTCGGCGTGGCAAGCGGTTGGTCGTATGCGAGCAAGCGGGTGTTTCCGCTGTCCACGACGTATAGGTTTCCGACGCTGTCAACCGTTACGCCCTCCGGCTCGCAAAGGCCGTCGGCGCTGGGAGCGGGGTCGGCGCCGGAACCATCGCTGCAAACATTGGTGGTGAAGTCGCCGCCCTGGCCGAAGACCCGATTGGCACTCTGGCTGGACAGGGGGGTATCGAATTCCAGAACCCGGCTGTTGATGAAGTCCCCGATGTACAGATGGCCGTTGCCGTCGACCGCAACGTCCCTGGGATTGCAGAGGCCGGTTGCGGTGGTAGTGCATGCGTTGTTAACGAAGCTGCCGCCCTGGCCGAAGACCCGATTGGCGGTCTGGCTGGAGAGGGGAGCATCGAATTCCAGCACCCGACTGTTTCCGAGGTCAGCGATGTAGAGGCGGTTCGCGTTGTCGGTTGTGACACCGTTGGGTACACAGAGGGTGGTGGCGCTGACCCCGCCGTTGTTGCAAGCCCTTGTGGTAAAATTGCCGCCCTGACCAAAAACCCGATCGGCGGTCTGGCTTGAGAGGGGAGTATCAAACTCCAGCACCCGGCTGTTTCCTTCGTCCGCGATGTAAAGGTGGTCGGCGCTGTCCACCGCGACACGAAAGGGATGGCAAAGGCCGTCCGCACTTGGCGCCGGGTCGTCACTTTGGCCGTCGCTGCAGGTTTTGGCGGTAAAGTCGCCGCCTTGGCCGAAAACATGGCTGGCCGATCCTCCAATGCACGGAAACGATCCGCACGCGGCGAATGGAGCGTCGAATTCGAGCACCCGATTGTTGCCCTGGTCCGCGACGTACAAATTATTCGCCGAATCGGTCGCAACTCCGTAGGTCAGATTGAAGTTGTGGTTGGTTGTTCCCACTACTTGCGAATTAAAGTCGCTCTGGCCGATCACCAGATCGGCTGCCGCTCCGTCGGTAAATGTCGCAGCGCTCAGATAGCCCAACACCCGGTCGTTATCGGTATCGGCAATGTAGAGATGCCCGGCGGCATCCACCGTCAGTCCGAATGGAAAATTCAACTTCGTGGCGCTGGTGCCGCCAGAATTGGAGACGAAGTCGGACTCGCCGAGGACTCGATCGGCGGTGGTGTCGCCCGCGGCCCCCATCACCATCGCCGCATACAGCGCGACCGTCAGCATGACGGTGGCCAGACCGAGCCATCGGCGATTCCGCCCGGCGGCGCGCGCAACTTGGAAATTCATCGCTGCGACCTCCGAACTGGGACTGGCCGTTAAATCAGCGCAAGCCCGGCAAGCCCAGTGGCAGCAATCGCATGAACCCGGTCGTAAGGCAAACCGGCGCCGCGGCAAGAGCCGCCTGGTTCAGCCACTAAAAGAGGGAGTGGCCTTGCATATTCGTCATCGGCCAACGCAGGCCGTTGCGCCCGCAAACCGACCTGCTAGGCCCTTTGGTGCCCTTCAAAACTTACACATAAACTTGCACATTCCACCTGACTGAAGAAATAAAACCAATAATTTAATATGGTTAAAGCTAAACTTAAGGG
>CAWFAJ010000009.1:0-75534 GCA_963813785.1 uncultured delta proteobacterium | reverse complement strand
ACAGGCAGCGCCGCAAAGCGCCACCGACAAAGCAATTTACGCATATCGACAGCCGAAGTAAAGCCCCGATGGAAAAAAATCCCTGCCCGTTTCATCCGCGAACGCCTGCTTTTATTAGGCGAGGCATTTGTACTATGATCGCACCCCGTTTGGTCGCGTCATTTGGTCGTTTGCCTCGTTGGGGATTGGCGCGGCGCGTGAGGACTAGCGCAGACTGCACGCGGGGACATTTTGATGCGGCGATTATTCAGCATGGCGGCATTCGGCTTCGGCTTCTATTATCTCTGGAACAACACCGATATGACCACCGAGATGGTTGCGCTCGGCGCCATGGGCGTAGCGGTCCTGCTCGAGTTCGCCGGCAACTGATCGATTCCGCTCACAGCCGGACTCAGCGATCATCGTCGCGATTTTCGCGAACTCTGCACGGTTCCCGATACCGGCGAGGCTTCACCTTTGAGGGCAATCGGGCCAGCGGGAGCCTCGCTGTATGATTCATTCTCCAGCGTGATGCCGAGCGACGGTTCTTTCTCGTGCCCGGGCGGCAAATCCACCGCAACCGTGGCAAGGCCGTCGTCGCCGACCAGAAAATCCGCGGCCCAAACAGGCGCGCCCCGTTTCGGCATCCACCAGATGCGGTAAACCTCGAAGGCGCCGGTTGGCTTGAGTCCGCTCGCTTCGAGCATCGCAGCGCCGGCCGACTCGCTCATCGCGAGCCGTCCGGAGGGGAGACCCGGAGCGCCGGATTGCGCGATCGATTTGTCTTTCTCCTTATCCTTGTCGGCGGGCGCGGACAGTTTGATAGTGCGAAGGTCCGGCGCGAAAAGGATTTTCTCAAATACCTCGCCCACGGTGGCGCGTTCGCGCTCGGAGCCGAGCTTGCGCTGCGTGGCCGCCGTCTGGCGGCGCAGAACGCGGACGGTCGCATTCAGAGCCGCCACGCGGCGATTCACATAGTTGGTGCGGCGTGCGAGCGAGCCGGCGAGTTCGGATATCACGATAAGAGCCGCGAGCGCGATTGCAACCGACATCCCCGCGATCGCCTGCCAGAGCCTGATGCGCAGGAGTCGCGGCGGCCGGCCGGCTGCAGGCGGTTCGCCGCTGTCACGCCGCCCTTCTGATCTCGGTTCCGGTTCGCCTTCTTCCATCACGACATTCTGCGTCGGGTACAAGGATTCGATCCGACGGTATTATGCCCAATAGGCAGCGGCTTTGTTAGCCGCGTCCTTTCGGATAAAAATAATGGCCATCTATGCATCGAATTCAGGATGTCCACGTTCTCGCCGCCGAACCGCTGATCGCGCCGCATCTGCTCAAGAACGAGATGCCGGTGGACGACGGAATTGCGCGGACCGTGGTCGAGGCGCGCGAGACTATTCGCGCAATCCTGGCGGGGCGGGACCGCAGGATGCTGTGCATCGTCGGACCATGTTCCATACACGACCCCGACGCGGCGATCGATTATGCCAGGCGGCTGGCGAAGCTGAAGGACGCCACCTCGGATCGGCTCTACATGATCATGCGCGTGTACTTCGAAAAGCCGCGCACGACCGTGGGATGGAAGGGGCTCATCAACGATCCGCACATGGACGACAGCTGCGACATGCGTGAAGGATTGCGCATCGCGCGCCGATTGTTGATCGAAATAAATCGGATGGGGCTGGCGGCGGGGACCGAACTGCTCGATCCGATCACGCCGCAGTATATCGCGGACCTGGTCGCGTGGGCCGCGATCGGTGCGCGCACGACCGAGTCGCAGACCCATCGCGAGATGGCCAGCGGGTTGTCGATGCCGGTCGGATTCAAGAACACGACCGAAGGAAATCTGCAGGTTGCGATCAACGCAATTCAATCGGCGCGCCGGCCGCATTCCTTTCTCGGCATCACCCAGGACGGAATCTCGGCGGTGATTCGCACCTCGGGGAATCCCGATACGCACGTTGTGCTCCGCGGCGGACGCAAGCCGAACTACGACGCCGCCAGTATCGAGGAATGCCGCCGGATGCTCGCCAGCGCCGCGCTGGAGCCGCGGATGATGGTGGATTGCTCGCACGCGCAGACCAGCAAGGATTTCACCAAACAGCCCGCGGTGCTGCGGACGCTGATCGACCAGGTGCGCGCCGGCAGCCGCGCGATCATGGGCGCGATGCTCGAGAGCAATCTCGAAGCGGGCAACCAGCCGCTCAACTCCGATCGCGCCAAGCTCAAATTCGGCGTGTCAGTCACCGACCCGTGCATCGATTGGCCGACGACCGAACAATGCCTCCTCGACGCCGCGAAAGCGCTCGCCTCGGTTCCCGCAATCCCTGCTTGAGGAGACCAAAGATTCGAGATTTGCCGGATCGATTCACTGTGCGACGGATCGGGCTGTGGTTGTTCATCGTCACGGCCGGGGTATTCCTGTTGTCGCCGGTCTGGGAGTTGGCAGACTCGAACTACTCGATGGTGCTGAGCGAGAGCATCATTCGCAATCACTCCACGCAATCTGAACGGCTACCAATTCCCCGCTCCGATTCGGGAAGATACGCTCTGTAGGGCGCCAGACCGGCCGGCAACAATCGAGGAACCAACCTACCAATTGGCTCGAGTCAATGGAAACACTGAGTATTGCTACCCGCACGGAACTTCGATCCTTTCGATTCCCTTCGTGTTTCTGATAACGAGGACGTTGGACGTTAACCCGTTAACGACAGACGGCAGATATGACCGGGCCGGCGAGGCAATAACCCAGCGACTGCTTGCGTCGCTGTTGATGGCCGGGTTCACTCTGGTGCTCTTCAAGACGGCCCTTCTTTTGCTCGGCGTGTTGCCCAGCCTGATCATCGCGGTCGGGACTGCTCTTGGCACCCAAGTCTGGAGCACGGCTTCTCGCGTGATGTGGTCGCACACCTGGCTGATCTTTCTGGGCGGACTGCTCGCTTACTCGTTATTGCGGCGCGAGACTGGTCAGCGCAAACCCAGTCCGGTGATTCTTGCGACGCTCCTTTCCTGGATGTACTTCACGCGGCCGACCGCTGCGCTTCCGATCCTATGCGTAACTGCATACATGTTTGCGTTTTACCGCCGGGAGTTCCTGACCTATGCGATGACCGGTCTGGCCTGGTTCGGCGGATTCCTCGGTTACTCATGGTTTACTCTTGGGAACCTCATACCGGACTACTACCTGGAGTCGCGACTCAACTTTCGCGACTTTTCGAACACTTTTCCGGCGATCCTGATTAGTCCGTCGCGCGGACTATTCATCTACGTTCCGATATTATTTTTCGTGTTTTATCTTCTGATCAGATATTGGAAAACGCTTCCTTTCCAAAGACTCGCCGTAATGGCGCTCGCGATAGTAATCCTGAATATCATTACTATTGCTCTCTACTCATTCTGGTGGGGGGGCTATTCCTATGGTCCGCGCTACCTTACCGACGAAATCCCGTGGCTGGCGCTACTGGCAATACTGGGATGCGCGGCGCGTCTGCGCACCTCGAAATTCAACAGAAGCGAAGTTGTAGCCGCGGTTGCGCTATTGGCCTTGAGCATCGCGATAAATGGGCGTGGAGCGCTGTCGTGGCCCACAGCATATTGGAACGTGGTCGTCGCCATCGACACGCATCCGCAGCGCGCTTGGGACTGGTCCTATCCTCAGTTCATGGCAGGATTGATTGCGCCGCCAAAGTACCAGTGATCGGTGGGGCGGAAGAATGAAGCGGCGAAAGGAATGACTGCGAGAGAATCGAGTCAGGAGCGTTTGGCGGGCGAATCGCTTATGGGCCGAACGCTCCTGATCTTCATTCTGTTCGCGATCGAGATCCTGGCAATCGATCTTTTGAAACTCCCCGATATCATGGCGTTTGACAACTACGCCTTCTGCGACAGCGGCGCCAACCTGACACTACAATACCTGGTATCGCACGGCCTGAAGCCAACCGTCGATTTCGGCTATCACTACGGCCTGTTGCCGATCCTGGTCGGAAGGACTTGGTTCACCGCCACCGGGCAGACGCCGATCGCATATCAGGCTCTTATGATCGCGTGCGATCTTGTGATGGTGGCGGCGATAGCAAGAATCGCCACCGTCCTTCGATTTGGCGCTACGAGCCTGGCGCTGACGGCAGTCACGCTTGGATTTGCGGTGCAAGGGAGCTATCCCTCGCTCGCGCAAGCAATCGAGGCGGTGTTGCTGTCTTGCGCGCTCGCCGAGCAATCGGCCGGGAAGCACAGTCGGGCTTTGGTCTTCGCGAGCACGGCAGTTTTTGCGAAGCCTAGTATGGGATATTTGTATTCTGTCCTGCTGATCGTGCTCGCTTGCAGAAATCTACAGGCCGAGCGGGTTTTGACTCGGGCACTCCGCACGATAGCTCCGGCTGCCGGCATCTCTATTGTGATCGCAGCGGCTTTGGCGGCGCTCTATGGCCCGGCGGCCTTGATCCACAGTGTCTTGCCGCTGGGCGGAGCGGCGGCCTATCGCGCACTGCATTATGGCTTCTTCAATTCGGGCCGCGAATTCTGGGATCCGCAAGGCGTCCCCTGGCTCTTTTATTTTCTTCATTTCTCTGGGTTCTGGATAGCGGGTACATTCTTTCTGATCTGTTCTGGCGTGGCAGCGATATTTTATCTTGTTACATGCGCCGACGATCCGAAGATCGAGGCGCGCCGCAACGAAATAATCGCGACCTGCGCCGTGCTTCACGTCGCATTCATCGCACTATTCTTCGGCAATCAATGGTCGTGGATTTACTATACGTACTTTCTGATTATCGGCGTCGCTGCGGCGGCCGGCGCGAGTGCGATCCAGCGGCGCGTGACGATAGGTCTGTGCGTGATGGGAATAATGGCGTGGACGGACACTG
This sequence comes from uncultured delta proteobacterium, assembly GCA_963813785.1. GTDB lineage: Bacteria > Desulfobacterota > Binatia > Binatales > Binataceae > Binatus. The sequence continues at coordinate 70,693 of CAWFAJ010000009.1, read as the reverse complement.
CTTTCTGGGAATGGAGATGGTGGCATAACCGCGAGCCCGCCGCGGTGACGGCCGGGCTGTGGGCGTCGTCAGATGAGCGCGAGGAGTGGCAAAGAGTCCTCGATGCCGTGCAGTCGCGGCGCGCAGTGATTCTGGACACCAAGGGCGCGATTGAACTTATCGTTCCTGGATTTGAAAAGCCGGTCGGCTTGTACCTGGACCCTGGATGGATGGTTCCAGCCGATATACAGCGTAAGGTGGAGCAAATTTCTCAGGCTGAGTCGGTAGTCGTACCCGCCAATATTGGGATCGAGGCCTGCCGCGGGGTCCCCGCCGCGCCTGAGTTCGAAACAGCGCTGAAGAGCTTCGAGCCGCGCGTGAGGGGAAAGTTTTTCGACGTCTATCAGCGCGCGAGTTCATCAAACTTGCCTGCTGCAAGATGACCGGGTCGTCACGAAATCATCTCACCAGGCAAAGTGATTGCGCGACGGCGACGGACGCCGATCTGCACCGATGGCGCGCAGTTGCGATCTTCGGGCTGTGTCAGGCTGGTGGCTGCGTAACGATCTAATCCTGGCGTTTATCCGCGCGCAGTTTTTCGCTGATCACCAGCGCGCCGAGCGCCGCAGTCTGTCGCACCGGAAACACCGCCGGCCGCCGGAGCGTCTTGTAGCGGGCATCGACGGCCGCCAGCCCGTTCATCAGGCGCTCGCGCGCCTGTGCCAGCGTCGGACGGGGCATGATCCGGCGGCCATGGTCGAACACCGTCTCCATCAGCTGAACCGTTTTCGCCGGGATCGGCTTAAACTCGCGTGCCACGGTCGTCGCGCCCTCGTCCACAATTCCGATCAAGTCCGCAAAGAAGGATCCGCTCGGCGCATAACCGCGGAACAACTGCTTGCGGCCCGGCGCTGAAATTCGGCCGGCCGAGGTCTCGAGCCGGGCGCGATCCTTGTAATCGACGAGCTTGTAGGTGAAGTCAGCTTCAGTTGCCGGCGGGCCGTCGCTGACCGCCAGCGCGGCCCCGACTCCGAACGCATCGATCGGCGCACCGGCGTCGACCAGTTCCGCGATTCGGTATTCGTCGAGGTTGCCGCCCGCGACGATTGCGATGTCGCCGCAGCCGGCCTGATCGAGAATCCGCCGGGTCTTGCGGCTGAGTTCGTCGAGGTCGCCGCTGTCCAGCCGCACGCCCTGGATTTTCACGCCCGCCTCGCGAAATTTCGCGCCGACCGCGGCCGCATTCTCGACGCCGTGCACCGTATCGTAGGTGTCAACCAGCAGCGTGCTCAGGGCCGGGAAGCTCGAGACAAAATCGCTGAACGCGTCGCGCTCGTGATCGTGCGCCGTCACGAAGCTGTGGCTCATCGTGCCGAAAACGGGAATTCCATAGCGCTTGCCCGCGAGCACGTTGGCGGTGCCGTGAAAGCCCGCCAGGTAGCTCGAGCGCGCCGCAATAAGAGCCGCATCCGCACCCTGCGCGCGCCGCGGACCGAAGTCCACCAACCGCCTGCCGCCGGCGACGACAAAGCATCGCGCGGCCTTGGTCGCGACGATCGAAGCGAACCCGAGTTGGTTGAGCGCCAGCGTCTCGATCAGCTGGCCTTCGATCAGCGGCGCACGGATCTCCACGATCGGTTCGCCGGCGAAAAAAATCGTGCCTTCGGGAATCGCCCGGATCGAACCGGTGAAGCGGAGTTTCGAAAGAAACTCAAGAAACTCAGGCTTGAAAAGTTGCAGCGACTCGAGATGCTCGATCGCGGCGGCGTCGAAGCGATATTCCTCCAGCGCCTCGGCCAGCCGCTCGATGCCGGCTGCGACCATGAATCCGCGGCCCGGCGGCATCCGCCGCATCGCGACTTCGAACGACGCGGTGTCATTGAATCCGTGCTCGAAGAACGCCGCGCTGACTGTTAGCTCGTAGAGATCGGTGAGCAGCGCGACCTCTGCGGGGTCGAGTCGGAGATCTATCGTCATCCGCCAGCTCTCCTTCTCATCTGCCGGGAATCCGATCCGCCGCTTCTAGCGCGGAGGCTCTGGCGGCCCGGGCGGCTTGGGCGCGGGCGGGTTCGGCGCCGGCTCCTGCACCACGCGAGTTTCGCCCAGCGGGCGCTCGCGCAGGATATCAGCCATGCGCTTGAGCCGCTGATCGACGAGATGGTTGATCGTTCCAGGCTCGTCGATCGTTCCCGCGCGCACTCCCGTCAAAGCCTCGATTCCGCCATCGATCGTGTCGATCGGATAGATGTGGAATTCACCGCGCTCGATCGCGCCGGTGGTCTCCGGATCGAGCATGAGGTTCGAGACGTTGGTGCGCGGCACCAGCACCCCCTGCGTGCCCGTCAGACCGATCGCCTTGCACACGCGATAGAAGCCCTCGACCTTCTGGTTGACGCCGCCGATCGCCTGCACGGTGCCGTATTGATCGACCGACCCCGTCACCGCCAGGTCCTGCCTAAGCGGCACTCCCGACAGCGCCGACAGCAGCGCGTACAGCTCGGTCGAACTGGCGCTGTCGCCGTCGATTCCCGAGTACGATTGCTCGAAGCAGATGCTCGCCGTCATCGCGATCGGATGCTGCTGTCCGAACCGCGCGCGGATAAATCCGCTCAGGATCATGATTCCCTTGTCGTGCGTCGATCCCGACATCCGCGCCTCGCGCTCGATGTTGATCACGCCCGCCTGCCCAAGCGCCACGGTCGCGGTTACGCGCGCCGGCCGCCCGAAACTGTAACCGCCGACGTCCAGCACGGCCAGCCCGTTGATCTGTCCAACGCTTGTGCCGCGAATATGAACGACGAGCGTGCCTTCCCCGATCAGCCTGCGGATTTCCTCCTCGATAAAATTGAGCCGCAGCATCCGCTCGCCAAGCGCCCGCTCGACGTGCGCAGCCCGTAACCCGCTGAGCCAGCTCATTGCGCGCGAAGTATGCCGACTCGCGCGCGAGATCGTCTATCGGTTCCAGCATCGCCAGCACTCGCGATTTGTCCCCGGCCATCCGCATCCCGAATTCCACGATCTTGGCCAGTGCGCCCGCCTCGAACGGCGGCAGATTCTCCCTGCGCGCCAGCGTCCCCACGCGCGCGGCATAATGCGCCGCCGCCGCGCCGTCGGCCACCACCGAGGGCCGCATCTCGGCCTTGACCTTGAACAGGTCCGCGAAGTCCGGCTCGTAGAAGTAAAGCAGGTTGTAAAGATCCGCGCCGCCCAGCACCACGACCTTGTTGCGAATCTCGATCGCTTCGGGCTTCAGTCCGCTCATCGAGAAAAACGGCAGCGGCTCGAAAGTCTCCAGCGTCATGCGCCCCGACTTGAGGCTGCGCTTGAGCGTCTTCCAGACGCCGGGCTCGACCACCGCATCCTCGAGATCGAAAACCAGGAAACCGCCGTGCGATTTCAGAAATGATCCGCCGATGATCCGCGTGAAGTTGGTCCCCGACCGCCCCAGCGGATCGATCCACCGCTCGATCGTCCCGAACAGGTTGCGATACGTGGGCGCATCCTCGAGCACCACCGGCGCTCCGCGCGTGGCCGAGTTATCGACCATCACGTTGACCTGGTAGTCGGACCAGCGCGCGCCGTCCTCGATCGTCGTAGCAGGCCTTGGACCCTGCTCAGCCGGCGCTTCGCGGAAGCGATCGAGATTGCCGAGCATGTGCTCCCCGACTTCATTGAGGTAGGCGTCGACCGCGGGATTATGAAAATGATGCTTTAACTCTTCCAATGATGGGGTGATCAGCCGCGCCGCGAACGCGCGCTCGATCGCGCGGATGTCGTCGATCAGCTCGCGCATCATTTCCTGCTGCCTGAGCATCAACGTGCCGAGTTCGTCCTGCAGCTCGCCCTGCACCTTCGCCAGTTGCTCGCGCTCGGCGTCAGTCTTTGCCGCCATCGCTTTGCCGAGCGCTTCGGGCGACTCGGGCATCTTGCCGTCGACCAGCGGGATGAAGATCACCTGCCCGCTCGGCGCGCTCTGGATCGCGAAGCCGCGCTCGCGCGCGCGCGTCTCGAGATTTCCGAACAGTTCCTGCGCGCGCTTGTTGTACTTGTCGCGCAGCGCCGCGCGCTCCTGATCGAAGTCCTCGCGGCGAAACGCTTTCGGCAACTGCTCGAGCACCAAACCGATCAGCTGCGTCATCCGCGCGCGAAGCTCAGCCCCCTGGCCCGGCTGCAGGTAGATGGCGACCGGAGATTCGGGATTTCGAAAATTGTTTACGTACACCCAATCGCCGGGCGTCGGCATCGTCGCGGCCTTTTCGCTGAGCAGGCGCATGACCGATTCGCGCTCATGCCGCGAGCGCAGGCCGCTGACGAAAACGTTGTAGCCGGCCGCGTCAATTCCGATCGCCAGCCGTATCGCGTCAAGCGCGCGGCTCTGCCCGAACAGCTCGAGGTCGCCATCGCTGGACGCGGCGCGCTCCAGTGAAACTGCATCGAGCGGCGCCTGTCCCTTGAGTTCGGAAGCCGCAAGCTCCGCGGGCGGCGGTACGTGAATCAGCGCGGCGCTGGCGTCGGTAGCGATGAGGGCGCCCTGGTCAGCCATATTGGTAGCGGCATTCGCGGCGCGCGATCACGAATCCTTGAGCGCGATTCGCCGGCCTTTCTTTTTCGGCACGGTGATAACCAGCGTGCCTTCGGACCACTTCGCGGTCGAGGCTTCGGCGTCTATCGACTCGGACAACGCAAATGAACTCTCGAGCGTCCCGCCGAGTTTGTCCGGCACGCGAACCGCCAGCCGCTGGCCCGAGACTTCGGCCTGGATCTTTGCGGGATCGACGCCCACCGCCGCGATTCGCACTTCGTAACGATCGGGATGGTCGATGACCTGCGCGCGTTCGAATTCAAGGGCCGGCGTTCCGCGCTTCCATCGGTCGATCAACATTTCGTCGAAGAACTCGTCGAAGGCGCGCTCGAAGTCTGCAATCCCAAATCCGCGGCTGCTAGCCATAGAGTCTCAGTTTCCCACTATTTCGGGCAAATTGTAATGCGCGCTGGCGCGCCGGTCGAGTCCGCGCGCAGCCGCCTCCGTCCCTTGCCACGATTGCCGTCCCGGCGTTATGGTTGCCTTGTGCCAAACTTTTCAAAAATTATCGCCGCAACCGATTTCTCCGAAGACTCGACCCTGGCGCTGACCTACGCCCAGGAACTGGCGCTCAAGTTCTCGGCCGAGATCGTGCTGGTGCATGTCGATCAGCCGCTTGCGCCGGTAATGATGACGCCGGAACTGGGCCCGGCGATGGATGTTGGCGCGATGGGCCGGATTGCCGAAGAGCAGCGGATGCTCGCGCAGAAGGAGCTCGACAAGATTGCCGGCAAGCTGCGCGAGGGCGGACTCAAGGTCAAGGTTCAGCTCAAGGTTGGTTCTCCGTTCATGGAAATCCTGCGCGCGGCCCAGAGCGAGAACGCCGATTTGATCGTGCTCGGGACCCACGGACGCACCGGATTGGCGCACGTCCTGATGGGCAGCGTGGCCGAACGCGTCGTCCAGAAGTCGTTCTGCCCGGTGCTTACGATTCGTCATCCCGATCGCAAGTTCAAGCACCCGCTCGACAAGTAGCCGGCTTTTTCAGGGACTTTCCACTACCGTTGCCCCATTTCGCCTGCGCGATCCTTCTCGCAGCGACGCGAACGTACAGACTAACGTCCAGATGAGCACAAGCGTGCAAAGAGCCTGCGCTGCCGTCGCAACGGCCAGCATCTTCGGGTGATGCGTCTGCCAGTGCTTGAGAATCATCTGGCCCAGGCGGTTCGGGTCGTGCATCGGTGGCCTCCGGTTCTGAGGGCGGCAGTTTCTTCTGCCGCTCTGGTGAAATCTCGATAGCCTCCGGTTCGATGGCGGCTCGCGCCGGTTTTCGACTTACTTCGACCGATGGACGCAGAGGTGCGGCCAGCGGTAAGCGGCGAGCATTGGCCGCACGGTTGAGTCAGCTGCCTAAGTGGCTTTTGGAACGAAAGTGATTAGATTTGCCTTCGCACGATCATGCCTTCGGATGACAACGATACGGCCGATCACAAGGGACCGCGTCCCGCTGACGTTGCGGCTGGATCAGAGCCGAATTCATCACCACGCTCGAAGACGATCCCGCTGTCACCCTCGAATACTGGTCCTTTATCGACCTTCCAATTTGTCGACAAGAAGGATGAGCCTTCGACCAAGGCTCCTGCCCAGCTAGCCTCGAACGCAAACGATCAACTTAATCGGAAGCTGTATAGGGCCACTCTTGCCCTTCTGGCGGTCGCAATCGTGACGCTTTTCGTGGTAACTCCACCAGGCTTCTTTTCTCGTCATGCGCAAAGTTTCTGGCCGCGTCAGGTTCGCGTGCCGCACGCTGATCCGAGCAAGTTTACGGTTCTCGTTGCGGAGCTCGATCACGACGAGGGAAACCGCGCCCGGGACGCGATCGTCATTGCTCTGGAAAATACTGCAGGAATCGTAGTGGATCGCCTGGACACGGCAATCCCGGCGGGCGGGACTTCCGAAGTTGAAGCTGGCCACGAATGCGCGCGAAAATACCTTAAGGATTCGGGGGCAAAACTGCTGATCTGGGGAACGCGTCTGGTGGTCGACGGCCGCGAGATAATTAATCTGTATCTGACCCCACTGCAATCTGCAGATATACCGGATACTGCCAAACTGTACGGCTTGGACCCGCAGCCGGACCTCGTGATTGATCCCTCGTTCTTGGGCGACCTGGTACAGGCCATACAACTCGCAGTCGTAGACTATATGACCACGGGTCACGACACGGAAAACTGTTCGAATACCGCGCAACAGCTCAGCACTTTAATTGACGATGTTCGTCAACGCGTCGAGGGAGATAAAGCCAGGAGTTGGTCACCGGCCACTCGCACATCCGTCAGACTATCTCTCGCCGCAGCGCTTGGGACCCTCGGCACGATCACCGGAAGCCTAGAGCCAGTCACCGACGCCGTCCGTATTTGCCGCGCGGCCATCGCTGAGGTGAAGCCACATTCAGAGGCATGGGCCCGGGCGCAATTTGCGCTGGGAATGTCCTATTTCTCTCTATTGCTCCGGGGAACATTCGCGGAAAAGGTCCAGAATCTGAAGCAGGCGCTAGAGAGTTTTCAGGCAGCGTTGGGGGTATTTCGGACTGGAGATAAACGCGCGGTCGTTCAGCTAATGATCGGAACGTCTCTGATTATGAGCGCAGCAGCCGAAACCCCTACGAATGAGCGAAAGGTCCAGGAGGCACTGACGACGTTGCGGGAGGCGCTCCGCTCGCTGGATCGCCAGCGGGAGCCGCTGCTGTGGGGGTGCGCACGCGGCCTCCTCGGCACCGGACTCTTGGCGTCCGCCGCGGGACCCGGGGATCACCGCATCGTCTTAGCGGAAGCACAATCGGCCCTTAAGGAGTCATTGGAATTGACGCGTGAGCAAGCCCCTTTGGCCTGGGCTGGGGAACAGGACATGATCGGCCTTACCTGGATTGCGCTCAGCGACAGCGACAGCGAAAACGGCACCGACTACTTGCGGGATTCGGTTGAAGCCTTCAATCAAGCTCTGACGGTCGAAACGCGCTCATGCACCCCGCTAGCGTGGGCCAGCACGCAGCACAATTTGGGCAGGGCTCTGGTACTCCTAGGCAAGAGCGAAAATAACGTGGAGGATTTCCGGAAGGCCGAGGAAACGTATCACGCGGAGCTCGATGTACATACTAATGGAGGCTTCCCCGATGATTGGGCACTTGCGCAAAGTGGACTAAGCGAGGCATTGAGGCTTCGAGGCGATCGAGAGCATAACTCTAGATTGGTTTGTCAGGCCCTATACAGAGCGCTGTTTTGTGCAACCATGAATGAGTACCACAAGCAGCCCGGCCCGCCGGGTTGCGTGCAGGATGTTTCGGCTGCTTACAATACGTTCGTGTCTGATTTTGATAAGCACGACAGGACGGAGTGCCGGACGAGGCTCGAAGAACGAATTAAGCTGAGCGGAGACTGGAAAAACTTGCTATCTGACCTTTCAAAATCAAAACCCGGCCCCTACGATCCGGGCAAGTATTGCAGCTGCAGCCCGTCAAGCAAGTAAGTGTTCGTCTATTCCGCCGCCGCCTTCTCGCGCGCCATCTCGTCGTGATCGCGCCTCAATCGGGTAGGACAAAGGATTCTCCCTGCTATGCTCCCGGATTTGACGGGCGACGATTTCCGTTTGGTAGCGTTTGCCGATTCCCGTCCTTCGCCTCGCACTCGCGGGTCGTCAAGGACGCGCGAAGCGGCGAGCTCAAAATTGAAACAGTGATGTGTTTGATTCGTACTTAGACCATGATGAAGCAGAATGAACAGACAGAGTGCGCCATGGGCGTGGCGATGGCGGTTTTCGATTTCGTCCAGTTGGTCGGGGATGAGATCGTCTATGACGTTAACCGGGCAAGCGGTTTAATCCAGGAATTCGGCGGCCGGCGGGCACGCGAGCGTGGCGGCGACCGCGCAGTGGCAGGGCGAGGAAACAGAGTTACGCACAGCACTGCGGCGAGGTCGCGTTAGCGGGCGTTGCACCTCTCCCGGCGCGCTAGGTTTCGCGCCGACCGCTTGCCCGTGCACCTCCTCGGACAAGGAGAGGTTAGGAGCCGGGGTCGCCTGCGGTTTGGCTCAGGGCAGACGGCTCGCTACTTGCCGGTGAACTTGGGCGCGCGCTTCTCCATGAACGCCTTCACGCCCTCTTTGAAGTCTTCCGAATGCGTCATCATCACCATCGCTGCGTCGTCGTCATGTACGGCCGTGGCGAGATCGGTGAACAGATGCTGGTAGATCATCTTCTTGGCCTGCGCGACTCCGAGCGGTGAGCATTTGTTCGCGATCCCCGACGCGATCTCGCGCGCCGTCGCCATCAGCTTGTCATTCGGCACGACGCGACTGACCAACCCCATCGCGAGCGCCTCGTTCGCATCCACCAGCCTGCCCGTAACCGCCAGCTCCATCGCCCGCGCCAGGCCGACGATTCGCGGCAACATCCAACTGCTGCCGTGCTCGATCGCCAGCCCGCGCTGCGTGAAGATCAGTCCCATCCGCGCATTGTCCGACGCGATCCTGATGTCCTGGTAGAGACAGGTGGTGAAGCCCAGGCCCACGCACGCGCCGTTGATCGCGCCAATCACCGGAGTGTTGAGCGCCAGCGGCCACGAGTACGACGTCCGGTAATCGGCGCGCTGCGCGCTCAGCCATTCATCCTGCACCACGGCCCCGCGCGCCGACGCAGTTCCCGCGGCGACCTCCGACAGCGCGCCCATGTCGGCGCCCGCGCAGTACGCGCGTCCCGCACCGGTGACGATTATCGCGCCGACCGCCGGATCGCGCTCGGCATCCAGCATCGCCGTGCGCATCTCCGCGCCCATCTTTGGCGTCCACGCGTTCAACTTCGCGGGCCGGTTCATCGTTACCGTGGCCACGCGATCCTTCTTGTCGTAGATGATTTCTGCGAAGTCCATTTTCCCTCCGGTTCCCGAGTCAGGCTGCCGCGTGCAGCGATCAAAGCACTTCCCAATCGTTAAATCTAACGGCCTGCGGCAGGGGTGACGGCTCGCCGTGGCGACGGCAGCGCAGTATTACCGCGCGCTCCGTTGCCGCGCGGCAGGGCTGGCTCAGAATCCTGAATCGCGCGCTTTGTAACAGCACCCTCACCCCCGGCGCGGCACGGCGAGCCCTGCACTCAGTATCAAGGCCGCGCTCCGTTGTCGCGCGGCAGGGGTGACCCCTGCACCCCCGGCAAGGCCGCGCTCGGTTCTCCCGCGCGGGCGGAGTTTATGCTGAGTATTCGAAGGGGAAGGAACTCGGATCCGGGATTCTTCCCCTCGGCAGCACTCAGGGCTTCGGCTCAACCACAGCAGGTTTCACTCAGAATGACACGTGCGCCATGCTTTCATCCGTCGGCGATGGCTGTTAGTAAAGCCGTGATGTTGATGCCACGCCGGATTCAACTTTGGGCCGATTGTTCGCGCGGCCGTTGCGACGGCAGCACAGGCTCTTTGCACGCTGGTGCTCGTCCAGACCTTAGTCTGTACGTTCGGCTGGCTGCCGCGGCCCTGCTCGCGATCGCGATGTTCGTTGCGGCGACGTCCTACGGCGCCGCCGCGCCTCCCGATAGCTCCGCGGTCGGCGTCCATGGAATGGTCGTGTCGGAAAGCGAGGAGGCCGCGCGCGCCGGCGTCGAGATACTCAAACACGGCGGCAACGCCGTCGATTCTGCCGCGGCTACCGCGTTGGCAGTGGGCGTTACCAATCCGGCAGCGTGCGGAATTGGCGGCGGCGGCTTCATGCTGATCTATATCGCGAAGACCCACGCTTTCTACGCGCTCGATTTTCGCGAAACCGCGCCGCTGCAAGCCCGTCCCGACATGTACCTTCGCAACGGCAAGCCCGACGAGGAATTGGCGCGCGATGGCGTGCTGGCGGTGGGAGTGCCCGGCGAGATCGCGGGTATCGACGCCGCGCTCAGGCGCTTCGGCACCATGAAGTTTCAGCAGATCGCCGCGCCCGCGGAGAAACTCGCCGACGGCGGCTTCGCCGCGAGTCCGCATCTGGCGGACGAAATCGCACGGCTCGCCCCGAAGCTCAAAAGCGATCCCGGACTCAGCCAAATTTTCCTGAAGTCCGACGGCTCCGCGCCCAAGGCCGGCGACACGATCGTCGAAAAGAATCTCGCCGCAACGCTCCGAAACCTCGGTGACGACCCGGTCGCGAATTTCTATCACGGCGAAGTCGCCACCGCGCTCGCCGCGTTCATGAAGGCGCACGGCGGACTGATTGGCGACGCCGACCTGGCCAACTATCGTCCCGTCTGGCGCGACCCTATTCACCGCCGCTACGAGGAATATGAAGTCTATGCGATGCCGCCGCCGTCGTCGGGCGGCGTGCTCCTCGAGATGCTCGGCGCGCTCGACTCAGGGCATCTCCCCGGCCTCGGCATCGACTCGCCGCCGTACCTGGCGCGTCTGATCGAAGTGATGCGTCAGGGTTTTATCGATCGGGAGCAATACGCCGACCCATCTTTCACCAGCGTCCAGATCGAGCGGCTGCTGACCGACGCCCACATTCAGGAATTGCGCGAGCGCGCTCTGCACCCAAAGTCATCGCCGCCACCGCCAGCGCCTGCGCACGATCATGGCACATCGAATCTGCTCGTCGCGGACAAGGACGGCAACGTCGTTGCGCTGACCAACACTATCAACACCGTGTTCGGCGCCAAGCTGAGCGTGCCGGCGCTCGGCCTCATCCTCAACGACGAGATGGACGATTTCGCCGTCGCACCCGGCGTGCCCAACGCGTATCGCCTCGAAGGCGAGCGCGCCAATGAGGTACGGCCCGGCAAGCGCCCGCTCTCGTCGATGACGCCGATAATCGTCACCAGGAACGGCCTGCCCGTCATGACCACCGGCGGGTCCGGCGGTCCTACCATCGTCAGCGGCGTGTTGCAGGTCGCGCTGAACATCCTTTCCTTCCATCTTGACCCGGCAGACGCCGTCGCGGAGCCGCGAATTCACGAGCAGGCCGCGCCCGCTGTCGTGATCGTTGAAGAGGCGATGCCGGCGGCGACCCGCAGCGCACTCGAGCAGATGGGCTACAAGCTCAAGGTCGTGCCCGCGCTCGGAGCGGTCGGTGCGATCACGATCGCACCGGGAAATTTCCGCGGCGCGTTCGATCCGCGCAAGGGCGGCGGCGCCCTCGGCTATTAGCTTTTTCAGGGGCCGTGACGCCTGAGATGCATGAGCCAAGGTGCTCGGTGACGTGATGCAACCGAAAAGACCGGGCTGCGGGGCGGCGGTGATATTGCCGTCGCGGCAGGTTAGACTCAATCCTCGTGTCCGGGATCGCTCGCAACGATAACTCTTCGCCGGCGTTCGCACCGCCGCCGGCGCCGCGATGGCCTGCAACGCCGATCGCATACGACGTCGGTGCAATCGTCGCGCTCTCGCTGGCAGTCTGCTTCTTTCATCTCGGCTCATTCGGGCTCTGGGAGCCCGACGAGGCGCGCTACGGGGAAATTGCGCGCGAGATGCTGCGAAGCGGCAATCTGCTCGTGCCGCATCTCAACTACGTTGCGTATATTGAGAAACCGCCGCTGCTCTATTGGCTGACTACGCTCTCTTTCTGGATCTTCGGAGTTTCGGAATTTGCCGCGCGGCTCCCCGTCGCACTGTCCGCAATCGCCGGAATACTCGCGACCTACCTCTTCGCGCTGCGTGCGTTCGGGCGCCGCCACGCGATTCTCGCCGCCGCTATCCTCGCCACAACTCCGCTGTACGCATTGATGGCGCAGGTGCTCACGACCGACATGATGCTCACGGCGCTGGTGACGATCGCGACCTTTTCGCTTTATCTCCACTGGAATGAAGGCGGCCGCTGGTGCTGGATCGCCTACGTCGCGATGGGCCTGGCGGTGATGACCAAGGGGCCCGTGGGTGCGGCGATCCCGATTCTCTCGATGCTGCTTTGGTTGACGTTGAATCGCGAACTGGGCGGCGCGACTGCGAAATTCCGCGCGATACCGGGGCTGCTGCTCACGCTTCTGATCGCGGCGCCGTGGTTTGTCGCGATGACGATACGCGAGCCGGGCTTCGCCGACTTCTACTTCGTCGGCGAGCATCTCAGGCGCGTGTTCGATTCCGACTACAGCCACAGCGAAGCGTTCTACTTTTACCTTCCGGTGCTGGCAGTCGGGCTGCTTCCGTGGTCGTTGCTGGTGCCATTCCTGACCTGGCGCGCGGCCCCGCGAAACCCGGCGCGAAGCTTCTGCATTGTCGCGGCGGGCGTCACCGTGGTCGCATTCTCGTGCGCGAGTGCGAAGCTGATCCCGTACATCCTGCCGGCCGTTCCTCCGCTGGCGGTGCTGATCGCCGACGGACTGGTGTCATGCGCATGGCCGGCCGCAGACTCGCGCGCCGCGATTGCGCCGCCGGATTCCCGGATACTCATCGAGAGCGGCCCGATGCTTGCGCTGTTGGGCGCCGGGGTGATCGTCGCAGCGATCCTGGCGGCGCAATTTCGCACTCCGTACGTGATGGCGGCGCGGCCGGCGATGTATGCGATCGGCGCGATCCTGGTGGCCGGCGGCGCGGTGACAACCTCGATGTTCGTTGCGCGCCGCAATCCCGCGGGACTTGGGGCGATCGTCGTCACGCTCGCGCTTGCGTTGATTGCGGGAGGATGGGCCCGGCTGGAGACCGAGCCGCTGCGTTCGTACGCCCAACTCAGCCGCGCGATCGCCGAGACGGCGCCCGACGCCGCCATCATCTGTTACCATCGCTACGTTCAGTCGCTGCCGTTCTACAATCGCCGCCGCGTGGTGCTGGTCGGCGGGCGCACGGAACTCGACTTCGGCGCGCGGCTGGACCCGGACGCGCGCGAGTGGTTCCTCAATAGCGACGAGCAGATGATGCGGCGATGGGAGCAGCCGGGGCGTGTCGTGATCGTGCTCGACGCCGGCGATCTCGCGCGAATGAAGGAGCGCTTTGGAGACTTTGACGTGATCGCAATCGAAGGAAAGAAACGCGCAATTATCCGACGTGAAAGAATCTCGCGCCGTGGACCAATCATCCTCAACTGACCAGGCCGCATCGACGCCCGCGGCCGCATCTGCCGCCCGCCCGGCGCATCCGTATCGCGCGTTCGCGATACGGGCGGGGTTGGGCGTGGCGGTGGTTGCCGTTTTGTTGTGGCATTACGACGCGCGGCCGATTTTTCGAATCCTCAGCCGCGAGCGTCCGGGCTGCTTTGCAGCAGCGGTCGCACTCTACCTCTCAGGCCAGGCGATGTGTGCGTATCGATGGCGAATCCTGGCCGCTATCCTGAAAGTTCACGGCCGCTACTCCGAGTTTCTCGCCTACATATTCGTGGGCATGTTCACCAACCTGTTCGTGCCGGGACTACTAGGCGGCGATGCGGCGCGATCGGTCTATCTCGGACGGCGCCATGGCCGGATGGGCGAGGCGATCGCGTCGGTAGTTGCGGATCGCGGCGTGGGATTGATCAGCTTGTTCTGGCTGGCGGCGATCGCGGCGATGTTCCTGAACTTCGCGCCGCTGCCGCGCTCGGTTATCACGCCGACAGTCGCGGTCGGTGCGCTTGCGATGGCGGGATTTCTCGTATCGCCGCTGGTCGCGCGCCTGATTCATCTGATGCCGCGATCCGTCCGCCGCGCGGGCGGACTGGTCGCGCCGTATCTGCACAACCCTGCGGCGCTTATTCCGGCGATCGCATTGTCGATCGTGCTGCAAATCGGGCTGGCCGTGTGCCAGTACATTCTGGCGATCGGCCTTGGCCTGGCGGCGCCGCTATCGCTGTTTATCCTCTGCGTACCGATTGCAAACGTGTTTGCGAGTTTGCCGCTGACGTTGAATGGGTTGGGGATTCGCGAATCGGCCTACCTGGTGCTGTTCGGGATGGCCGGGATGCGAAAAGAGGACGCGATCGCGCTGGGGCTGTTGTGGTTTGCGGCGACAATCGTCGGGCGGCCTGACGGGCGCGATCGCATTCGTGACGACGCCCGCGCCAGTGCAGGGCGCCTCGGCGTCTGAAAGCCTAGAGAGGAAATCACTTAATTGAATGCGGAACCCACCTGGGTTCCGCACCTCCGTGGGCAGGGGTGACCCCTGCACCCAGTAGTAAGAAGACGCGAAAATCTGCGCAGCACATCTTTTCGCGACTACGCGATAGCAGGGTTGAGCAGTATTAGGAGACCGCGCGCGACAACGGAGCGCGGCCTTAACACTGGGTGCAGGGGGTCAGCCCCTGCCCGTCGCCACGGGCAGGGGGGCGCCATTTGGCTGCCGGGACATTAGAGGATATCATTTAAGAGATGGCTCTTTGCTTGTGAAACTGCGAGCAAGAAGCGATCTCGCTGTCTCGGCCTTGGGGGGAAAACCGAATGAAACCATCACGGGTACCAGATCGTATCTTCTATGCGCCGCGCGTTGCTCCTGAAACTGCGCGCAGGGAGCGGACCCGCTCTCACGGGCTGGGAAGAGACGCCGAATGAAAGAATCAAAAGCCCGTTCAACGGGCCGGATTCGGGTGATCTTGTGCTGCGCGATATTCGTCGGATCGATCGCAGGCTATCAGCAGATTGTGGGGGCGGTATCGCAACCCCGCGCGGTGATCACCGAGGCGATAAACGAGAGCAAGCTGGTGACGCTCGCGGGCAATACGCGTCCCGAAGCGACGGCGGCCAACGATCGCGGCGCGGTCGCTGACAGCCTTCCGATGGAGCATCTGTGGCTCCAGTTGCGGCGCTCGCCCGAGCAGGAGCAAGCGCTCGACAAATACCTGGATGAACTCCAGGATCCCAAATCGCCGAACTACCATCACTGGTTGACCGCGCAGGAGTTCCAAGCGCGCTACGGACTGGCGCAGGAGGACCTGGCGAAGATCACGGGATGGCTGCAAGCGCACGGCTTTACCGTCAACCTGGTCTATCCCAACAACGTGATCGACTTTTCCGGGACGGCCGGCCAGGTCCGCGAGGCCTTCCACACCGAGATTCACAATCTCGAGGTGAACGGCAAGAAGCATATCGCCAACATGAGCGACCCGCAGATTCCGGCCGCGCTGGCGCCGGCGGTAGTCGGAGTCGTGTCGCTGAACAACTTCATGCCGCGTCCGATGAACCAGCCGCGCGCCGCCTACACCTTTTCCGGCTGCGGGTCCGATTGTTACGCGGTAGTGCCTGCGGACCTGGACACGATCTACAACTTGAATCCGCTGTTTGCGGAGGGTTATTCGGGCCAGGGCCAGACGATCGTAGTCGTCGAAGACAGCGATACATACAACAACACCCCGAGTGGCTGTAACTCCACAACGTGCACCGGCAACACGGACTGGAATACTTTCCGTTCCAGCTTGGGCCTCAGTTCGTACACCAGCGGCTCTTTCACGCAGGTCCATCCGGCACCCGGCAGCGGCGGCACCTGTAGCGACCCTGGCGTCAATGGCGACGACGGCGAGGCGGCCATCGACGTGGAATGGGCGAGCGCTGCAGCTCCCAACGCCGCGATCGAACTGGCCTCGTGCGCGGACAGCACCCAATTCGGAGGTTTCATCGCGCTGCAAAACATTCTGAGCAACGGCGGCCCGCTCCCTTCGGTCGTGAGCATCAGCTATGGCGAATCCGAATCGCTGCTCCTCGCGACGGAGAACTTGTACATCAAGGGCCTGTACCAGCTGGCGTCTAGCAGGAGTGTCGCGGTGTTCGTGTCGTCGGGCGACGAGGGCGCTGCCAGCACCGACGCCGGCGCGAGCTATGCGACCCATGGCATAACAGTCAGCGGATTCACCTCGACGCCGTATGACGTGTCGGTGGGCGGCACCGATTTCGGCGACACGTACGCGGGCACGAACAGCACTTACTGGAATTCGACGAACGGGACGACTTATGGCTCGGCACTCTCTTACGTTCCGGAAATTCCATGGAACTATTCATGCGCCAGCGAGCTGATCGCCGACTTCGAAGGCTACGGTCAAACCTATGGTTCGAGCGGCTTCTGCAACAGCTCGGCCGGCAATGGCTACCTGAATACCACCGCGGGCAGCGGCGGCCCGAGCGGCTGCGCCACGGGAGCGCCGTCGAAAAGCGGTGTCGTAAGCGGTACCTGCGCTGGATATGCCAAACCGACATGGCAATCCGGTTTGTTCGGCAACCCGAGCGACGGCGTGCGCGATATTCCCGACGTGTCGCTGTTCGCCGCCAACGGCGTCTGGGGCCACTACTATGTGGTCTGCTGATTCAGACGGCCGAAGTATGGCGGCACAGCCTCCTGCTCGGGTGCGCCCAGTACGTGGGCGGGATTCGGCGGGACGTCGGTCTCGTCGCCGATAATGGCCGGCATTCAAGCGCTCGCGAATCAATATAGCGGCAGCAACCAGGGTCTTCCGAATTCCACCTACTACTCGATCGCCAAGACCGAGTACGGGGCGAGTGGTTCGTCGTCGTGCAACTCCTCGAAGGGCAACGCCGTCGGCAGCTCGTGCATTTTCTACGACGTGACCCAAGGCGACATGGACCTGCCATGCACGGGCACGAACAATTGTTATAAGCCATCGGGCACCTATGGCGTACTTTCCACGTCGAACACGGCGTATCAGCCCGCGTACGGAACGCAAAGCGGCTGGGACTTTGCGAGCGGAATCGGGACGGTGAATGCCTATAACCTGGTGAAGGCATTCGGGTCGCCGGTATCCACTCCGACCGCGACCGCCGACGGCGACGCCTACCGGGACTCGAAGCGCGACGCCGACTGCGACCGCCACGGGCGGCACTCCAACTGCGACTGCGACTGCGACGGCGTCGAGAACTGCGACTGCGAGTGCAACCTCCACGCCGACGGCAACCGCGACGGGCGGCACTCCAACTGCGACTGCAACTGCGACTGCAACAGCTACCGCGACGGTAACTCCCACGCCGACGGCAACGCCGACTGCTACGCCGACTCCAATCTCAGAAAAGCTGACGTTCAGTCCCGATTCGCTGGCATTCGGACATAAGGTCACAGTCGGAACTACGAGCAAGCCGAAGAGGGTCAGGATCAAGAACGCGGGCAGCAAAAAAATAGGCTTGGCGGTGAACATCGAGAGCGAGAGTGCGTCGCCGTCGGTGTTCGCGGTAACGTCGGAATGCACAGGAACGCTCCAGCCCCGAAAGAGCTGCAAGGTATGGGTGACCTTCACGCCGCCGGACACGACGCTACGGACCGGACGCCTGATGATTTATGACAACGTGACCGGCTCGCCACAGCCCGTGCCGCTGTCGGGAACCGGCAAGGCGCAGAAGTAATAGCAATAGACGGCCGGATCGCACTTAACCGCGCGAGCAATGAAACAGCGGCCGCCGTATGACGGCAAAAATGCCTCGATCCCGATGGCATCAAGAATGCTTTCGACAGGGAATATGAAGACAGAGGATCCGATCGCGCGATTTACTCGATGGTTTCGTGAGGAGGTGGCCGCGGGCACCAACCTTCCGGAAGCGATGGCGTTGGCGACATCCGGCAGTGACGGCATGCCCAGCGTGCGTTACATCCTGCTCAAGCAAGCGGACCAGCGAGGGTTTTCGTTCTACACAGATATACGCAGTCCCAAGGGCCGACAAATGGCGCAAAATCCTCGCGCCGCGATGGCTTTTTATTGGCCGCGGAAGGGACGCCAGGTCAGGATCGATGGTGCGGTCGAGCTGATGAGTGCGGATGAAGCGGACGCGTATTGGGTTACCCGGCCGATAGACAGCAGGATTTCGGGCAGCGTCTCGCATCAGAGCGATCGGCTGAAAAGCCGCGAAGAGTTGGTCGCGCGGGTCGCCAAGCTGCGACGGGAATTGAAGGGCAAAGAGCCGGTGCGGCCGAATTACTGGCGCGGACTGCGGGTGGTGCCCAAGCGGATCGAATTCTGGGTGCAGGCTCCCTTCCGATTGCATCGCCGCGAATTGTTCCTGAAGAGCGGAGGGCAATGGCGCAAGACACTGCTCCAGCCGTAGGAACTGCTTCCAAAGGATACAGTCCTGCATCGAAACGACGCAGTTTTCGGATAAGTTCGAGCGAAGGATGCATACAGGCGGACTTGTGTTGTAAGGAACGATAATTGCTGCTAGCTTGGTTCGATCATGGGTTATAATTTTCCGGCGCTATACTTCGAGGCTACTCGTCTATGCAATCTGCAATGCCCCTTATGCATGACCGGCAGCAACGATGCGCACAAGGTTAAAGAGAAACGTCGAAGCGAGCTGAGCTTCGATGAGATTCGCGAACTGGTATTGCTTCCAGCCAAGCGGCTGGGAGTTATAGCTATCGGATGGAGCGGCGGCGAGTTCCTGTTGCGCAAGGATGCCTTAGAGCTTCTGCGGCTTACGGTGGAGCTAGGTTATCAATGTAAGGTTTGCAGCAACGGCGAGGTACTCGATCGGACCAAACTGCAGGAGATCAAGGAAGCAACCAACGGCAAGGTAACTATATCGGTAGGGTTGAACTCGATTGACGAGCGTAACGAGTGGACCCGCGACGCCAAACCTGATCGTACGCTGGAGGTGCTCGAGCTGTGCGACGAGCTTAAGATTGATCGCCACGTCATCGTGACGATTTCCAAGGACAATACCGAGACCTTCGCCAAGACGGTCAAGTATCTGACCGATCGGCGGATATCATACAACCGATCGCCTTACGTGGCGCGCGGCTCGGGCTGCGATTTGTTCCACAAGCTGGCGTTCGATCGCAACGATCTGGAAGCTCACTTCCATCCCGAGTTGCGCAGCCGCGTCAATGGCTACGTGAGCTATACCCCGTTTTTCCTATCGCCGGAGTTGCACGCCCAGGTTTCCGGAGGAGCCGTCAATGGGGCGGTACCGCAGAATCCGCCGATCGGATGCTGGGTCGGAACCTGGCTGGCACTCAACGCGGAAGGCGATCTATCGGTCTGCCCGGTGCTGCTCGATCAGCTCAAGGCCGGCAACGTGCGCGAAAAACCGCTGGACGAGCTGGTCGCATCCAGCCAACTGTTCGCCGACGTGCTCGATCGCGGCAAGCTCAAAGGCAAGTGCGGCGACTGCCGGTATCAGTACACCTGCGGCGGATGCCGTGCGATGGCGTACTACCACAACGGCGACTACATGGCCGAGGATCCCACCTGCTTCTTCGATCCCGAAGACCGCAACACGGTCAGCGAGCACGAAGAGCAGACCAATCGCATGTTCAAGAAGTACCTGATCGTGGCGCGCTACGTCGGTTTGTTCACTCGTCCGCAGCGCCCGCAGTGACCTATCGACCAGGTTGCCGGCTGGAATCGAGCCGCAAACAATATCGCGCCTCTTAGCGAGTAGGGTAGAGTTCCACGTCCACGATGCAAGCCACGCGGCTGTTCATCGCCGGCCTCAACGTTCGACCGGACGCAAGCGCGGGATCCAGCGCGGCACCGATAGGCAGTAGTCCTGGTAGTCGCGGCCAAAGGTCCGCCTAAGCGTCGGTTCCTCGTAGAGAATCACGAACAAGTGGAAGCCTATCGCGACCGCGAATGCGTACTCGAACACACCCAAGTTACCGAAGAAGAGTGCCTGGCCGACTAGCATCGCGATCACCGCGATATAGGCGGGGTTGCGCACGTGGCGATAGACACCACCCACTACCAGCCGGCGCGTCGGCGCGACCGGAGCCGGAGTCCCGTGTCCCTCGCGCACGAAGCGTGCGAGAAAGTCGGCAAACGCCGGAACCGCGATGACGAACAGTCCAAGGCCGATCCATCGGGTTAGCCCCAGGCCGAACAATGGCGGCCTCAGCTCCCATCGTGAAATCAGGTAGGGGACAAGAACGACTACCGAACCCGGCACGACCACGGTGAACGCGATCGTGCCGAGATACGCCCACAGTGGGGGCCTTGTTATGTGAGCCTGCTCCATAATGATTCGTCGATTTTTTATCGCTTTCTACGAAGCACTATACCGGCCGGCTCTCGATTTTTCGATTCTCCGCGCAAGCGTTTTTGAGCTATGCTCGCACGCTCAACTTCGGATGAAACAAGAGCGGGCAAAATCGCCGAAGATGCGCCGCCGCGACTTTCTGGGACTCATGGTCGCGGCGACCGCGACGGCGGCAACCAGAATGAGCCTCGCGCAGGAGAACAAATCTATGCCGGCAGAGCAACCCACCGCGGTCTATCGTGCGGACAGTATCAAGCTGCCGCAAATCACCCGGATCATCGACACGACCAGCGGTCCGGTGCGGGGCCTGATCAACGATGGCGTGCATACCTTTAAGGGTATCCGCTACGGCGCGCCGCCGGTGGGTCCTTTGCGCTGGAGGGCGCCGCAAAGGCCGGCGCCGTCGAAGGTGGTGCTGGACTGCTCCGACTACGGAGCACCCGCGATGCAGATGGCGTCGGGCGCGACCGCGGCTCCGGCCGGCGATTACGGCATGTTGATGGCGCGAGTGTTCACGACCCCATCTGAGCTGAAAATTCAGAACGAGGACTGCCTATTCCTGAACGTGTGGACGCCCGCGACTGACAACGTGAAGCGGCCCGTGATGTTCTGGATTCACGGCGGCATCTTCGCCTACGGCTCGGGAGGTCAGCCGGTTTACTGCATGGAAGACCTCGCCCGCGATCACGGCGTCGTTGCCGTCAACGTGAATCATCGGCTCAACGTTTTCGGCTATCTCCATCTGGGCGACCTGATGGGCGATGCCTACAAATCGTCCGGCACGGTGGGCATGCAGGACCTGGTGCTCGCCTTGCAGTGGGTGAGAGACAACATCGCGGACTTCGGCGGCGACCCCGACAACGTAACGATCATGGGCCAGTCGGGCGGTGGCGCGAAAGTCTCGATTCTGATGTCGATGGACTCGGCGAAGGGACTATTCCACAAGGCGTCGATTCAGTCGGGTCCGGGGCTGATAGTCGGGCGCAGAGAGGCCGCCACCGCAGCCGCCAAAGCGCTACTCGACGAACTCGGCATCCAGCCCGGCGACATCAAGTCGCTCCAGGGGGTGCCCGCCCAGACGATCATCGCCGCCGCCTTTGCGGCGGACGCGAAGAACAACGCCGGGCCGCGCGTACCCGGCATGCGCCGGCCTGGAGGTATCGGCTACATCCCAATCATCGACGGTGTCGCGATCACGCGCGATCCATTCACGCCCGATGCGCCTGCTGTGTCCCGCGATGTACCGGTGCTGGTCGGCTACGTGAAGGACGAGGTCACCATCTTCACTGCGGGCGAACCGTGGTTTGGAAAAATGACCGAAGCCGATCTCCAACAGCGCATCGCGATGCTCGGTCCGATGGGCAAGCCGCTGGTCGAGGCATGGCGCAAGATCAGACCCGACTACTCGCCGACCTACCTGTTCACCGCGGCAATGAGCTCGATGTTCGCGATGGGCGGATCGATCACGCTCGCCGAGCGCAAAGCGGCGCAAGCCGGCGCGCCGGCATACATGTGGTATCTGACCTGGGAAACTCCGGTCGCAGGCGGGCTATTCAAGACTCCGCACACAATGGAGATTCCGTTCATGCTCGATTCCTACCGCCGGGTGCGCGCGTTTGCCGGTCCGGACCCCGGAGCCGCGCGAATGGAACAGCAGATAGCGGGAGCGTGGGTCGCGTTTGCCCGCACCGGCAAGCCCGATTGTCCCGAAATTCCGCATTGGCCGCCCTACGATGCCGCCAAGCGGTCCACGATGGTGTTCAATCTTGAAAGCCAGGTCGTGAATGATCCGAACTCCGAGGTGCGAAAGATAATTCAGGGCGCGCGATAGTGCGATGCGGCGAGAATCGTGAGCGCGACACTTCAGCAGTTGGGTGAAAATTTCTGGATCGCCGACGGCCCGATCGTCGATTTCTACTCGTTTCCCTATCCCACCCGGATGGCCGTCGTGCGGCTCGCCGGTGGCTCGCTGTGGATCTGGTCGCCGATTCCGCTGACCGATTCGCTCCGGGCGGAACTCGCAGCATTCGGCCGCCCGGCGCATATCGTCTCTCCCAACAAGATCCATCATCTGTTCATGGGCGAGTGGGCGTCAGAGTTCCCCGGTGCGAAGCTGTGGGGACTGCCGGCGGTGATTCGCAAGCGCGCTGACCTGAAATTCGGCGGCGTGCTATCCGACGATCCGCCCGAGGATTGGCGCGGCGAGATCGACCAGGCGATCTTCCACGGCAGCCTGTTCATGGATGAGATCGTTTTCTTCCATCGCGCGTCGCGCACTGCGCTGTTCGCCGATCTGATCGAGAACCTCTCGATGGAATTTCTCCGCAACACCCCCGGATGGCAGGGATGGAGGACCACAGTCGCGCGCCTGTGGCGAATCACCGAGCCGGTCGGACGCGCTCCGCTGGAATGGCGCCTGAGCTTCGTGCGGCGCGGCCTGGCGCGCGCCGCGCTCGGGCGCGTGCTGGGGTGGGACCCGGTCAACGCCGTGATGGCGCACGGGACGATCGCGCGCGGCGGCGCTCCCGCGTTCATCCGCGAGTCGTTCGCATGGCTGTAGGCGCGCTTTCGAGCCGAAGGAGCATGACAGCAAGCGGGGGAAGACGTAAAATGATTCGCAGCACGCGCTCGTTCGAGGGGGCTGCGCGCACCCAATGAGCACTTACGTTCTAATGCGGATTCTGGAATCCGCCCCGCGCCGGTACGATCTCGGCATGCGCCTGCTTACGCTCGGGAGTTTGGGGCGGGCCTACGATCGCCTCGCAAGCCGCATCCAGGACGGGCAGCGCGTGATCGACCTGGGCTGCGGCACGGGAGCTTTGACCCTGCGCGCGGCCGGCCGCGGAGCGCGCGTCAGTGCGATAGATGTAAACGCCCAGATGCTGGAGATCGCCGGACAGCGCGCACGCGCGGCGGGCCTCGCCGAGAAAATCGATTTCCGGGAGATGGGGATCGCCGAACTCGGCGGTGAGGCATCGGCAAGTTACGACGTAGTCACGAGCGGGCTGTGCTTCTCCGAGTTGAGCGACGACGAAATCCATTACGCGCTAAAGCAGATCAGGCGGCTACTCAGGCCGGGCGGCCTGTTGCTGATTGCCGATGAAGTCAAGCCGCCGGATCTTTTGCGGCGGACGATCCATGCGCTGAGCAGGGCTCCACTCGTAGCGCTTGCCTATGTCGTTACCCAGCAGACGACGCATGCGGTCGAGAACCTCCCGGAGAAAGTCACGCGAGCAGGCTTCTCGATCGAATCGATCCGCTCGAATCCCCTGCACAGCTTCGTCGAGTTAGCGGCGCGTGCGCCGGGGCAGGTGGCATGAATCGCCTGCGCTACATTTTGATCGATGTGCTTCAGACGCTCTTGCGCGTGTTGCCGTTTCCGTGCAGGACCGGCCTGGTGAAAATCGGCAATCCCGATCGAAATTCACCCGTGCTGCTAACCGGCAACTTCCGCCTCACAGTGGAACGGCTCAAGCGGGCAATCGAAGGAATGGACGCTTACCTGCTGGTCGCCAACAGCCGCGGGGTCAACGTCTGGTGCGCCGCCACGGGCGGGATGCTGACCAATCACGACGTGGTGTCGGTGCTGAGAACCAGCGGCATCGAGGATCTCGTGAACCATCGGACGGTAATCCTGCCGCAGCTTGCCGCTACCGGCATCGAGGGGCGGGAGATCCAGCATAAAGCCGGATGGAAAGTAGTCTGGGGACCGGTGTATGCCAGCGCAATTCCGGCGTTCGTGCGCAACGGTTTCAAAAAAACACGGGAAATGGGCGCAGTTGCCTTCCCATGGCCGCAGCGCGTCGAGATGGCGGTTGCGTGGGCATTTCCGATTTCCCTCTTCGCCCTGCTTTTGTTTCCGTTTTGGAGGGATGGCGTGCTCCCGGTAATCGGCTTGGTGTGGGCACTGTCGATGGTTATCTTCCTGGCCTTCCCCCTTTATGAACGGGGGCTGCGCACCGAAGGCAAGAACGTGGGCTTCATCTTCTTCGACTTCGGCCCGCGCGCCCTACCGCTGGTATTCTGGGCCATCTTCCTGGCTGTCTTTTTCGGCTATGCCTTGCTCATCGGCGGGCTCTCGTGGGGATTGCTGCTGCGCTGGAGTGCGATCTCGCTGGTCGTGGTGCTGCTGTTGAGCATCGACCTTATGGGCAGCACCCCGACTTACAAAAGCGGTTTGCACGAGGATCGGTTGTTGCGGATAACCCTGGATCCGCAGCGGTGCAAAGGAGCGGGCTTCTGCGAGCAGGTATGTCCGGTCGAAGTTTTCCAGCTCGATCACATCCGGCATATCGCCACGCTGCCAAGAGCGCACCAATGTGTGCAGTGCGGCGCATGCATCGTGCAGTGTCCCTTCGATGCACTCCACTTCCAAAGCCCAAGCGGCGATGTAGTGCCGCCGGAGACCGTGCGCAGCTTCAAGCTCAACCTGCTCGGCCATCGTTTGGTAAAAGGCGGCGGCCCACCCTAGTCCAGGACGTGCTTGACGCACGAATTGCGCGACCGTAGCCTTTTTGGCGATGCTCCCTACCAAACGAGTTGAGCCTTTCGCAGCAAGGCTGCACTTCATCCCGCGCGGGATACGCCCGGTTCAGGCGGCACTGATCAATGCGCAAAGGAATTACTTTTCGCACGCACCGGGATGGGTTCTGCTGACGACAACCGGGCGGCGAACCGGCTTGCCGCGTGAGACGCTCCTTCCATGCGTCCGCAGCGACAAGGAAGTTTACCTGATCTCCACTTACGGCTGGCAGTCCGACTGGATCCGCAACCTGCGCAAGAACCCTGAGGTCAAGGTCACCTGCAACGGCCGAGTGGTGCCGGGGCGTGCAAAGATGATCGAGAACCTCGACCGGAAAACCCGGATCGTCAGCGAGCACCCATTCTTTGCCCCTGCTCCATTCGAGCTGGTTAACGCAGTCGCCCTGAGTCCTGCTATGCGGCCATTGCTCGTGGCTTTCCTGCGCCGCTGGGTCGCCTCACGCCCGATGGTCGTTGTCCGCACCTGAAGCGACCCCGCACAGACTTAGTGAAATGCTAATCCGATAGAGTGGTCGAAAGGCCCTATTCATGATGGTTTGGATGCGATTAGTACTTGGCCGATTCGCGCGGAAAGAGTGCTCAGATGTCGCTCGTTGACTTACTGCGGCAGTCGGTATACAGCCGGCTGGCGGGCTATGAAGACATGAACGGCGCCGAGCGGCTCTCTCAAGATCCGGCCTTCCGGATGATCGGGTCGAGGAAGATTTGGGAGCGCGGGATAGCTATGAGACTCTTCTACGCGGGTTTCGCGCTAACGTTGTCGCTGGCTGCGATCGGCTGCAAGCAGGGGACCATCGCGCCGCCGCCCACCCCAGAGGTTGTCGTGACCTCGGTCGTCCAGCAGGACGTGACATCGTACTCGGATTTTGTCGGCACCACCGTTGGGTTCGTCAACGCGGAGATCTATCCAAAAATCTCCGGCTATTTACTGAAGCAGGATTACCGAGACGGCTCGCACGTGCACGCCAATCAACTGCTGTTTGAGATCGACGATCGCCAATACAAGGCCGCGCTCGACCAGGCGCTCGGCACACTCGCCGTGGACCAAGCCACCCTAAAACAAAATCAACAGGACCTTGATCGTGATACCGAGCTCTATAAAGAACAGGTAATTCCGAAAGAGACTTTCGACCACATCACCCAGGCGTTTAGGGGAAGCGCGGCGCAAGTGCAAGCGGACCAGGCGGCGGTCGAGAACGCCAGGCTCAACCTCGGATGGACCAAGGTCTACTCGCCGATAGAAGGCGTCGCGGCAATCGCGCAGGCCCAGGTCGGCGACCTGGTCGGCACCACGACTCTGCTGACGACAGTTTCGCAACTCGACCCCATCAAAGTCACATTCCCAATCCCCGAGAAGGACTACCTGGACTTCGCGGCACGGATTAACGCGGTGGAGAACGGAGTCGCGCATGCCGCCGCTGCCATTCCAAATGATCCTGGACAATGGCCAGACCTACCAACATTTGGGCCGGTTTTACGCTGCCAATCGGCAGGTTGACATCCAGACCGGTACGATTCAGATTCAGGCAACTTTTCCGAACCCCGACAATATTCTGCGCCCTGGTCAGTACGCGAAGATCCGCGCCGCCACCGGCGTCCTGCATAACGCACTGCTCGTCCCGCAGAACGCCGTGCTCGAGACCCAGGGGCAATACCAGGTCGCCGTCGTGGGCTCGGACAACAAAGTGACGATGCGCACCGTTGAGATCGGCAAGCAGGCAGCCGGCCTTCGAATCATCGAGAAGGGAGTCTCGCCCGGCGAACGCGTCATCACCGAGGGATTGCAGATGGTTCACGACGGGATGGAAGTGAAACCGCGTGTTATGCCCGCCCAGCCTGCACCGGAGAGTACACCTGGATCTGCCGGCGAAGCGCCCTCGCCCGGCGCGGCCTCAAGCCCCCAGAGCTAGAGCGGTGTCGAAGTTTTTCATCAATCACCCGATCGTCGCCGTCGTTATTTCGATCTTCTTCGTTATCGCCGGTGCAGTGATGGCGCTCCGGCTTCCAATCGCGCAGTTCCCCGACATCGTGCCGCCTCAGATCCAGACCACGGCGATCTATACCGGCGCCGATGCGCTCACCGTCGAGGCTTCCGTCGCCACCCCGATCGAGGAGCAGGTCAACGGCGCCAAGAACATGATCTACATGCAGTCCATCAACGGCAACGACGGGTCAATGACGCTGCAGGTCAGTTTCGAGGTTGGCACTAATGTCGATCTCGACCAGGTCCAGGTCCAGAACCGGCTGTCCCAGGCGACCTCGAGCCTGCCTGCACAGGTCAACAGCTATGGGCTGACGACGCAGCAGACGGTCGGCATCCCGTTGCTGGTGTTTACCATAAGTTCGCCGAACAGGACCTGGGACGCAACATTTTTGGCCAACTACGTTGCGATCAATATCGAAGACGAGCTTGCCCGGATTCCCGGCATCGGCCAGGTCAAGTTATATGGAGCGTCCAACTATGCGATGCGGATTTGGGTCGCACCGGATGTCCTCTCCAAGCTTCAGTTGACGGTTGCAGATCTCGAGAATGCGATCGCGGCCCAGAATCTGGTCAATCCCGTGGGCCAGATCGGAGGTGAGCCGGCCCCGCCGGGCCAGCAACTCACCTACACCGTGCGCGCACAGGGCCGCCTGATGAACGCGGAGGAGTTCGGGGAACATCATTATTCGCGCCAACCCGGACGGATCGCTGGTACGGCTAAAGGATGTTGGCCGGATTGATCTCGGCGCGGAAACCTACACCGAGCAGGCATCCTTCAACGGAGCGCCGGCTGCGATCGTCGGCCTTTTCCAGAACCCGGCCTCCAATGGACTCGCCGCCGCCAACCTGGCGAAGGCCAAAATGGCCGAACTCGAGCGTCATTTTCCCGCAGACATGAAAGCCCATCTGACCTTGGACACGACTATCCCCGTCACCGAGGGTGCCCGGGAGATCGTGAAGACCCTGCTGGAAGCAATCGCCCTCGTGATCCTGGTGGTCTTCATCTTTTTGCAAAGCTGGCGGGCGACGTTGATCCCGCTGCTTACTATTCCCGTCTCGCTGGTTGGAGCTTTCATGTTCTTCCCGGCGGTCGGGTTCACGGTCAACACGCTTGCGCTTTTGGGGCTGGTGCTGGCGGTCGGCTTGGTGGTTGACGACGCTATCGTCGTGGTCGAAGCGATCCAGGCAAAGATCGACGATGGACGGTCGCCGAAGGACGCGGCGCTGGAAGCGATGGACGAGGTCGGCGGGGCGCTGGTCGGAATCGCGCTGGTCCTCTCCGCGGTGTTTATCCCGGTCGGATTCATGGCGGGAATAACGGGCTCGCTTTACCGCCAGTTCGCACTAACCATCGCATTTTCCGTGCTGCTCTCGTGCTTCAACGCTCTCACCCTGAGCCCGGCGCTCGGCGCGCTGCTGCTACGTCCGAGAAGCACCGCACCCGGCCGCGGACCGCTCGCGCGCTTCTTCGCAATGTTCAACGCGGGTTTTGCGCGCGCGCAAAATGGCTACATCCGGACCTGCGATCTGCTCATCCGTAAGCTTGTGCTGGCGATCGTTGTACTAGGGGGTTTTGCGGTACTTGCCGGCGGCCTGGGAAAGATTTTGCCGCAATCATTCCTGCCCGACGAAGACCAGGGCTGGTTTCTAATTCACGTCCAGCTTCCGGCGGCCGCCTCGCTCCAGCGGACTAACGCCGCGATGAAGCAAATCGATCAAATCATCAGGAGCGAACCTGCGATCCGCTACTATAGCTCGAGCTCCGGCTTAAACTTCCTCACCCAGTTGAGCAGCCCCCGAAGCGGAGCCTATTTCTGCCAACTCCAGCCCTACGACCAGCGGGGGACCGCTGCTCTGCAAGCCCCAGCGATCGTAGCTGACCTCAACCGCAAGCTGGCCGCGCTGCCCCAGGCGCAGGCTTTTGCATTCTTGCCGCCGGCGATTCCCGGCATCGGCGAGGCTAGCGGTATCGATTTCTTCGTTCAGGATCGCGCCGGCAAAACGGTCGATTATCTATGGGATAATACTCGGAAGTTCCTTGCCGCGGCGAAAAAACGGCCCGAGATTGGGCCTATGTTCCTCCTGTTCGAACCGGCGTTCCGCAGTTGTTCGCTGCGGTTGACAAGGACAAGGTGTTCAAGCTCGGCGTTCCTATCGAAGACGTGTACAGCGCATTGCAGACCCTGCTTGGTGGCTATTACGTCAACCAGTTCAACCGCTTCGGGCGCGTGTGGAAGGTGTTCGTGGAAGCGGAGCCGCAGTACCGAGTCACTGCGACGGACATTGGTCAGTTTTACGTCCGAAACAACGCGGGCTCGATGGTTCCGCTGTCGACGCTGGTCGACATGAAGCGGGCGTTGGGGCCCGAATATACGACCCGCTTCAACGAGTACCGCGGCATCGAGATATTCGCGGCGCCGGCTCCCGGCTACAGCACCGGCCAGGCGATGGACGCGGTGGACTCGGTGGCAAACCAGGTCCTCCCCCGTGATATGGGCTATGCCTGGAATGGAATCTCCTACCAACAGGCTGTCGCCGGCGGTGGCGCTGGCGTCTTCGCGCTGTCGCTGGTGTTTGTATTTCTGATCCTTGCCGCCCTCTATGAGAGCTGGTCGCTGCCCTTCAGCGTGCTGCTTAGCGTGCCGGTGGCGGTATGCGGCGCATTCTTTGGCCTATGGTCACGCCATCTCGACAACGACGTCTATGCCCAGGTCGGTCTCATAATGCTGATCGGTCTGTCGGCCAAGAATGCCATCTTGATAGTCGAGTTTGCCAAAGCCGAGCTCGAGAAGGGCGAGTCGATAGTTTCGGCGGCGCTCAAGGGCGCCCGCGTGCGTCTGCGGCCGATTCTCATGACTTCCTTCGCGTTCATCATCGGCCTGTCTCCTTTATGGATCGCTTTGGGCGCCGGCGGCCAAGCCCGCCGTCTGATCGGGACGGTCACCATAACCGGCATGTTCTTCTCCACCGCCTTCGCAATCTTCCTCGTTCCGGCGCTCTTTGTGATCGTCGAGCGGATGTCGCATATCCGTCGGGGAGAGAAGCCCCAAGCAGGGCCCACGGAGCAGAAGCATCCGCCGCAGGTGTCCACCGTGCCTACAGCCGACCGTGCGGCGAAAAGCGGCTGACGCATCTGATGCTGGAAGCTGTGCCTTCTCAAAACCTGACCTGTGGCGGATGAGGATGCGACTATGAACCCACAATATTTTTCCGCCTTTGCTGCGCTCGCTGGATCAGTGGTCGGCGGCTTCATGATGTTGGCGTCGTCACGGCTGAGCCAGAAAGCTCAGGCCCGAGCGGAGCAGTTGGCGCACCATAGAACCAGGCGGGAAGAGTTGTACGCGGACTTTATTGAGGAATCGGCGCGATTGTATGCGGATGCTTTAGGACATAACGAAGCGGAGCTCGCCAAGTTCGTTAAACTGTACGCCCTGATCGGCAGGATGCGGGTTCTATCGTCGCCGAAGATCGTCGAAACCGCACAAACCGTTGCCGACACCATCATCGAAACGTACCAGGCGCCGAACAAGACGTTCCGCGACTTGCAAGGCGTAGTGAACAGCGACGCGATCGATCCCTTACGTGCGTTTAGCGAAGCGTGCCGCGACGAGTTGCGGATCTCTGGCCCGTTATTTTAGAGGCGGCGGACCTGTGCTTGCCGAGATTTCGGATCCGAAGATAGTAGTGATGTAGGCTTAGAGGGACGCGATGGCATCGCAAGGCTCTGCCTGGTACGTGGACTTTTTTCGTGGCGACTACTTGAACGTCTATGGCCACACGTTCACCGAGGAGCGGGCAGAAAAAGAGAGCACTTTCGTCGCCAGCGCGCTTGCGCTCAAGCCGGGCGCATCGGTGCTCGATCTCTGCTGTGGCCAGGGGCGGCATTCGATCCAGTTGGCGAAACGTGGACTGCGAGTAACCGGTCTCGATCTGAATCCCGAGTACCTGGAACTCGCGCAGCAGGCGGCCAAGGCGAGCAAGGTCACAATCGAGACGATCGCCGCCGACATGCGCACGATCCCGTTCGAAAACAAGTTCGACGCGATCGTAAATATGTATTCGTCATTCGGATACTTGGAGTCGGAAGGCGAGGATTTGAAAGTCCTGGAATCGGCGGCCAAAGCGCTGAAAGCCGGCGGACGTATCCTGCTGGACATGCTCAACCGCGAGTGGGCGATCGATAACTATATCCAGAACGACTGGCATACCGGCGCGGACGGAACTTTGTACGTCGAGCGGCGCGACCTGGACCTCGCGACCAGCCGCATGCACGTGCATTTCATCGTGGTGGACCCGAAGGGAAGCCGCCGCGAGTCGATCGGACATATCATCCGGCTCTACACACTGACCGAGATGACCCGCGTCCTTGAACGGGTGGGGCTGCATGTGACGGCGGTGTTCGGGGGATTCGATGGCGAGGCGTACGCGATAGGTACGCGGCGGATGATCATCGTCGCCGGCCGGCAGGGGCCAGCCGCGCCGCGATCAGCCAAAAAAGC
The DNA here is from genome assembly GCA_963813785.1 of uncultured delta proteobacterium. Lineage (GTDB taxonomy): Bacteria > Desulfobacterota > Binatia > Binatales > Binataceae > Binatus. Next base: position 39,285 of record CAWFAJ010000009.1, on the reverse strand, counting down.
CGTGTAAATGCCTGGATTTTGTTGATAAAAACAATAGAGATGGCCAGGAAGCGATTATAAACTTCGCGCATTGTTGCCTTCGGTTGTCGCGGTTTGTATAGTCGCTGACTAACCAATCGGACAGGCCTCTTGGGGTATGCTGAAAATATGGATGTGATGAAGACGCTTTTTCTCAACCCGCCCTCCTACGATGACTTCGACGGGGGAGCGGGCTCGCGCTACCAGGCAACGCGCGAGGTCTGGTCATTCTGGTATCCGACGTGGCTGGCTTATCCGGCGGGGATGATCCCGGGCGCACGCCTGCTCGACGCGCCGCCGCATAACTACACCGTCGAGATGACGGTCAACGAGGCGAAGAACTACGACCTGATCGTGATTCACACCTCGACGCCGTCGCTGAGGATGGATGCGCGCACGGCGGAAGCAATCAAGGCGGCGAATCCGGATGCGATCATCGCGATGGTCGGAGGGCATCCGACGGCGCGGCCCGACGAAACGCTGAAACTGTCGGCGGCGATCGATATCGCGGCGCGCAAGGAATTCGACTACTCGATGCTGGAAGTGGCGCAAGGCCGCGACTGGAGCACGATCGGCGGAATCAGCTATCAGAAGGACGGCGGGCTGCATCACAATCCGGATCGTCCGGCGCTCACCGACGAAGAACTCGACAAGTTGCCGTTCGTCACCGAGGTATATGAAAAGAACCTCGACTACCTGAAGTACAACAGCCCGTACTGCCAATATCCGTACGTGTCGATGTACACCGGGCGCGGATGCCCGGCGCGATGCACGTTCTGCCTGTGGCCGCAGGTCACCCAGGGGCATCGCTATCGCGTGCGCAGCCCGGAGAACGTGTACGAGGAAGTGGCGGCGATGAGGTCGAAGTTCCCGAAGATGAAGGAATTGTTCTTCGACGACGACACCTTCACCGCCGACCCGGCGCGCGCTCGCAAAATCGCGCAGCTGTTGAAGCCACTTGGGATCACGTGGTCAACCAATTCACGCGCCAACGTCGACTACGAAACGCTGAAGATCATGAAGGACGGCGGGCTCAGGCTGTTCGTGGTCGGCTACGAGTCGGGCAACGCGCAGATTTTGAAGAATATCAAGAAGGGCGTCGGAATCGATCGCGCGCGGCGCTTCACCAAGGATTGCCACGAACTGGGGATCCTGATTCACGGGACTTTCATCCTGGGACTTCCCGGGGAGAACAAGGACACGATCGAGGAATCGATCCGGTTCGCGCGCGAGATGGACTGCGAGACGATCCAGGTGTCGCTCGCGTCGCCGTACCCGGGCACGGAGCTGTTCGACTATGTGACCAAGAACGGATTTCTGGCGGTCGATCCGCTGCTCGATGAATCCGGCTATCAGAAGTGCACGATCACCTATCCGGGGCTGACCAACGAGGAGATTTACGGCGCGGTCGAGCGCTTTTATCGCAGCTTCTACTTCCGCCCGAAGTACATCTTCAAATCGGTCAAGAAGATGATGACATCGATGGAAGAGACCAAGCGGATGCTGAACGAGGGGCGGCAGTTTCTTTCCACGATGCGCCAACGACGGCATCAGACGGCTCAGCAGGCGCCGGCCTGACGGCGAATTCCAAGCGCGAGTAAGCGGTGAGCGCGAGGTCCGCAGCAAGAATGTCTGTGGCGCCTTGAGTCGCGCCGGGTCAAATCGCCGCGCCGAATCATTCGATGACAATCTGGATGGCTTTACCGGCTGTGGGCGTGTGCGTGTCGGTGCTCTATTACGCCGCCGCGACCGTCGCTGCGATCAAGTTCGCGCGGCGCACGACTTCTCCCCTGCTCCCGCTGCCCAAGATTCCACCGCGCGTGGCGGTGCTGAAGCCGCTGCATGGGACCAACAACTCGCTGGCGGCCAACCTGATCAGCTTCCTGGAAATCGCGTACCCGCGGGCCGACTTTTATTTTGGCGTCGAGAACTACGAGGATGCGGCCGCCGAAGTTCCGGTCGCAATCCGCCAGCGCTACCAGTACGCGAACATTACGCTGGTCGTTGGCGAAGAGCCCGACTCCAGCAATCACAAGATCGCGAAACTGATCAAGATGGCGGATCGGGCCGAGAAGGCCGAAGTGTTCGTACTGAGCGACGCCGATGTATCGGTCGAGCGCGACTACCTCAGGCGGATTGTCGGCGAACTGATCTCGGATGAGAAAATCGGCATCGTGACCTGCGCGTATCGGGCGCGCCCAGGCGGCTCATTCGCGTCGCGGCTGGAGGCGCTCTACGTCAACACCGATTTTCTACCGCAGATTCTGCTCGCCGAAATGATCGAGCCGATGCATTATGCACTTGGCGCGACGATCGCCATCAAACGCCGGGTACTGGAGGCTGCGGGCGGATTCCGCGCGGTCAAGGACAAGCTCGCCGACGACTTCTACCTGGGCAACTTCACCAATGCGCAGGGCTACGAGATCAAACTGTCCGATTCGCTGGTCACGCTGACGTGCGAGGAAAGGAACTTCGCTGAATTCTGGCATCATCAACTCCGCTGGGCACGCACCTACCGCTTCGTGCGACCGATCAGCATCGCGACAATCCTGATACACGGCCCGTTCTGGGCACTGATGCTGCTGGCAATCACACGCGGCAGCGCCGCGGCCTTTGCGGCGTTGGTGCTGGTAGTTGCGGCGCGGCTCGCGATGTCGGCGGCAATCGTCGGCCGCGTGCTCAAGATGCCCGAGATGCTGACCGATCTCTGGATCGTTCCGATCAAGGACCTGATAATGACCGGAGTCTGGTTTGCCAGCCTGCTCAGCAACAAAGTGATGTGGGCCGGACGCCAGTTCAAGGTGATCCGAGGCGGCGCGATGCGCGAGGTGAAGAACTGAAAGCGGTGATCCTCTACCTGTCCATCGCGTTCATTGCCAGCGTGCTGATGGCGCTCGGCCTGCTGATGATGAAGAGCCGCTCGGCGGATCTGCCGATGGCGGCCGGCGCGAATGCAATCCGCGCGATCGTCGTCTGGATTCGCGATCCCATGTGGAGCGGCGGACTGGGCGTGCAGACCGCGGGCTGGGCGCTCTACGTGATTGCGGTGTCGAGAGCTCCAATATCGATGGTGGCGGTGGTGATGCAGGGCGGAATCGCGCTGTTCGTAATCGCGTCGGTAGTGATTCTTGGCGAGCGCGCGAATCGGCGCGAATGGGTCGGCATCGGCGCGGTGGTGCTCGGGATGCTGATGCTTGCGCTGTCGATTCAGTCCGGCGAGACCGAAGGTGCGTTCGAACCCGGAACGCTGCTGATATTTTCCGCGCTGTTGATGGTGACAGGGCTCGCGCCGATGGCCGTCGCACGGCTGAACGCCAGCGGCGCCGCGGCGGCGATTCTATCTGGCGTTGCGTTCGGCCTGGGGGCATTGTTCACCAAGGCGATGACCGAAGAGTTCACCGCCAGCGCCGCCGCATCGCTCGCGCTTCGAATCGTATCGAATCCCTACGTGTACGGCATGATCGCCGCCAACATCATGGGTATTGTCCTGCTGCAGAACTCCTTTCATTCGGCGCGCGGGATAATAGCGATGCCGCTGTCGGGAGCGCTGTCGAACATCGTACCGATCGCCGGCGGGATGATCGTGTTCGGCGAACGATTGCCGGCGGATCCGGTAGCCGGCGCGATGCGGGTTGGCGCATTCGCATTGACGATCGCGGCGGGCGCACTGCTGGCTGGATCGCGTGCGCAGTCGTCAGGAGATCGGATCGTAGCCCAGGCTGCTGTCGAGAGCTAAAACTTGAAAAACTAAAAGTTGGCTTTCGGCACGGGCAGGCCGGGCACGTCGGCGCGCGCGCGGAAAATCGTTCCCTTGCGATTTGGATCGTCGGTGTTGTCGGCGGTCACGACGTAAAGGTCCCGCATGTCGCGGCCTCCGAAGACCAGGCTGGTCACCATCGTGGCCGGCAATTTGATTCGCTTGGCCACCGCGCCGTCTTTCGAGAAATGGACGACCTCGCCGGCGCGGAAAGCCGCAACCCACACGCCACCCTGCGCATCGACAGCCAGCCCGTCGGGCAATCCCGCGGGCATCTTGGCGAAGATGCGCCGGTCCTTGACGCCGCGCTCGTGAGTAACGTCGTAAACCCACACTGCGCCGGTGGGAGAATCCGAATGGTACAGGTGTTTTCTGTCGGGGCTGAGGCCGAGCCCGTTGCTGACCTCGATGCCATCCCACAACTTCACCGCGCGGCCGGGAGGATCGATGCGGAACAGGCTGCCCGGAATCGGCTGCTCGTTGCTCAGAGGATCGAAGTTGATGGTTCCGGTGTAAATGCTGCCGTGATCGTCGGTGGTAAGATCGTTCATGCCGACGGGCTTGCCTCCCCAAGCGACGAACAGATCGCGGCTGCGGCCAGTCTTCTCATCCCAATGAATCAGGCCGCGGCCGGTGAGCACGAGGCCGCCGCTGGCGTTGAAAATCATTCCGCCGACGCCCTTGCGCTTGGGAATCAGCGTTTCGACGTTGCCGCCGGGATTGCGCCGGTAAACGCCGCCGCCCGGAATGTCACTGAAGTAGAGACGGCCGAGATCATCGACGCGCGGCGCTTCGAGCAGGCCGTAGCCGCTCGCGAGCATCTCGAATTCCATCGCTCGGATCCTCCTTGCGCCCGTTTACCACGGTTCGCGGTGCACGGCGAGGCCAGGCCACGAACGGGCGCAGCGGTTCGCCGTCTCAGCCCGGAAAATCGCCTCCGACAGGCTGCGTCAGGGGCGGGCGGTTCTGATCGGCAAGGCGCAGCCGGCGATGGCACAGGAAGATCAACACCGGCTGCAGGATTCGCGTCAGCAGCATGATCGCCAGCGCGCCTCCGATGACGACGATCGCCAGCGGCTGCTGCGTCTGAGCGCCGATTCGTGTCGAGATCGCCGCGGGCAGCAGGCCGAGTGCGTCAACCAGGTCGGTCATCATCGTGGCGCGCAGACGACGGTCGGAGCCGGTGATGATGGACTCGACGAATGGATGCCCTTCCTCCCACAAGCGGCGGATGTAGAAGCTCAGCAGAATACCGTCCATCACGGCGATTCCGAAAATCGAAATGAAGCCCACACCCGCCGACACGCTGAACGAGGTGCCGGTGATGATCAACGCGAGGACGCCGCCGAGACACGCGACCGGAATCTGCGCCATGATGATGAAGGTGTCGACGAGCGATTGGGTGGCGCCGTAAAGGACGCCGGCGATGAGCAACAGTGCGAACGGCACGACGATCATGAGGCGGCGATTGGCGGCCTGAAGCTCGCCGTACTCGCCCGACCATTCGAGATGCACGCCTTCGGAAAGATGGACTTCTTTCGCGATTCGGCGCTTGGCCTCGTCGACGGTGCTCTGCAAATCGCGGTTGCGGACGGAAAACCTGACCGGCACGTAACGTTGCAGGGCCTCACGGTAGATGAATGACGCGCCTTCGGCGGTCTCGATTTTGGAGATCTGGTCAAGCGGAATCTGACCGCCGGATGGGAGGTTGACGCGGATCTGGCGGACCGCGTCGAGGCTCTGGCGGTACTGGGGCTTCCATCGCACGACCAGGTCGAAGCGCCGGTCGCCATCGAGTACCTGCGTGACGGCCTGGCCGCCAATGGCGGCCTGCACGACCGCGCCGACATCGCCGACGTTGAGTCCGTAACGCGCGCACGCGGCGCGGTCCGGGGTAATTTGCAGATTGGGCTGGCCCATCGAACGCAACACCACTTCATCAACGACTCCGGGAACTCCGCCCAGGGATTCTCTGATGTCGTTGGCGATACGCTCGTCGGTCGCCAGGTCCGGTCCGAAGACCTTGATCGCGTTTTCGCCGGCTTTTACACCCGAGATCGCTTCGTCGATGTTGTCTTCGATGTTTTGCGAGTAGCTGAAACTCACACCCGGAAACTGCCGTGTAAGTTTGTCGTCGATCTGCTTGACGAGCTTAGGTTTGTCGATCCCCGCGGGCCATTCGGTGTCGGGTTTGAGATCGACCGCGAATTCAATGTTGAAAAAACCCGTGGTCTCGGTGCCGTCGTCGGGGCGGCCGAGCTGCGACACAACCGAGGTGACCTCCGGGAAGCTCTTGAAGACGGCGCGCATCTGATTGCACAGCTTGGCGCCATGCTCGAGTGAGATCGTCAGCGGCATCGTCGCGTGCGCCCAGATGTTTCCTTCCTCGAGCTTGGGCAGAAACTGCCCGCCCAGCAGCGGAAACAGCGACAACACGCCGGCCACCAGCAGAAAAACTACGGTCAACGTCAGCCGCGGCCAACGCAGAATCCGGACAAACAGTCCGTGGTAGAACGCTGCGATTCCCAACCAGATGGGGTTGCGAATCGTTCGCATCCCCTTCGCGAAGAAGTACGAAGACAGCACCGGCGACAACGTGACCGCGAGCAGAATCGCGGTGGCCAGCGCGAACGCGTAGGTGTGCGACATGGGTGAGAAGATGGCGCCCTCGACCCCGCGCATCGTGAACAGCGGCAGGAATGCGATCACGAAAATGATCGTCGAGAACAACATCGGGCCGCCAACTTCCTGCGCGGCGGCCAAAATTCGAAGCCGATAACTCTCGCTCGAGTGCTCGGACGCAGTGAGGTGGCGCTCGATGTTCTCCATCACGATGACGGTGGTATCGATGATGATGCCGAAGTCGATCGCGCCCAGAGAAATGAGATTGGCGGGCGTGTTCGTCGCGTGCATCAGAGCGAACGCCCCGCATAGCGCGAGCGGGATGTTCACCGCGGCGATGATTGCGGCGCGCAGGTTGCCGAGAAAGAAAATCAGCACCAGGAAGACCAGCGCCATCCCGATGGTGAGATTTTCGGTCACGGTGTGAAGCGTGGTCTGGACCAGTTGCGTGCGGTCGTAATACGGCACGACCTTGTAGCCCTTGGGCAGGATGCCGGTGGTGTTGAGTTCGTGGACCTTGGCCTCGACGCCCTTGAGCGTTGCGAGCGTGTTGCCGTACTTGCGCATCAGGACGATGCCGGTGACGACCTCGTTCTGATTGTCCTTGCCGACGATTCCGAGCCGCGGCGCGTAGCCGACCTCTACGTCGGCGACGTTGGAAACCTTGATTGGGGTGGACTTGTTGGTGTTGAGCACGACGTTGCGGATGTCGTCGAGACCGCGGAAAAAGCCGAGCCCGCGGACGTCGAAAGCCTGCTCACCGACGCTCATATAGTTGCCGCCGGAATTGGTGTTCGAGTTTTGCAGCGCCGCGATCAACGTGGATAGGGGCACCTGGTAGTAGTTGAGCTTGTGCGGATCGACTTCGACCTGGAACTGTTTCGTCAATCCACCGAAACCCGAAACGTCCTCGACTCCCGGCACCGTGCGAATCTGCTTTTCGAGTACCCAGTCCTCGATTGTCTTTTCGCTAGTCAGATCGTGATCGGGACTCTCGACCGTGTAGCGGTAAATTTCGCCGATGGGATTCTCGGGCGAAATTCCGGGCGTCACGCCCTGCGGCAAGGCGAGAAACGACAGCCGATTGATGGTCTCGATGCGGTCCCAGTAGTAGTCACTGTCCCACGAGAAGTAGCAGCGAATGTCCGACAGTCCGTACAGCGAGATCGAGCGCATCGCCTCGAGATTGCGCATCCCGCCCAGACCGTATTCGGTCGGCACCGTGACCAGCTTTTCAACTTCTTCGGCGCTGAGACCGTTGGGCAGCGTCAGGACTTCGATCAGCGGCTGAACCGGATCCGGATAGGCCTCGATATCCAGTTGCGAGAATGAAAAGACGCCGGCCAGCAGCAGCATCAGCGCGATGCCGATTACGACTACTCGCTCGCGCAACGCCAGCGCCATCAACGATCGAATCATCGCTTAGCCAAAGATTCCTGTTGCGACCGGCAACGCCGCCGGGTCTAGGAACTTTCCCCGTGAGCCTCGTGCCATAGCGCGTTCACCTGGAGGGTCTCGCCGCTGACCACGCGGTCGCCGGCCTTGAGCCCGGAGACCACGCGCGCGTAGCCGACGCGGCTCCACGACGCGATCGAGACCTTGCGATGCTCGAACGTGCCGGGGCTGACCTCGACGAATGCGTAATAGTTGTCAATGTCGAAGACGAGGGCGTCCTGAGGTATTACCAGCGCCTGGCCGGGCCGCGTGACGATGGTCACCTTCGCGAGCATCTGCGGTTTGAGCCTGCCGCCGGGATTTTTCACTTCGCAGCGGATTTGAAGCGTGTGCGTGGCGGGATCGATATTCGGACTGATGCGCGCGATCGCTCCATTGAACACTTCATCGGGAAAAGCGGTCGTTACCGCCGACAGATGCTGGCCGACGCGCACGCGTGCGAGATCGTCCTCGTAGATATCACCGGTGATCCAGACGTTGTCGAGCGTGCCGAGCGAAAAGAGCACGTCGCCCGGATTGACGGCGGCCCCGCGCTGCACTTTGTTGTCGACGACAGTGCCGCTGATCGGCGCGCGCATCCAAACTATGGGATCGGGCGCCTTGATGGCCTGGATGTCGGCATCGCTCATCCCTAGAAACTGCAGTTTGCGTTTGGCAGCCAGCAATAGAGTGCCGGCAAAATCCGACGAAGCGCCAACGCCGGGCGCCGCCAGTAGATTTGAAGACTCGTGAGCCTGGAGATACTCGGCTTCCGCGGTCATGAAGTCAGGGCTGTAGAGCGCAAGGATTTTTTCGCCGCGATGAACGTTATCCCACAGCGAGACGCGCGTTTGCTCGATTCGCCCCTGCACGCGCGAAACGATCGTCGAGACACTGCGATCGTCGTAGGTGATCTGCCCGGATGTTTCCAGGAGGCCCGGCAGCTCGACGTTGCGCACCTCCTCGATCACCAGACCGGGAACGTCGCTGGCATTGAACTGGATCAGCTCAACGCCCTGCTGCCGAACCAGTCGTACCGCGGGGGTTGCTTCAGGAACCGCGCGCGGCGCTGCCGGCCGAATCGCCGTGGCATCCACCGGCCGAAATTGCGGCGCCGAGGGCGGCCGCCAGCGCGACGAGCGCGATGGGATTGAAGTTGCGCCGGCTCATTGATGCAACGGCGCTCCGATAGCCTGCTCGAGCGAAACTTCGCCGGCCAGAAATTGATTTGCTGCTTGCAGGTAACTCACGCGCGCAGCGTACTCGCGTTGCAGTGCACCCGATAGCGTCACGAAATCAATTTTACCAGACTGATAGGCGGTCAGCGCGACTCGGAGGTTCTGCCGCGCCAGGGGAATCAGCGAATCGCGATAGAGGATGGCGGTTTGGTAGGCGTACTGCGCGCTGCGGAACAAGGTGGCAACCGCGGCGGCGGTCTGGATTTTAATTAGCGCCTGATCGGAACGCGCGGCTTGCAGATTGGACTTCGCGCGCGCAATGTCCTCGTCCTGCTTGAGCCAGAAAAAGACCGGCAAGTTGAAACCGATGATGGCGGACCAATCGCGCGGCTCATTCGGTCTTGGGGCGAAGGTGGGAACCAGGTAATCGTCATACTGAACGCCCGCGGTGAAGTCCGGCAGATATTCCATCTTCGCGAGATAGAGCGCGGTATCCGCGTTACGCTCCGCGAGCGCTGCTTCGAGGATTTCCTGCCGGACTGCGTAGGCGCGATCGGTAAGCGCATCGAGTGACGCGGTGAGGGCTTCCAGTTTGAGATTTCGATCCACCGACAACGGTGAGCCCACCGGGCGATAGAGTTGCAGATTCAAAGCGGTCTCATCGTTTGCAACCGCTGTCAGGTACTGGCGTTGAAGCTGGCGCGCCGCGGCGAGGTCAAACTCGGAGCTGATCACGTCGGTCTGCGGCACCGACGAGGCCGAGTAAGCCGTCTCGGTGACTCTGACCACCTCGTCGAGGTTGCGGACGTTCTCGTCGTTGACGCCGGCCAGGGCCTCGTCGAGCACCAGCTGATAATAGCCGGTCTCGGTGGCGGCACGGACGTCGCGTACCGTCGCCACGAGTGCAAGATGCGCAATCTCAGCAGCGCGGACCGCCTGGTCGCGTTGATAGAGCGCTTTGCCGGGGAATTGAAAGGTCTCGGTGAAGTTGAATTCGTGGACAGACGCGCGCCCGAGGGGATTCTTGGGACTGTCGCTGTTGGTGTAAGTGAAGACGGGATCGTTCGGCGCGACGGTCTGCTTGATCGAATGGACCGCGGAGTCCCATCGGTAGCGCGCCGACTTGACCTGAGGATTCGCCTCGATTGCGATTTCGACGAGCTGCGCTTCAGAAAGTTGGGACTCAGCGGCGCGCGCGAGCGCGGCGACAAATGCGATCGTCACGACCGCCAGCATCAACGCACCGCCGATTTTTATCGATGGCATCGCAACTCCTCGATCCACCTCGCCCATTGCTATACGTCGCGCCCTCGGAAAGGTTCCATCGCGATGACCCGATTGGATAGGGTTAGTCTAACTGAGAATGATAATCAATTTCTACACGTCCGCGGCCTGCTCCAAAATCGACAGTCAATTAAACCGATTTGAATCGACGACCGAAAGCATCCCTTCGGATTGCGTAACGCAATTGCAGGAGGCCGCCGCGTCGGCGCTGCGGCCAGCGTCAGTTGCCGGCGACCTTGGCTTTTGCGGCCGCTGCACTCTGCATCGATCGGAGGTACATCACGACCTGCCAGCGCTGCTCGGCGGACAGCTCTTGCTGCGTAGGAGGGACTCGACCGAACGCCGTCGCGGATCGCGCCGTAGATATAGCCGTCGGAACGATCCTTGATTGCGCCAGCCAGCAGACTTTTCACCGGCTGCTTCAGGATATGCGCGACGGGGCCGTTACCCTGCGCTGATTCTCCGTGACACGGCGCGCAGTAGGTATTGAAGTGCTCTTTTCCCTTGGCGAGATTTTCCGGCGTCGCCTGCAAGGGGTTGTGCATCTTGATCGCCGCCTGCTCGAGGCTCATCGGCGGTTCTCCGCCATGAACGGGAATTGTGTCCGCCGGAGTGACGCGCGGCGCCTCAGCAAACGGCTGAATCTCCGGCCCGCGATACATGTCGATACTCCACGGGAAACAAGTAGCCGGCGCCGGGATCGCCGCGATCGCAATCGCAACGGCAAGCATCAATCCCCTGGCGCGAATCACCCTGGCAGGCAGACCAATCACGTTTCTCAAAATCTCCCGGTTTTGATTCTTTACGACGATCAGCCAGAGCATACCCGCCTTCTCATGCCCCAGGCAAAAGTAGCACTACGTGGCGCTGGCCAGCGGCTGGCTGGAGAACCCCAGACCTCGAGCGCCGGCATCGACCGTGACCCGCGAACTGTCGCGAATCTCGCCCGCGAGCAATTTCCGCCCCAGCGCTGTCTCGAGTTCGCGCTGGATAAGCCGTTTCAGCGGACGCGCCCCGTACGACGGATCGTAGCCATGCTCGGCCAGATAATCGCGCGCTTTGTCGGTCAATTCGAGCTCGATCTTGCGCTCCTCGAGCCGCGCGCGCAGCCGCACCAGTTGGACGTCCACTATTTGGCGCAGCTCTTCGCGGGTCAGCGGATGGAACACGACGACCTCGTCAACCCGGTTGAGAAACTCGGGCCTGAAACTCTGACGCAAGACCTCGAGCGCCTGCGCCTTCATCTTCTCGTAGTCCTGTCCCTTGAAGCCGAGAATAATCTGGCTGGCGATATTCGACGTCATGATCACAACGGTGTTGCGGAAATCGACGGTACGTCCGTGACCGTCGGTAAGCCGGCCGTCGTCGAGCAATTGCAGCAGCACGTTGAACACGTCGGCGTGCGCTTTTTCGATCTCGTCGAACAGGATTACCGAGTACGGGCGGCGCCGCACGGCTTCCGTCAGTTGCCCGCCCTCATCGAAGCCGACATAGCCCGGAGGCGCGCCGACCAGCCGCGAGACGGTGTGCTTCTCCATGTACTCGGACATGTCGATTCGGATCATCGCGGCTTCGCTGTCGAACAGGAACTCGGCCAGCGCGCGCGCCAGTTCGGTCTTGCCCACGCCGGTGGGGCCGAGAAAGATGAAGGACCCGATCGGGCGGTTGGGATCCTTGAGTCCGGAGCGGGCGCGAATTACCGCGTCGGAAACCGCGATCACCGCTTCGTCCTGGCCGATCACGCGTTTGTGCAGATGCTCCTCGAGATGCGCGAGCTTCTGCACCTCGCCTTCGAGCAGTCGCGAGACCGGGATTTTGGTCCATCGCGCGACTACTTCGGCGATATCGTCCTCGTCCACTTCTTCCTTGATCAATCGCTTGCCGCCGGAGTGTTTCTCAATCAGCTTCTGCTCTTCGGCGCCGAGTTCCTTCTCGAGCGACGCGAGCTTGCCGTACTGCAGCTCCGCGACCTTGTTGAGGTCGTACTCGCGCTTGGCTTTTTCGATCGCAAGCCTGGTTTGTTCGATCTCGGCTTTAATTTTCGCGAGTTTCTCGAGTCCGCCGGTTTCGGTTTCCCACTGCGCCTGCAGGCCCGCGCGCTTTTCCTTGATCTCGGCCAGCTCCTTCTCGAGTTTCTGCAGCCGATCGCGCGAGGACTGATCGGTCTCGCGCTTGAGCGCCTCGCGCTCGATTTCCAGCTGCATCACGCGCCGATTGACCTCGTCGATCTCGACCGGCATCGACTCCTTCTCGGTGCGCAGCTTGGCCGCCGCTTCATCCATCAGGTCGATCGCCTTGTCGGGCAGGAATCGATCGGTGATGTACCGTTTCGACAGTACCGCGGCCGTCACCAGCGCCGCGTCCTTGATTCGAATTCCGTGATGGACCTCGTAGCGTTCCTTCAGCCCGCGCAGAATCGAGATGGTGTCCTCGACGCTGGGCTCCTCGACCATCACCGGCTGGAAGCGCCGCTCCAGCGCCGCGTCTTTCTCGATATACTTGCGGTACTCGTCGAGCGTGGTCGCGCCGATGCAATGCAGTTCGCCGCGCGCCAGCATGGGCTTGAGCAGGTTCGACGCATCCATCGCGCCTTCAGCGGCACCCGCGCCCACGACGGTATGCAACTCGTCGATGAACAGGATTATCTCGCCCGCGGCTTCCTGCACTTCCTTCAACACGGCTTTCAGCCGTTCCTCGAACTCGCCGCGGAATTTGGCGCCCGCGATCAACGCTCCCATGTCGAGCGCGACCAGCTTGCGATTCTTTAGGCCCTCGGGCACGTCGCCCGCTACAATTCGCCGCGCGAGGCCCTCGACAATCGCGGTCTTGCCGACCCCCGGCTCGCCGATCAGCACCGGGTTGTTCTTGGTGCGGCGTGAGAGGACCTGGATCACGCGGCGAATTTCCTCGTCGCGTCCTATCACCGGATCGATCTTGCCGGCCGACGCGAGCTTGGTAAGGTCGCGGCCGTATTTTTCCAACGACTGGTAGGTCGCCTCGGGATTCGACGAAGTGACGCGCTGATTGCCGCGGACCTTCTTGAGCACCGCCATCAGCTTGTCGTGGGTCAAACCTGCTTCGCGCAGAATTTTTGAAGCGGCGCCGGGCTCATCGAGCATCGCGATCAACACGTGCTCGACCGAAACGTACTCGTCCTTGAGCTTGCCCGCCTCCTGTTCGGCGCGCGCCAGCACCCGGCCCAGGCGCTGGGTCGCGTAAACTTGCCCGCTGTCAGAGCCGCCGCCGGTTACCTGCGGAATTTTGGCGAGTTCGGCGCCGAGCTTGCGCCGGATCGCGTCGCGATCGACTCCCGTCAGCTTCACGATCGAGGACGCCAGCCCTTCGTCGTCTTCGAGCAGCGCCGCAATCAAATGCTCTACGTCGACGGCCTGGTTATGCGCGCTGAGCGCGGCATTTTGCGCGCGCCCAAGCGCTTCCTGGAGTTTTTCGGTGAATCGGTTGGCGTTCATTTGATGGTCGGTTTTCCTTGCTGATTAACCTAACCATTTTCCCAAATTTGGCAAAACGAAATTCACCATCGGCCGTCGCGATGACACCCGCAATATGTCCCCAGCCGATTTCCGGATGGAAGGGGGATTTTTTTGGCGAAGCACTACGCAGAACCGCGCCCGAACGTAAGACTCGCAGTCAAACGCATCGGGCCGCCAGCTTTTGCCGATACCGACCGCCTAGATACGCACAATCGGCGCACCGGTCCCGCGCACGTTGCGGCGATCCGCGCGCACGCGGCGCGTGGCCGCAGGCTTTGGCTCGAACGCGGGATGCAGCCGGGGTTCGCGCGCAGCGCCGGCGGCGTTGGCTGGCTTCTGGGCAGCGATAAGGATATGGCGCCGCCCCTCGCGCATCAGCAAGCCCTGCTCAGTCATCTCGGTTAAAAGCTTGCTCACCATCGGGCGTGAACTGCCGATCATCTCGGCAAGTTCTTCCTGCGCGAGTTCGGGCAGCAGCAGCGTTCCGCGCGAGTCGGGCACGCCGAATCGCGTCGCCAGCTCGTCCAGAACAATCTCGAGCCGTTTGCGCAGCGACATTCCCAAAAACGTCATATAGCGGTAAGCGACCGCCGACCACATCGAATTGATCGCTTCGCCAATCCGCAGCAGCACCTCCGGCTCGAGGCCCTTGAGCACTTCGAAGATCTGGTGACGCGTGAACAGCGCAACGCAGCATTTGGTCACCGCCGTCGCCCCGAACTGCTGTGAACGGCCGCCGTCCACGCCGGCAAAATCGGCATATCCAACCAGGTCGCCGGGACCGGCGAGATCGACCAACACCGGGTCGCTGCCGGGACGCGAGCTATGAACCTTGACCATACCGGTCAGCACGGCGAAGACCACGTCGGCGGGCGAGCCCATCGAGAACAGCTCCGCGCCCTTGGGATAGCGCACCAGCATGTGCCGCTCCAGAAGTGCGGTCGCCACGGGCTGCGCAACTCCCATCGATGAGAGCTTGGATAGCAGCCTTTCCCGGGCCTGCGCCGAGACCTGAAGGTTCATAGCCATCTCCCCTTGCGGCTGCGCATATAACAGCCGGTGTGTACTTAAACCCTACAAGCTGCTAGCTCAGCGTCGCGCCTGCGTCAAGCGCACATGAAATACCGCCGATTGATGCCCGCAAGCACTCAGGCGCCGGCGATCATCATCTCGGCTATCTTGATCGTCGGCGCGACCGTGGATGAACGCCAGTTGAGATCGTTGCCGATCATCTCGACCCCGGCCATCATGTCTTTCAGGTTGCCCGCGATCGTGATTTCGTTCACCGGATAGGCGAGTTCGCCGTTCTCAATCCATATTCCGCCCGCGCCCCGCGAATAGTCACCGGTGACCATGTTCACGCCGAAACCTATCGTCTCGGTCAGGTACAGTCCCTGCTTTACCGAGCCGATTATTTGCGCGGGCGTATAGCTGCCCGGCGCGAGGTACAGATTGGTCGTCGAGACGCCGGGAGCCGCGCCCACCGAACGCGCGGCGTTGCCCGTGGGAGCCAGCCCGAGCTTGCGCGCCGAATAGCAGTCGAGCAGGTAGCTGGCGAGCACGCCCTTGTCCACCACGTTCTTGCGCGAGGTCGGCAGGCCCTCGCCGTCGAACGGCTTGGAGCCAAGGCCGCCGGGAATCAGCGCGTCGTCCACGATAGTGACGCCGGGAGCGGCGATCGTTTTGCCCAACTGTCCCATCAGAAATGATGCTCCCTTGTACAACGAGGGCCCCGAAGCTGCGCCGACGATCGATCCAATCAAGCCCGCCGCCATGTCGGGATCGAAGACGATCGGCGCGCGCATCGTCTTGATCTTGCGCGCTCCGAGCCGGCGCAAAGCCCGCCTGGCGGCGGTTATTCCGACCGACTCCGCATCTTCGAGTTTCCCCAAGCGGCGATTCGACGTGTACCAGAATCCCTGTTGCATCGCGTCGCCATCTTGCGCGATCGGCTGCACGACCAGCGTGTACGAGGTGCCGGAATACTCGCCTGAAAAACCCTGGCTGTTGGCGAACAGAATCTGGCCGCGCCCGGAGCTGAATTCGGCGCCCTCGGAGTTCTTCATGCGCGGATCGAATTTCAGCGCCGCGTTCTCTGCCCTGCGCGCGATCTCGAGCGCACGATCCGCGGTCACGATTCCGCTGTCGGGATCTGCGAGCGAAAGCTCGGGCAATGACTTCGGATGCATCGAAGGGTCGGGCAATCCCGCCCACGGATCGGCGGCCGACAAGCGCGCAAGCTCGACCGTGTTCGCGATGAAATCGCCCAGTGAATCGCGCTCCAGTTCGGCCGTCGATGAGGTCGCGGAAGACTGTCCGCAAAATACCCGCAGACCCAGCCGCCGCTCGCGCGAGCTCTTGAGTTTCTCGACTTCGCCCATCCGCACGCCGGCCGAAAGAGACTCCGCGGTCACGCACAGAACTTCCGCCGCGCTGGCGCCCTTGCGCCGAGCCTCGTCGAGCGCCCAATTGGCGAGTTCAATATCGACCGTCGCCATCAGATTTTTCTCATTCTCATTGCGATTGTCAGGCGCGTGTGCCGCCGACCGTTATGCCGTCGATTCGAATCGTCGGCAGACCCACGCCCACCGGCACCGATTGGCCGTCCTTGCCGCAGGTCCCGACACCGGCGTCGAGCGCGAGATTGTTGCCGACCATCGAGACCCGGGTCAGCACGTCGGGACCGTTGCCGATAAGCGTGGCGCCCTTCACCGGCCGCGTCACCTGGCCGTCTTCGATCAGGTAAGCCTCGCTCGCGGAGAAAACAAATTTGCCGTTGGTAATATCGACCTGTCCGCCGCCGAAGCTGACCGCGTAGAGGCCGTTCTTGACCGACTTGATTATTTCTTCGGGCGTGGATTCGCCGTTGAGCATGAAGGTGTTGGTCATTCGCGGCATCGGCGAATGTGCGAAGCTCTCGCGCCGTCCGTTGCCGGTGGGCGCCATCTTCATCAGCCGCGCGTTCATCCGATCCTGCAGATAGCCGCGCAGGATTCCCTTTTCGATCAGCACCGTGCGCGAAGTGGGCGTACCTTCATCGTCAACGTTCAGGCTGCCGCGGCGATTCGGGATGGTGCCGTCGTCGATCACCGTGCAAAGTTCGCTCGCGACTTTCTGGCCGATTCGATTCGCGAACGCGGACACGCCCTTGCGGTTGAAGTCGCCTTCCAGCCCGTGGCCAATCGCTTCGTGAAGCAAAATCCCGGGCCATCCCGGGCCGAGCACGACGATCATCTCGCCCGCGGGCGCATCGACAGCGTCGAGATTCACGATCGCCTGCCGCGCCGCTTCGAGCGCGTACTCGCGCCAGCGATCATTTTCGATGAAGTAGTTCCACTCGACGCGCCCGCCCCCGCCGTAGGAGCCCATCTGGCGGCCCTTGCCGTCGTCGGCGATTACGGTGACGTTGAGCCGGCACAGCGGCTGCACGTCCGCGGCGACCTGCCCGTCGCTGTTCACGACCATCACGATCTTCCGCTCGCACGCGAACGACGCCATCACGTTCTTCACCCGCGGATCGGAGGCGCGCACCACGCGATCGATCTCGCTCAGCAGCCGCGCACGCTCCTGCACCGGAACCTCGAGCGGGGTGCTGTCGAGATCGTACAGCGCATGACGTGCGACCGGAGTACCGACCTGCACCGCGGCGGGCGTTGTGCCGCGCTGATCGGCGATCGCGCGCGCGGCCTCTGCCGCAAGCCGCATCCTGTCGATCGTGACTTCGTCGGAGATAAGCGTAGCCGGTGCGATCCTCGGCGCACACGCGCACGCCGACGCCGTGGCTCACGCTCTTGCTGGTGTGATTCACCATCGATTCCTCGAGCCCGAGGCCCTCGGCGCTGCGGTACTCGAAGTAGAGATCGGCGTAATCGGCCTTGCGTTCAAGCGCGCTGCCGAGGATTCGCTCGAGTGCGCCGTGATTCATGCCGAAACGGTTTAGAAAAAATTTATCGGGAGCAACGAGGTCGTTGGACATTAAATTTGCCGCCTCTGAATGAAGTCTATCAAAGCGCGCAACCACCAAGAAGGCCGCTCGCTTAAGTCCGCGCAAACCATCGGCTCAGCGATGGCGCAGCGGCCTCGAAACGGGTTACGATTTGCCGATGGCGGCGGCAACGCGGGAAACATTGGCGCTCATCGATCGCCTGATGCTCCAAATGATCGCGCAGCAGGAGAGCAAGGTCCTCGCGATGGCGCGCGCGATCCATCCCGGGCTCACCTCGGAGGACATCCGCAATCCGAACGATTTTGCCGACTTGATGGCGAGCGGCGAGTGGAACTTCGAGGACGGAATTCTGTCCGGGCTGAAAAGCGCGCACATGGCGCTCCGCGCGAAGCTGCTGGAGAGCGTCGAGTAAGAACTCGAAAAAGTTCCACCGGCATAACTCCGGGAAAAAAGAAAAGGCACGAAGAGATTTTCTTCGTGCCTTTGCGTTTCTGCCCGCGACGTTCGAGTCCGATCAGCCTGCGGCCGCCGCCCGGCGAGGTCTCTCGGCGGGAGCGCCCTCTTTCTTTGCTGCCGAGCGCTTGCGCGGCTTCTTCGCCTTGGTCTGCTCCTCGTTGCCGGTGAACTCGATGACTGACAGCATGGCGGCATCGCCGCGGCGATGACCGAACTTGATCACCCGCGTATAGCCGCCGTTGCGATCTTTGAAGCGCGGCGCGATCTCATCGAACAGCTTCTTGACCGCCTCATGCGACTGCATGAACGCAAACGCGCGCCGTCGCGCGGCGAGATCGTTCTGCTTGCCCAGCGTCACCATCCGGTCCGCGATACGCCGCAGTTCCTTGGCCTTGGGGTCGGTCGTCTTGATTCGCTCATGACGAATCAGCGCGAGCACCATATTCTTGAACAGCGCCTTGCGATGCGCTGAGGTGCGATTGAGCTTGCGGCCCGAGTTGAGATGACGCATCAGTTACTCCAAACCGCTATGCCGATTCGCGGCGTTCCTGCTCTTCCCACATGCGGTCGAGCTCGCCGCGCGGCGGCAGGTTCTCCAGCCGCATCCCGAGCGATAGCCCCATGTCGGCCAGCACTTCCTTGATCTCGTTGAGGGACTTGCGTCCGAAGTTCTTGATCTTGAGCATGTCCTGCTCGGTGCGCTGCACCAGCTCACCGATAAATTTGATGTCGGCGTTCTGAAGACCGTTGAACGCGCGCACCGAAATCGGCAGCCCTTCGACCGGCCGATAGAGCAGCTCGCTCATCGTGGGATGGGCCTCGCCGCCCTCGGCCGTGCCGGCGGCTGCTTCGGCCTCTTCCTCGACGCCCGCGAAAACCGTCATCTGATCGCGCATCACGCGCGCCGCGTAGGTCAGCGCCTCGCGCGGGTTGATCGAGCCGTCGGTCCAAATCTCCAGCGCGAGCCGATCGTAGTCGGTGCGCTGGCCGACGCGCGCGTTGGTCACGGTGAAGTTGACCTTGCGAATCGGCGAGAAGATCGCGTCGAGGCGAATCGTCCCGATTGGCTCCTCGTCTTCGGTGCGCTCGCCGGGGACGTAGCCGCGGCCGCGCTTGATGACGAGTTCCATGTCGAGTTCGGCGCCCTTGTCGAGCGACGCGATATGCTTGTCGGGGGTCAGGATTTCCAGGCTCGGGCCGCCGGTGATATCGCGCGCGGTCACCTGCGCCTCGCCCTTGACCTTGAGCGTCGCGGTAATCTGCTCGCCCTCGTGCAGGCGCAGGCGGATCTCCTTGAGGTTGAGGACGATGTCGGTCACGTCCTCTTTGACTCCGGCCAGAGTCGAAAACTCGTGGAGAACGTTTTTGATCCTGACTGCCGTAATCGCGTAGCCGGGCAGCGTGGACAGCAGGATGCGCCGCAGCGCGTTGCCAACGGTGATTCCGTAGCCGCGTTCGAGCGGTTCCGCGGAAAATTTGCCGTAGGAAGGAGTGACTTCCTTCTCGTCGAACTCGACCGCTTTGGGTTTGATCAGATCTCGCCAGTCATTCTGCATAGTCTATGCTCTTTTTCCCGATGGATTTCCCGCGCCCACACAGGTCCACCACGGACCGGGACGCCGATCGGTACGCCTCCGCCCTATCTGGAGTAATGCTCGACGATCAGCTTCTCGCTGATCGGCATCGTCAGTTCAGCGCGCGCCGGCAGCGACCGGAGCGAGCCGCGGAATTGTTCGCGCTCGAGTGCCATCCACGGCGGGACGCCGCGGCGCTGCGCCATCTCGATTGCCTCGACGATCACCTTCTTGGTGCGGCTCGCCTCGGCCACGCTGATTACACTGCCAACCTCGACCAGCGTCGAGGGAATCGTGACTTTCTTGCCGTTGACGTGAATATGCCCGTGGCGAACCACCTGACGCGCCTGCGCCAGCGAACTGGCGAAGCCGAGACGATACACCACGTTGTCCAGCCGCCGCTCGAGCAGCACCAGCAGGTTCTCGCCGGTGATTCCGTCCATCCGCTCCGCCATTTCGAAGTAGGCCGCGAACTGCGTCTCCATCAATCCGTAGATGCGCTTGACCTTCTGCTTTTCACGCAGCCGAATCGCGAATTCCGAGAAACGCGTGCGCGCCTGGCCGTGCGCTCCGGGCGGATAATTGCGCCGCTCGATCGCGCACTTGTCGCTGTAGCATCGCTCTCCCTTGAGGAAGAGTTTCAGTCCTTCGCGCCGGCACAGCCGGCATACCGGACCCAGATTCCTAGCCATCTTCGATTACGCCTTCTTCACTCGCGTGTATTTCGGTTCAGACTCTGCGCCGCTTCGGCGGACGGCATCCGTTGTGCGGAATCGGCGTCACGTCCTTGATTGAGATGACGCCCAGCCCCGTCGCTTGCAGCGCGCGCACCGCCGATTCGCGTCCTCCGCCCGGGCCTTTGACGTGAACGACCACCGCGCGCATCCCGACTTCCGAGCATTTGCGCGCGCACGCCTCGGCCGCCATCTGCGCTGCGAACGGCGTGCCCTTGCGCGAGCCCTTGAAGCCCACCGAGCCGGCGCTCGCCCATGCGATCACGGTTCCCTGCTGATCGGTGATCGTCACGATCGTATTATTGAAGGTCGCGTGCACATGCGCGACGCCCTCGGGCACGTTGCGGCGCACCTTCTTGCGCCGCGGCGCAGGCGCAGGTGCTCCGGCAGCAGCGGGGGCTGCGGCAGCAGCGGCCTTCTTTTCGGGTGCGGCTTTCGTCTCTTTGATTTCTTCAGCCATTCTTTTTAGTGAATCCGCATGATGCTGATAATCGGGCGATGACTTCCTACCTGCCCGCGTTTTCAGTTGCTTGTTTTTTCGTTCGCGTTAGCCCTTGGGCGGCGCCTGCTTCTTGCCCGCGACCACTTTGCGCGGACCCTTGCGCGTACGCGCGTTGGTATGGGTGCGTTGCCCGCGCACCGGAAGTCCGCGACGATGCCGAATCCCGCGGTAGCATCCCAGGTCCATCAGGCGCTTGATCGACTGCTGAAAGTCGCGCCGCAGATCGCCTTCGACCTCGAAGTCGGTGTCGATCACCTGGCGGATATGGACCTGCTGGTCCGCCGACAGGTCGTCGGTGCTGGTTGCGGGATCGACCTTGGCGGCGGCGAGAATTTTCAGCGCGCTGGGCCGGCCTATTCCGTAGATATAGGTCAGCGCGATATCCATCCGCTTGTTCTTGGGCAGTTCGACTCCAGCTATGCGTGCCATCGCGAAACCCTTCCTAGCCCTGACGCTGCTTGTGGCGCGGGTTCGAGCACAGGACGCGCACGACGCCTTCGCGGCGCACGACCTTGCAGTTCTTGCAAATCTTTTTAACCGACGCTCGGACTTTCATAGTTTGCCAATCTCTATCCGGCGCGCCCGCTAGCGCATCCGGTACGTAATCCGGCCGCGGGTCAGGTCGTAAGGCGACAACTCAACGGTGACCTTGTCGCCGGCCAGAATCTTTATGTAATGCATCCTCATCTTGCCCGAGATATGAGCCAACACCTTGTGCCCATTGTCGAGCGTCACCCTGAACACCGCATTGGGGAGCGCTTCCTGAACCGTCCCCTGTACTTCGATCGCGTCGCCCTTAGACATTTTCGAGCTCGCTCAAGATTTCCGGCCCGTTGGAGGTAATCGCGATGGAGTGTTCGAAGTGGGCAGATAGTTTACCGTCCGCCGTGACCGCAGTCCAGCCATCGGAAAGGATCTCCAAATCGGGGCTTCCCTCGTTAACCATCGGCTCAATCGCCAGCGCCATTCCCTCGCGCAGCCGCGGATTAGGCATCCCGGGACGGAAGAAGTTGGGCACCTGCGGATCCTCATGGAGCCGGCGGCCGATTCCATGTCCCGAAAAGTCGGTCACGACCGAGAACCCCGCCCGCTCGACCGTATCCTGCACCGCGCGCGCAATGTCGCTGATACGATTGCCCGCGCGAGCCTGGGCGATTCCCGCGTAGAGCGACTCGCGCGTCACCCGCAGCAGTTTGGTCACCCGCTCGGGCACCGGGCCGACGGCGACCGTGCGCGCCGAGTCGCCGTAGAAGCCCTGGTAGACGACGCCGAAATCGAGCCCGACGATGTCGCCGGCCTTCAATTTGCGGCTCGACGGGATGCCGTGGACGATCTCGCTGTTAACCGACACGCACAGGCACTTGGGATAAACGACGTCGCCCGGTTTGTAACCCTTGAAGGCAGGCTGCGCACCTTTTTTGTGGGTCAGGTCCTCGGCCAGCTTGTCGAGTTCCTCGGTCGTGATTCCGGGGCGCACGGCCGCGGCCAGCGCCTCGAGGATCTCGGCGACGATTTGGTTCGCCTGGCGCATCACGGCGATCTCCGCCGGGGTTTTGATAGTAATCATGATCGCGCGTGGCCCACGCCTGCTCCGGCCGGACGCAGCGCCGCCAGGTCGTCGAGCGCGGTCAGGATACGCTTCTCGACTTCGTCGGGGCGCCCCACTCCGTCAACCTTGGCAAGCAATCCGAGCCGCCCGTAATGATCGAGCAGCGGCTGCGTCGCCGCGTGATAGACCTTGATCCGTTCGCGCACGGTTTGTTCGGCGTCATCCTCGCGCTGATAGAGTCCGCCGCCGCACTTATCGCACACGCCCGCTTTGGCCGGCGGCTCGAAGACCACGTGATACATCGCCGCGCAATTCCCGCAGGTGCGCCGTCCTGAAATCCGTTTGACGACCTCTTCGTCCGGCAGCATCACCGCGACAACTTTGTCCAGCTTCAGCCCGACGCGCTCGAGTCCCGCCGCCAGCCTCTCGGCTTGCATTACGTTGCGCGGGAATCCATCGAGGATAAACCCGCCGCGGGCGTCTTTCTTTTGCAGCCGCTCGGCGATCAACTTCAACACCAACTCATCGGGGACCAGCTGCCCGCGTTCCATGTAGCCGGCCGCCTCGCGGCCCAGCTCCGAGTCTTCGCGCACGGCGGCGCGCAACAGATCGCCGCTGGCAACGTGCGGGATAGCCCACAGCGCAGCGAGCGCCTGCGCTTGCGTACCCTTGCCCGCACCCGGCGGGCCCAGCAGCACGAGCCGCACGAGCCTAGGCGCCCCTCTTGGTCTTGACCCGTCCGCGGCGCATGAAGCCTTCGTAATTGCGGGTCAGCAGATGGGTTTCGATTTGGGCAACCGTGTCCAGCGCCACGCCCACGACGATCAGCAGCGCGGTGCCGCCGAAGAAAAACGGCACGTTGAAGCGCGCGATCAGGATCGTCGGCAGCACGCACACGGCGCTGACATAAACCGCGCCGCCCAGCGTGATGCGCGAGAGCACGCGATCGATATAGTCGGCGGTGAACCGACCGGGCCGGATGCCCGGTATAAAGCCGCCGTACTTTTTCAGATTGTCGGCGACGTCCACCGGGTTAAATGTGACCGAGGTGTAGAAGTAACAGAAGAAGAAAATCAGCGCGACGTAAACCAGGTCGTAATAGATGCCGCCGGGCGTCAGGTAGCTGGAGTAGGGTTTCAGGAATGGAACGAAGGTGGCCAGCGTCGCGGGGAACACCAGCAGCGCCGACGCGAAAATCGGCGGAATGACACCCGAGGTGTTGATCTTCAGCGGCAGATGCGAACTCTGACCGCCGTAAACGCGGCGTCCGACCACGCGGCGCGCATACTGAATCGGGATGCGCCGCTGGGCGGTCTCGATATAGACGATACCGGCGATGACCGCGGCTGCGACTGCCAGGATGAAGATGAGCAGAAAGATGCTCATTTCGCCCTCGCGCACGAACTGCACCGTGGTGCCGATGGCGCTGGGGAGGCGCGCCACGATTCCCGCCATGATGATCAGCGAGATGCCGTTGCCGATTCCGCGCTCGGTAATCTGCTCGCCGATCCACATCAGGAACATCGTGCCGGCCGTGACGGTGAGCACCGTCATCACGATAAATCCCGGTCCGGGATTGTAAACGATACTGCCGCCGCCGGGCGCCTGAATCTTTTCGAGCGAGAAGGCGATCATGGTGCCCTGGAACAGCGCCAGGGCCACCGTGCCGTAGCGGGTGTACTGGGTAATCTTGCGGCGGCCGGCCTCGCCTTCCTTGTATAGCTCGTCGAGATAGGGAGAGGCGATTTTCAGCAGGTCAAGGACGATGGCGACCGAGATGTAGGGCATGATGCCGAGCGCCAGGACCGAGAAGCGCTCGAGCGCACCGCCGGAAAACAGGTTGACCCATCCGAACAGCGTGCCGCTGGCCGCGTCGAAGAACGAGGCGAGCGCCTGGCCGTCGATGCCGGGGGTAGGCACGGCGACGCCGATGCGGTAGACGGCGAGCATAAGCGCCGTGAACACCAGGCGTCGGCGCAACTCCGGGATGCGCGAGGCGTTTGAAAACCCGTCCAGCATCTAGCTTTTGGTGGACCCTGCCAACTCCGCGACGCCGCCGGCGGCGGCGATTTTGTCCAGCGCGCTTTTCGAGAACGCATCGGCGCGCACTTTGATCTTACCCTTCAGATCGCCGTCGCCTAAAACCTTGACCTTGCGCCCGGCAGGAATCAGTCCGCGCGCGGCGAGCGCGACCGCATCGATGGTGACGCCATCGGGGAAATCGCCGAGCCGCGACAGGTTCACAATGGCGAATTCGTCGCGGCGCGCCTGATTCTTCAGCGTGCGTCGAAAGCCCTGCTTGGGCAAGCGCCGCTGCAGCGGCATCTGGCCGCCTTCGTAACTCGGCGGCGTGTTGCCGTGCGAGCGCGCGCCGAGCCCCTTATGGCCGCGGCCCGAGGTCTTGCCGTGGCCGGAGCCGATTCCCCTGCCGACGCGGCGTTTGCGATGGGTCGAGCCGGGGGACGGTTGTAAATCCTTCAAATCCATGACTGAGCCTAATCCTTGAGCTCGACCACCAGGTGCTTCAGACGCTTGACCATCCCTTCGACCGCGGCGCTGCGCTTGAGCTCGCGCACGCTTCCGAGTTTGCCCAAGCCGAGGCCCTTGACGGTCTCGCGCACGCGCCGATTGGTGCTGATCGGACTGCCGACGAGTTTGACGCGAATTTTATCGGACATTGTATTCACCAATCACAGTAAACCTCGATCAGGCGGCGGCTTCGGGATGATTGGGGGTGCGTCCGCGAAGCCGATTGATATCCTGCATGCTGCGCAGCTCGCCCAAAGCCTCAAGCGTTGCTTTGACCAGGTTGTGAGGATTCGACGAGCCCAGGCGCTTGGTCAAAATATTGCGGATTCCCGCCAGTTCGACCACCGCGCGGACACCGCCTGCCGCGATCACTCCGGTGCCCTCGGCAGCGGGGCGCAGCACGACGCGGCCGGCGCCGAAACGTCCGACCACTTCGTGCGGAATCGTACCGTCCTGAATCGGCACGCGGACCAGGCTTTTCTTGGCGCGGTCGACGCCCTTGCGAATCGCCTCGGGGACTTCGTTGGCCTTGCCCAAGCCGAATCCGACCAGGCCGTTGTGATCGCCTGCGACCACCAGGGCGCTGAAGCTGAAGCGGCGACCGCCCTTGACGACCTTGGCGACGCGGTTGATATGCACGACCTTTTCCTTGATCTCGAGGCCCTGCGGATCGATTCGCTGCGTGACAGCGCTTTCTCTTAGCGTTCGTTGCCTGCCGTTCAAAATTTTAACCCCGCTTCGCGCGCCGCATCGGCCAGCGCCTTGACGCGGCCGTGATAGAGAAAACCGTTTCGGTCGAAGACGACACTCGAAATTCCGCTCTGAAGGCATCGCTCGGCGATCGCCTTGCCCACGGCCTTGGCGGCCGCGAGGTTGCGCTTGCTCTTGAGACCCTCGCGCAGGCCGGCGGTTTCGGTGGAAGCCGCGGCGAGGGTACGTCCGCTCTGGTCGGAGATGACCTGGACGTAGATATGATGCAGCGAGCGGAAGACCGAGAGGCGCGGGCGCTGGTCGTTGCCGACCGCCTTGCGCCGCACCCGGCTCTGGCGCAGCTTGCGTTTTTCCGATCGTTCTACAGCCATAATCGCAACTAACCTTCTATGCCCAACTAAGCCTTATGCCCAAACAGCCTTTATGCGGCAGTCGAGCCCGCCGCGGCCTTGCCCGCCTTGCGGCGAATCGTTTCGGTGGCGTACTTGATGCCCTTGCCCTTGTACGGTTCGGGCGGCCTGAGTTCGCGAATCTGCGCGGCGACCGTGCCGAGCAACTGGCGGTCGGCGCTCTCCAGGGTGACGGTCACCTGCTTCTCGACTTTGGCGGTGACCCCGGGCGGAAGCTGATAGACGATCGGATGCGAATAGCCGAGCGTCAGGTTGACCTGATTGCCCTTGGCCTCCGCGCGGTAGCCGACGCCGTTAATCTCGAGCACGCGGGTAAAGCCCTTGCCGACGCCCTCGACCATGTTGGCGACCAACTTGCGCATGAGACCGTGGATAGAGCGCTCTTCGCTGGTATCGCCGGGGCGCTTGACGACGATTTCCGAGTCCTTGATCTCGGCGGTGAAGCCGGGATGAAGCTTGAGCTCGAGCTTGCCCTTGGGGCCTTCGACCTTGAGCGTGGCGCCGGCAACCGAAGCCTTGACGCTCTTATCGAGATGAATCGGTAGTCTTCCAATCCGCGACATCGCTCGTCACCAGACCCTGCAAAGGATTTCGCCGCCGACTTTCATCCGCCGCGCCTGGCGTCCGGTCATCACGCCGAGCGGCGTCGATACGATTTGCACGCCCATCGCGCCGCGCACCTTGCCGATCTCCGCGGCGCCCGCATAGCGGCGATTGCTCGGCTTGCTGATGCGGTCGATGCCGCGAATGACGGATTCGCGAGTGGGCGAGTAACGCAGTTTGAGCGCGAGCGTTTTCTTGGGCGCTTCACCGGCGACTTCGACGCCAGCGAGGAAACCCTCGGCCATCAGCACGCGGCAAATAGCCTCGCGCAGCCGCGAATGGGGAAGCGTGAGTTCATTGTACCGCGCGCGCATCGCGTTGCGGATTCGCGTAAGCAATTCAGCGATCGGATCGGTCTGCGACATAATTGGTCTCTCTTACCAGCTCGCCTTGATAACGCCGGGCAACTTGCCGTCGAGCGCCAGCTTGCGCAGGCACAGGCGGCACATTTTGAAGCGCCGATAGTAGGCGCGCGAGCGGCCGCATAGCGGGCAGCGGTTGTACTGGCGCACTTTGAATTTTTGTTTGCGGGTTGCCTTAACCCGCAGGCACATTTTCGCCATTCAATTAATCCTTATGTCCCCTGCGCCGGAGCGGGCGTCGGCGCCGCGGCGGCGGCCTTGGCGGCCCTGGCGGCAGCGTGGGCCTCGGCGGCGGCGGCGGCCTTGGCGGCGTCGGCCTCGCGCTCGGCGGCTCCGCGCATCGGCATCCCGAGCGCGCGAAGGAGAGTCAGCCCCTCGAAGTCGCTGCGCGCCGTGGTCGTGATCGAAATCGTCAAGCCCTTCACCTTCTCGACCTTGTCGAGGTTGAGTTCGGGGAAAATCGTATGTTCCTTGAGCCCGAGCGAGTAGTTGCCGCGGCCGTCGAAGGCCTTGTCGCTGACGCCGCGGAAGTCGCGCACGCGCGGCAGCGAGATATTCACCAGGCGGTCGAAAAACTCCCACATCTTTTCGCGGCGCAGGGTCACCATCACGCCAATGGGCATCCCCTGGCGGAGCTTGAAGTTCGAAATCGCCTTGCGGGCGCGGGTGAGCACGGGCTTTTGCCCGGCGATCACCTTGAGCTCTTCGAGGGCGGAGTCGAGAATCTTGACGTTGTCGCGCGCTTCCTGGAGCGCCATGTTAATCGTGATTTTCTCAAGCCGCGGCACCCGCATCTTGTTGTCGATCTTCAGCTCACGCATCAGGGCCGGCGCGATCTCATTTTCGAAGCGAACGCGCAGGCGGGCGGGCAGCTTGGGCTCGGGCGGCAGCGGCGCGGCCGCGGCGGCCTTGGCCTCATCGGCGGCCTGCTTCTGCTGAGCCTGGCGGGCCTTGCCTTCGCGCTTGGCCTTGGCAGCCTGGTCGGACTTGGCGGTCTGCTCGGCCTTGGCAGCCTGCTCGGCCTTGTCGGGCTTTTCCTTTTTGTCAGCCATCAGTCGTTACCTATCACTTCGCCGCAGCGGCGGCAGGCGCGGGTCTTGGCGCCGTCACCGGCAAGCTTGAGCCCGACCCTGACGGGAGCGTTGCAGCGATCGCAAAAAATCATGACGTTCGAGATGGCGATGGAGGCCTCCTTCTCGACGATGCCGCCGGGGCTCTGCGCACCGCGCGGCTTGCTGTGACGCTTGACGATGTTGAGGCGCTCGACGACGACGCGGCCGCGCTCGGGCAGCACGCGCATCACCTTGCCGGTCTTGCCACGGTCGCGGCCGGTGACGACCATCACGGTGTCATTCTTCTTGATTTTATATTTCGCCGACGCCATCAGAGCACCTCCGGCGCGAGCGAGATAATCTTGAGAAACTTTTTGGCGCGCAGCTCGCGAGCCACCGGACCAAAGATGCGGGTGCCGATGGGTTCGTGATCCTTGTCGAGCAGGACGGCGGAGTTGCCGTCAAAGCGGATGTAACTGCCGTCGTCGCGGCTGATTTCCTTGGCGGTGCGGACGATCACGGCGCGCGACACGTCGCCCTTTTTGACCTTGGCGTTGGGAATGGCCTCTTTGATCGCGACCACGATGATGTCGCCGACCGAGGCGTAGCGGCGCTTGGAGCCGCCGAGCACCTTGATGCACATCACTTTGCGGGCGCCCGAGTTATCGGCGACGTCGAGAACGGTTTGTACCTGTACCATCGCGCGCTACCCCGCGGCCTTTTTGAGAATGCGGCTGACGCGCCAGCGCTTGTTCCTGGAGAGCGGCCGCGACTCGATAATCTGCACGCGGTCGCCTTCCTTGCACTCGCCGCGTTCGTCGTGCGCCATGAAGCGGGTGCTGCGACGGACGCGCTTGCCGTAGAGGGCGTGCTCGACCATGCGGTCCACCCTGACGACGACGGTTTTGGTCATCTTGGCGGAGACGACGGTGCCCTCGCGCCGTTTAATTCTTTGCCGCATTGGCCACCTTCTTGTCCGCCACGGCCGCGCCGCGCGCCTGCTCGCCGAGCAAAGTCATGATGAGCGCCAGCTCGCGGCGCGCGCGCCGATAGCCGGCGTGATTATCCAGCTGATTGGTGCGCAGCTTGAGCCGGAGGCGGAAAATTTCCTCGCGTGCCTCGCGCTCCTTGATGCGCAAATCCGGCGCGGTCATCTGCCTTAGTTCGTCAAGCTCCAAGGCCACCCTCCTCGCGCTGGATCATAATTGTTTTGATCGGCAGCTTGTGCGCCGCCAGGCGCATCGCTTCTTTTGCGGTGGCGTAATCGACGCCTTCCATCTCGAACAGAATCCTGCCGGGCCTGACGCACGCGACCCATCCCTCGGGCGATCCCTTGCCCTTACCCATGCGGGTTTCGGCCGGTTTTTTGGTGAAGGGCTTGTCGGGGAAGACGCGAATCCAGACGCGGCCGCCGCGCTTGATATGGCGGGTCAGTGCGATACGGGCGGCTTCGAGCGCGCGGGTATCGATGCGGCAGGTCTCGAGCGACTTGAGTCCGAAGTCGCCGAAGGCGAGCGTGAGGCCGCGCGACTCGGCGCCGCGGACGCGGCCCTTCATCATTTTGCGCCATTTAACTTTTTTTGGTGCGAGCATCTTACTTCGTCAATTCGCCTGCGCAGGCGCGCCTGCGCGTTTCGCGTCCGCATCCTTGCGGGTGAGGACTTCGCCGCGGAAAATCCAGACCTTCACGCCGATCTGGCCGTAGGTGGTGCGCGCCTCGGCAAATCCGTAAGCCACGTCCGCGCGCAGCGTCTGCAGGGGCACGCGACCCTCGCGGTACCATTCCTGACGCGCGATTTCCGCGCCGCCCAGGCGTCCGGCGACGTGGACCTTGACGCCCTGCGCGCCCATCCGCATCGCGCGCGTGACGGCTTCCTTCATCGCGCGGC
This sequence comes from uncultured delta proteobacterium, assembly GCA_963813785.1. GTDB lineage: Bacteria > Desulfobacterota > Binatia > Binatales > Binataceae > Binatus. The sequence goes on along the minus strand of CAWFAJ010000009.1, from coordinate 9,184 downwards.
GAAAGGCGACGCGGCGCTCGAGCTGGAGCGCGATATTCTCGGCGACCAGCTGCGGGTCGAGGTCGGGGCGGCGCACCTCGTGGATATTGATAAACGAGTCGCGCCCCTTCATCAGCTTCTGGATGTCGAGCTTGAGCTTGTCGATTTCGGCGCCTTTCTTGCCGATGACGATGCCGGGGCGCGCCGTGTAAATATTTATCTTGGCCTTGTTGGCCATCCGCTCGATCTCAATCCGCGAGATGCCGGCGTGGTAGAGCCGCTTCTTGATGAAATCGCGCAGCTTCAAATCCTCGTGGAGCAACTTGGCGTAGTCGTGGCTGGCGTACCATCGAGAGTCCCAGCTTTCGATGATGCCGAGGCGAAATCCGCGCGGATGTACTTTCTGTCCCATCGAAGACCTCAGGACGCCCGCTCGTCCACGATTACCGTGAGATGGCTGGTGCGTTTGTGGATTGGCGTCGCGTGCATATGGGCGCGCATGAGCGATCGCTTCCAGGTCGGCCCGGTGTCGGCGGTCGCGCGTTTTACGAACAGCTTGTCCTCGTCCACGTTCTGCTGATCGCGCGCGTTGGCGATTGCGGCCAGCAAAGTTTTGGAGACGAACCTGGCCGCCTTCTTGGGCGTGAACTCGAGGATCGACAGCGCCTGATCGACTTTCTTGCCCGCGATCAGCTCGCACACAAGCTTGAGCTTGCGCGGCGAGATCCTGATGAAGCGGGTTCGCGATACGGATTCCATGACTGTTACAACTTCCCCGCTTAGGCCTTGGCCGCGGCCGGAGGCGGTGCGGCGGGAGCGGCGGCGCCGGCGGCGGCCGGCTTCACTTCGCCCTTGCGATCGCCGGCATGACCGTGGAAGGTCCGGGTCGGCGCGAATTCGCCGAGTTTGTGGCCGACCATGTTCTCGGTGCAGTACACGGGGATGAACTTGTGCCCGTTGTGGACGGCGAACGTCAGCGCGATCATGTCCGGGGTTATCATCGAGCGCCGCGACCAGGTCTTGATGATTCGCTTGTCGCCCGAGGCGGACGCGGCGGTGACTTTTTTGAGCAGATGCCCGTCAACGAACGGACCTTTTTTGAGTGACCTGGCCATAACGATTAATGCTTCCCGCGCGGCCGGCGGCTGACGATCAGATTGTCCGACGGCTGCTTCTTGCGCGTCTTGTATCCCTTGGCGGGCTGGCCCCACGGCGACTGGGGATGGTTTCCTTTCGACTTGCCCTCGCCGCCGCCGTGCGGATGGTCAACCGGGTTCATCGCGACTCCACGCACATGACCGCGCTTGCCAAGCCATCGCGAGCGTCCGGCCTTGCCGATAGAAATATTTTCGTGGTCGAGATTGCCGACCTGGCCGATGGTGGCGCGGCAATCGGCCTGCACCATCCGCTGCTCGCCCGAGGGCAGCTTGAGCAGCGCCATCTTGCCCTCTTTCGCCATCAACTGAGCCTGCACGCCCGCGCCGCGCGCGAGCTTGGCGCCGGCTCCCGGTTTCATCTCGATGGCGTGAACGACGGTGCCGAGCGGGATGTTCTTGAGCATCAGCGCGTTGCCCGGCTTGATGTCGGCGTTCTCGCCCGACTCGACTTTGGCGCCGACCTTGAGGCCGTCGGGCGCCAGGATGTAGGTCTTGACGCCGTCGGCATAGTGGAGCAGCGCGATATTGGCGGAGCGATTGGGATCGTATTCGAGCGCGAAGACGACGGCCGAGATACCGTCGCGGTTGCGCTTGAAATCGATCAGCCGAAGGCGGCGCTTGTGCCCGCCGCCGCGATGACGCGAGGTCATGCGGCCGCGATTGTTGCGTCCGCCGGTGCGCTTGAGCGGGACCAGCAGGCTTTTCTCGGGCTCTTTTTTGGTGAGCTCGGAGAAATCCGCTATCTGCATGAAGCGCTGGCCGGGAGTGCGCGGATTTAATTGTATGACTGCCATCTTTTCTTTTCTCAGTTTTTCAGTATCTCTTCTGTCCAGCGCGCTTGCGTTTACAAGCCTTCGAAGAATTCGATCTTGTCGCCTTCCTTGAGGGTCACGTAGGCCTTCTTCCAATCCATCTGGCGGCCCTTGATTGCGCCCTTTTTCCGTTCCTTGCCCATGAAGTTCGAAGTGCGGACCTTGAGCACGGTGACCTTGAACAGATGCTCGACGGCCTCGCGAATCTGGTCCTTGCTCGCCCCGGGACGCACGCGGAACAGCACTTGGCCGGCCTTTTCGCTGGCCATGGTGCCCTTCTCGGTGATGATGGGCGCGAGAATCAGGCTCTCGGGGCTGCTCATTTCGCTTCTCCGGCAAATCGGGCTTCGATCGCCTTGGCGGTCCGACTGGTCATCACGAGTTCCCGGTGATTGAGCACGTCGTAAACGTTAAGCCCTTCGAGGGCGAGCACCTTGTGCGCGGCGAGGTTGCGCGCGGCGAGAAAAAACTTGGCATCGCCCTCGCCCAGCACTATCAGCGCGTGCTCGAGGCCGAGCTTGTCGAGCGCGGCCTTGGCGGCTTTGGTTTTCGGCTCGGAGAGATCGAGCGACTCGACGACGAACAGCTTGCCGTTGCGGGCGCGATCGGAAATCGCGATGCAGAGCGCGGCGCGCCACGCCTTCTTCGGCATCTTGTACGAATAGTCGCGCGGCTGCGGGCCGAAGATGGTTCCGCCGTGACGCCATATCGGCGATCGCGTCGATCCGGCGCGCGCGCGTCCGGTTCCCTTCTGCCGCCACGGCTTGCGGCCGCCGCCGGAGATGAGTCCCTTGGTCTTGGTGGAGGCGGTTCCGGAGCGCCGATTGGCAAGCTGCATCCGGACCGCCTCGTGCAGCAGCGACAGATCGCCGTCGCGGCCGAAAACTGCGCCGGCGACTTCGAGCTCGCCGACTTTTTCATGGGCGGCCGAGTACAGCGGCAGCTTGACCGGCGATAGTTTTTCTTTTCGCTCAGACATTGGCCACCTTCACATTGGCGCGCCGGCGCGGGCGGGCCGCGTGATGGACGACGAGCAAAGCACCGTCGGCTCCGGGCACCGCGCCCGACACGACGACCGCGTTGTCGTCGGCAAGTATCTCGAGCACTTCGAGATTGAGGATCGAGGCGGTCTCATTGCCCATCTGCCCCGCCATCCTCATCCCTTTGCGCACGCGCCCGGGATACGAGCGGTTGCCGATCGATCCGCCGTGGCGGAAATACTCGTGGGTGCCGTGAGAGCCGGGGAAGCCGGAGAAATGGTGGCGCTTGATGACGCCGGCGTAGCCGTGGCCCTTGGAGACGCCGGTCACGTCGACCTGATCGCCGACCTTGAACACGTCGGCAGCCGCGATGGGCTGTCCGAGTTTCAACTCGCCCTCGCCGCGGCGTTCGAACTCGCCCGATTTGATTCCGGCCGCGATGTTGGCCTTGGCGAAATGGCCGCGCTGGCCGCCGGTGACGCGGCTGAGCTTTCTTTTGCCGAAGGTGACCTGCACGGCTTCGTAGCCGTCAGTCGCGGCGGTCTTCAACTGGGAGACGGTGCATGGACCAAGCGTCAACACCGTGGCGGCGCGCACGCGGCCGGCGGCGTCGGTCATCTGGGTCATCCCGATTTTTCTTCCAATCAATCCGGTCAGCATCGGCCCTACTCGAGCTTGATTTCGACGTCCACGCCCGCGGCCAGGTCGAGCTTGCCCAGCGCGTCGATGGTCTGCTGGGTCGGCTCGAGGACGTCGAGCAGACGTTTATGAGTGCGAATTTCGAAATGCTCGCGCGACTTCTTGTCCACGTGCGGCGAGCGGTTGACGGTGAAGCGCTCGATGCGGGTCGGCAGCGGAATCGGACCGGCCACGCGGCCGCCGGTGCGCCGGATGGTGTCCACGATTTCGCGAACCGACTGATCGAGCAGGCGGTAGTCGTACGCTTTGAGGCGTATGCGTATCTTGTCGTTCATCCAGGTATACCGCGCCCGATTCGTTAAGCGCTCCGCTCCATCTCCGCTCGATTGCGCACCATCGTTCGGTGTCCGTTACTTCAAAATTTTCGAAACGACGCCGGCGCCGACGGTGCGGCCACCCTCGCGGATGGCGAAGCGCAGCCCTTCGTCCATCGCGACCGGCGTGATCAGCTCGCCAAAAATTTTAATGTTGTCGCCCGGCATCACCATCTCGGTGCCCTCGGGCAGCGTGAGCACTCCGGTTACGTCGGTGGTGCGGAAATAGAACTGCGGGCGATAGCCGGTGAAGAACGGAGTATGGCGGCCGCCTTCGTCCTTGGTCAGGATGTACGCCGACGCCTCGAAGTTGGTGTGCGGGGTTATCGAGCCGGGCTTGGCGAGCACCTGTCCGCGCTCGACGTCTTCGCGCTTGAGCCCGCGCAGCAGGACGCCGATATTGTCGCCGGCCTGGCCTTCGTCGAGCAGCTTGCGGAACATCTCGACGCCGGTGACGACGGTCTTGGTGGTATCCCTGAAGCCGACGATTTCGACTTCCTCGCCGACTTTCACCTTGCCCTTTTCGACGCGGCCGGTGACGACGGTGCCGCGGCCCGAGATCGAGAACACGTCTTCGACCGGCATCAGGAACGGCTTTTCGGTCTCGCGCTTGGGCTGCGGAATATAGTTGTCCACCGCGTCCATGAGATCGAGAATCGGCTTGCAGTTGGGGCAGTCGGCCTTGCCGCATCCGCAGTTGAGCGCGTTGAGAGCGCTGCCGCGAATGACGGGCACGTCGTCGCCCTTGAAATTGTACTTGGTGAGCAGGTCGCGGACTTCGAGCTCGACCAGGTCGAGCAACTCGGGGTCGTCAACCATATCGACCTTGTTCATGAAGACGACGATCGACGGCACGCCGACCTGGTAGGCGAGCAGGATATGCTCGCGCGTCTGCGGCATCGGGCCGTCGTTGGCGCCGACCACCAGGATTGCGCCGTCCATCTGCGCGGCGCCGGTGATCATGTTCTTGATGTAGTCGGCGTGTCCGGGGCAATCGACGTGCGCGTAGTGGCGCTTTAGCGTTTCGTATTCGACGTGGGCGATGGAAATGGTGATGCCGCGCTCTTTCTCTTCGGGCGCCTTGTCGATCTGATCGAAAGCGGTGAAGGTGGCGAGCTTCTTTGACGCGAGGACCTTGGTAATCGCAGCCGTCAGCGTGGTCTTGCCGTGATCGATATGACCGATAGTGCCGACGTTGGCGTGCGGCTTGGTGCGTTCAAATTTAGCCTTTCCCATTTAAGTAACCTCCGATTGAGACCCTTGGCTGGCAAGTCCCTATGATGCGCGCTTGAGCGCCGTCAATTCTTCAAAAATATTTTTCGGCACGGGTTCGTACGCGCCGAACTGCATCGTGTAAGTCGCGCGGCCCTGCGTCATCGAGCGCAGCCGCGTGGCGTAACCGAACATGGTGGCGAGCGGGACGCGGGCCTCGATGACCTGGGCGCCGGCGCGATTTTCCATGTCGAGAACCTTGCCGCGCCGCCCGCTGAGATCGCCGATCACCTCGCCCATGAACTCCTGCGGGGTGACGACTTCGACATCCATAACGGGTTCGAGCAAAATCGGCTCGGCCCGTTCGCAAGCTTCCTTGAACGCCATCGAGCCCGCGATTTTGAACGCGAGTTCCGACGAGTCCACGTCGTGTTCCTTGCCGTCGATCACGATGGCCTTGATATCGACCATCGGATAGCCGGCGACGACGCCGTTTTCCATCGCCTCTTTCACGCCGTCTTCGATCGCCGGAATGAAGTTGCGCGAGAATCGAGCCGCCCTTGGTGCCGTCCTCGAACTCGAAGCCGCCGCCCTTGGCGAGCGGCTCGATTCGGAGCTCGACCACGGCGAATTGTCCGTGACCGCCGCTCTGGCGGACCAACTTGCCCTCGGCTTCAGCCGCGCGCTTGATCGTTTCCCGGTATGCGACCTGCGGCTTGCCGATATTGGCGTCGACTTTGAACTCGCGCAGCATCCGATCGACGATAATCTCGAGATGCAACTCGCCCATCCCCGAAATCAGAGTCTGCGAAGTTTCCTTGTTGACGCTGACGCGGAACGACGGGTCTTCCTTGGCGAGCTTCTGGAGCGCCTCGCCGAGCTTCTCCTGGTCGGCCTTGGTCTTGGGCTCGATCGCAATCTGGATGACCGGCTCGGGAAACTCGATCGACTCGAGCACTATCGGCGCGGCCGGATCGCATAGCGTGTCGCCGGTGGTGGTGTCGCGAAGCCCGACCGCGCAGATGTCGCCGGCGTAAACCTCGGTGATATCCTCGCGCTTGTTCGCGTGCATCTTGAGCATCCGGCCGATTCGCTCGCGCTTGCCGCGCGTCGAATTGAGCAGCGACGAGCCGCTTTCGAGCTTGCCCGAATAAACCCGGATAAAGGTCAGCGTCCCCATGTACGGGTCGTTCATTATCTTGAACGCGAGCGCGGAGAACGGCGCGTCGTCACGCGGCCATCGCTCTTCGATCTTGTCGCCGACCTTGCCGACTACCGGCGGCAGGTCCAGCGGCGACGGCAGGTAGTCGACCACCGCGTCGAGCATCGGCTGCACGCCCTTGTTGCGGAACGCGGAGCCGAGAATCACCGGCGTAATCGCCATCTTGAGCGTGGCGGCGCGAATCGCGGCGCGAATCTGGTCGGGCTCGGGCGCCTTGCCTTCGAGATAAAGCTCCATGATGTGCTCGTCGTGATCGGCGAGCGTCTCGATCAGCTTGTCGCGGTATCCCGCGGCCTGCTCTTGCAAATCGGCGGGGATCTCCTCGACGCGATACTCCGCGCCGAGCCGATCCTCGTCCCAAATCAGCGCCTTGCGATCGATCAGGTCGATCAGCCCGGTGAACTTTTCTTCGGCGCCGATGGGCAGATGCAACAGCAGCGGCGTGGCCTTGAGCTTGTCGCGCATCTCCTGCACGACGCGCTCGAACTCCGCGCCGACGCGATCCATCTTGTTGATAAACGCAACCCGCGGCACGCGGTACTTGTCGGCCTGGCGCCAGACGGTTTCCGACTGCGGCTCGACGCCGCCGACCGCGCAGAACACCGCGACCGCGCCGTCGAGCACGCGCAGCGAGCGCTCGACTTCGATGGTGAAATCGACGTGCCCGGGAGTGTCGATAATATTGATGCGGTTGTCGCGCCAGAAACAGGTGGTCGCCGCCGAGGTGATCGTGATGCCGCGCTCCTGCTCCTGCACCATCCAGTCCATCGTCGCGGTGCCTTCGTGCACCTCGCCGATCTTGTAGTTGATGCCGGTGTAGAAGAGCACGCGCTCGGTGGTGGTGGTCTTGCCGGCATCGATGTGCGCCATGATGCCGATATTGCGCACCCGTTCTATTGGTGTCTGACGAGCCATCTAAAAAAACTCGGTGATTACCAGCGGTAGTGGGCGAACGCCTTGTTGGCGTCGGCCATTCGATGTGTGTCTTCGCGCTTCTTGACCCCGCCGCCGCGATTGGCGGCTGCGTCGAGGATTTCGGCGGCCAGCCGCTCTTCCATCGACTTCTCGCCGCGCGCGCGCGCCGCCGCCACCAGCCATCGCATCGCCAGCGAATTGCGCCGCACCGGGCGCACCTCGCTCGGCACCTGGTAGTTGGCGCCGCCGACCCGGCGCGAGCGGACCTCGACCGCCGGACGAACGTTGTCGAGCGCGCGTTTGAAGACGACCAGGCCGTCTTCCTTCGAGCGCTCCGCGACGAGATCGAGCGCGTGATAGAAGATCTGCTCGGCGAGCGACTTCTTGCCGCGTTCCATCACGACGTTCATGAACTTCGCGACGGTGCGGTCGTGATACTTGGGGTCCGCCGGAATTTCGCGGACGCGAATTTGTCCTTTGCGCGACATATAACTCTACTTGGGTTTCTTCGACCCGTACTTGGAACGGCCCTTGCGCCGCTCCTGCACGCCGATCGAGTCGAGGGTGCCGCGAATCACGTGATAGCGAACGCCCGGCAGATCGCGCACGCGACCGCCGCGAATCAGCACCACGGAATGCTCCTGCAGGTTGTGTCCGACGCCCGGGATATAGGTATTCACCTCGATCCCGTTGGACAGCCGCACGCGCGCGACCTTGCGCAGCGCGGAGTTGGGCTTCTTGGGCGTAGTCGTCTTCACCTGCGTGCATACGCCGCGCTTCTGGGGCGAGCCTTCGAGCGCGCGCGCCTTAACCTTGAAGCGTTTTTTCACGCGCGCCTGTCGGATCAACTGGTTTATCGTCGGCACGTTATAATTCTCGTTCTCTTCCGCTTCGAGCAGCGTATCCACTGGACGTTCGCCGGCTCTCGGGACCGCTCGGCGCTCGCATCGCGCCGGCCCGGTACGCCGGATTGCCTCCAGTGGGACGCGGTGTTCAAACAAACCCCCCAAGGACACTTATGCCCTTGGGGGAAACATCATTATGTACGGGACCTGACCCGCCGTGTCAATCTCCGCCCGGTGCGGGAGCGGCCGCCAGCTCCGGTTTTTCCGCATCTTCTTCGGCTGCGGCGCCTTCGACCTTGACCACCATCCGGTTGTACAAGTTCATGCCGGTGCCGGCCGGAATCAAGCGGCCCATGATCACGTTTTCCTTCAGCCCGACCAGCCGGTCCACCTTGCCGTTGATCGCCGACTCGGTGAGCACGCGCGTGGTTTCCTGGAACGACGCCGCCGAGATGAAGCTCTCGGTGGAGAGCGACGCCTTGGTGATTCCGAGCAGCAGCGGCTCGGCGATCGCCGGCTCTCCGCCGCGGGTCAGCACGCGCCCGTTCTCCTCGTCGAAGCGCCATTTCTCGACCTGATCGCCGACCAGGAACGGGGTGTCGCCGACTTCCTTGATCCGCACGCGGCGCAGCATCTGGCGGACGATCACCTCGATGTGCTTGTCGTTGATGCGCACGCCCTGGAGCCGGTAGATTTCCTGGATTTCGTCCACCAGGTATTTTGCCAGCGCCTTTTCGCCGAGGATGGTCAGGATGTCGTGCGGATTGGACGAGCCTTCCATCAGCGGCTCGCCGGCCTTGACGATATCGCCCTCGTGCACGGCGATGTGCTTGCCCTTGGGGATCAGGTATTCGCGCTTCTCGCCGATTTCCGGCGTGACTACGATCTTGCGCTTGCCCTTGGTGTCCTTGCCGAACGAAACCTTGCCGTCGATTTCGGAGATGACGGCGAATTCCTTGGGCTTGCGCGCCTCGAACAGCTCGGCGACGCGCGGCAGACCGCCGGTGATGTCCTTGGTCTTGGTGGTCTCGCGCGGAATTTTCGCGATC
>CAWFAJ010000008.1:0-35016 GCA_963813785.1 uncultured delta proteobacterium | reverse complement strand
TAAGACGGTTGAAGGGGCGGCCGGCGGGTTGATCGCGACGATGGCGGCCGCGTGGTTGCTGTTTCAGATACGCGGTGGGTCGTGGGATACGGGCCCTGTCCTGCTATTTTCGGCTATGACTTCCCTTCTCGCGCAGCTTGGCGACCTGGCCGGTTCGGCATTAAAGCGCGCGGCGGGAGTCAAGGACTCGGGCTGGATTTTCCCGGGGCATGGCGGCCTGCTCGATCGAACTTGTTCGCTAGTCTTCGCGGTGGTTTTCGCCTACTATTGGTCTCGATGATGCGGCTTTCGCAACCGCATTTTTCAGGCTCTGCGCAGAAGAACTCCCGGATAGAAACCAAATGATACCGTCGATTCTATACGCAGCGCTGGTCTTCGCAGTGTTGGTGGTCGTGCACGAGGCGGGACATTTCGCGATGGCGAAAAAGGTCGGCGTCCGCGTGCTGCGATTCTCGATCGGCTACCCGCCAAAGGTATTTGGATTGCGGCGCGGCGAAACGGAGTACTCGATCGGCGCAACTCCATTCGGCGGCTATGTCCGAATGCTGGGCGATGAAGTCGGCGAAGAGCCCAGGCCTGAAGAACTCACGATGTATCTTCACGAAGTCGGGCTTGACCTGACCGGCGCGGCGCGCGAGCGCGGCGTGGTTCAAGCCGGCGGCGAATTCGACGACCATTTGCGCTTGATCGCGGATCGCCTGGGCGGGTCGGGCACTGGCGTTGCGCACAGCGTCATCGGGCGCGAGCTCAAGACCGACGAGGCGCTGCTGCTCGACGAGGTGCGCCGCCAGCCGAAAGTTGACGACGCGATCAAAACGCTGGCGGAACATCCTCCCACCAAGCTGATCGAGGCGTACTGCGCGCGGGCGTTCCCGACTCAGCCGCTCGGCAAGCGCGTTCTGATCGTGCTGGCGGGACCGCTGGCGAATATCATCTTCGCGCCGATTCTGCTCACCCTGGTTTTCATGACCGGTGTGCCGGAGTTGTTGCCGATCGTCGGCAGGACCACCAATAATCTCCCGGCGGCCAAGGCCGGACTTCTCAGCGGCGACCGGATCCTCACGGTTAACGGCCGGCCGATGGATTCCTGGGCCGATTTCTCGAAAACGGTGAAGGCGGGAGACGGCTCTGCGATCACGCTGGAAATTGATCGGCGACAAAAGGGCGCGTCGGCACGCACCACGATTGTCATCAAGCCGACCCGGCTCGACCAGAAGACCATTTACGGCACCGACACGACCACCTGGGTAATCGGAGTGCAGCCGCGCGGCGACCAGAGAACCAAGCGGTTCGGTCCGTTCGGCGCGGTAAAAGAAGCGGGCACAACCTCGGTCGAGATGACCGTCCAGTTGGTGGTCGGAATCGCCAGTATCTTCAGCGGCACTACTCCCGTGCGCGAGGCGCTCGGCGGGCCGATCATGATCGCGCAGATGGCCGGCAAGGAGGCGCGCGAGGGATTCGCGAACCTCGCGCTGTTTACCGTGATGCTGAGCCTCGAGCTCGGCATCATAAATCTGCTGCCGGTGCCGCTGCTCGACGGCGGACATTTGCTGTTTTTCGCCTTCGAGGGCGTAAAGGGCAAGCCGCTCGAACTTCGCTACCGGGAGGCGATGCTCCAGGTGGGACTGTTCCTGCTCGTGGCACTGATGGCGTTCGTAATTTTCAATGACATCTCGCGTATTGTGCAGGGTTAATCGGCTGCTCGAACAGACGGCCGCGACGCGCCCGGTCCTGGGACTCGACACCTCCACTCCAATCGCAAGCCTTGCGCTGATTGCACACGGGACGGTCGCCGCGTCAATGGCGCGGCCGGTCACCTCGCATGGCGCCGCATTGCCGGGCGCCGTGGACGAACTTCTGAGCGCGGCGGGACTGGCGATTGGCGGGCTGGGTGCGATCGCGGTCGGGACCGGGCCCGGATCGTTCACCGGACTTCGCATCGGGCTGAGCTACGCCAAGGGAATCGCGATGGCGTCGCGATGTGCGCTGGTCGGCGTGCCCAGTTTTGACGCGATGGCGTTAGCCGCGCTGGAGCGCAACAATACCGATCCAGGCCGGCTGATCTGCGTGGTTGTGGACGCTCGGAAAGGCGAAGTTTATGCGGCCCTTTACCGGGTCGTGGCCGATGGGCTAGAGAAATTGTCAGAGGAACTGGTAATCGCGCTGGAACGCCTGGCATCGCGCATCACCGAGGACGTCATGCTCGTCGGTGACCAAAGAGCGAAGGAAGCGGCGGTCCTTGTGGAATCGCGAGGCCATAGGGTGACGCATTCCGAAACAGGGACGCTCGATTTGCGCGGAGTTTGCATCGCCGCGATCGGCGGGGCGCGGTTTGCCCGTGGTGAAACGGATCGCGCGGCTTCGCTTGAGCCGCTATATATCAGGACGCCGGAGGCCACTTTCAAGCCCACTAAGAAAAATCCGGCGGGCATAGGCACGGAGGGCGTATGGAGCATCGAGAGGAAGAACTCATTCGGCAGCATCTGAACCACGACGAGGAACTGAGAGGCCTCTACACGCAGCATCAAGAGCTGAAACAAAGGCTCGAAGTTTTTAGAAATAAGCTTTACCTTACCAACGAAGAGGAAATCGAAGAAAAGCGGATCCAGAAGCTTAAGCTCGCCTCCAAAGACCGCATGATGGCGATTCTCGGCCGCTATCAACAAGAGGCTCGCTGACGCCACAGGCCCGGGCCATGAGCGCGCGCACTCCACCCCATGACAAGTCATACAATATCGGTTCTGGTAGAAAACGAATTCGGCGTGCTCGCACGCGTGGCCGGACTGTTTTCGGGCCGCGGCTTTAACATCGAGTCTTTGACCGTCAACGAGGACCCGCTCGATCCGACGGTGTCGAGGATCGTGCTGGTGACTATTGGCGACGATCAGATCGTCGAGCAGATCAACAAGCAGCTCAACAAGCTCGTCTCCGTCATCAAGGTAGCCGACTTCAAGGACGTCAACACGATCGAGCGCGAGATGGTGATCGTCAAGGTCGCGGTGGACGAGCGCACGCGCTCCGAGCTCGACTCGATCGTAGCCGCGTTTCGCGCCCATGTAATCGATATCGGCCCGCGCGCAATCACCGTCGAGCTGACCGGCGACTCCGAAAAGATCAAGGCCTTTATCGCGATCGTGCGCCCGCTCGGAATCAAGGAAGTCGTCCGTTCGGGCAAAGTCGCGATGCCGCGCGCGGTCCAACTGAGTCACGACAATCATCAGGGTCGCCGAGCACGCGAAGCTGAATAATCTGACCGCGAGAAAATTCGGGAGAGGATTCAAATGAAGGTTTATTACGACCGCGATGCGGACCTGTCCGCGCTCAAAGGAAAGAAGATCGCGGTCATTGGCTTTGGAAGCCAGGGACACGCGCACGCGCTCAACCTCCGCGACAGCGGAATGGACGTATGCGTCGGCCTGAGCGCAAGCTCGCCGTCGCGCGAAAAAGCCAAAAAGCAGGGCCTGCCGGTGTTCGACACCGCCGAGGCCGCCAAGCGCGCCGACGTGATCATGATGCTGGTGCCCGACGAGATGGGCGCCGAGATTTATGCCGCCGAGATCGCCCCCCATCTCACCAAGGGCAAGTACCTGGCCTTCGGTCACGGCTTCAATATCCATTTCAAATTCATCAAGCCGCCCGCCGACGTCAATGTCTTCATGATCGCGCCCAAGGGACCCGGTCATCTCGTGCGCTCCGAATACACCAAGGGCCGCGGCGTGCCGTGCCTGCTCGCCGTACAGCAGGATCCGTCGGGCGACACTACCAAGGTCGGGCTCGCGTACGGCAGCGCGATCGGCGGCGGCCGCGCGGCGATTATCGAAACCTCGTTCAAGGAAGAAACCGAAACCGACCTGTTCGGCGAGCAATCAGTCCTGTGTGGCGGACTTACCGAACTCATCCGCGCCGGCTACGAGACGCTCGTCGAGGCCGGCTACGCGCCCGAGATGGCGTACTTCGAGTGCCTGCATGAAGTGAAGCTGATCGTGGACCTGATCTACGAGGGCGGAATCTCGAACATGCGCTATTCGATCAGCAACACCGCCGAGTATGGCGACATGACGCGCGGCAAAAAGGTGGTGGGCGCTGCGTCGCGCGAAGCGATGAAACAGATCCTGGCCGACATCCAGTCCGGCAAGTTCGCCAACGAATGGATCGCCGACTACAAAGCCGGGCTGCCGCGTTTCCGCGAACTGCGCAAGGAAGCCGCGGCACATCCGGTCGAAGAAGTCGGACGCAAGCTGCGCGCGTTCATGCCGTGGCTCGCCAGCGATCGGCTGGTCGATAAGTCGAAGAACTGAACCGCCATGGCGGGCGAAACCGACAGCGGGCGCCCGGCGCCGGGCGCCATTCTCGTGCGCATCGCAGGCGCGATCGGAATAGCGGCCGAAGGCGTGGCGCTGTCGCTCGGATTGGCGATAATTGGAATCATACTTATCGCGCTGGGCCTCAAGTCGCCGGGTGCGATCCTGGTACTGCTCGCAATCCCGATTGCGCTTTTCTTTCGCGACCCCGATCGCTATCCGTCGCGCACCGAAAACGTCGTGATTTCGGGCGCCGACGGCAAAATCACCGACATTTCCGACGTAGCCTTTCCGGGCTCGACGGGCCGGCTCTACCATCGGGTGTCGGTGTTCATGTCGCCGCTCAACGTCCATGTGAACCGCGCGCCGGTCAGCGGCGAGGTAACGCTGGTCGAGCATACCGCAGGCGAGTTCCGCGCCGCGTTTCGCGACGACGCCAGCGAGCACAATGAGCGCAACTTGATTGCGATGACCGACGCGTCAGGCCGCATGTTCGCAATGATACAGGTGGCCGGATATCTCGCCCGGCGAATAGTTTGCCGGCTCCGCGCGCGTGATAGAATACAGCCGGGTCAGCGGATAGGCCTTATCATGTTCGGAAGCCGCGTCGATCATTTTTTTCCGTCCGAGTACCGGGTCACGGTGTCGTTGGGACAACGCGTGCGCGCCGGAGAATCCATCATCGGAGCAATCGAGCAATGAGCCGCAATTCCCGCCGCTCGCGCGAAGAGCGCGCCCGGATGGAGCTTTATTCGGGTCAGGGCCGCGAGCCGGGCCTCAAAACGGAAGGCCCGCTGCGCCGCGGCGTGTTCCTGCTGCCCGCGACGATCACCTCGATCGGCCTGCTGTCGGGCTTCTACTCGATGGTCTCCGCGGTTAGCGGACACTTCGAGGTGGCCGCCGTGATGATCGTGATCGCCTTCGTGTGCGACGGACTCGACGGGCGCATCGCTCGCGCGTCACGCACCTCGAGCCAGTTCGGCGTCGAGTATGACAGCCTCTCCGACGTGGTCGCCTTCGGCGTCGCACCCGCGATGCTGACCTATGCGTGGGCGCTGAAACCGATCGGTTCGCTCGGAATCGGCGTCAGCGGACTGTTCGTGCTGTGCTCGGCGCTGCGCCTGGCGCGCTTCAACGTGCAGACCGCGACGGCGGACAAAAGCCGTTTCGTCGGCCTGCCCGTGCCCGGCGCAGCCGTGATGATTTCCGGGCTCGCGCTCGCCTACAGCTACTTCGAATTCGATTCGCCGCGCACCCTGTGTACCTTCATGGTGCCGATCACGCTTGCACTCGGCGGCCTGATGATCTCGCGCGTGCCCTACCCCAGCTTCAAGGCGATCAAGCTTGAAAAACGCGCGCAGATCGAACTGGTCATCACGATGATGGTGTTCGCCGCGATGCTGTTCGCGATGCCGCAGCTCACCGCCTTCCTGCTCTCGACTGCCTACGTGCTGTCGGGTCCCGCGCTGATGCTGCGCGGCGAACGGTTGAGCGCCAAAGTATCGGTGCTGCGCCCGGTCGCGCCGGCCGCCGGCTCGAACGATAAGTCCCATGGCGCGGGCGGGATCGCACAGGCATCCGAGCCCGCTCCAAGCGCCAGCAGTCTCCGCGAGCATCCACGCGTGCAGCGGTAGAGCGCTTGCCGGGCACAACCCGGTCCTTTGCGCCATCGACGGTAGCGTCCTGATGTGAAGAAAAACTTCGGGACGGTTTCAATAAGACCGTTGCGCTTCCCGTCAACCGAAAGACTGGCGATCACAGGAGGTCATCTCTGAAAACCGGAAGGATACTGCGCCGGGAAGAAATCGACCAAGTCTGGAATATCGACCGAAGTGAAGTGATAGAGAACATCTATCACTTTGAGAACGGAACTCTGGTGCTCCGGCCAGATCATCACGATGTCCCCGGCTTGCCACCCGGCGAAGCAGAGAAATACACGCCGATCCTGCTTGACTGCTTCGACCGAGGAGGATGGTTCTATGGTGCATTCGACCAGGCAAAATTAATTGGAATAGTCGTCCTGGACAGCAAGTGGATCGGCAAGCACAAAGATCAACTCCAACTCAAGTCCCTTCACGTGAGCAGTTCGTACCGGAATAGAGGCTTGGGCACGCAGCTATTTGAACTAGCCAAGGCGACAGCACGCGAGAGGAGAGCCAAGCGGCTGTACATATCGGCAACGCCTTCGGAGAACACGGTTAACTTCTACCTCCGGTTAGGTTGTGCAGTTGTCGGAGAGCCTGACCCGGATCTGTTCGAGCTTGAACCTGAAGATATTCACCTTGAATGTGATGTGTGATGCGTTTCAAATCAGGAGACCTTCAAATTGAGGCACTACCCCATCGACGGCCGCCTTGACTGGCGTCCGGCCCCCCGCTTAGAATCCCTACACGATGTATTGCAACCTGCTACCGGAGCTGCTGCTGAGCCTGGCCCTTACAGGGGCCCACGCCAGGCGCGCGTCCGGACAGGTCTGACGGCCTGATTAAACTGAGACACACGCCCCGGGCAGTGGGCCGATCGAAGCCGCCCGGGGCGTTTTCTTTTTTCACTTTCCGCTCACGGCGAACGATCGGCCCGCTGATCCCGCGGCGACGATGCGGGAGGAATGACGATGGCACACGCCAACACGGCCTCGAAGGACGCCGACTACGTCCGAATCTTCGACACGACGCTGCGCGACGGCGAGCAGTCGCCCGGATGCACGATGAACGTCGAGGAGAAGATCGCGCTCGCGCGCCAACTCGAGCGCCTTAACGTCGATATCATCGAGGCGGGTTTCGCCGCTTCTTCGGTTGGCGACTTCGAGTCCGTGCATCGGGTCGCTCAGGCGGTGACCGAACCGGTCGTCCTCAGCCTCTCGCGCACCCGCGAAGAGGATGTCGATTCGGCGCTGCGCGCAGTCGACAAGGCCGCGCATCCCGGCATTCACATTTTCATCGCGACCTCGGAAATACATCTCAAATACAAACTCAACATGAATCGCGAGGACGTGCTCGACGCCGCCACCTGGGCCGTCACGCGCGCAAAAAAGCATCTCGACTACATCGAGTTCTCGTGCGAGGACGCTTCGCGTTCCGACTGGGACTACATGGTCAACGTTTGCAGCGAGGTGATTCGCGCCGGCGCCACCGTGATCAATCTGCCCGACACCACCGGCCACGCGCTCCCCGAGGAATTCGGCCGGATGTTTGCCTACATGCGCGAAAAAGTTCCCGGCGCCGGCAAAGTCATCTGGAGCGCGCACTGTCATAACGATCTCGGCCTGGCGGTCGCGAATTCGCTGGCGGCGGTTCGCAACGGCGCCCGCCAGGTCGAATGTACGATCAACGGAATCGGCGAGCGCGCCGGCAACTGCTCGATGGAAGAAGTGGTGATGGCGATGAAGACGCGCCGCGACCTGATGGCCATCGATTCGCGCGTCAACACCCGGCAGATCTATCCGGCTTCGCGCCTCCTGTCCCAGGTCATCGGCCAGTCCGTGCCGGCCAACAAGCCAATCGTCGGCGCCAATGCGTTCGCGCACGAAGCCGGAATCCATCAGGACGGTGTGCTGAAGTACAAGCTCACCTACGAGATCATGAAGCCCGAGGATGTCGGTATCCCCTCGAACAAACTGGTGCTCGGCAAGCATTCCGGGCGCCACGCATTCACCAACCGGCTCAAGGAACTTGGTGTCGATATCGACGACGTGGACGTGAACAAGGCGTTCGCCGAGTTCAAAGCGCTCTGCGACAAAAAGAAAATTGTGTACGACGACGACCTCCTGGCGCTCGTAACCGAGGAGGCGCGCCGCACAATCGATCACTTCGAGCTGGTCGATTTGAAAGTCGGTTCGTCCAGCAAGAGCACCCCGCACGCGCAAATCACGATGCGCGTGGATGGAAAAGAGCGCTCGGCCGAGAGCGAAGGCGACGGCATGGTGGACGCGTGCTACAAGGCGATCTACAAAATCGCCGCGATCAATCCGGCCCTGGAACGTTACGCGGTCAAGGCGATTACCGGCGGCACCGACGCTCTGGGCGAAGTAAGCTGCATGATTCGCGACAACGGTGTGACCGTCGCCGGCCAGGGCGCGCACAGCGATATCGTGATGGCTAGCGCGCTCGCGCTGGTAAACGCGCTCAACCGCCTCAAGGCGCGCAAACATGCTCCGCTCAAGCCCACCACCGACGTGCCATGAGCCGCATGGGGCTTGCCGCAACATCATAGTTGGGCTAGTGGTTTGGGGGCTTGAGTTTGAACTTGAATTCGCTCTTCATCCTGTGCGACGTGAGGCTTTTGGCGGCGCCCGCCATTGAGGCGGGGTTTGCTACGGCGTCGTCGCGCCAATCTGCGCTCCTAATTTTCGAGGCTATACACTGACGGGTCGAGACGGTCTGACGCTCCTCCCGATCATTCACCTCCAGGCGTTCAGCGCTTTCGCATGGCGTATAAAATTCTAGTCCTCAAAGGTGACGGCATCGGCCCCGAGGTCGTCGGCGAAGCCCTGCAGGTTCTCAAGATCATCGCGCGCCGATCCGCCGTCGATCTCGAGTTCAAGGAGGGCTTGATTGGCGGCCACGCACTCGATACCGCCGGCACTCCGCTGCCCGATGAAGTGCTCAAGCTCGCGCAGGACAGCGATGCGATCATGCTTGGCGCCGTCGGCGGACCGAAATGGGACAAGCCCAATGCGGAGCAGCGTCCCGAGCAGGCGCTGCTTGGACTCCGAAAAGCTCTGGGTCTGTTCGCCAACGTCCGTCCCGTCAAAACCGTCAAAGAGCTGGCGGCCGCGTCGCCGCTCAAGGCCGAGGTGATCGGCGGCGTTGACGTGGTCCTCATTCGCGAGCTGACCGGCGGCATCTATTATGGAAAGCCGAGCGAAAAGCGCACGGCGAAGGACGGCCGCGAGGCGGTCGATACCTGCTTTTACACCGAAGCCGAGATTACCCGCGTGCTCAAGTTTGGCTTCGAGCTGGCTCGCGAGCGCCGCAAAAAACTGACCTCGGTTGACAAGGCCAACGTGCTCGCGACCTCTCGCTTGTGGCGCGAGATCGCCACCGAGTTGAGCGCGCAATTCAAGGACGTCGCGTTCGAGAATCAATTGGTCGATTCGATGGCGATGCATCTGATACGCCGCCCCAGGGATTTTGACGTGGTCGTCACTGAGAACCTGTTCGGCGACATCCTGACCGACGAGGCCTCGGTAATTGCCGGCTCGATGGGCTTGTTGCCGTCGGCGTCGCTCGGCGAGGAGCTCAACAGCGCCGGTTTCCGCGTCGGTCTCTACGAGCCGATTCACGGCAGCGCGCCGGACATCGCGGGCCGCGACGAGGCCAATCCGATCGCCGCAATCCTGTCCGCGGCTCTCCTGCTCGAGCATTCGCTCGGGATGCGCTCCGAGGCCGAGCTGATTTCGCAGGCCGTCGATTCTGTCGTCCGCGACGGCTATCGCACTCGCGACCTTCACGGCGGCGCCGCAACCCAGACCGTGGGATGCAAGGCGATGGGCCGTCTGGTGCGTGAAAAACTCGAGAGCACCGAAAGCGAAGGCGAATGAGTAATCCCCGCGAGCCGAGAGTGGCGGTTGTCGGCGCCACCGGCGCGGTCGGCAACCAGCTCATCGAACTGATCGCCGCGCGCGGATTCCAGCTCAGCGAACTGAAACTCTTCGCCACTGAAGCGGGCGCCATGCAGACCGTCAACGCCGCCGGTGAGGAGCGCCTCGTCGATGCGCTCGAGAGTCCCGCCGGCCTTCGGGATTTCGATATCGCTTTTCTCGCAATCCCCGCTCCGCGCGCCGGCGAAATTGTTGCCGCACGGCCGGGACCGATTCTGATCGATCTGAGCGCGGCGAATCGTCCGCCCTCGGATGTGCCGATGGTCGCGCCCGGACTCACTCCGCGCGAGGCGATTGCGAAATTGCGCACTGCGCCGGTTTTCGCAACTCCTCATCCCGTCGCCCACGTTCTTGCCACCTGCTTGAAGGCCCTTGGCGCCCACGGTGGATTCGCCGCCGCCACTGCGATGCTCGGCGCGAGCGCCGGTGGCAGGGACGTGCTCACCGCCACGGTCGATCAGACCACGGATCTTCTGAGCGCCCGCCTGGAGCTCGACGATGACGAAGTCCAGCGCGGCTTCAATGCCTTCATGCGCGAGCATGAGCGCTCCGTCGCGACCGCAATCGCCAGGCAAGTCGCGGCGCTGCTCGACGGCTCGCCGATGCTTTCCGTGCAGGTCGCCGCAATTCCCGTACTTCACGGCTCCGCGTTGACCGTCGATATTCCGCGGCCCCGCGATGGCAGCGGCAACGGCGAAGACCCGGTCGAACTACTGCGCGTCGCTCCCGGTATTCTGATCGCCGAAGAGGGCGAACCGCTCGGCGTGATCGACGCTGTGGGCCAGGAGGCCATCGTCGTCAGCGTCGAGACGCGCCCCGACTCGTTGTCGCTGTGGTGCGTGTTCGACAATACCCGGCTGGCGGCTCTGGGAGCGCTCTGGGTCGCCGAGACGCTGGCGCTCAGCTCGCCGGCTCTCGCCTGAACCGGCCGCCGCGCGATGGTCCTTAAGCTCACGCTCGAGTACGACGGCGGCAACTATTCCGGATGGCAGCTTCAGCCGCGCCACGATTCCATACAGGGAAGGATCGAAGCCGCGCTCGAGCGGATTTTCTCAGCCCCGGTGCGCGTGTACGGTTCGGGCCGCACCGACGCCGGCGTACATGCGCGCGGGCAGGTCGCTTCGATTTCACTTCCACGCCCGTTCGACCCCGCCGAATTGCAACGCGCGCTCAACGCGATGCTGCCGGCCGACATCGTGGTGCTCGACGTCTCGCCCGCGCCCGGTGACTTCGATCCGCGGCGCGCCGCCCGCTCGCGCGTGTACGAATATCGCGTGTTGAATCGCAAGGTCGCGTCCGCCTTCGAGTATCGCTACAGTTGGCTGGTCCGCGACCGCCTCGATCTTGCGGCGATGAACTGCGCCGCGCGCATCTTTGTCGGCGAGCACGATTTCGCCGCGTTCCGCTCTCTCGGCACCGAAGTAAGGACCACGGTCCGCCGCGTGATTGCAAGCCGATGGACGCGCGACGGCGACATTTTTGTTTACCGCGTCGAGGCAACCAGTTTCCTGCGCCACATGGTGCGCGCGATGGTCGCGGCGATGGTCGACGTGGGACGCGGCAAGCTCACGGTTGATAAAATCGCCGGGATTCTCGCCGCACGAAATCGTCAAGCGGCTCCGGCCAACGCGCCGCCCGGCGGCCTTTACCTCGTCGAAGTCCGCTACTGACGGCGCGATCGTGCAGGTTGCGCGATCCGTCGGCGTAAAACCCTTGGGGCTCAATGCGCACGCGACGGGCCTGTGCAAAAACCATCACGATCCCTAGAAAAAATTGCAATTTTCGTCCCTTCCGCACTTGAAATTGTCGTGCTACTGGTTCACCCTCACTGAAAGCCCGCAACCCGGGACGCAAGGAGGAGGATGATGACGCAGTCGCAGGTAGCAGCCTACATGGCTGAAAAGCTCGGACTCACCAAGAAGCAGGGGAAGACCGTGCTCGAGGAACTCAACGCGCTGGTCGTCCGTGAGCTCAAGAAGGAAGGATCGCTGCGGCTGGCCGGCCTCGGTATCTTCCGCAAGCGCAAGACCAAGGCGCGCATGGGCCGCAATCCGGCCACCGGTCAGGAGATCAAGATTCCAGCGCGCACCCGGCTTCGCTTCACCGCTGCCAAAGCGCTGAAGGACGCGGTTCTCGGCGCGAAATAATCTCTTGGCCTGACTTTTGTGAACCGCGGGAACGGATATGCTCCGGCTCTCGCGGTTCGCTTTTTTCCCGTCAGTCTTTCCCGTCCGGCTTGCGCCGCGATGTGGTATTGCGCGCCGCGCGCGCGCGGGCAAGAAACTCGCGAATCCTGATTTCGTAGCCGCGCTCGGAAGGTTCGTAATATACCTTTTCTTCCAATTTGTCCGGCAAGTAGTTCTGCGCGACCAGCGCGCCCTCGAAATCGTGCGGATAGCGGTAGTCTTTGCCGTAGCCAAGTCCTTTCATCATCGGCGTCGGTGCGTTGCGCAAATGGAGCGGCACCGGCAAGGCGCCAAGCGTTTTCGCATCTTCGCCCGCCTGGCGCATCGCGCGATACGACGCATTGGACTTGGGCGCGCTGGCCAGGTAGGTCACGCCCTGCGCGAGCGGAATCACGCCTTCGGGCATCCCGACGAAGTCCACCGCCTCCTTGACCGCGATCGCTATTTGCAACGCGCGCGGATCGGCGTTGCCGACGTCTTCGGAGGCAAACACCACCATCCGCCGCGCGATGAACAGCGGATCCTCGCCCGCCTCGACCATCCTCATCATCCAGTAAATCGCGGCGTCGGGATCGCTGCCACGCATGCTCTTGATGAAGGCCGAGATGACGTTGTAGTGCTCCTCGCCCGCGCGATCGTAGAGCAGCGCCTTCTGCTGCGCCGACTCGCGAATGTGGTCGGGCATGATCAGCGTCGCGCCGGCGTTTTGCGCGAACTCCGCCGCAATCTCCAGCGTGCCGAGCGCGCGCCGCGCGTCGCCGCCGGCGTTTCGAACGATCTCGTCGATCGCGCCGACTCCGAGCTTGAGCCCGACCTCGCCGAGCCCGCGCTCCTTGTCGGCGAGCGCGCGATGCACCAGCGCCGCGAGGTTTTCCTCCGAGAGCGGATGGAGCACGAGCAGCCGCATCCGCGAGAGCAGCGCCGAGATGACCTCAAACGAAGGATTTTCCGTGGTTGCGCCGATCAGCGTGATCAGCCCGCTCTCGACATGCGGCAGAAACGCATCCTGCTGCGCGCGGTTCCATCGATGGATCTCGTCGATGAAGACCACGGTGCGCTTGCCCGCGTCGAGATCGTGGCGCGCCGCCTCCACCGCCTCGCGCAGATCGGCGACGCCCGAGGTTACCGCGGCCAGCTTGCGGAACACCGCACCCGAGTGCTCGGCGAGCACGAGTGCAAGGGTAGTCTTGCCGGTGCCCGGCGGGCCCCACAGGATCATCGAATGAAGCACGTGCGCCGCCACCATCTCGCTCAGGAACTTTCCCGGACCCAGCAGATGCTCCTGGCCGACGATTTCGTCGAGCGTGCGCGGACGCATCCGATCGGCCAGCGGCTGGCTGAGCGGCGTGCGCGATGGGAACAGACTATCCGACGAATCGGCTTTGCGCCGTGCCATTTTTGAAAAGTATCACAGTGGCCGGGTCCGGCTAAGGCGGCGCCCTACCCCGGCCGCTGCGTCGTTGCGCGGGTGGCTGCGGCTGTTCTAGCTTCAAGACGGGCTGGACAGGAGCCGGCATCACCTATGATCGTTGGCATCGATATTGGCGGTTCGACCACCGACGCCGTCATCCTCGAAAACGGCGGCCTGCACGTCGTAACGATCGAGGCCAACGACCCGGTCGCGGCGGCGGCCGGCGCGCTGGGAAAACTGGTCGCCGACTTCGGCATCAAACTCGAAGACATCGAATGCGTCGCCGCCACCGGCGCGGGCTCGCGGGTACTGGCGGATTCCTTGCTCGGCAGGCCGGTGGTCAAGGTCAACGAGTTCACCGCAATCGGAATCGGCGGGACTTCGCTGGCCGGAAAGGAAAGCGCGCTGGTGGTCTCGCTGGGGACGGGCACCGCGATCGTATCGGTGACGCCTGGCAAAATCTCGCATTTCAGCGGCACCGGCATCGGCGGCGGCACGCTGCTCGGACTGGCCAAGCACATGCTCGGCGTGTTGACGATCGAGCGGCTGGAAAAACTCGCGCGCAAAGGCGATCTGCGGCGCATCGATCTCAGCGTTCGCGACATCGCCGGCGGCGCGATGGGCGACCTGCCGCCGTCAACCACGGCCGCGAACTTCGGCAAAATAAGCGCCGACGCGACGCCCGAGGACAAGGCGCTGGCGATCATGAACATGATCGTGGAATCGATCGGCGTGCTGGCGATGGCCAGCGCGCGCGCCTGTGGGCAGGAGAATATCGTGCTGACCGGGAAGTTGTCGCGGCTGTTCCGATTCATGCAGGAGATGAGGCGGCTCACGTTTCCGTTCGGGCGGCGCTTCGTGATTCCCGAGCATGCCGATTTCGCCACCGCGATCGGCGCGGCGCGCCACGCCCGCCAGCACGAATAGCCGCCAGTTCGTCTCGCCGGCAGTGCCGGCGCTCGAAGTGGTAACCGGCGCCCAAGGTCTGCTATTCGGCCTGCGCCTGCTCCGCCCGGAATAATGCCGCTCCCCGTCAAAGCTCACAGAAATCTACGGGCAGTTCAGCGAAGGCTTCGATACCGCCGACCCGAAAGACGCCGAGGCCTTGCTCGGCGAGCTAAGCAAGTAGCAGCGGTCACGCTAGACCAACACCAATCTGCGCGACTCTTCCCTACTCCTACCTTTGACAGGGACGAAGTCCCGCAACTTTTTCTTTCACTTTTCACTTTTCACTTTTTCATTGGGTGCAGGGGTCACCCCTGCCCAAGGAAGTGCGAAACCCATGGAGGGTTTCGCATTCAATCACAGGGGTTACATCTTTGGCGCGGTAGGATATAAACTTCCAAGATTCAGGCGCGGGCGGAGCTGCTCAACGGGATTTGCGCAACGGGAATATCCGGCCCGCCGGCGGGGCAAGCGAGGTTTAATTCATCGATGCCATCACAGTTGCTCAGAGGATTGCGGCTGCTCGATTTGACCGACGAGAAGGGCGCGTTGTGCGGCAAGATGTTCGCCGATCTCGGCGCCGAAGTTATCAAGGTCGAAGCGCCCGCCGGCTGCTCGACGCGGCGGATCCCGCCCTATCTCGACGATATCGCCGACGCCGACCACTGCCTCTATTCGATCGCCTATCACGCGGGGAAAAAATCCGTAACCGCCAACCTCGCCAGTAAAGACGGGCGCGCACTCGTCGCCGACCTGGCGGCGCAATCCGACTTCCTCGTCGAGTCGCATCGGCTGGGTTATCTCGACTCGATCGGTCTGGGCTACGAGGCGCTCATCAAGAAAAATCCGCGCCTCATCTACGCGTCGATCACGCCGTTCGGCGACACGGGTCCGGGCAAAGACTACGCCTGGGCCGACATCATTTCGTGGGCGGCCGGCGGACAGATGTACCTGATGGGCGAGGAGGGAAAGCCACCGCTGCAGATGAGTCTACCGCAAGCCGGATTGCACGCCGGCGGCGAGGCGGCGGTCGCGATGATGATGGCGCACTACCCGCGCCGAATCGACGGGCTCGGCCAGCGAATCGTGGTCAACATGCAGGCCTGCATCGTGTGGACGCTGATGAACGAGCAGGCGATGCCGTTCCTGCACGGCAGCCATCTGACCCGCACCGGAGTTTTTTTCGGCTCGGCCGACGCGCGGCGCAAGATGGTGTACGAGTGCAAGGACGGGCACATCTCGACCCTGATCGCCGGCGGGACGACGTTCGGCAAGTTGACCGTCGCGCTGATCGAGTGGATGCGGGAGAACGGATTCGGCTCCGACTGGATGCGGACCAAGGATTGGCTTTCGTGGATACCCGGGGTGTTCATGGCGATGACCGAGCAGGACCACAAGGAGACCGACGAACTCGAAGACACGATCCAGCGCTTCATGCTCACGATGACCAAGCAGGAAGTCTACGCGCAGGCACTCAAGCGGCGGATCTTCCTGGCGCCGGTCGCGACGGCCGCCGACATCGCATCCGACGAGCAGCTCAAGTCGCGCGACTTCTGGACCGCGGTGCCGCACGACACGATCGGCCGCACCCTGACGTTTCCGGGGCCGTTTGCGAAAATGACCGCGACGCCGATCGGATCGACCGCGCGCGCGCCGCGAATCGGCGAGCATAGCGACGAGATCTACCGCGGGCTGCTCGGGCTTGCGCCGGAGCGCTTGAACCAGCTGCGAGCCGCCGGCTCGATCTAGCCAGGAGAAATTCGAGATGAGCCGTTTCGCATTGGAAGGAGTTCATGTGCTGGACTTCGCCTGGGTCGGAGTGGGCCCGATCACGACCAAGTATTTCGGCGACAATGGCGCCGAAGTAATCCGTATCGAGTCGGCCGCGCGTCCCGACGTGCTGCGAATCGGCCCGCCGTGGAAGGAAGCGATGCCGGGGATCAACCGCAGCCAGTTTTTCGCGAGCTTCAACACCTCGAAAAAAGGAATCACGCTCGACCTGGGCAAGCCCAGAGCGCGCGAGCTGGCCAAGCGGATGGTGCCGTGGGCCGATATCGTCGTCGAGAGTTTCACGCCCAAGGCGATGCGCAACTGGGGACTGGATTACGAAAATCTGCGCGAACTGCGCCCCGACCTGATCATGCTCTCGACCTGCATGCAGGGGCAGACGGGACCCAACGCGCTCTACCCCGGCTTCGGGCAACTGATGGCGGCGCTGTCGGGGTTCTACTACATCTCGGGCTACGGGCCGGGGTCATGCACGCCGCCGTACGGCGCCTACACGGATTTTATCGCGCCGCGTTTTTCGACCTTCGCGCTGCTGGCCGCGCTCGACTATCGCCGGCGCACCGGCCAGGGCCAGTATATCGACATGTCGCAGTACGAGGCCGCGATGCAGAATCTGGCGCCCGCGTTGATCGATTACTTCGCCAGCGGACGGGTGCTTGGCCCGCGCGGCAACGCGTCGGCGCGATACGCGCCGCATGGCGCCTACCGATGCGCCGACGAGGACGGCAACGAGCGATGGATCGCGATCGCGGTGGCGGGCGACGAACAATGGCGCGCGATGCTGACGGCGCTGGGCGCCAATACGACAGACCGGCGCTTTGCGACGGCGCAGGGCCGCATGGAGAACGCCGGCGCAATCGACGAGTTGGTCGGCTCGCTCACGCGCATCCACGACGCTCACGAACTCACCGCGAAGTTGCAGGCCGCGGGAGTTGCCGCCTACCCGGTGGAGAACTGCGTCGATATCCACCAGGACGACAACCTCGAGGCGTTCGGCTTCTGGCATTGGCTCGAGCACAAGGAGATGGGCCCGTCGCCGTACGAGGGCCTCGAGCATCGAATGAGCCGGACACCCGGCACGCTGCGCTCGGCGGCGCCGATTCTCGGCCAGGACAACGACGAAGTCTTCCGCGAGATGCTGTCGCTCAGCGCCGATGAGATCGAGCAGCTGAAAAAAGAAAACGTGATATTCTGAGTTCGATCCGCGACCCGCCGTGCGATACGAACTGAAAATTGCGCTCCGCTATCTGCGCGCGCGGCGCAAAGACGCCTTCATCTCGATCACGACGATCTTCACCGGGGTCGGCGTGATGATCGGGGTCGCGGCGCTCACGGTGACGCTCTCGGTGATGGGCGGCTTCGAGCAGAGCCTCAAGGAACGCGTGCTCAGCCTCAGCCCGCAGGTGCAGATACTCAATTCGCAAGGGTCGATCGACAACTACGGCGACATCGAGAAGAAGGTCGCCGGCGTGCGCGGCGTCAACGGCTCCGATGCGTACATCGTGGGGCAGGCGATGCTGAGTTCGGGACGGGGAATCGGCGGCGTGGTGGTGCGCGGCGTCGAGCCGAAAAACCCGGTGGTGCGGGCGCAATGGGGCCGATACATGACGGCGGGCAGTCTGGACGATCTGTCGCGAAGCTACGCGATGCCCGGGAGCGCGTCGGAGCCGGCGGCTGCGGCAGGGGGCCTGGCGATCGGAGTCAGCCTGGCGAAAAAACTCAAGGCCAAACGCGGCGACGCGGTGCGGATGGTGGCGCCGATAATTTCGCCCGATGGATCGCTCTCAACCAAGAGCGGCCAATTCGCGATCGGCGCGATCTTCGACTCGGGAATGAACTTTGTCGATAGCAACATGGTGTTCATGGAGCTCGCGCGCGGGCAGGATTTTTTCGGGCGCACCGGACGAGTGGACGGCATCGATATCCATCTGACCAATCTCGACCAGACCGACGCGGTCACCGCTGCGCTGCGCAAAGTGTTCGCGAGTCCGTACCAGGTGCGCAACTGGATCGAGTTCAACGAATCGGCGGCCGCCGGCTTCGAACTGCTCAAGCGCGTGTATGCACTGGTGCTGGTGATGCTAATCGGGGTCGCCGCGTTCAACCTGGTGGCGACGCTGATCATGGTCGTGATGGAAAAGCGCAAGGACATCGCGGTGCTGATCGCGATGGGTGCGACGCGGCGCGACGTGCGCCTGATTTTCGTGATGAAGGGATTGATCGTCGGCGCGGCGGGAACCGCGGCGGGATTGATTCTCGGCGCCGGCGGATGCTTCGCGCTGGCGCGTTACCAGTTCATACACATCCCGCGCGAAATTTACGGCATCTCGACGCTGCCGATCGCCGTCGATCCGTGGGACTTCGCCGCCGTCGCGCTGGCCTCGATGCTTCTCTGCCTGCTCGCGACCGTTTATCCGGCCCGGCAAGCGTCGCGCGAGATGCCTGTCGAAATCTTCCGCTCCTGACCCTTCCGCACGCCCCGCCACACAACCGCGGACAAGTGAAAAACCGACTACTGACTATTTGGTGTGTGATTCGTACTCACGGGGGGCTTAGCGACGAGCTTCGGTTTGCGAACCACCAAAGTCTCGTGACCGCGAACCTTGATCGTGCGGGCCGGCTCTGACTGAAAGTTCTGACTCGATCCGTCAGAATGCCGTGGCTGCGACGAGGTGCGGTTGCGCCGCCAGTTGCTGAGCTCCTTCGACAGTTTTGAGGCCAGCGAATCGTTGTCCTGGCCGTTGTCGGTCGATTGTCCGCTTTCCTTGTTGAGGTCGCCCTCAAACTCCGCGGAACTCATTTGCGTTCTCTCTTCCTGTGACGTGGATTTGTCCTCCTTGCTCGGGAGCGTTTTAGAAACAGAATTTTCGTTTCCGAAATTGATGTACCGACGGTAATCGGCGCTCGCGTTGGCGGCGGCCTGGGTCGTTAATCAGTGGATAAGATTGTGTCTCGGCTGCGTACCGAATCTGAATTTTATCGGCGCGTTTCGGCTTGGGATGATCTTATGTGGGTTGTTTTGCAGGCGGATTTTCCGCCGGCCGGGCCTGCATTGGGCTCCGGCCGGCGTGCAATTCATTGGTATCTTAGATTCACGGTTTAGGCAAACAAACTCTGCATGCGCAGCGCGAGGCCCATGTCGCCCGCGATTCGCAGTTTGCCGCTCATGAATGCGACCTGCCCGTTGAGCTTGCCGGACGTCATGTCAACGTAGTCCTGCGCCGTCATCGAGATCGTGATGCTCGGTGAAGCGGCCGGTCCGTCTTTGACCGTGCAGGTGCCGTCGTTGATGATTACGTGCCACTTGCCGCCGTTGTCGCCCGAGAGGTCAAACTGGTAGGTCGCGTTCAAACCCTTCGCCGCGTCTTTGTTGAAGCGACCGGGCATCGCCGCAAAGATTTCCTTAGGTGTCGTCGGTGCTGCATCAGCCATGGAAATAGATTCCTCCTGGTAGGCGCGCCTTATGCTGCGCTCTTTCCGCCATATAAGCGCTCGCCTCGGAACCTGTCAATAGTATCACGCCCCACCGGATCGATGACACCCGGCGCCGTCGTCAAAGACCGCGGGTCAGAATCCGAACATGTTTCCGGGCACAACCGTGATGATATTACCCCGCACGTGGACCCCTGGCGACGCGTTCTCGGTGATCGTCACCGCCTGCTGCTTTTGCGCATCGGTCTTGACGGTGCCGCCAAGATACGCGTCGCTGCCGATCACCTTGACGGTCACGTTGTTCAACCCCGCGGCATAAATCTGCGACGCGATCACAGCCTGGCGCGTCGCCCAATCGGCCGTATCGGTCGTCAGCGAATCGACCACGTTGCCGACTCCCGGCACCTGGCGCACGATTTTTTCCGCATACAGCTTGGCGTCGGCGTCGAAGACCTTGCCAAAAATCGTCACCGTGCTGCCGCTGGTGTAACAATCCACGCGCCGGGTCCTCGGATTCGACCCCAGCACCATCTTGACGCGCTGCTGCAAGGTCAGCGGCGGCGGCTTGGGCGCGCTCGCCACGTGATGGCGCTTGTGCGGCGCGGGCGCGGGGGTAGGCTCAGGCTCGGCCAGCATCGCGGGCGTCTCGACTGACGCCGGCGAGGGAGCACCCGCCGCTTCCGACGCGGCCGGCGAGGACGTCGGCGGTGCGCTGGCGAATTCCGGCGCCTCGGTCGGGCTGAGTCCCGCCAGCTTCGAGTTCAGTTGCGACTCGAGCGCGTCCTTGGTCGTGGGATCGTTGGTGAAAATTATCGGATAATCGATCTCGACCTGGCCGCCGCTGAACGGCGCGAAATTCCACGCCGAAACGTCATTCACCACTTCCGCGTCGAACGCCGGATTCGGATTGGTCGAGGTCCGCACCGACGCCTCGTCCACGCTGCCGTTGGGCAGCACCCTGACTCGCACCACCATCGCATCCCGCAGCGTGCTGTCACCGGCGATCGCACGCGAATAGCTGTCCAGCAATCCGTCCTTGTGATCTTCGAAAAATTTCCGCGACGCTTCCTGATTGCGCTCGGGCGCCGCCGCCGAGTCCCCCGTCACCTGCACCCCGATCGCCTTCGACAACGCCACCAACGGCCCACTGGGCGCCGCCGCTGCCACCGACGCGAGCGCCGCCGGCGACGCGTTCGCCACCGGCTGCTCCGCGGGCCTGGAGCTGAGATGAAGCGCGAGCCACGCGCCGCCTCCGAGCGCAACTATCGCCGCGATCAAGTACCAGAGGACGCCGAACCGGCCGCGGCCTTCTTCTTCGCTGTCGTTGTCGGCGCCGGGCACCCTGCCCGTGATGCGCATCGACGGCGATGGATCGCGCCGCGCCGACGTCCCCGCTCGCGGCGGCTGCGGCGACGGCTGCGGTGGGTACGAGGCCGGCGCCGATTCCATCCCGAGCCGCGCACCGCAGAAGTTGCAGATCAGTTCCCCCGGCTGCGCCTTGCCGCCGCATACCGGACACTCGATTTGCTCGCCGGCGTCGATCGCACCGCTGGCGGCCGCTCCTTCGGCAAAAGCAGGTCCCGCCTGCACCAGCGCGGTTCCGTCAGCTTCGCAAAACGTTTCCGAGTCGGGGAAAGTTTTTTCGCAGCGCGG
Source organism: uncultured delta proteobacterium (assembly GCA_963813785.1). Lineage (GTDB taxonomy): Bacteria > Desulfobacterota > Binatia > Binatales > Binataceae > Binatus. Next base: position 13,698 of record CAWFAJ010000008.1, on the reverse strand, counting down.
GCACCTTTTCATCTTGGTAAGCGCTCCTCCGGCGCAAGTGTCGATGATATCCGCGCGAATTGCGACACGCCAACAGGCTGCGCAAAGCTCGCAGCGTAATACTGTCCGCTCGCGATCACTGCTTTGCGATTACCTCGGCGCCGAACTTTTCCATCGACGCAATTTGCTCGCGGGTCGTCGCGGCCGGCCCGATGATTATCCGCGACACGCCCATCGCGGCGAATCGCTCGATGTCTCCGGGCTTCAATTGTTCGCGCAGCCTGCTCACCGTCAGTTCCAGCGGGGCCGTCCGCCCCGCCGCGCGTTCATGCTCGCGCAGCCGCTTGATGGTCGCCGCAACCTCGTCGAGACCTTCGGCGATTCCATACCACCCGTCGCCGAGTTTCGCCGCCCGTTTGAGCGACGGCTCCGTGTTGCCGCCGAAGACAATCGGTGGATGCGGTTTTTGTGACGGTTTGGGCATGAACTTGAAGCCTTCAATCGAAATCGTCTTGCCGTGATACTCCGGCGACTCCTTGGTCCACAGCTCCTTCATCAGCGCGAGGTACTCGCGGGTACGCAGCGCGCGGTCTTTGAAGTTCATCCCGACCGCGTCGAACTCCTCCTCGAGCCACCCGATCCCGACCCCGAAAATAAAGCGCCCGCCCGAAAGGACGTCCAGGCTGGCGACCGCCTTGGCAGTCGCAAAGGCGTTGCGAATCGGGAGCACGAACACTCCCGTCGCCAGCCGGATCCTGGTGGTGATCCCGGCGACGAACGCCAGCGCCAGCATCGGATCGTGCAGGGGAATCTCCGGAGGCGCACCCATCCTGCCACTGGATGAATACGGATACGGCGAGCGGTAGGTTACGGGCAAAATAATATGCTCGGGGATCCAAAGCGATTCGAAACCGCTCTGCTCGGCTTTGCGAGCGACCGCCGCGATACTGTTGGGCGATGTCTGATACAAAAATGTTCCGAATTTCATTGCGTTCAACGGCTCCTACGCGCTCGAAGTTTTACAATCCTAGCCAGTTTCCAGGGTCACCGCGAAGGCCGTTGGATCCTCGATCGTGCGCAGATCGGGAAGGAACGAATCATCGGCCACCCGCGAAATTATTCGCGCGCGCTTACCAGTTCTCCGCGACCTCCGCCTGCGCCTGCGCGATCAACTTGAGCTTCGTCAACAAAATAAATCCGCACAGCAGCGAGAACGCCGCGCAGAACAACACCGCCGCCCGCGGACTGAAATTTTCCCCGATATAGCCGACCGCCAGGCTGCCCAGCGGCGCGGTGCCGATGAACGACAGCGTGTAGATACTCATCACGCGCCCGCGCAGTTCGTCCGAGACGAACATCTGCAACAGCGTGTTGGTCGTCACCATGTGATTCATCAGGCCGACGCCGATGAACAATTGCGCGAGCATCGACATCGCCATCCAGCTCGACACGCCGAACCCGGCGGTTGCAATCGCCATGCAAAAAATGCCGAACACCAGGTTCTGACGCAGCGCTCTGGGAGCCGTCGAGCGCGAATTCATCACGATTGCGCTAATCACCGCGCCCAGCCCCTGCGCCGCCATCAGAAAGCCGTAGCCGTGCGCTCCGACGTGCAGCAGATCGCGCGCGAACAGCGGGATCAGCACTGAGTACTGCATCCCGATTCCCATGTTGAGAGCCACCAGCACCAGCAGCCACAGGGTCGGGCGATGCCGCCAGACGTACACCAGCCCGAGCCGCACCTGGCGCATCATCGTAGCGCCGAATTTGCGGCGCTCGTGGCGCGGCAGTTCCATCTCGAACAGGCTCCAGATGACCGCGAGGTAGCTGACGCCGTTGAGCATGAAGCAGCCCGCAACTCCAATCACCGCGATCGAGAGTCCCGCGATCGCCGGACCGATCATCCGCGCGCCGTTGAAGATCATCGAGTTCATCGCGATCGCATTGGCCAGGTCTTCGCGCCCCACCATCTCGACCACGAACGCCTGCCGTCCCGGCATGTCGAACGAGCTGACCAGCCCGTTGAGAGCAGCCAGCGCGATCACGTACTCGACCTTCACCGCGCCGCCCCACGTCAGTCCTCCGAGCACGAACGCGCTCATCATCAACAGCGTCTGCGCGCCGATTATCAGTCGGCGCCGATCGACGTGATCGACCACCACGCCGGCGAACAACGCGACCAGCACGATCGGCATGTAGCTCGCAAACGCCACCACGCCCAGCATCATCGATGAATTGGTGAGCTTGAGCACCAGCCACGCTTGCGCGACCGTTTGCATCCAGGTGCCGATCAGCGAGATTAGCTGTCCGACGAAAAACAGTCTGAAATTGCGATGCCGCAGGGCGCGGAACGCGGTGAGTCGGGCGCTCCGGCGATTTTGCGCGGGTATGTTTGCGCCCGCCTCGTCAACCTCGGCGGCCTCTATTTCCGGCGGCGTATCGATGACTTCGCTCTCCCAACTGATGGCTAAGATTATCCGGCGCTTACCTCTTCTAACAGGGTCCTTCGAGTACTCAGTATAAATTCCGTCCGCAGCTTGTTCTTAACAAGGTGCAGGGATCACCCGTGCTTTCACATTACAATTAAGCCTGGATTTCCGTTATCCAAGTGAACTGCCAATTTGATCCGCCGTGAAGTACATTCCCGGCAGGAGGTCTGAGAAAATGACCGAACCGGCACGCGCGGCGCTCGCCGTGCTTCGAAGCCCCGCCAATTTCGACTGGACAATCGTGTACCTGCTAATCCTGACCATGTTCATCTATGCGGGCGAGATCATGGCGCGGCGATGGAACGTGATCGCGGCGGGGCTGGCGCTTTGGTTTGCCGACTGGATTAACGAACTGGTCAATTCGGCGATTTTGTTTTGGACCGGACGCGCGCCGTTATGGGTCGAGACCGGGCACACCTCATATCAGATCCTGGTCGGGCTCAACGCCGAAACCACACTGTTGTTTTTGATCTACGGGATGGCGTTTGCGAAGCTGCTGCCGGCAAATCCGCGCGCAAAAATATTCGGCTTGAACAGCCGATGGATGTTGATCGCCGGACAATCGGTCGCATCGGTGATCCTGGAAGTCGTGCTGAATCGATGGGGCTACCTGAACTGGTACTGGCCCTTTTGGAATGTTGGCGCGGGACTGATCTTGATCGTCGTCTTCGGATACGCCTGGTTTTTCGCGGTCGCTGCGTGGGCGCATGACGCTGAAACTGAAGCGAAGCGATGGAGCATCGTGGGCGGATTGGCCTGCGTTTCCCTGTTGCTCGCAATTGTCTTTGGCTCGCGCGGCTGGCTGTAGGTCTTTGGGCATCTCAGGGCAACCTCCGCGCGCATCTCTTTTCCTTGCCAAGGCGCAGGGGATGGCCGCTGCCTTGCCGCGATCGCGTCTGTTTGCAAGTCTCACCACGTGACGAACGCACTGCTGTCGCGAATCGAGCTGCGCTTCATCGACGCCGCCGGCCACGCGTGCCGGCTCGGTCTCGATGCACCATCGGGCGGGCGCGAAGCGAGCGCCATCGGCGACGGCCTCGCGATCTCTGCCCGTCTCGAACACGCATTCGGCGGCGCCATCGTTCGCGCAACCGTCGCCAATCGCGGCGCCGATCCGGTTCGACTCACGTATGCACTCTTCGAAGTCTCGACCGGCTTCGCACCGTCCGCCCCGGCCCGATTTTTCAAGCATGGATATCAGTCATGGAGCGCCTCGGCAGGCGACGACGTCGGCGGGTCGCAAAGGAACCATCCTCGCGATACCGCCGTTTTCATCCTTCGGCTCATGCACCAGAGTGAACCGACGCGCCCGCCCGAATTCCGCGAAGCGGATGCGTCTGAACTTTTCACGATCGTCGAAAGCCGCGGCGCCGCGGAGCGCGTCCTGGCCGGATTCATCGGAGCCGCCACTTCGCTTTCGACTCTCAGCGTCTCGAGCCCTGAAAAAATATTCGCACGCGCGATCCTCGACGATGTAACTCTCGCGCCGGGCGCGCATCGCGAACTCGATCCGCTGTTCATCGCCGCCGCCGATGAGTCCGCGGCGCGGCTGGCCGCGCGATGGGCCGAGCTTACCGGGCGATGGATGAATGCGCGGGTCAGCGCGCCGTTTCAGCGCGGATGGTGCTCCTGGTACCACTACTTTGACGCGATCACCGAGGACGCGCTGCGCGCCAATATCAAGTCGCTCGCAGCGATGCGCTCCGAGTTTCCGCTCGACGTGATTCAACTCGACGACGGCTTTCAGTCCGCGCTCGGCGACTGGGATACCACCAACGCGAAATTTCCAGGCGGACTGAAAAAAATCGGCGGCGAAATTCGCGCCGCCGGCTTCAAAGCAGGGCTGTGGACCGCACCGTTTCTTGCGGCTCGCGACTCGCGCCTGATGATCGAACATCCCGACTGGTTCATCACGCACGCGGAGAGCGGCGAACCGGTTCGCGCCGGCTACAACGCAAACTGGACGAAGAGCAACGACGCGTTCGCGTACGCGCTCGACGCGAGCAACCCGGCGTTTCTCGCGCACCTCCGCGATCTGTTCGCGAGGCTCACCGGCGAGTTTGGCTACTCGTATTTGAAACTCGATTTTCTTTACGCCGCCGCCGCACCCGGGCGGCGTCACGATCCGAATCTCACGCGCGGCGAAACCATCCGCCACGGCCTCGAGGCGATTCGCAGCGGCGCCGGCGACGACGCGTTCATCCTCGGATGCGGATGCCCGATTGGCCAGGCGATCGGTGTCGTGGACGGGATGCGAATCGGTCCGGATGTTTCTCCGTTCTGGGGCTCGACCGCTTCCGGAGCGGGCGATCCGTCAACGGTCCATGCGCTCGACGCGATCATCGCGCGCAGCTTCATGCATCGGCGTCTATGGCTGAACGACCCCGACTGCTTGATGCTGCGGGCGCGCGAAACCCGCCTCAGCGCCGACGAGCGCGCTGCGCTGGCCGCGACCATCGTCGCCAGCGGCGGGATGCTTCTGATCTCCGATGACATGAGCATCCTCGACGCCGAAGCGGGAAGATTGTTTCGCGCCGCCGCGCAAATCAGCACCGAGATCGATTCCAACGCGGCGCGCGAACCCGTACTCGCGCTCGATCTGATGGCCACCGGCGACGTGCGCGGCCTGATCGCGGAAAGCGCAGGTGGTGGCGCGATCGCCACCGGCGCGGTCGCGATGCTCCTGAATCGCGGCGACGAGCCGGTACGCGTGCAAATGTCCGATTTAAGGCTGGGCGCCGGCGAGATTGTTGCGCTCGATCTCGCGGGCGGCGAGAAAATTGAAATCTTCGGTACGATCGATCTCCCGCCGCACTCCGCGCGTATGCTGCGCCTCAAGCGCTAGGACGCTCTCACGCCGCTGGTAAATCGATCACGCTCGCGCCCGCGCCCGCGTGCAACACGGCTCGCCAATTTTCAGGCGCGCCGAGACCAAGCTTCGCGTAATATCCGCGATCGATCGAATCAATCACCGCGTCCGCACTCGCCACGTCGCACAGCGCAACAATCGAACCGCCAAAACCCGCGCCCGTCAGCCGCGCGCCGAACGCGCCGCCGCGCCGTGCACATTCCACGATCGCGTCAAGGCGCCGGGTGCTGCATTCGAAGTCATCGGCGAGACTCTGATGCGACGCATCCATCAGCTTTCCCATTTCATCGAGGCGCCCCGCGTCGAGCACCTCCGCCGCACGAATCACCCGCTCGGTCTCGGTCAAGACATGCCGCGCACGTTTGAGAATTTCCAGCGAGCGGCTCGAATCCAGCGCGATCCGAGTCGAACCCCGGCCAAGCAACTCTGCCTGGAGCGCCAACTGCGAGACGCCCAGGATGTTCGCCGCCTCTTTCAGATCCGCGCCGAGCCGCGCGGGCGCGGCCGCCGCGAGTTTCTCGACGAGTTGCGCCGCGTTCCATCCGGGTAATGCGCGAACCACGTCGCCAAGGATCGTAACGCCGTCGAGAGCAAGCGCGCGCCCGAGAATTCGCGCCGCGAGCGCGCACTCGACGACCCGCCGATTGTACTCCGCGCGCACCATCCCCGACTTGTCCGCTATTTCCCGGCTATCGGCCACGACCAGCGCCGCGTTCGCCGGCATCTTCACCGCGCGCACGCGCAAGGGGTCAAACTCGATAAACAGCGCATGGTTGCGACGGCCGAGAATCGACGCCGCCTGGTCCATTCCACCCGCCCGCGTCCCGACGTACCATTCGCTGCGCGCAACCATCGTGGCGGTTTCGATTCCGTCGAGTTGGAGCTCGTTGACCGCCATGAATGCCATCGCGGTCGAAACCGTGAGCGCGGCCGATGACGACAGGCCCGCCGCCGGCGGCACGCGGCCATCGACGACCATCGATGCGCCCCGCAAGTTGTCAACTGAAGTTGCGGGCGGATAAAAACGTCCGCGCCGCGCAAAATGATCGATCACACCCTGAATCGCGGCCTTCACGTAGTTGGCCCAATCGCCGGTTTCGTACGCTGGAATCTGCCGTTCGATCGCAAAACGGCGCGAGGACCAGCCAGGGTCGGCGTTCGCCAGCTCGATTTCGGCGGAGGTGATGGCGGCGGCGACGACGATTGTAGATCGATCGATCGCAACCGGCAGCACAGGCAGGCCGCTGTAGTCGGTGTGCTCGCCGATCAGATTGACGCGACCGGGCGCGCGGGCCGCGAAGATTCGCGAATCGGCGCCGGCGCGGACGCGCGCAGCGAGGCGGGCAGCGCGCGACAACTCCCCGCCGTCCCATCCGTCGGGGATACTCATCGCCGCTTCCTCTTTGGCTTGAACCAGGCGCGCGCCTTCTCGAGATCTTCGGGCGTGCCGACGTCGCTCCAGAATCCACGCATATCAAGCGCGCGGACGACGCGGCCGTCGGCGATCATTTGCGCGATTGCACCGGGGAGTTCGAGCTCGCCGCGCACCGACGGTTCGAGCCGCGCGAGGTAGTCGAAAATTATCGGGCCGGTGGCGAAAAGTCCCGCGTTGTTCCATTGGGTCGTGGCGGTTCCGGGCGCCGGTTTTTCGTCGAGGCGCTCGACGATCATGCGCGCTGTCACATAGACGGCGGCGCCGCGAAACGGATCCTTGACGCGATTTACCGCGAGCATCAAATCGTACTCGTTGTTGCGCGCGTGATGGAGGAAGCGCGGGTAGTTCGCGCGGTCCATCAGAATATCGGCCCATCCGAAAACGAAGCGCGGCAGGCCCGCAAGATGCGCCCTCGCCGCAAGCATCGCGCCGCCGGTCCCGTTCAATACCGGCTGCCTGACGGTTGTGATTTTGATTGCCGGATTTTCGCGCTGCCAGGTTTTGGCCCATGCTTCGATTTGTTCCGACAGGTAGCCCACCACGACGATGAGGTGCGTCAATCCCGCCGCGGCGAGCGCACCGGCGATATGCGAAATCAGCGGTGAACCCGCGACCTCGAGCAGTGTTTTCGGAGTCTCGGCGGTCAGAGCGCCCAGGCGTTTGCCGCGCCCGGCAGCCAGCAGGACCGCGGTAGTAATTTGGGCCGCCATGGCGCCCAAGATAGCATCGCGCGGGCTTCGAGGATGCTTGGCTGGCGGTATATAGTTGAGTAAGAATTTATCGAGAGCCGCACAAATGTTTGGTGAGATAACCCCCCGCAAGAAAGCCTCCGCTCCGTTTATTTCGATCGAGGAAGCACTCGATGAAACCCGCCGCGGCCACATGATCATCCTGATGGATGACGAACAGCGGGAGAATGAGGGCGATTTGTGCATGGCGGCCGAAAAAGTCACCCCCGAGGCGGTCAACTTCATGGCCAAGTTCGGGCGCGGGCTCATTTGCCTGCCCATGTCGGCGGAGCGAATAGACAGACTCGGGCTCAGCATGATGGTTGGCGACAACCAGGCGCCGCTCGGGACCGCATTCACGACGGCGATCACCGCGCGGCGAGCGTCGGGGTCGGGAATCTCGGCGCAGGATCGCTCGACCACGATTTTGCAAGCGGTGCGGGAGGACGCCAGCGGCGCCGAGTTCATCACGCCCGGCTACGTCTATCCGCTACGCGCGCGCGACGGCGGCGTGCTGGTGCGCACGGGGCAGACCGAAGGCGCGGTTGACCTGGCGCGGCTGGCGGGACTCAAGCCGGCGGGCGTCATCTGCGAGATTCTGAAAGAAGACGGCACAATGGCGCGGCGCGACGACCTGGTTGAGTTCGCGAAAGTGCACGGGCTCAAGATTGTCACGGTCGCGGACATCATCGAGTACCGGCTGCGCAATGAGACGATGGTCCAGCGGATCGCTGAGGCGAAGCTGCCGACCGCGTTCGGCGAGTTCCGCGCGATGGTCTATCGCAACCTTATCGATCACACCGAGCACCTGGTGCTGGTGATGGGCAAGGTGGATCCGGCCAAGCCGATCCTGGTTCGGGCGCATCGCGAGTATCTGCCGGGCGACGTGTTCGGCTACTCGGTTCGCAACACCCGCAACCTGCTGCGTTCCGCGATGGAACGAATCTCGGCGGCCGGCGAAGGCGTGCTTTTGTACCTCAAGCGCGAGTCCAACGCACTGGCGGCGGATTTTGAGGGCGCGCGCCCGGCGCGCCGTGCAACCACGCGGGTCAACGCGCCCGAGGCTGATTTCCGAGATTACGGAATCGGCGCGCAGATTCTCCGCGACGTGGGCGTGCGCAAGATGATCATCATGTCCGACGCGACGCCGCGGCTTGCTAATCTGCCGGGCTACGGATTGGAGGTCGTGGGATCGGTTCCGCTTTCAACCAACGGCAAGCAGAGCGCCGCCGCCAAGTAGCGGCAGACTGCGCGGATGGAACCAGAGCTGCGCCGATGAAGTTCTAACTGCTGACAAATGATCTCACGCGAATTCCGATTGTTTCCTCACGGCAGAAAGGCTCGTCCCTTCTGGCGAGCCTCGATCGTAGCGGCGATGTTTGCGCTCGGCTGGTTGATTTTCGCGCCGTCGGCGCAGGCTAATCCGAAGGCGAATGAACTGGTAAAAATCACCTCGGCCACGATCGATCCTCCGCTGCGGGCCGGCGGCGCCAGCACGCTCAAAGTTGCGGCGCAGGTGATCGCGGGATGGCATATCAATTCCGACAAGCCGCTCAGCGAGGATTACATCCCGACCAAGCTCGAGGTCAGGGGCCCGGCCAGCGTGACGGCGGGCGCAATCAAGTATCCGCCGGCGCAAACGATGACGCTCGAAATAGCGGCGGGCGGCGATAAAATCTCGGTGTTCGGGGGCGACCTCAAGTTCGAGGCTCCGCTCAAGGCGGATGCCGACTTCGCACCGAAGCCGGGCGACGCGCTGACGGTTACCATCGACTACCAGGGCTGCAACAACAACGAATGCCTGCGGCCGGCCTCTGTCAGCACCACGGTCGCGCTGGCGGCTCCGGGCGCGGCGGCGGGAGCGCTGGAGGGCATCGGCGCGGCAGGCGCAAAGCGCGGCGGTATCGGCGGCGGCGATGATTCCGGCGGCGCGGTCGCGGACATCTTCGCCAATCATGGATGGTTCCTCGGCTTCCTCGCGGTATTTCTTGGCGGCCTCGCGTTGAATCTGACGCCCTGCGTCTATCCGCTGATCGGCGTGACGATCGCGTATTTCGGCAGCCAGGGCGGAGGCCATCGCCGCGTGATGTTTCTGGCGACAGTTTTCGTGCTGGGAATCGCGCTGATGTTTTCAGCGGTGGGCGTCGCCGTCGCCATGTCGGGCGGATTGTTCGGCGCTGCGATGCGCAATCCGTATGTGCTGGTCGCGCTATCCATGATGTTGCTGACGCTGGCGGCGTCGAGCTTCGGCTTGTTCGTCTTGCAGCCGCCGAATTGGATGCTGCAGCGCGCAGGAGCCGCCCACCCCGGATATGCGGGCGCGTTGCTGATGGGCCTGGGGATGGGCGTGGTGGCGGCGCCATGCATCGGGCCGATCGTGCTGGGCTTGCTGCTGATGGTGGAGCGAAGCGGGAGCGCGCTTTTCGGCTTCGCGCTGTTCTTCACGCTGGCGCTGGGACTTGGCGTTCCGTACATCGGGCTGGCGATGGCGGCCGGGCATATCCGCCGCCTGCCGCGTTCGGGCCAGTGGCTTGCGTGGGTCGAGCATCTTTTCGGTTTCGTGCTGGTCGGACTCGCGCTCTACTTTCTCGATCCGGTCGTACCGAACAACCTGATGACGCGAATCCTCCCGTACTACGCGGCCGGTGTGGGGATTTACCTCGGCTTCATTTCGCGCGAGGGGAGAAGCTGGCAACCGTTCCTGGTGCTGAGGTCGGCGCTGGGAATAGCTGCGGTGGGAGCGCTCGCGATCATGCTCTATCCGCGGCAGGCGCCGGAGAAGCTTCACTTCGAGCCGTTCAACCCCGAGCGGCTCGCGTCGGCGGCCGAAGCGCGCAAGCCCGTGCTGATCGATTTCAGCGCCGACTGGTGCATCCCATGCCGTGAGATGGAGCATTCGACCTTTGTCGATCCGTCCGTGGTCAGCGAGGCCAAGCGCTTCGTGCGGATGAAGGCGAATCTGACGGCGCAGGACAAGGCCACCGACGCGCTGACCAGCAAGTTCGAAATCCAGGGCGTGCCGACGACGATGCTGATCGATTCCGCAGGCAAGGTGGCGCAGCGCAAAGTCGGGTACATCGGCCCGCGGGAGATGCTCGCGGAGCTGCGCCAAGTCGATTGAGCGCGGCCGATTTCCGTTTCGTTTTTATAACTTTTTCGCACTTCCATTTTCTCACTTTTTCACTGCTTCGCCGAGTCAGTCTGTGTGCCCATGATTTTCGCAAAATGGCGTTCTGTTTTAGTCATAGGCTGCTTTTCCAAAAACGCCTTTATTGAATCGCGTCGATGGGCTGAAAAGCGCCCGCTGATTGGCTGCTTTCCTATCCATTAACGCATAATTCAAATATAGTTTGATTAATCGAACAAACGGTCGGCTGTGCCTTTACTTTCTCCCCTTAGACGAATACTATTTTAAGTGGTGGTGGGGATGCGGAAAGGTAGTTCATCGCTCGTCCTTTTCTATGCCAAATAAACAATCGTCCGACGGCTATGGCGCCGAGTCCATCAAGGTACTGGAAGGACTCGAAGCAGTTCGCAAGCGCCCTGGGATGTACATCGGCGACACGGCCGAGCGGGGATTGCATCATCTGGTCACCGAGATCGTGGACAACTCGGTTGACGAGGCGCTGGTCGGTTTCTGCAACGAGATCAACGTCGTAATTCTGAGCGACGATCGGATTTCGGTGGAGGACAACGGCCGCGGAATCCCGGTGGACATGCATCCGACGGAAAAGCGCTCGGCGCTCGAAGTGGTGCACACGGTGCTTCACGCCGGCGGCAAGTTCGAAAAGAGCGCGTACAAGGTCTCGGGCGGACTGCATGGGGTGGGCGCGTCCGTGGTCAATGCGCTCAGCGACGAGTTCGAAGTCGAAGTTCACAAGAACGGCAAAATTTATTTCCAACGCTACGAGCGCGGGCTTCCGAAAACGAAGGTCGAAGAGCGCGGCTCGACCAACAGCAAGGGCACCAAGACCACCTTCTCGCCCGACTCGAAGATATTTCCCGAGATAAAGTTCAAGTATGAAATCATCGCGCGTTATCTGCGCGAGATGGCGTACCTCAACGCGGGACTGCGGATCAGGCTTCGCGACGAGCGAATCAACAAGGCCGAAGAGTTTCACTACGAGGGCGGAATTGCCGAGTACGTCGCGACGCTGAGCAAGAGCAACGAAGCGCTTCACGACGTGATTTTCTTCAAGGGCGTGCGCGAGGGCGTCGATGTCGAAGTCGCGCTGCAATGGACCGACGCGATCCACGAGGTAATTTTCACCTACGCCAACAACATTCATACCGCCGAGGGCGGGACGCATCTGTCGGGACTCAAGTCGGCGCTGACGCGAACGATCAACAATTACGCGACCAAGAACAATCTCTTCAAGAATAAGGATATGCGGCTGGAGGGCGACGACACGCGCGAGGGTCTCGCCGCGATCGTGAGCATAAAGATCGCCGAGCCGCAGTTCGAGGGCCAGACCAAGACCAAGCTGGGCAACTCCGAGGTCGAAGGAATCGTTTCGGGGCTGGTGAACGAGAAGCTCGGCGAGTTCCTGGAGAAGACACCGCCGGTGGCGAAGAAGATCGTGGCTCGCGCGGTCGAAGCTGCCACCGCACGCGAAGCCGCGCGCAAAGCCAAGGAGCTGGTGCGGCGCAAGGGCGCGCTCGATTCGGGCTCGCTGCCCGGCAAGCTCGCGGACTGCCAGGAGCGCGACCCGGCGCGCAGCGAGTTGTATCTGGTCGAGGGCGCATCGGCAGGCGGGACCGCCAAAGAAGGCCGCGATCGCAAAACGCAGGCGATCCTGCCGCTGCGCGGCAAAATATTGAACGTCGAGCGCGCGCGCATCGACAAGATGCTGTCGTCGCAGGAGTTGCGCATCCTGATCACGGCGCTCGGAATGGGAATCGGCGTCGACAAGGACCTGAGCAAGCTGCGCTATCACACGATCGTGATCATGACCGACGCGGACGTGGACGGCTCGCATATCCGCACGCTGCTGCTGACGTTTTTTTTCCGCCAGTTCATCGAAATTATCGAGAATGGCTATCTGTACGTCGCGCAGCCGCCGCTGTTCCGCGCGAAAAAGGGCAAGACCGAACGCTATCTCAAAGACGAAACGGCGCTGGAAGATTATCTGACCGATCTCGGCGCCGAGGCGGTGACGTTCGAAGCCGGCAAGGGCAAGGACGCGCGCGAGTTCAAGGGCGCGGCGTTGAAGACAATCGTGCGCAAGGCGCTGTTCTTCGAAAAGATGTTCGAGGCGCTGGAGCGGCGCTCGAAGGAGCGCTCGATCATCGCGTCGCTCGCCAAGCTGGCGGCCGGCAAGACGATCGATGACGAGAGTTTTGAATCCGAGAAAGCGGCGAAGCAGATGGCCGAGGCGATCCGCAAGGATTCGAAGAACGACAACCTGGTTTACAAGCTGGAACCCGACGGCGAAGCGCATTGGCGCGCGGTGTTCAGCCATTCGCAAAACGGCGCGACGCCGCCAACGGTGGTTGACCTGACGCTGTTGCATAGCGGAGAACTGCGCGAGATTCGCCGGCTCGATCCGGAACTCGGGGCGATCAAGGCGCCGTTCAAACTGAAGATTGGCGAAGGCGAATCGACGGTCGATACGCTCAAGGCGGTGGCGGAGGCGGTGCTGGGCGCGGGACAAAAGGGCGTCGACATCCAGCGCTACAAGGGGCTGGGCGAGATGAATCCGGGGCAGCTGTGGGAAACCACGATGAACCCGGAGACGCGGGCGATGCTGCGAGTGCAGATATCGTCGCGCGAGGAGGCCGAGGAAATCTTCGGCACGTTGATGGGTGACCAGGTTGAGCCGCGGCGCCAGTTTATCGAGGAGAACGCGCTCAACGTCCGCAACCTCGACATCTGACGAGCCGCAACTTTGATGCGCGGGCCAAACGCATCGCATGTCATCGAGGGAGTTTTTGCACGAAGAAATCCGCATCATGGCGACGAATTGCGCCGTGTGCGAGCGTGACGCGCGTGACGCAGAGCAAAACCTGGGCGTGGCGCTGGACCTCGACGGCATCGCGCACCCGGAGGACGCGTTCGCATACGATCTGATGCCGCATCGCCGCGAATTCCATCGCGACAAGCTGCTGCAGAAAATCCAGCGGTGGGCGTCCCTTGGCCAGCAATGCGGCTAATCCAAATCTCAAATGAACGAATGCTCGCGGGAGCCTCAAGTTAAA
>CAWFAJ010000007.1:0-65088 GCA_963813785.1 uncultured delta proteobacterium | reverse complement strand
GACGATCACGAACGAATGCATCAATTGCGGAGCGTGCGAGCCGGAGTGTCCGAACACGGCGATTTACGCAGGCGGAGCGCCGTGGGAGATCAACGGCGCGACCAGTCCCGCGATCGCACAAGACATCTATTACATCGTGCCGTCGAAGTGCACCGAATGCGTCGGCTTTTACGACCATGAAGCGTGCGCGGCGGTATGCCCGGTAGATTGCTGCATCCCCGACCCGGCCAACGTGGAGAACGAAGGCGTGCTGCTCGCGCGCGCCCGCAAGTTGCATCCCGAAGAGACGTTCGCCGACGACGCACCGTCGCGCTTTCGCAAAGCGGCGGCCGCGCCCGGCGCGGAAACGCCCGCGGAGGCATCCAAGCCCGCCGTGGAGGCAGCGAAACCTGCGGCGGCGCCGGCAGTCAGTCGCGGAAGCAGCAGCACCCAAGCCCGCGCCCGTCGCAGAAGCAGCGTCGGCGCCCGCGGAGGCACCCAAGCCTGCGCCAGCGCCACCCAAGCCAGCGCCCGCCGCTGCGGCGAAACCTGCAGCGGCAACAGCAGCAGTCGCACCCAAGCCAGCGCCAGCGCCGGCTGCCGCAACTTCAGCGCAGCGTCGCGGAATTCGATCCGCGTACGTGGGAAGTGCCCGTTATCTGCAAGGATTGCAACGAGCCGTGGACGATTCCTTATCGGCTGTTCGCGCAGGGCGTGGTGTTCCATTGCCCGTCGTGCCTGGGATCGTTCGTGCCGAAAACCGCGATGTACCGGGCGGTGAGGGAGACCTTCGAGGGCTTCTACAATCGGCGACGGGCGGAGCGGGAAGCATTCGAGCGCAAGCCGGGGCGTGACGCGGCGGCGTTCGAAGCGAAGCAGGCGGCCGAGATGGAAGCGTTCAAACAGAAGCTCCAGGCGCTGGCGCATTCGATGAAGCCCGCGGGCAAGACGGTAAGGCCGAAAGGCATCGCCGCGATGTTCACGTAAGCAGGGCTGAGCCCTGCACCCACCACTAAAGCCGCGCTCCGTTGTCGCGCGCGGATGCCACCGAAAGATTTAGTGATGACCGGGCGGCGTCAGTTGGCGGGCAATCGGGTCGCCGAAAGATTCGCCGATGAAGTCGATTTGGGTGCAGGCGCCGGTCTTGTAGTCGAGATCGAGCAGGAGGTTGCGGATGGCGCGGCGCTTGATCGAGGCGATCAGGCCGGCGACCGCCTGTGGATCGCCAGTCGAAATCGCCGCGACTTCGGCAGCGTCGAGATTGCTGATGCGGCAGAACTCGCGAGCTTGATCCTCGCTGGAGAACGCGAGCACGCCGGCCCACGGCGCGCCTTTTTCCTGAAAGACGATCAGCGCACCCGCAGAATCCAGGAGCAGATGGATCTCTTTGGGGATCGATGAACTCACGCGCCTTCGACCGTGAGCTTGCCCGTGCGAATAGCCGCCGCGCGCTGACGGACGAGGGCCGGATAGGTGTAGTAGTGCTCGCCGCTCAGGTGCAGGAACGAATCGATGTCAACGTCGTCGAGTTCGAGCTTTGCAATCGCGCGTTCGGCGGCCTGGCGGTCGGGAGATTTGACGATCGAGTCGTAGAGCATGCGGCCTTGCGCGGACTGGAAATCCTCGCGTGGCGGAAGGCCGCCGGCGCCGAGTTTGCCCGAGTGAAAGTTGTCGAGAATGAAGCGCAACGCTTTGAGTTCGTGGCGCAGGATGTCGATTGGTTTGAGCGAATCGCGCGGCATAGAAGCGAGCTTATCGCCGCGAGTCGCGGTGATTCAACACGCGGCGCGAGCGGCGGCGGTTGAAGCGATCAGTCGCCTTTGATCAAACGATGGATGGCGCTCAGATGGTGCTGCGAGTCGCGTTTGCGGCCCATCGTTTCGTACATCTCGGCGGCGTTGCGATGGGCCTCGACGTTGGCGGGATCGCATTCCAGCGTGCGCAAGAAACTTCGCAGCGCATTGTGATGCTCGTCCTTCTTGCGGTAGAGCAGGCCGAGCTTGAAGTGCACGTCGGCGCTGGCGGGAACGATCGCGGCCGCGCCGAGCAGATGGCGGAGCGCGCCGCCGAGGTCGCCCTCGCGTTCGAGCAGCGTGGCGAGGCGCAGATGCGCCTCGAAGTTGCCGGGCTCGCGGCCGACGAGCTCGCTGTAGATGTTGAGCGCGCGCAGCGGATCCTCGTCGGCGACGCGGCGCGCCTCCTCGAAGCGCTCGCGCACGCGGGCGAGACCGAAACCGTCCTCGACCTTGCCGGGCTGATAGCTGCGGTCGAAGTCGAGCAGCAACTGGCCGGTCTCAGCCTCGATCAGCGAGGGACCGTCGCGCACGACGATGCGGCCTTCGTCATTGACGAGTTTCAGCGAGGTGACTGAGCGGTCCGGATCGACGAGCGCGCGCCCGCGCTCGATGCATCGCTGGATCGGATCGATATGCTGGCGGCTGCCGAGCAGTTCCTTGGCGAGGCGCATCTCGAGCAAATCATTGAACGCGAAACGATACTTGCGACCGCCTGAATTCAACGGGCGCACCAGATTGCGCTTGACCCAGTAGCGAATACGCTCGGGAGTGACCGCGAGAATTCTCGCAGCCGTGCGCGTGGAAAAAGTTTTGTCCCCGCCGCCCGCCTCTACCATCTTCAATCCCAACGTCGAGAAGTATAGGGAGTCGGGCGCACGCTCTCAACGAGGAGCGCAACGGTTTCTCAACACCTGTGGAGCGTACGGGAGCTAACCGCGAATTTCCTTGAGCGCGCGCGCGACGCGGACCACCGCCTCGACGCCGTTTTTGGCGTTGTCGATTCGCGCGACGGCCTGGTCGTCGGTCATGCCGGGGCCGGTGATGGCGAGACCGACCGGCTTGTCAAACTCGATCGAGAGCCGGATGCCGGCGCCGGCAATCGCATGCGCGATCAGCTCGTCGTGATCGGTATCGCCCTTGATCACCGCGCCGATCATCACCACGCCGTCGATTTCCTTGCGCTGCAGCAGAGCTTTTACGACCGGGCCCATATCGTACACGCCGGGAACGTGGACCACGCGTGCGACCTCGACGCCGAGCGACTCGGCGTGGCGGCGCGCCCGCTGTTCCATCGGCGCGGTGACCTCGGAGTTGAACTCCGAAACTACGAACGCAATCTTCATGGTGCGGCCAGGTCGATCGTGACGGCGTCGCGAATCTCGACGCCGTTGCGTTTGAGATATGACTTCAGCGCGGGTATCGGATGCTCTCCATAATGAACGATGGATGCGACGATCGCGGCGTCGGCAAGGCCGGTGGTGAACGCGTCGCGCAGATGAGCGGGTTCGCCGGCGCCGCCTGACGCAATCACCGGGATCGAAACGGCTTCGCTGATGCGGCGCGTGATCTCGAGATCGTAACCGAGCTTGGTGCCGTCACGATCGATCGAGTTGATGCACAGCTCGCCGGCGCCGAGCCGCTCGCCCTCGAGCGACCATGCCAGCGCGTCGCGACCGGTGGGCTGGCGTCCGCCGTCGATCACGACTTCGTAACCGGTCGGCACGCCGGGACGAGCGCCGGTTTTTTTCACTTGCATCGAGAGCACTACGCATTGGCTGCCGAAGGCGCGCGCGCCTTCGGAGATAAGCGCGGGATTGCGAACCGCGCCGGAGTCGATCGAGACTTTCTCGGCGCCCGCGAGCAGGACGGCGCGCATGTCTTCCAGCGTGCGAAGCCCGCCGCCGACGCTGAAAGGAATGAAAATTTCGCGCGCGACCGCGCGCACCACGTCGAGCATGATGCCGCGGCGCTCGTTGGATGCGGTGATATCGTAGAAAACGATCTCGTCGGCGCCCTCATTGTAGTAGTAGCGCGCCATCGCGACCGGATCGCCCACATCGACGTTCTTAAGGAAGCGCACGCCCTTGGTGACTTTCCCGTCACGCACGTCGAGGCATGGGATGATTCGTTTCGCGAGCATCGTCAGCAACCCAGCCGGCAGAAGTTGTCGAGCAGTTTGAGGCCGGCCGCGCCGCTCTTTTCGAGATGGAATTGAGTCGCCAGCACGTTGTCGCGCGCGACCGCCGCGGTGAACGCAACACCGTAGTCGGAAGCGGCAATCGCCATCGAGGGGTCGTCGGGAATCGGATAATACGAATTGACGAAATAGAAGTGGGTGTTGTCAGGCACGCCGGCGAATACTCGATGAGGGCGGGTCTGGCGCACGCGGTTCCATCCGATTTGCGGGACCTTGAGCGGACGGCCGTCAACCGAGCGCGGGTAGCGCACGACGCGGCCAGCAATAATGCCGAGGCAAGCGGCATCGTCCTCTTCGCTGCGATCGAGCAGCACCTGGATGCCGATGCAGATGCCCAGAAATGGCTTGCCGGCGCGGGCCACGTCGTTGCGGAGAACTTCGACGAGTCCGAGCGCGCGCAGATTTTCCATCGTGGCGCCGGCGGCTCCGACTCCCGGCAGGATTACGCGATCGGCGGCGACGATGCGCTCGGGGCGATCGGTTATCTCGGATTGATGGCCGAGAAATTCGAGCGCGCGCTGAACGCTGGTGAGGTTGCCGGCTTTGTAATCGACGATTGCGATCATGGCTTCGTCCCGAGAAGCCGATCATAGCTGGAGTCCCGTCGCCACCCAAGGCGGCATTCAAGCGGCTGGGTTTTCAGCAGCTCCAGCCATTGGTGGAAGAAAGTCGAAGAAAAAACGGACGAGGGCATCGGCGCGCTCCGCGATGGAGCGCGCCGGTGTTCGTATCGTCATTCAGCAAGCGATGTGCGACTACTTCTTCAGCGCGCCTTCGAGACGGCTCTGACACTTAAGCCGCGCGGCCGAGGAATTCACCGGTGAACGATTATCCTCGGCCTCGGCTTAGCCATCGCAGTGAAGGCAGCGCGGAATCCATATCGTTGTACCGCTGACCAGGATCCGCGCGACTGCGAAGACTTCCTCGCCGCGCTTGAGGCAATACGCTGTGCCGCCTTGTCAGCGCGCCTGCCGACTACCGGCAGCGTCGTCGGCAGCTTCAGTAATTAACGCCGTGCGAAATGGACGCGTATTTTCACCTTCTTTCCGCCGGCGCGGATCTTGCAAGCGCTTGCCGAGTGAGCCCAGGCGCACAGATCGACGGACCGCAGATCCCAAACAGACCGCGGCAATGATATTCGCCACCGCGTTTATTTCAGACGATCTCGACCGTGCGTCGTCTTTTGCGAAGCTCCGACACTCTACCGCGGTCAGTTTTCGCAACATGATGACGCATTCGGATTCGACGGCAATTCGTTTCATCGAACTCGTCCTCCGGGTTGAGATGTGACGCCGGGAAAAAGCGGCCAGCATCGATTGGCGATGCGACTTGTCTCTGTATGATGCCACGGCGCGAGAGAGTCCAGGCGATATGCGCGCCGGGAACGGCACTGTGATCCGGTTCGACGCATCCGGTCTATGACGAGAAACCGCTGCTTGACGAAGACGTCGCCTTGAGTCAATAGCGAAAATTCGTTCTATGCGCTGTGGCGGTCCGAGTCGATGTCGACCCAGTGCTGCTTGTAGTAAGGCTCAGCCATAACCAATGAGCGATCAGACGAGGCGGAGTTCCTTCATCGCGATGCGCAACTTCTCCGCGGGGCCTGCGGTCATCGGCACCAACGGCATCCGCAACTCGTTGGCGCACTTGCCCATGAACGCGAGCGCCTGCTTGACGGGAATCGGATTCGTTTCGACGAACAGCGCACGTATAAGGGGCAGCAATCGGTAATGGATCTCGCGCGCCTTCACGAAATCACCGCCGAGCGCGGCGGCCGCAAGGTCGTGCATCTGGCGCGGAACTACGTTACTGCACGTCGAGATCACGCCCTTGGCGCCGAGCGCGATCAGCGGCAGGGTCAAGCCGTCGTCGCCGGAAAAAATCGCGAGCCGGTCGCCGCACAGCTTTAAGATGTCGGACGACTGATCCATCGAGCCCGACGCTTCCTTGACGCCAACGATGTTCTTGATTTCGCTGAGTCGCGCAAAGGTCTCGGGCACGATGTTCGAGGCCGTGCGACCGGGGATGTTGTACACGAACAGCGGGAGGTCCACGCTCGCCGCGATCATCTTGTAGTGCCTGAAGATGCCGTCCTGGGTGGGCTTGTTGTAATAGGGCGATAGCAACAGCGCGCCGTCCGCACCCATCTCGCGCGCCGCCACGGTCAGCCGAATCGCTTCCGCAGTCGAGTTCGATCCGGTGCCCGCAATTACCGGGACGCGCTTTCGCGCCTGCTCGACCGTGAGCTTGACTACGTTGTCATGCTCGGCGTGCGTGAGCGTGGCGGCTTCGCCGGTGGAGCCGCACGGGACCAGCCCATCGATTCCGCTCTGAATCTGCCATTCGATAAGGTCGCGCAACGCTGGCGCGTCGACCTCGCCATCGCGAAATGGCGTAACCAGCGCCGTCAGTGCCCCATTGAACATCGTTTGAAGCCTCCCACCTTATTCAACTCACCGGGACCATCTCGCCCGCGCCCAGCTCGACCTCGCCGCGAAAAACCTCGACGGCGTCGCCGGTCATGAAGACGTGATTCGCATCGGCTCCGCCGGCGCGCCATTCGATTTCAAGATTGCCGCCGCGCAACTCTACCGTGGCGGTCCGTTCGGCGTGATTTGTCAGAACCGCCGCGACCAGGGCCGCGCATGCTCCGGTGCCGCAGGCCCAAGTCTCGCCCGAGCCGCGCTCCCACACGCGCATCTTGAGATTGTGGCGCGAGACGGCCCTGATGAACTCGGTATTTACGCGGCTGGGAAAGAATGGATGATGCTCAAACTTGCGGCCCAGCTCGGCGAAATCACGATCCTGCAGCTTGAATACGCCGTCATCGGCAACGAATACGACGCAATGCGGATTGCCCATCGATACCGCCGTGATCGACTCGCGCATCCCTGCGACATCCAGTGGATAGTCTATAATTCGGCCGACGGCATCGACCGGGATGTCGCGGCCTTCGAGGATCGGCTCGCCCATGTCGACTGTCGCGCCGACCACGCGGCGGCGTTCCAGCCGCAGTTCGACCGTCTTGAGCCCCGCGTCGGTCTCCACGACCATCGGATTGGCGCGCACCAGGCCGCGCTCGAAGGCAAGCCGCGCAAGACATCGGATTCCGTTGCCACACATGCCGCCGCGGCTTCCGTCCGCGTTGTACATCTCCATTCGTATGTCGGCGTTGCTTGACGGCGCGAGCATGATCAGACCGTCGCCGCCTACGCCGAAGTGGCGGTCAGAAAGTTTGACCGAAAGCGCGGATGGATCGGCGGGACGCGCGCGCAAAGCAACGATGTAGATATAGTCGTTGCCGCATCCCTGCATCTTGGTGAATTCGAGCGTTGCCATCGCGTTTATGCGCTCTTACGCCGGCTTGAGGCTGACGATATGTTCGCCGCGGATCAGGTCCTCGAAGCTCTCGCGCTCGCGAATCACGTGCGCTTCGGCGCCATCAACCAGGATCTCAGGCGCGCGCGGGCGACTATTGTAGTTTGACGACATGACGAAGCCATAAGCGCCGGCGCTCATCACGGCGAGCAAGTCGCCCTCCTCGGGCTCAGCCATCTCACGCTCGCGCGCGAAGAAATCGCCGCTCTCGCAGACCGGACCGACGATGTCCGCGGTTACGGTCTTGCCGGGCCTGCGGCGATCGACGGGAACGATTGCGTGATATGCCTCGTAAAGCACGGGGCGAATCAAATCGTTCATCGCGCCGTCGATAACGACGAAGCGCTTCACGTCGGTCTGCTTGTTATAGAGGACGCGCGTCACCAGCACGCCCGCGTTGCCGACCATCACACGTCCCGGCTCGGTGATTATCTTGAGCCCAAGACCCGCGATCGGCTTGAGCAGAGCGTGGGCGTATTCCGAGGGCGGCGGCGGCTGCTCCTGATAGGGGATTCCGAGACCGCCGCCGAGGTCCAGATACTTCAGCGCGATTCCCGCGCTGCGGAGCCGCCCGACAATCGCGGCAACCTTCCGTCCCGCTTCGGCAAACGGCGCCATCTCGGTTATCTGCGAGCCGATATGCGTGCTCAGGCCGACGATTTCAAGCGGCGCCAGCGCGCTCGCTTCCGCGTAGTATTCGTCCACCTGCGAAAGCGGCACGCCAAACTTGCTGTCGCGATGGCCGGTGGAAATGTGCGGATGCGTGCCCGGATCGAGGTCGGGATTCACCCGCAGGCTGACCGGTGCGCGATGCCTCATCCTGCCAGCGACCTCGGCCACGCGATGCAGTTCCGGGCGCGACTCGACGTTGATCATCAGGATGCCGGCTTCGAGCGCGGCCGCGATCTCCTCGTCGGTCTTGCCGACGCCGGAGAAGACAATCTTGCGGGGGTCTGCGCCGATACGCAGGCACCGCATCAGCTCACCGACGGAGACGATATCGAATCCCGCGCCCATCGAGGCGAACAATTTCAGGATGCTCAGATTCGAGAGCGCCTTCATCGCGTAGCAGACCAAATGATCGGTGCCGGCGAAGGCCTCGTCGAAGACCCGGAAATGCCGCTTGAGCGTGCGCGCGCTATATACGAAAAAAGGCGTGTTGATTCGCCGCGCCAGATCGGCGATCGGCACGTCCTCGGCATAAAGCTGATCGTCGCGGTATTCGAAGTAGTTCATTGCGATGTGGCGTCGGTCACGCGGCTGCTTTGCTCGCTCGACGGCGGTGCGATTGGTGAAGGATCGTTTCTATCATAGAGCAGCCCGGCGAATAAACGGACGCTCGCCGCAGTTGCGCTCGCGCCCGGTGTTATCGCAGCGGTACTGGCGTGGGCACCACGAAATTTTCCGGGTTCGGCGGCGCCGACGTACCCTTGCGCACGACTGTCACATCGTTCGACGGCTCGCTGACGTAACCGTCGGTGGTGTTGGAAGTCACCTGGTAGTGATAGGTCTTGCCCATGATGGTCGCACCGTCGATGAACGTGAAAGTGCCTTGCACCTGGAATCGCCCTTCATCATGCACCTGGATGTCGCCAATCTTCTGGACAGGCTTACCCTCTTGGGCGCGCAAGATTGTAAAGCCGCCCAGGTCGCGCATCTTTTGGCCGCCGGCGTAGCTTTCGGGTCGATCCCAGCTCAGCCGAATTCCATCTTTCGAATTGGCGGCCTCAAGGCCGAGGATTCTCTCGGGACGCGCCGCCTCCGGTGAGATTGGCGGTGACTTCACGCCGCATCCGAGGAACACCGCGCTTGCAAGCGCGGCGGTCATGAGCGCAAACGTCAACCACTTCGCACGGTTGGTTTCACGATTCATCGGCGTCCCAGCTCCTTGAGGCGGCGCTTGACTGCGGACGGCGCCGGACCGCCTTCGATCGTGCGCCGGGCGACCGAGTTTTCGGCTCGAAGAATCGCGATCGCGTCGGCGCCAAACGCGGTGGAATGCCGTCTCAACTGCGCGATGCTCAAGTTCTCGAGCGTCGTGCCCGCTTCGGAGGTCTCACGGACTATCGCGCCGACGATTTCATGCGCCCGGCGAAACGGAGTGCCACGGCTGACCAGGTATTCCGCGAGATCTGTGGCCAGCGCAAATCCTCCCGCTGCCGCGCGCATGCGTTTGGTATCAAACCGCAGTTTCGGCCAGAACTTCGCCAGCAGTTCGAGCGCCGGCTTGAGCGCGTCGAGCGCGTCGAACACGCATTCCTTGTCTTCCTGCAAGTCCGAGTTATAGGCCAGCGCAAGGCCCTTCAACACCGTCAGCATCGCGACCAAATCGCCGATTACCCGGCCGGTCTTGCCGCGGATCAGTTCGAGCAGATCGGGATTCTTTTTCTGCGGCATCATCGAACTGCCGGTTGAAAATTCATCGGGCAATGCCGCGAACCCGAACTCTGTGCTCGTCCAGAGAATTATTTCTTCGCTCATCCGCGACAGATGCACCTGCGTGAGCGCGGCGGCCGAAAGAAAATCCACCACGAAGTCGCGATCCGACACCGCGTCCATGCTGTTGGCGGTGATCGCCTTGAAGCCCAACGCTCGCGCGACCATCCGGCGGTCCAGCGGCAGCGTCGTCCCCGCCAAAGCTCCTGCGCCGAGCGGCATGATCGCCGTGCGCGCCGCCGACTGCTCGAAGCGCTCGCGATCCCGGCCCAGCATCTCGACGTAGGCGAGCAAATGATGCGCGAGCGTGACCGGCTGCGCGCGTTGCAAATGCGTGTAGCCCGGCATGATCGTGGCGACGTGGCGCCTGGCGAGCCGAATCAGCACGGCGCGAAGCCCGGCGACCAGCGCGATCACGGCGGCAAGCTCGTCGCGGAGATAGAGCCGCATATCGAGCGCCACCTGATCGTTGCGCGAACGCCCGGTGTGCAGCTTGCGCCCGGGTTCGCCAATCAGCGCGATCAGCCGGCGCTCGACCGCCAGGTGTATGTCTTCATCGGCGATATCGAACTTGAAGCGTCCATCCGCGATTTCATTTTCGATACGCTCGAGTCCGCCAACGATTGCACGCAACTCGCTCGCCCTGAGCAGTCCAGCGTGCTCGAGCATCTGCGCATGCGCGATCGACCCGCGAATATCGTGCCGAAAAAGCCGCCGGTCGAAGGGCAACGACGCGGTGAAGGCTTCGACCTCGGGGATGCGCCCGCGCGCAAATCTTCCCCGGATGAGACTGCGCGCTGCGGCGCCGGCCGGCGCAGCCTTAATGTTTTTTTTCTGGCCGCGGCGCACTTTCACTTTTTCACTGTGAAACGATCGGAGCGGGCCGCATCAGTTGGCGGGCCGCAATTGGCAGGTGCATCCGCGTGCCGCACAGCTCATCGAACCGTCGGGATGGGTGATATGGACGTCCATCTTGTGATGGCAGTGATCGCAATCTCCGGTGCGCGGACGGGGCACCAGCTTGGGCTGTGTTCGCGGCGGCTTGAACTGGATGACCTTGCCCAACTCGATGCGTCCTTCGATGATCGATTTGCCGATCAGCGCTTGGTGTCCACGCGAGCCAGCGCTCGAAGCCTCACGCCCGCGAGCCTGATGAATCCGTCGGCGTCGGCCTGATTGAACCCGCCCGCTTCCTCGAAACTCGCGGCCCTCGGATCGTACAGCGAGTTCGGCGATTTGCGGCCGGCGATCCATACGCCGCCCTTGAACAGCTTCAGCCGCGCAACTCCGCTCACGTTTTTCTGCGTATTATCCATCAGCGCCTGCAGCGCCTCACGCTCGGGCGCAAACCAATACCCGTAATACACCATTTCCGCGTAGCGTGGGATAAGCGAGTCGCGCAGATGCATCACCTCGCGGTCAAGCGTGAGCTGCTCGACTGCACGGTGCCCATGGAAGAGGATTGTCACCCCGGGAGTCTCATAAACTCCGCGCGATTTGATTCCGACGTAGCGGTTCTCCACCATATCGACGCGACCGATCCCGTGGCGACCCGCGATTTCGTTGGCGCGCTGGATAATCCGCGCGGGCGCGAGCCGCTCTCCATTGATTGCGACCGGATTGCCGCCGGCGTATTCGATTTCGACGTACTCAGGCTTGTTCGGCGCGTCTTCGGGGGAGACGGTCAATCGGAACATGTCGTTGTAAGGCTCGCGCCACGGGTCCTCGAGGATACCGCCCTCGTAGCTGACATGGACCATGTTGCGATCCATCGAGTACGGCTTCTCGGCGGTCACGGGCACGGGAATCTTCTTTTCGTTGGCGTAGGCGACCATGTCGGCGCGGCCTTCGAACGGCCAATCGAGACGGCGCCACGGCACGACGATCTTGAGATCCGGCGCAAGCCGCGCATACGTCAGCTCGAATCGCACCTGGTCGTTACCCTTGCCGGTGGCGCCGTGGGCGACAGCGTCGGCGCCTTCCTCGCGCGCTATCTCGACCTGCTTCTTGGCGATCATCGGCCGCGCGATCGACGTGCCCAGCAGGTAATAGCCCTCGTACACGGCATTTGCGCGCATCATCGGGAACACGAAGTCGCGCGCGAATTCTTCGCGAAGATCGACGATGTGAAGTTTGCTCGCTCCGGTCTTGAGCGCCTTCGCTTCCAGACCCTCGGTCTCGTCGCCCTGACCGATGTCCGCGCAATATGCGATCACCTCGCATCCGAAGCGATCCTTGATCCAGCGCAGGATCACCGACGTGTCGAGTCCGCCCGAGTAGGCGAGCACCAGTTTTTTTATTTCCTCGGTTGCCACGATTCCTCCGACCGTTACTCCGGCGACGGCGAAGTCCGCAAAATTTCAGGACGTATCAGCCAGACCATCACCGCCTTCTGCGCATGCAGCCGATTCTCGGCTTGATCGAGCACCACCGAGCGCGGCCCGTCGATCACGTCGTCGGTGATTTCCTCGCCGCGATGCGCCGGCAGGCAATGCATTACGATCGCGCCCTTGCGCGCATTCTTCAGCAGCGCGTCGTTGACCTGGAACCCCTTGAAGTCGCGCCGGCGCTGCGCGGCTTCTTTCTCACGGCCCATCGAAGTCCACGTGTCGGTGTAAACGGCGTCCGCGTCCTTCACCGCCTCGGCAGGATCGTCGGTGAGCGTGCCGATTTCCTCGCGGCGCATGCGATTCATGAACGCCTTCTCGGGCTCGTAACCCTTCGGGCAGGCCAGCCGAAGCTCGAAACCCGCGATCGAGGCCGCCTCGATCCAGCTCTGCGCGAGGTTGAATCCATCGCCCACAAATGCGACCCGGACCTTCCTGAGATCGCGCCCGAAGTGTTCCTGCAGTGTCATCAGATCGGCGAGCAACTGGCACGGATGAAGCAAATCGGTGAGCCCATTGATAACCGGCACTGTGGCTTCGCGCGCAAGCTCGACCGCGGTCTCGTGCGAGAAGGTGCGAATCATGATCAAATCCACGGACCGCGAAAGGTTACGCGCGACGTCCTTGACCGATTCGCGCTCCCCAATACCGATATCATTCGGTGCGAGATAAATCGCATGCCCACCGAGCTGCGCCATGCCGGTCTCGAACGTGATTCGCGTCCGCAGCGACGGCTTCTGAAATACCATCGCGAGTGTTTTGCCGCGCAGGTACGGATGCTCGAGTCCGATCTTGAGCTCGGCCTTGAGCCGCGCGCCCAGCGCGAGCAGTCCGCTGAGCTCGGCCGGCGAGAGCGAACTGAGATCGAGGAAATCGCGTTTCATCTGGCGTCTGCGGCGCGGCTCATTTCGGAATTGGCGCGCTCTTGAATGCATTTTCGATAATCGCAAGACCGGCGTCGGCTTCCTCGCGGGTGAGGTTCAGCGGCGGCAGCAGCCGCAGCACGTTGCCCGCAGTGCCGTTGACCAGCAGCCGCTGCTTGACGCACTCCTCGACGATCGGACGCGCGTCGTGCTTGAGCACCACCCCGATGATCATTCCGAGACCCCGGACTTCGACGATTCGATCGCACGAGCGCGCAAATTTGCCGAGCCGCTCGAGGATATAGCCGCCGACGCTCGACGCGTTGTCCATGACCCCATCCTGCTCGAGCGCGTCGAGCACGGCGAGCGCCGCCGCACACGCCACCGGATTTCCGCCGAAGGTGCTGCCGTGGCTGCCCGGCGTGAAGCTCGATGCGACCTCGGCCCGCGCAATCATCGCACCGATCGGAATTCCACCGCCGAGCGCCTTGGCCAGCGTCACGATGTCGGGCTTGACGCCGGTGTGCTCGTACGCGAAAAAGCGCCCGGTGCGCCCGACTCCGGTTTGCACTTCGTCCAGAATCAGCAGCATCTTGTTGCGATCGCACCAGTCGCGCAATCGCTTCAGGTAATCCGCGCGCGGCACGACCACGCCGCCTTCGCCCTGGATTGGTTCGACCATCACGCCGACGGTTTGGTCACGCCGGGCGTGATCGAGCGCTGCGAGATCGTCGAAGGGCACGAGTCTGAAGCCGGGCATCAGCGGTTGAAAGCCCTGATGGTATCGCTCCTGGCCGGTCGCGGTCAGCGTGGCGAGCGTGCGTCCGTGGAATGATCCGAGCGTGGTTAAAATCTCGAAGCGCCCGCCGCCTGCGTTGCTGCCCCATCGCCGCGCAAGTTTGATCGCGGCCTCGTTGGCTTCCGCCCCCGAGTTGCCCAGGAAAACTTTCCCCTCGCCGAAACGATTCGCCAGCCGCTCGACCAATCGCGCATTTGGCTCGGTGTGAAAGACGTTGGAAACGTGCGTGAGTTTTTCCGCCTGCTCCTTGATCGCGCGCACGACGCGGGGATTTCCATGACCGAGACTGGTGACCGCCAGCCCGCAGAAAAAATCGAGATAACGGTTGCCGTCGGCGTCATACAGATAGGCGCCATGCCCGCGTGCGAACGCGATCGGAAGGCATCCATAGATATCGACCATGTGTCGATGCGTGAGTTCAACTATCTCAGAATTGTTCATCGCGCCTTGCCGCTGCCCTCTGCGCTACGCGCCGTATCCGCCAACGCCGACACCTTGGCGCGGCGTTGAACCACTTCCGTTCCGATTCCCGAGCGGGTGAAGATTTCCAGCAGCACTGCGTGTTTGACGCGGCCGTCGATTATGTGGGTCTTCGCCACGCCCTTGTTCAGCGCCTCGATGCAACATTCGACCTTCGGAATCATCCCTTCCGCAATCACCCCGCGCGCGATCAGCCGCTTGGCTTCCGCGGCATCGAGCGTCGGGAGCAATTTGCCGTCCTTGTCCTTCACGCCTTCGACGTCGCTAAGCAGGATCAATTTTTCCGCTTTGAGCGCGGCGGCGATCTCGCCCGCGGCGACGTCGGCATTGATGTTGTAAGTCTGGCCGTCGCGGCCGAACCCGGTCGGCGCGATCACCGGGATGAAGTTGTTGGCCTCGAGCGTGCGCAGCAATTCCGGATTCACCCGATCGACTTCGCCGACCAGCCCGATATCGACCCGCGAGCGTTTGCCGTTGTCGTCGGTCACGACCATCCGCATTTTGCGCGACCTGATCAGGTCGCCGTCCTTGCCCGAAAGCCCGACCGCGCGGCCGCCCTGGCGCGAAATCGTCGCCACCAGGTCCTTGTTGATTCTCTGCAGGACCATCTCGGCCGCTTCCATCGTCGCCGGATCGGTGACGCGCATCCCGCGCACGAAGCGCGACTTCAGCCCGAGCTTGCCGATAAGTTCCGTGATCTGCGGCCCGCCACCGTGCACGATGATCGGATTGATCCCGACCAGGTCGAGCAGCACGACTTCCTGCGCAAAGCTTTCGCGCAACTCCTCGGTCTGCATCGCATGCCCGCCGCATTTGATCACGAACGTTTTGCCGCGAAAGCGCCGAATGTAGGGCAGCGCTTCGATCAGCACGGCGGCTCGATTGTGGACGGTCTCTTTCACGCCTTAAGCAACCTCTCCAAAAAAGAAAATCAAAACAGTATTGAGCGCGCGGCGCAATCCATCGCTTGGCAGCGGCTGTCAGGGCAATTGTAACGGCTGAACGGGAGCTACAGAATATACCGCGAGAGATCCTCGTCCTTGACGATTTCATCGAGGCGGCCGTGAACGTACGCGGCGTCGATCGTCAGATCGCGATCCTGCAGTTCCGGCGCGCTGAACGACAACTCTTCCAACAGCCGCTCGATCACCGTATGCAGCCGGCGCGCGCCGATATTTTCCGAGCGCGAGTTGACCTTGGCCGCGATCTCCGCCAGCGCCGCCACCCCGTCCTCGGTGAAGCGAATATGCACGCCCTCGGTCTCCATCAGCGCGACGTATTGCCGGGTCAGCGCGTTCTCGGGCTCGGTCAGGATGCGGATGAAATCTTCGCGCGTGAGCGCCTTCAGCTCGACGCGAATCGGAAAGCGCCCCTGGAACTCGGGAATCAGATCCGACGGTTTCGAGGTGTGAAACGCCCCCGACGCGACAAACAAAATGTGGTCGGTCTTGACCGCTCCATATTTCGTGTTGACCGTCGATCCTTCTACGATTGGCAGCAGGTCGCGCTGCACGCCCTCGCGCGAGACGTCTGGTCCGTGCGACTCGCGCCCCGCGATCTTGTCTATCTCGTCGATGAACACGATGCCCGACTGCTCCGCCCGGCTGATCGCTTCGTGCGCCACCGCCTCCATATCCACCAGCCGCGCCGCTTCTTCCGTCGTCAGCAGCTCCAGCGCCTCGGGGATCTTCACTTTGCGCGTGCGCGTCTTCTTGGGCATGAGCTGATTCATCAGCTCCTTCATATTGAGGCCCATTTCTTCCATTCCTTGCGGCGTGAAGACCTCGATATTCGGCGCGGCGTTCGCGCTGACTTCGAGCTCGACTTCACGATCGTCCAGATGGCCGCCATTTAGCAGCTTGCGCAATTTCTCGCGGGTGTCCTTGTGCGAGTCGTTGTCGATCGCTTCGACATTGCCCTCGGGCGTGATACCCGCGGGGCGGCGGACCTTGGTGGGCATCGGGAACAGCAGATCGAGCAATCGCTCCTCGGCGTTCTCGCGCGCCTTGATCGCAACCCGATTCTGCGCTTCGTCGCGCACCATCTTGACCGCAATTTCGGCCAGGTCGCGAATCATCGACTCGACGTCGCGCCCGACGTAGCCGACCTCGGTGTAGCGCGACGCTTCCACCTTGACGAACGGGGCCTGCGCCAGCCGCGCCAGCCGCCGGGCAATTTCCGTCTTGCCGACCCCGGTCGGTCCGATCATCAGGATGTTCTTGGGCGCAATTTCGTCGCGCAATTCCGGCGCGACATTCTGCCGCCGCCACCGATTGCGCAGCGCGATCGCAACTGCGCGCTTCGCATCATGCTGCCCGACGATATAGCGGTCGAGCTCCGAGACGATCTCGCGCGGCGTCATCACTTGTGGAACTGCCATCGGCTGGAAACTTCCTGGAGTATTGTGGCTACAACTCTTCGAAGACAAACTGGTCGTTGGTGTAAACGCAGATTTCCGACGCGATTTTCATCGCGCCTTCCGCGATCTGGCGCGCCGTCATCCCGGAACCGTGGCGAATCAGCGCGCGCGCTGCCGACAGCGCGTAGTTGCCGCCCGATCCGATCGCCAATATTCCATCGTCGGGCTCGAGCACGTCGCCGACGCCTGAAATAAGCAGCGAACTCTCCTTGTCCGCCACCACCAGCATCGCCTCGAGCCGGCGCAGGATTCGATCCGTGCGCCAGTCCTTGGCCAACTCGACCGCGGCGCGGCGAAGCACGCCGTTGTATTCCTGCAGCTTCGATTCGAACTTGTCGAACAGCGTCAGCGCGTCCGCGGTCGAGCCCGCGAATCCCGCCAGCACGCGATCCTGATGCAGCCGGCGCACTTTCTTCGCCTTGCTCTTCATGATCGTTTGTCCAACGCTCACCTGTCCGTCACCCGCGATGATGACGTGGCCCTCGTGGCGCACGCACAGAATCGTGGTGTGGCGAATTTCGGCGCCCGGCTCGAGGCCCTGATCAAACCCGTGGAAAGGCACGTCGATAAACCTCTTTCAAATGATTCACGCTCACATGAGTATAGCGCTGCGTGGTCGCCAGGCTCGCATGGCCAAGCATTTCCTGTATCGACCTCAGGTCCGCCCCATTGCCAAGCATATGCGTTGCGAAACAGTGACGCAGCCCGTGCGGCGTGATTTCCGCGCTTAGACCCACCGCCGCCAATCGCCGCTGCAGGATCATCTCGACGCTGCGCGTGGTCAGTCTGCCGCCGCGAAGATTGGTTATCACGGCACCGTCGGGCTCCCACGCAACCGCCGTCGCACGCCGCCACGCCCTCAATGCATCCAGCGCCGGCTCACCCAGCGGCACCAGCCGATCCTTGTTGCCCTTGCCCGCCCGCACCATCACCATCCCGAGCTCTTCGTCGATATCGCGCCAGTTGAGCCCGACCAGCTCGCCGACGCGCAGCCCCGACGAATACAGCGTCTCGAAGATCGCGCGATCGCGTATCGCCGCAGGTTTCGAGTCATCGGTAGATACTTCGATCAGCCGGCGGACTTCGTCCGGCTGCAATATCGACGGCAGGCGTCTTTCGTTTTTTGGCGAGCGAATCGATCGCGCCGGGCTTGGCTCGCCGATCGTCGTCTCGCGGTAACGGAAAAATGCCTTGATCGCGCTCAATCGGCGCTGGACGGTGGCTCGTTTTGCGGTTTTCATCAATTCGGCCAGGTAGCTGCGGATATGATCCGCGGTGATGCTCGCAACGTCGATTTCCTCGACTCGCCTGCCGGCCATCGCCGCTCGCTCCAGCAGAAAACTTCGCAGCGCGAGCAGATCGCGACGATAGCTCGTCACCGTATTGTCCGCGGCGCGCGACGCCTTCTTCAGCGCCGCCGCAAAAGCCTCTACCTCCGCCTCCATTGTCTCGCGCGCAGCCACCTGAGCGGCTATGCTATCAGCGGCGATTCGGCCGAAAAAGCATGCCTCTCTCAGCGCGTCCCCCAGGGAACCAACGCTTTCGAATTATGGGAATATCGCCGCGCGCGATGTCGCGCGAAGAACTCGCCGCCTCGCTATGAACTGTTGGAATTGCGCAAAGAGGATCGAGCTCATCGCCGGGATGGAGCGCGTCGGGTTTCGCGACGAATGTCCCGGATGCGGCCGCGCGCTGCACGCATGCCGCAACTGCGGCTTTTTCGATCCGGCCTACAACAACAGTTGCCGCGAGACCATGGCCGAGCGGGTGGTGGACAAGGAGCGATTTAATTTCTGCGAATACTTCATGCCCGGCGACGCGGCCGTCAGGCCGCCGGCGAAAACCAAAACCGGCGCGCAGAGCAAGCTGGAGGCTCTCTTCAAGAAAAAATCATGACATCCCGCGGATTCCTGTTTCGTGACCGCTGCGCCGGGCTGCTTTTCATCGCGGCGTTGGCTTCGATCGTTGCCGCCGGATGCCATCCGGCCAACAGCGCGCGCGGCGTCGCCGATCGCTTCGTCGACCAATACTATGTAGCGATCAATCTGAAGGCGGCCGAGCCATTCTGTACCGGGCTCGCACTCGACAAGCTTCAGCGCGAGATACAGATGATCGGCGACCAGAAAATCGACGCCAATACTCACAAGCCCACCGTGCATTACAAACTCACTGCCGAGCGCGACGCCACCGACCATGTCGAGTTCCTCTTTCGCGCGACCATCGACGTGCCCGACGGCGGCACTTTCCATCGCAACCTGCTGGTCACGGCGCGCAAGACCGCCGACACGTGGAAAGTCTCGAACTTCGATGACTACGAATAGCCCAGAGCGATCATGAGCCTCGCCGCAATCATTCTCGCTGCGGGCAAAGGGACCAGGATGCGCTCGAAGCGGGCCAAGGTCCTGCACGAGCTTGGCGGAGAACCGATGATCGCGCGTGCGATCCGCGCCGTCGCCGCGCTAAAGCCCGAGCCAATCGTGATCGTCGTGGGCCATCAGGCTGGCGAAGTCGAAGCCGCTGCAAGCTTCTCCGGAGCGCGATTCGCGCTCCAGGAGCCCCAGCGCGGAACCGGCGACGCGGCTCGATGCGGCCTCGGCCAGATTCCCGCGGGCTTCGCCGGCGACGTGCTGATCGCTTACGGCGACATGCCGGCAATCACGCCGGCGACGCTGCGCGCCTTTCTGGACGCACATCGAAAGCGCGGCGCAAAGCTCTCGTTCATCAGCATCATGCTCGACGATCCCGGCGCGTACGGCCGGGTGATTCGCGACGGCGGCGGCAGGGTCGAGAAAATCGTCGAGTTCCGCGACGCGTCGCCGGCCGAGCGCGCCATCAAGGAAATCAACACCGGCTTTTACCTGGTCGATGCGGCGATCCTTCGGTCGGCGCTGGCGGAACTGAAACCGGGCAACGCGCAGGATGAGTATTACCTGACCGATATCGTTGCGATCGCGAGCGCTCGCAATGCAAAAGTCGAAGCGTGGGTTGCTGCCGACCCGGCGCAATTCGCCGGAATCAACTCGCGCGAGGAGCTGGCAAATATGGAAGCGGAAATTCGTGCGGCGGTTAACCGAAGGCTGATGCAATCCGGCGTGACGATCGTCGATCCCCCTACCGCCTACATTTCTGAACAAGCCGAAATCGCGCCCGATTGCGTAATCGGTCCCAACGTCCAGATTATCGGCGCGTGCAAGCTCGGCGAGGGCGTGCGAATCGACGGCACCGCATGGCTCAGCAACGTGACTATTGGCCCGCGATGCCATCTGAAGCTGGGCGTGCGCGCCGAAGATTGCGTGATCGGCGAAGAATCCGAAATCGGTCCGTTCGCCAACTTGCGCGCCGGCACCGAACTCGCCGGGCACAACCGGATTGGCAATTTCGTCGAGACCAAAAAGGCGCGGCTGGGACGCGGCACCAAGGCCAGCCATCTCAGCTACCTCGGCGACGCCACCATCGGCGCCGACACCAACGTCGGATGCGGGGTTATCACGGTCAATTACGACGGCTACGACAAGCATCAGACGGTGATCGGCGACCGCTGCATGGTCGGATGCGACACGCAACTGGTCGCGCCGGTCAAGGTCGGCAGCGATGTGTTCGTCGCGTCAGGGACGACGATTGTCCGCGACGTGTCCGACGGCGCGCTGGTGCTGTCGCATCATCCGCAGCGCGAAAGGGCCGGCTGGATGGCGGCCTGGCGCAAGCGCCACAACGACAGCCCCGACGGCAGCATCCGGCGCAAAAAGGACCATCAGGATTAGAATCGTCGCGTGAACTGGATGCGGTACCTGCTGTGATTGAATGCGAAACCCGCCGTGGGTTTCGCGCATCCTTGGGCAGGGGTGACCCCTGCACCCGGTGAAAAGTGAAAAGAGAAGATGCGGGCTTCGCCCTGTTAGAACTCTTTTTGTGTCATTCTAGAGCGAAGCGAAGAATCCCGGTTCCTTCCTCTCGCCTGTTAGGGAGAGGATGAAGGTGAGGGTCCGATTTGAGCGCGCCATATCCATCTTTTTCTTAACACTGGCTACCCGTGCCCACGGGCGCGCGATTCAGGATTCTGCGTCCGTATTCTTTACCCGACTCGCAACGTCGAAAATCACTTGCCGCCTTTCATCAACACGCTGCTAGGATTCGCGGGCGTTCTGGGACGCGCTGTCGCCCGAAGAGCGCTTGGCGCGCCCCGTTCCCCAAGTTTCACGACTGGAACTGCTCATGGTCGCAACCTCATGCCTGCGATATGATTCCCGCAAGCTTCGCTCGCGAGGAGCGCACTACACCGCGATGGCAAAAAGCAAACCAACCGAGGCCGAATCGAAGTCAACTGAGCCGATTACACTCCCGCAGGCGTCCGAGGTCCAAGCAGCCTGCTCGCTTCAGGAATTTGTCGGCCAGGTCGAATTGGTTCGCCGCCTCCAGGCAATGGTCGCATCGTGCAAAACAAGGGCGACCGTTTTTCCTCATGTCTTGCTGATCGGATCGCAAGGACTTGGTGGCACGACAATCGCTCATTGTGTGGCGCGCGAACTGGGCGTCAATCTACATATCGCTGAAGCGCAAGACCTCGACGCTACGGCTAGCTTCGTTGCTCAAGCGAGCCTGTCGAGTCTGGCAGCAATCGTTAACAACTTGGAGGCAAACGATATCCTGCTGCTTCGTAACCTGGGGCGCATGAGGCGTCAGGTAGTGAAGAGATTGATCTCGGCTATGCTTACTTTTGAATTCCCTATCATTGTCGGGGAAGGTAGGGGCGCACGGACGATGAAATTGTCCGTCAATCCATTCTCGTGCTTTGCGACCATTGCTCGGGAAGGCGAATGCGATCCGGAACTCCTCAGGTCGTTCCTCTTAACACTGAAATTCAAGCCTTACACCATGGACGAAATGCGGCAGATCACCGAACAAATGACATCGCGCCTGCAGATTTCATTGGAACCGCAGACGGTAACGCTCATTGCCCGAGCATCGAAAGGGAGTCCGGGCGAGGTTGAAAAAATTGTCCGCTGGCTGCCGCGTCAAGGTGTTGAGTCCCTTTCGAAACAGGATGCACGCGCCGCGCTCGATTTGATTGGCATATCAGTGGACAAGTTCGAATCACCTGACGCCGCCCGAGATTTCGCTCTATTGAACCCACTGGAATTTGAGCGGTTCATTACTGGCCTGTTGCACCAGATGGGATTCGACGCACAAACGACGAAGGCGAGCGGGGATGGAGGGATAGATATTGAAGCCGTGCTAGACCGCCCAATAGTAGGCGGGCGGTATTTGTTCCAATGCAAGCGCTTCGCGGAGGACAATCCTGTTGGCAGCGCCGCTATCAGGGAATTTTACGGAGCGCTCATTGCCGACCGTAAAGCGGCCAAGGGCGTCTTCATCACGACTTCAACTTTCACGCCGCAGGCACGGGATTTCGCACAGGGACTTTCAATAGAACTGATCGATGGAGATCAGCTCCGGAGACTGTTGAAAGAGCACGACAAGCCCCCTTCCGATCAAGTGTGAAGTGCTACAGTCTCTTTGCTTTTATCGCGAGCTTCAGATTCCCCGTCCTGCGCGCTCCACGCTGTCGAGCCGCGCTCGCGCCCGGCCGGATTAATCAAGAAGGAATGACGCACCCGCCGCTGAGATGTGGCGATGTGCGGCGCATAGGACATTCGCGCCGCAAAGATGTCCCTTACGGTGCAGACCGGCCTGAAAAAGATCCGGGATTCTTCGCTTCGCTCTAGAATGACGGAGAGGAGGGATGGGGGATTCTGGAATTTTGAATCCTCATCCGGCGCTCACAGACTCGCGTCGGTTTCTCCCCGTCAGGAGAGCTTTGCGTAACCGGATGTTGATACTGGAGCGAGACGCGCTGGCGCGCGAGATCCTTCGGCTTCGCTCAGGATGACACAAAAAAGTAAGCGGCGCTCGTGTCATTCTGAGCGAAAGTCGCTGTAGCGAAGAATCTCGACGGGCGCTCTGGCGTCCGGCGTTAGTTGCGCACATCTCTCCTGTCAGGGCGGTGCCACGGGCACGCGGCAAAGATGGAGCCGAGGCGCAAGAAAGGATGATTGAGGTCATCACGTCGCTTGAACCAAGTTTCCTGAAAAGGAATAATCACTGAACGAGGTACGGTCGAAGCGATAGAAAACCAGAAGCGAGAGTAGCGCCAGGACTCATGGCCGCATCGCGCCATGAGTTGACGAGGTGGAAGCAGTATCGAAAGATTCGGCGGATGGCTTCCCGGCTCCACAGTCGATAGAGGCGAGCAGTGAAAAAACCGCGCGGGTGACCGCGCGACAAAATGCGCCTCGCGTGGCAGAGCATCCGGCTCTGACGTGATTCTCTAAACTCCCGCTACAGAAGTGCTGTGCGTCTGCGCGACAACGGAGCGCGTCTTGACACTGCGCCGCGATCGCAGCTGCCCGGCGAACGTACAGACCAACGTCGAGATGAGCACAAGCGTGCAAAGAGCCTGGAGCAAACGATCATGTGCGGAATAATCGGATACGTCGGGCCGAGCGAAGCCTATCCGATCCTGCTCGAAGGGCTGGGCCGGCTGGAGTATCGCGGCTACGATTCGGCCGGCATCGCGACTTTAGTTGACAACAAGCTCGAAATTCGCCGCGCCAAAGGCAAGCTCGACAACCTGCGCGGTCTGCTGGCCGACTCTCCGCTGCGAGGCCATATCGGAATCGGACACACGCGATGGGCGACGCATGGACGCCCGTCGGAAGAAAATGCGCATCCGCACAAAGCGGGTCCCGTCGCCGTCATCCACAACGGCATCGTCGAGAACTTCATCGAGTTGCGCGCCGAACTGCTCGCTCGCGGGCATAAGCTCCGCTCCGAAACCGACACCGAGCTGATCGCGCACCTGATCGAGGAAAAACTCAAAGGCGGCCGCGGGCTGACCGAGGCCGTGCGCGAAGCTGTCTTGCGATTGCGCGGTTCGTTCTCGATCGTCGTGATCTCGGAAACCGAACCCGACAAGCTGGTCGCCGCCAAGACCGCGACGCCATTGGTCCTGGGGCTGGGCGACGGCGAGAACTTTATCGCGTCGGATATTCCCGCGATTCTCGAACACACCCGGCGCGCGATCGTGCTGGAAGACGGCGAGCTTGCCGAGGTCACCGCCAGCGCCACGCGGCTGATGAAGTTCGATGGCACCGCGGTTACTCGCAGGCCGCGTCAAGTTGAATGGGACGCGGTCGCCGCCACCAAGGGCGGCTTTCGCCATTACCTGCGCAAGGAAATCAACGACCAGCCGCAGGCGTGGATCGACACGATGGCGGGGCGGGCGGACGGCGGCTCGACCAGCGTGCGCTTCGAAGGCGAACTGCTCCCGGCGGGCGGGCCTGCGTCGATCGGGCGAATCGTGATGCTGGGCGCGGGCGCGTCGTGGATAACCGCGCAGGTGGCCAAGTTCATGATCGAGGAACTCGCCGGGATTCCGGTCGAGGTCGATTACTCATCCGAGTTCCGCTATCGCCGGCCGCCGATCGACGGGCGCACGATGATCATCGCGGTGTCGCAGTCGGGCGAGACCGCCGACACGCTCGCGGCGATGGAAGAAGGACGCGCGCGCGGTGCGCATCTGCTGGCGATCACCAACACGGTGGATTCGTCGATCGCGCGCAAGGCCGACGCGCAGTTGTACACGCGATGCGGTCCCGAGACGAGCGTGACGACGACCAAATGCTTTCTCACGCAGCTGGAGGCCTACTATCTGTTCGCGATTCATCTGGCGGCGCGGATGGGACGGCTGTCCAGCGCTGACGCCGGCAAGCTGCTGCAACCGGCGCTGGCGATCCCCGGACAGATCGAGGCGATTTTCCAGAGCGAGCCGAATATTCAGCAGATCGCGCGCAAGTACGCGCCGGCGCGGGACTTCCTGTTCCTCGGCCGCGGCATCAACTACCCCATTGCGCTCGAAGGCGCGCTCAAGCTGAAGGAAATTTCCTACATCCACGCCGAGGGTTACTCCGCGGGCGAGATGAAGCACGGGCCGATCGCGCTTATCGACGAGAAGATGCCGGTGGTGGTGATAATTCCCAATGACGACCTGTTCGAGAAGTCGATGTCGAATCTGAAGGAGGTCGAATCGCGCAACGGCCGGATTATCGCGGTGACCAATCGCGCGACCGCCGAGCTCAAAAGCGTCGCCGCGGAAATTATCGAGGTGCCGGAGACCAACCGGATGCTGACGCCCGTGCTGATGACGGTGCCGCTGCAACTGCTCGCGTATCATATCGCGGTGGAGCGCGGCACCGACGTCGATCAGCCGCGCAATCTCGCGAAGTCAGTGACGGTCGAGTAGGCAGGGGTGACCCCTGCACTCACCGTTAAGGCCGCGCTCCGTTGGCGCGCGCGGACCCTGTCAACGGCGCGGGGGTTGATGTCGGGGTTAGCGCCGAAGATCGAATCGAGCCTCCGATGCCATTAATCGCGCGGCTGGCGCGCCGATCACTTGCCGAGTTAACCTTCCAGACAGGAATTTGCATCGGCAAGGGCATGATTACAATACGGAAGCGAGGATGGACTGTCGCGGTCGCGGCGCTTGCGATAATCGCGACAATGGCCGGCGCGCGCCCCGCGTTTTCAGCAGATGCGCTCAGCTTTCCGCCGACCAGGTTTGTGATTCTGAATCCTGATACCGGTATTGCGATCGGATGGGGCCGGTACCGTATCGACAGTACCGGCGGGGGCGCGACGCTGCACGGCCAGAATAACTACTATGACGATCAGTCCGACGTCGAGACCGCCGAGTTGCAGCTGGGAGCGGGCGGCGAGCCACCGAGGCTGGTCGAATTCGATCACACGTTCTTCAACGCCGACGGATCGATCCAGCGACGCGCTCACCTGGATCTGAAGTCGGGCGCCGCGACTTGTATCGACAACTCCGGCGCACAAAAGAGCGAGCAGGCCCAGTTGCTCAGTATCCCGGACAACACCTGGGCGGGCGCGAGCATCGCGATTCCGATTCAGGATTTATTGCGCGCGCCCGACCGGGGATTGGCTCGTCCAATCCACGTCTTCAATTGCGCGCCCGGGCCGAAGATATTTGCGATCAGCGTGAAGATCGATCCGGCAAATGCGGTGTGGGCGTCCTACGGCGCGGAGGCGATCCGCGTCGAAGTCCGGCCGGATTTTGGATGGTTGAACGTAATCGTCGCGCCTTTGGCGCCCAAGATTCACGCATGGTTCGATCCGAAAGACGGATTCGCGTTCCTCGGCGACGAAGCCACGCGCTACTACAAGGGCCCGCGGATCATGCTGGTGAAGACCCGTTGAGACGGGTCCACAGGGGCCGTTTTTCACTGGTTGTCGCTCAGCGAAACCCATTGCGCTTGCACTGTCGGCGCCTCTTCGACGGCGACGTGACGCCCGTTGAGACAGGAGCGGTCGTTGCGGTAGCGGGGGGCGGTCGCGGCTGCGACGACGGCGCAGGGAAAGAGATCGCCTGATGGCGCGAATAGGATGTGTTTCGCTGAGCGACAGCCGGTGAAAAACTAAAAGTGGACGATACCCTCGCCGTCGGGATGGCGCGCGTTTTTTGCGGCTTTGGGTTTTCGATACTGAAACGAAGTCTTGCACTGCTGGCAGGTGCCTTCGGGCTGTTGGCCGCTGCGGCGCACCAGTTTTACGTAGCGCACGGTTCCGCCGTCGCACAGATGAGCGGCGACGGGGAAGTCGTACACGGTTCGGACCGTGATTTTGTCGCTCATTCTAGGCTGACTCTCCTCAAGTGAATTGGTCGCTCCCGCCATTTGGTACGCACGGCGATTTTTTTCGTTTCAACTCTGCAAGCGCACGGCCGAGTCGGACTCGGATCAAACAACATAGTGAAATCGCGCCGTCGATCAATCTTTTTGACGGTCAATTCAGAAAATATTTTTCAGTTTTGTCCCGCTCAGCGACGCTCGATCGCGCCGCTTTACGTGGATACGGCTTGTGCTAGTTTTTTTCGACGAATCGATGGAACGCCGGCTCACAAAACTGCTGGTCGCCAATCGCGGCGAAATTGCGCTGCGGATCATCCGCAGTGCGCGCCTGTTCGGCCTGAAAACCGTGGCCGTCTATTCGGCGGCGGACGCGAAAAGCGCACACGTGGGAGCGGCTGACGAGGCAATTGCGATCGGACCCGCCCAGCCCGCAAACAGCTACCTCGACATCGCGGCGATAATCGCCGCCGCAAAGCATTCAGGCGCCGACGCGATTCATCCGGGCTACGGGTTTCTCTCCGAGCGTCCCGAGTTCGCGCAGGCGGCGGCCGATGCGGACATCGTGTTTGTCGGGCCGCGGCCGGAGGTGATGGCGGCGCTCGGCGACAAAGTCGCGGCGCGGCGAATCGCAGTTGCAGCCGGGGTTGCGGTGGTGCCGGGAATCGAAGCCGCGGAAGTCGCCGCGACGCGCGAGTTTGCGGCGCTCGTGGGCTACCCGCTGGTGGTCAAGGCGGCGGCGGGCGGAGGCGGGCGCGGGATGCGCGTGGTTGCGGAAGCCGCGCAACTCGAGAGCGCGCTGGAAGCGGCCGCGCGCGAAGCCGCGGCGGCATTTGGCGACGGGCGGATATTCGTCGAAAAATATCTCGCGCATCCGCGCCACATCGAAATACAGTTGCTCGGCGACAATCACGGCGCCGTGGTCGCTCTCGGCGAGCGCGATTGCTCCATCCAGCGGCGGCATCAGAAGATTATCGAAGAATCGCCGGCGCCCGGACTCAGCGGTGAGATGCGCGCGAAAATAATCGACGCGGCGCTGAAACTCGCGCGCGCGGCGCATTACACCAACGCGGGCACCGCGGAGTTTCTGGTCGAGGGCGACGACTTCTACTTCCTCGAAGTCAATGCGCGCCTGCAAGTCGAGCATCCCGTGACCGAGATGCGTTTTGGATGCGACCTGGTATGCGAGCAATTGCGGATCGCGTCGGGCGGCAAGGCGCTGGAGCCCGCGGCCCCGCGCGGCGCGGCGATCGAATGCCGAATCAACGCCGAGGATCCCGAGCATGACTTCCGTCCCGCGACCGGAACCGTGCTCCATCTGAGCGTCCCCGGCGGACCGGG
The DNA here is from genome assembly GCA_963813785.1 of uncultured delta proteobacterium. Lineage (GTDB taxonomy): Bacteria > Desulfobacterota > Binatia > Binatales > Binataceae > Binatus. Next base: position 37,312 of record CAWFAJ010000007.1, on the reverse strand, counting down.
CGTGCGCTTCGACTCGCATCTGGCGCGAGGGGCCGAAGTGACGCCATGGTACGACGGCCTGCTCGGCAAGCTGGTCTGCTACGGCGCCAATCGCGAGGAGGCGCGCGGCAGGCTGGTCAATGCGCTCGACGAATTCGCTTTGCTGGGCGTGATGAACAACGCCGCCTACCTGCGCGATATCGTAGCGAGCGAACAATTTCGCGATGCGAAACTCTCGACGCACTTCATCGACTCGTTCTTTTCAGGGTGGGAGATCGGCAAGCCTGAAATCGATGCGGCAATTGTCGCAGCGGCGATCACCGCCGGCGGCGCAATGGGCGATATCCCGTCAGGCGGCGCCGCGTTGCCGTTACCGGCCGGCACCGAGCGTCGTTCGCCGTGGGACGATCTCAAAAACTTCGAGCTGTGGGGATCGCGGCGATGAAACTCACGCGCGCGGGTGACTTGCGCGAGATCGACGCCGAAGTGATCTCGCGCGACGGCGGCACGATTCGCGTCCGCATCGGAGACCGGCAACTCACTGCTGAGTTCACGCCCAATGCGGACGGCGGCGGGGTTCTTACGATCGACGGCCGGCGCTACCCGGTTTTCGGCGCGCGGCGAAAGGATTCGATACTCGTTTCAGTCGGTCCCGCGTCCTTCGAGTTCAAGCCCGCGGAAGCGGCTTCCCGGCGCCGCGCGCGCGGGCTCGCAGCGGCCGAAATCATCGCGCCGATGCCCGGCAAGGTGCTCAAGGTGATGGTGCGCGAGGGCGACCTGGTCGAGGCCGGACAGCCGCTGGTGGTGATCGAAGCGATGAAAATGGAAACGACGCTCGCCGCCGAGAGCGCGGCGATGGTGAAGCATGTTCGCGTCGAGGACGGCCAGATGGTCGATCACGGCGCGGTGCTGATCGAGCTTAGTCCGTCTCCGGCTTCGTCAGTTCGCGAATCCGCGCCTCGAGTCGGGTGATCCAATCGTCGAAATCGCCGTCGCGCTCGACGACTATCTCCAACTTGCCGCCCTTTAAAATCGAGACGCGCCCCGGATGCTCGGTGCGCAGCGGAATCACAACCGCCTCGCGCGAAATTCCCATCGGTTCGATCACCGCGAAGATTTTTTCAATTTCCTTCAGTGTGACGGCCTTGAGCATGAGCGCGCCTCGCGCGAGCAGGCTCTTTACTTAAATCGCCGGCGTCGTAAGCTCAAGGCGCCGGCACTATACCGTTCGGCGGAGGATCGCGTGTTTGGCACAATCAAGAAGGTAGTCAAGGACAAGGGCTTCGGCTTCATCATCGCGGACGACGGCGGCGACGAAGTTTTTTTTCATCGCTCGGCGCTGTCACCCAAGGTCTATTTCGACGACCTGCGCGAGGGCAACGAAGTTCAGTTCGACGTCCGTCCGGGCGAGAAGGGCCGCCAGGCATTCAACCTGCGCCTGCGGTGACTCCGCAACCGAACTGGAATCCGCCGCTCATCGCGTAAGAGCGAGCCAGCGCTTTATCAGTCCCGCGACCAGTGGCGTGAGCCGGGTGCGCGTGTAGAGTCCCGCGGCGCGGCGGATCGCGTCGGCCTGCGTCGGGTACGGATGAATCACGTCACCGAGGCGGCCCAATCCGATCCCCGCGGCGATCGCGGTGGTGAGTTCCGAGATAATCTCGCCCGCGTGGCTCGCGACCACAGTCGCACCGACGATCCGATCGCTCCCCTGGCGCACGTGCACCTTCACGAAGCCGTCGCTTTCTCCGTCCAGCACCGCGCGATCGACCTCGGCCAGTTCCTGGGTATAGGTCGCGACCGCGACTCCGCGCTGTTTCGCCTCGGCTGCGTATAGTCCGACGTGCGCTATTTCAGGATCGGTGTAGGTACACCATGGAATTGTAAGTTGGCTTGCGCGCCGGCGCCCGAAGAATAGTGCGTTGCGGAGGACGATTCGCGCGTGGGCGTCGGCCAGGTGAGTAAACTTGTATGGCGATGCGACGTCGCCGGCCGCGTAGACTATCGGATTGGTTGTGCGCAGGTAGTCATCGACCTTCACGCCGTTTTGCCGGTCGTATTCGATCGTCGCGGCTTCGAGATTCAACCCTTCCACCGCGGGGACTCGCCCGACGCCGATCAAAATCTCGTCGGCGATGATCTCGCGGCTGACCCCGTCGCGCTCGGTAGCGATTATTTTTTCATTGCCGCGCAACTCGACGCCGGAAATTTTGCATCCGGTGATGATTTCCACGCCGTCGCGGACGATCGCGTGCTCGACTCGCTCGGCGGCGTCGCGATCCTCGCGAATCAGGATTTGCGGGGCAACTTCGAGGAGGGTGACCTGCGCGCCGAAACGCGCAAACGTCTGCGCAAGTTCGCATCCGATCGGCCCGGCGCCAATCACGGCGATTCGCCGCGGCAACTCGGTCAGCGAAAAAACCGTCTCGTTGGTCAGATAGCCGGCCTCTGCAAGACCCGGTATCGGGAGCGCGGCGGCGCGCGCTCCGGTGGCGATCGCGGCCTTTTTGAAACGAAGCTTCCTGCCGTCCACCTCCACGCAATCAGGCCCGGCGAAACGACCGTTGCCGATAAACACGTCCACGCCCAGGGAGCGAAATCGATTGGCGGAATCGGTCGGGCTGAGTTCGGCGCGCAGCTTGCGCATCCGCTCCATCACGGCCTGAAAATTTACCCGCGCACCCGCCGGGACCTCGACGCCGAAGCGGCCCGCGTCGCGCACCGCGGCGGCCGCTCGCGCCGAGCGGATCAGCGCCTTGGACGGAACGCATCCGAAGTTCAGGCAATCGCCACCCATCAGGTCACGCTCGACCAGCGCAACCTTCGCACCCAAAATGGCGGCGCCCGCAGCGATCACGAGACCCGCGGTCCCGGCTCCGATCACCACCAGGTTGTAGCGGCGCGCGGGCTGGGGGTTGATCCATCCGGCGGGATGGAGATTTTCGGTCAGCGCGAGGTTGTAAGCGTCGAGCGGCTCATGCTTCAGCGCGTGCGATCCCATCGATGTGTCCTCTAGTATCGTGTCCCGTAAATAACTTGAAGAACAAAGCCCTAACCCCTAGCCCCTTCCCCAGAAAGAATGGGGAAGGGGAACAGAAAAATCCTCTGGTGAATGCCGCCGTCCTATCCCCCTAGCCCCCTTTCCGGGCCGGAAAGGGGGAACCGGACCAGAGAGTTCCTTGGCTGGTCGTATGAGAATGAACCAGAACTTTTTGAAGATATTTGCAGGACACAACTCTAGGTCTTTTCGCGCAGCGCCCGTGCGCCGATTCGCGTTGCGTACACTGCGACCGCGACCGTCGCGATGAATCCGACTGCGGTGAGCGCCCATCCAATGGGCGTGCGCCGGGCGCCGCCCCCGGCCGCGCGCGCGAGGTCGCCGCTCAGCGAGCCGATATACACGTAGAGAATTGTGCCGGGAATCATCCCGGCCCACGACGCAAGAAAGTAGTCGCGCAGCGTCACGCGCGTCAGCCCGTAGGCGTAGTTGAGCAGGTTGAACGGGAACACGGGAGACAGGCGAGTCAGGACAACTATCTTCCATCCTTCTATCCCGACTGCTTCGTCGATCGCTTTGAACTTCGCGTTGCCTTCGAGTCTGTGCGCTCACCCAGCCGCGCGCAAGGTAACGGCCCACGAGGAAAGCCGCGGTGGCGCCGAGCGTCGCGGCGATCGAGACGTAGATCGATCCGCGCACCACGCCGAAAATCACGCCAGCGCCGATCGTGAGGATCGATCCCGGAACAAACGCGACGCACGCCGCGATGTAGATTGCGATGAACGCGACCGGCGCCAGCGCGCCCAGCCCGGCAATCCAGTTCAAGCGCGTTGGTCAGCCACGGTCCGGCGCCAATGCGATGCGCAGCGTAGAGGATCGCGATTGCGGCGGCGCCGATCAGCAGAATTTTCGGGCGAAGGAAACCGGCTGGCCGGCTGGTCGCGGTGGTCATCTTGAGGTTTCCGGGATTGGCAGCTCGCGGGGCGGACAATTTTCTCGGTTTCCACCGCGAGCATCGCGGACTGCTTATAATGCCACCGGGGATTGTGTAATTCTAATCCACATGTCGGTCCACGATCACCAAAAACACGCGCGCGCAAATCTCAAGGTCGGCGTCATCACCGCCAGCGATTCGCGCAGCCCGGAAACCGACGAGAGCGGCAAGCTCATCCGCACTTTGCTCGAGGCAGCCGGTCACCTCGTTGGCTACTACGAAATTTTGCCGGACGACGGTGAGAAGATTTCCGCCGCGCTGGTCAATAATTTGCCGAACCTCGACGCGATTATCATCAACGGCGGCACCGGTATTACCGCGCGCGACGGCACCACCGAAGTCGTGAAGTCGCTAATCGACAAGGAGCTCGAAGGCTTCGGCGAACTGTTCCGGATGCTTTCGTTTCAGGAAATCGGAGCGGCCGCGATGATGAGCGGCGCGATTGCCGGAGTGCGCCATGGCAAGTTCGTGGCCGCGATTCCCGGTTCCCCCGACGCATGCCGGCTGGCGATGGAGAAGCTGCTGATTCCCGAGCTCGGGCACATCACTTATCTGCTGAGCCTATGAACCAGTGAACAAGTTCACGATCAAACTGTTCGCGACGCTTCGCGAGCGAGCGCATGCGGCCGAGCTGACGCGCGAATTTCCCGACGGCACAACCGTCGGCGACATCTGGAGGCGGCTAGTCGTCGAATTTCCCGCGCTCGGCGGGCATCACAACTCTGTAGGCTTCGCCGTCAACCAGGAATATGTGGATGGGAGCTACAAGCCGCAGACGGGCGACGAGATTGCCTTCATTCCACCCGTCAGCGGCGGTGCCGACACGCCCGCGTACGTCGGCAAAATCACCATCGGTCGCAATCCGATCGACTTAGCCGCGCTGGAACGCGAAGTTGCCGACCCTGCGGCCGGCGCAATCGTATCGTTCGTTGGCACCACTCGCCGCGACAACGCAGGCCGGGTCGTGATTCGCCTCGAGTACGAAGCCTACGAGCCGATGGCGCTATCCGAGATGCGCAAACTCGCGGCCGAGGCCGGCGCGCGATGGAAAATCGTGCGCATCGCGATCGCGCATCGCATCGGCGTCGTCGAAATAGGCGAGACATCGGTGGCGATTGCGGTCTCGGCGGCGCATCGCGGTGAGGCGTTCGAGGCGTGCAGGTTCGCGATCGACCGCCTGAAAGAAATCGTGCCGATTTGGAAAAAAGAGCATTTCGAAGGCGGCGAGGTCTGGATCGGCTGCCAAACCTCGCATCCGCCGGCCCGTGAATAGGCCGCGCTCGAATAGGCGCCTGAGCGCATCCGTTATTGACCGGGCGGACAGTAACCAGTTACGATCACAAGATGGCGTTGGGCGAAACATCGGTCGAAAAAATCATACTGGCTGAGCCGCGCGGCTTCTGCGCCGGCGTCGATCGCGCAGTCGAGGCGGTCCGCAGCGCGCTGCGCTCCTACGGCCGCCCGCTGTACGTGCGCCATCAGATCGTCCACAACCGTTTCGTACTGGAAGCGCTCGAACGCGAAGGCGCGATCTTCGTCGAGAGCCTCGACAACGTTCCCACCGGCCAGCGCGTGATCTTCAGCGCTCATGGGGTCGCGCCCAGCGAATGGGACCGCGCCAAGGATCGCGCTCTGCGGGTTATCGACGCCACCTGCCCGCTGGTCACCAAGGTCCATCTCGAAGTAAAAAAATATGACGACGAGGGCCGCACCGTGATCCTGATCGGCCACGCCGGCCACGAGGAAGTGAAGGGCACGCTGGGCGTCGCGCCCGGCAAGGTGGTGCTGGTCGGCAGCGTGAGCGAGGCGCGCACCGTGAAAGTCGAGAATCCCGAGCGCATCGCGGCGGTAACGCAGACCACGCTCAGTGTTGACGACACCCGCGAGATCATGGAGGCGCTCAAGGAACGGTTCCCCTCGATGCAGGAACCCAGGACCGACGACATCTGCTACGCGACCCAGAACCGCCAGAACGCGGTCAAGGAACTGGTGCAGGTCAGCGATGCGGTCCTGGTGGTCGGCTCGAAGCAGAGCTCAAACGCGAATCGGCTGGTCGAGGTCGCGCGGATGGGCGGCGCGCGCGCGTTCCTGGTCGATTCGATCGCCGACGTCGAGCCCGCGATGCTCGACGGTGTGCGCGCTCTCGGCCTGACGGCGAGCGCCTCCTCTCCCGAGTGGCTGGTCGAGGAAATTATCGGTGCGTTCGCCCGCTCGGGCGCTGAGGTCGAGCTGCTCAGCGTCGCCAAGGAGCGGGTGCATTTTCCGCTCCCGATGCCCGCCGACTGAGCCGCGCGACGATTCCCGCCAGGCGTCTGCCGACGTGCGCCGGTTGCATTTCGCCTTGACAATTCCGCGCCATTGCTTGCAGACTCATCCCGATTTTGCCAAACCCTGAGAGGAATATTCCGATGCGAACTGTTATCGTGCGCGCGCTCGTACTGCCCATCCTGCTGGCCATCCCGTTCGTCAGTGGATGCCAGTCCGAGGCGAAGAAACATCTATACAAAGCTGAAGATCTGTTCGAAAAACGCGATCTCGAGGGCGCCAAAAAAGAACTCGAGCTGTCGATAAAGGCCGACCCCAACGACGTTGACGCGCACAAGTCTCTCGCGCATATAGATGAAGCGCTCGGCGATCAGGAAGGCGCCGGGCGCGAGTACGAGGCAGCCTCGACGCTCGATTCCACCGATCAGAAACTCCTCGACAAGGCTCGGCTCTACAAGCAGCTCGAGAACCTGGCGAATTCTTCGGGCAAGGCGCTCGACGACATCAAGGCTGGCAAGGTCGACGCCGGCGTCCGCAATCTCAATGACATCATCGTCACCACCAGGATTCCGGCGGCCCGTCAAAAGGCGGTGCGCGCGCTCGGCGATGCGATCCCGATCATCGAAAAAATCGGCGACCAGCAGATGCAGGACAAAAAGTACGCCGACGCCATCGATACCTACGATCGGGGCATCCGGGCCGCGATGCTCCTGGCCAGGGCGCACAAGATGGAGACGCTCGGGCCCGAAGCGGACCCGATGATGCACAAGATCAACCAGGCCGCCAAAGCCGCCGGCACCCCCGACGCGACCTTCAAGCTGTTCAATGACGTGATCGGCGATTATCCCGACGACAAGACCGCCAACCTCGAATTGGCGCAGATCTATCTAACCAAGACTCCGCCCGACTATGACACGGCCGCCGATTTGGAAGAGCGCGGCGGCGCGCCCGACGACGAGGTTCGCAAACTCCGCGACCAGGCCAAGAAGCATCGCAAGTGAGATGAGCTAGAGTCGCAATCGAGGCCCGATGCGCCGGCGCGGCTATATCGCGGTCGAAGGCCCCATCGGGGTCGGCAAAACCAGCCTCGCGCAGGCGCTCGCGCGCGAGCTGGGTGCGCGCCTGATACTCGAGGATGCCGACAACAACCCGTTCCTGCCCCGCTTCTACCAGGATGCCGACAAGTACGCGTTTCCCGCGCAGCTTTATTTCCTGCTCACCCGCCACAACCAGCAGCGCGAGCTCAAGCAGCAGGATCTCTTCACCCAGGCCACCGTCGCCGACTATCTCTTCGCCAAGGATAAAATCTTCGCCGCGTTGAATCTCGTCCCCGACGAACTCAAGCTCTACGACAACGTGTACAAGCTGCTCGACGCCGAGATCGCCCGCCCCGACCTCGTCGTTTACGTGCGCGCCACCATCGAGGTGCTGGCCGAGCGCCTGCGCAAGCGCAATCGTGATTTCGAGCGCCACATCAGCTTCGACTACCTCGAGCGCGTGTCATCGGCCTACCGCGATTTCTTTTTCTACTACGACGAGGCGCCGCTGCTGGTCGTCGATACTTCGGACATCGACTTCGTCGCCAATCCCGAAGACCTCGGCGAGCTGATTCGCGAGATCGATCGCGCCGGCGCCGGCACTCAGTACTTCGTCCCGCGCAAAAGCTGATTTCTTTCTTCGCCCCCGCCCTACGCGTCGCGATCGTTGAATGCGATCTCGATATTGTCCGCCAGCTTGAAGTCCTTGTCGGTCACGCCGCCGGCATCGTGCGTCGAGCATGAGAACGTGACCCGCGTGTAGTTGATCGTGATGTCGGGATGATGGTCGGCGGCCTCGGCGATCTCGGCGACCTTCTGCACGAACTCGATGCCGTGCAGGTATTCCTTGAACTTGAACGTTTTGCCGATGGCGTTGTTCTTGTACTCCCATCCGGGGAGCGCGTTGAGCTGCTTCGAGATCTGCTCCGGGTTGAGCTTCGCCATCCTGGGATCCTCCGTATGCGGCCGGTCGCTACCGCCGGCGTATTCCGGTCCCCATCCTAGTCCCGCGCCTCCCAATGGCAAATGACGCTGCGTTATACCGTCGCGCGCGCGCTGTGGTAATAGATGGCGCAAGCGCCTGGAATTCATCGAGGGAACCAACGATGGCGAACAAATACGTTACCGACGAAGCTCGCAAGCAAATCGGCACGGTCTCCGAACCGCGGACTTACGAAGTCGAGCGCGGCGCGATTCGCCGCTTTGCCGAGGCGATCGAGGATCCTAATCCGCTCTTCAACAGCGAACGCGACGCGCGCAAGACCCGCTTCGGCGCCGTGATCGCACCGCCCACCTTCTGCCGCTCGATGGGCGCGCCGATCCCCAACATCAGGCTCGACATGCCGAGCTTGCGCGTCCTCGACGGCGGCTCGGATTGGGAGTACTTCGTGCCGATTCGCGCCGGCGACCGCATCACCGTGCAGTCCAAGCTCGCCGATTTGCGCGAGGCCGCGGGCAGGCTCGGCCCGATGGTCTTCATGGTCGTCGAGACCACTTACACCAACCAGTTCGGCGAGGTCTGCGTCATTCAACGCTCGACCGGAATCCGCTACTAGAGTTAATCGAAAGGATGCCCACGATGGCGAAGCAAATTTATTTCGAAGATGTAGAAGTCGGCACTGAAGTCGGCCCGCTCGAAAAAAATCCGACCACCCAGCAGCTCGTCAGGTACGCCGGCGCCTCGGGCGACTTCTATCAAATCCACTACGACAAGGATTTCGCGCTCGGCAACGGCCTCCCCGGCGTGATCCTGCACGGCGCGTTGAAGAACGCCTTCCTCGGCCACCTGATGACCGACTTCGCCGGCGAGCATGGATGGCTGCGCAAGCTCGGCGTGCAGTACCGCGGGATGGATCAGCCCGGCGCCAGGGTCGTCGCGCGCGGCAAGGTCTCCAAAAAATACATCGAAGGCGGCCATCACATGGTCGATTGCGAAATCTGGCTCGAAAACGCCAAGGGCGAAAAGACCACCCCCGGCACCGCCACCGTCATTCTGCCCTCGCGCGCCGCGAGCTGACGAGGTAACACGCGATGCCGATCCGGCGCGAGTTCCCGCCGCGATCGCTGGACGCCGCCGCCCTCAATGAAGGCCGCGTCGATCCGCAGTACACCAGGGTGCTGCTGCGGCTGCTCGCCGCGCACGCGATGGCCGAGAAACTGACCGCGCTCGGCTACCAGCGCGCGCTCGCGACGCTCGACAATCCCGCGCTGCGTCCCACCGTCGAGAAAAATTTCGCCGAAGAAAAAAAACACGCGCGCCTTATCTACGACGCGCTCGAAGAACTCGGAGTTTCCCAGCAAGCCGCCGACCGCTCGATGATTTCCGTGCTCAAGGCGCCGTCCTTCGATGCGCCCAGCTACTTCGCCGCCAAAGCCGCCGGCGAGCTCGACCTCCTGATGGCGTCGCTCAGCCTCGATACCACCGGCCTCATCATGATCGGCGAAAACTACCGCGACTCCAGCTACGCGCCCCATGCGCGCGCCGCCGAAATAATTCTCGACGAAGAAGCCGATCATGAAATCTTCGCCTCGCGGCAACTTGGCGATGCCGTCGAGCGCTTCGGCGTCAAGTCGGTCAACACCGCGCTGCGCCGATGGATTCCGCGCGCCGTGAACTTCTTCGGACCGCCCGGCACCGGCTTCACCTACGATTGCATCCGCTACGGCCTGAAGTCGCGCGACAACGAAGAACTGGCCGAGCTGTACGTCACGATGCTATCGCGCCGCTGCGACCAGCTAGGCCTCGAAATGCCGGTGTTAACGCCCACCTATCCCCACACTCTGGCCTGATTCTGTTAACGACCGCGGCCAGTCACGCGGAAGACGGGGTATAAGGGCGCCACCTTGGCGAACTCCGACAACTTGGCGTTGAGATCAATGTCGATGTGCGGGCGCGCGCCTGGCGCGGCCCGAAGAAACGCCTTCAGGATCGGCGCGCGCTCACCGACGGGCACTTCCTCGAGTCGGATGTCTTCAGCACGCCCATGGTGTAGCGTCGCGACACCACCAGCGGCCCGCACGTTCTGCACCCAATTCGCGCTCTCGCCCAGCATCGAGACCAAGTACCGCTCTCCCGCTATTTCGGCCATCACCAGAGGAGCCGAATGGATACGGCCTGTGCGCCGCCCCACCGTTTCAAGGCTTACCAGTGACTCCCGCAAAATACCGGCCGCGAAAAGCCGCGACGACGCAGAGTTCATCCATCTGGCAAGCGCGTTGGGTCTCCCTCCCGGATACAGCATCGCGCGGTACCATGAATGCGGCATCCACAGGCTGGCGGTGAAGAAGGCAGCGACGATCAGTGCCACGATTGCGATGAAGGAGCCAATCACCGGAATTTCCGTTTTGCCTGTCCGATTTCCACTCGCTTCTTAAACCAATGGGTTTCGCTCGGCAAGGTTTTAGCCCGGTTCTGATCATCCCTCGGCGTCCAGCGCGCGCAATGCCAGGCCGCGCGCGACCGACGTGAACTCGTCGCCCATTCGGATTCGATCGGCGCCGAAGCGTTCGATGAAAATGCGCCGCACCGCCGGCACGAACGACGAACCGCCGGTCAGGAACACGCTGTCGATCGCGCCGGGCTTGAGCGCGACCGTCTTCATCAGCCGATCGACGCATCCCGCGATCTGTTCGAGATAGCGCGCGATCCAATTTTCGAAATCGCTGCGCGCAACCGTCTTTTCGATCAGGACCGGCGAATCGGAAAACATGAAGTCCGCCGCTTCCACCGCCGATAACCCGAGCTTGGTCTTCTCCACCGCTCGAAACAGGAAGTAGCCGAGATCGTTTTCCACGATATGAATCAGCGCGGCGATCTTTTCGGGCTCGAACGATTCGCGCTTCAGTTCCTCGAACCGGAGCATCGTCGAACGAGCCTTCAGGAACGACAGATGATGCCATCGCTCCAGTTTGGTGTACGGCCAGGTCGGCGCCGGCAGCACCATCCCATACGGCGAGCGGTACTTCGTGCCGCGGCCGAGCGCGGGCGCGACCAGGTGGCGCATCACGCGGCCGTCGAAGGCGTCGCCCGCGATGGCGACGCCGTCATTGCCCAAAATCTCGTAGCGCGCCCCGCCATGCCTCACGGCCGTTGGCGGCTTCAGTCGCAGCACCGAGAAATCGCTGGTGCCGCCGCCGAAGTCCGCAATCAGCACCGTCTCGTCGCGCGTGATTCGAAGCGCGTAGTCATACGCCGCGGCAACCGGTTCGTACTCGAACGTCACCTCAGTCCATCCCGCACGCCGAATCGCGATATCCAGCCGGCTTCGCGCCAGAGCCTCGTCCGGATTGCCGGCGGCGGCGAAATGGACCGGGCGTCCGACCACGACTCGCGGCGGCAACTCGCCGAACTGCGCGATCGCGGCGTCGCGCAATGCGCTGATGATCGGCGCGATCAAATCTCCCAGCGAATACGTTTCGCCCATGATGTCGGTGGATTCGAAAGTCTTGTCGGCGAGAAACGACTTGAGCGATTGTACGAGCCGCCCGTTGCCGGCGGCTGCGAGGTAGCGGCGAATCGCGTCGTTGCCGGCAGAGACGGCCGAATCGGTGCCGCCGGTTTCCTCCGGCGCCTCGAAAAACAGAATCGAGCGGAACGTCTCGGACCGATCGCCACCCTCAGCAGCGGGAAACCGCGCCAGACGCGGCGAACCGTCAGCGCCGACGATCGCAATAGCGCTGTTGGTGGTGCCGAAATCGAGGCCGACCGCCTCTGCTTTAGCCGTGGCGGGAGCGCTGGAAATGTTTTGCGCCATGCGTCCACGATCAAGGCGCGTCGTACTATTGTCAACGTTGAGCAACGCGCATATACTCACCAAACCCTCAGGATGACGATCGCATTGCGACTGCTCGTCCGACGCAACCCGGTCCTTTAGCGGACGAGACTTTCTCGTCCGCATTTTTTTCAGTCGCGCATCGCCAGTGCGTGCAGGAAGGAAAGAATGCCGCCGGAAATTCGTGAGTCTGAAGTCGCCGCGCAATGGGATCGCAACGCCGATGTGTGGGCCGATCAGGTTCGCAACCGCTGGGACATCTTTCGCGAGCATTGGAACAATCCCGCTTTCCTGGAATTCGCCGGCGACTTGAGCGGCAAGACCGTGCTCGATGCCGGATGCGGCGAGGGCCACAACACCAGGATCTTCGCGCGACGCGGCGCTCGCATGACGGGGGTCGATCTGTCCGCCAAAATGATCGAGTTCGCGCGCCAAGAGGAACTCCGCGAACCGCTGGGAATCCGCTACCAGCGCGCTTCCTTCAGCAACCTGGCAAATTTCCGTGCAGAGTCATTCGACGCAGTCGTCTCGACGATGGCGCTGATGGACGGTCCTGATTTTCCGGGCGCGATGCGCGAAATCGCACGCGTGATGCGCCCGGGCGGGACGCTCGCCTACAGCATCCTGCATCCCTGTTTCGCGACCAAAGGGATGGGCTGGATTAGCGATGATTCGGGGCGCGCCGTCAAATTCACAGTCGCGGATTACTTCAACGGCGAACCGTTTGTCGAGCACTGGAAGTTCGGTCATGCGCCCAACGCGTCGCAGGTCGAGGACTTCGGCGTGCCGCGCTTCGACCGCACCCTTGCCGACTACATCAACCCGACCGTCGCGGCTGGTCTGCGGCTCGAGGAGATTCGCGAGCCGCGCGCTCCCGAGTCCGCGTGCGCGCTGTATCCCGAGGCGTTTCGACAAATTTCGCGATCACATCCCGCTGTTCCTTTACGTTCGCGCTTCGAAGCCGTGAGACAAACAATGATTCGTACGCTGACGAGAATTCTTGCGGGAGCTGGTTTGCCTGATGCTCGCGCGGATGTGGCGTGCCGGGCGAAGCGTATCAGCCGATCGCGATCTCCCGCCTCCAGGAGCGCCATCTACCTTTACCGGCCGTATGAGTTTCTCGGTTCGGAGGCGATCCCGATGATCACCTGCGGTCATGAGAGTATTGAATTGGCGGCAGGTGGCTATGACGCGTTCGTCGAGGACAGCGGACCGCTGACTTGCGCGGCCGCGACCGACACCAAGACCGAGCTCAAGTTCGATGCGCGCGCGGGCGAGCAATACTTCGTCAAGGAGGAGGTCGAACCCGTCGGGCTCGGCACCCATGTGCAATTAACCTTGATGAGTGCCGCGGTGGGCGGCGACGAAATCAAGGAATGCAACCGCCAGGGAATTAAACAGTGACTTCGGCAGCACCGGCGCATCGCCGAGGAGTCGCGTTCAAATGCCGCGAATCGTAACCCTGCTGCCAAGCGCGACGGAGATCGTTTGCGCGCTCGGCTTCGAAGATCAATTGGTCGGCCGCTCGCACGAATGCGACTTTCCCTGCTCGGTGGTGCGGCTGCCGGCGTTGACCGAAGCGAAGTTCGATCCCGAGGGCACCAGCGCGGAGATCGACCAGCGAGTGAAAAAGATCGTTGGCGACGCGCTCTCGGTCTATCGCGTCGATGCGGCCCGGCTGCGCGAACTTCGTCCCGACGTGATCGTCACTCAATCCCAGTGCGAAGTCTGCGCGGTCAGCGAGCGCGAGGTCGAAGCCGCCGTCGCCCAGTGGCTCGGCGTGCGCCCGAAGATCGTTTCGCTTGCGCCCTACGGCCTCGACGACATCTTCACTGACATGCAGCGGGTGGCCGATGCGCTCGACGCGCGGGCGCGCGGGCTGGAACTGGTCGAGCGCATCCGCGCACGGCTCGCCACGATTGCGGACAAGGCCCGCAGCGCGTCGCAGCGCCCGCGCGTCGCCATGATCGAGTGGATCGACCCGCTGATGGCGGCGGGAAACTGGATGCCCACGCTGGTCGAGATGGCCGGCGGATTAAATCTTTTTGGAGTAGCGGGCCGGCATTCGCCGTGGATGAAATTCGACGAGCTTGCCGCCGAAGACCCGGACGTGATTTTGATTTCCCCGTGCGGCTTCAGCATGGATCGCGCGGCGCAAGACCTGCCGGCGCTGACGAATCGCGCGGATTGGGGTGGCCTCAAGGCGGTGCGCACGCGCCGCGTCTTCATGGCCGACGGCAACCAGTATTTCAATCGGCCCGGTCCGCGAATCGCGGAGTCGCTGGAAATTCTGGCCGAGATTGCGCATCCCCATCTCTTCCATTTCGGCCACGAGGGTTCGGGCTGGCGCCGATTGTAGCGGTCGAAGCTATTTCTTCGCGAGATACGCCATCCCGACGCGGGCCGGCGTGAGATTTATTCCGAACTCGTCGAGCAGCGGCTTGATGTTGCACGCATTGTCGGCCGTGACAAACGTGACCGCGTCGCGCGACAGCATCGGCCTGGGCAGCTTTTCCAGCAGACCGCCGATCGTGCGCATGATGCCTTCAGGAATATGAAACAGCGGGCGGCGATGTCCGCTCGCGTCCATGATGATCCGCATCATCTCGTCGAACGTCATCAGATCCGGCCCGCCGATTTCGTAAGTTCCGTTGCGGCCGCGCCCCGACACCGCGAGCATCACGCACGCGGCGAGATCGTCGACGAGTACCGGCTGAACTTTCTGCCGCCCCGTGCCGGGCACGCCGAAGACCGGCGCGAAACGGATCGCGCGGGCGAGACCGTTTACGACTTTGTCCTCCGCTCCGTACACCAGCGACGGCCGGAAGATCGTGTAGGCCAGGCCCGACTCGCGGATCGCGCGCTCGGCGCGGCCCTTGGCGCGAAAGCCGGGATGCGGACTGTTCTCGTCGGCAGCGGCGCCGCTGATGTAGATGAATTGCCGCACCCCGGCCTGCTTCGCCGCGTCGATCAGCGCGACCGCGCCGGCGTAGTCGATGCGCTCGAAGGTGAGGCCGCGGCGCGGATTTTCGACCGGATAGCCATCGAACTGGATCGCATCGACAATCGTGTCCGCGCCCTGGAGCGCATCCTTGAGCGATGCAGGCTCTGCGATATCTGCGCGAACAAACTCGACGCCGGGTGTATCGAGGCGCGCGCGCGCCGCCTCGGGATTTCGCGTGAGCACGCGCACCCTGATTTCGCCGGAAGCGAGCAGGCGCCGCGCGATCGCGCGACCGATGAAGCCCGAGCCGCCCGCGAGAGTGACGGTTTTTGCTTCCATTGTTCGACCCCGGGCTAGACGTGCTTTCGATGGGGTCGATGAGTGAGGGGGCGCGGCGCCCGGCGGCGGCGGATCCGCTTCAACGGATGCAGCTTCGCTGTTTCTGGTTTCTCGGCGTGCGGCACGTCGACGAGCGGCGTCAGCGAGAAGCGCGAGACTTCCGGCGGGCAGTTGATGCGGATCCTGAGCCAAAACGTGCCCAGACCGCGATTGGTGTAGATGTAAAAGTCTTCGTAGCGGTTCAGGCCCGAGTAGAACTCTTTGCCGATGCGCAGGATCGATTTGAGCGGCGAACCATAAAACGGAATTCGCACGACACCGCCATGCGTGTGGCCCGACAGCATCACGCCCGGCTTCAGATGGCGCGTGTACAGCGCAGTGTCGGGATTGTGCGCGAGGACGATCGTGCAGTCATTACTGTTGACGTCGGCAAACGCGCGCGCAGGCTCCGCGCGCCGCGACCACAGATCGTCAATGCCGACGACTACGAGTTTCTCATTGCGAATGATGAGCCGGCGGCTGTCGTTGGCGAGCACCACGGCGCCGCCGTGCTTGAGCGCATCGGTGATCCGCTCGGCCGACGACCAATGGTCATGATTGCCGAGGATCGCAAACAGGCCCGACCGCGGACGCAGATTCCTGAGCGCGTCGCGAAACGCGCCCAGATAGCGATGCATCGTGTCGGGCCCGGAAAAATAATCGCCGGTGAGAAAGACCAGGTCGGGATGCTGTTTATTGATGGCTTCGACCGCGAGCGCCAAGCGTTCGAGATCCTCGTCGCGATCGACGTGGAAGTCGCTTATCTGGCATGCGACCAGTCCGCGCAAAGCGCCAGGCAATCCGCGCACCGGGAGTTCCACCTCGGACACCTGAATCGCATCGATCGTGCGCCGCCAGATTCGATGCAGCGGGCGCAACGCCAGCGGCGGCTTCGGCTTTGCACGGCCGGCAGCGGCAACGGGCGGCTGATGCGGGGGCAAGTCGGCTATGAGTTCGGCAGTGGACATCGAATGATCGATACTAGAATACTTCGACCAGGCGGCGGAAGGAGGATAGTTCGATAATCCTGTCGCCGGCATCGTTGATTTCTTCGTGCTCGAGGTCCCAGGTATGCGGATGCGGGATGAAAACGGCGCGCAGACCGGCCGCGACCGCGGGATTGATGTCCGAGCGCGGACTGTTTCCAATCATAAAAGTCACCGACGGATCGAGGTCTGCGTCGCGCACCAGGCGGCGATAGGCGTCAACGTCCTTCTCGCGCGGGGTCTCGACGCGATCGAAGAGCGGACCAAGTCCGGAACGCGCGAGCTTTTGCAACTGTTCGTCGCGCTGGCCCTTGGTGAAAATCAGCAGGCGGTGACGCTGCGAAAGCTCCTGAAGCGTGGGTTCGACGTCGGGCAGCAATGCGCAGTCGCGCTCGAGCAGATGCGCGCCGATTCGCTCGATCTCGTCGCGCAAGCGGTCGTCACCTGCGGGCGCGAGTTCGGCAGCCGCCTGATGCAGCGCCATCACGTAAGGACGGCGGCCGTAGCCATGGGTTTTGATAAGCCGCATTTCGGCGCGCCGCACCGCGGCGTGAATCTCGAGGCGAGAAATGTCGAGAACCGCGTCGCTTACGGCCGCAGCGAAGAAATCGAACGCCTCGAGAAAATGGATATTGGAATCCCAGAGCGTGTCGTCGGCGTCGAATACGAGATTCAAGGACTCAATCGGAGCAGAGGACATCTGCGTACAGCGTACCGGCGCGCGATGACGCGGGCAATCGGGCAGGGGTGACCTCCTTCGGCTTCGCTCAGGACAGGCTCTGCACCCAGTGATGAAAGTGAAAAGAAAAGATGCGGGCGGAGTTTATCCTTGAGTGACTCGAAGGGCCCTGTTAGAACTTTTTTTGTGTCATCCTGCGAGCAGCGAAGGATCCCGGCGCGCCGGGGAAGCCGAAAGAGCCGACGCCGCGCTGACCTGTTCCGATACCAGCCAGACAAGCGCGCACGGTTGACCGCTCGAAAAGCGCCAAACCCTTGTGCGCGTGCGCTTTCCTGACGCCGTCACGATGATGCGTGGATATGGCGGGGCGTAGCCTGTCCGCCATTTGTCGGTCGCGCGGTTCGGTAGTGATCGACGGTCGATTCCCAATATGTCACCGAACGATATTGTTCAGCGCGCCGATCAGAAATATAGGAATCCAAACCGCCAGCCCGAAACCCCCGACAACCAAACACCACCACGCTCGACCGGAGCCGCGCAGCGAACCATTCGAGAACGCAATGGCGCGTTTCGCCTTGAATCCCGCTCGAATCGCTATAAGCGATCCGACACGGCCAACCACAAGAGAGAGAAGACTATTCCCCACTTAAGCATAGAATCTATTTCTCGCTGGCTGGTCACTTCCATTTTGTTTCCGCTCAGATTTCCCTCTCATGGGGACCGCTGCCAGTCGATTGAATCCACGCCTGCGCGTTGATTCTTGAAGTAAAAGAATGCCACCCTGCGCTGTTTTTACCGAGATCGAGACGCACGCCTCTCCAGCGTCTTCGCGTAATCGTAAAGATGATTCTGATTTCGTTACCCGTACCCGCCGAGCCTGCTCGGCGAACGTGAAATGGTTTTTTCCCATTCACTTGAAAGCTAAGCGATGAGGGCATCTGCCTGACTCCTCGATTGAATCCGATTGAGCTTCCTGACTCGTCCACGATCCGCACGACCATAGCTGATCTGATGCGTCAGCGACTATCGCGACGAGCTGCTGACATTTGTCGGTCGCGCAGGAGTCTGCTAACTCACGGGTTATGAATCTCCGTCACGCCGCCGCGCTCGCGCTTGTGGGCTGGTATCTGATGGTTGCCCCACCTCAGATCACACAAGACTCTAAGGTGGTGGGGGCGGATTTTGACGCACCAATATCTCAATGGGTAAACGTCCACGCTTTTGAAACGGCAGATCAGTGTGAAGCGGGCAAGTCAGCGTATCGCAGTCAGGTAGCTGCCAATGCGAGGGCAGACCTCGCCTACAAAACGGATATTGTGCAGAACGGTCTAAGTCTTCAATGCTTCGCGACGGACGATCCGCGTCTCAAGGGAAAGTAGGAAATGACTGATTCAGAACACGCTGTCGAAGAACTGCGGCTGGCGTTAGGACCGATTGATTTTATCCGGGCAACAAGGGCAGCGATTGCGCTTCAAGAGACGCGCACCATTGATTCGACTAACGCGGAGCGGTTAGTGAGCGCGTTGGGCACGATCCGAGATGTTCTGAACTCTTTTCCGAAACCAAAATAAGACGCTCAAGGGGAGTTTAAGAATCTCCATGTCCACATCAGAAGCCGTCAAAGTCAGGCTGCGATCGCCAGTATATCCACAGGACCACACCATCGAGATGTCTCGTGTTCCATGTAGCGGCGAGCACATCAAAGTTCTGGGTGATCGCAACTACGTAGTCATTCACGTCCAGCATACGCCGGGCGGGGTATTCGATGCGGAGATTGACGTTAAGCCGGTTTAGCTTGGCTGGCTTCCCGTTTGTCTTGGGGGCATTCCTCGCATCCGTTTCAGTTGCGGGCTGCGGCTCGGCCAACCAAACCTGCATAGGTTTGGGCGGTGGTCTGATACCTTGCTTGATTAACCCCACTTGGGAGATTGCCCAAGTCGAAGACCAGCAGAGACAACGCGCCGCCGCCCTCGAAGCGGTAGGCGAGATTCGAGAAAAATGTGAAGCAGGCGATCAAGCCGCCTGCATCGACTATGAGCAGTTATACGAGACAGCGCGCCAAGCTCAGCAGCCCAAGCCCGTGAATTGCGAAAGCTCGACGGACGCACTTGGCGTGACACATACGACATGCCGGTGAAGAGACGCGCCGCCGCTGTTCGTCCGTGACATTGCGGGCGCGACGCGAAACCGCACGGGCACAAGGGTCGGACTATGCGCCAGCGGTGGGGAGTGCTGCGGGCAGAATTATGAGCGCACCCGTCGAGGGATTGCGCCCGACGTACACCTCGGTCTCGTAAACCCGCCGCAGATTCTCCGCGGTCAGAACTTCGGCGGGAGTTCCATACGCGACCGCGGCGCCATCGGCGATGCATCGCGGCGGATTTGGGATTGTCTCTATCAGCAGAGCTTTGCATAACCGGATGCTGGTGCTGAAGCGATACGCGCTGGCGCGCGAGATCCTTCGCGGCGCTCAGGATGACGGAAAAAAAGCAAGCGGCGCCCGTGTCATTCTGAGCGAAGGCTGCCGTAGCGAAGAATCTCGACGGATGCTCCGGCGTCCGGCGCTAGTTACGCACAGCTCTCCTATCAGGGAATAGCCGGCTACCGCGCAGAAACGAGCGCCTCAGCGATCGTCTTCAAAGGCAAGACTAGTTTAAGAGGATCATCGAGCAGCCGCACTGCACCGAAACGCTCGTACCACTCGGCAGCACGTTCGCTCTTCGCGTCAATTGCAAGCGCCACCCCGCCCACCTCGACAGCGACCGAGAGCGCCCGTCTGCCGGCGGCGAGCAAGATCTCGCCGCCTAGTCCGCCGCCCTGACTTGTCAGGTTTACGGCTAGCCGCGCGAGACGGAACACAGGCACTTCGTACCGGCCAAGTCGTCGCGTTATCGCGGTGGGGGTCTTCGCAAATTCAATTGCGCCCGGACTGATTGTGTAATAGCCAAGGATGCGGACAGCGTCGCCCGGTGACACCGCCACGAAAGTCCTGGCGCCGCCGGATTCGTGATTTTGCCGCGCGTAGCGGCGTAGATACTCGTTGAGTTCCTGAGAGCCACAATCAAAATTCTTGCGATCGTGGCGGCGGCTGATTGCTTCCTCACGCCAGACGATTCTACCGCTCACGCTTTTGCCAGCCGCCTGGCCGCGGCGATCAGCGCTGCCGTGGGCTTGGGCGGTTTCTCCAACAATTGGAGCACGCGCTTCGAATCACGCTCCGAAAGCACGATGCGCCCGGATCGCTCCACTACGCCGCGCGCCACCGGAAGGACGTTGCGCATAATGAAGCGTGTGATGTCGAGCTGCTCATGCGCCGCTGCCTCAGAAATGAGCTGCTTTTCCTCGCGAGTAGCGCGTAATTCGATTCGATCGTTTCGAGTAGCTGCGGTTGCCATCGTTTCGCCTCATTGTTCTTCCAGCCAGAGCTTGGAATCTAGCGCACGTACGGCGTCCGTACAATGCTCTACTGAAGGCTCTTTGGCCGGATTCTGGCTGGAAACGCCGCAATCAGGGCGAAACTGAACATACTGCTGTCGCCCGCGCCGAACGTAGCTACGCGCGGGCGGTGGGGATTGCGGCGGGCAGAATTATGAGCGCACCCGTCGAGGGATTGCGCCCGACGTACACCTCGGTCTCGTAAACCCGCCGCAGATTCTCCGCGGTCAGAACTTCGGCGGGGGTTCCATACGCGACCGCGGCGCCATCGGCGAGCAGCAGCACGCGATCGGCATAGAGCGCGGCGGCATTGAGATCGTGAAGCGTCGCAACCACCGCCATGCCGCGCTCGGTGCACAGCTGGCGAAAGCGCGCGAAAATTTCGGCGACGTGCTTGAGATCGAGAAATGCGGTCGGCTCGTCGAGCAGTGCAATCTTCGGCTCCTGGGCGAGCGCGCGGGCCAGGAACACGCGCTTGCGTTCGCCGCCGGACAGTTCCTGAACGTGGCGGGCGGCCAGATCGAGCAGGTCGAAGCGCGCGAGCGCGGCGGATGCGATTTCCAAATCGCGGGGGCTCTCGAAGCCGAAGGCGCCCAGATGCGGCGCGCGTCCCATCAGCACGATTTCCAGCACCGTGAAGCGAAATGCGACCGCGTTTTCCTGGCCAACCGACGCGACGGTGCGTGCGAGTTCCCGGCGCTCGATCGAATCGAGCGGCCGGCCGAAGAGTTCGACGCTTCCCGCACGCGGCTTTATCGAGCCGCCGAGCACCTTGAGCAGCGTGGACTTGCCGGCGCCGTTTGGACCGACGATGGCGAGCATTTCGCCCGCCGCCACTTCGATCGAGACGCCATGGAGCACGGGCACTCCCGGATATCCCGCGTGAATCGCGCTCGCACGCATGGCGATGGCTGGGTCGCGCGATGTCGCCGTCATAGCGAAAGCGGTCTCCTGCCTTCGCGGCGCAGCATGTAGATGAAGAACGGCCCGCCGCAGAGCGCGGTGATCGCGCCGACGGGAATTTCGGCCGGGGCGATTGCGACGCGCGCGACCAGGTCCGCCGCGACCATGAATGCGGCGCCGCCGATCAGCGACGCCGGCAGCAGCAGCCGATGATCCGCGCCGAATATCAATCTCAAAGTATGCGGAACGATCAGTCCGACGAACGAAATGATTCCGCTGACGGAGACCGCGGCGCCGATCATCACCGAGGTCGCGACGAAAATCGTGCGCCGAAGGCGGTCCACGTCAACGCCAAGTTCGGCCGCCGACTCGTCGCCGAGACTGAGCAGGTTCAGATCGCGAGCTTGAAACATCAGCACGCCGAAGCCGGCCAGCCCCAAACCAGCGACCATCGCCGCTTCGCCATAGGTCGGCGCCTCGAGGCTGCCCATCAGCCAGAACAGAATGCTGTGCGCGTAGTAGAAGTTGACGACGCTGTTCACCAGCATGATTGCCGCGCCCCAGAAGGCGTTGAAGATCACGCCGACCAGCAGCAGGGTGAACGGTTCAAGCTGCCCGTCGACCATCGCGAGCCGGTAAACCGCCACCGTCGAGAGCAGCGCCGCGCCGAATGCGCACAGTGGGACGGCCGCCTCGCCGCCGCCGAGTTTCGCCGACATTACCAGCGCCAGTATCGCTCCGAAGGCGCCGCCGCCGGAGATTCCGAGGATGCCGCCCTCGGCCAGCGGATTGCGCACGAGCGCTTGCAGAGCCGTTCCGACCGCGGCCAGCATCGCGCCGACGATCACGCCCATCAGCACGCGCGGCAATCGGGCGCCGAAGAATATCGCGTGATCGGGACTTGCGGGATCGGAAAATGCCCGCACCAGGCTGATATGCGCGCTGCCGAACAACGTGCCTGCGGCGGCGCAAACGATCAGCAGGATTGCCAGCGCCGCCAGTATCGAGAGCAGCCGCGAGCGCGTCAGGTGCGACGGCGGTTTGCTTGCGGCCGCGTTCACGGCGGTGCACCAGCGGACACATTTTGCCATGCCTCGGGATGAATCATCCGCGCGATTATCTCGAGCGACTGTCCCACTCGCGGGCCGGCATGCAGAATGGGATCCTGCGCGTAGCCGAAGACGCGATGGTCGCGCACCGCCGGAATCTCCGGATATCTTTCCCAGAAGCCGCTCGACGCTGATTGTTCGGTCCCCATCGAACCGTCGAGCACGACCTCGGGACGCATCGCGATGATGTACTCCATGCTCAGGTGCGGCCACTGCTCGCCGGCGCCCGCGGCGATGTTGTCGGCGCGCGCTATGCGCATGAGCTCATCGAGATAAGTGCCGGTCCCCACCGCGACGATCGGCTGATGACCGACGAGCATCAACGCACGATCCGGCTTTACGTTTGCCAGGCGCTGTTGGACTGCGGCGATCTGCGCCGCAATCTCCGCGACCAGCCGATGCGCCTGCGGCTGGCGATCGATTCGCGCTCCCACCGTTTCGATACTGGTTTCGATCTGTTGCAAAGTATCGGCGCTGACCATCAACACCGGATAACCCATCGACTTCAACGCGCGAATCTGACGCACGTCCGATGACAGTTCAAGTCCGACGACCAGCGTCGGCCTGAGCGCGATGATCGCTTCGAGATTCGGCGTCAGAAAAGATCCGACCCGGGGCAGATCGCGCACCTGCGGAGGATAGTCGCAATACTCCGAGACGCCGACGACGTCGGGACCCGCGCCCAGCGCGAACAGTGTCTCCGTTATCGACGGCGCCAGCGATACGATCCGCATCCGAGCCGCCGCGTGCGCCGCCGGCGCGAGCGCCAGGGCATACACACACAGCGCGGCGGCGGCCGCGAGTCGATACAAACCCACCTCGCGAAACTACCTGATCGTACCGGCGCCGGTAAGCGCAGCCCCGCGCTTTGTTGGATGCGCTCGACGTGCTCAACTAGCCTCGTCGGGACCGGGAGTAGTCGGCGTGCTCAAGATTGCCGTTTGCATCAAGCAGATACCGCTCGTCGAGGAAGCCAACTTCGACGCCGCCACCAGGACCATCAAGCGCGACGGTCCCAATGTGACCAGCGCCTTCGATCTGCGCGCGATCTCGCTCGCCGTCGAGCTGAAAAATCGCCACGGCGCCGACACTACTGTCGTCACGATGGGGCCGCCGCAGGCGCGCGACGCGCTGGTGGATGCGCTCGCGATGGGCATGGACCGCGCGGTGCACCTGGAAGACCGCGCGTTCGCCGGCGCCGACACGCTCGCAACCGCGCGTGCGCTCGCGATTTGGCTGGCGCGCGGAAACTTCGATCTCATCCTGCTCGGCAAGTATTCGCTCGATGCGGAGACGGGGCAGGTCGGCCCCGAGATCGCACAACTCGTCGGCGCCGCGCAGATTACCGGCGCGCGAAAGCTGGAAATCGACGGCCGCATCCTGCGCGCCGAGCGTGAAAGCGACGAGGGCTTCGAGGAAATCGAGACCGCGATGCCCGCGGTTATCACCTGCGCCGAGCGCATCGCAGCGCCCGTCAAGCTAAAGCCGGGCGCTTCCGAGGAGGCGCGAGACCAGGCCGATCCAATCGGTGCGCGCCGCCGAGCTCGGCGCCGATCCGAAAGCATTCGGACTCGCGGGTTCGCCGACCTGGGTGGATGAGGTTCGCGTCGTCGCGACGCCGAAGACGCAATGCAAGTTTATCGACTCGACCGACGCCGAACGCGCCGCGGCCGAAGTGATGTCGGCGCTGGAAACAATCGGCGCGCTCAACCCGCGCGCGCACCATCGCCGCTCGATCGGATCGGCGCGGCGTGCGGGCAATCGCAATCATGATCTGTGGATCGTGTGCGAGACCGATCTTGAAGGCCGCGTCACGCGCGGCACGCTCGAGCTGCTGTCACGCGGCGACGAACTCGCGTCGCGACTCGGCGGCGCGCTCGTCGCCGTGGGATTTGGCGGCGCCATCGCGCGGCACGCGGGGCTGCTTGCCAGTTTCGGCGCCGACCAGGTGCTGATCGTCGAGCATCCGGCGCTGGCTTCCTACACCCCCGAGGCGGCGGCCGAGGCCGTCGCGAAGCTCGTCTTGACGCACGCGCCGTGGGGAATTTTGATCGGCGCGACCGAGCGCGGGCGCGACTGGGGACCCCGGCTGGCCGCGCGCTTGAGCCTCGGGCTCACCGGCGATGCGATCGATATCGAGCTCGACTCGGAGCATCGGATGGTCGCGCTCAAGCCGGCCTTCGGCGGCAACATCGTCGCGTCGATCTACTCGAAAACGTTTCCACAGATGGCGACGGTGCGGCCGGGCGTGCTCGAACTCGCGGCGCCATCGCAAGTCAAGGATGCCGAGATTTGGATCGCGCGTCCTGAGCTGAGCCCGCCGAAAAGCCGGCTCATAAAGGCGCACTCGATCCTCGACGCCAGCATTGCGCCGCTCGAAGGCGCCGAAGTTGTCGTTGGCATCGGCATGGGAATCGGCGGACCTGACGGGGTCGCGAGGGCATCCGCATTCGCGCGAGTGCTCGGCGCCGCGATTTGCGCGACCCGGCGCGTGACGGACAATGGCTGGGTGCCGCGGAATTTGCAGGTCGGCTTGACCGGCAAGTCGATCGATCCGCGCCTGTATATAGCTCTTGGGGTGCGCGGCGCGCCCAACCATATCTGCGGTCTCAAGCGCGCCGATACCATCGTCGCGATCAACAACGACGCCGACGCGCCGATCTTCGAGCGCGCAAATTTAGGCTTGGTCGCCGATTGGGATAGCGTCCTGCCCGCTTTGCAGGATGCCTTCCGGCGGCGTCTTCAATGATCGGCTGCAACTACGCGCGGATTTCGTAGAGCGCCGAAAACATATCCCCGACCGGCAGGCGGCGAAAGTGCTTGAATCCCGCCGATGCGACCAGCTCGCGCGCCTTTGCCTCGCCCATGCACGCGCCGATTCCCGCGCCGCCGTGCGCGAGCGAGGTCGTCATGCAGTACAGCGTGCTTATCGAATACATCAGCCGGCCCATCGGATTGATGTTGTCTTCGAGATTCGACGACACGTTTACTTCGAGCATCAGGTAAGTACCGTCGGGTTTGAGCGCGGCGCGAATCGATTTCAGCAGCGCGTCGGGATGGACGGAATCATGCACCACGTCGAAGGTCGAGATGAAATCGAACTGCGCGGCCGGGAGCCTGGTGCAATCGACGAGGTCAAACTTGATTCTGTCTCCCAGACCGGCGGCTTTCGCGTTTGCTCGCGCGCGCTCCACCGAGCCGAGGTGCGCGTCGAAGCCGAAAACCTGGGCCTTGGGAAATGCGGACGCGATCGCGATCGACGCGCGGCCGCTGCCACAGCCAACGTCCAGCGACGAGCCGCCTTCGTTCAGCTTCGCGACCACTTGCGGCATTGCCGGCAGCCAATTGCGAATCAACTGATGCCGGAAGAGCGAGGCTGACGAACGCTCCATCGCCTCCCACGTCTCGGGCGGATACTCGCTCTGCGCTACGCCGCCCCCGTTCTTGAACGACTCCATCACTTTCGGCGCAATCGACACATGCGGGACGATCATTTCGATCATGCCGCCGGCGAAAAACGGCGAGTCGTCGCGCGCCAGCACCATCGCATGCTCGGCCGGCATCGCGTAGGTCTTTGCCGAGGCGTCGTAATTCACGTATCCGGCGGCAGTCATCGCGCTCAGCCATTCGCGCAGATAGCGCTCGCTGAGGCCCGTCCGCTCCGCAAGCTCGGCGCTGGTGACGGCGCCCGCTTCCGCCAGCGCGCTGAAGATTCCCAGCCGATCGCCGATATAGGTCAGCGCACCGAGCATCGCGGCGCCGATATCAATCGATACCTGCATCCAGAATTGCCTGATCTTGTCCCAATCGAGCTGCTGTTTTTCGCCGGCCATCATTTTCCTCCGCAGACGCGCAGTATCTATCAATTCAGCCATCCCGCGCCAGCCTACTGTTCGGGAGCTTGCCGGCGGCGGCGTCCGCTCAGCAAATAAACCGCTGCGCGTACTTCAAGCAGAGGGTCGCCCGACGGTTCGATTCCGTCTACGCGCGGGATGGTATCGAAGATGATGTTCCTCTGCGCGTGTGCGTTATCTGCAACCACATTGGTGAGAGAGAGCTTGCCGAAATTGATCAACGGACGATCCTCGGGCCAGTGAATCGTCGCGTCGTCCGTGATGTCGCCGGGGTTTGCCACCTGTACCAGAATCTGAAAGCCGATCGGGCCTCTGGCGATTCTCGCCGTGAGCTCGTCATAGAGGAAGTTTGCGTCCTTGCTCTTGGCCGTATCCGCATCCAGATGTTCGGTCCCGGCGTCCGGCATGATCCGGTAGCGCCCGTAACGGCTGACACCGTCGCGGTTGATAAAGCGCATCGCGGTCACCCCGAAGTAGGTCTCTCTGGCGAAGCTCGACGGAGCAGGCTTGGGCGTCTGCACGAACGCGAGTGCCCGTGGATGACTGGCGAAGAATTTCTCGAGCGCCGATGGCTTGGACGAATCACGCGACGCAGCGGCTTGCAGGAATTCCAGAAACTCCTGACCGGTTCGGGTGGGGAAGCCGTCGGTCGAATGGCTGATGATATCGGTATGCACGTGTTCGGCGAGATGGAACCGGATCGCGAGTCCGCGCGGATTTGCGTTCGGGTCGTTGTCCGGGATCAAGGGAAGCCCCGTGGAGCTGGAAAACCGCACTGTCACGGGAGTGGACGCACGGCTGATGTGGGGCGCGCGCGTCATCGAGACCGCATCGGGCGATGGGGTAAAGCTCCCGCTCAGCATGATGCCCCTGGCGTGGAAGGGTCGAAAACCAGGGTGAAATCCCTGCATCGCGTCGATCTGCTTGAGCAGGTCCTCGCTTAGCGCGATAAGCTTCTGGTCCGCGGGCAGTGGCATAGACTTCTCCTTGCTCGAGGATTTGAATCTTCCGGTGGGCAGCTGATCTTACACTTGGTCCGAAAAGATAAAACAAATCAGCATCGTGTCGATAGAGGCTAAGTCGAATTTACAATTCCCCTACTTTTCGGGCGTCCGCCTTCGGTTCTTCGGGCTTGGTTTGCGGGGCGGCGAACATCGAGAGCTGAGCCGTCTTGTCCTCGTCCTGCGCGGCCGGCGCGAACAGGCCGGGCCGCTCGACGAATACCTGGAATTTTTCAAAAAGGTCGGCAAGCTTGGCCTGGTAGTACTCGACGTTTTCGTCGGGATTGTCCGGGTCGTACTCCGCCGCCATCTTCGCGAATTGGTTCACCGCCGCGCGCGCGCCGCGCCCGGTGACGTAGTATGAAATTTGATCGCCGGCCAGGTACTGCCTCTCGGCCTTGAGCGCAAGCTCGTAGGCCGCCGCCGGATTGCGGCTGTTGTCGCCGATCTTCTTGCGATAAGTGTCGAGCGAATCCTGGATCGTCTCGGTCTTCATCAGATCGGCGATTCCTATTTCATGGCGGGCCAGACGCGCGCGATAGTCGCCGTGGAGTTTCACAATTTCGCCGCGCCGATCCTCCAGCAGCATGCGGAACATCTCCTCCATGAAGCGGCGCTGGAAGCGTTCGAGTCCCCGCGAGCGCAGCCCCGAGCCGCGAATGGTCATCTTCCCGGTCTCGTCCATCAGGACGTAATTTTTCATTTTGTAGGAGAACATCGCGCGGTAACGGCCGTCGATTTCCAGCCGGATTCCCTCGGGCATAATCGATCCAACCTGCTCCAGGAGCCTGTCCGCGCCTTTCGCGCTGGCGCCGTCGGACGGCGGCACAAAATAGATTCCGTCGGTATCGACCTCGATAACCTGCGCCCCGTGCTCTTCGAGTTTCGCCACTGCGCGCTGAATCAGATCGCGTCCGCGCTTGGTCACTGCGTTGGCCGCGCCGAAGTCGTTGAAATGGCCGAGCGAAAAACCCAGGTAACCGTAAAATGAATTGATCAGAATCTTGAACGTCTGCTGGAGGGCGTCGGCGTTGCGCCGCTCGGCGCCCTTGAGCTCGCGCGCGAGCGCCTTGGCCTGCACCCGGAAGCTGCGCAGATCGCCAAGCATCTTGAGGAACACGCCCAGGCGGTCCGCGGCCGGCGCATGCCGATATTGCAGCATCAACGACGGATACAGCGAGGTCACGTCGCAGTGCAGGACCCCGTGGGCGACACCGCATCGGCGAATTTCCGTGTAGCCGCCCGCGACCGGGCTCGGCGGCGACGGCTCGGGGATGGAATGCCCGGCGGCCAGGTAAGCGCGCATCATCAGCGCGTCAATCCTGGTCGCATTGCCGCGCAGCACCGCGCTCTGGTACGAGTACGGGAATATCTGCGCTTGCACGAAGTAACTGGGAGAGAGGGTCTCGGCCAGCGCGCGGGTCTCACGCGCGTCGTCGAGCGCGTACTCGTAGAGCTTTTCCGGTTGGTGTTCGAAGTAGTGGCTGATTTTCGACGCGTCGATATACACGCGGCCCTTGCGCGCCAGCCCGAAGTGTTGCGCAAGCGGCTTGAGCCCCAGGCTCTCCAGTTCGCGGCTGGAGATATCGTAGTGCTGCGCGAGGATCCAGGTATCTATGATGCTGCGGCCCGGGATGTCGTAGCGGCGGTAGGCGATCGATCTTTCCGCAATTTGCATCCGCGACGGGCGGGCGCGAAGCTCGCCGCCATCGCGCCCCAGCTTGAGCTTCAGCTTGTGACGGCGCGCCCGCGTCTCCAGGTATTCGAGATCGAAGCGGAACAGATTGTGGCCCTCGACGACGTCGGGGTCGCGCTCCTGGACAATTCGCACCATCTCCTCGAGCATCGCGCGCTCGTCCATCTCGGTGCCCTTGAGCAAGCGCTCGAAACCGGTCGAGTCGGTGAGCGAGATCGCGATAACCCGATCGCCCGCGCGCGCCGCCGAGGGAAATTCAAACCCCGGCGAGATATAGGTTTCGATATCGAGCTGGAGGCGGCGCAGCTCGCTGAAATCCATCCCGATGAAGAACGTGGTCCCGCTCAGCATCAGATGCTGCTCGACCGGATCGGTAAGCACCAGGTACGGCGCGTCGGGCGCGTTGGGCGGCTTGCCGGTTACGCTCCTGAGATGGCGCTTGGCGGCTTCCAGAGCGTCCAGCGAGCCGAAGGTGACCAGCACCCGGTAACGGAAATCGCCCTCGAGCGTGCGCGTATCATGCGCGGGGCTGAAACCTTCGAGCCAGGCAACATTCTCGACCAGCAGAAATGGCTGAATCGGCCGGCGCTCGCGCGTAAGCTCGCCCGACAGGCGCCGGTAAACTTCGATCTCGGTTTTCGATGCGATCTCGACCCCGACCACGCCCGGGTCGGCGGGATCGCCGAACAGCAGGCGGTTGCCGTAAAACTGCGCCGAAATCTCCTGGTAAGTAGTCATCGCGTCCCGCGTCCCTCGATTGTGCACCCGCAAGCTCTCGTGGGACAACGCGCCCGCGCGTGGATTCAGAACGCGCCGAGGTACCAGACGCCAATCAGAAAGATCGCGTATGCGGCTCCGCCGATCATCAGCGTCGAAGTTCCGAGTTCCGAGTCGCGCAAATTGACGTAAAGAATCGCCACCGAAGCAAGCGCGATCGATCCCGCGAGCAGTTCGGGACTGGTCAGACGCCACGGCGAAAACGCGAGCCCCAGTGCAACGGGGATGCACGCCTGGAAGACCATCGCGCCAGTGATGTTGGCAAGCGCGAGATGGTCCTTGCCATCCCGAATCCAGACAACGGAGTTGTATTTCTCGGGCAGTTCGGTCGCGAGCGGGCTCAACATGAGCGAGAGTACGCCGGGATTGAGATGCGCATGGGCTGAGAACACGACGATCTGATCGACGAACTCGACCGCGCCGATCAGAATCGCGAGTACGCCTGCGATTACTTGCGTGGCTGTCGCCAGTGCGCGCGGTTCGTGCGGATTTCCCTGCAAAAACGACTCGAAATAGAGTCCGTGCCCGAGCTGCGCGCCAGCCACGCGCTTGAGCCGCAGCATCACGACCGCGTAACTCGCGTACACGATTAACAATGCGACGGCGAGGACGTGGCGAAGTACCGCGCCCATCTCGATTGTGCCTGCGATCATCAGGCACAAAAAAACCGGAAAGAAAAATGCGAGATCGCGGCGCGCGTCCTCGCGCACCACTTTCAGCGCAATCCGCCCCCGGCGCCTGCGAAATGCCAGCGCCGCAACGCCCATCACGAACATAGCCACCGTGGACAGCATCAGCGGTGCGCCGACGATCGCTCCAAGTCCGACCGCGGTATGCGCCATCGCGGAATCGCGGCCGGTCAACAGCGCGACCGCCGGGATGAAGGTCTCCGGCAGGGCAGTTCCGACCGCGGCGAGCAGGCTCCCGACCGCGGCCTCGGCAATATGCAATCGATGCCCCGCCCATTCGACCCCATTCGTAAAAAGTTCAGAGCCTGCGAGGATTATCGCGAAGCTGAGCGTGAGAATTATCGCGTGTATTGCCAATATCCTGCTCAGGGGAAGGGCGCAGCAGCGTCGAGAATAGAGAGACCCGCTCGCGATTTCCAGCGCGCCATCATTTTCCGGCACCTCGGTTCCGGTCATCGGAAAAGATCCGGGAGTATGTACTTAACGGAAATTCGCGTTTCTATGGGGGAACAAGGCTAGTGGGTGGATCGTATTCCGTAGGACGGGTTATCGTTGTTCCGTCTTTGTGATTTAGGGTTCCGGCCAGAAGATTTTTCCGAATTCGACCAACACTGATTACCATGATTGGATTCAAATCGCGTGCATGACCGAATCTTTTCGGCGGAGCCACGACATCAATGTTTTTGGTATGGTCGTATTTCTTCGCCATATTGACGGCAGGAACAAGATCCGAATCGGCACTGATTACAATTGCTCGATCAAACTGATTCGTAAGTACGTCTTTGATTAAATGGATGGCGATATTCACATCCGTTTCCTTCTCTTCGTGAGAAGTCCACCGCGCATGGCATTGGTTACATTCTCTCGGTTTTTCCTTAAAACGACCCATGATTGTCTGCACGCCAGTGCATTCGAGCGCCCGCACATATTGACGGTGCCGCGCGAACGGCCCCGCCATCCATGTAGCGAACGCAGAGCAATACTTTACGGCGATAAGCTGCTCGTTTTCTCGAACCAACGATTGGCTCAGCGACCAGAGATTGAGCCATTTGAGGCTTGGCTCATTCAGATCGGCTATCGAATGATAGAGATTGAATCCGTCAATGTAGACGATAACGCGTCTGGCCAATTTTCCCCCTCCAAAAACAAAAGGGCCGCTCCCTTTCGGTTGCGACCCCTATCTGATGGGCGTACCCATCAGGAAGACTCCACTTAACCTAGAGATGGCAACTCGCGTTGTCAAGTAGAGGATTCTTCAGCGAATCACGCAGCACAAGACTGCACGTAACTTGCGCAAGTCCCGCTAAAGTCCCGTCTTGCTATTGCAGTATTAGCATCCTGATCTGAATGGGGGCTTGACAGGTCCCGATCAGTATCCGCATAATGGCTCATGTTAGACGCCCGTTAGGAGGTGCCGCTATGGCTGCTATACCGAAAGAGAAAGAGAGTCTCGATGTTTTGCAGGCGCTTCTAGCGGAACATGAGCGAACATTGTCCATTGGCTTGGAAACAGTTGATCGAGAACGCCCCATCGTCTTTACACTGAAAAATGCGATTGCTGCGCTTAAGGGCGAACGTATATCCGCTACCTTCGGGTTTAGCTTTACACATAAGTCGGCAGGAGAACCCCTAAACGTGGGAACGTCTGGTTTGGCGATTCAGCCGCTACCGGGCCGGAAGCCTGAGTTCGCCAACATGACAATCATGAATTCGCTCGAGAAAGTTTTGGCAAAGAGGCAGGGCGAGTTCGTCCATGCGGATCATCTCGTAAAGGAAATCTACGAACCGACAGGGGACAACGATGTTTTCTACCGGATCAAGCGAACGCTGGTATCGGAACTCCTCAGGGGAATGAAGAAGGGCCTGTTCGTTCGCGGTCCTGGCAAGAACACGTTTGGCTCGGGACTAATGGCAAACGGCCATAAAAAAGACGTTCGGCCGACGCTGTAACAGGCCGAAAAAACGGCGATTTTGAGGAATCAGTGCTTTCGAGGTAAAATCAGAATATGAGCAGCGTTCAAATTTAAGCAAAAGAAAAAACCCGGCGTGTCACCGCCGGGTCAACCCAAATTGGAGGCTACGCCAATCTTCACCACAGTGAAGTGGTGTGGGCTATTCGTATTATTGCCCCGCCCGCCAAATAAGTCCAGAGCCCCCGTGCGCGTATGTGCGGAGGGGTCGTTGTGAGCGACCCCTCCCAGTGAGAACAACGCGCCCCTGTAGCTCAATTGGATAGAGCGCGCCAGTGGTATGGCGGAGGTTGCGGGTTCGAGTCCCGTCAGGGGTTCCCAGTGTAATCGCGGTGTGCCAGAAGTGGAAGACGGGCCGATTCTGGGAATCGGTAGGTGCAAGCTCGTGCGAGTTCGATTCTCGCCACCGCGATTAATATGAGGCTTGACTGATGAGTAGATGCGAAATTTGCGGGAGCGTCGAAGAGGTTGTCCTCGTTGACGTGAAGCCAATAATTCCTGCCGCGCGCCGGAAGTACAACCTGTGTAAATCGTGTAGAGACAAACTCGATCAGGGTGATGCCCAGATTACCCTCGCCCTCGGGGGTCTCATCGGCAAAGAGTTCGTACGGAAGGCATCGCAGCCGCCGACAAGATAGCGGTCTCGACCACGAACCGCGAACGTTTTTCGGAGCGAGATTGCGTAAAGTACACGCTCCGGAAAAGATCGGCCGCGATGCAGCGAAACGGGCAAACGATGCGTATATTGTTTTTAGCGGTCACCGGCGGAGCGTAATTCGCCCAATGATCGCACAGGCGAGGGTGCGCAAGTTGACTCTCATCGAAGCGATCTTTAGACTCAAATGTTCGGTGTGGCTCACTTGCCTTTGTATTCTCGTCTGTATAAATGAGGCTACTTGATTCCCGGCTCGCGGTCGTAATGACGGCTGCATTGCGCGCCGATTTTAACTCATCGCATCGACGGCCAACGCCCGCGCAAAACGGAAGCAAAACGAATGAAGCAGAAGTACGAAGGTAAAGACCTACAGGGCCTTGTCGATCTCGGGCGTGAGCAGGGCTACCTGACCTTCGAGCAGGTCAACGACTATCTGCCGCAGGATGTCGCTTCGCCGACCGACCTGCGCGCCGCGCTGGACAGCTTCGAGGACCTTGATATCAAGGTGCTCGAGGAAGTCCCGAGCGATGGCGCCGACGATGCCGAGGTCGAAGGCAAGGAAGAGCCCGAAGAAGCGCCCGAGGCCGCGCCGGCGGCCGCGGATTCGCTTGGCGAGTCGTCGGACCCGGTCCGGCTCTATCTCAAGGAGATGGGCAACTTCCAGCTTCTCTCGCGGGAGCAGGAAGTCGAAATTGCCAAGCGCATCGAAGCCGGCGAGAACGAAGTCGAAGAGGAAGTGTTGGGCTCGCCGATCACGCTGGACTTCGTGATTCGAGTGGGCGAGCGCGTAGAGGCAGGCGAAGCCGATCTGCGCGATGTGTTCGAGGACGCCGCCGAGGCGCCTGAAGATCCCGACGAAGAACGCGGACCCGAAGCCGACGAGCGCCAGCTCAAGAAGTTGATGCTCGCGACCAAGAAGCTCACCGACCTGCGGATCAAAATCGAGGCAATCGAGGAGATACTGCGCAACAAGCCCGGTCCGCGCCGCAAGCCCAAGCTCGACAAGAACCTGGCGCGTCTGAACGAGCGCGTGAAAAAGGAATTGCGCGCGATGGCGCTGTCGCGACGCCTGATGGAAGCGGTAATCGCCGAGATGCGCGACGTGTTGCAACAGTACCGCATCGCGCATCACACGATTGCGAAATACGAGGAGGCGACCGGGCGCTCGCGCACTCACCTGCTCAAGGAAGCCGCCGAAGCCGAAGACCGCCGCCACGTCCTGAAAATAAACGAAGTGCGCGAGAACCTGCTCGATATCGCGGCCAGAATTCGCCTGGCGCAAAAGACTATCCGCGAAGTCGAAAAAAAGGCCAAGAACACGGGCGAGGAATACGCGCGCAAGCTCGAGACGATCGCCGCCGGACAGGACAAGAGCCGGCGCGCGAAAAAGGAACTGACCGAGGCCAACTTGCGCCTGGTCGTCAGCCTGGCCAAGCGCTACACCAATCGCGGTCTTGGCTTTCTCGACCTCATCCAGGAAGGCAACATCGGCCTGATGCGCGCGGTGGACAAGTTCGAGTATCAACGCGGCTACAAGTTTTCGACCTACGCGACCTGGTGGATCAGGCAGTCGATGTCGCGCGCGATCGCCGACCAGGGCCGCACCATTCGCATCCCGGTCCACATGGTCGAGACGATCAACAAGCTGCTCCGGGTCACGCGCCTGCTGGTGCAACGGCTGGGCCGCGAACCCGGGCCCGAAGAAATCGCGGAGCAGATGGAGATGCCGCTGGACAAGGTCCAGAAGGTGCTCAAGATCGTCAAGGAGCCGATTTCGCTCGAAACGCCGATCGGCGACGAAGAGGAAAGTTCGCTCGGCGATTTTGTCGAGGACGAACTCGCGCCATCGCCGGTCGAGGCGGCAATTCAGGGCAACCTCGGCGAGCAGACGCGCAAGGTGCTGGCCACGCTGACGCCGCGCGAGGAGCAAATCCTGCGCATGCGCTTCGGCATCGGGCAGAAGACCGACTACACGCTCGAGGAAGTCGGCAAACAATTCGCGGTGACCCGCGAGCGTATCCGGCAGATCGAGGCCAAGGCGCTGCGCAAACTGCGCCAGACGGGCAGATCGCGCACCCTCGAGGGTTTCCAGGAGCACGAGTAGCGGCAGGGCTGGGCCCTCGGCCGCAATGCAGCGAAACGGGCAAACGATGCGTATATTATTTTCAGCGGTCATCGGCGGAGTGTGATTCGCCCAATGATCGCGCAGGCGAGGGTGCGCAAGTTGACTCTCATCGAAGCGATCCTTAGACTCGGGTGTTCGGTGTGGCTCACTTGCCTTTGTATTCTCGTCTGTATAAATGAGGCTACTTGATTCCCGGCTCGCGGTCGTAATGACGGCTGCATTGCGCGCCGATTTTAACTCATCGCATCGACGGCCAACGCCCGCGCAAAACGGAAGCAAAACGAATGAAGCAGAAGTACGAAGGTAAAGACCTACAGGGCCTTGTCGATCTCGGGCGTGAGCAGGGCTACCTGACCTTCGAGCAGGTCAACGACTATCTGCCGCAGGATGTCGCTTCGCCGACCGACCTGCGCGCCGCGCTGGACAGCTTCGAGGACCTTGATATCAAGGTGCTCGAGGAAGTCCCGAGCGAGGGCGCCGACGATGCCGAGGTCGAAGGCAAGGAAGAGCCCGAAGAAGCGCCCGAGGCCGCGCCGGCGGCCACGGATTCGCTTGGCGAGTCGTCGGACCCGGTCCGGCTCTATCTCAAAGAGATGGGCAACTTCCAGCTGCTCTCGCGGGAGCAGGAAGTCGAAATTGCCAAGCGCATCGAAGCCGGCGAGAACGAAGTCGAAGAGGAAGTGTTGGGCTCGCCGATCACGCTGGACTTCGTGATTCGAGTGGGCGAGCGCGTAGAGGCAGGCGAAGCCGATCTGCGCGATGTGTTCGAGGACGCCGCCGAGGCGCCTGAAGATCCCGACGAAGAACGCGGACCCGAAGCCGACGAGCGCCAGCTCAAGAAGTTGATGCTCGCGACCAAGAAGCTCACCGACCTGCGGATCAAAATCGAGGCAATCGAGGAGATACTGCGCAACAAGCCCGGTCCGCGCCGCAAGCCCAAGCTCGACAAGAACCTGGCGCGTCTGAACGAGCGCGTGAAAAAGGAATTGCGCGCGATGGCGCTGTCGCGACGCCTGATGGAAGCGGTAATCGCCGAGATGCGCGACGTGTTGCAACAGTACCGCATCGCGCATCACACGATTGCGAAATACGAGGAGGCGACCGGGCGCTCGCGCACTCACCTGCTCAAGGAAGCCGCCGAAGCCGAAGACCGCCGCCACGTCCTGAAAATAAACGAAGTGCGCGAGAACCTGCTCGATATCGCGGCCAGAATTCGCCTGGCGCAAAAGACTATCCGCGAAGTCGAAAAAAAGGCCAAGAACACCGGCGAGGAATACGCGCGCAAGCTCGAGACGATCGCCGCCGGACAGGACAAGAGCCGGCGCGCGAAAAAGGAACTGACCGAGGCCAACTTGCGCCTGGTCGTCAGCCTGGCCAAGCGCTACACCAATCGCGGTCTTGGCTTTCTCGACCTCATCCAGGAAGGCAACATCGGCCTGATGCGCGCGGTGGACAAGTTCGAGTATCAACGCGGCTACAAGTTTTCGACCTACGCGACCTGGTGGATCAGGCAGTCGATGTCGCGCGCGATCGCCGACCAGGGCCGCACCATTCGCATCCCGGTCCACATGGTCGAGACGATCAACAAGCTGCTCCGGGTCACGCGCCTGCTGGTGCAACGGCTGGGCCGCGAACCCGGGCCCGAAGAAATCGCGGAGCAGATGGAGATGCCGCTGGACAAGGTCCAGAAGGTGCTCAAGATCGTCAAGGAGCCGATTTCGCTCGAAACGCCGATCGGCGACGAAGAGGAAAGTTCGCTCGGCGATTTTGTCGAGGACGAACTCGCGCCATCGCCGGTCGAGGCGGCAATTCAGGGCAACCTCGGCGAGCAGACGCGCAAGGTGCTGGCCACGCTGACGCCGCGCGAGGAGCAAATCCTGCGCATGCGCTTCGGCATCGGGCAGAAGACCGACTACACGCTCGAGGAAGTCGGCAAACAATTCGCGGTGACCCGCGAGCGTATCCGGCAGATCGAGGCCAAGGCGTTGCGCAAACTGCGCCAGACGGGCAGATCGCGCACCCTCGAGGGCTTCCAGGAGCACGAGTAGCGGCAGGGCTGAGCCCTGCAC
>CAWFAJ010000006.1:0-175354 GCA_963813785.1 uncultured delta proteobacterium | reverse complement strand
GAAACTGAAACAAAATCAGCGAAACCCACACTGGGGTTCGCTAACTGTGATGCTGCCTCCTATCTGCCACTTGCACTCTTCAGCGCCGGCTCGTGTCCCGCTTTTTCTGCCGAATTGCCCACGCATCGCCGCTTCAGCTCCGCGAACACGTCATCGACAAACGCCTTCATCAGTGCAACGTCGGGCATTACGCGCGGATCCGCGGTCATTCCGAAGTATAGACTCCTATAGTAACTGAATATTGCGACTGCATATCCGAGCGTTGCGCCGAGCGGTACCAGCGGTATCATGTCCAGGCAGGCGTGTCCGTTTACATATAGCGGCACCTGCACGCCCGGCACGTTGGTCGCAATAAAATTGATCCCTAATGCAGGCAGCCCGAAGCGGTCAGGCTGCGGCTTCCAATCCGCCCACTTCGCCAGCCGCCCCGCGACGTCCATCATCGTGGTCGCCGCGACCGCTGCCGGAGCAATCATGCTCGGAGGAATCGCGTCGCTGAGCTGCAATAACGATTCCAGAGCCTGCGCCGACCCAGCCGCCTTGATTCGCTCGGTCTCTTCGCAGATCAATTTCAGCCGCTCGACGATATCCATCGGCGCCGCCGGCGCGGTCGGGAACATCATCGAGACCCTATTCCCCAGCGAAGTCTTTTCCTCTTTGTGGCGCACGTTGACCGGACATCCAATGCGCAGTTGCTGTCCTTCGACCGCGTACCCATGATGCTGCAGGTAGCGCGCCGCACTCTCGGTCAAAATAGCCAGCACGACGTCATTGACCGATCCGCCGAACGCCGATCTGATCGCGCGAAACTCCGCGAACGGTTGACTCGTCCATGCCACGATCCGTTCCTGCGAAACCGGCGTCGCGTTCCACGGCGTCGCCACTATTCGCCGCGTCGCCAGATCGGCCATCAGCCGCGACGCCACCCCCAGCAGCCGCGCACGCTCCACCACCGACGCCGGATCCTCGACCGCTTCGACGGCCGCGTTGATCGTCGAGCTAACTGCGCTGTCAATCCGATCGCGCACCGCCTCCCCGAACCGCCGAATCCGGCTCGACGGCTGCGCCGGCACCCACGGCTCCGGCGGTTGGGGAATCTCCTCCGGCTCGGCGCGAAAGTCGTACATCACTTTCGTCAGCTCGACGCCCGACACGCCATCGACCAGGCAATGATGCACCTTCCACAAGAGCGCCGTGCGATTTCCCGTCAGGTTGTGGAACGTGTGCAGTTCCCACAGCGGATGCTTGCGATCGAGCGGCTTCTGATAGATGCGCATCATCTCGGCCAGCGCGTCCGCTTCGCTCATCGCGTCGGGTAGCTGATGGAGATGCACGTGGTTGTCGAGCGAGTATTCCGGGTCGTCTTCCATCATGGCGTGCGCCAGATTCAGCGGAACTTCGATCAGCCGCTGCCGGTAACGCGGCACCAGATGCATCCGTTCTTCGAAATGCCCCACCATGGCGTTGAAATCGAGGCAGCCTTCGAACAGTGCGATCGATCCGATATGCAGCGGACCGCTTTGCGATTCGCCGTAGATAAAGGTCGCGTCCTGCGTCGACAGTCGATAGCTCAAGAGGGATGGAAATACGGGTGTTTCGGCCATTTGAACTCGCCTCCGAACCGGATTTCCTTGGAGCTTGGGCCACGGGCGTGGCACCGCGTCCCAGTCGAGAAGCTCCTGGAAAAGACGTTGCAGCGAATTGTGAACTTAGGCCTTATAGCCGCTAAGATGCAAGCCGAAGCGCGCGGCAGCGACCCTTGCGGGACCGCCCGCGCTGATCTAAGTATAGCGCTTCATACTGCTTAACAGTTAGAAGGAAAAAGGTAAAATGTGCCTTGCGAGCAGTCTCGATAGCGGCGCTTGCGCATAGTAGTTCGCCGGAGGTTCCGATGGCCGAGCAGATAAAGACCAATCGCCCCTATCCAATCGAGGTAAAACTCCGCGATGGCCGCAGCGCCGTCATGCGCGTGATGGAACCCGGCGACCTCGACAAGATAATCGAATTCGCCAAGAAGCTACCCGCCGACGACCTGCTGTTCCTGCGCACCGACATCACCGACCGCAGTGTCGTGAGGCAGTGGATCGATAACATCAAGAACGGGAACACCATCACGCTGCTGACCGAGATTGATGGCGAGCTCGCCGCCTACGCCAGCGTCCATCTTGATCAGGCGCGATGGACCCGGCACATCGGCGAAATTCGAGTCATCACCTCGTCGCGTTACCGCGGCACCGGGCTCGGCAGGCGCTTGGTGGCCGAAGTATTCGATCTCGCGCGCTCGCTCGGACTCAAAAAGATCACCGCCCAGATGACCACCGAACAGACCGCCGCGCGCGCCGCCTTCGAGCGCCTGGGCTTTCAAGTCGAGGCGATGCTTTCAGACTGGGTCGAGGACCGCCGCGGCCGCTCCCGCGATCTCCTCATCATGACCCACGACGTCGCCGGCTTCTCCGACCACGTCGTCGCCTGAGAGGCTGTCCGTCCCTGGCAACCCTGACCAGGAAAAAGACCGACCTCCTCTCGCGTGTCCTGGCTGGTTCCTTGCCCGCGCTGATATAAGTTCAAACAGAGCGGGTGGTCCCTTCAACGGACGCCCTTCGCTATATTCTGCCGCAATGCGGAAGCGACCAACCAACCTCGGCATGACGGGTGACAGCCGGATTCGTGGCGCGCCCACCCGCGCACTCGACGACTTCTACCATTATTTGGTGACGGCTTCGTGGCCGGCCCTGATAGGCATAATCGCTTTGGCCTTCATCATCGCCAACGCGGTGTTTGCCGTCGGCTACTACTTTGACGGCGGCATAGAGAATGCCCATTACCGCTCGTTCGCTGACATGTTTTTTTTCAGCGTACAGACCATGGCGACGATTGGATACGGCAAACTGGTGCCGGTCACGATGTTCTCGAACATCCTGGTCTCCATCGAGGCGCTGATTGGACTGATCGCGCTGGCGCTGATGACCGGCCTGGTATTCGCGAAGTTCTCGCGGCCCACCGCGCGCGTCAGATTCAGCCGCTACGTGGTCGTCGGCCCGCGCGACGGCACGACCAGCTTGATGGTCCGGATGGCGAACATGCGCGCGAACCGAATCGTCGAGGCGAATATTCACGTCGTTTTCACCCGCAATGAAACCACCATCGAGGGCGAATCCATCCGCCGCTTCCACGATCTGGTCATGACCCGCAACCGCAGTGCGATGTTCGCGTTTTCCTGGACCGCAGTCCATCGCATTGTCGAAGACAGTCCGCTTTTCGGCCAGACGCACGACTCGCTTGCCAACAGCCAGCCCGAAATCATTGTGTCGATCACCGGACTCGACGAGACGTTTTCTCAGACCATTCATGCCCGGCATACCTACCAACTTGACGAAATCGTTTGGGGCGCGCGCTTCGCCGACGTGCTGACTCTCGACCCTGATGGCAGCAGAAGCATCGATTACACGCGCTTCGACGACGTCGAAATGCTCACGCCGGCCAAATGAAGCGATTTCGTGCTTGTTCACATAGCCACGCAAATCTGGGCATCATCACCGGGCGTCGTGCGGGATTGATTCCGGCACGAAGCGGAGAGACAGGATGACGTCGGGGATACCAGCTACATCTCGCAGATTTCTGATTGCGATCGCGCGATGGTTCGACACCTCGGCGGGTGGCAGTCCCGCGGCCGACCTGCCGCAGAAGACCGACTGGTTCCGATGCATCCCGTACGTCGCAGTGCATCTGATGTGCCTCGGGGTGATCTGGGTCGGATGGAGCCCGGTCGCGGTGGGCGTCGCCATCGCTTTGTATTTCATCCGGATGTTCGCGATCACGGGCTTCTACCATCGCTATTTTTCGCATCGCTCGTTCAAGACGTCGCGCGCCGCGCAGTTCGTATTCGCCGTGATGGGCGCGGCGGCGGTGCAACGCGGGGCGCTATGGTGGGCATCGCACCATCGGCTGCATCATCAGCGCTCCGACGAGCCCGCCGACGTTCATTCGCCGCGTCAGCATGGTTTCATCTGGAGCCACATCGGATGGATCACGTCGGAATCGAACTTCCGCTCCGAGTTGCGTGTCGTCCGCGATCTCGCGAAATTTCCGGAGCTGATGTTTCTCGATCGCTTCGACGTGCTGGTTCCGGCCATTCTCGGCTTCGCGCTGTTTGGGCTGGGGGCTTTTCTCCAGCGCCACGCGCCGGGGCTGCACACAACCGGCACGCAAATGCTCATCTGGGGTTTTTTCATTTCGACGGTGGTCCTTGGACACGGCACCTTTACGATCAATTCGCTGGCGCACGTTTTCGGCCGGCGCCGCTACCAGACTGGCGACGACAGCCGCAACAGCTTCGCGCTCGCGATGGTCACGCTCGGCGAGGGATGGCACAACAATCACCATCATTACCCGGCGGCAGCGCGCAACGGCTTTTTCTGGTGGGAAATCGACATCACCTACTACCTGCTCAAGATGCTTGAAGCGGCCGGCGTCATCTGGGAGCTGCGCCAGGTGCCCCCGGAACTGCTCGATGAATCCCTGCTCGATGAGTCCCGCATCGCAACCGATGCCTATCCCGCGCCTGCGACCCAGTCCCAGGGCGCAACCCCGATAGAGCCTGCGCTGAGCAACGCCGAAGGGTCCTGTCAGGACTCAGTCTGGGGGCCGGCGAACTGACTCCTGCATCAGCCGGATCATCGTCTGCATCGTCGCGCTGTCGTTGAGCCGCGGAAACGGTTCGTCAGGGACGGGCGCCTCGAGAAAGCGGCATAACGGCGTCCATCCTTCCCGCACGTCGAACACCAGCAGGCGCGCCGGATCGATCGCATCGCGAACCTCTCGATTGTGCCGCTCGAACACCTCGATCGCGTGAGCCTTGTCCTCGAAGCGGTTGTCGAACGTATCGGCGAGAACTGCCTTCTGGACCATCTCGTTCTGGAGCCGAAAGTTTTCGGGCGCGTCGTCGGGCACTGGCAACTTCATCAGCTGGTAAATGGTATCGCTCACGCTCTTGTACCAGGCTTCCGGATCGCGCACCGAGAGCAGCACCTTCGCATCCGGGTAATAGGCGGCGATCTCGCGCCACCATCGCGCCCCCGGCCAATCGACCGTCGCGCGGAAGTCGCCGAATATCAGCTCCCAGTCGATCGGATGCCCGAATGCCAGCCGATGCCACATCGCCGCGTGATCGGCTCGCGGAAAAACTTCCATCATGTGATAGCAGGGGCCGAAGCCGAGTTTTTCAAGCGCGCTCTTTAGTGAGAGTGTGCCGGTTCGTCCGAATCCGGCGCCGACGACCTTCAATGCCATATTAGACTCCTGGCCGAGCGTTCATGTCCGTTTACAACAGTTTGGTCCTCGATGTCGATGCGCATTAGGATGGACACCGCGTTGACTGTGAATGTCGGGAAAACTATGGAGTCTCAATGACTACGCGTAGCTTCGTGGTGGCCGGCGGCATCTGGACGCGCACGAGATGAGACGAGTGATCATCGTCGCGGCGATCATGGTCGGCGTCTGCGTGACTTACGTCCTCGCACACCTGGCTCTAATCGAAGTTGGCCGAGAGGTCGTTGTCGTCCACGAGCCAACGCCCTCAGGAGTGGTGCACAAGGCGCGGCTCTGGATCGTCGATGACGGACGGTATTCATGGATTCACCCCGGCAACGCCAACGCCCAGTGGTGGATCCGAAATATGGACGCGCACCCGATCGTCGAGGTCGAACGAGGCGGCGAAATAAGGCGGTACCGCGCGTCAGCTGATCCCGAGGCGCATGCGAACGTCCACCGGCTGCTGCGGGAGAAATACGGCGTGGCCGACTGGTGGGTACGTTTCCTGGAAGGCACCGATACTCAGAGCGGCCTTCTCAACCGCGAAACGTGCAAAACGGTCCCCATCCGGCTGGAACCCGTAGTGTCTGCGCCGTAGGAGCGATCCTGCCTCGAAGCCTGGCGGGAAACGAAGAGGCAAAGTTTCCTGAGCCGTGTGTCGACGACAGTTTGCGGTACCGGTTTGTGAACTGCGAGCCGATCACGGACCTAACACGAGGCCGTCGAACAGGCGCTGCGTCACGCTCTTGGCCATCTCTTCGACCTTCACCGGGTACAGCTCGGATAGTTGGCGGTTTACCACGAGAGCCGAGAGCCCATGAACAACGGACCAGGCGGCGAGCGCTAACTCCTTCGGATCTCCCTCTTTCACCTTACCCGCCCTCTGACACTCCGCGATAGCATCCACCAGCAGGCCAAAAGCTTCCGCCGCCGCCGTTGCTAGGGCTGGATAGGCCATCCTGTCGGCTACTTCGGGCGCGAACATTACCCGAAAGTGGGATGGGTGGGTGGCCGCGAAGGCAATGTAGGCCAGTCCTAAGGCCTGAAACGCCTCGATAGCGTCGCTCTTATGACCCGCGCTATCCCGCTGCATGGCAGTCAGCGCTCGAAACCCCTCCTCTGCGACGGCTGCTAGTAATGCCTCCTTGCTGGCGAAGTGCCGGTAGGGAGCGGCTTGCGAGACCCCGGCCAAACGCGCCGTGGCGCGCAGCGTAAGCCCGCCGGGACCGACTGTCTCGACGAGCTTGAGCGCCGCTTGCAGGATCGCTTCGCGCAGGTTGCCGTGATGGTAGGGGCGGCGAGGGCGGGCCGTCTGGGGGCGTCCGCGCCGCGCCCGAGAACTCAAAATCCGTTTCTTCACGCCCGACAAGCCCTCCTGGCAGCGATATGGGCCGATGTTGACAACGTTAACATTTAATGTTA
Source organism: uncultured delta proteobacterium (assembly GCA_963813785.1). Lineage (GTDB taxonomy): Bacteria > Desulfobacterota > Binatia > Binatales > Binataceae > Binatus. The sequence goes on along the minus strand of CAWFAJ010000006.1, from coordinate 168,622 downwards.
ACAAGGTTAACAAGCAACCCGGCCAAGCGCAAGCGGCTGTGCGGACCAACCGATGAGGACAAAACCATGAGCGATCGTTATCGCGAACTGAAAGACGAATGCTTCGACGTTATCGTGGTGGGCGCCGGCACCGGAGGGCTGACCGCCGCGGCAATCCTCGCGCGCCGAGGTAAAAAAGTCCTGGTGGTTGACCAGCACAGCGTGGCCGGCGGCAACGCCACTATCTTCCGGCGCAGAGGCTACGAGTTCGACATCGGGCTCCACTACATCGGCGCTTGCCAGGACGATGGGATGCTGACCAAGGTGCTGCGCGCCGCGGGAATCGAAAATCTGGAGTTCGAAGAGTTGGATCCTGACGGATACGACACGCTGGTCTTTCCCGACTTCGTGTTCAAGATTCCCAGGGGGATGGAGGTTTTTCGCGACCGCCTCTGCGAATACTTTCCGCGCGAGCAACGTGGCATCGACCGCTACTTCACGCTGCTTCGCCAGGTGGATCGGTTTTCGAAGCTCATCGGGAATCCTGCCCAGGCGCCATCGACGCTGATCCGCTCATTGATGCTCCTGCGCTGGAGGAATGCCACCCTGGGCGAGTTCCTCGACTCCTGCACCAGGGACGCGCGGTTGAAGGCGGTCCTGACCGCCCAAAACGGCACCTACGCCCTGCCGCCGAGCCGCGCTTCGCTCCTTGTCCATGCGGCCATCGCACTCCACTACATGGAGGGTGCCTACTATCCCAAGGGTGGCGGACAGGTCATCTCGGATCGATTGGCCGACGCGGTCGAGCGATACGGAGGCAAGGTTCTACTGCTCACGAAGGTCGAACGCATCGCCGTGCGCGACGGCAAAGTCGAGGGAGTCGAACTGGACAGCAGGCACCTGGGGCGGCGTTTCATCCAGGCGCCGATCGTGATCTCGGATGCGGACCTGAAGCGCACGATGATCGACCTGGTCGGCGCCGAATACTTTCACTCCAAGACCGTCGATCGCACCCGGCGCTTCGAGATGTCCCCGGCTTTGGGAGTCCTGTATCTCGGTATACGGCGCGACCTGAAGGCCGAAGATCATCCGCGCACCAACTACCTGATTAATCCCGGCTACGACTGCGAGCCCGCCTATGCGGCCGTCGCTCGTGGTGAGTTTCCGGAAGCGCCGTTCGCGTATGCGACGATCGCGTCGCTCAAGGACCCGACCAACGCGCGCGTGGCTCCGCACGGGATCACCAACCTCCAGGTCATGTCTATCGTGCCGTCCGATCCAAAGGCGTGGGGCGTAAGCGAGGAGGATGCCCGGAGCCGCAATTACCGCCGCAGCGAAGGATACCGGCATCACAAGCTGCTATACGCTCGCTCGCTCATCGCGGCCGCCGAGCGCGTTTTCCCCGGACTGTCGCATCAGATTGAGTTTGAAGAGGTTGCGACTCCGCTTACTCAGTCCAGGTATACCGGCTCGACGGGCGGAACGTCCTACGGGATTGCGCCCACGCCGGATCAATTCCTGCTGCGCCGGCCCGGCTCGAAAACCGAGGTTGGAGGCCTTTATCTCTGCGGCGCGAGTTGCCGCACCGGCCATGGCATCATGGGCGTAGCGCTCTCGGGTCTGATGGCGGCTGATGAGGTGACGGGTGATGGCCTCGTGCGCGAAGTGCTGGGTCCGCCGCGCCAAGCTTCGGCAACTGGCTCCTGAAGGCAAATAACTGCGCGGCCTGTCAGCGATCAAGCCCAGGCCAAAGCAGACAAAGCGACGGGGTCGTGACAGCCGGAAATACGCGCCACCCTGAGATCAACGCGGTTTCGACTGGCTCGACAATGTGATCGACAGAACCCGATAGCCACCGGGGCATGCTGCGATACGCAAGCGACTTGGACTACATAAACGGACTCTTTGTTTTCGTCAATCAGGTCGCGTAATCTACTTGTGAACTAAATGAAGATCGCGGCTTTCATGAAGCTTATTTCCGACCTAACGGGAACTGAGATCAAAGGGGTCGTCGATTCAGACCGTGAGTGTCTCGAAAAACTCTTGTCGAAAGACAATGACCTAATCGATTGCTCACAATTTAACGAACTCCTTCTTTTGGTGAACAAAGATCGCGTGAGACCGCCCTTTTTTCGCTATTTTTTTCGCGACTCGTGCAAAATTAGTGAGATCCAGGAAGGGGTCCAGTTCTTCCGAAAAACGGCTATGCTCCGATACGGGAACTTTATTTTTGCGTACCGAACTCTATCGAAAATTCGTGAGGATCAAGCTTTCCTGGATGAGCTCGCCGAATGTCGGCGAAGTCAGATGCCGAAACGACGCGGCTGCTAGAGCGTAAGCCGAGCTGCTCGAAATCGATTCAATAGACCGCGAAAGTACGGTCCTGCTCGGCTATCTCTCCGGTGACGAGATGGCAAAGGACAAGACAATCTGCGAACTCTTGAACAAAATCGCAGAAGAATTGGGGCAGAGCTCGATCAAGCGTCTGAATTCGGCAATCGGCAGGTATGCGAAACCGAGCATAAAATCGATTTGGAGAAGCTGGTAGCGCGTTACATCGGCCAAAACCCCGATGCTGACCTTGCCACGTTCAAAGATTTTCTGCACCGATCTCTTGGACAGATCAATAAAACGGCATCTCGCATCCGGAAAGCGCAGGGTAAAGGTCAACGTAACCAGGACGTATATCTCACTTGGGATCACATGGATGTATATTTCGCAACCTCCATGAGAAACCCATGGGAATTTAAGGAGCTATACGATTTCATCCAGCAGCTGATGAGCGCTCCAGAGATTTCGGAATTGCATTTGAGATATTTTGATCCTACTCAAAGTTACACGGGGAACCGGATCAACAAAGGCTTGCTCGAAACACTGATGCTTAAGCGGGCGAAGTGCACGGTCTATTCTGTGCAAGACACGGACACACTGGGCAAAGATTCTGAGCTTGCCGCGACGCTGGCACAGGGGAAACCGGTGATCGCGTACTTGCCAGAAGTGAATGTGGAGAAGCGCGCGCGCGAACTAGCTTGCGAAGATCCTCAGACAATAGCGGATCGTCTAAAATTCGTGGCATTTGCCGATAGCAGTTTCGATGATAACGTGGATGCAGACGACAGCGATTTCATTCGGCGATTCTATGAGCTCGAGGAGTTCTGCAAACGTAGGATTTGGCGTTCTGTTTCCGACGTCAAGCCGTGAAGTCTCTGAGAGATCGTTGCGAAAAGGAAATACTACGCCTCTGCAGAATTATTGCGGCAGCGGAAAAAAGAATTTGTGAGAGTCGGGCAAGAATCTTGAAGACCATTCATCCTTTAGGGCTTCAGGTTAATCTCGCCACGGGCGTCGCCAACGCGGTGCTGTTGGTACGCTCCGTGGAACAGGCTGCGAGGCTTTTACGGTGCGTTGTTACAAGGTCTATGGAATTTGATCTTGAGGAAGACGCCGACTCTGGCGCCTTCGCGAACGAATCAGCGGTTGCGTTTACCGAGTCGTGACGAAAGATCCAAAACTCAGTAATTGCTTCTGGAATTTTTATTTGAACTAGCCTTGTATTGTGGAGGAGGAGTCTGTGTCTGCATCAAAATTGATATTGCACCGCATCGCGAGTTCTGCTGCACCCAAGTTCGATGAGCCATCCTCGCACGATGTCGATAAAATTCTTACCGAGTACCAAATGCAGCTCCTCTCTCAGCGAGGACTCCAACTAATCCAAAAAGCAAAGGGGGGCGCTACCAAGCTAAAACGAAGCAAGTAGCGATGAACCACTACCCGCCCTTTGCCGTATGCTGGAGAACTGTCTAGACTCTGTGATCCCAAAATATTGGCATCGGAGGACTCAACCATGTCTGGCGAAGACGATCCCCGCGCTCAGGTGTTCGACGACGAACATCCCGGACCCATCCTTGAATCCGCCCTTGCCCACACGACGCTTAGCGAAGTTGTTTCGCAGCCGGCGCTGACCTTTCCCGCCTCGGCCACTCTCGCCGACGTGATTCACCAGATGCAGAAGGAGCGGCGCTCGAGCGTTCTGATCATGGAGAACGACCGGCTCGCCGGCATCTTCACCGAACGCGACGTCCTGATGAAGGTGGCGGCCCAGCCGATCGACCTCGCCCGCACTCCGGTGTCGGTCTCGATGACTGCCGATCCCTTCACGCTCCCGGCCGACGCAAACGTGGCGTTCGCGCTGAACAAGATGGTGCTCGAGGGATTCCGGCACATTCCGCTGGTTGACGACGCGGGCCGTCCGACGGCGGTGGTCTCGATGCGTGATCTGATCGAGTATCTCGGCGAGATTTATTCCAGCGAAATGCTGAATATACCGCCCGATCCGAATCAGCACCACCGTTTCAAGAATCGCGAAGGCGCCTGACCGCGCCCGACGCGCCGCTGCTGCTGGCTCTCAAGCGCAGTCGTTCCCGGGTTCTCTTGACGCGGCGTATTCGCCCGCGCTAATGCCGCAGCTTCAGGATGGAGTCGCTTCGATGCGGTTGAAATACTTTCGAGCGCTAACTCGTCTGCTGGCTTTTGGGTTGCTGCTCGCAGGACTTCCGGGATGCGGCGTCAACAAGATCCCGACCCTCGACGAGCAGGTAAAGGCCGCCTGGAGCGAAGTGCTGAACCAATATCAGCGCCGCGCCGACCTTATCCCGAACCTCGTGGAGACCGTCAAGGGCTACGCCCACCAGGAGCAACAGGTGCTGACCCAGGTGACCGAAGCGCGCGCGCATGCTACGCAGATGCAGCTTCCCGCGGACATCCTTTCGAACCCGCAGGCGTTTCACCAGTTTGAGCAGAACCAGGCCGCGATTGGCGGCGCGCTCGGCCGCCTGCTCGCGGTAGCCGAGGCCTACCCCGACCTCAAGTCGAATCAGAATTTCCTCGCGCTTCAATCGCAGCTCGAGGGCACCGAGAATCGGATCGCCGTGGCGCGCCGCGATTACATTCTCGCGGTGCAGAACTACAACACCATACTCAGGACCATTCCAGGACGATGGGTAGCAGCGATCATCTACCCTGATATGAAAGTCCGCGAGACTTTCACGATTACCGAGCAAAGCCAGCAGGTGCCACAGGTCAAATTCTGATGCGCATTCGATGCGCATGGGCGGACCGTGGCGCTGGAGCCGGATGGGCGCTGCTCATTCTTCTGCTGATTCTCGCGTCACCTGCCCTCGCCTCCGAACCGAAATTTCCGCCGCTCACCGGCCGAGTCGTCGATGATGCGGGCGTCCTGAACGCTTACACCCAGCGAACTCACCGACATGTTGGCCGACCACGAGCGCGCAACCGGCGAGCAAGTCGTGGTCGTCACGCTCGCTTCGCTCCAGGGATATCCGATCGAGGATTTCGGCTATCAGCTCGGCCGCCATTGGGGCATCGGGCAGAAAGGCAAGAACACCGGCGCGCTGCTCATCGTGGCGCCCAACGAGCATAAGGTTCGCATCGAGGTCGGCTACGGCCTCGAAGGAACACTTACCGACGCCATCAGCGCGACGATAATCCAAAACTACATCCTGCCAAGCTTCAAGCGCGGAGATTTCAACTTCGGCGTCCTGGCCGGCACCACGTCAATGCTTCAGCGCGCTCGGCGGTAACCCTGCTGACGATAGGCGCACCGGCAACATCCGCGGTTCCCGTTAAGTACCAACCTCCTCGATACGTCTTTGTATTGGGATTTTTCTTTTCCCCTTGATATTCATTTCGATCTTTTTATTGGCACTCATTTTATCAGTGGGTAGCAACGGCGGCAGATCAGCTATTGCTGGGATTCGATCGGGTCCGGCGGAGGTCTTTTCTGGCGGAGGTCTTCCGGCGGCGGCGGTGGCGGTGGCGGCTTCTCTGGCGGCGGAGGGTCGTTCGGCGGCGGCGGCGCTTCGGGAAGCTGGTGAGTGCGAAACAGTGAAAAAGCCTTTCACGCCCGTGGAGCACAATCGCATCGATGGCATTCGAGCGCGATGGGTGTCGCTCAGTCTCCTTCTGCTGATTCTCGCGTCACCTGCCCTCGCTTCCGAACCGAAATTTCCGCCGCTCACCGGCCGAGTCGTCGATGATGCGGGCGTCCTGAACGCTTACACCGTGGGCGAACTCACCGACATGCTGGCCGCGCACGAGCGCGCAACCGGCGAGCAAGTCGTAGTCGTCACGCTAAAGTCGCTCCAGGGATATCCCATCGAGGACTACGGCTATCAGCTCGGCCGCCACTGGGGCATCGGGCAGAAAGGCACGAACACCGGCGCGCTGCTTATCGTTGCGCCCAATGAGCATAAGGTTCGCATCGAGGTCGGCTACGGCCTCGAAGCAACACTTACCGACGCCATCAGCGCGACGATAATCCAAAACTACATCCTGCCAAGCTTCAAGCGCGGAGATTTCAACGCCGGCATCCTGGCCGGCACCACCTCGATCCTCCAGGTGCTGGGGGGAAACCCCGCCGAGATAGGCGCACCGGCAACATCGTTTGGCGAAGGTAACTCCGCACCCGCCGGTTCCAATACAGCCAAACCTCCAAGCGCCATTCAATTGGCCGTTATATTGTTAATTTTCCTCATCCCTTTGATAGGCACTGCGCTGCTTGTGGGGGCATTCATTCGATCAGGTCAAAAGTTTCAGTGGGGCGGCAGCTATGGCGGGGGTTCGTATGGCCGGTTCGGCGGAGGATCTTCCGGCGGCGGTGGCGGCTTCTCCGGCGGCGGTGGATCCTTCGGCGGCGGCGGCGCTTCGGGAAGCTGGTGACCGTGAAAAAGTGAAAGAGTGAAAAATTGAAGAGTCCTTTCACGCCCGAGCAGCAAAATCGCATCGACGCCGCGATGGCCGCCATCCAGCACGATACCTCTGCCGACCTTTGCGTCGTAGTGACTCGCGCCAGCGATCGCTATTCCCTTTATCCGCTCGCGTGGGCTGCTATCGTCGCGATTGCGCTGGGCGCGCTCGTCAGTCTGCTCCGCCCCGATATCGCGAGCCGCACCATGATCGTGATCCAACTGTGGTTCCTGGTTGTGATGACGCTGCTACTCGAATGGCTCCCGATCCGGCTCTCGATCGTCCCGAAGCGCGTCAAGCACGCTCACGCTTGGCAACTCGCGCACCGCGAATTCAACGCGCATGCGATGGCAAATCCGAAGCAGCAGCACCGAATCCTGCTGTTCGTGTCGCTCGGCGAGCACTATGTCGAGATCGTCGCCGACCACGAGACCCACGCCTTGGCGCCTGCCGGAGCCTGGAACAAAATCGTCGATGAATTCCTGACAACCGTGAAAGCCGGCCGCGTCGCTGACGGCGTCCTCGATGCCATCGTGGCCTGTGGCTCTATCCTGAAGACCCATCATCCCGCATTGAACGCATCGTAGAAGACCTCCCAGCGGCGCGATTCCCTGTCGTTCCCGCTTCTCTTGACGCGGCGCATTCGCCCGCGCTAATGCCGCAACTATGCAGACGATACAAGCTGCCGGCGTTGAAGGAGACAAATCATGGCTCGTCTGACGGGCAAAGTAGCATTGATCGTCGGAGGCGGCGCAGACGGCCCTGCGAAAGCGGGCGAGAAACTCTCCATCGGCAACGGTCGCGCCACTGCGATAGTGTGCGCGCGCGAAGGCGCGGTCGTGATGGTCGCCGATCGCTCGCTCGAACTCGCCGAGCAGACCGCCGCCGCAATTCGCGAGGAAGGTGGACGCGCCGAAGCAGTCGCCGCCGACGTCAGCATCGAGGAGCAGTGCCGCGGCGCCGTCGAGGCAACCATCCGCGCGTTCTCCGCGCTCCATCTGATAGTCAACAACGTCGGAATCGCCGTCGGCGGCAACTTGTTGAAGACCACCACCGCGCAGTTCGACACGATGCTGGCGGTCAACCTTCGCGGCCATTTCCTGATGATGCGCTACGCGGTGCCCGAAATCGCAAAAGCCGGCGGCGGCGCGATCGTCAACGTTTCGTCGCTGGCCGCGCTGCGCAGCAACTCCCAGATTTCCTACGAGGCGACCAAGGCCGCGATTCTCGGGCTTTCACGCTCGGCCGCGGTTTCGCACGCGCGCGATAACATCCGCGTCAACACGATCCTGCCCGGGCTGATCGATTCCTCGATGGTGCGCCGCCTGATCGGCGATCGCGAGAGTGCCGTCGCCGCGCGAATCCCGTTGCGCCGGCAGGGAACGCCGTGGGAGATCGCAAATGCGATCGTCTTTCTCCTCTCCGACGACGCGTCATATATCACCGGCACGGAATTGATTGTTGACGGCGGTCTCGCCGCGCGTTGAGTGCCGTTGCGACGGCAGCGCAGGGACTTTCCACTACCGTTACCGCATTTCGCCTGCGCGATCCTTCTCACTGCCAGGGGCGAACGTACAGACCAAAATTGAAATGAGCACAAGCGTGCAAAGAGCCTGAAAAAGGTGAATCATGGGCAAGGTGAAATTTGGCTATCAGCTCGATTTCCGCAATCCTCCGCGCTCGGCGCTGTCGTTTCGCGATCTCTACCGCGAGTCGCTCGCGCAGGCCCAAGCCGCCGAGCAGCTCGGCTTCGATTCCATCTGGCTCACCGAGCATCATTTCACCGACGACGGCTACCTGCCCGCGCTGATGCCCGCGGCGGCTGCCATCGCGGCGCGCACCACCCGCGTCACCATCGGCACCTACGTCCTGCTGGCGCCGTTTTATCATCCGCTGAAGCTTGCCGAGGACGCCGCGTTCGTCGATGTAGTCTCGGGTGGCCGGCTGCGGCTGGGAATTGGCCTGGGCTACCGGGCCGAGGAGTTCGAGGGCTTCGGCGTGCCACGCGCACAGCGATTGGGCCGCACCCTCGAGACCATCGAGATTCTCAAGCTTGCGTGGCGCGGTGAGCGCTTCAGTTTCGACGGCAGGTATTTCAAGTTCCGCGACGTGCGCGTGCTGCCGCGGCCCGTGACCGAGCCGCATCCCGAGCTGCTGTGGGGAGCAGGCGCGGCCAAAGCGATCCGCCGCGCCGCCGAGCTCGATCTGTCGTTCGCATGCGTCGGCGGCCGCAGGGAAATCGGCATCTATCTCGAGGCGCTCAAAGCCGCCGGCAAGGACCCCGCCCGCTACACTATCGCCAACAGCCGCGTGGTTTACGTCGCCGACAGCGAGGAACAGGCGTGGCGCGACACCCGCGACGCGCTCATGTACCAGGCCGAGCTTTACGGGCTATGGCTCTCGGCCGCCGCCGGCACCACCGACCAGAGCAAGGTGCTGATTCGTCCCGACCCGGACAGGCTTAGACGCACCAGCGTGCTCGGAACGGCTTCCGAAGTCGCGGCACAGCTCGAGGAAATATTCGCTTCGACTCCGATGACCGAGCTCGTCGTCGTGATGCAGTTGCCGGGACTCGATCCCGCCAAGGCGCGCCGCTCGCTCGACAGGTTCGGCGCCGAAGTGTTGCCGCGCCTCAAGTAGCTCCGCTTCCCTAACAGGGGGTTGAAAAACTCGAAAGGGCAGGTCGGATCTCGAACATTCAACCCCCTGCTAAAAAACTGTCTTCTTACCTACAACATCTCCCCCTTCGGGGGAGACAAGAGAGAAGGAGCAGGTGTTGAAAATTACTTTTTCAACAGCCTGCTAAAAAGAAAAACCCCCGGACTTTGCGTCCCGGGGGTTTTCAGTCACGAAAGTAATCTCGATCTATAACCCTTTGTCATAAGTTATCGACCACGTCACGTCGGCAGTATTCCCAAATATGTCATCGCTTTTCGCAAACAGTGCCATCGGAGTGCCCTGAGAGAAAATCAAGGCGACGAAGGTGTTGTCGTAGAGGTTATTGCAGGTCGTGTCAGGGTCGGTGATAGTGCAATAGAGGGGAGTGGTACAAGCGCTTTGTGAGCAGATGCCGAAAGTGTAGGTTATGGGAGCGCCAGTTATGAAATCGATGCCCGGGTGATTATCGAGACGTACGAACAGGTTGTATGCAACGCCGTCATCATTCATCGGCACAAAGTTGCTGACGTCGCTGTTGACTGGGCCATTGCCCGGACCCATGATAAGCACAGGCGGACTGAGATATCCACCCGCCATCGAGAGACCAGAGTCAAAGCCAAAAGTGCCCAGCGAACCTCCGGTCAGGAAGGTTTTGTTGCTCTCGCTTGTGCCGTCGGTCCCATTCACGCCCGTAGGACCTTGAATTCCGACCATACCGAGCACTCCCCGAATTCCGTTAGGACCTTGAAATCCTGCCGGGCCTGTAGGTCCCGTCGGCCCCTCGATCCCCGGCGCACCCTGCGGTCCCGTTGGACCTGAAGGTCCACTCGGTCCCGTCGCTCCTGTCCAACCCGCCAAGCCTTGGGCGCCCGCCGGTCCCGCATTTCCGGTCACGCCCGTCGGTCCCGTAGCACCCATCGGTCCAACCGTCTCCCACTCGAGTGAGATCTGCCTTGGGCCGCATGGGATTGAACCATTGCTGATGCCCCTGACTCTGCCGTTGGTCGCGTTGATACAAATCGACAAAACTTGCGCCTGACCAACGCCCGGAAGTGCTACCAGGCCGATTATCGTGGCGGCGCTCGCACCGACGATCCAACGCCACGCGAATTTCAAGGAAGCAGGCATGTTGACGCCCTCCATTTTCTTTTGCCCTCTGGCCGTTCCGCGTTCAGCTGACAAACTCATTCATCCACTCCCGCAGCCTTTATATGCAACCGCCGCTGGGGTTGTAAGCGTAATCCAGGGACCACCCCACATCGAGGGTGGCGGGAGTGCCCGCCGAGTTGAAGGCCACAACCGAGAGCGAGTCGCCCGGGGCGAAGCCCAACACGTTGACGTCGTCAGCACAGGTCGTGGCGGCGTTTGAAATTATGCATGCCAAGCCTGTGCTGCAATCGCCCTGGTCGCATACGACGAATGTGTACGCACTGGCTGTACCTGGGTCCTCATCGAGCGCGACCTGCAGATCGAACGCGCAACCACCCGGAGTAGGTACCGCAATTGTCGACTGGATAGTATCCGCTCCGTTACCCGGCGCCATCCAGATCGGGAAGACAGAACTAGTGGCGGTGGTCAACTGGATACCCGCAGCCGCGCCGATGTCGTCGCCCAGCGTGCCGCCGGTTAGGGTCGTAATATTGTCACCGCCCATACCCGTCGACACCATCGGTGCCCGCAACACCTGTATCGCCGGCCGGACCCGTAAATCCTGTCGGTCCGGTATTTCCGGTAGGTCCTGTAGCACCCGTCACTCCCGGCGCTCCCTCAGGACCCGTCAGGCCCGCCAGTCCCATCGGCCCCTGCATTCCCGCGTAACCTACACCGCCTTGCGAACCTGTGGGACCCGCCGCGCCCAGTGGACCCGTGGGGCCTGTTGCACCCACCACCCCCTGGAGACCCGCCGCTCCGGGGATGTTCCAGACCAATCGGATGTTATGGTTTTCGCACGGGATGTCGATCCCAACGATTTTGCCCTTCCTCGATATGCACAGCGATATCTCCTGCGCGTTTGCCGCCGGCGCGATACTCGCTATCAACATCGCAGCCGCCGATACTCCGACGAGCCAGCGCCACGCGTTCTTAAATGATTGAGGCATTCTGGTCCCCTCCCTGACTGTTGCCATTCTCGTACCCTGCCTTAGCTGTTGCTCTCTCATTGTACGTTCAGTGAGGTAACTGTTCCGGCGTTATGCGGTGGCCTCGTCGCATTCGCCTTCACCGACTCGGATGAGGTGCCGCCCTGCGGGATAGTTTGCGTCAAAACCACTGACCACTTCACTTCGGTCGGATTCGTGCAACACGACGCGCTGCCTTGAAGCTCGATGGTATCGCCCTGGTTATAGGCCTGTGTATCAACCAAGTCGCTGCACTCGGTCGCAGTCGGGATATTGATCGTGCATGTAACGGGGGTGTCGCAATTGTCGTTTATGCACAGATTAAACGTGTAGCTCTGACCGGGGCCGGGAGGTATCGCGGTCTCCACGGTGAGTGTGCCGGCGGTCGCAAAATCGATTGGCACCGCTTCGCTTTCCTGTATTGCGTCATTGCCGTTGCCCGGGCCGTAGTAGAGAGGGCTCTGTCCCGGAGGAATGGTTGTCGGGTTGCCCAGCAAAAATTCATTACCGAACGTAATAAAATCGTAAGCTCCGACCTTAAAGCCCAAGTCGCCGCCAACCAGCAGGAACGATTGCGTTCCGCTGATTCCGTTCGTGCCCGACGGTCCCGACGGACCCGTCGGTCCGGTCCCGCCCGTTGCTCCCTGCACTCCCTGCTCTCCCTGCTGACCCACTTCTCCGGCTAGGCCCAGAGGACCTGTGTTCCCGGTTGGTCCAACAACTCCGACCACACCCGCCGGTCCGGTCGGACCCAGCGGTCCTGTCGGGCCAGATGGTCCCGTCGGTCCTTGTACTCCTTCCTGACCCAGGAGACCCGGGGCCCCGGTCGGTCCCACCACGCCATCCTGAGCCCACGTGATCAACCGATTGGGCGCGTTGCAAGCGCTGCCGCCGTGCACGTTTATGGTCTGGTGTTTCGGCGATATGCAGACTTCACATATCCCGTACGAACACTGCTGCGCCTGAACGGCGCTTGGCACAACGGCGAGAAACAGCGCCCCCAGCACGGCGCCTAACATCACGCGTCGCGCATGCCTGAGTGATACATGCATTACCGTCCCTCCCTCGAAACTCGCGCCAGAAAACGGCTTCTGGCCTGCCTCGCACAAATCCGGTGAACCCGAAATCTAATCCTCGTCCCACCCGGAATATTTTCGTGAGCCTTTTTTGCACAAAACCATACTCCGAGTCAATCGCTGTGAATGAATTTGTCGTCGGTAAACGTTCCCCCTGGAACCAGCCTCAAAGCGATTGCCCAATCGTTCAGCCCCGTCGTAAACTGACGATGAAGAGACTCGAACCCACCACGCCGGTCGCCTGCTTTCCTCAATTTGTTGACGAACTCGAACCCGCCCCCCTGTCGTCCCTCAGACCTCGACCATCATCCGTTGACTAGCGCACGTGCTATGTTCGTCATATTTTCCCCCCGGTCATCAGACGGCCCTGTAGGTCGGCTTCAGCGAAGCCGACCTACACACTCAAAGCCCACCTACCGTACCGGGTTCGGTGTCGGCGTCGGCTTCGGCGTGGGGTTGCAGGTCGGCGTCGGTGTAGCGATACAGGTCGTTGGCCGCGTTATCGCCGTGGAACAACGAGCGAAGTTCTGATTGTTGTTCGCCACGTTCAGCGCGTTCTCCTTGAACCCCTCGCACGCGCGTTCGGGATTACCGATCGGCGTCATATTGCCCCCTGCTGCTCCTAGTTCGGTGTTTGCGTCAGCCATCAGGTCGTTGATGCTGATGAAGCCGTGGAGGGATAAGCCTGGAACGGTGCATCCAACCGGAGCCTTCCCGGCCGATACCAACGCAGTACCGCTCACGAAGCCATGTTGCACGTTCAATTCCATCGCAGCGAGCTGAGCCGAGAGCAGATACGCCATGTTGGTGGCGTCGCGTTCAGCAGCCAGGTCTTGACCTGCGCATTCGTGCTGGGGTTGAAAGCCGTTCCGTTCAAATTGACCAGGTTGAGACCATCCAGCAACGTCAAGTCGGCGCGATTCATCAGCGCCTGCCGCTCGTGGACGCCCAGAATGCCGTCGTCATTCCGCCGCCGGTTCCCAGACAGGTGTTGCCGAACTCGACCAGGGCGTGCGAACTCGCGCTCGCCAGATCGATCACGGCCGGATTCGCAGGCGGGTAATTCGGCACGCAGGTCGACCCAACCGATGGCCCAGTATGACCGAGCAATCGGCATCGTTCTGGCAGGGAGATGAGTTGTCCGAGCAAGCGCCGCACACGCCGTCGATGCAGGTCGCTGTATGCACGCAGTTGGACTTGCTGCCCTCGAACACATCGTAAGTGTCAGGGAAGGGGAGGCCGGCGCACGTGAGTAGTCCGTTCACGTCGGTAAACCCACTGCAGCTGTTCGGATCGGGGCTGAAGATAATCTGCCAGTTCCGGATGCCAGGATCGCCCGGATCGAGCAGCCCGTCGCCATTGACGTCGCAGAACTTCAGGACCTGGATGAAGGGAAACGTGGGTGGCGGGGGCGCGCTGCTGCCGCATGCTGTAACTGTAGTGGCGCCTGCTAATGTCACCGCGCCATTGAGAGCCCACAGGCTGCCCTCGTTCGATGCGCCTGCGGTCCCGTCAACGGTGATCGAGGCCAGCGCAATGATGTCTCCTAAGAAGGTGGTACCCGTTCCCAAGGTCGCAGAACTGCCGACCTGCCAGATGATGTTATTGCACGACGCCGGAGTACCAACCGCCACCACGCTGGAACCGCTCGCCGTGGTGAGAGTGCTGCCTATCTGGAAGATGAAGAAATTATTGGGGTTACTGAAGTCAAGGTAGAGCGTCCCGGTCAATTGGGCTGAAGTCGAGAAACAGTACACACCCGGAGCCAGCGGGGTGTAAAAGGTACTGACAGTCCCGAGATCAACGCTAGTCAAATCGGTACCGCAGGGATTTATTATTGTATTAGCAGCATCATTATACGCGGTGAGGGCGTCCGCCTGTCCTGTCTCTGCAGGGCCGGGACCAGGACCAGTGTAAATCGTCCCGGTCACGATCCCGGGCGGAAATCCAACCACCGCCGTCCCTGGCCACACTCCAAGATCGCCTTGAACAATGCTTGCGCCGGTATTCGTGACCGTGCTGGCGCCTAGTATGCCGAAATTGGCAGCCGTTCCAAGCGGCGGGAGGGTCGCAGCTTGCATCGAGGTGCAAACACCAGCATCGAAAGCAACAACATCGACATTAACAAGATGGGCCGGGTGACTGATGCTAAGTACTTTCTCGGCTCATCAACTCGGCTGGCAAATAAATTTTCCATGACTAACTCCCCGCCTTTAGGCAAACGCGGTCAAAAACCCGGCAGCAACCGCTGCTACCCGGCGCAATCAAGTTCGGACTCGATTCGCCCCTTTCGTCTTCTCAACTTCTGGTAACTTACAGTGGAGGCGCCCGCGACACCATGGCGGAAAGAGTTCTCTGCGGGACAAAAGTTGACGATCGGTCTGTAATTGTTGTGTCGAGTCTCGGCTTTCGACAACCGATTGGATCAACCCTTCCGCGCGCCCACTCGCCGGCCGGACGGCAGCCCAGTATTAAGCCGTTGGCAAGGACCGCGCCCGCCAACGGCGGGCGGCCTTAATACTGGGTGCAGGGGTACCCCTGCCCGTTGGCAAGGACCGCGCCCGCCAACGGCGGGCGGCCTTAATACTGGGTGCAGGGCTCAGCCCTGCCTATCACGCAGCGCCGATGGCAATCGAAACGATCCATCCGCCTCGCTCGGCAACTCGACCACCCGCGCGACCGCATCGACGTTCAGCTCTCCATACAGATGAGGGAACATCTCGCCCGCCGCTTCACCGTGAGCCGTGGCGGATGCCTCGTGCTTCAACTCCGCCTTCAGCCGCGACTCGTCGATACACAACACGACCAGCCCATGCTGCCCGCGATAAAACCGGTTGGCGGTATCGACCACCTGCGCGATTGTCGAGCAATGAATAAACCCCTCCGCGCGCAAGCTCGCCGGCGCATACGTCCCCCGCGCGACGCCGTCCGCCCACTCACTGCGCTTGACGATATGTACGATCATATTCCCCGCTCCCCGCCGCTCGATCGCATTCCAAATCGCTGGCACTTTACCGCTTGTGTCATTGTAGATCGAAAGTTGCTGTGATTGAGCCGAAGCCCTGAGTGCTGCCGAAGGGGAAGAATCCCGGATCCTGGCCGCGCCCGAGTTACGATGTTGCCTTACGCGCGCAAATTGCTCAGCATAAGCCCTTCTTTGATTCTGGTATCGAGCACAATGCGTTGACGAAGGCTTCCGCCAAATTGCTTTGCCGTGCTACGGTGCAAATCCAGTTTTCTGGAGGAACATGAAGGGTCATCTGAAGGTCGTTCGGGTTACTAGACGAAGCCTCGCTCTTTCGGGCTTCCCAGGAAAGTCTGCTGTACTCCTGAGCGCGCTTGCGGCCCTCGCGCTTCTGCTTTCACTCGCATTTTGCTCTCCGGGGCGGACCTCAGAAACCGAACCCGCCGCGGCCGCTCCGAAAGTAGTGGTCACTATCACGGGCGCACGGGCCACCATCGTTGCGG
This sequence comes from uncultured delta proteobacterium, assembly GCA_963813785.1. GTDB lineage: Bacteria > Desulfobacterota > Binatia > Binatales > Binataceae > Binatus. The sequence goes on along the minus strand of CAWFAJ010000006.1, from coordinate 152,559 downwards.
CCAATCAGCCTCTGAGCAAGGTTCTCGATGAAATCTCGCGCGATGCGCGTATCGCGTTCGCAGAAGACCCGGCGATCGGAGAGTCGCTCGTTTCGATCGAAATCCGGGATGTACCGCTCGATCAGGCGCTTCGAACCCTGCTTAAGGATTTCGATGTTTTCTTTTACTACCACGCGCCGGCAGATGGAGCTGCCTCGGCGCTCGAGGCCGTGTGGATTTATCCGAAAGATCGCGGCCAGGGCCTTGAGCCAGTTCCCCCGGAGAAATGGGCCAGCACCGCTGAATTGAAGGGACGGCTCACCAGCAGCGATCCCACCGTACGAGCGGATGCGATCGAGGCTCTCGTGGCGCGCGATCGCAACGGCGCTGCCGGCGCCGTGCTTAAGGCTTTGCGTGATTCCGATGAACAAGTGCGCACGCAAGCGCTGTATGCCGCGAACAGCAATGGCATCAACTTGCCGGCGGAAACGCTCTTGACACTGGCGCGCTCAGATTCTTCGGCGACGGTCAGAGTTCTCGCGCTCAGCGGACTTGAGGGCCATCCGGAAGCATCCACCGCCGCGCGAGACGCTTTGCAGGATCCAAGCCCGTTCGTCCGCAGCAAGGCCGGGGAAATGCTGAGCGCGCTCGAACCTGCACCACAATCTCCGCAAACGTTCAGAAACCGGGCGCCGGCGCAACCACAACAGGAGAACGCGCGATGAAGAGTGCCAGTCAGGCGGTTCGAAGTCCACCGCGCGCAGCCCAAAAGGTTGTGCACTCTTGCTATAACCGGAATTTAACAAAATGAGGTCGAAAATGAAGACTTACACACGATTGATCGCGAGCTTGGTGATCGCTTTGGGACTGATAGTACTTTGGATGCCGAAACCGGCCTCGGCACAGGCGCTTATCCGTCTCGATTCGGAGTTCCATGGCTCGAAGGAAGGCGGCGATGTGTACACGTATGTTCCTGCACTAGCGGGAGGGACCCAGATTTGGAGCAAGACACTCGTCGTCCCTTCCGGGTACAACACCGCTTACGTGACAATATCCACCGAGGGTGAGGATTTCTTTGGAGTCGCGCTCCAGCTCGAATGCTTGGTTGACAATTACGTCTGCAGCCCCGATTTTAGTGGTGGGGAGTTCGACGCTCCCGCAGGATGGATTACGCCGCTGAAGCACTTCTTCTACGACGCCGAGCTATTTCTTGCCGGATGGCACTCCTGCCTATGCAGGGGATTTGCTGGGCGGAACCGGTGACATGCACGATAACAGCATCAATCACACCTGGTGCTTCAACGTTAAGCCGGGGACTCACACCTTCAGCATCAAGATGGGCAATTCCTGCGGCGAATATTTGACACCGTATTGCGGCGATGAGGACGCCACCCCTTACGTCGTCATGGAAAACATTAACTTTTACATCGACGCCTCCGCTTCGTCGACCGGCCAATGCACAGCAGCCCGTGGATTTGTGCCTCCGCCTCTTATTGTGATCGATGGACAGAGCGCGATTCGGTAAATCCAGAGCAGGATGTCTGGCTCGGTAGCGGGCCAGGCATTCTGCTTTTTCATAAAATATCAACGGCGCTTACATCGCGGACAAGCGCGACGCCGTCCGCAGAGATCCGCGCGCGACAACGGAGCGCGGCCTTAATACCGGGTGCAGGGGTCACCCCTGCCCATCGCATAGTCGCGAAAAGATGCGCTGCGCAGATTTTCGCGTCTTCTCACTGCGGTGCAGGGCTCAGCTTTGCGCGCGGAGCGCGGTGCGCGAATTCCCCAGCAGCATCTCGGCGACCGCGGTCAGATCGTTATCGTCGTAGTAATCGATCTCGATCCTTCCCGGGCTTCGGCCGCGCCGCTTGAAAATTCTGACCTTGCGCTTGAGCGCGCGTTGCAGCCCTTCGGCCAGCGCGTTCAGATTGGCATCGGCGGCGGATCGGGCGGATGCCGTTTTCGACGGGCGTGGGCGATGCGCTGTGGCCATCTCTTCGGCGCCGCGCGCCGAGATTCCGACCGCCGCGATCCGCCGCGCCGCCGATAGCTGCGCGTCGGGCGATTCAATCGCCAGCAGCGGCCGCGCCTGCCCCGCGTTGAGCTCTCCTTTCGCAATCATATTCAGGATTGGCTGCGGCAGTTCCAGCAATCGAATCGTGTTGCCGACATAGGGACGGCTCTTGCCGACGCGCGCCGCGATTTCGTCCTGGGTCAGCCCGAAATGCTCGACCAGCCGAAAAAACGCCAGCCCTTCTTCGACCGCGTTCAGATCCTCGCGCACGATATTCTCGACCAGCGACATTTCCAGCGCCGCGCGATCGTCGAGTTCCCGCACCACCACCGGAACCGCTTCCAGACCCGCCGCGCGCGCCGCACGCAGCCGCCGCTCGCCCGCGATCAGCTCGTAGCGCGGGCCGTCGATTTCCCCCGCCGCCGATTTGCCCGCCACTCGCCGCACGATCAGCGGCTCGATAATCCCCTGGCTCTGGATCGCGCGCGTAAGTTCGGCCAGCCGCTCCTTGTCGAAATTTATTCGCGGCTGAAAAGGACCCGGCGTGATATTCGCGACCAGCGCCAGCTTGAAATGCGCTCCGCCGCCGGCGCTGTCGTTTCCGAGGTCCGCGCCAATTTCAATTCCCGCCGCCGCCGTGCCGATCAGCGCATCGAGCCCGCGTCCCAATGGTTTCCGCATCATCCTCTTCATCCTTTGTTATTCGCGATCGTGATCGCCGCCAGATTCCGCACCGCACCAGATCCCCGCTGCACCCTAATCGCCTGCGCGGCGGGCGGCCTTAACATTGGGTGCAGGGGTCACCCCCTGCCACGGTGGGTTCCGCATACAATCAAGTTCCTCCCATGCTCTCCTCTCGATGCGCCATAATTTCCGCGGCTAGCGCGCGATAGCCTTCGGCGCCGGCCGACTTCGACTCGTATTCGAGCACGGACAGTCCATGACTGGGGCTTTCCGACATCCGCACGCTGCGTGGAATCACGCTGCGAAAAACTTTGTCGGGAAAATGCTTTCTGACTTCCGCCGAGATCTCGTGACTGAGGCGATTTCGCGTGTCGAACATCGTCAGCACCAGGCCCTCGAGTTCCAGCCCCGGTCTCAGCGCCGCCTTGACCTTGTTGATAGTGCCGAGCAACGCGCTCAAGCCCTCCAGCGCATAGTATTCGCATTGCATCGGCACCAGCACCGAATCCGCCGCGACCAGCGCGTTGAGCGTGAGAATTCCAAGCGAAGGCGGCGTGTCTATTAGAACATAGTTATATTCTTCGCGCAATGGCTCCAGGAGCGCCCGCAAACGCCGCTCGCGACCCTCCATCGTCACCAGCTCGATCTCGGCGCCCACCAGGTCGTCGCCCGCCGGCGCAAGCGACAACGTCGGCCGCACCTGCCGGATGATTTCCGCCATCGCCAGGCCGCCGACCAGCGCCTGGTAGATAGTCTTGCCCGCACCGCGCGCCGCGCTAACGTCCTCGGCTGTGCTGATACCGGAGGTGGCGTTGCCTTGCGGATCGAGATCGATCAGCAGGACGCGCCGACCCGTGTCGGCAATTGCGACCGCGAGATTGATCGCCGTCGTAGTCTTGCCGACGCCGCCTTTCTGATTGGCTATTGCGATTACCCGCCCCACGACCTGCCCCTGCAGGGACTTGCCCCTGCACCTTCGCAAAGAAGAAGAACTCGATCCGGACCGCGCTAACGTTTCACGTGAAAGCAGGGGCCAACCCCTGCACCCGAGTCAGGAAAAAAACCTGACCGAAATCCCGCCGACGTTTCACGTGAAACACTGGGCTCACAAATTATTAAATCCCCGCGATCGCACAAAATCAAATCGCGTGAACAAATTTACGCAACTACTTGAATTATCGACGTTTTCTAGATCGAATGTTTCACGTGAAACGTTTCCCGGCTATACCATGAGAGCGAAAGACCGTCCTCGGGATTTCGCGATTAACAGTGGGTGCAGGGGTCAGCCCCTGCCGCCCGCCGCGCAGGCGATTAAATTTTATTCCTGACTCGGGCGCAGGCGATGGCCCCTGCACCAGGTCGCGACGGCGCGGCTCATCATCTGGCGGCCGTGGCGCAAATCGTATCCGGCGACGGACGGATCGATAAGTCCGGCGGCCGCCGCGGCGCCGGCGTCGTCGTCGAACTTCTGCTCGGCGCTGGCATAGAGCATCAGCACGCCACCCGGATGCAAGGCGCGGCCGGCAATCTCGAAAATCCCGCGATGGTTTCCGACGGCGCGCGCGGTGACCAGGTCGAAGCCGTCGCTAACGTCGAGCGACTCGGCGCGCCCGCATTGGACCCGAACGTTGCGCAACCCCATCTCGACTGCGGCCTCGCTTAGAAATGTCGCCCGCTTGCGGCGCGCCTCGACCAGCGTCACTTGCGCGTTAATCGCGGCTGCGATCACCAGTCCCGGGAAGCCGGCGCCGCTGCCGATATCCAGGAAGCGCCGCTCGCGATCGAGCCGGGCGCTGAGCCGCAGGATCTTCGCGCTGACCGCAATCGAGACCGGGATAATACTGTCGAAGACGTGGAACACTATCTCGTCGGGATCCTCGGGATGCGCCGTCAGATTGATCTTCGGACCCCACAGCGCGAGCGTCGCGGCCAGCCGCTCGATTCGGTCCAGGAACTCGGAATTCTTCGCGATTACCCCGATCGCCGAGATTGCGGGCGCGAGTTGAGCGCGCACCGCCGCGGCGACCTCGTCAGGACTGCGCCGCTTTTTCCTGGTCTTTTTCGCCGAACGTTTCATGAGAGTCCGTCGCCCAGCTTAAAACGTTTCACGTGAAACATTTTTGTAAATAACCTAGCAAAATCAAGGCATATTTCTTGCCGCGCCGACGTTTCACGTGAAACATTCCCCTGCCGCGCGCGACAACGGAGCGCGGCCTTAACACCTGAGTGCAGGGGTCACCCCTGCCGGGCGATGCGGTCGCGGCGGCTCTTGATATGGACGGCCAGGATCGAGATTGCCGCAGGCGTTATTCCTGGCATCCGCGCCGCCTGCCCCAGCGAGCGCGGCCGCACGGCGGACAGACGCTCCGAAACCTCGGTCGAAAGACCCATCACGCCCTTGAAATCCACCCAGTCAGGTATCGCCGTGTCCTCGAGGCGCGAGAACCGCTCGACCGCATCCGCCTGCCGGCGCACGTAGCCCTCATATTTGACCTCGGTCTCCAGTTCCGCGGCTTCGTCGAGGCTCAGTCCCGAATCGACGCCGCTCATCTTCACCACGGTCTCGTAGGCGATTTCGGGACGCTTGAGCAGCTCGATTGCGCGCACCGGCTGCCCGATCGGCGTCGAGCCCGACGCCGCAATCGCCGCGTTGACCTCGTCGGAGGCCGGTATCAGCGCCGACTTGAGGCGTTCGATCTCGCGGCGCACGGCTTCGGTCTTGGCGCGCACGCGCGCGCCGGCCGAAGCGTCGAGCAATCCCAGGCGTTCGCCAATCGGCGACAGCCGGCGGTCGGCATTATCCTCGCGCAGCAGCAATCGATACTCGGCGCGCGAGGTGAACATCCGGTACGGCTCGCCGCCGATCCCGCGCGTCACCAGGTCGTCGATCATCACGCCGATATAGGCCTGGTCGCGGCGCAAGATGAGCGCCGGCTCGCCGCGGACCTTCAGCGCGGCGTTGATTCCCGCGATCAAACCCTGCGCGCCCGCTTCTTCATAGCCGGTCGTGCCGTTGATCTGGCCGGCGAAGTAGAGCCCGCGCACCAGTTTCGTTTCCAGCGAAGGTGTCAGTTGAGTGGGGTCTGAAAAGTCGTACTCGATCGCGTAGCCGGGCCGCATTATTTCCGCCTGCTCGAGCCCGCCTATCGATCGAACCATCGCGAGCTGCACGTCAAGCGGCAGGCTGGTGGACAGGCCGTTGGGATAAACCTCGACCGTGTCGCGGCCCTCGGGCTCGAGGAAAATCTGGTGGCGCTCCTTGTCGCGGAAGCGCATCACCTTGTCCTCGACCGACGGGCAATAGCGCGGACCCTTGCTCTGGATCACTCCGGAGTACATCGGCGAGCGGTCGATACCGCCGCGGATTATCTCGTGGGTGCGCGAGTTGGTGAACGTCAGATGGCATGGAAGCTGTGCCTGCGCGATCCGCCTGGTGCGGAACGAGAACGGCGGCGGCGGCTCGTCACCCGGCTGGATCTCCAGCGCCGAGTAGTCGATCGTGCGCGCGTCCAGGCGCGGGCAGGTGCCGGTCTTGAGCCGGCCGACTCGAAAGCCCAGCGCCGCGAGATGGTCGCTGAGACCCATCGCGGCGAAATCGCCGGCGCGGCCGGCGGAATAGTTCTTCAGCCCGATATGGACGAGGCCCTTCAGGAACGTGCCGGTGGTGAGAATCACGGCGGGCGCTTCGAAGACCTCGCCGATCTGCGACTCGACGCCGCGCACCGCCCCGTCCGCGACGATCAAGCGCTCGACGCTCGCCTGCCGCACTTGCAGATTGGCGGTTCGCTCGAGCACCCGCTTGCTGCGCGCGCGATAGCCGGCCTTGTCGGCCTGCGCGCGGCGCGCGCGAACCGCGGGTCCCTTGCGCGTGTTGAGGAAGCGAAACTGGATTCCAGTCTCGTCGGCTGCCAGAGCCATCTCGCCGCCGAGCGCGTCGATCTCGCGCACCAGGTGGCCCTTGCCGATGCCGCCGATCGCGGGGTTGCAGGACATCTGGCCGATATGATCGAGGTTGAGCGTGAGCATCAGGGTGCTCGCACCCATCCTGGCCGCGGCGAGTGCGGCCTCGATGCCGGCATGGCCGGCGCCGACGATGATGACGTCGTAGTTCATTGCGAGTCAGCGATTATGGCCCGCATGCGCGCCTCGCGCAAAGCGCGCCGTGCGCGCGCGGCGCGCCTAGAAGTAGTAAATCACTACAACTAGTTGAATGCGGAACCCGCCGTGGGTTCCGCACCTCCTTGGGCAGGGGCCAGCCCCTGCACCCACTGTTAATCGCGAAATACCGAGGACGGTCTTTCGCTCTCAGGGTCGAGAGGAAAAGATGCGCCGCGGCATGCGCGACGGCAGCGCAGTGTTAAGGCCGCGCTCCGTTGTCGCGCGCGGGCCCTGCCGCGGGCGGAGGCCTGTTAGAACTTTTTTTGTGTCATCCTGAGCGCAGCGAAGGAACCCGGAGCCGGGATTCTTCGCTACAGCAACTTCCGCTCTAGAATGACACAAAAAAAGAGCAGCCTGTCTTCCCCTTAACCTGTTCTAACAGGGCGAAGCCCGCATCCTTAATCCTTGCTAAGGTGCAGGGGTTACCCCTGGCCGTGGCGACGGCAGCGCAGTATCAGGCCGTTGGCAGGGGCTCGCGTGCGACAACGGAGCGCGGCTTAACAATGGGTGCAGGGGTCAGCCCCTGCTATTTGCCGATGCAGAAGTCGCGGAAGATGGCGTCCAAGACGTCGTCGGTGCTGACTTCGCCCGTGATCGATCCGAGCGCGGCAGCGGCGGCCATTATGTCAACGGCGACGATCTCCGGCGGCATCAGCGAGAGCGCCGACCTGCGGGCGTTCTTGAGCGCTTCCAGAGCGACAGAGAGCGCGTCGCGATGCCGCTGGCGGGAGATGGTCAGTTGCGCGCTGGAGGATGGTGCTGAGGGCGAGACGAGGGCGGCGATTGCTTTTGTCAGCTCGGCGCGCAAAGCGCCGGCTTCGTCGAGGTTGATCGCGGAGAACGGCAGGATCGGAATGTTCAGGCCGTGCTCGCGAAGATCGCCGGGGGCGATCGCGGCGGGCAGATCGCGCTTGTTGAGGATCGCCAGTCCCGGGCGGCCGGCCGTCAGGCGAATCACGTCGAGATCCGTGGACTCGAGCGGCCGCGACGAATCGAACATCGCGATCAGCAGGTCCGCGTCGCGCGCCGAGCGCATCGTGCGCTCGATTCCGATCCGCTCGACGTCGTCGGTCCAGTGGCGCACACCCGCGGTGTCATTGAGAACCAGCGCGTAGGGCCCGAGCTGGACCGAGTCCTCGATCACGTCGCGCGTGGTGCCGGCGATCGCGGTGACTATTGCCCGATCAGCGCCCAGCAATAGATTTAGCAGGCTCGACTTGCCGGCGTTGGGCTTGCCCACGATGGTGGCGCGCACGCCGTCGCGCATCAGGAGGCCGCGCGCAAAGCTGTCGTGCAAAACGGCAACGTCGGCGATCAGGCGCTCGATTTCGGCCCCGACCTCGCGCCGCGACGGGAGGCGGATGTCTTCGTCGGAGAAATCGATTTCGACTTCGAGATGCGCGCGAATCGCGACGACCTGGGCGCGAAGCTCGGCGACGCGCGCGGAAAGTGCGCCCGAGAGTTGCTCGAGCGCTATCGCCAGGGCGCAATCGCTGCGCGCGGCGACAATATCGGCGACGGCTTCGGCCTCGGCGAGATCGATGCGGCCGTTCAAAAACGCACGGCGGGTGAATTCTCCCGGCTCGGCCATCCGCGCCCCCGCGTCGAGCGCGAGCGCCACGATGCGGCGGACAACGAATGGACTGCCGTGGCATTGGATTTCGGCGACATCCTCGCCGGTCAGGCTCGCCGGACGGCGCATCACGACCGCCAGCACGCGATCGATCCGTGCGCCGGTTGCGGGATCGACGACGTCGCCCAGGCGCATCATTCGGGGCGTGAGGTCACCAGAATGCGCAGGGCGGAAGATCGCGTCGAGGATTTCGAATGCGCGCGGACCGGACAGGCGGACGATCGCGACGGCGCCGATTCCCGGCGCAGTGGCGGGCGCTACGATCGTGTCGGCGGCGTACATCGAAGAGAAAGGTAGAACATAACGTAACTCAATGTGAAACCCACCGTGGGTTTCACACTTCCTTGGGCAGGGCTGAGCCCTGCACCACAGTGAAAAGACGCGAAAATCTGCGCAACGCATCTTTTCGCGACCATGCAATGGCAGAGCCCGCGCGGCACGGGTGACTCCCTGCACCGCAGTGTCCATCGCGAAATCCCGAGGACGGTCTTTCGCTCTCGGCCTTGAGAGAAAAGGACGCTTCGGCGGACTTTTCGATTAACAGTGGGTGCAGGGGTCACCCCTGCCGCCCACCGCGCAGGTGATTCTTCTGTCGCGCGCGGCCTTAACATTGGGTGCAGGGCTCAGCCCTGCGCAAATCTTGCGGGCCGGCGGGAATATAGCAATAAGCAAGCTGATGAAGTTCGGGCATTTTGCGGCGCTCGCGTTGGCGGGTTGGATTCTGATGGCGCCATCAGTGGATTGTGCGCGGGATGGATTGCAGCGCCAGACGCCGCTGTCGGATTGGGAGCAAGTCGATAGTTTCACGTCGCCGGAGAGCTGCGAAAATTATCGGGCGATCGTGATCGCCGCGGAGAAGAGCGATAGCGGCAACGTTTACGTTGAGCGGTATTCGTACTCGATTTGCGTGCAGGCCGACGATCCGCGGCTCAAGGCGCAGTAGCGGGCGAAGACAAGGATCCGCGGTGCCTGGGCGGAGCTTGTCCTGAGCGAAGTCGAAGGTCTCGGGATAACACAAAAGAAAGAGCGCAGAGCTCAGAAGCAGAACGCTCACCCGCCGTGTGCCCGTGAATTCTGCACGCCGACGCGCGCCGCAGACGCAATATCCTGACTGGGCCGGCCCGTGGCGGCGCAATTAAGGCACTGAGGGCTTCGGCAACCATCCGTCTTTTTTGCTGGAATTGCGATGAACGGCTTGCTTGACCGACTGACTACCTGCCTTGGACTAATGTAGCAGTTTTTGCTATAGTGGGTTATCAGGTGCTGGAGGGGGCACTACCCGGCATGGCTAGGCGCGAGTACATTTCGCACATCGATGGTCTTGCAGGCGAGGTTTTCGCCACCGCCGCCGACCATACCCGCCGTCGCCGGCCGCCCGCGTTTTCGGCCGCGCGAGCCGAGGTTAGCCATCGTGAATACGGCCGTTCGCTACGCAACTCTTTCACCAATTCTGAAGTGCGCGAGATTGTCCGGGAGATCCGCAAGGCAGAGCCCCGCTTGAACGAGGTGGCGATCCGGTACGGTTCGATGAAGGAATTATGCGATCGAGCCGCCGTCATGAGCGCCAGCTTGGGCGCCGATTTCCGGATTGCGAAATTGCCGTGGCCGTCCGGGCTCGCGCTGTGGGGCTTCTATTTGAGCCGTGGCACCGGATTGCAAAAGCGCCCGCTGATCTGCGTCAACGCCGCGCATCATCGCACCGCCGCGGCAATGGCGTTCGGCCACGAGCTCGGCCATCACGTGACCGCGCGACTGTTCGGGACGCGCCCGCATCCGCCGCTCCCTTCGCTCCATTCCGGTTTCGAATCGCATCTGGACGATCCGCTCGAACTGGCCGCCGACATCTCGGTGAGCCTGGCGATGTACCCGCGCGACGCCGCAATGAAATTTTTCCGTGAGATCGAGCGCGAGACGACAGCGGGCGTCGAACCGCGCCCGGGGTCGGGCACCCGTGCGGCGGCAGGCGATTTTTGGCGCCAAACAGGCCTCGATCGCGCCAGTCTATCGGCTGAGCAAAAGGTTCAGTATCAGGCCAGCTCGATCCATTACACCAGGCTGCGCCGCGCCCTGCTCGATCAATACGGCATCTGAAATCTTCAAAGTCGCGGCACGCGACGGCGACCATCCCAGCGCCGCGCCCAAATGAGAGCTTGCTCAATGGCGCGCGGTATGGTTCGATTGCGTGTTCGGGGTCGATCGAACCAGTAATCCATCCAAAAAAATCGAGCCGGAACGAAAGATCCCCGACCCGCAACAGATCGAATCGGTCTCAATACAAACCCGAGTGAAGGTTTTTTTGGCCGCGAGCCACGAGCAATGAAAAGGACCTACCAGCCTCACAACCGCCGACGCAAACGAACCCATGGATTCCTGGCGCGGATGGCCACGCCGGGCGGACGCAAGGTGCTCAAGCGCCGCCGCGCGAAGGGCCGCACGCGCCTGGCAATCTCGATACCGCCCAAGCAGCCGGGCTAACCTCCGTGCGCTCACCATTGAGCTTCGCGGCGGCGGACCGGCTGCATCGAAGCGCGGAATTCATCCGCCTCCAGCGCGCCGGCCTGCGATTCCAGAGCCCCCACTTCGTGGTCTACGCGGGTAATCTGGCGGGTAATCCGGATGACGAGCCGATGCGTTCGCGGCTGGGGGTGACGGTGTCGCGCCGGGTCGGAATCGCGGTGGCGCGAAACCGGGTGAAGCGGCGCGTCCGCGAGATTTTCAGACGGGCAATTCGCGATGATCTGCCAGCGGGCACGTCGATAGTCGTAATCGCGCGCGCCGGCGCGGCCACGCTCGCGGCGGCGGCGATCAACAATGAACTTGCCATGGCGGCGCGCAACCTCAGCGGACGAATAGCAGCCAAAGGCGCTTTCGCCGAGCGCAATTGATGGCGCGTGCAGGTACAGCAAATCGATTAACCGCGTCGTCCTCGCCACGACGGGCGGCTGCCGGTGCTATCGCGATTTATCGCGCGGCGATCTCGCCGGTAATCCATGCGCTCAACGGACCGGCGTGCCGCTTCGAGCCGAGTTGCTCGGCGTACGCGCGCGACGCGATCGCGCAATACGGGATAGTTCGCGGCGGCGCGATGGCGCTGTGGCGAATCGCGCGATGCAATCCGATGGGCGGGCATGGGTACGATCCCGTGGCAGGGGTGACCCCTGCACCCGATGTTAAGAAGAGATGCGGCCTGACGGCCAGTCAGAAGTTTGAATAGGGATTAATTAATTGGATTCGAGTCGAGTTCTGATCGCGGTAGTTTTGTCGATTGTACTGGTAGTCGCCTACCAGGAGTTGGTGCTGAAGCGATTTTTTCCGCCGCCCACCGAACAGCAGCAGCAGGCCGCCGAGCAGGCGAAAGCGGCCAAGGCTGCGCAGGGGCAGGCGCTCGGCAACGGGCAGGGTACGGTAGCATCGGCCAGCGCGGTCGCCACCGGGGCAGCGGCTCCCAGTGCGGTCGCCACCGCTGCGATCGAAAGCGGGCAGCAGTCGGTCGCGATGGCGCCGTCGGGGGCGGCCGCGGCTGAAAAAACCGTCGAGGTGGACAGCGATTTTTACGTTGCGGTGTTCACGACTCGCGGCGCGCGGCTCAAGAGCTTTATTCTGCGGCGTTACCGGCAGAACGCGGCCAAGGACAGTCCGCCCTATGAGATGGTGCAGATACCGCCGGGAGGGCATCTGCCGCTCGGCGCGGTGATGACCCGTGGCGGGCAGGTCTTCGACGATCGCGATTTGAGCTACGAGACGAGCGCGCCCGCGCAAATCAAGCCGGCTGCGGGAGCGGACGCGACGGCGACCTTCGTGGCGAAGACGGCCGACGGCACCACTATCACCAAGACTTTCACCTTCCGGGCGAGCAGCTACGTGTTCTCGATGGACGTGGCCGAGTCTGGCGGTCCTGCGCTCAACCAGATAGGCGTCTCGATGAGCCAGCCGCTAACCGCGCATCAGGGGTACTACGATATCCCGGAACTGCAGGCCGACGTTGGGGACAAGGTTTACACCGAGAACGAAAAGAAGCTGAAGACCGGTGTGCCGCCGGCGGCGGGCACGATCACTTACGCGGGCTTCGGCGATCGGTATTTTCTGGCGGTATTTCTGCCGACCGCCCCGACCACCGGCGTGCTCACGATGGCGTACGCGGGTGACGAGGCGATCGCGCGCATCCTGTTCGACGGCGCGGCGCGAATCCACAGCGAAATCTACATGGGGCCGAAGCTGCTGGAGGCTCTGGAAGCGGTAAATCCGGCGCTGCACAAGTCGATCGATTTCGGCTTCTTCGGAATCCTGGCGATCGTCTTTCTGCGCACGCTGAAACTGTTTCACTACATCGCGCCCAACTACGGCGTCGATATCATCTTGTTGACGGTGTCGATCCGGATTGCGTTCCTGCCGATATCGATCAAAAGCCAGCGCTCGATGATGAAGATGCAGCGCCTGCAGCCGCAGATGACCCGGCTGCGCGAGAAGTACAAGGACAACAACGAGCAGTTGCAGAAGGAGATGGTGGATCTCTACAAGCGCAATCACGTCAACCCGCTGGGCGGGTGCGCACCGATGGCGCTGCAGTTGCCGATTTTCATCGGGCTGTACGAGGCGCTGCTGAACTCGGTCGAGCTGCGTCACGCGCCGTTTATCGGCTGGATAAATGACTTGTCAACGCCCGACTGCTTGCATATACCGGGACTGCCGCAGCTGCCGATGGTGCATTGTCACGGGCTGCCGGTGCTGGTGCTGCTGATGGGCCTGACCAGTTTTATCCAGCAATACATGACGCCGACCTCGCCGGATCCGAATCAGCAGAAGATGATGATGCTGACGCCGCTGATTTTCACTATCATGCTGATAAACTTTCCGGCGGGACTGGCGTTGTACTATTTTTCGTCGAACCTGCTCGGAGTGATCCAGCAGTATTTCCTTAACCGCGAATTTCAACAATACACCCCGGCCACATGAGCAATCTCGACTCGATAGAATTAGCGGCCGCCTCGGTTGAAGAGGCGACCAGGGAAGCCCTCGAGCAGCTCGGCGCACGCCCCGACGAGGTCGCGATCGAAGTGCTCGCCACACCGCGCGCCGGCGTGCTCGGACTGGGCGCGCGGCAGGCGCGGGTGCGAGTGACGCGCAAGCGCGCGGATGCTGCGGGCGTCGGCGGCGCGCCAGCGGCATCGAACCCGCAAGTCCCCCAAGCTGCACCAGCGGTGCCGTTGCCGCCCGCGCGCAAGGAAGGCGCGCCTGAGCGGCGGGCTCGCGGGCGCGAGAATCAACCGCGCGGCCGAACCGACGCGCGCGGACGGGGCGCGCGCAGCGCCAATCCGACCCCATCGGCGCCCGCGGCCAGCGCCGCTGAGATCGCCCACAACGAAAACGGCGGCGCGGCGGCGCGCAAAAACGCCGATGTCGAGGAGCAGCGCCGTGAGGCGACGGTAATCCTCAAGCAGATCCTCGAGAAAATGGGCGAGCAGAGCGAAGTGCGGCAGATAGAAGTGGACGCGGAGACGGTCGAGCTCGAAATAAAGGGCGACGGTTCGGGAATTCTCATCGGGCGGCATGGACAGACCCTCGACGCGCTCGAGTACCTCGTCAATCGCATCCTGGCGCGGCGAATCAAGGATCCGGCCCCGATTTCACTGGAGACTGAATCGTATCGCGCACGGCGCCGCCAGCAATTGCATCGCATGGCGCTGTCGATGGGTGAGAAGGCCAAGCGCGAGCATAAACCGGTGCGGCTCGAGCCGATGCCGGCGCGCGATCGGCGCGTGGTGCATCTGGCGCTCAAGGAAGATCCGATGATCACGACGCGCTCGGCCGGCGAAGGATTGTTGCGATCGATCGAGATCGTGCCGGCCGAGACCGACCGTCGCGAGCCGCGCGCAGAGGGTCAGCCGCGGGGACGGCGGCGCGAGCCTGAACGCGGCGACCCCCAACGCGAACGCGAACGAATAGAGCCTGAGCCTGGTAATGAGGCGATAGGCGAACAGGGCGGGTTCAAGCACGGGCAGAAGCGAATCGTGTGAGGCAGCCCCGGGCAGGGGCTGACCCCTGGCCGTGGCGACGGCAGCGCAGTATTAAGCCGTTGGCAGGGGCCGCGCCCGCCAACGGCGGGCGGCTTTAACACCGAGTGCAGGGGTCACCCCTGCCGCGTCTTCTTACTACTGAGTGCAGGGGGTCACCCCTGCCGCCCACCGCGCAGGTGATTCTTCCTTCCTTAGAGTCATAACCGGACAGTCAGCAGTCAGCCTGGGACATATTGGCCGCGCGTGGCGTAGCGATCGGAAGGCTAATCCGATGGCACGGGCAGTGCTTTGTACGCTGGAGTGAACTGAAAATGATAAGCAAGTTTCCACCGGCGCATCGCAACGTAGTGCATCGGGATTCGAACCAGCTGATGACTGTGGCGGCAAGCGCGCGTGGTCAGGTCATGGTGCTGATCTGCGTGGCGCTGGTCGCGCTGGTGGGCATGATTGCCGTCGTCGCCGATTTCAGCTTCATGCAAGACCAAAGGAACATGATGCAGACGGCGGCGGACAGCGCGGCCATGGCCGGCGCGGAGGAGCTGAAATACGGCGACGCGGCGGCGGCAGGCCAGGCGGACGCGGCGAGCAACGGATACACCAGCGGCAAAAGCGGCGTCAGCGTGGCGGTCAATAACCCTCCGAGCACGGGACCGAATACGGCAAACACCGGCTACGTCGAGGCGATCGTCACCATGCCCGAACCAACTTATTTTCTGCGCGTGCTCGGAGTCAGCTCGCTCAGCGTGTCGGCGCGCGCGGTCGCGTATGAGGGCAACGGACCCAACTGCATCTACGTGCTGGATCCGTCGGCCTCCAGCGCGATGTCGGTCAACGGCAATGTCAACATACAGAGCGGCTGCGGTCTGCTGGTCGATTCGAGCGCCTCGAACGGCCTCGCGGTCACCGGCAACGTGACGATCGCGGCGCCGACCATCGGAGTCGTGGGCAACTACAGCTCCACCGGCAACGTCAGCCTGACGCCGACGCCGAAGACCGGGGTGATTGCAGCCTCCGATCCGCTGGCATACCTGCAGGAACCCGCCGTCGGCTCATGCGCTCACACCAATTTTTCGCTCAACGGCAACACCGGGAGCAGTGGCAGTCCCTACCAGCTCTATGCCGGCACCTACTGCGGCGGTATCTCGGTCAACGGCAATTCCTGGTTGAATTTCAACGCGGGAACCTACGTCCTCGCCGGTGGCGGCATGAGCATAAAGGGCAACGCGGTGATGACCGGCACCGGGGTGACGTTTTATAACACGACCGGCTCTGGTGGTTACGGGGCAATTACGCTCAGCGGCAACACGCAGGCGAATTTGAGTGCGCCGACCTCGGGTCCGCTGGCGGGAATCCTGTTCTTTCAGGATCGCTCGATTCCGAAGAGCGCGGCGGCCAGTACGATAACCGGAAACTCCAGTTCGAGCTTCGACGGGGCAATCTACTTCGCGACGACGGCGGTTACCTATGTCGGAAACAGCAGCCTCAACGGCTACAGCATCCTGGTGGCGGACAAGGTGGTGGTAAGCGGCAACGCGAAGGTCGGGAACAACTATTCCTCGCTGGCAAACGGCTCACCGATAAAAGGAACGATACTGGCCGAATGACTACGATGGCGCCGAACTCAGAGCCTGTTGAATCCTTGCGCGCAAGCAGGTGGATGCGACGCCGTGGCGGTCGCCCTCGGTGCGGGCGCACCCGCGGGCAGGCGGCGGTGGAACTCGCGCTCAGCGTGCCGTTGCTGCTGATGATGCTCCTGATGGTGGTGGAAACGGGCCGCGCGTTCTACATCGCGATTTCGATTTCCAACGCGGCGCGGGCCGGCGTTCAGTACGGTTCGCAGAATCTTTCGACCGCGGCCGATAACGCCGGGATGAGGGCGGCGGCGGCCAACGACGCGCCCAATATTGTCGGGATGACGACGACCGCGACTCACTTCTGTCAATGCGCCGACGGGACCGCATCGACGTGCCTGTCAACCGACTGTTCCAGCAGCCATCGGTTGCTGTACACGCAGGTCAACACCAGCGCCCCGTACTCGCCGCTGGTCAATTTCATGGGCATCCTGCCGCCGATGACAGTACCCGGCAAAGCCGTGATGCGCGTCGTCCAATAGTCAAATGAACGCAAGCGGCATCAAGCTATGGCGCCGATGGTTGCGCGCCGCGATCCGATGCTCGCACCCGGGACAGGCGATGGCCGAGTTCGCGCTGGTGCTGACACCGTGCCTGATGCTGTTTTTCGGGATAATCAACTTCGCACTGGCGCTCTATTGCTACGACTTCGTTTGTTACAGCGCGCAGCAGGCCGTTCGCTATGCGACGGTCCATGGCTCGACTGCGACGGCGCCCGTGTCGGCGGGCGGCGTTCAGGCTTACGTGGACGGTCTGGTCGTCGGCGTGCTGAACACCAATTCGTTGACCGTGACCACGACCTGGGCGCCCAACAACAAGCCCGGGAGCGTGGTCACCGTGGTCGTCAGCTACAACTTCCCGCCGCTGACGAGTTTGGTCTCGTCGGTCACCGTCCCGCTCACCCGCACCGCGGCAATGGTCATCTCGCAGTAGGCAGAACAATGAAGCCATCCCACGATGCCACGTGCGAACGCTGCGGGAATACCGGCAAGCGCCGATGGATAGACGATCTTCTCGAGTTTCGCATCACCAGGAATTGCGTGTCTCTCTGCAGCAAATGTTACGCCGCCCTGAGACAAGCAGATGCGCGCGCGTGGGAGTGGTTTCGAAACTACCGCGACCGGAAACCGTCATCCGTGAAAGACTGACGGTACTCATTCGCCGGCGACCGCGCAGAACCGGCCAACGCCTCAGAAGCCCAACGACCGGCCAGTCTGCCCCCTTCCCATGTGAAACGCCGGGCGATCGCATTTAGAGGAAAATGCGTCGGCCCTTCAGGTCTCCAGGCCCCATTTCTTCTTGTTCTCGGCGATCTGATCGGGCGTCGGGTGCTCGACCTTCTTAAACGGCATCACCTTGAACTGATCTTTGACTTCGAGCATCGCGTGGTTGAGCGCGACGTCGTCCTTGAAGACCTCGGGAACGGCCGGCTCTTCGAAAATCGCCTCCCACGGACATTCGGGCTCGCAGGCTCCGCAATCGATGCATTCGTCGGGATCGATGTAGAGCTGGTTGGGAAATTTTTCCTTGTCGGTGCCGACGTACTCGTAGATACAATCGACGGGACAAACGCTGACGCAGCCGGTGTCAATGCAGTCGCGGCAAAGGCGGGTAATCGTCCAAGGCATGGTTGGCAGTCTCTCCTAAAATAATTACTTAAAAGTATCTCGATCTGAAATTAGTCGCTATTGTCAAAGTATGCGTCATAACCTATATCGGCACAGCGCCTTTGAAAAGGGCGTCGGGGGCGAATCCCGATGAGAAATCACTGTCGCCGGACGCCAGCCGGACTAGAATAACCACCGCGAGGACGTTGGAAATCCAACAGGGGATATAGAAGATGGCAGCAAATACAAAATCGAAGGGGCGCAAGGCCAGCATCGCCAAGCGCGGATTGACCGCGGCGCCGGCCACAGCCGCCAAGGCGCCGCAGACCGGCAAGCGCGTCGAAACCGACAGCATGGGGGCGATCGAGGTCGCGTGCGACCGCTACTGGGGGGCGCAGACCGAGCGATCGCTGCTGCACTTCGCGATCGGATTCGATCGGATGCCGCGTTCGGTGGTGCGCGCGTTCGGGATTTTGAAGAAGGCGGCGGCGGAAGTTAATCGCGATCTCGGCAAGTTGCCCCCTGACAAGGCCAGGCTGGTGACCGCGGCCGCCGACGAAGTGATCGCGGGCAAACTTGACGATCACTTCCCGCTGCGCATCTGGCAGACCGGCAGCGGCACGCAGACCAACATGAACGCCAACGAAGTCATCTCGAATCGCGCGATCGAGATGGCCGGCGGCGTGCTCGGCAGCAAAAAGCCGATCCATCCCAACGACGACGTCAACATGTCGCAGTCGTCCAACGACACGTTTCCGACTGCGATGCATATCGCGGCGGCCGAGGAAGTCACGCACGAGCTGATTCCGTCGCTGCGAAAGTTGCGCGACGCGCTCGCCCGCAAAGCCGCCGAGTTCGCCGGCATCGTGAAGATCGGCCGCACGCATCTGATGGATGCGGTGCCGCTGACGCTGGGACAGGAATTCTCGGGCTACGTCGCGCAGCTCGACTACGATTTGAAGCGCATCGAAGCGGCGCTGCCGGACTTGCTCGAACTGGCCATTGGCGGCACGGCGGTCGGCACCGGGCTCAATACGCATCGGGAGTTTGCCGATCGCGTGTCTGCAAAAATCGCGGCGTACACCGGGCTGCCGTTTAAGTCGGCGCCGAACAAGTTTGCGGCGCTGGCGGCGCACGATGCGCTGGTGGCGGCTTCTGGAGCGCTCAAGACGCTGGCGGTTTCGCTGATGAAAATCGCCAACGACGTCCGCTGGATGGGCTCGGGACCGCGCATCGGGCTCGGTGAGAATTAATCCTGCCGGAGAACGAGCCGGGCTCGTCGATCATGCCGGGCAAGGTGAACCCGACGCAGAGCGAGGCGATGACGATGGTCTCCATCCAGGTGATCGGCAACGACGTGGCGATCACGATGGCCGGCTCGCAGGGGAATTTCGAGCTCAACGTTTTCAAACCGATCATCATCCACAATTTCTTGCATTCGACGATGCTGCTGGCGCATTCGTGCGCGTCGTTCAGCAAGTACTGCGTCGAAGGGATCGAGCCCAATCGCGAACAGCTGCGGCGCAACGTCGCAAATTCGCTGATGCTGGTGACGGCGCTGAGCCCGCATATCGGCTACGACAACGCGGCTAAGGTCGCCAAGAAGGCGCACGCGGAAGGAATCACGCTGCGCGAGGCCACGCTGGCGTTGAAGTTGCTCAAGGGAGAGGAGTTCGACCGGCTGGTGCGGGCCGACAAAATGCTTGCGCCCGAAGGCTGAGCCGGGATGCGGCGGGGATCGTTGCGCTTGCGCTTGCAGTCGTGATCGGCGCGCTTGTGGTTCCCTCGCCCGCTGTCGGGAGGGCGAATTGGAGGCAAAAGAACCCGGATCACATCCTGAAGACGCCGAAGCCGGGGTGCTCGGGAATCGGCGCGTTCATCGATGCCGCGATCCCCAGCGCCAGCGCAGCGCGCGTTTCGACGGGATCGAGCACGCCGTCGTCCCATAACCGCGCGCTCGAGTAATAGACGCTCGACTCGATCTCGTACTTGTCGAGCGTGGGACGGAGAAATTCCTTTTGCTCCGCGTCGGTCATCGTGGCGCCTTCGCGTTTCAACTGATCGAGCTTCACCGTGAGCAGCGTGTTGGCGGCCTGCTCGCCGCCCATCACCGAGATCCGCGCGTTGGGCCACATGAAGAGCAATCGCGGCGAGTACGCGCGCCCGCACATCCCGTAATTTCCCGCGCCGTTCGACGCGCCGATGATCACCGTGAACTTCGGGACCTGCGCGTTGGCGACCGCGTTGACCATCTTGGCGCCGTCCTTGGCGATGCCGCCCTGTTCGTAGCGTTTGCCGACGATGAAGCCGGTGATGTTTTGCAGGAAGAGCAGCGGGACGCGCCGCGCGCAGCACAATTCGATGAAGTGGGTGGCCTTCAGCGCGGACTCGCTGAACAGCACGCCGTTGTTGGCGACGATGCCGACCGGGTAGCCGTAGATTCGCGCGAAGCCGGTGACGATGGAGGTGGCGTAACGCGCCTTGAACTCATGCATCCTGCTGCCGTCAACCAGCCGCGCGATCACCTCGCGCACGTCGTAGGGCCTGCGCGTGTCGGCCGGGATGATGCCGTACAGTTCGGCGGGATCGTAGTGCGGATCCTCGGGGGTGTCCTGCTCGATCGCGGCGGCGGTGCGAGGCCCAAGATTCTCGAAGATCGCGCGCGCAATCTGGAGCGCGTGCTCGTCGTCGTCGGCCAGGTGATCGCTCACGCCGGACAGGCGCGTATGCACGTCGCCGCCGCCCAGGTCCTCGGCGCTGACCTCCTCGCCGGTTGCGGCGCGCACCAGCGGCGGTCCGGCCAGGAAGATCGTTCCCTGGCCGCGGACGATGACGTTCTCGTCGCACATCGCGGGCACGTACGCGCCGCCGGCCGTGCAACTGCCCATCACCACCGCGACCTGCGCCAGGCCAATCGCGGACATCCGCGCCTGGTTGTAAAAGATGCGCCCGAAGTGATCCTGATCGGGAAAAATCTCGGACTGCAACGGCAGGAAGGCGCCGCCCGAATCGACGAGATAAACGCACGGCAGCATATTCTCAATCGCGATTTGCTGCGCGCGGAGATGCTTCTTCACGGTCATCGGAAAATAGGTGCCGCCCTTGACGGTCGCGTCGTTGGCGACGACGACGGTCTCGCGCCCATGGATTCGACCGATGCCGGTGATGATGCTGGCCGACGGCGAGTCGCCGTCGTACATCCCAAACGCGGCCAGCGGCGACAGCTCGAGGAACGGGCTGCCGGGGTCGAGAAGTTTTTTGACGCGATCGCGCGCGAGCAACTTGCCGCGTTCGACGTGGCGATCGCGCGCCGGAGCGGGACCACCCAGGCGAATCCGATCGATTTCGTCGCGCAGGCGCTTGACCAGCGCGTCCATCGCGTCGCGGTTGCGGCGAAACTCTTCGGAGTTGCTGTCCAGCCGGGATTCTATCCGATCCATTTGAGTGTCCTTGATGCCCGTTGAGAATCCGTGATGCCTGCGGACCAAAGTTGGGCTAGATATTAGCCTGAGGGCCGGGCCAATAGGCAAAAAGCCGGGCGGCGCCGAGGCGATGCGGGAACGCGATCTGAAAGCGCTCGAGTTCGACAAGGTGATTCACCTCGTCGTGGAGTTTTGCGCCTCCGAGCCGGGGCGCGAGGCGACGATCGAACTGCGCCCGTCGATCGACGCGGTCGAAGTGCGCCGCCGGCTTGATTCGACCGCCGAGATGGCCGCTCTGAGATCGCATGCCGGCTCGATCCCGATAGGCGAATTCACCGATCAGCGGCCGTACCTGCTGGCGGCGGCGCGCGCGGGCGCGATCCTCGGCGGCGAAGCGCTGGTGAAAGTGCGCGATTTTATCGTGGGCTCGCGCCACGTCGGCGGCTTTATGCGCTCGCGCGTCGAGCGCTTCCCGCAGGTCGCGGCGTTGGTGCACAACCTGCTCGCGCCGAAGGAACTGGCCGACGCGATGCTCGGCGCGCTGGCCGACGACGGTGGAATCCTGGACGACGCAAGCCCCGAGCTGAAACGTCTGCGCAGCAGGCTGCGCGACGAGCGCGCCGAACTCGAAGCGCGGCTGCTGCGCTCGCTCAATGCGGCGGGCATGGAGTCATTCGTATCCGATTACATCGTGACGATTCGCAATCGCCGCTTCGTGCTGCCGATGAAGCTGAACTACGCGGAACGGTTCGAAGGAATCGTTCAGGACCGCAGCGTTTCCGGCGAAACACTGTTCGTCGAGCCGATGTGGGCGGTCGAGCTGAACAACCGGCTGATGATGCTCGAGCGCGAAGCGGAGGCCGAAGAAACGCGAATCCTCGCGCGGCTGACGGCGATGGTCGGCGGATACGCGCCGGAACTGCAACTGACGTTCGACGCGATGGTGGCGCTCGACGCGCTCAACGCGCGCGCGATTTTCGCCGAGCGATTTCGATGCGTCGAGCCGCAGCTGGTGGACGAGGGAATCGACTTTATCGGCGCGCGGCATCCGCTGCTGATGACCAGCGGCCGCGAGGTGATCCCGATCGACGTGAAAATCGGGGCCGGACAGCGCGGGATCGTCATCTCGGGGCCGAACACGGGCGGAAAAACGGTCGCGCTCAAGACGGTCGGGCTGCTGTCGCTGATGGCGCAGGCGGGGATGCTGATTCCGGCGCTCGCGGGCAGCAAGGCGACGGTTTTTCGCAGCGTGTTCGCCGACATCGGTGACGAACAGTCCATCGAATCCAACCTGTCGAGCTTTTCCGGGCATATCGCCAACTTGTCGGAGATAGTCAGATCGCTCGTCGAGCCGGCGCTGGTGATTCTCGACGAGCCGGGCGCCGGCACCGACCCGGCCGAGGGCGCGGCGCTCGCGATCGGCCTGATGAATCATCTCGGGACGCGGCGCTGCATGCTGGCGATCGCGACGCATTCAACCGCGGTGAAGCTCCACGCATATTCGCAAGCCGGGTTCGAGGCCGCCGCCGTGGATTTCGACGCCGAGCACCTCACGCCGTTATATCGTCTAAAGCCGCATACGATCGGGCAGAGTTACGGACTCGCGGTCGCGCGCCGGCTCGGACTTCCCGAGGAAATAATCAGCGCGGCCGAACAATCGATGGGCGCCGGGACCCTCGAGCTCACTTACGCGCTGAAAAGATTGGACGGCGAGCGCGCCAAGCTGAATGCGCAGGCCGAAAAGTTGCGCGAGCGCGAAGCGAGCCTGGCCCGCGTCGAGCAGGAAGTACTTCAAAGCGCTGAAAAGACGCGCGAGCGCGCAGAGCTGGAACGCAAGCGGCTGCGCGCCGAAGTCGCGGAACTGATCGAGGCGCTCAGGCGCGACGGTGCGGCGCTGATGGATGAGCTGAAAACACAGGCGAAATCGCGCACCGACTTGAAGGGGTTCATCACCAAAGCGGCGGCCAAACTCGACAGCCTCGCGCCGGCTGCCGACGCCGTGGCGGAGTCCGATGCGCCGCTCAAGGTCGGCGATAGCGTCGAGGTAGGCGACATCCGCGGCGAATTGATTGTGCTCGAATCGGGACGTGCGGTGATCAGCCGCGGCGGCCTCCGGATCGAAGTCGCGCCCGAGCGGCTGCGCAGGTCGGCGGCGAGCGCGCCCGAAATTCGCCCCGCGCGGATCAAGGCGGCGACCGTCACCTTCAGCGCCGAGCGCGGCGAGGGCGACGAGCTGAACCTGATCGGGATGCGGACGTCCGACGCGCTGCGCAAGCTCGAGGAATTTCTCGACACCGCCTTCCTGACCAATCGCGCGGAGGTGCGGATTGTCCACGGGATTGGATCGGGCGCGCTCAGGAAAGCGGTGACGGAGTATCTGGGCACGTCGCCGTATTGCGCGTCGTTTCGGGCCGCGGAACCGCATCACGGCGGCGCGGGCGCGACGATCGTGCAAATGAATTTGTAGCGCGGTACGGCGAGTCGTTCTTTTGCCTGTCCGCTCCGTCTTCGTTTGATCCTGGTCAGCTTGGGAAAAGAAATATGAAAAATAGTTTACGACTTTTTGGTTTGGCGATCGTGGGCGTGGCGGCTGCGGCTGGCGCAGGGCTGGGTGCCGGGACTGGGCAGCCTGCTTACAGGTTGGCTGCGACCTTCAAGATCGGCGGTGACGGGGGATGGGACTACGCTACGCTCGCCCCCGACGGCCAGCATCTGTACGTCACCCGCACCACGCATACGATGGTGGTGAACGTGGCTACAGGAAAGTTAGTCGCGGATATCCGGGGGCAGCAACGATCGCATGGCGTGACACTTGTGCCGGACGCGCGGCGCGGGTTTATCAGCGATGGCGGGAGCGGGTCGGTGTTGATCTTCGATATGAAGACTCACGAGCCGCTCGGCAAAGTGGCGGCGGCGGATGACGCCGACGGCATCATCTACGATCGCGCCAGCAATCGCGTGCTGGTGATGTGCGGCGACGCGCATCGGATGGTCGCGATCGCGCCCGACGTGAATCCCGCAGGCGGCAAGGCGGCGGCGTCTGTGGATTTGGGCGGCTCGCCGGAGTTCGCGGTCGCGGACGAAAACGGCAAGGTGTACGTCAATATCGCGGACCAGGACGAGGTGGCGGTGGTCGATACGAAGGCGATGAAGGTCGTCGCGCGATGGCCGACCGGGCCGGGTAAGCGGCCGACGGGGATGTCGATGGATCGCGCGACGCGCCGCCTGTTCATCGGTTGTCGAAATAACAAGCTGGTCGTGATGAACGCCGACGACGGAAAGATTGTGGGGGATTTTCCGATCGGCGCGTTCGTCGATGCGACCGCATTCCGCGGCGGGCTGGTGTTCGCGAGCTGCGGCGACGGGACGTTGACGATTATTCGCGAAGTCTCGGCGGACAAGTTCGAACTCGCGCAGGTGGTGAAGACCGAGCTGGGCGCGCGGACGATGGCGGTCGATCCCATCGGCGAGATGATCTATCTGCCGACGGCGGACCTTCGGTTTCCGGCGGGCTCCAGCCCGGAGCATCCGCGGCCGGTGCCGGTTGCGGGGACGTTCAGGATATTGGTGGTGACGCAGTAGGCGTGCGTTAGAACAATTTCTTCAATTGATCCAGCGGATTCGGCGCAGGGGTGGACCCGCCTGCGGGTGCGCCGCCGCCTGAGCCGTTGCCGGAGCCGTTATTTCCACCCGAATCGCCGCCGAGAAATTTTCCCAATCCTCCGGGAAGCCCCTTCTTGCCAAAAATTTTACCGAGGTACTTCTGACCCTGCGCCTGGACCGCGTTACTTCCGGCGCGATTGGCAAGTTCCGTCACGTCGGGCAGCACCTTCGGCTTGGGCAATTGCCCGACGATTTGCAGCGGGATGTCGATTTGTCCGTCCTTATTCGCGATAAACGCGACCGCCTTTTTCTGCTCGATCAGCTCCTTGCTGAATTGCGGCGAGAGCACGATTCGCGCCGCCAGGTCGATATTCTTGTCCAGGTCGAACCATCCGTCGCCGAGCAGATTGTAATCCACCGTTTGCACCTTGATGTCGTGCGACGTAATTCGCGCATCGGCGAGCACGAAGCTCAGACTGGCAAGCTGGATGTCGGTGTCGGGGTTGCTGAACAGCTCGGGATGGTTCTTGACGACCGCCTCCGGAACCAGATCGCCGATCGCGGGCAGTTTCTGCACCTTCTTGAGCGCCTGACCGCCGATATTGACGCCGACCAGCTTGCCGTTGGTCAGCATCAGGTTGCCGCTACCCTTCAGCGTCGGCTTCATCTCATCGAAGCTGCCGGTCTTTCCGGTGACGTTGATGTTTCCACCGAGCGACCCGCGAACAGTGTCGGCGGCCTTGGATTTTTGCGCGGCGAATGCCTGCTGAAGATCGAGATTGGAAAAACTGATCGACGCCGTCATCGGCGCCGCCGCCTCAAGCCGCGTGTCTCCCGTCGCGGCGAGTTCGCCCGAAAATGCCTTTACCTTGAGCATGATCACCCGTGCGATTTTGCCTGCCAGCGACAGCGACAGATTCAGGTTCTGGTATGGGACGTTGGCCAGGTTGCCCGACGGCGACGTGATTTCAGCATCGACGACCGGATTCCTCCCCGGAGCAATCGAGGCAGCGCCCTTGGCGAAAAGCTGGTTGATCACTTCGTCGGGCGGCCGCGAGGGCGCGAGATCGGCCAGATGAACCGAGGCCGCATTGAGTTCATAGCTCATGACCAATGGCTGAAACTGATCGACATGCGACTTCAACGTCGCCTGCGAGGCGCCCAGGTTGAACGTCAGCGGCCCAACGTCGGCGCTGGTGCCGGTGAGCTTGATATTACCGCTGAGATGGCTCAGCGGCGGCGCTTTCTGATCGGGGATGGACAATCCGACATCCGCCAGCGCGACCGTGCCGTCCGCCGACGCCTTGCCGCCCTCAAGCGTAACGTCGGAATGAATCTCGGTCTTGCCCTCGATGCTGAATTTGCCGAGCGCCGGGATCATCTTCGCGATCGAAGCGATATCGAAGTTGTTGGTATCGATGCGGGCCGCGGTCGCGGCGCCGCGGACTTTGATGTTGGCCGCCTTCGCTTCGAGGTCGCCGAGGGTGACGTTTGCCAGCGTCACGCCGACCGCGGAGCCTGTCCGCGTACCTTCGGCGGATATCTTGAGCGGCAGGCCGGCGGGCTTGTTAAACGTGTCGCCGAAGCCGATTGCGGGCGCGCTCAAATCGCTCGAGACGTTGAATTTGATCGATTGAACCGTGCCGTCGGCCGAGGCGTCGAAGCTGAACGGGCCGGAAATCGAAAGCTTCGGCCCGATGGCTTTCGCGAGCATCGGGATCGTTTCGAGCTGCGTCAGCAGAATCGGTCCGGCCTTCGCCGTGCCCGACAGCGGAATCGCGTCGATGTCGATGGCGCCGTTGTTGATTAGGGGACCAATCGTCGCGGAGAGATCGAAGTTCTGCTGGTCGGCAAGTGCGGCAAAGGTGAGCGCGACGGTGAAGGGCGCCTGAAAGCCGAAATCGCGGACCTTGAGGTCGATCGCGTTGACGGTGGCGGCTTGCGGCGCACCCTCCGTCTCAAATTCCAAAGTGCCGTCATTGATCGTGAAATTCCGCACGAACAGCGAGCCCAGCGCCGCGGGCGCCCGGCCCGATTCGGCCATCGGCGAGCCTCCGATTATGCCCCTGCCTTTCTTGCGCTTGCCTTCGCCCGACTCCTCTTCGGTCGCGATTTTTTTCCTGCCGAGCGTGGAGACGTTGAGCGTGCCGTCGCGCGTCTGAACGATTCGGATCACCGGCTTGTCGAGCACGACTTCGGTGACTTCGATCCGGCGCGCCAGCAGCGGTATCAGCTCCAGCCGGGTGTAAACGTTGCTCGCCTCGATGAACGGCTTTTTCGAGATGTCGGGGTCGTCTGCCACCTGGACCCCGGTCACGTCGGCGAGGATCCCCCAGCCGAGACTCACTTTGATGTCGTCGACGTGAACATCGCGGCCAAGCGCGGTGCTGACCTTGTCGAGGATGGTCTGGCGGCGCTCGGCGATGATCGAATTCAGGTTGGTCGCGGCGTAGAAGAGGATCGCGCCGGCGAAAATCACGACGGCTCCGACAATTGCTGCGGCGACTACAATGACACGGCGCATATGAGGTCCCTCGCATCAGGCAATTTCGAAGTGTTTCGCGGCATCGCGGCCAGTGTAGTCGATGCGCGCCGAATGCGCATCATTAACCCAGACGATTTTCCTGTCCGATCGCTTCAGATCGCGTCCGCGGTTTGAACCGCATTGCGTCCCCGGCGTAGTCTGTCCAGTCGTGCACCTATCCGGGACCTGCGACCCCCTCCGATGGCAAAAAAGCGAAAGCATGGCCGCCAGGATGACGATCGAGACGGCGAACGAAAGGCGACGGCGGCGCCCGAGGGGGTCTTTTCGTCGCCATTCAAAGACCTGAAGAAAATGCTCGCCGGGCGAAAGGTGTCGCCTTCGCCCCCGCCAATCAAGGCCAAGGCCGCGATGCCCGTGGCGCCGGTCGTCGAAAAACCCGCGAAACCCGCGGATGCCTTACGTCAAGACTTGCCTGACGAGTCGCTCGACGACGAGTCTTTCCTGCGCCGCGCGCTCGAGGGCGTGCGCCCGCTGAGTAGCAAAGGCAATCGCAGGTCGCGGATACCGCTCGAACCGCCGGTAACTCACACGATCGTCGATGAGGACGCGGAGGTAATCGCGCAATTGTCGGACCTGGTATCGGGACACGCGCCCTTCGATATCACCGAGTCGGACGAATACCTCGAGGGTTACCGCGTCGGCCTGGACCCGCGACTGGTGTCGCAGCTTCGCCGCGGCGAGTTCGCCGTGCAGGCGCATTTCGATATGCACGGCATGATCCAGGGCGCCGCCAAGGAAGCGCTCAAGGAGTTCATCATCGCCTCGGTTCGCAAGGGACTGCGCACCGTGCTGGTCGTGCATGGACGCGGACTGCGATCTCCCGGCGGGCATTCCGTGCTCAAGCACGCGTCGGCCGGATGGCTGTCGCATGGCGCGATTGGCGGTCACGTGTTGGCATTCACCAGCGCGCGGCCGGCCGACGGCGGCGCCGGTGCGACGTACGTGTTGTTGAAGCGGGAAAAAAGCCGCGCGCCGTTCGACATTCTGCAGGGCGCCAAGCGCCGCAGTTAGCATACAAAAAAGAAACGGGGCCCGGTCGGGCCCCGCTGCCACTACGACATCGAGATTGTCGGCGTGCGTAATCGCTAGATCTTCGCCTGCAGGAAGATTGCGATCACGAGCGCGTACAGGGTCAGCGCTTCGATGAACGCCAGCCCGATGATCATCGGCGTGAAGAGCTGGCCGGCGCTGTTGGGGTTGCGCCCAATGGACTCCATCGCGGAGGCCCCCAACCGGCCCTGCGCGAGCGCGCTGCCGAACGCAGCGATACCGATGCCGAAGTTCGCGGCGATCGCGATCAGCCCTGCCCGAAGCGGCGCACCCGACCCTGCGGCCGTTGCGGCCTCCTGCGCCATCGCCAGCAGCGGCGATGCGAGGATGGCTATCCCGGCCATCGTCATTACAGTTCCAATCCGTCGTAACATTTTGTCGATCCTCCTTCTTTTTCGCGCGCCCCGGGTGCCGCATCCGGCCACATCTCTTCCTCTACCACCACAAATTCCGCGCGGAATCCCTGGCACGAAAAATCTTTTGCTAGTGATCGTGACTCGCTGCGAGTCGTACGTAACTCATCGAAAGAACCACGAAGATGATCGCCTGGATCACGCATACGATCGAGCCGAGCGCATAGAATGCAAGCGGTATGACGAGCCGCGTCAGCCCGGTGAAAATGTTGAGCACGGTATGGTCGGCAAACATGTTGGCGTAAAGACGAATGCCGAGCGAAAAAGGACGGAACAGATTATCGGCCAGCTCGATCGGCAGCATCAGCACCGCCAACGGCAGGTACGGGCCGAGAAAACTTTTCAGATACCAGACGCCGTTCGAGGCGAAGCCCTGGTAGATGTAATAGCCGAAGCAGACGATGCCGAGCGCGAAGGTCAGGTCGGAGTCGCCGGTAGGAGGCTCCATCCCCGGGACCAAACCGAAGAAGTTGGCAAACAGGATGAACATGAAGATGCATCCGAAGAACGGGACCATCGTGCGCGACCCGTGCATCTCGGTGACTTCACTGACGAAACCGTCGAGCCATTCGACGATCATCTCGGAGACCGAGCGGATGCTGATCCCTTCGTCAGGGATTAGCGGGTCGGCGGCGCCGGCGATCGAGGCTCGGGCGATAATTCCAAAGACAATGAGGAGGCCCATCACGATCCAGGTGCCGATTAGCACCTCGGGGATCCTGCCGCCGCCGATCAGTTCGAGAAAATTTACCGACTTTTGCAATGAGATTTCTCCGCCGCCGCCGATTCAGGCAGCGCCGCGAACCGAAGCCCGCCCGGTTTCAATAATGATAGCCGCCATCTGAGTCAAGACGCCGACGCCAAAGCCCATCGCGTCAATTCGCGCGCGGGTGAAAACAAGATAGACGAGACCGACGACGATCAGCAGCTTCAGCGGAAGCGCAAGCGCGCCCAACTTGGCGGCCACGCCGGAAATTCCGGCGCCGTACGCCGCCAGCAGCAGGCCGCCGAGCGCCGACAGGATCCATAAATTCGCGATCACGACTGCGCCACCGAGAATGCATCCCACCGCTGCGGGTGTCGAGGCGAACCAGCAAGAATCGCGGCGCTGACCACGACGAGGATCACGTTGGTGCGCTGGATCGACGAAATCGTCGGCACTGACCCCGAGAACATGGAATCAGGACTCCCGGTTCTCGCGCTGAAAGAGAGCGAGTTCCTGGATCAGCCGGTAAAAGCCGATGAAGACTCCGAGCAGGAACATCACGAGCGTCAGCCAGGGGTCGGTGTGCAAGTAAAGATCAAGGTAATGCCCGAGAATTGCGCCCGCGATCATCGGCCACGCGAACTCGAAGCCGATCGCGGCGAACCGCATCATTCTGCCGGTGCTCAGCGCCATCTCGGTCTTAAGATTTCCCTCGCGCGAGGTCGCAAAGAGATTCGTGAGCGGCGGTAATCGTGCGGTCGATGTCGGCATTGGTATGCGCCGTCGAGATGAACATGGCTTCGAACTGCGAGGGCGGTATATTTATGCCGCGATCCAGCATCCCGTGGAAGAACTTCGCGAACTTGCCGGAATCGCACGCGCGAGCCTCGTCGGCATCGCGTACCCGCTCTGGACCGATGAACATCGTCAGCAACGATCCTGCGCGATTGACGCATCCCGACCCGCCACTTTTTCGCAGTTCTTTCACTGCTTCGCGCAGCCCGGCTTCAAGGCGCGCGCCGGCGGCGTCGAGCGCGGCGTACGGATTGGTTTCCTTTAGAATTGAAAGCGTTTCGAGCCCGGCGCGAACCGAAACCGGATTTCCCGACAACGTTCCCGCCTGATAGACCGGACCAATCGGTGCGAGCAAGTCCATGATCTTAGCCGGACCGGCGACCGCCCCCACCGGCATCCCGCCGCCGATTATTTTCCCGAGCATGATGAGGTCGGGCGCGATGCCCATACTTTCAGCAACCGATCCGAACGATAGCCTGAACCCGGATATAACCTCGTCACAGATCAGAAGCGCGCCGTTGTGGTGCGCGATTTCGGCCAGCGCTTTCAGCGAGCCGGGGTCGGGATTTACGACGCCCATGTTGGCGGCGACGGGCTCGACGATCACGGCGGCGATTTTGTCAGGCGCGGCGCGAAATAAACCTTCGACTGTCTCAATGGAGTTATATCGCGCAACCATCGTCATCGCGGCGAGCGCCGATGGAACGCCGGCGCTGTCTGGTTGACCAAGAGTCATCCCGCCGGAACCGGCGCGCACCAGCATCGAGTCGCTATGCCCGTGATAGCATCCGTCAAACTTTATTATGTTCGGGCGCCCGGTCGCCGCGCGCGCGATCCTGAGCGCGGTGATGCCGGCTTCAGTTCCCGAACTGACGAGCCTGACTTTTTGTGCACACTTGATCGCCGATGAAATCAATTCCGCGAGCTCGACCTCCAGGCGCGTCGGCGCGCCGAAGCCCAGACCGAGCCGCGCCTGCTCGCCGATGGCTTGCGTGACGCGCGGATGGGCATGTCCGAGGATCGCGGGGCCGTAGGAGCATACGTAGTCGAGAAACCGGTTGCCGTCGGCGTCTATCAAAGTGGCGCCGCGGCCACTTTCGATAAAAATTGGACTGGCGCCGACGGCCTTCCACGCGCGAACCGGAGAATTCACCGCACCAGGAATCTTAACACTGGCGCGATTGAAGAGTTCATCTGATTTTTTGCGGGATGTCATCGCAATTCTCCTGAGAATCCAGAGCGATCAAAAAAAATTTTACGATCGCAAAGAAAAATTCGATTGCGCGCGTCGTAAGCAGACCGAATCGCGACGCGAGGCGAAAAATTGTGATCGCGCGCGATGGCTTTCAGAGCGGACTGGCGCGATCGCACGATCCGCGCGAAATTTCGTGCTCGCGGCGCGCGATCACTCGCGCGCAAAATTTCCTTTTTGATCCGCACGCATAGCGCCAAATTTTTTTCCGCGCTTGTCCTCATCGTGAAATAAGTTTATCACGTTGCCTTGGCCGCACACTTCTTATTTTGAAGAACCAATTTCCGTTCAGGGGTTCGCTCGCGGCGCGTTGGATATGACTTTTAAGCGCGTGTATATCGCTCGCATTCTCGGTCAAATTTTTAAGCCCAACAGAACCGATAGTAACCCGGACAAGTTGATAGTCCGGCGTGGAGCGCCGTCAAATTGTCGGCTGTAACTAGGAAAATTAACCTTATCCACAGATGTGGATAAGCTTGTGCGTAATTCGCGCGCCATTTGATGCCGCGCGCTAGTCCCGGAGCGAAGTGGGCGCTGCGGGTTTGGCAGGGGGAAACGATATGAATGGCTTGTGGCAAAGGGCTGCTGACCGTATTCGCGATGAGCTCGGTCAGGTCGGCTATGAGACGTGGATTGGTCCTCTCAATTTTGTCGCTCATCAAGGATCGACCGTCACAATCGAGGCGCCCAATCGGTTTTTCCGCGATTGGATCAACGAACGTTACCTGAGCGTGATGCGCACAGCGCTGTCGAAGGAGGCAGGCGAGGAAATGGAGGTGCGGCTGACTCTCGGCGAAAATGCTGCCGTGGCGACCCCGCAGCAACGTCCAGCCAACGGCCATGCAAATGGTCATGCCAACGGCCATGCAAATGGCAATGGTAACGGCAAGGCGTCCGCGGCGAATCGTGCGACGGCGGCAACCGCGCCGCGTGGAGATCGGCATCCGACCCTGAACCCGCGCTACAGTTTCGCGGAGTTCGTAGTGGGATCGGCCAATCAGTTCGCGCATGCCGCGGCGCTGGCGGTGGCCAATCAACCGGGCGAGAAATACAACCCGCTCTTCATTTATGGCGGGGTCGGCCTGGGCAAGACGCACCTGGTGACCGCAATCGGGCACCATATCTGGGCCAGCGGCGATCGGCCGAGGAAAGTGCTGTTCATGCCGGCCGAAATTTTCATGAACGAGATGATCAATTCGCTGCGCCGCGACAAGATGAACGAGTTTCGCGAGAAATTTCGCCGGGTCGATACGTTGATCCTCGACGACGTGCAGTTCCTCGCCGGCCGCGAGCGCACCCAGGAGGAATTCTTCCATACGTTCAACGCGCTTCACGCCGAGCGGCATCAGATCATTCTGACTTCGGACAAGATTCCACGCGAAATCCCCGGGCTCGAGGACCGGCTGCGCAATCGGTTCGAGTCGGGATTGATCGCCGATATCGCACCGCCCGACCTCGAAACGCGCGTGGCGATCGTGCAGAAAAAGGCGGTGCTCGAAAATCTGCGGATGGCGCCGGAAGTCGCGATGTATATCGCGCAGAGTGTCTCGTCGAACGTGCGCGAGCTTGAGGGATGCCTGACGCGGCTGGCGGCGCTGGCCTCGCTCAATCAATCGGCAATCACCGTGGACTTCGCGCGGCAGGCGCTGCAGGATCTGATTCGAAATGCCGACGCGAAGCCCGACGTCGAATCGATCCAGAAGACGGTTGCGGATTTTTTCCATATCCGCCTGGCGGATTTGAAGTCGAAAAAGCGCACCCAGCACATCGCATTTTGCCGTCAGGTGGCGATGTATCTGTGCCGCCGGCTGACCGACAGCTCGTTTCCGACAATCGGCGAGCATTTTGGACGCGACCATTCGACGGTGATTCACGCGCACAACCTGATCATGCGGCGCGTCACCAGTGATCCGGCGTTTCGGCTCTCGATCGAGAAAATCGAGCGCGAGCTTAAATCGATTCGCGCCAATGCCGCGTGAGTCGATGTGGAGGAGGTTGTGGACGCGGTGGGCATAAGGCTATCGATATCGACAGGGCCGGTGCGCACCAGGCCGGCCCTGTCGGTCAGCCGCTTTTCTGCCGACAGCTTTTCAGCGATCGATCGGCTTTCATTTTCGGGCGCTTGCGCGATCAATCAACAAATCCACAACTCCTACTATTACTGCTATTTTCTTTTAGAGATCTAAGATCTAGGAATAGGAGACGGGCTAACAATTCATGGGACTCTCCATCGAGCGCGCTTCGCTGCTTAGCGGTTTGGGATTGGTACAGGGCATCGTGGAACGGCGCACGACGGTTCCGATACTCGGCCATGTTCTGATCGAACCCAACGGAAATGCACTGACTTTGAGCGCTACCGACCTCGAAGTCGGAATTCGCACGCAGGTCGCGTGTTCCGGCAAGGAAAAAAATCTCACGCTCAACGCGCGCAAGCTTTTCGAAATCGTGCGCGAGACCGAGGGCGATGAAGTCGCGCTGACGTCGCTCGACAGCGATTGGGTCGAGCTGAAGTGCGGCCGGGCGAAGTTCAAAATGATGGGCCTGGACCCGCGCAGCTTCCCCGCCATGCCAACTCAGAGCGCCGGCAAGGACTCAACGCCGGCAAAGAAACAACTGAAGGCTGAATTGACGATTCCAGCTGCGGTGCTGGCCGGGATGATCGACAAGACGATTTTCGCGGTCAGTCCGGATGAAGCCCGCTACAACCTGAGCGGCGTGTTCGTTGAATCCAACGCTCCGGGATCGGTGCGGATGGTTGCAACGGACGGCCATCGGCTGGCGATGATCGAGCGCGAAGTAGCGGGCTTCAAGATGGAGACCGGCGCGATCATTCCGCGAAAAGGACTCTCGGAGTTGCGCAAAATTCTCGAGGTGGGCGGCGACGCCGAAGTGCGGTTGAACCTCGAAGGTCAGCTCGCGTACCTGAAACGCGGGGCGACCGAAATCTCGATGCGGCTGGTCGAGGGCGAATTCCCCGATTACCGCGGCGTCATCCCCAAGCAGTCGAGGTACAAGATTACCGTCAAGCGGGATTTGCTGTTCGCGGCAATCAAGCGCGCGGCAATTTTTTCGAGCGAGCGCTATCATGGCGTCAAATTCGCACTGTCGGCCGGGACGCTGACCGTTTCATCGACCAGTCCGGAAACCGGTGAAGCAAGCGAGTCGCTCGACGTCGAGTTCAAGAGCGAAGAATTCGCGATCGGGTTCAATGCTGCATACGTGCAGGACGCGCTGGGCGTAATTCCGCCGGGTGACGATTCGACGGTGGAACTCGGGCTCAGCGATGACGTCAGCCCGGGCGTTATCAGGACGGAATCGGACCGGCAGTACACTTACGTCGTCATGCCGATGCGATTGTAATGCGCCCTCGCTATGGCGCGCTTCCGACCCGGACCAACAGTACCTTATTTCGGTAATTGTAGTCGGTCTCCCACGGATATGACGCCTCGCTGAGCTCGATGGTGGTGGGAGTGTCGAGCTTGGGCATGTCGCGCCGTCGAACAATCATCCATCGGACGCCGCCCTTGGCGATCTCATCCTGCAAATCCTGCTTCTCTTCGAACTCGGGGATCGGCTTTGGCGGATTGAGATAGAAGAGCGGTCCCTCAGTCTTGAACAGCACGAGCCGGTCAGTCGAACCGCCGATCTTGTTCAGGACTGCGTAGCCGAATGGCTTTTCGCCGCGATAAGCCTCCGCCGCAGGCATCGCGAAGATATAGATGTAGGCCATCGCGAGATACGCGACGACGCCCACCGATATCGCCACGCGAGCGGGACTGAATTTGCGAATCGTGTAGACGACGGCGACGACCGATACGACCCAGAACACGATGAAGGCGGGCTGGGCGGGCAGTTGCGGGAACGCATCGTAGGGACGCGGAAGAATCGCCCAGGCCGGAATCAGCAGCACGACGGCGGCGATCGCGGCGAATGCAACGATCGCGTAGCCGGCGGTCAGCAGTCGGCGGGCGATCATCGAGCGTAATTCGCTTTCGCCGGGATACGCGAGCGTTCTGGCGACCAGGATCGCGGCGGCGGGCAGAATCGGAAGAATGTAGTAGCTGCGGCGCGATCCCGAGACAGTGAAAAATATGAACGTCGCCCAGAAATAAACCAACGCAAATCGATCCGCACGAGCAGGCTCGGCGCCGCCGTGGCGCAGCCCGTGCGTTTCCACCAGGGCCGCGGGCAACAGCGCCGACCACGGAGCCATCAGGGCGAAGATGACATAGACATACAGATAGATCGGTCCGCGATGGTCGAACGGATGGAAAAATCGCACCACGTTTTCGCGATACACCATCGCCAGGCCCTTTTCAGAGCCCATCAGGCGCGACGAGATTTCGAAGGGCAGGTAATACACGAGGCCGCCCAGTGCGATGCCAGCAACCGTGTACCAGTTGAAGAACCATCGATTGCGCTCGACGAGCCATCGTATCCGCTCAATCAGAGCGCCACGGAAAATCGCTTCGAAAAACTGGGCGCCTCCGTCGCGCAGGCATGAATACACTCCGATCACCAATAGCGGCAGCGCGAATCCGAGCAGACCTTTGGTGAGCGAAGTCGCCGCCATGATCAGCCACAGGCCGACGACCCACCATCCGCCGCCGCGTTCTTCGTAGTGATTGAAGAGCAGCAGCGCGGCTAGTTCGCCGGTGAGCGTTTCGACATCGGCACTTGCGTTGCGCGAAAAGAATACGAAGCTGAAACTGGTCGCGAGGATGACGCCGGCGAGGATCGCGGTGCGAGCGTCGTAGAGGCGTCGCACCAGCAGCATCAGTATCGCCACTGCCAGCAGCCCGGCTATCGCGCAGGGCAGGCGCGTGGCAGCCTCGTTGAGGCCGCCTGTGAACGGTGTCGAAAAAATTACGAGCCAGTAGGAGCCGAGCGGCTTGTCGTAATAAACGCGACCGTTGATCGTCGGCCAGAAGTAGTTGTGCGTCACCAGCATCTCGCGCGCGATTTCGGCCCATCGGAATTCCGAGGACCACAGCGCTCGCGCACCCAGACGTGCGAAGAAGAGAATCGCGGCGAGAATGAGGACGCATCCGGCGCGGATGCGGAATCGCGAATCGTTGTCGTTACCGGCGGCGCGCTGCAATGCGGCGCAGCCGCCCGATGCGGAGGCGGAGGTCATAGCAGCGAATTGTAACTGGCGCGCGCGATACTCTGCCATACGCTGACTCGCTCGGAATGACAGCGCGCGGTGAGGCAGATAGGATGAAACCAGATTCATGAGCCAGGCGAAAAATCCAGAGGGTCTTTCCGGCCGCAAGCCGAACCGGTTGATTAACGAACAAAGTCCGTACCTGCGCCAGCACGCGTACAATCCAGTGGATTGGTATGCGTGGGGTCCGGACGCGCTTGCGCGCGCCAAGGCGGAGAACAAGCCGATCATGCTGTCGATTGGCTACTCGGCCTGTCACTGGTGCCACGTGATGGAGCGCGAGTCGTTCGAGAACGACGCGATCGCGCGGCTGATCAACGAGAACTTCATTCCGATCAAGGTCGATCGCGAAGAGCGGCCCGACCTCGATCAGATTTACATGGATGCGGTGCAGCTGATCACGGGGCGCGGCGGATGGCCGCTGACGATGTTCCTGGCGCCGGACGGACGGCCGTTTTTCGGCGGGACCTACTACCCGCCCGAAGATCGCCATGGGATGCCCGGATTTCCGCGCATCCTGGCTGCGGCGTCGCACGCCTATCGCGACGGCGCCAAGGAAGTCACCAACAATCTCGAAAAGCTGACCGAGGCGCTCGGCGCGCTCACCAACTACGTGCCCAGCGGCGGCGACTTGAAGCCGGGACTGGCGGCGGAATCGGCGCGCGCGCTTGCCGCGCACTACGACAGCATCAACGGCGGGCTGGGGCAGGCGCCGAAATTTCCCAACACCTTCGTGTTCTCGCTGTTTCTTCGCGTGCACGCGGCCGACGGTGACGAGGCGATGGCGGAAATGGTCCGGCACACGCTTTCGAAGATGGCGCGCGGCGGAATCTACGACCAAATCGGCGGCGGATTCCATCGCTACAGCGTCGATGAGCGATGGCTGGTGCCGCACTTCGAAAAAATGCTCTACGACAACGCGCTGCTGGCGCGCCTGTACCTCGACGCCGGCCGCGCGCTCAATGAGCCGGAGTTTCTCGGCGTCGCGCGCGAAATTTTCGATTACGTTTTGCGCGAGATGACCAGTCCCGAGGGCGGCTTTTTCGCCGCGCAGGACGCGGACAGCGAGGGCGAAGAGGGAAAGTTTTTCGTCTGGACGCCCGCGCAGGCCGACGCCGTCCTTGGTCCCGAGCTCGGCGCGATAGCCCAGCGCTACTTCGACATCACGACCGAGGGCAATTTCGATGGCGCGAACATTCCGCATCGCACGATCGAGCTGGCCGACGCCGCGCGGATGTTCAAGGTTTCGGAAGACGAGATGGCGTCGAAGCTTCGCGAGATTCGCGACAAACTGTTCGCGGCGCGCGAACAAAGGGTGAAGCCGGGCCGCGACGAAAAGGTCCTGGTGGCGTGGAACGCGATGATGATCGGCGCGTTTGCGGAGGGATATCGCGCGCTGCACGAGCGGCGCTACCTCGAAGCGGCCCAGCGCGCAGCCGATTTCATGATGGCGTCGATGTGGGATGGGCGCGCGCTCAAGCGCTCGTTCAAGGACGGCGTCGCGCGGCACAACGCATACCTCGAAGACTATGCGCAGTTGGCGGGCGCGATGCTCGACGTGTACGAAGCGTCGCTCGACGCGAAATACCTGGCGCACGCGCGGACGCTCGCCGGCGTGATCCTCGAGCGATTTATCGACAAGGAAAAGGGTGGATTCTTTTTCACCTCGGACGATCACGAAGCACTGATCACCCGCTCCAAGGCGGCCTTCGACGGATCGACGCCGTCGGGCAACAGCGCGGCCGCGATGGCGATGCTCAGGCTGCACGCCTACACCGGCGAGGAGCGCTACCGGGTCGAGGCGGAGCGGACGCTCAAGCTGTTTCGCGAATTTATCGAGAAGCAGCCGTTCGGGTTCTCCCACATGCTCGAAGCGGCCGACCTTTACCAGCGCGGGCCGACCGAAGTTGTGATTGTCGGCAGCCGCAACTCTCCCGAGTTGATCGAATGGACGGAACGGCTCGGCCTCATCTACGTTCCGAATCTTGCGATCTTCGTTACGGTTGCGGACAATGCCAACGCCGATGCTCAGTCTGGCTTCATTCCCGAGCAGGTGCGCGGCAAGCGGCAAATCGACGGTCACGTGACTGCTTACGTATGCCGCGACCACACCTGCACACCGCCGATTACGACGTTCAAGGATCTTCAAAAGGAATTGGCCGACTAGCTCGGGCGATGGACCGCGACGCGCACGACCTTACCGCGGCAGGCGCAAAGCCGACGCCGCATTTCCCGCCAATCGTCGTGAACCGTGCGGCGCGCCGCCGGCCGAATGCGCGGCTGCGAGTTGTGCTGCTCAACGCGGCTGGCGGGCGAAAGGTTCGCGAAATCCTGGCATGTCTGAGGCGTCCGCCGCTCCACGGCGCCGATGTGATTCTGCTATGCGAGGTTAATACGGGAATGAAGCGCAGGCCAGGCCGTGAGCTTGCGACGGAACTCGCCGAGGCGCTCGAGATGAGCTGCGCGTATGCTCGCGAGTTCGGTCTGAGGCCCCCGGGGAGCGAAAGCGAAATCGTCTCGTACATGGGTAATGCGATCCTGAGCGCCGCGCCATTCGAGGACGTGGCCGCCGTCGCGATGCACAGGCCGCCCACTCCCATGGCGTGGCCGATGCGCATGCGGCACTGGTCGCGCGTGGGCACGCCGACGGGATTGGTCACCAGAGCGAAATTCGGCGGCGAGGAGTTAACCATCGGCCTCGCGCATCTGCACAGCCGCTGCACGCCCGCCGAGCGCGCGCGCCAGATGGCGACTTACCTGGAATCATTCCCGGCGGCCGGCCGCGCGATTTTCGGCGGCGACCTGAATACGACGACCACTGAGCTATCGAGCCGGGCATTGATATTGGCAACGGCGCGGCAGATGCTCGCCAATCCCGACAGGTTCCGCGCGCCCCAGGCATACGAGCCCTTGTTCGATCATCTACGAGAGCGCGGACTCGAGATCGAGGGCGTCAACGTGGCCAATCGCGCAACTTTCACTTTTTCCGGACTGATTCCGCGATCGATGAGGCCAAAACTCGATTGGCTCGCGGTCCGCGAGCTTCGTCCGATCGCGGGAACCGCGGCGGTCGTCGCGCCGCGGTCTCCGATTCTGTTGCGCCGCGCCTCCGATCACGATTTCGTGACGGTCGATCTCGAGTTCTAGTCGCGGCGCGAGCCAGTGAAATAGTGAGATACTGAAATCCTTGCGCTGTGCTACGCAATCTCCGGCGGAGGCGCGAGCGCGCCACGCGCTCTCTCATAAGCGGCGGCCACGCGAATTATTTCCGGCTCTCCGAACGGGCGGCCGATTACCTGCATCGCAATCGGCAGTCCGTCGGGCGAAAGGCCGGTAGGAACAGCTATTGCGGGTTGACCGGTCGTATTGAACGGCTGCGTGAAGCGCAGGATCGCCGCGACCACATCCACCCGGTCTTCGCGCGCTTCCAGCATTTGTGTAGTGCCGATTTTGGGCGCGACGATCCCGCTGCCCGGCGCGACCAGCACGTCGTGATCGGCCAGCACCGCGATCGACTCGGCCAGCGTGCGCGCGCGGGCGCGCTGGGCGCGGATGTAGCTGGTGGCGGTCGTCATCATTCCGATCTCGAGTAGGCGGCGAACGTCGTCGCCGTAGTCCTGCGGCCGCGTGCGCATCCAATCTTCGTGAATCTCCAGCGCCTCGGCCCAGGTGATGATGCCGTTCATGACGCCGGCCAGCGGCAGCGAGGGAATGGTCACGTGGTCAACGATCGCGCCGAGCGATCGCAGTGTTTCGAGCGCGGCGTTGAACGAGTGCGCGACCTCGTCGCTCAGTCCGTAGTCAAGTTCGCGAATCACGCCGATGCGCATGCCGGAGATTTCGCCGTCGAGCCCGGCTGAGAAATCGGGCACCGGCTGGCGGCTGGCGGTGGAATCGTTGCGGTCGGCGCCCGCGATTATCTGCAGCATCATCGCGGCGTCGCGGACCGTGCGCGTGATCGGGCCGACGTGATCGAGCGTGTAGGCCAGCGGGATGACGCCGTAGCGGCTGACGCGGCTCCAGGTCGGCTTCAGCCCCACGCATCCGCAAAGCGCGGCGGGAATCCGAATCGATCCGCCGGTGTCGGTGCCGATGCTGGCGGCGGCGCTGCGCGCGGCGATCGCAGCGGCCGCGCCGCCGCTGGAGCCGCCGGGGATTCGGTCGAGCGCGTACGGATTGCGGACGATTCCCCAGTGCGGATTCGACGACGTGATTCCGTAGGCGAACTCGTGCAGGTTTAGTTTGCCGAGCAGCACGGCGCCGGCGCGCTTGAGGCGCGACCACACGGTCGCGTCGTGATCGGGTTTGAAATCGGCGAGGATTTTCGAGCCGCCGGTGGTGCGAACCCGGCTCGTGTACACCAGATCCTTGAGCGCGATCGGAACGCCATGAAATGGTCCCCGCCATTTTCCGGCGGCGATTTCGGCCTCGGCTTTTTTCGCCGCCTTGCGCGCGATCGTATCGGTGACGGTGATATAGGCGCGAAGCGATCCGTCGGTTTGCGCGATTCGGGCGAGGTACGCCTCGGTCAGCTCGACCGGCGAAATGTCGCGCGCGCGCAGCTTGCCGGACAGAGTAGCTACATCGAATTCGAGTAGTTCCTGAAATGGCATCGACATTCGAATAAATCCTCGAAGTGAGTATCGAAGTGGGTATTACGACCCGGCTTTGGCAAGGCGGGTCGCCTCGGCCAACAGCACCGGATAGCTGAAGGGCGGCTCGATCCCGGCAAGGCCGATCGACGGCAAGTGCCCGGCGAGCGTGAGCATCGCGCCCGCACTGTTCGCGATTTCATCCGCGTCGGCGTCGGAGATTTCGTAGCCGTACAGATCGCGCATTACCTGTTTGACGGTTTCGCTGGTAACCAGTGGCATAGTGTCTCTCCGCTTCGGACTATTTCAGCTTTTGCGCCGATTCGACTATCAAGTCGCACACGCGGCGCGCGTCTTCAAGCGCGATTAGCCGGTAGCACTCGGGCCATCCGATCCAATCGGGAGGGACCGAAGGGTTCGTGAACGGCAGATGCCGCAATTGAAATCGCTCTTCGCTGGGAGCGCGCAATTCTATATCGCGGTAGATGCGCCGGATGCGCAGTTGCGCAGCGTTCAGCCGGTCAAGCAGAACTGCCACCATCTGCGGCTCTCGCAGGCCTGAGACGATGATCACGCGTTGATTGGTGACACCGTAACAAGTCTTCGACAGATAGGAATGGAAGACGATCGCTTCCGCGATTAGAACGCCGACCAGCACCGCGAGCAGAATCGAGTTGCTGTCAGCACGCTCTGCAAGACCAGGACCGAGCGGGATCGAACGCATCACCAGCGCGGCGATTCCAACCAGTATTATCGCGCCCGCGCGCCATCGAAGAGCGCTCGTATCACGCGGCCGTCCGCACCAGAGGATTTCCTCGCGCACGAGCAGATGCGGATTGATGAC
The DNA here is from genome assembly GCA_963813785.1 of uncultured delta proteobacterium. Taxonomy (GTDB): domain Bacteria; phylum Desulfobacterota; class Binatia; order Binatales; family Binataceae; genus Binatus. The sequence goes on along the minus strand of CAWFAJ010000006.1, from coordinate 110,450 downwards.
GGCGGCCGCCTCAGGATCCATCGATCACTTGACGACGCCGGCGGCGCGCAGCGCGGCGATTTTGTCGGCCGGGTAGCCGAGGTACTCGCGGAGGATCTCGTCGGTGTGCTCGCCGAGCATCGGAGCGGCGCGGTCGATCGCCGCGGGAGACGCGGAAAACTTCATCAGCATTCCGGTTTGCTTCACCCGGCCCCATTGCGAATGAGACAACTCGGCGATCAAATTGTTGGCGAGGACCTGCGGGTCGTCGAACAATTCACCTATATGATTTACCCGCGTCGCCGGGATGGCGGATTTCCTCAACGCTGCGAGTGCGTCGTCGCGATCGAGCTTCGCAAATTGCTCCGCGAGTGCCGCCGCCAGCGCGCCCTCGTTCGGTTCCGCCACGGCCGCATCCCAATTGGCATTCGGCAGCCCGGGCGCAATAGTCAGTAGCGCCTTCCATTGCGTCTCATCGGTTAGCGAGATGAATAGCCATTTGCCGTCGCGGCAACCGTAGGCGCGCGAAAGCGCCGAGCGCCCGCGATTCTCAGTGCCGCCATTTTCCATGTCCGGCCTGCCCGGATAGAACGCGAACTCGCCGGCCTGAAAAGCCATCGCGGCTTGCAGCAGCGAGGTCTCGCACAACTGCCCGCGTCCGGTACGTTCGCGCGCCCGCAGTGCCAGCACGCATCCAAACGCGGAGAGCATCGCGGCGCCGTAGTCGCAAATCGCGCAAGTCAGGTACACCGGATGCCCGTGATGGCCGCCCTGCGCCGCCATCACGCCCGAACGCGCCTGCAACAGCGGATCGAAGCCCGGCTGGTTGTGCTCGGGTCCGCGATTTCCGAAGCCGTTGAGCGACATATAGATGATGCGCGGGTTGCGCGCCGCCAGGCTTTCGTAATCGAAGCCGAACTTGCGCATCCGCCCCGGCCGCAGATTCTCGACCACGATGTCGGCCTGGTCCGCGAGCCCGTGGATGATTTCGCGGCCTTCCCCGGTCGCAAGATTGACCGAGATACCGCGCTTGCCCTGGTTCCAGCCGAGGAAGCCGAAACCGAAATTGCGAAACGAATCGCCCTCGAGGCTTTCGATCTTGATGACCTCGGCGCCGAGTTGCGCCAGTATCATCGGGCCGTACGAACCCGCGATGTAGCTGGCGAAGTCGAGCACGGTGACTCCATCGAGCGGGGGCCGTTCAGCCGTGCGCAGGTCCTTGTCCGGCGATGTGTCGCGCTTTGGCTCAGCAAGCCATTGCAGCGCCGCGCGATCGTCGCCCGCCTTGGGAGCGGGACCGGTGATTTCGCCGGGAGTATCGCTCAGGAACACCGGCAGGCCCATCTGAATCATGCGGCCGAGAGCGGGGTCGTCGATTTCAGTGCGCATCCCGAGCGCGCGCGTCTGTGGATGATCGATGAACTCGTGGCGGGTCATCACCGGGGCGCACGGAACGTCGTATTCGCGCAGGATGCCCAGCCATTCGTCGCGCGGGCGCGTGCGGATGATCGGCTCGATGATGTCTTTGAGCGGCTCCCAGAACCAGGGCGCGATTCCCCACGGCGCATTTTCGAAGCGCTGGTCGCCGACCAGATCGGGGCGATCGATTGCGATCGCGAACTTGCCCCAGAAGGTTGTGTTGCCGCACGCGACGAACAAGAATTTGCCGTCGGCGGCCTCGAACAAACGATAAACCGGAATCGGGCCGAGAGGATCCAGCGGACCCTGGTAGAGGGTGGTCATGGCCTCGCTACTCAGGATTGCGCCGGTCTGGAGCGAGAACGCGCCGGCCAGGATCGAGACTTCGACCGCGTCGCCCGCTCGGTTCGCGCCGCGCGCCACAATCGCGGCGACGGCCGCAGTCGCCGCCATCACGCCCGCCGAATAACTCGCCGCCGGAAAAACCAGCGCGACGGGATTGCCGCTGAGCGCCCACTGGCTCCCGGTGATTCCGCCGCGGGCAGCGGCCAGCTCGTCGTTCGCATCGAAGCCGGCGTCGGGGCCGCGGCTGCCCAGCGGAGGCACGCCGAGCGCAATCGCGCGCGGATTAATCCGGCGAATCGATTCGGCGTCGAGGCTCAGTTGTTTCAGCCGCCCCGGCGTGAAGCCGGTGACTACTATATCGGCCCATCGAATCAGCTCAGCGATTCGCGGCTGCGATGCGGGAGCGTCGAGGTCCAGCTCGAGCGCACGCTTGGAGCGGTTGAGGACGTGGAAGTGCGGCGTGCCGCGCGCGCGCGAACCGCCCGGCGGCTCGATCTTGATGGCGCGCGCGCCGTTTTCCGCAAGCAGCATCGTGGCGTAAGCCGCGCCCATGTGAGAGGCGAATTCAACGATGTTGATTCCGTCGAGTGATTTAGCCATTGAAAATTGCCGAGCGCCGTTTTGGGAATTGGATTGTCGTTGAGCGGGGGCAAGAAAAGCAAACGATCGCGCCCAAGCGCGGCTATGCGCGGGAATCCGGGTCCAGGCGGCAGAATTCAACCGGCGGACACGCCGGGTTCATCCTCCCTTAATGTCCGATGCATAGCTTTTTCGCGCCGCATTCAGATCGGCGCAGCGGACACGACTAACTTGGAGGCAGGTTCAAAAGATGCTCAAACGACGACTAATCATGGCCCTTTTCATAGTCCTGGCGATCGCAGGGATCGGCCGCTCCGGATTTGCCGATATGTTAATCAATGGCGCCGGCGCCACGTTCCCGTACCCGATCTACTCCAAGTGGTTTGACGTTTACGCCAAAGAAAATCCGGGCATCAAGTTCAACTACCAATCGATCGGTTCGGGCGGCGGCATCCGGATGCTCTCGAATCGCACCGTCGATCTTGGCGCGAGCGACGCGCCGCTGACCGATCAACAGCTTGCCGAAGCACCGGGAAAAATTCTGCACTTTCCCTCGGTGATGGGCGCGGACGTGGTCGCGTACAACCTGCCCGGATTTACCGGCACACTGCGCCTGACGGGTCCGGTAATCGCGGATATTTTCTCGGGCAAAATAACCAAGTGGGATGACGACAAGATCAAGGCAGCTGAATCCGGGTTTGGCGATTCCGTCCACCGACATCGTTGTATGTCATCGCTCCGACGGCAGCGGCACCACGTATATTTTCGTCGATTACTTGTCGAAGGTCAGCCCAAGCTGGGCGTCGGACGTGGGTAAAGGAACCTCGGTTAAGTGGCCGGTTGGACTCGGCGGCAAGGGCAACGAGGGCGTGACCGCGCTGGTTCAGCAAACGCCCGGCGCAATCGGCTACGTCGAGCTGATCTATGCGCTCAACAACCACATCCCATACGCCGAATTGCAGAACAAAGCGGGCAACTGGGTGCAGGCGAGCCTCGAGGGCGTGACCGCGGCGGCGCGTCGGTCTGCGGGCAATATGCCGGCCGACTTCCGCGTGTCGATCACGGACGCACCGGGCGCGGATGCGTATCCGATCTCGTCGTTCACCTAGCTGCTCGTTTATCAGAAGCAGGCCAGCAAGGAAGTTGGCGAGCAGATCGTGAAGTTCCTGCACTGGGCGCTGACCGAAGGACAGAAGTATGCGCCGGAGCTCAAGTACGCGCCGTTGCCGGCCGAAGTCGTGCAGAAAGAAGAGGCACAGATTCAGCAGATTCAAATTCCGTAACCGGATAGTCGCAAGCACAGAAACGCGCGGGCGTCGGCGACGGTGCCCGCGCGTTTTTTTGTCGAATGCGGTGGGACAGCGCGTCCGACGAGGAGTATCGTCGGAGACGGCGAGGCGACAGCGACAAATGCACTTGAGGACGAGAGCAATTGCGGCGGTCTCGGCGATCATCATGATGGTCGCCACGTGCGCCGTCGCGCGGGCGCAGAACTACGTAATCGATCAGCGCGCCAGCGATGCGCTGACCGGGTATCTCCATCTGAACAGCCTGCCGATGGTCACCGCGCAATTCTCCACCTCCCCGGGCGCAGGCAAGCAGTTGATACTCACCGGATTTGTGGCGACGCAGTTCGGGCGGGACGAGGCGGAACGAATCGCGACCGCGTACTTGAACGATCCGAGCGTCAACATGGTTGACCAGATCCTGCTCGATCCGCACGTCGAAGATATGCGCACGGCGCCGGCGGGTTCGGGATCCGCGCCGGGTTCGCAATCGCCCAACAGTCCCAATCAACTCTGGAACAATACGATGCAGGGTATCTACAAGAACGGCGCACAGAACCCGCCGGCAAGCGGGCCGATGCTGCCGTAGGGCATCGGGGCAATCGCGGGCATCGCAACTTGCGGCGCGCGCCGTGGTAGGATCCCGCTTGACGTGGCCGACAAGGTAATTTACCTGCGCGAAAAGCCGGTGTCGCCGGCCGACGAGCGCAACTTCAAGATCAAGTACGCCGAGCTGCTCAATCCCGCGCAGCTGGCCGCCGTGACCCATCGCGAAGGCCCGCTGCTGGTTGTTGCGGGAGCGGGATCGGGCAAGACTCGCACGCTGATCTATCGCGTCGCGCGGCTGATCGAGAGCGGCGTGCCGCCCGGTGCGATCTTGCTGCTGACGTTCACCCGCCGCGCGGCGCAGGAGATGCTGCGTCGCGCCGAGCAGTTGGTGGGAGATCGGGCGGGCGCCGTCGCGGGCGGCACGTTTCATTCCTTCGCCAACAATGTGTTGCGCCGGATGGGCGCGCCGATTGGCCTCAAGCCCAACTTCACCATACTGGATCGCTCCGACATGGAGGACGTGATCAACCTGCTCCGGACGCGGATGGGACTGGCGTCGCGCGAGCGCCGGTTTCCGAAGAAAAGCACGATCGCCGAGGCGATCAGCATGGCGCGCAACAAGCGGCGCGCGCTTGAAGAGGAAATCGAGATCGATTTCCCGCATCTCCGCGAGCATCAGGCCGAAATTCTCGAACTCGCGAAAAATTACGAGAGTTACAAGCGCGAGCGCGGCCTGCTCGACTACGACGACCTGCTCTATCGGCTCGCCGAGTTGCTCGAACAGCACGAGAACGTGCGGCGCCGGCTGTCGGACAGCTATCGTTACATCATGATCGACGAGTACCAGGACACCAATCTGATTCAGGCCGAGCTGGTGCGGCTGCTGGCGATGAATCATCGCAACGTGATGGCGGTTGGCGACGATGCGCAGTCGATCTATTCGTTTCGCGGCGCCAACTTCCGCAACATCATGGATTTTCCCGCGATTTTTCCCGGCGCGAAGATCGTGAAGCTCGAAGAGAATTACCGCTCGATCCAGGGAATCCTCGACGTCGCCAACGACGTGATTTCACGCGCCGGCGAGAAGTACACCAAGGCGCTGTTCACGCAGCGCGAGGGCGGCTTCCGGCCGTTCCTGGTGCGCGCGCAGGACGAACACATGCAGTCGCGGTTTGTCGCCCAGCGCATCCTGGAGCTGCGCGAAGAGGGGGTCGAACTCGGTGAGATCGCGGTGCTGTTCCGATCGAGCTTTCACTCCTTCGATCTGGAACTCGAGCTGCAGCGCCGCGACATCCCGTTCATCAAGCGCGGCGGATTCAAGTTTATCGAAACCGCGCACATCAAGGACGTGCTGGCGCATCTGCGCGTCATCGCCAATCCGGCGGACGCCGTGTCGTGGCTGCGCGTGCTCACGCTGGTCAAGGGTATCGGCCATCGCACTGCAGAGCGAACGATCGACGCACTCATCGCCGCCGACGATCCGGCGGCCGCGATTGCGAAACTTGCCGACAAGGCCCGCGGCGGCGCAGATGGCGGCCTGAAAAGGCTTGGCGCGCTGCTGGCGGAATTGCGCAGCGGCGAGAAACGGCCGCCCGAGCAAATCGCGATGACGCTCGAATACTATCTGCCGGTGATGCGCGAGGCGTACGCCGACGATTATCCCAAGCGCGAGCGCGACCTCGAACATTTTCAGAATCTGACCGAGCGCTACAAGAGCCTCGAGCAGATGCTGGCGGACATGGCGCTCGAGCCGCCCAACGACTCACTCGACGGCATGCTCGCGACGGATTCCGACGACGAACGCCTCACGCTCAGCACGATTCACTCCGCCAAGGGACTCGAGTGGAAAGTGGTGTTCCTGATCTGGGCGGCCGACGGACGTTTCCCGGGACCGCAAAGCGTGGGCGATGACGAAATCGAGGAGGAGCGCCGCCTGATGTACGTCGCGAGCACGCGCGCGCGCGACGAGCTGTACCTGTCGTATCCGATACATATGTTCGACCGCAGCTTCGGCTTCGTGATGGGCCGGGTGTCGCGCTTTCTGGAAGACGTGCCGGCAGAACTATTGCAGACCGCAACGCTGCAGGAGTCCGAAGACTCGTAGCGATGAGAGAGCGAGCTGACCATGAATGACACGGTCAATTTGGCGAGGCCCGCGGTGCTGAAAGCAATTGACCACGATACGACGGCGGTTGGATTCACGATGATCAGCGAAAGCAGGACCGGCGCGCTGCTTCGCACGCTCGCAGCCTCAAAGGTCGGTGGCGCGTTCCTGGAGCTGGGCACTGGAACGGGCGCATCAACGGCCTGGATTCTCGACGGTATGGACCCTGCAGCGACGCTGCTTACGGTCGATGGCGAAGCGAAGTACGTCGAGGTTGCCCGGCGGCATCTCGGGCATGACCGTCGCGTCACCTTTCGCGTTGGGGACGGTGCATCGTTGCTGCGAGAAATACGCGAGCGGAAGTTCGATCTGATTTTCGCTGATACGTGGCCGGGCAAGTTCGACCACCTCGAAGACGCGCTCGCGCTGCTGCGCCCGGGTGGTCTTTATGTAATCGACGATCTCCTGCCGCAGCCAAATTGGCCCGACGATCACGCACCCAAGGTGGTTGCACTTGTCGCTAAGCTTGAGCGGGATCGAAGGCTCACGGTGTGCAAACTATGTTGGTCATCGGGCATCATCATCGCCACGCGGCGCGCCGAGATGTGACGCCTCGACCAGCGGCGGTTATCTCGCACTGCGACCTACTCGCCGATCACCTTGATCAGGATGCGCTTGGGGCGGCGGCCGTCGAACTCGCCGTAGAAGATCTGTTCCCACGGGCCGAAGTCGAGCTTGCCGGCTGTGATCGCGACTACCACCTCGCGGCCCATCACCTGGCGCTTGTGATGCGCGTCGCCGTTGTCCTCGCCGGTGCGATTGTGATGATAGCGCTCGGGGCTTGGGTCGTACGGCGCCAGCCATTCCAGCCATCGCTTGTAATCTTCGTGAAGTCCGGGCTCGTCGTCATTGATGAAGACCGAGGCGGTGATGTGCATCGCATTGACGAGGCAGAGACCCTCGCGCACGCGGCTTTCATTGACCGCCTTTTCAACTTCGCCCGTGATGTTCACGAAGTCCATCCGGTTGGGCACCTTCATGGTGAGATATTTCGTATGCGACAGCATGCGGCGACCTCCGATGATCGATCGATGACGCTACTATCGTAGCAACTTCACCAGGTTATTTGGCGGCTTCGAACTTGGCGTAGCCCAGTAGGTCTTGGTCGGCGGTTGTGTGCATCGGCATCGAGACCTCGCGGAGCACCGGGACCTTCTCCGTGATCGTGCCGGTTGCGGGCGCGTCCTTTGGCACCGTGATGACGCGCGTGCCGACGAAGCGGACGACAGTCGGCAGCATCCCGCCGGTATCGAGGTAGCGCGTCTGCGTCGCCTCGAAGACACTATCGCTCTTGAAGAGTTTCGAGCCGGCGCGAATCAGGTACTCGTTATTGGAGAGCGGGCGGACCAGCGTCGATTGGCTCATCACATATAGATGTCCGACGGTCGGGCGCAGAAATCCGGGGTAGAGCGGATTCACGCCGAGCCAGTACGGCACGATGATGCGCCGTCCGGGCTTCCAATCGGTGAGACTGATGTGCGCCTCGTGATCGTTGTTGGCGAGAATGAAGTCGCGTCCGGCGAAATCGCGCATGATGTCGCGGCTCAACTGATCCTCGGGCGGCGTGGTGATCTCGCCGGTCGGTCCGAAGTCGAGCGCCTTGTCCGGCGTGCATCCTGCGACGGCCGCCGTGAGCGCAAACGCGAGCACCGCGACGATCGCCCTGCTCCAGCGAATCATGTGCGGTATCTCGCGTAGCTTGCCGGGATATTCCCGCCGAGCGTCCACTTCATGGGCAACGAGACCTCGCGCAGCACGGGAATAGTCACGGTCTTGCCGTCGGGGCGTGTGAATTCGCGCTTGCCGATATACTGAACGATGGTGGGCAAAAGTTTTCCGGGCGCCAGGTATCGCGTGCGCGTCGTGACCAACACCGTCTCCTGCTTCACCAGCGAGCTACCCGCTTCGATCATCCATTCGCCGGGCGCGTCCAAAGGCTTTTCGAGAGTCGCCTCGCTGATGACGTAAAAATCGCTTTCCTTGGGCGCCATCACTCCGGGCACCAGGATGTTGACGCCGAGCCAGAACGGCAGCTTGAGGAACTTGTCCTTGGGCCAATCGAGCGGGCGCACTTGCGCGATTTGATTGTTGTCGCCGAGCACGAACGTGCGGCCGCGAAAGTTGAGCTCGACTTCTTCGGCGCTGGCGAAGATGCGCGGCGGCGCCTGTGCGGGCGGCGCGGATTTTCCGCATCCCGCAATGGCGGCGGCAATGACAGCGGAAGCGAACGCGAGAGCGGCTGCGGTCTTCACCTGTTTCATCGGCGGCGCTCCCTGGTTTGCGCGCATCCGAGGATGATATTAGCATAGGGCCGCGCAATGAATCCGAATCGCACGCCATCGAACGGTGCGCCGGTAACCGTGACTCTGTTGGGCACCGGAGATGCGTTCGCGAGTTTCGGCCGTGTACAAGCGGGCTACCTGATCGACGCGCCTGGCGGCCGGATCCTGATGGAAGCAGGGCCCGGCCTGATGCCTGCGCTCAAGACCAACGGGATTGCGCCCGACAGCTTCGACCTGCTGCTCATCAGCCATCTGCACGGCGATCATTTCGCCGGCCTGCCGTTCCTGATCCTCGACTACATGTGGGAGACGCCGCGCAAGAAGGTGCTGACCGTTGCGGGCCCGCCCAAGCTGGAGGAGCGGACCTGGCTGCTGATGCGCACGATGTTCCCGCATTTCGAACTCGACAAAATAAAGCGCAAGCTGAAGTTCGTGGTGCTCGAACCGGGCAGCTCGACGCGGCTGGGCAAGTTCAAGGTGCGCGCGATCCGCAGTCCGCACACCAGGCCCGACATCTCGCTGTCGCTCAGAATCGACGGCGGCGGGAAGTCGATAGTTTTCTCGGGCGACAGCGGATGGAACGATGAGCTGGTCGAGCTCAGCGCCGGCGCCGATTTGTTCCTGTGCGAATGCACCTACTACGAGAGCACTGAGCTGAACTTTCATCTCAACTACCCGCTGCTGGCGGCCAATCGCGACAAGTTCAAGGTGCGTCGAATGGTGCTGACGCATCTTGGGCGCGAAGTGCTGAGCCGCGCGGATGAGATCGTACTTGAAATGGGCTATGACGGGATGAAGATCGAAATCTGAGCCCGCGCGCGCATCGGCGCCGATAAGGATACTCGCCATGGGGATAGTACAGGGCAAGCGGGCGTTGATCGTCGGCGTCGCAAACGAGAAAAGCCTGGCGTGGTCGATAGCGCAGACCTTGGCTGCCGAGGGCGCCGAGATCGCGCTGACCTACCAGGGCGAGATTCTGGAAAAGCGCGTCCGTCCGCTGGCGGCGCAAATCCAGGCCGACGTGATCGGCGAACTCGATGTGAACGACGACGCGCAAATCGCGTCCGTGTTCGCCGCGCTCAAGAAAAAATGGAACGGGCTGGACCTGCTCGTGCATGCGGTCGCGTTTGCCGAGCGCGAAGATCTGCGCGATCGATTTCTGACGGTTAGCCGCGCCAATTTTGCGAAGTCGATGGAAATCAGCGCCTACTCGCTGGTCGCGCTCGCCCGCGCCGCGGAGCCGCTGATGGAAGCGCGCGGAGGCGGATCGATCCTGACGCTCAGCTACCTCGGCGCGGTCCGCGCGATCCCCAATTACAACATGATGGGTGTGGCCAAGGCGGCCCTGGAAGCGTGCGTGCGCTACCTGTCGGTCGATCTTGGGGCCAAGAATATCCGCGTCAATGCGCTCAGCGCCGGACCCGCGCGCACGCTCTCGTCGTCGGCGATTCGCGACTTCCATACGATGGCGCACGAGGTCGAGGCGCGCTCGCCGCTGCGGCGCGCGATGAAGATCGAGGAAGTCGGCAAGATGGCGGCGGCGGTGCTGAGCGATTTTTCCAGCGGCGTCACGGGCCAGACACTTTACGTGGACGTGGGCTACAATATCGTCGGCGTCTAGCTGCAAGGAGTATCGCGATGCCAATCGTCACGGTTGCGCAGCTGTCGGACAACTACGCGTACCTGGTGATCGACGACGGCAGCAAGGATTGCGCGGTGGTCGATTGCGCCGAGCCCGACAAGGTGATCGCGGCGGCGAAATCGCACGGCGCGAAAATCGTCGCGGTGCTGACCACGCACTGGCACGGCGATCATTGCGGCGGCAACAACGAAATCGCGTCCAAAGTGGCGGGACTCAAAGTGTACGGCGCGAGCGCGGAAGGCGGACGGATTCCCGCGTTGACAAATCCGGTAGCGGACGGCGACCGAATCCGAATCGGCGCGCTCGAAGGCCGCGTGATCGGAATCCCGGCGCATACCAACGGACACGTCGCCTACTATTTTCCAACGCTCGGCGCGGTGTTTACCGGAGACACGATGTTTGTGGGCGGATGCGGCCGCGTGTTCGAGGGGAAAGCAGCGATGATGGTCGCGTCGCTGAAAAAACTCGCGGCGCTGCCCGACTCGACCCAGGTATATTGCGGCCACGAGTACACCGAAAAAAATCTGCGCTTCGCGCTGACGCTGGAGCCGGGGAACCGGGCGCTGGCAAAAAAGCATCAGTGGAGCCTCGAGACGCGCGCGAAGAAAAAAATCACGGTGCCCTCGACGATCGGCGACGAGAAGCAGACCAATCCATTTCTGCGCGCCGACAGCCTCGAGCTGCGGGCGAATCTGAAACAGCGCGATCCGTCAGTGAAGGACGATCCGATCGCGATTTTTGCAAAGCTCCGCGAACTGAAGGACCATTTCTAGCAGCGGCAAAACGCGCCTTGCTCCCTCGCCCGTTATCGGCAGAGCGAGCCGGACGTCTGCTGCTAAAACATCGGCTTCATCACGGCGAGCAGCAGGATCGCGATCAACAGCAGGCTCACCATCCCGTGGATGACGAGATACTCGCGGCGCGTTGACTGGCTCGGATTGTCCTCGAGGAAGATGATCCGGCGATAAAACCGCACGTGATAAAAGAGCAGTATCGCCACCAGCAACAGCTTGAGATGCAGCCATGCCTGCCGCAGCACCGGCGGCTCCAGGAAGATCAGCAGAATTCCAAGCCCGATCGTGATTGCGGCTCCGAGGTTGGTCGCGGTCTCGAACAAGCCGCGCGCCGCGCGGAGGAAGCGCTCCTTGGGCAGTCCGACTTCGTCGGGCACGCGCGCCAGCAGGGCGGCGACCGTCAGCAGCCCGCCCATCCAGAAGACCACGCCGAAGATATGAAGTGCGATAATGAAGTTGCGAAAAGTGTACATCGTGTCCCCCCTTTTGCGTCAGGATGCGCTGACCTCGATTCTGGTGCTGGCCGCAAGCGCGAGCATAACGACAGCGGCGCCGCCGAGGTAGGGCGCCGCGGGTCCGAGCAGTTGATACGCGAAGCCGCCCGCGATCGGGCCGCAGATGCGCGCGAGCGACATGGCAGACTGATTGACGCCCATCACTTCACCCTGCAAATCGCGGTCGGTGTTGCGCGAGATGAGGCTGGCGATCGACGGGCTTGCGAAACCGTAACCCAGAGAGACCGCCGCCAGCATCGCAAGCAACGCGCCGTGCGATGAAATCGAGCCCATCGGCGCCAACCCGACGATCATCGCGAGCAGTCCGATTTTCAGCAGCCGCACCTCGCCGAATCGGCCCACGATTTTTCCCAGCAGGTAGCCCTGCGCCAGCGCCTGCATCAGGCCGGAGAAGGCGAGCAGTACGCCGATGCCGAACGCGCCGTAACCGTAAACCACGGGCACCATCAGCGCAAACGTGGTTTCGAGCGCGGACAACGAGAACGTCAGCAGAAATGCAATCGCGAACATCCGCGCCAGCCGATGGCGGAGCAACTCGCGCGGAATTGCCAGCAGCGGCGCGATGAAATGGGAGAGGTCGAGCGGCGTGGAGCGATCGGCATGATGCGACTCGGGCAGTTTGGCTGCGGCGAAGATGAAATTCGCAAACGTCAGCGCGCTGGCAAAGAACACCGGCACCCGCAAACTCGAATACCCCATGATTCCGCCGAGCGCCGGCCCCAGCACGAAGCCGAGCCCGAACGCCGCACCGATGAGTCCCATTCCCTTGGCGCGATGCGCGTCATCGGTGGTGTCGGCGATGTAGGCCTGCGCGGTCGAAATCGTTGCGGCGCATGCGCCGTGCATCGCGCGCGACGCGAGCAGCCAGAAGAACGTTCCGGCAAATCCGTAAATCAAGTAGCCGATCGATGAGCCGAGCAATCCCAGCAGCAGGATCGGCCGGCGTCCGACGCGATCGGAAATTCGCCCGAGGATCGGCGCAAACACGAACTGCATCAGCGAATAGATCGCCATCAGCGCGCCCACGCCGACCGCGCCGACGCCCATCTTATGCGCGAACATCGGCAGGAACGGGATGACGATGCCGAAGCCGAGCAGGTCGATGAAGACGGTAAGAAAAAGTATCAGGCGCGAGGCCGCGGCAGGCTCGACGCCGATGGGCGCTTGCTTGACTGGTTCGATACTTGGCATTGATTGAAGTACGCCGGTTGAAGAGAATCCTACGCCAGCCGCGCAGTCAAGCAAATCGAGCGGAATCAATACGAGGGCACACCGATGGCGACTTCCTACCAGGGAGAACTCAAGCGCAAAACAGTCAGCGGCGATGAGGCGGCGGCGCGAGTCAAATCCGGCGATTGGGTCGAGTACGGTTTCGGACTCGGGCAGCCGGACTTGTTCGATCGCGCGCTGGCCGGGCGAGTGCAAAAGCTCCGGCGCGTGAAGATCCGCGGATGCCTTGCGATGCGCCCACGCTTGGCGGTCGAGGCGGATCCCGAACAACGCCATCTCGTTTACCTGTCGTGGTATTTTTCGGGGCTGGAACGAAAGATGTACGATCGCGGCCTCGCGCATCATATACCGATGAATTTCGGCGAGGCGCCCGACACTTATCGCCGCTTAATCGACGTGGACGTCGCGGTGTTGAAGACGGCGCCGATGGACGAGCACGGATTTTTCAACTTCGGCCCGTCGGTCACGTATCACAAGGCGATCAGCGAAAAAGCCAGGACCATGATTGTCGAGACTGACGCGAGCGTGCCGTACGTTTTCGGAAGCGAAAACGCGGTGCATATAAATGATGTCGAGTTGGTGCTGGACGCGGGCGCATCGGCGATGCCGGAGCTGAAGTATCCCGCCGCGAATGCGGTCGATCAGAAAGTCGCGGAACTGATCGCGCCGGAAATTCCCAGCGGCGCCTGCGTCCAGATCGGGATCGGCGCGATGCCCAACGCGGTCTGCGAGTTGCTGGCGGCGGCTCCGATCAAGGACCTCGGCGTTCACACCGAAATGTTCGTCGATTCGCTCGTGTCGCTTTTCGAGTCCGGCAAGGTGAGCGGCGCGCACAAGGCGACCAACCGCTACCAGATGGCGTACACGTTCGCGGCGGGTTCGAAACGGATGTACGACTTTCTCGATCGCAACGCCGCATGCTTTGCAGGGTCGGTCGATTACACCAACCTGCCGCATCGCATAATGCTCAACGACCGCGTCATCTCGATCTGCAACGCGGCGCAAATCGATCTCACCGGACAGGCGTGCTCCGAGTCGGCGGGAATTCGGCAGATAAGCGGCACGGGAGGACAACTGCAATTCGTGCGCGGCGCGTACGCCTCGCGCGGGGGCAAGTCCTTTCTATGCCTCGCCTCGACCTACGAGCGCGCCGGCCGGCGCGCCAGCCGAATCGTCGCGCGAATCGACGACTGCAACATCGTGACCACGCCGCGCAGCGACGTGATGTACGTGGTGACCGAGTATGGGATCGTCGATCTGAAAGGCAAATCGGTTCCGGAGCGCGCACGCGCACTGATCTCGATCGCGCATCCTGATTTCCGCGAGGAGCTGGAACGCCAGGCACGCGAGTATCAACTGATCCCGCGCGTCATGTTCTGATATTCGCGGACAGTTCAGCGCGACGGCGTTTGCTGGTCGTCTTCGTCGGCGAACTTGTACACCAGTTCATCGGGGCGCGCGTAGCCAAGCTCGCGGCGAATGAGGCGTTCGATATAGCGGTCGTCGGAACGGAGTTTCGCGATGCGCGTTCTGAACGCAGCGTTGTCCGCCACCAGTTGATTGCGGCGGGTCTCCAATGCGGCGCGATGGCTCTGGAGGGCGACCAGGTCGCGCGGCCCCTGCTTGCCGAGCACGGCGCTCATTAGCAGCATCACGAGAACCGCGCCGAAGATTAGGCTGAGCCACTCGCGGCGCAGTAGGAAGCTTAACCGCAACATTCTTGCAATCGTAATTCAAGCGGCGGTCTGAGTTCAAGAGTTCTAATTTTGAACGACATTCTAAACAGCTGAAACAGACCGGTTCGGTTGCACTCTTCCGACTTTAAAATTTGTTTATAAACGGTCTCAGGGCCTCTTGATTTTAGAATAACATGTTTCTATAATCGGCGCGAATCGATGAGGGATGAATCCTCATCTATAAGAAAGGGTGCTTGTCCAGCAGCAGCCTAGGAAGAGGAGGTACCTATGCCAGTGAGGAAGAAGATGCGGGCCAAAAAGGCCACCAAGTCCAAACCGATGCGAAAGAGCAAAATGGCTAAGAAGAAAGCGGCCAAAAAGACCAAAAAGAAGTAACCACTTAACGAGTTTACCTTCGGGCCAATACCCCGAAGGCTGGCTAAGGCTGCCAGGATTGCTGCTGGAATAAGCCGAGGCTGAAAGGCCTCGCAACACGGGAGAGCCCCCTTGAAAGAGGGGGCTCTTTCCTTATCTGGTGCTTGCTTGAGGGCGAGCGCGTTCAACATGATAGGCTTCGAGTCGGCGCGAAGTTGCGCAAGCCTTATGTCCGCGTTGGCAAAAGATTTTGACGCGATAATTGTCGGCGCGCGGGCCGCATAATTCGGCAGACCAGTGGACGACGTCGAACTCGGCCGCATCCCGGCGCAATGCGAGCGCCCCGAGCCGCTCAAGTTCGCGTGGCCGATCGTGCTGCTGCCCGAACTGTTCGCCACGCCGCGGCATCTTGCGCTGGTGTTCGGTTATCTCGCGTCGATCGGATGGGAAGTATTCGTTCCGGATTTGCGGGCTGCGTTTGGCAAAGGCTCGACGCCTGCGCTGGGGAAACTTCGCTTCAACGATTTGGCCGCGCTGGCCGGCGAAGCGATCGACGCGATTGGCCGCGATGCGGTCGTGGTCGGTCACGGCGCCGGGGGATTGGTCGCGCTCAAACTCAGCCGGCATCATCGAGTGAAGGCCGCGGTCGCATACGCGCCGCTGGCGCCGGGCTTTCGCACGCCGCTGGTGGGCGGACTCGCGAATCGGCTGGCGATGATGTGGCGGCTGCCGATCAAGCCGCCGCGCGGCAGAGCACTGTTCGAGTTGATCGCCGATGCCGATCCGTTCACTCGCGACGGTTTGATAAATGCGCTGGTGCCCGACTCGGGTGCGATCGCCGCCGACGTAATGGCCGGCGCGATCGAGTTTGCGGCGGCGGACAAAGCCGCGCCGCGCCTGATCGTGGCGGGCGACTCGGACATCTTTGCGCCGCTGGCGCGAACCTCGCAGTTTGCAGAGTCGATCGGCGCGAAGCTGGCGACGATCGCCGGCCGCGGGCATTGGCTGATCGGCGGGCGCGCGCTCGAACGCACGATCAACGAGACGCAGCGATTCCTGGTGCGCGCGCTCGGCCAGGACTTGCTGTTGCTCTATCCCGAAGAATGGAAAAACGATCCCAGCGATTAGCATTTGGTTCGAAAAGTAAGAGAATGCATGACAGGTGAAAAGCGATGGCAAATGAAACTGCGCAAAACAATCTGATCGTCGAGGAAGAAGCCGGGCTGGTCACGATTACGATGAATCGTCCCGAGAAGCGCAACGCGCTCTCGACCGCGATGATGACGGAACTGACGGCCGAGCTTCGCGCGATCGGCAAACGCGCCGATGCGCGCGCGGTGATAATCGCGGGCAACGGCCGCGCATTCTCGTCCGGTCACGATCTCGGCGAACTGAAGGGGCGCGAGCTTGCATTCTACCGATACGAATTCGATCTGTGCGCGCAACTGATGCAAACGATTCAGGCAATTGCGCAGCCGGTGATCGCGCGCGTGCATGCGATCGCCACCGCCGCGGGATGCCAGCTCGCGGCGACGTGCGATCTCGTCGTCGCCGGCGAGAGCGCGAGCTTCGCCACTCCGGGCGTGAGGAATGGACTGTTCTGCTCGACGCCGATGGTGGCGCTGACGCGCGCGGTCGGCAGAAAGCATGCGATGGAAATGCTGCTGACGGGGCAGCCCGTCAATGCGCGCACGGCGGCCGAGTGGGGACTGGTCAACCGGGTGGTGTCCGACGCGGAGCTGGTCGCGGAGACACGCAAGCTGGCGATGCAGATCGTCGAGGCGAGCCCGCTAACCATTGGAATCGGCAAGCAGGCCTTCTATCAGCAAATCGATCTCGATACGGCAAAGGCCTACGACTACACGAAGGAAGTGATGAGCCAGAATGCGATGGCGTCGGACGCGCAGGAAGGCATCGCGGCGTTTCTGGAGAAGCGCAAACCCGTGTGGTGCGGGAGGTGAAGCGGGGCAGTGATGTTGCCATTGTGAGCGACGGGTAGATTGGGCGGGAGGAATTCATACCACCGTGTACAATTTCATCGGATTCACAAGACGCTGAGGGTATCGCCGCGATGGAGTCTGGCATTGTCGATCATCTTTTCTCGTTCGAGGATCTGGTTGGGATCGTGGACGAATGGGAAGCCGACCAAAAGAATGAATCAGCAAACACGTAAGCGCCTGATCTGGGCGATGTAATCATGCTCATTGCGCTCGTGTCTTCCCTGCTAATCTTAGCTTCAATGTGGGTGACTGAACTGCTCACAATTGCAACCTTGGGCGTGGTAGCGATCAGTCTTCGGTTACGTATTCGTCAACGGGGTTCAAACTGAGACACCCCCACCGGTTGTGGTTCGGTGACGGCTATGCCACCAAGGCTAGCTTTGTTCCGTAAAAAATATTTTTTGTTGCACGTCGTTCGCCGCCGAAGTCATGGCCGCGGCGATGAAGTTGAGCCCGATGCTCCCGGGCAACTGCGCGCGGCCTGGATGCGCGCCAGCGAATCGAGGGCGCGGAACAGATTGCGCTTTACGGTTCGATCGAAGCGGACGATTTTATCCACATCCGAATAGCTCGGCAGGGTAAAGGTGTCGAGTCCGCTGCGCCGGAGCTTGCGAGCAGTGCGCCGGCGGACGGCGTAGTGATCATAACCCATCGTGGCGAGGAGCGATTCGGTGGGTCTCTCAGTGGCGGCGTTGCGGCGGTAAGCGTCCTCATCGCGCCAGGTTTCACGGCATTCGTAGCGCAGCAATCGCCGGACCCGCCAGCAACATGCGGCGACCTCGTCGATCAGGATGCGCTCGCGGGCGGACTGGGGTTGGAACTCGTCGAGCAAAGCGTCGAGGATCGAATTGAATTCCTCGGCGCGGAGCGGGCCGTCGAGTACGGGGTTGACGACGTCGCAGGCGAAGAAGCCGTGCTTGAGCGCGTTGAAACGCACAACGGCCTTGCCCTCGGGCGTGCGCGGGCCGGTGGATTTCATCGCGTTGGCGCGGCGCGCTGCAAGCTGGTGGGGCGAAAGCGCGGGCAGTCGAGTTTCGGGCGAGTCGGGCGAGTGTGTGGGATCATGACTGTTGTCCATAGAGCAGGCGTAACACGGAAGGGTCGGCGCGGGCAGGCTGAACTAGTTCATCCCCTTAACGAGGGAAGAATCGCCTGCGCGGCGGGCGGCAGGGGCTGACCCCTGCACCCAGTGAGAAGACGCGAAAATCTGCGCAGCGCATCTTTTCGCGACTACGCGATAGAAGAGCCCGCGCGCGACAACGGAGCGCGGCCTTATCAGCGAGTGCAGGGCTCAGCCCTGCCCGTTGGCGGGCGCGGCATGAAGGAAGAATCGCCTGCGCGGCGGGCGGCAGGGGCTGACCCCTGCACCCAGTGAGAAGACGCGAAAATCTGCGCAACGCATCTTTTCGCGACTATGCAATGGCAGAGACCGCGCGCGACAACGGAGCGCGGCCTTATCACCGAGTGCAGGGCTCAGCCCTGCCCGTTGGCGGGCGCGGCCCCTGCACCCACTGTGAGAAGACGCGAAAATCTGCGCAACGCATCTTTTCGCGACTACGCGTTCGAAGAGCCCGCGCACACGCGGTTTCTTAATACTGTCCAGCCGTGCCAAAGGCTTAATACTGCGCTGCTGCCGCAACCGGCCATCGATATAGCCAGCACTAGCAGCATCAGCGCGGCTGCGTGGCGGAGATTCATGGCCTCGCTTTTAGCGCATGCAGGTGGCGTCGCGAAACAGATTGCCGAGCGAACCGGGTTCTCGGTTGCCTCGCCTTGGCAGCGAACGAGCCGTCAGACGTGCCGCCGATTCCGCGCACGTGCATCGAACGCTGCGCTGTATGCCTGCGATGGCCGCTGGCGTGGCTGATCGGCTATGGTCACCGGCTGAATTGTTGGAGGTCTGTCTATGACGAGAGCGCGCCCGATGAAAACCGATCCGAGATTGCGTTCCCTACTCGCGTCTGCGGTCGTCGCGCTGATGCTCATCACGCCATCCGCATTGGCCGCGCAGCCGCTCGTCCCCAAGCCGCTGCCCGCGCCGGTGCTGTCGCAGGCGCCTGGAATCCGCCCGCTCGGTCGTGGCCGTCACACGATATGGGGTATCCGTGTTTATGACGCAACCTTGTGGGTCGTCGGCGAGCGATTCACCCCCGCCCAGCCGCACGCGCTCGACCTCGAGCCCGGCAAGAGCGTCAGTGCCGATACGATGATTAACAACGCGATGGACGAAATGCGCAGGCTCAAACTAGGCGACGCGTCGCAGCTCGCATCCTGGCGTCTGGAGATGAGGCGACTGGTACCGAACGTGAACTCCGGCGACCAAGTCGTGGTGTTCTGCCCGAGCGAAGCGAAGACGCTGGCATATTACAACGGACGCATCCAAGGTGAGGTAGATGACGCAAGCCTATGCCCCGCGATTATGAATGTGTGGCTTCACCCAAGCAGCCAGAACCAAGCGATGCGAAAGTCGCTGCTGGCGCACTAAGCTGTTGAGGATTACGCGTCGTTTTCAAATTAGGGCACTACCCGCGAGATGGGTAGTGGCGTCATTTCAGTCCCGCTGATGGGGAGTGGCGTCTTTTGAGAGTGCTGGTCGGCTTCATTTGCGGGATGAAGCGGAACGAAGCGGGATCAATTAGGATCGCGGCTATTTTCAATTGCGCGAACGCCCGTGCGTGGCCCTGTGGATGTCTTTAAGGCATTTGCGAACACCACAATAACCCCTCGGCGCTCCCGACTCCTTTTCGGCCCGGATGGAGATGGCATTTTGGACCACGTGATCTAAGCAAACGATTCCATCACGCACATACAGCAGTAGGAATGGCGAGAGCATTCAGAAGATTTCGAGAGCCGACATTTTACGACTCAGGTTCAGCCCACCAGCGCGAGCGCGGCGGCGCGGCGGGGCTTCATGGCTTCGCTTTTAGCGCATGCAGGTGGCATCGCGAAACAGATGGCCGAGCGAACCGGGTTCTCGGTTGCCTCGCCTCGGCGGCGAGCGAACGAGCCGTCCGATGTGCCGCCGATTCCGCGTGCGTGCATCGAACGCTGCGCTGTACGCCTGCGATGGAAGCGGCGAGTCTCGGATCATCTCTTGTCGCTTGAAGATGTGGTAGAAATCGTGGACGAATGGGAAGCGAACCAGAAAGAAAAAGCATCTATGAAGATTCGGCCATCGAACGTTAGTGCGGTTCGAGCAACTGATTTACCATCTCGCTTGGAATTGGCGTAGTTCAATCAAGTCTGGAATGCGGGGTCGATTGGTTGATTCTGCTCATGCAATGGGTCGTGGCATAGGCTTCATACTCTTCATTGCAGACATTTGTCTTTGCGGTGACGGTGTCATTTTCTATCTGGCTAATTGCAAGGCGACGGAAGAAATTGGGCGCGCTGGAGTCTGGCTAGAGTTTGTTCGATTCTAGGACTACCGTTTGCTGTTCCCGTCGTTCTAATGCCGATTACTAGCGTAGCGGTCCGATACGTCGGCAACTCTCGTGTGTGCGCAGAATCTGGCGCAGATCGCCGCCCTTGTATCTGATCTTCACTTGGCTAATGCTCGCGAATGGTTCGCCCAAAATACGCTGCCGTCCAGCCTTCTGCCCCAGCTGTAATCCGGCTTGGTTCGTGATCCCAGTCCATCCCGCCGATCATTGCGTTCGAAATTCCATAAACTGACGATCGCCAGTACCGCGAGATGGGTAGTGTCCTAGTTTGAAATTCGCTCTAATAATTCGCCTAACCAAATCAGAATTTCTGGGGGACGCTCAGGCAATGCTCAGCTTTCGCTTTATCGAATCCAAGAACGCAATCGAGGTCGAATGTGACAACAAAGGAATCGCGGCGCTCTTGGAGGAACTCGCCCTTCTGATACACCATCGCAATCATACTCACTTGCGAACTCCAGCGTTGGGCGGAGGCGAGTTATCGAGAAACTCGAAGGTTTCGGAAGTGACGATTTACTATCGCCGCTCAAATTAGGACACTACCCGCCAGATGCGCCGTATTGATCGGGGGTGCGGCGGTTGCTAAAGTCGCATATGGCGCATCTGAATAGACGGACTGCGTACCAAAACTGAAGGCAGATTTGAGCCCGCGGGAAATCCGCGGGCTCTTTTTTTATTTTTTCACCCAAGGAGGGTCATTCAATGGCGCATCAGGAGCTCCGCGAAGCACTTACCTTCGACGACGTACTCTTGCTCCCGCAATCGTCCGACCTGCTGCCGGCGAATTGCGACGTCTCGACCGCGCTCACGCCCAAAATCCGCCTGCGTATCCCGCTGGTATCGAGCCCGATGGACACCGTCACCGAATCGCGCACCGCGATCGCAATCGCGCAGATGGGCGGGATCGGCTTTGTGCATCGCAACCTTTCGATCGAAGAGCAGGCCGCCGAGATCGAGACCGTCAAGAAATATGAAAGCGGAATGATCGTCGATCCGATCACCGTCAGTCCCGAACAGAAAATCGGAGAGGCGGTGGCGGTGATGGAACGCTACCGGATTTCCGGGCTGCCGGTGGTCTCGGACGGGCGCCTGGTCGGAATTCTGACCAATCGCGATCTGCGCTTCGAACGGCGGCTGGACAAGCAGGTGCGCGACGTGATGACGAGCAAAGTGATCACCGCGCGTCCGGGTATCGACCTCGAACACGCCAAGGAACTCCTGCAAGCGCATCGGATCGAGAAGCTGCCGCTGGTCGACGATCAGAATCGGCTGCGCGGGCTGATCACCGTCAAGGACATGGACAAGGCCATTCGGCATCCCCACGCGAGCAAGGATCAGCGGGGACGGCTGCGGGTCGGCGCGGCGGTCGGAGTCGGTCCGGAGCGCGAGGCGCGGGTGGCCGCGCTGCGGCGTGCGGGCGTCGATGTGATCTGTATCGACACGGCGCATGGGCATACCCGCAACGTGATCGACGCGATCAAGGCGACCAAGCGCGAATGGCCCGAGGCCGAAGTCGTGGCCGGAAACGTCGCGACCGGCGAGGGCGCCAAGGCGCTGTGCGACGCGGGCGCCGATGCGCTGCGCGTCGGGATGGGGCCGGGATCGATTTGCACGACGCGAGTGGTGTCGGGAGTCGGGGTGCCGCAGATCACGGCGATAATGGACACGATCGCGGTCGCCGAGCCGCGCAACATCCCGGTGATAGCAGACGGCGGAATCCGGTTCTCGGGCGATATCACCAAGGCGATTGCGGCGGGCGCGACCAGCGTGATGATCGGCGCGCTGTTCGCGGGCACCGAGGAAAGCCCCGGCGAGACGATTCTCTACCAGGGGCGCACGTACAAACTTTATCGCGGGATGGGATCGATCGGCGCGATAAATGAGCGCACCGGAGACCGCTACGGGCAGCTCGACGTGCCCGAGGGCAAGCACGTGCCCGAAGGAATCGAGGGGCGCGTACCGCATCGAGGGTCGCTGGCGTCGAATATCGAGCAACTGGTGGGCGGGTTGCAATCCGGGATGGGATACGTGGGGGCGGCGAACCTGGCGGAGCTGCGCAAGCGGGCGCGCTTCGTCAAGGTCAGCGACGCCGGAATGCGCGAGAGCCACGTGCACGACGTGTTTATCACCAAGGAAGCGCCGAACTACCGGCAGTAGGCAGGGGTGAGGAGGAAATTCACTTGATTGAATGTGAAACCCTCGGTGGGTTTCACACTTCCTTCGGCAGGGGTGACCCCTGCACCCGGTATTAAGAAGAAAGATGCGGGACTTCGTCCCTGTTAGAACGGTTAAAGGGAAGAGGTGAGGCCACAGCCGCGGGCACGGGTGACCCCGCGCCCGTTGGCTCTTCTATCGCGTAGTCGTGAAAAGATGCGTTGCGCAGATTTTCACGTCTTCTCACTGCGGGTGCAGGGGCTGCAGCCCCTGCCCAAGGAAGGCGCGGAACCCATGGTGGGTTTCCGCTACATGCAGGTCTAAGTTTTCCCACTGCGTGCGGACTTGATACTCGAACCTGCGGTCGCGGCGTGTCAGAATCTTCGCGGTCAAAGCGCGCGGCGCGACGGTCACGATGACAGAAAAAAAGCGGCTGAGGGTGGGCGTCCTGTTTGGAGGACGCTCGAGCGAGCATGAAATTTCGCTGCGCTCCGCGCTGACCGTGATGTCGGCGATGGATCCGGCGCGCTACGAGATTGTTCCAATCGGGATCGGCCGCGACGGCCGCTGGTATCTCCAGCGCAACGCGCTCAAGCTGCTCGCCGAAAAGACACCGCATCTTGCCGCGCTCGACGCCGGCGGCACGCAGGTGACGCTGCTGCCGCATCCGGAAGGACAATCGCTGGTTGCGATGCCGGCAGACGGCGCGCGCGGCGACATGACGCGCACGCAAGATGCGATTCCAAAGCTCGACGTGGTGTTCCCGGTGTTGCACGGCACCTACGGCGAGGACGGCACCGTGCAGGGGCTGTTCGAGCTGGCGGGGATCGCATACGTGGGAGCGGGCGTGCTGGGCTCGGCGCTCGGGATGGACAAGGACGCGCAAAAGCGCATCCTGCGCGACGCCGGGGTCGCGGTGGTGAAATATTTCGCGATCGAGCGGGCCGACTATCAGGACACTCCGGCGCTTGGGGCGCGGCTGGCGCGCAAACTCGGCTATCCCGTGTTCGTCAAGCCCAACGCGCTGGGATCGTCGATCGGAATCAGCAAGGTGAAGCGCGCCGGCGATCTCAACGCCGCGCTCGACGACGCTTTCCAGTACGATCGCAAGGCGCTGATCGAGGCCTCGTGCGAAGGGCGCGAGCTGGAGTGCGCGGTGCTGGGCAACGATCGTCCCGAAGCGTCGATTCCCGGCGAGGTCCTGGTCACGGGCGCGCATGAGTTTTACGACTACGAGTCGAAGTACGTCGATCCAGAGGGCTCGGCGACGAAAATTCCCGCCGACCTGCCGCCCGCCAAGGCGAAGAAGTTGCGCGCGATGGCGGTGTCGGCGTTCAAGGCGTTGTCGCTTCGCGGGATGGCGCGGGTCGATTTTCTGGCGAGCCGCGATTTGCGCGAGATCTACGTGAACGAGGTCAATACCATCCCCGGCTTCACCGCCATCAGCATGTATCCGAAGCTGTGGGAGGCGTCGGGCTTGCCGTTGCCCAAGCTTATCGATCGATTGATCGAGCTTGGGCTCGACGAGCATCGCGAGCGCGCCTCGCTCAAGATCACGTATCATCCCAGGTCTCATCTGCGAAGCCGCGCGACCAGGCCGATTAGATGGCGACGGGGCGGCTGCTGATTGCGACTACGAACCGGGCGAAGCTTGAAGAGTACCGATTGATCCTGCGCGGCGCCGGGATCGATCTCGAACTGGTGTCGCTCGCCGAGCTGGGAATCTCCGAGACTCCCGAGGAGACGGGAGCGACTTTCGCCGAGAACGCGCTGATCAAGGCGCGCTTCTACTTCCAGCGCGCGCGAATTGCGACGCTGGCCGACGACGGCGGACTGGAGATCGACGCGCTTGGCGGAGAACCCGGCGTCCGCTCGCATCGATGGCTCGGTTCGGGCAGCGATGATTCGGATCAAGCGCTGGTCAACGAAGTTATCCGCCGGATGAAGGGCGTCGAGGCCGGGCGGCGGACAGCGCGAATTCGCGCCACGATCGCGCTGATACACGAGGAGGGCGGCGCGATCCGCGAGCAGACGGCGGAGGGCGCAATCGAGGGAGCGATCGCCGAGCGTGCGTACCCCAAAATTCGCGCGGGATTTCCGTATCGCGCGGTACTGGTCATTGCCGGTCGCAACTGTTATCTGGGCGAACTCGGCGATGAGGAAGAGGCCCAAATCAGCCAGCGGCGGATTGCGCTGTTCAAGTTGCGTGACGAGCTGGAGCGGATAGCCGCAGGCCGCGCAGCCCAACTATTATAATCGAGGAACGCGGGTTAAGATCGCGCACGCAAAAAGTGAAGCTCAAGCGCAAGGGCAAGGTCGTCGTGTTGCATCTGGCAGCGCGGTACCCGTTCGCCGGGGTGATCTGGCAATTGGTTCATCACTTGCTGGGACTGAGCCAGCTTGGTCTCGACGTTTACTACATCGAGGATTCTCGCGCTTACGTGTACGATCCGACGATCGAAAGCATCACCACGGACCCGTCGCGCAACCTGAAGGTCCTGGGCGGCGTGCTCGAGCGTTTCGGCTTCGGCGAGCGGTGGGCTTTCCTGGACTCGGTGAAAGAGCAATACGTCGGGATGTCGCGCGAGCGATGCATGGAACTGTTTCGCGACGCCGACGCGGTGATCAATCTGTGCGGCGCTACCGAGCCGCGTCAGGAGCACGAGCGCAGCCGCTGCCTGGTGTACCTCGAGACCGACCCGGGAGTGATGCAGCTGGAGCTCAAGCGCAAGATTCCGACCACGATGGCGTTTGCCAAATCGCACAAATTGTTCTTCACGTATTGCTACAATATCGGCGCGCCCGATTGCCTGCTGCCCACCGCCGGCCTCGATTGGCATCCGACGCGTCCGCCGGTGAATCTCGAACAGTGGCATCCGGGCGTCGGCGCGGCCGAGCCGGCTGCGTTCACGACCGTCGGCACGTGGCAGAACAGCGGCAGCGACATGGAAATCGCGGGTGAGACTTACTACTGGTCCAAACATCTGAATTTTCGCAAGGTGCTCGAAGTCGCGGCGCGCGCGCATCAGCCCATCGAGATCGCCACCAACCTGACTGAAGGCGCCGACTACGAACGCGCGATTGCCGGCGGATTCAGCCTCACGCCGGCGGTGCCGATGTCGCTCGATGTCGATGCTTATCGCGAGTACATCAGCCGCTCGCGCGGTGAGTTCACGGTCGCGAAGGACATCTACGTGAGGCCGCGCACCGGATGGTTCAGCGATCGCACAGTTTGCTACCTGGCGGCGGGACGGCCGGTGGTCACGCAGCGGACCGGGTTCGAAAAGTTCATTCCCACCGGCGCGGGGCTGCTCGGGTTCGACACGCCGGACGAGGCGGTCGATGCGATCGGGGAAATCAACGCCGACTATCCGCGCCATGCCCGTGCCGCGCGCGAGATAGCCGTGGAATATTTCGACGCGGTGAAACTGCTCGACGAAGTCGCGGTGGCCGCGGGGATCTGAACGATGGCGCCGACACCGCTTGAAACGATGCTGGGATTGACCTCGCTGCACCGCGATTTGCGCGGCTTCGTCGAAAGCGTGCTGGTCCTGGCAGGATTGCTGGGCGCCTTCGCCGTGCGCCGGCGCAAGCGCGCAGTGACGGCGACGACCTTCCTGCTGCTGGCGGGCAGCGTTTTCATCGACGCAGCTTCGCGCTTCGTCGCCAACGAGACTATCGCCGAGAAGATCGCCGTCGCGGCGTTCGTACTGTTCCTGTTCGGCGTGATCCGGCTGGTGCTTGAAGCCATCGACGCGGTGACGCGCCGCGGCAAGGTCCACTTCTCGACCATCGGCAAGGACCTGCTGATGCTGGTGTTGTGGTTCGTGGTTCTGATGGTGGTGCTGTACACCGACTTTGGCGTGCAGCCGCTCTCGATCCTGACCACCACGACGGTGTTCGCGGCGGTGCTCGGTTTCGCGCTGCAGGAGACGCTGGGCAACATCTTCAGCGGCCTGTCGCTCTCGATGGGGCATCCGTTCGAGCCGGGCGACTGGATCCGCAGCGGCCAGCATGTCGGGCGGGTCAAGGGAATCGCGTGGCGTGCGACGACGATCGTAACGCGGGCCAACGAGCGGCTGGAAATTCCCAACTCCGTGATTGCCAAGGACGTGCTGTTCAACTACGCCACCGGCGCCGTGCGCGACGAAATGTCAGTCGGAATCAGCTACGGCGTGCCGCCCAATCACGTGCGCGAAGTCGTGCTCACCCTGCTGCGCGACGTGACGCAAGTGCTGCGCGAGCCGCCGCCCGAGGTGCTGGCGTGGGAATACGGCGATTTTTCGATCCAATACCGGATCAGATACTGGATCGGGGATTACGGCGTGCAGGAATACGTGCGCGATCGCGTCGCGTCGGGGCTGTGGTACGCGCTCAGACGCCATTCGATCGAGATTCCATTTCCGACCCGCACCGTCCATGTGCGCGACGCGCGCCAGGACCAGGAAGACCGAGCCGACGCAGACCTCGAGCGGCAACTGATGGCCGACCTGCGCCATGTCGATTGGTTGCGCGGCCTGAACGAAGACGAGCTTCGGCTGCTGGTGCCGACCGTCGCGGTGCGCCAGTTCGGCGCGGGCGAGATGCTGATACGCGCCGGCGAACAAGGTGACTCGATGTTCATCGTGCGCCGCGGAACGGCCGAAGTTTTCGCCAACAGCGCCGACGGCCAAACGCGCCACCTGGCCAACTATAGCCGCGGGGATTTCACCGGCGAGATGGCGCTGATGACCGGCGACCCGCGCAACGCAAGCGTGCGTGCGATCACCGACGTGGAAGTGATCGAGATGGACCGCGAGGGCTTCACGCGGCTGTTCAAAGAGCATCCCGAGGTGGCGTCCGGCATCGGCGACATTATTGCGGAGCGAAACCGCGACCGCCTGGAAAAGCTCTCATCCGGCGCGACGATGGACGGCAAGGGCGGGCCGCATCGCTGGTTGCTCGCCAAAATGCGCGAGCTGTTCGACTTCTGATCATCCCTGGCGCTAGGCGATTGCGGCCAGCGCGACTTGAAGCTCGCGGAGGTTTCGCGACGGCGCGAGCGCGCTCACTTCGCGCGCGTATTGTTTGATCGCACTGTCGCCCGTGCCCCAGCGCGCAGGATCTTCCGGATTCAGCCACACCACGCCACGGCAAGCCCGCACGATCTCGCGGAGCAGGTCGGCGCGCGCGGGCAGCCGGTTGTTGCGGCCGTCGCCCATGATCACGACGATCGTGGCGCGAGTCAGCAATCCGGTTCGGCGCTCCCAAAGCTCGCCGAGCACGCGGCCGAAATCCGAGCGCGCGTACAGGTCCAGCGCGGGCGTCATCACCAGGTGTCCATCCTCGAAATCCGCCTCGGCCAGATGGTCCACGTACACGAAACTGCTGACGCGGCGGAAGCATCCGCGCGCGCCCGCCATCAATTCGAGCATCAACTGCGCCGCGTAGCGGACGGAACCCGAGATGTCGGCCAGGATTACGAGATCGACGTGGCGCGGACGCCGCGCGCGGAAGTTGAGATCGATTAGCGCACCGCCGCGTTGCAGCGCCGCGCGAATCGTGCGCCGGAAGTCGATTCTGCCGCCCTGCGCCAGCCGCAGCCGCCGTCCCAGCCGAATCCGGAAGCGGCGAATCAGCGGCGCGAGCGCGTCGCGCGCCTCCTCGTAGTCGAGGTCGGAGAATTTGTCGAACGCGGTCCGCTCGATCGCGCGGATTCGCGCAACCCGCGTCGCGTCGATGCCGGGCGTCGGCGATTGCGCGCGCGTATCCGTAACGGCGCGCTCCTGGCGGCCGCGCATCCGATCGGAAAGGCGCTCGGCGTCTTTGCCCTCGCGTCTTTTCCCTTTTCAGCGTCGTTGCCGCGCGTTGCCGCTGCTTGCTTTGCAGGCTTCGCTTCCGACGGCAGCGAAAGCGATTTCTCATCGCGAGGGCTCGCGCGCGCGGCGTCGCGCGGCAACGCAAACGGATCCCCGCCGGGACGGCCGCGGCCGCCGGCAGCCGAGACCTGCTGGCCGCGTTGGTCGGGATGCTCGCCGCGATTTGCCCGTGGCGCGGCGAAGAAACGGTTGAACGATTCGTCGAAGATCGCGCGGTCAGCTTCGTCCTTGATCAACGCCGCCGCCAGCGCCTCGTGCATCCGCGCGCGCTCGAGTCCGACGGCCGCGACCGCGTTCATCGCATCGATCGATTCCGCAACCGAGATTCTGACGCCGGCGGCTCGCAGCGCGGCGATGAAGCTGACGAGCTGATCGCGAAGCCGGGCCATCTAGCAACGCCGCGGATTCATCGCCGGCGCGGCGCGAGCGCCGAGGCTTTCGACTCGACCTTTACGCGATCGTCCTCGTGCTTGAGCAGCACGCCCAGCGCGGTGCGCACCGCGTCGGTGTCCAGTTCGCGCACGCCCAGATGCACCAGCGCGCGCGCCCAATCCAGAGTCTCCGCAATCGACGGAGGCTTGCGAAGCCCGAGTTTGCGAATCGCGCTGACAAAACGCGCCGCCTCGGCCGCCAGCTTCGCGTCGAGCTCGGGCACCTTGAGCTCGATGATGGTTCGCTCCTGCTCGGTGCCGGGAAAATCGATGAACAAATGCAGGCATCGGCGCCGCAGCGCCTCCGACAGTTCGCGCGCGCGATTCGAGGTCAAAATCACCACCGGCCGTTCGTGGGCCTTCAACGTTCCCAGTTCGGGCACGCTTACCTGGAAGTCGGAAAGCAATTCGAGCAGAAAGGCCTCGAACTCCTCGTCGGCCTTGTCGATCTCGTCGATCAACAACACCACCCGGCTCGGCGCGGTGATCGCCTTGAGCAGCGGACGCTCGAGCAGGTAATCGCGCGAGAAGATGTGCTCGCTCAGTTCCTCCCATCGCAGCCCCTGCTGCTCGCCGGCCTGCATGCGCAAAAGTTGTTTCTGATAGTTCCATTCGTAGAGCGCGCGCGCCTCGTCGAGTCCCTCGTAGCATTGGAGCCGGATGAGTTCGGTGTGGAGGATTTCCGCCAGCACCTTGGCGACTTCGGTCTTGCCGGCGCCGGCCGGACCTTCTATCAGGAGCGGCTTTTCGAGCGCGAGCGCCAGGAAGATCGCCGTCTCGACGCGCTCGTTGGTGATGTAGCGGGCGCGCTTGAGGCCGTCGGAGATCTGTTCGCGCGTCAACATTCTTCAATTTCCCTCGACTCCGCGTCCGCTCCGCCTCGGGGCGCCTGCGGCGCGGCGCTCGGAAGCGCCCACTTGCGTGTCTTCGCCTGCCTTCAGCGGCGGTTGATCTTCGGGGCGCGGCGGCGCTCCAGAAAAATCCGCGCGCGATGCTTGAGCCCGTCGCGCTCGTCGCGCGGCGCCGCGCGCATCTCCTCGGTGCATGCCGCCAGCTCCACGCACAGCCGCTCGACGTCAATTCCGCCGCGCGCGGGCTTCAGGTCGTCGAGCGCGAGCATCGCCTGCGACATCAGGTTGATCGACGCCTGCCGGCCGCCGCGTTCGAAGCGCAGATGGAGCGCCGCGGCGATCTGATTGAAGGCCGCGATGAGCGCCTTCAAATCGTTGTCGTTGCCGGCCGCGTGCGACGCCGTCTCGAACATCTCGGCCGCCTCGAAATAGGCGCCCCGATTGAATGCCGCGATCGCCTCGGCAAACGACGCCGGTGGGGAATAGTCGCTCACTGGGACCTGGAAAACTACAACAGCTCTTTTTCTTCGACCGCGCGATACTCGGCCTCGCCCAGCGCCTGCGCCTTGCGCGAGCCGTAACGCTCGTAAAGATCGAACAGGCTCGACTTATGCGGGCGCACCTTGCCCAGCGGGCACTTCTGCCATTCGTCGAGCGACTCGTCGCAATAGCCCATGCGATTCTCGCCGCACTTGGGCTGCAGAAACACGGCGATTTCCGGCAGCACGCGCTTGATTTCGGCGCGCATCATCGCGACCATCCGGCGGATTTCCCACTGCGCGCGCACGCACAGGCGCAGATCGCAGATGTGCAGCATCTCGGCGAAATTCACCATCACGTGAAAATTCGTCGGCGCGGCGTTGGGCAGCACGAAGCGCGCATCCTCGGCTGGAATCCCGGCTTTCAACGCCTTCGCGTAAAGCTCGGAGGTCTGTGAAAGCAAATCGGAGAATTCACTCTCCAGCCCGGCGCGCGACCACGAATCCGGCAGCACGAATGCGAGCTTGTCGCGCTTGAATTTCACATAGCGCTGACTCTGCTGCTCGAAACTGATTCCGATCCGATGGCGGACGAACTGATGCGACAGCGAGCGCGACACGTTGGCGATTGCGAACCAGAAAACGATTTGCTCCAGCGGAGAAGCGTGGCCGGTCTTCAGCCGCTCGCTGATGAACTCGCGAATTTTCTCGCGGGTAATTTTCTCGGATTTGATCTTGTCCCAGACTTCGATTGGCGTCTCGGAGGAATAGCAGGTGCGAAACGCCGCGTAGAGTTTTTCCAGCGGCTGCTGGGCATAGTCGATCAA
The DNA here is from genome assembly GCA_963813785.1 of uncultured delta proteobacterium. Taxonomy (GTDB): domain Bacteria; phylum Desulfobacterota; class Binatia; order Binatales; family Binataceae; genus Binatus. The sequence continues at coordinate 79,572 of CAWFAJ010000006.1, read as the reverse complement.
CTTGACTTGCATCTTCGCTTGGTTTTCCACGCGTTCCTCAGGCCTCCCGCAAATGGCCCGGCGCTTGACGCCACCACTGATGTTTAATTTTATTCCAAGCTGCGGTGCGACTGCATCAGGCTGATCTGCTCTTAATCCACAACACGTTTCGATTGCGCGCAGCCGCGCCAAAGTGCGACATTGCCCGCTTAAAGCCGCCGTGTCTGCCGTTTCGACAATCGACGCCGTCTATCGCCACCTCCTGAAGCGATACCTGTTCAGCCGCGACGCCGAGCGTGCGCATCGGATGATGCTGCGGATGCTTGCGGCGATGCCGGCTTTTTCGGGGCCGCGGGACAAGCCCGAACTCGGAATCAAGCTGTGGGGAATCGATTTTCCAAACCCCATCGGGCTGGCGGCCGGAATGGACAAGGACGCGGTCGCGGTTCACGGATGGCAGACGCTCGGATTCGGCTTTGCGGAGTTGGGAACGATTACGCCGCGCCCGCAGGCGGGAAATGAAATGCCGCGAATATGGCGCGTGCCCGAACGTCGCGCGCTGATCAACCGGCTGGGTTTTCCCAGCGAAGGGATGGAGGCGGTCGCACCGCGAATCGAGCGGATTCGCAAGGCCGGGATTTCGATTCCGCTTGCGCTTAACTTCGGGCCGAACCGCGAAACGCCGCTTGAAGGGATTGCCGCCGACTACGCCGCCCTGATCGCGCGGCTTGGGCCGCTGGCCGATTTCATCGTCGTCAACGTGAGCTCGCCGAATACGCCAGGGCTGCGCAATTGGGAATCGCCGCGAAAGATGAGCGAGCTTTTCGCGTCGATACACGAACATGCCGCCAAGTTGCCACACCCGACGCCGGTGCTGGTGAAAATCTCGCCGGATCTGGAACGCAATGAGCTGTTTCGAGTTTGCGACACCACGCTCGAGCTGGGCATAGATGGAATCGTCGCGTGCAACACAACTGTCGCTCGCGAGGCGGTCGGCGTCTCGTCGCCGCACCCGGGCGGACTCAGCGGCGAGCCGATCCTGATTCGGACGCGCGAGTTAATCCGCGACATCTCTACGCACACCCGCGGGCAAATCCCGATAATCGGCGTCGGCGGAATCGCCAGCGCCGAGGATGCGTGGTTGCACATCCGCGCCGGCGCCTCGCTGGTCGAGCTTTACACCGGGCTGGTCTACGAGGGCCCGGGCCTGATCGTCAGAATGAAATCGGGACTGGCGGACTTGCTCCGTAGCGGCGGATTTCGTTCAATTAGCGAAGCGGTCGGAATCGACAGATAGATCCGCGTGCGGCGGAGGCGATTTGAATCAGGAAAGAACTGCCCGCGCCGAGGGCGAAACAGAGTTGATCGTCGACGCGCGATGGCTGCGCGAGCATCGCGACGCCGCCGGTCTGATCCTTATCGATACGCGAGCGGTCAAGGATTTCCACGCCGGGCATCTAAGCGGCGCGCGACACTTCGATCCGTTCGCGTTTCATCATACCGATACCTCCGAGCGCGGCATCGCGGAGTTCGGCGCGCAGCTCCAGTGGATATTTTCGGCGCTCGGAATCACCGGCCGCGAGACCGTCGTGTTTTACGAGAATGAATCCGGAATGCGCGCGGCGCGCGGCCAGTGGGCGCTCGAATACGCGGGACATCCAAAGGCCCGAATGCTCGACGGCGGACTCAAGGCGCTGCCCGGTGAAACGTTGACAACCAAGGTTGACAAGGTCGCCGCCACCGACTTCGAGCTCAGTCCGCGGGCGGAAATCCTGGCGACATATGCACATCTGCTCGAGCGAATCGGGCGTCCCGGCGTGCAAATCTTCGACGTTCGCAGCGATGAGGAATACTTCGGCGAACGCGTGCGCGCGAAACGTGGCGGCGCGATTCCGGGCGCGTTGCATCAGGACTGGACGGCAGCGCTCGGCGCCGATGGAACCGTGAAATCGCCCGCCGAGCTGCGCGCGCAGTTCGAAGCCATCGGCCTCGATCCCGCCGCCGAGATAGTGACCTACTGCCAGGGCGGATACCGCGCCGCGCACGCGTACCTCGCGCTCAAAATTGCGGGCTATCCGAAGGTGAGAAACTATCTCGGGTCGTGGGCGGAATGGGGAAACCGCGACGACCTGCCGATAGAGCATCCACGGCGCAAATAGCGGGATGCGTCGATGCCCCCGATTGTGATCCTCGCGGGCTTCGAGCCGTTTCGCGGCGAGCGCATCAATCCGTCGTGGGAAATTGCCCGGCGGCTCGACGGCGAGCTGATTGGCGGGCTGCGGATAAAGTCGGTGCGCGTGCCGGTTGGATGCGCCAAGGCGGCGCGGCGAATTACCGGCGCAATCGCGCGCTACCGGCCGCGCGCGGTGATCGGACTGGGCGAGGCGGGCGGCAGGCCGGCGATCTCACTGGAAAGGATCGCGATCAATCTTGCCGACGAACGCGGCCGGCTTGCCAAAAGCGGCGACCCGGGATTCACGCCTGTCGTTCGCGGCGGCCCGGACGCGTACTTCTCGCGATTGCCGATGCGCGCGATCATCCGCGAACTCGATCGCAAGGATATTCCCGCGAGCGTTTCGCTGACGGCCGGTGCGTATGCGTGCAACGCGCTGATGTATGCGGCGCTGCACTGTCTGCGGCGCAAGCCCGGCGTCCCGGTCGGATTCATCCATCTGCCGTATGAGGCGCGCCAGGCCGGGCGGCATCGCAGCCTGCCCAGCATGGCGCTGGCGACGATGGAGAATGCGGTGCGCATCGCGATCGCGGAGACCGCGCGCTCGATCGGGTGACTTGCGGCGCCGCGCCTACTTGATTGCGACTGCGTTGGGAGGCGAGGCGATGCCGCCCTCGAGATTCATCGGCACCGACACCAGCATGAATTCGTAGCGCTTGTCGGCGGCGCAATCCGCCGCCAGTTCCTCCAGGTTGAACTGCTCGCCGATAGGCAGGCCGAGCAGGCATAGCGTGCGGTAATGGAGCGCGCCTTCGTTCTTGAAATCCCACGGCCATGGCTCGACCGCGGGGCAATCCGTGCCCACCGCGGCGAGCCGATGATCCCAGAACCATTCGACCATCGCGCTGCTGTCCTCGATGCCGCAGGCCTTGAGCGCGCCGAGCGGCGCCATCGCGGCCTTGTGCTCCGGCGACGCGGCCACGTACGCCTGCATCCAGCCGGTGCGAATCAGCAGAATCGTGCCGGGCTTGAGCTCGACGCCCTCGGCGACGGCGGTCTCTTTCAAATCGTCGAGGCTGTACTTTTCCGAGGTGAGCGGATCGATCGTGCGGCCATGCGAGATGCGGTAGCGAAACGCGTCGAGCAGGACGGCGCGGCCGACAAACTTGTTGGCCCATTTGTGGATGCTCAGGCGCCCGCCGGGCCCGTCCTTGATCTCGCTGGATTTCACTCCGTTGTAGAACGCCTTGTAGCGCGGGCTGCCGACATGGGCGAGGCCGTCCCACTGGCTGCCCTCCTGGGTGTTGTAACTGTCGAGCGAGTCGTCGAAACCGAGCAGGCCGAAGCTCTCGAAGCTCATGATGTTGTGCTTGGCGGGAGGCCGGGCGAACAGCGGCGGGTTGGCGTAATTGATTTTGGTGTCGAGCCGGAAGACGCTGCCCTTGCGCACCAGGCGCGCCGCCTCGATTACGCCTTCGGGGGTCAGGAAATTCAGGCATCCGAGTTCATCGTCGTCGCCAAACACGCCCCACGAAGATTCTTCGGGCTTGCCGGGTTTGATCGGAAGTTCGGAGAAGCGGGGAACCTTGTTGAGATCGATCTTGGCCATCGCAGCAGCTCCTTGGCGGGAATTGCGGTCATTCACGGCGTCCATTGGTAGAGCACGTCGGGTTCGCGCTCCATGTTGGTGGCGCCGTCGGTAAATTCCTTTGCGATGAAGCCGCGCGCCTCGTAAAAGCGGCGTGCGGGAGTGTTGCGCTGGAACGCCCACAGGCGAAGGCCGGCGGGGCGAAGTTGCCTGGCGTGCGCCAGCATCGCATCGCCGACGCCGCGGCGCTGCTCGCCGGGCGAAACGTAAAATTGCTCGACCATGTCGCCGTCGAGAACCATCACCGCGACGATTCGCCCGCCGACCTCTGCGACCCAGGTCTCGTGCTGGGGCACCATCCGATCGATCACAAAGGCGCGAATCTCCGCGTCAGTGCCGACGGTGGGGAGATAGGCGGCGGCAGCGCGCCGCGAGGCGATATACACCGTCGCGACTTCGACCGCATCGGCGGCCGTCGCGCGGCGCAAGGTGACGGGTCGCTGCGAGGTGTCGTGCGAAGCCACTAATGTCGGTCTCCGCCCGAACGCGGCGCGGTGTCAAGGGCGGCAGCAGGGGTGACCCCTGGCAGGGCTGAGCCCTGCACTCACCGTTAAGGCCGCGCTCCGTTGTCGCGCGCGGCCCCTGCCAACGGCTTAATACTGCGCTGCCGTCGCCACGGCGCGGGACTTCGTCCCGGTTAGAACAGGTTTGAAGGGAGAGCGAGGCTCTGAAGATCACCTCTCTCGTGAATGCGGCGACGCCGGCCCCCTCTCGGGGGCCGGCGTTGCCGGTTACGTCACTATGTTTCGATCAGCGCTATGGCAGCAGTGCCGACTGTGGCGAGTTCGCTGCCGTCGCTGCCACTGCCGTTCCTCCGGTCCCGGCGCCCAGTCCTGACGACAGGGCCGTGTATTGGAAGTGGGTCCCGTCGGGAATCGCGGTTACGATCCACGAACCCAGCGTTGTCGGAGGAGCGTTGTTGTAGCCCGCTACGCTTACGCCGGTGACGATAACGCTGCCGCCAACTGCCAGCCCAACCGGATTCGCCGACGCCATGGTGATGGTTACAGTCGTTCCGCTCTCGCTTGCCGACGAAATCGAAACCGGCGTGAACCACGTTGGGTTGTTGGTTCCCAGCGTCCAGGCGCCGACGTTGGAATTGGCGCTCGGATTGAACAGCTCGTAGTAGTCGGTCTTTCCATTCGGAGGACACAGTGTGCCAGCTTCCGAACTGCCAATCGCTGCCGAAGCCAGACTTCCGACCGCGCATTCTCCGCCTACCACCACCAGGTCGCCGGCGTTCGGACCCGCGTTGAGGATACCGTAGCCGTAACCGCCGCGAGACTGATGTAGCGCGCCCGTCGGCGTGAACAGCCCCGTGGTCTCATCGAACAGGTCGGTCGCGGTTTGGGTGGTCTGGTGGATGTTCGACGTCGGTTCGCAGGTCCCGAAATTCGGGATGGTGCCGTTAGTGGTCCCGCTTTTCACGCCGCCGGCCAATATCACCAGGCCCGAATCCGGTCCGCTGGTGAATAGCTCCGCACTCGCGGTTCGCTGCACGCTCATTCCGCCCGCCGCCCCCGGCGTCGCCGATGAGCCGCTGGTCAGCGTCCACGTAACAGCCGTAGGATTGTAAATCTCGGCCGAGCTGTTGGTGATGAAATCTACAGCCGCAGCCGGGTTCGAAGCGCAGGCTGCCGCCTCGGAAGTTATGCCTCCTGCCACCAGCACGTTGCCCGACGGCAGTATGCTTATCCCGGGCAGCTCGCGCGCCACGTTCATCGGTACGGTCTGGCTGAACCCCGGTGTAGCCGGGTTGAAGAGGAACGCCTGCTGCGACGCCTGGCCCAGGAACACTATGTAGTCGCCGCCCGTGACCAGCACCTGGCCGTTATTGAGCAGTTGCGCCGATGAATCGACCAACCCGCACTGGGCAGTGTCGGCTGCCGCAAATCCACCGGTCCCGGCCGCCAATCCCGAGGTGGCCGTGTATTGGAACGTGGTGCCGCTCGGAATGGCGGTTACGGTGAAGATTCCGTTGTATCCCACAGCGCTTACGCCGGAAATTGTGACGTTGTCATTAACCAGCAGACCGGTCGGATTCGCCGCGCTGGTGATCGTTACGGTTGTTCCGCTTTCACTTGCAGACGTGATCGGACTTTCAGGCCCAGCGCAGGTCGCAGGCAGCCCGGTGACGCAGCTCGGTGGCGTCGTTCCCGCCGCGCATCCCGGTATCGATCCGGTCGCGGTGAAGGTGTCGGTCGCCGGGTCGTAGATCTCCGCGGTGTTCTGCGCCACCTGCTGGAATTGGCCGTTAACCTCAGGTCCGCATCCCGCCGGCGGAGCCGACAGCGCCAGGAACGTGCTGCCGGTCGAGCCGCCCGTGATCAGCACCTTGCCGTCCAGCGCGGTGCCGGACCCTGAGATCAGCGTGGCGGTCGCGCCGCTGCGCGCCGTCGTCATCTTGCCGCCGAGGTTCGTGCCAAACGCCGTGCCAGCCAGCGTAAACGTCTGGGTGGTCTCGTTGTACAGTTCAGCGGTTTGCAGCGCGTCGCACTGGAAGCCCTTGTACGTCGAGGTCTTGCACAGACCGCCCGAGTACGTCTGGCTGTGGCAATCCGAGCCGCCCGCAAACAGGATCTTACTACTAGGCAGCACCACCGCAGTCGCGGTCGCCTCTTGCGCAGTCACCATCGAACCCACCACCGAGAAGGCGTCCGTTAGTGCCTCGTAGATCTCGGCTGAGTTCGTCGAGTTGGTTGACGTTGACAGCGGCACCGCCCCGCCGAGGAACCCGCCGATATCGCCGCCCGCGATCAGCACGTCACCCGCCTGCGGTCCCGGCGTGCTGGTCGGCGTCGCCGTCGGCGTCGTGGTCGCGGTGGCGGTGGCGGTCTCAGTGGCCGTCGCTGTAGCGGTTGCGGTCTCAGTGGCCGTGGCCGTCGCAGTCTCAGTGGCGGTGACAGTCGGTGTCGCGGTAGCGGTTGCGGTCGCGGTGACGGTCGCAGTCTCAGTGGCCGTCGCGGTCATCCGCTCGGGGTTGCGGTCGGCGGCGTACCTCAAATGCGATGCCAGTGAGGCTCACCTTTTGGGTGGTCATCTGCCCATCATCGACAAAAGTCAGCTTTCCATTTTCGGTGGTTCCGTTGTGGTTAGTGTCAGTGGTCGGATTGAATGTCACGGAGACCTGGCAGCTGGAGCTCGCGGGCACCGAGCTGTCGCAGTTATTGGCTGTTATGGCATAGGGGCCGGTGGTCGTGATCGAGGTGATGCTGAGCGCCACCAGACTGGAATTGGAGAGCGTAACCGTTTGTGGCGGCGAAATGGTATCGACCTCAATCCTCCCGAACGACAGAGGAGTCGGCGATACAGTTGGAGTCGCGATGATGCCGTTTCCGGACAACGTGATCGTTTGCGTAGGTATGTACGCATCGTCGGTGACAACGATTGATCCGGTTCTGATCCCGGTTTGAGAAGGAGTGAAAATCACATCAAAGGTGCAGGTGCCGCTGGCGGCGACGTCGGTTCCGCTGCAAGTGTCATTGGTCGTGGTAAAGTCGCCGGAAGGCACGACGCTGGTCACACTGAGTGGAACCAGATTGGGGTTGGTCAAGGTGATGGTTTGCGCGGCGCTGGGAACGTCCACCGGCTGCTTGCCGAAGCTCAGGTGAGTGGCAGAAAAAGTCGGCTTTACGAGGATGCCCGTGCCCGTAAGGGTCACCGTTTGCGGGCTATCGTAGGCCGCGTCGGTGATCGTCAAGTCTCCGGTGCGGGTTCCGGTCTGGCTTGGAGTGAAGACCACGCTGACAACGCATTGTGCGGCGGGCGCGAGGTCAGTGCCACTGCATCCGTCGCTCGAGAGGCTGAAATCTCCAGAAGGCGTTACGGTGTTAATCTGCAGCGCAGAACTGTTCGGATTGGTCAGGGTTACGTTTTTGGCGGCGGGAGGTTGTATCCACTTCCTGTTTCGGGAACGTAAGCGCATGCGGGCTGATGGTCAACTTTACTGTGGCGTGTGCAGGCGCAGCTCCGAAACCCGCCAGCAGCAGAGCCGCAGTCGCGATCAGCACGATCGCGGCGAATCTTGCGGCGCGGGCCGTCGCAAGTTTGAGCTTCGCAACGGTTGAATGCCGAGGACGGGGATCCAGCGAAGATTGGTGAAACCGATTCAGCCGTCGAGTCATGGCGCCCTCCCATTCAAATCGCGCGATTGAGGCTTATTGAGGCTTATGGATGCCGGGGCTAACAAAATGGCCGGTGAGCGTCAATGCAGCCGCGCAGCGCTCAGCCCGGAAAACGCCTGAAGTGTCAAGAATTCACCAAGCCGCAAGCATTGCCGGTTCACGTTGACTGGTTAGCTGATTGGCAGGTTGCCGCTACTCGATAGTCACACCGTGACGTGAGTGAAGATGTGGTCTGCCCAGGATCGGCAGCGTGGCGAATTGCTCGACGGCGGCGGCCGGCCTTGGGCGAGTTGAAAATCAGAAGGACAAAATGGCGAGGTTTGCGCGGGGCCGGCCTCGTCCCGAAACCTTCCGGTTCGAAGCGACGTATCGTTTATGATAATTAACACGCTGCAAGATTTGAACCGGACACGCCGGAAAGGGCTCGCATGGCGACAAAGCAAGACATCGTGATATCCACGCGATCTGCGCTGGCGAGGCGAACCGCGCTCAAGAACATCGCCCGGCTGATTCCCGCGGTGGTGATCATCGCGGCGACGCTGTTTATGCTGTCGTGCGGACACGGTGGCTTCCTGTCGGTGGTCAATAACAATGGCTCTGCGACGGCGACTCCGACGCCCGGTACGGGATCGCTCGCGTTCGTGACCAACTACAACGACGGCAAGGTGTCGTCGTTCACCCGCAACACGACGACCGGCGCGCTCAAGCATACCGGGCAGGTGACTGCGGGCGCGAAAAAAGGGCCGCGCGGGGTGGTCGCGTCGCCCAGCGGCAGCTTTCTGTACGTCGCGAATATCGGCGACGACAATATCTACGAATACTCAATCAAGTCGACCAACGGCACGCTGACGCCGCTGTCGCCGGCGGCGGTGAGCAACGGCAGCGGAACCAAGCCTGATGAACTCGCGATCAATACCGCTGGTACATTGCTGTGGGTGACGGGCGCGGCCGGGACGGTTACCAGCTACACGGTTGACACCGCCACGGGGCAGATCACGTCGATTGGCCCGATCGGAGGATTCAGCGTTCCGTACGGCATCACGCTGCATCCATCGCTGGCGGTTCTATACGTGTCGGACACGTCCACCGGGCTTATCTGGCCGATGTCGTACAACACCAGCACCGGGGCGCTCACCAAGAACTTTACGGCGGTTCATAGTTCGGACGTGAACGCGAATACGCCGGCGGCGATCGCGATCGACTCGGGCGGCGATTCGCTGTTCATCGCCGATCAGGTGCTCGGCGAGGTCTCGTCGTTTACGGTCGATACCATCACGGGCGCCCTCGCACCCTTTGCCGTGTACCCGAACAGCAGCACAGGCGACGTGCCGATCGGACTCGGAATGGCGACAAACGGCGGCTTCCAGTACCTGTTTACGGCCAACCGCGGAGGTAACTCGGTGTCGTCGTTCCTCGCGAGCCAGACGACCCTGACCGTGCCGCCGACCCTGGCGACGGGCTACAGCGGGGCCACGGGGTTGGTGGTGGATCCGCAGAACTTGTTCCTTTACACCGCGGACAATGGCAACGGCACCGTCGGGCAGGCAACGATCAAAGGTGCGTGCGGCAGCCAGATATGCGCGGGTTCGCTGGTGCCGACCGAGAGTCCGGCCAACGCCAACAGCGGTCCGTGGGGGGTCACGCTGGCGCAGTGACGCGCGATGGACCCCGGTCCCCGAAGCTGGGTAAGGGGAAGCGGCGCGGACTCGCCCGCAACAACAGAACCCTCACCCGCCGCTCGAAGACGAGCGGCGGCCTCTCCCGTAGTAACGGGCGAGGCGGGTAAGAAGTCGCGCGGAACGCAACATCCTAACTTGATCAGGATTGGGAGACGGGCTTGGGGGTGTCCGCGGGCGCGGATGCGGCGGCGGCTTTGGCCGCGGCCGATGCGGCTTTCGCTTCGGCTTTTTGCTGAATCGCCTTCTGGCGCAACTGCATCAGCATCGCGCGCAACTTGCCGGGATTGACCGGCTTCTTGAACAGCGCGCCCTCCAGACCGCGCAGCCGCGAGCGCTTGAGGATGTGATCCTTGTCGTAGTAGTAGGCGGTCATGAGGATTACCGGCAACTGCGGCATCTCTTCCTTGACCTTGAGATAGAAATCGTAGCCGTCCATCTCGGGCATCACGACGTCGGAGATAATCGCGTCGAGCTTGACGTTGCGCAGGATTCCAAAGGCAGCCGACGGACGCGTGGCGCAATGGACGATGCATTTTTCGGCGCGCAGCAGGTCGGCGAGCGAACTGACGACGGCGCTATCGTCGTCGAGCACCAGCACCGACATCCCTCTTAGCGGAGATTCTTCAGTGAGATGCGGCGCGTCATCGGGGTGCGTCTGCCCCTTGCCATCTTCGCGCGGGGCCAGATCGGCCATCCGCTTGCCGGCCAGGTAGTCGCGGGTCTCGTACTCGCCCTTGCGGGTCATCTCTTCGAGGCGGCGGACGATGGCCTGCACGCGTTCGATGGAATTTCGAATCGAGGTGAGGCGCTCGTTCTCGACGACTTTTTCGGACTCGGTGAGCCGGGTCTCGAGGCATTGTGAGAGCAGTTCGATATTGTTGGTGATCGATTCGAGCGGATTGTTGATCTCGTGGGCGAGGCTGACCGCGATTTCGCCGGCGGTTGCGAGTTGCTGCGCGTGGCGCAAGCGCCGAATGTCGCGGGCGAAGCCGATCGTTCCGACTTCATGACCCTCGGCGTCGTAGATGAGCGCGCCGGAGATCATGACCGGGATGAGTTCGCCGGCCTTGTTGCGGAACTCGGTCTCGAAGCCGGCGATTCGGCCCGCGTCGGTGGACTCGCGCAGCGCCTTCATCACGCGGCGCGCTTCTTCGATCGACGGATAGATGCGGGTGCAGTTCTCGCCGATGATCTCGTCGGAGCTGTAGCCGAGGCTGGTTCGCGCGCCCTCGTTGTAATAGTTCACGGTGCCGTGTTTATCGACGGCGATTATGATGTCCGGCGAGCTCTCGATGAGGCGCTGGAAATATTTTTGATCGAGCGGCAACTTATTGATTCCTTGACGAATTCGGCCGGCCGGATTATTTCGCGGCGCGCAGCCGGAATTTAGGCATCGAAACTTCATCGTTGAGTTTTTCGAACGTCACCTCGACCGGCATCCCGCACTTGATGTCATGCGGCTTGACGCCGAGCAGGTTCGACACGAATTTGCATCCCTCCTCGAGCTCGACGACGACCACGGCGTAGGGAACCTGGCCGGCGAAGCCCGGGTGATAGACCTGATGCATTATATTGAAGCTGAAGATTTCGCCGCGTCCGCTGACCGGGACCCATCGCGAGGCGGTCGAGTTGCACTTGGAGCAAAGATCGTGGGCGGGGAACCGCAGCCGCCCGCAACCGTCGCATTTTTGGACCATCAGGCGCCCAGCCCGCGCGCCGTCGAAAAACTCGCGCATCTCGGGGGTGATGGCGGGGATGGGTTTGCTGAATTCTGGCATCGAAGTTCTGCTTATATAAAGTTTAGACGAATTAGCGTTTGGAATGATTGAAACGCGCTACGTCACACCACGAGCAATGACGGCGCGATTCGCGATTAATGCTATGGCTGCGATCCCAATACGAGCGTGGAATGTGTAGCAAGGATACCGCCGTTGCCGGAAACGAGTCCAATGTCGTGTTTTGGCGCCTGGCGCCGGCCCCCATCACCACGCAACTGGACGATTGCCTCTGAGACCGGAGTCATCCCCCACATATAGAAGGAGCTGAGCTGGCCGCCGCCGGTATTGACGGGGATTGAGCCACCGGGGCCGATAGCGCCGCTGGCAACGAACGGGCCGCTCTCCCCTTTTTTGCAGAAGCCGTAATCCTCGAGCGTGACGAGCACGGTGAAAGTATAGCAGTCGTAGAGCTCGCAGAAATTGACGTCGGCGACCTTGATTCCCGCCATCTTGAAGGCGGTCTCCTTGGCGATCGGCGCGCCGGAGACCAGCGTTTCGAGCGGATCGCGTCCGGGATGACCCTGCCCCATCCCTAATATGTAAACGGGCGGACGCTTCAAATTCCTGGCGCGCTCGGCCGAGGTTACGATCACCGCCAGACCGCCGTTGGAAACCAGGCAGCAATCGTACAGGTGGAACGGCTCGACCACCCATCGCGAGGCATGATAATCGGCCATCGACATCGGGGTGTCGTAAAACTGAGCCGCGGGATTCAGGTTGGCCCACTTGCGCTGGGATACCGCGACCGCGCCGAGATGATCGTTGGTGGTCCCGTAGCAATACATGTGGCGCTGGGCGACGAAGGCATAGTGCGCGTTGACGCCGAACAGTCCGTAGTGCGCGTCGAGACCCTGGGCGAAGCCGTAGAAAGCGGCCGAGCCGCCATCGCCGCCCTTGTTGGGCGAGGGCGGACGCAGGGGAGCGTCGGCAAATACGCACGCGACGACTTCGGCCATGCCGGCGTCGATGGCCTGCGCGGCATGCATGATCATCGCGGCGCCGGTCGCGCCGCCGAGGTTCATCGTCGCGGTCAGGCGCAAATCGCCCAGGCCCATCGCATGCTGGAGCGACGACGAAGCCATCGGATTGTTCAACCAGGTGATTCCGGGGTTGACGAGCAGGCCGTCGAGGTCGGCGCGCTTCAGGCCGGCGTCTTCGAGGGCGAGATTGACGGCCTCGGCAGCGAAGCCGATCGGTCCGGGATGATCGAAGTTTTTACCCATCCGGGTCTGGCCGAGCCCGGCGATAGCGCATTTAGCTCTTAAAGACATGGCGCTTAGTCTCTTACGCTCTTTTGCGGAGGTCATCCAGTGGGCAGGGGCCAGCCCCTGCACCCGAGTAAGGAGAGAAGGTGCGGGCTGCGCTCCGTTGTCGCGCGCGGACTCTTAATATTGGCCTCCCGTGCCAACGGGTCTTCCATCGTGTAGTCGCGAAAAGATGCGCTGCGCAGATTTTCGCGTCTTCTCACTACTGGGTGCAGGGGTCACCCCTGCCCAAGGAGGTGCGGAACCCACGGTGGGTTCCGCATATAATTGATTCCTACCGATTCGGCGTCGCCGCTGGCATCGGCGGACATTGTATCGGTATTCACTGGGCAACGTCCTAAGAGTTACGGCATCGCGACCGAGGGGGTTGGTTTATCAGCAGCCGGTTCGTATTCTAATAGGTCGGTTGCCAAGGCTCGCAGCATGAATCTACAATTAGTTTCGGGAGATTGACGAATGGCCGATCCGCTTAGCTTCGAGGCGCTGGCCAGCAGCGAACATGTGCTGTCCAGCGCGGAAAACTTCGTTCTCTACGTGCTGCTCGAGGCGGTGGCCCGGGGCGCGGGCGGCGGCGGACGGGTGCCGCTGAACCTTGGCGTGGTAATAGATCGCTCGGGCTCGATGTACGACGAGCGGCGGCTGGAATTCGTCATCGACGCGGTCAAGTTCCTGGCCGACAACCTGAGCGCCGACGACAAGGTCTCGATAGTCGCGTTCGCCGACAAGGCGAAGGTGATAATCACGCCCGAGGCGGCGCGGGATACGAGCGCGATCAAACGCGCGATCGACGATATCGATCTGCTCGAAATCGGCGGCGGCACGCAGATGGCGCTCGGGATGCGCGCGGCGATCGACGAGGTCAAGAAAAATCTCAGCCCTGATCGCCTCAATCGCGTGCTGGTGCTCACCGACGGCCAGACCTACGAAGAAACCGCGTGCATCGATCTGGTCGAGAAAAACCGCGACCAGATTTCCTTCTCGACGATGGGCGTGGGCGTCGAGTTCAACGAGAAACTGCTGCAGCGCGTGTCGCAGGACTCCAACGGCAAATATCATTTCATCGGCGACCCGGCCGAGATTCCCAATATTTTCGAAGACGAGCTGCAGGGACTGCGCTCGGTGAGCCTGCGCAACGGGCGAATCGAGGTAACGCTGTCGCAGGGCGTGCAGGTGCGCGAGGCATTTCGGGCGTCGCCGGAGATTTACGTGCTCGGCACGCCGCTGGTCGGCGAAGATCGCAAAATCGGCTACGAGATAGGCGACCTGCAGGCGGGCGTCCCCGGTTCCGTGCTGCTTACGCTGGTGCTGCCGCCGCGCAAGCCGGGGCAGGTCAGAATTTTGCAGAGCACGTTCCATTACGAAGTGCCCGGCGGCGCCGAATCCACCGTCGCCTGCGATCTCACCGTCGATTACACGCTCGATCGCACGCTGACCAGCAAGCGCAACGGCCGCGTGATGAACCTGGTGGATCAGGTTTCGATTGCCAAGCTGCAGGCCAAGGCTGAAGAGGAGCTCAAGGCGGGCAACGTCGATCGCGCGACCCGGCTGCTCGGCAACGCGATGCAAGGCACGCAGCGGTTGGGCAACGTCAAGGCGACGCAGGCGCTGGCGGGCCTGCTCGATCAGATCAAGAAGACCCAGACGCTGCAGACCAAGGCGGCCAAGACCACGCTGCTGCAAGCGCAGGCGGTGGTGCGCAAAACCCAGATGCTCGATCCGGAAGCGTTGAAGGATTTCCAGAAGTCCGATTAGTGTATCGAAAATCAAACTTGGTGAACGGCACGGGACCGACACTTCGAACTCACCTGCGAGGGCTTAGACCATGATCAAATGCGGCGAATGCGGCTACGAAAACATGGACGGACTCGATTACTGCGACGGATGCGGCGCGAAGCTCGCCGCCGGCGCCGCCACCGCGGCGGCTCCTGCTGCTCCTGCCGCCGCGGCTCCTGAAGCAGCTCCCGCCGCAGCCGCTGCTGAAAGTGGCGACGCGAATGCGGCGCCTGCGGCCGCGGCCGGGGCGGAAGCTCCGAGCGCCGAAGTGCCCAAGTCGGAAGCGCCCACCGGCGAGATCAAGCCGGAGGCGGCGCCCGAGAGCGCGCCGTCAGCTCCAACCGCGGCGGCCGCCGGCGCGCCGTTCAAGGCGAAGCTGTCGGTGGTTCGCGGCGGACGCAAGGGCCAGGAATTTCCGCTCGAAGAGGGCAACAACCTGGTCGGCAGATGGGATCCCGAGACCGGATCGTTTCCGGAAGTGGATCTCGACGCCGACGATCCCGAAGCCAAGATTTCGCGCAAGCATGCGTTGATTCGAATCGACGGCGGCAAAATCACGATCGAGGACATCGGCAGTCTCAACGGCACCTACGTGAATCGCCAGCCGCGCCTGTCGCCGGGCAGTCCCGCCGAGCTCAAGTCGGGCGACGAAGTGATCATCGGGAAAACGTTCCTCAAGCTGGTGGTAGAAACAATATCTTGACCGCCATCCCCTCCAGTCGCGCCCGGACCTGCGCCGCGTGCGCGGAAGTTGAGGAGGGTCACAGACAATCGCCATGAATGCGGGCGAGGCACTCACCGAGGGCCATCTTCTCGACGGTCGTTATCGCGTCAAGAAGGTGCTCGGCACCGGCGGGATGGGACGCGTGTACCTGTCCAACGACACGCGCCTGGCGAACCGGCCGGTCGCGGTCAAGGAGATGGTCGTCGGCGACGGGATCCAGGAGAAGAAAGCGATCGAGGACTTCACCCGCGAGGCCAACGTGCTCGCGCGCCTGTCGCATCCGGGCATCCCAACGTTGATCGATCACTTCGCCGAGAACTCGCGCCATTACCTGGTGATGGAATTTGTCGCGGGCGGCGATTTGCAGCACCTCCTCGACAAGCTGGGACCCAAGGGAAAAGTCGCCGAGGACAAGGTGCTGAGGTGGGCGCGCCAGATGCTCGACGTGCTCGAATTTCTGCACGGGCAGAAGCCGCCGATAATTTATCGCGATCTGAAACCCGGCAATATCATGATCGACAAGAATGGCCGCGCGATGCTGATCGATTTCGGAATCGCGCGCTTCCTGCCACCGGGCGGACGCGGCACCCAAATCGGCTCGGTAGGCTACGCGCCGCCCGAGCAGTACATGGGCAAGGTCGAGCCGCGCTCGGATCTCTACTCGCTGGCCGCCACGATGCATCATCTGCTGACCGGCCGCGATCCGCAGCTCGAGCCGCCGTTCAGCTTTCCGCCGCTGCGCGCGCTGGCGCCCGAAGTTTCGCTCAAGACGGCGGACGCCGTGATGCGTGCGCTCGAGCAGGACATCGCCAAGCGGTTCGCGTCGGCAAAGGAGATGCGGCGTGCGCTGCCCGAGCCGCCACCCGAGTACCGGTCGGGGCAATTGGACGGGAGCGGGGGACTGGCGGTCGCCAGCGGCGCGGGCGCGCCGAGCCCGAGTTCCCAGCTATCAACGGTCGTGCTGAACAGTGCGCCAGTATCGCCCGCGCGGGCGCGCTCGACACCGTGGAAGCCGGCGGTATCAAGGCCGGCTGCGCCGGCGTCCACGATGCCGACGATCGTGCTGAACGAACCGGTTGGAGAAAATATCAAGGGCGGCGCCACCGCGGGCAGCACCGCGGCAAAGATCGTCGCGCCACAGATCAAAAAAGCGATCGAACTCACCGGCAAGGCGCGCCGCCTGATCGAGCGGCGGCTCAAGGCGCGGCGGTCCGCGATGGCGCCGAGCGCGTCATCGACGGCCAAGACCAAAGAGCTGGAACCGTCTGCGGCCGCGTCGTCGTACGCGCCGCGCAGAGAAGCGACGAGCGAATCGGAGCCGGCTGACACGAAATCGCGGACCGGGTCGCGCATTTATTCGCCGCCAATTTCGACCGGCCCAGGTTCCGGCGGATTGTTCGGAGAGCATGATGCCAACGGCGCCGACGTATCCGTTGCGCCGGCGCGGCTGGTCTCGCGCGGCGATGAAATCGAGTTCGGCATTTTTGGGATGCGCACTTTGATCGGGCGATCGCACGACGCCGCCGACAAGCTCGACATCGATCTGAAGAAGCTCGCGCACGGAGGGGATCGCGTCTCGCGGCACCATGCCGAGATAGTTCTGCGCGGGGCAGACTACTTCATCCGCGATCTCGGCAGCCTTAACGGCACCTACATCGCGGGGCGCGGCAAGTTGGGGCGCGATCAGCTCTACAAGCTAAAAGATCGCGACCAGGTGGTGCTTGGCAGTGCTATATTGCAGTTTCGGAGAGGCTAGTTGCGCATGATCACCTGTCCCGAATGCGGCCAAGAGGCATCGGACGACGCCCAGTTCTGCGATCGATGCGGCCGGGGGCTGTCCAAGGCGGCCGCATCCGCATCGCAGTCGCCGACGCGGCCGGCGCCGCTGGCGGTGGGAACGTCTTTGAAGGGCGGCATCGAGATAGTCGGCTTAACGGGTCAGACGTCGATCGAAAATCGCTATCGCGCCAAACGCATCCGCGACGGCAAAACCGAATCGATCGCATTGCGCGAGCGCCTCGGCCCGCAACCGTCGGCGGAAGTTGTCGATGAAGCGCCGGCTCCGGCGGCGCTCGTGCCGACCGCACCGCCGCCCCAGGATCCCAACGGCCCGAGCGCCAAGACCGCGGAACTCAGGCCGGCGGTTGCGCAGACCAACGGGACCGCGTCGCCGCCGCCGACGCATACCGCGAGTTCGCAGATGGAAGAGTCGGCGAGCGCGAACGCATCGGGGGAAGGCCTCGGGTCGGCGGTCGAGATCGACGCCGACGCAGGTCCCGCTTCCACCGAGATGGCCGAGGCCGCCGCAAATTCATCGACCGATGAAGCGACCGAAGCAGCGATCGCGGCAATCGCAACCGAAGCTCAAGCCAATCCCGAGACCGGCGACGGGGCGCACGCGGATGAGGCGGCGCCGGGCGGCGAAGATCTCGGTGAAGTCTTCGGGCGGGTGCTCGCGCTGTCACAGACGATCACCCATCCCGCCTTTCAGCGCGCGACCGAAGGATTCGCTGAGAACGGGCGCGTGTACCTGGTTTACGCCGACGAGGAACTCAAGGGGATTGGCCGCGGTGGCGGGAAAATGAGCGAGACGGAAGCGATCGCGGCGGCCGTGCAGATCTGCCAGGCGATTTCGTTTGTGCATCGCCGGGCGCTGCGGCTGAACGACATCTGTCCGGATTCTGTCTCGGTCGCTCCTGACGGCCGGCTCAAGCTCACGGGCCTGGACTACGTCAGCAACGACAATGAGCTTCAGGGCGAGCCGATTTTCAACGACGGCTACACGGCGCCGGAGATTTATCGCGGCAAAAAGGTGGACAAGCGCGCGGATGTTTTTTCGGCCGGCGCGATCCTCTACACCTGGCTCACGGGCGCAAGGATTCCGAGCGAGAGCTGGCGCGAAGAGGCGGGTCCGGTGCAGTTCTATCCGCCGCATGTCGTTACCCCGCGGCTGGAGAATGCGATCCGCCGCGCGATCGCTTTCAGTCCCGCCGACCGCTGGCCGACCATCGACGCGTTCAAGGCCGAGCTGATTGCGCTCGGCGCCACGATCCGGCTGCGCGCGGCCGCGATGACCGACGTAGGCCGCGTGCGCGAGCATAACGAAGACGCGGTGCTGGCCGTCGAGTACACGCGCGAGTCGCTCGTCGATCCGGCGCAGAGCCATTTGTACGTCGTTGCCGACGGGATGGGCGGCGCCGAGGCGGGCGAAGTAGCTTCTGCAATTGCCGTACAAACGATCCGTAGTTACATTGAATCACGGCTCGAGGGCGCACATGGAGAGGTTACCAACGGCGCGGAACTGCTGACAGCCGCGCTCGAAGAAGCAAATTCCAGGATTATCGAATATGTGGCCAGCCATCCGGAGTCCCGCGGAATGGGTTCCACGGGCGTGTGCGCGCTGCTCGCGCCGCCGGATGCGGCGGTGGCCTGGGTCGGGGACAGCCGCGGATATCTGATGGAAGGCGCGACGCTTCGCCAGGTCACCAAGGACCACTCGCTGGTGCAGCGGCTGATCGAAATCGGGCAGATAACTGCCGAGGAAGCGCGCACCCACGAGCACAAGAACGTGATCACGCGCTCGCTCGGTGCGCGCCAGAGCGGGCCGGCGGGGGCGGAGGCGGTCTCGCTCAAGCTCAAACGCGGGGACAAGCTGATGCTCTGCAGCGACGGGCTGACGGCGCACGTCGATGACGGTCAGATCCACGAGATTCTGGGGCGCAACCCCGATCCCTTCGACGCGGCGCGCGAATTGATCGTCGCGGCAAACGCCGGCGGCGGTACCGATAACATTTCCGTGGTCGTAGTCTATGCAAGCTAGGCGCCGGCGGCGCGCCGGCGATTAACGATGTCCACCTCGCCAAAAGATTCATCGCAGCCACTGACCGGACCGCTCGAGCCCGGCACCGTGCTGCAGGGCCGCTACGCGATCGAGCGGCTGCTCGGCGGCGGCGGGATGGGGATGGTCTATCTGGCGCGCGACCAGCGCCTGGCCAATCGTCCGTGCGCGATCAAGGAGATGGTCGATCACTTTATCGATCAGGCGCAGCGGATCGAGGCCAACGAATATTTCGCGCGCGAGGCCGACACGCTCGCGCAACTGAAGCATCAGGCGATTCCCGCGATCACCGACCGCTTCGAACTCGCCAACCGCCATTACCTGGTGATGGAGTACGTCGAGGGACGCAACCTCGAGGAGGAACTCGCCGCGCGCGGCGAGCCGCTGCCCGAGGGGCTGGTGATCGACATCGCGCGCCAGTTGTGCGACGTGCTCGCGTACCTGCACGGGCTGGTGCCGCCGATAATCTACCGCGACATGAAGCCGTCCAACGTGATGCTCAATCCGAACGGGCGGGTCGTGCTGGTGGACTTTGGAATCGCGCGGCTGTTCAAGGCGGCGCGCAAGGGCACGATGATCGGCACGCTCGGCTTCGCGCCGCCGGAGCAGTACCAGGGCCTGGTCGATCCGCGCAGCGACATCTACTCGCTGGGCGCGACGCTGCATTACGTGCTGACCGGCCGCGATCCCGAGAAGTTTCCGCCCTTCAGCTTCCCGCCGGTTCGCGAGCTGCGCCCGGCCGTGTCGAGCAACCTGGCGGGCGCCATCGACGCGGCGCTTGCATACGAAGTGGAAGGGCGGCCCGCGCGCGTCCAGGAATTTCGCGACATGATGCTCTACGGGCGCGGGCTGGCGCACGACGGTGCGAGTGTGAGCTCGACGGGCGGAACCGGCGGGCTGTCGCAGGTCGAGCAATTCGAATACGACGAGGCGCCGATCGTTTATCGCAAGCCGCGCAGCCGCCTGAGCCGCTCGATCAGCCTGGCGTTTTTCCTGATCGTGCTGGCGGGAGCGGCGTTCGGCGGGACGTACCTATATTCAAGCCCGGAGCTCCAGTTGCGGCTCGGACTCAAGCCGCTGTTCGACGGATTGCCGTGGAAGCATGAGGAGTTGCTGGCCAAGGCCCGCGAGCATCCACTGGAATTTTCGCAGATGACGCTGGCGCTCTCGACGCGCGAGGGCACCGCGCTGGCGCCGCCGCAATCGCAGTTCAACGATACCGATCTGACCAACGCGCGCTACCTGAAGTGGACCGCAACCTTCAAGAACCTGCTCGCGGGGCTGGAAGGGCGTGACGAAAAAGTCGAGGCGCGCTTTTACGATCCGAAGGGGCTTCAGATCGCTTCCAGCGACACGAATATTTTTGTCGGGCCGGCGCAGACAACCGCCGACTTCAGCGGCGTGGCGTTGATGCCGACGATGACCGACAAGCCGCCCGGCACCTACAAAGTGGCGCTCTACTCCGACGACAAGATGCTCGCGCAGGAAGGCTTCATCGTCACCCAGGACGTAAGCGCAAGGAACGCGGAGGCCGCGAGCGCGGCAGCGGAGGCGGCGGCGGCGAAAGAGGCGCAGCGCAAGCGCGACGAAGAAGCGCGCAAGCTCGCGATGATCGACGAGCGTCGCGCCAAGCCGTTGCAGCTTCGCAGTATCGATTTTCTCAACACCACCAAGACCGGGACCGCGCTCTCGAAGGCGACCAGCTCTTTCGAGGTATCGAAGGTGTTGTTCGTCGGCTGGGAGGTCAGCTTCGAGAACCGGCTCTACAAGCTGGAGCCCGGCCAGTACCGCGTCGATGCGGCCTACATCGGGCCCGACGGCCGCACGCTGGGCGCGGTCAACGATTATCAGTCCGTCTCGACCAGTATGAAGACGGTGACGTTCAGCGGACGCGTCGGCAACTCGCGCGGCGGCGCGTTTCTGCCGGGCACCTACACGGTTAATTTTTATTTGAACGGCCAATTTTTCGATGCGAAGAGATTCGAAGTGCTCGCCGACGCCGGCGGACCATACGCGACCTATCCGGGCGGCAGCGGCGCGATCGGCAGCTCGATGGGTGGCAGCTCGACGAACTCGGGCAGCATGCTCGGGCCGACGGTCGCCACCGGCACCATCAGCGGCCTTCGCAGCGGCGGCAATCCCGAGATGGAGCTTAGACTGCGTCCGCAGCCCAACGGCTTCCTGCACGGCGAGCTGGTGATCCATCAGTCAGGCTTTGGAATGACGCCGATCGAAGGATTCGTCCGCGGCAACCATTTGCAGTTCCAGGTCCCATACGGCACCGAGACGTATTACTTCGAAGGCCAGCGCCGGGTCGATCAGTTAAGCGGCACTTTCGAATCGACGCCGTCGGGAGAGCGCGGCACCTGGACCGCCCAGGCGAACTAGCAGGGGTGACCCCTGCACCCGAGTATTAAGGCCGCCCGCCGTTGGCGGCGGCGGCCCCTGCCAAGGGCTTAACACTGCGCTGCCGTCGCCACGGCCAGGGGTGACCTCCTTCGGCTTCGCTCAGGACAGGCTCTGCACCCAGCGAATAAGATAATCTGGCGCTGCTGCGGGATGCGGGCTTCGCTCTGTCAAAACCCGGTAGCGGGGAGTGACGGGCGGCCGCAACGCGGTCGGCAGGTGAATTGAAAAATGGATTTGCTCGAAGATGCGGGAATCCCGCCGCCGCGATCGCCGATTCTAACCGACGAGGATCGCGCAGCACTGGCGAGCATCGGGCTCGCGCAACGCCAGTTCTACTTCGTCAGCGTGTTCTTTGCGGGGATGGTCGGCGGCGCGACGATCGCATACTTCATCGGCTACGACGACATCGTTCGCACCATCGTCCGATGGGTCCTCTCGGGCACGGGTCTGGCGCTGATCGCGGCCGCGCTCAACATTTCGAAACTGTATTCCTTCAAGTGCCCGCGGTGCGGCGAGGTTTACTTCGTGGGAGTCGGCGCGCCGTGGGGAATCTTCTCGAAGCAATGCGGCACCTGCGGATTGCCGCTCAATCTGCCCGACGTCGATCTGACACCGTGATTCTTTAGGCTCGTGTGTCGGCGAAAATTAGCATTAACAGAATTGCGCTTGAACCTGACCCCAGCACGCGCAATGCTGAGAGTGAAAAGTGAAAAAAGTGCATCATGGCGAGTAATGTTTCCCGCGAAAAACTTCTCTTCTACGCAGCCGCCGGCGCGCTTGGCGGTTTTGCCGCGTGGGGGCTTTCGGAGCCAATTCTCGGCATCCGCTGGGTCTATGGCCGCGATATCCTGTTCGGTGCGTTGATCGGCGCACTAATCAGCGCGTTTCTCGCCTCGATCGAAACGCTCAGCGTGGGCCAGTTGCGCCAGGCGGCGCGCAGATTCGTGGTGGGCGGAGCTATCGGCGCGGCCGGCGGAGCGCTGGGATTGCTGGTCGGCGAATTTGCGTTCGACATCCTGGGCGGTCTCAATGGCCGAATCCTGGGATGGGGCGTGCTCGGAATCGCGGTCGGACTCGGCGTTGGATCGGCGTCGGGATCGGCGGCGCGGCGGCGCAACGGCGCTATCGGCGGTGTGCTCGGCGGCGCGCTCGGCGGATTTTTTTACCAGAGCCTGACGAGCACGTTTCCGCAGGCGCTGGGACGAGCGATCGCGATTATCATCCTCGGCGCGCTGATCGGATTCTTCATCGGACTGGTGGGCGAGCTGCTCAAGCGCGGCTGGCTGATGGTCGTGCGCAGCCAGAGCCGCAACGCGCGCGAGGGCCGCGAATATCCCCTGCTCAAGGGCGTGACGATTATCGGCCGCGCCGAAGAAAGCGACATCGGACTGTTCGGCGATCAGACCGTGCTCGGCAATCATGCGATCATCCGGCGCGAGGGCAAGAATTTCATCATCAGTCCGACCGGCGGCCAGATATTCGTGAATCGACATCCCGTGGCGGGCCGCTACTCGCTCAAGAGCGGCGATCGGCTCGAGGTCGGTGGCACTCTGTTTCTCTTCCGCGAACGGGCCCAGGCGGCGAATCGATAAGAGGCGAAGCCTGATCGTGGGGAGCCAGCCGACCTTCGCAATCCGAATCGCGCTCCTCGTCACTGTCGTCTCGGCCCTCAGCTCGATCCTCCCGGGATGTGCGACCGTCGGCGGCGGTGCGCCCGCACCCGCTACGACCTCGGTCCAGAAGATCGAGTACTACCCGTACCAGGTCAAGGGATATCAAAACAGTTATCCCAGAAAGACCATCGTGATCCTGATGCCGGCCGACGCGCGCGACGCCACCGGCGACAGCGCGCCGCTCAATGGCAATCCGGCGATCGGAGTCATCATCGATCAATCCGGCAACATTACCGAACGCCTGTACAGCCCGCCGCTCGGCCCGATCCTGCAGCAAGCGATCGGGCGCTCGGCCGATGAGGCGGGTTTGAGCGCGTCGTCGTCCGCTGATGTCGCCTACAAACCGGGCGTCAGTAGCACCACCGAATATGTGCTCGAGAGCAAGCTTCGGCGATGCTGGGTAAAAAAAAGCCGCGGCGCCAACGGCCAGTACGGCCCTGTCTGGCGGACGACTGCCGATTTTGCTTTCGACGTCTCGATCTACAAGCCGCCGTTCAGCGTCCCGTTCTGGACCGGCAGCTCTGACGAAACCTACTACGACCCGCCGGTCGGTTCGTTCGGTCTAGGTTCTGAGGATGAAGCCGGTATCTACGACGAGCCGGGGCAGGTGTTGTCGGTCGCGCTGACGCGCTCGGTGGCGGCGATCTTCCAGCGCCAGGACTTGCGCAATCTGATTCTCGAAGACGACATCAAATCCCGTTAGGCGCGCGGTTCGAGGCGCGCTCTTTGAACAAACAGTCGGGTTAGAATAGCTTAGGCAGAGCGCCGGATAGTCGAATGCCGAGGCGTGCGCGGAGAAATCCTTTCCCGGTTCCCGCCGCGTGACCGCAAATCCGGATCGCATCGTCATCTGCCAAGAGGAAGCACGATGGAAATCGGATTCGTTGGTCTCGGCAAAATGGGCATGAATATGGTCGAGCGGCTGCGGCGCGACAATCACCAGATTGTCGCCTTCGATCTCGACGATGCGAAACTCAAAGAAGTTTCAACCTTCGGCGCCGACGGCGTCAATTCGCTCAAAGAGATGGTCGCCAGGCTCGCGCCGCCGCGCGGAGTGTGGGTGATGGTGCCGGCTGGCGATCCCACCGACAGCACGATTAACCAACTGGCCGAATTGCTCGAACCTGGCGACGCGATCATCGACGGCGGCAACACCAACTTTCACGATGACCTCCGCCGCGCTGCCGCTCTCGCCGGCATGAAACTGCATCTGGTGGATGCCGGCACCAGCGGCGGCATCTGGGGACTCAAGCTTGGCTTCTGCCTGATGATCGGCGGCGCGGCGGACATCTTCAGGCGCTACGAACCGATTTTCAAAACGCTCGCTCCTCCCGGCGGCTACGCCCACGTCGGCGGCCACGGCGCGGGCCATTACGTGAAGATGGTCCACAACGGCATCGAGTACGGGCTGATGCAGGCGTACGCGGAGGGTTTCGAGGCGATGCACAAGTCGGAGTACAAGCTCGACTTGCC
Source organism: uncultured delta proteobacterium (assembly GCA_963813785.1). Lineage (GTDB taxonomy): Bacteria > Desulfobacterota > Binatia > Binatales > Binataceae > Binatus. The sequence continues at coordinate 55,036 of CAWFAJ010000006.1, read as the reverse complement.
GAAGATCGCAAGCCTGTGGCGACAGGGCAGCGTCGTGCGATCATGGCTGCTGGAGCTTACCGCCAGCGCGCTGGAAAAGGATCCGGCCCTCGAGCAAATCACCGGCTACGTCGAGGATTCGGGCGAGGGCCGCTGGGCGGTGCAGGACGCAATCGACAAGAACATCTCGATGCCGATAATCACCATGGCGCTGTTCGCGCGCTTCCGCTCGCGCGCTGTCAAGGGCGAAGGCACCTTCGGCGAGAAATTCCTCGCCGCGCTGCGCGACGAGATGGGCGGCCACGGCATCATCAAGGAGTAGCGCGCGAGAGGGTTAAGCTATTTATGGACGCGCCGGCAAACAGGACCGTCGATCTCAGTCACCCCGTCAAGGAACGCCATCACTACGATCCATGCATCGTGGTGATCTTCGGCGGCGCCGGCGACTTGAGCCATCGCAAGCTGATTCCCGCGCTGTACAATCTCTCGCTCGACGGCGAATTGCCCGACAAGTTCGCGATCCTCGGTTTCTCGATGGAGGATCTCGACGACGAGAAGTATCGCGCGTTCGCGCTCAGCGGCATCGAGCAGTTCTCGCGCCGCCCGCTGGAGAACGAACACTGGGCGAAGTTCGCCCCCCTGCTCCATTTCAATCGTGGCTCGTTCACCGAGGCCGCCGATTATCAAAACCTGCACAAGCGATGCGAGGCGCTCGACGCCGAGTTCGGCACCCAGGGCAATCGGGTCTTCTACTTTGCGATTCCACCGGCTTTCATCGACACCTGTTCGGAGGGATTGACCGCCGCCAGAATGATTCATCGCCATGACAAGGGGCATCCGTTCGCGCGCGTCGTGGTCGAAAAACCGATCGGTTCCGATCTCGCCAGCGCCTCCGAGATCAACGCCCAGCTCGCGCGCCATTTCGACGAAAGCCAGATTTTCAGAATCGACCATTACCTCGGCAAGGAAACCGTCGAGAACCTGATGGTGTTGCGCTTCGCCAACGCGATCTTCGAGCCTATTTGGACGGCGCGCTTCGTCGACCATGTCCAGATTACCGTCGCCGAAGCCGAGGGCGTCGGCACGCGCGCCTCCTACTACGATCGCGCCGGAGCGCTGCGCGACATGGTGCAGAGCCATCTGCTGCAAACGCTTTGCATGATCGCGACCGAGCCCCCAAACACCACCGGCGCCGAGTCGATGCGCGACGCAAAGCTCGACGTATTGCGCGCGCTGCGTCCGCTCGGCGACGAGGATATCGAAAAATGGGTCGTGCGCGGCCAGTACGGCGAGGGACTGATCGGCGGCGTGCCGGTCAAGGCCTACCGCGCCGAGCCGCAGATCGCGCCGGGTTCGCAAATCGAGACCTTTGTCGCGCTGCGATGCTGGATCGATAACTGGCGATGGGCCGGCGTGCCGTTCTACCTGCGCACCGGCAAACGGCTGCCCAAGCGCTCGAGCGAAATCGCGATCTTCTTCAACAGCGTGCCCCGAATCCTGTATAACTCAAACCCGCGCGCTCCACTGGCGCCCAATATGCTGACTATCAGGATTCAACCCGACGAAGGCCTCGCGCTCCATATCATGTCCAAGGTGCCCGGCTCGCAGACCCGCCTCCAGCAGGTCAATGTCGATTTTCACTACGTGACTTCCACGCCGGAAGCGTACGAGACCCTGCTCAACGACGTGATCGTTGGCGACCAGACGCTCTTCATGCGCCGCGATACGGTCAAAGAAGCGTGGACCTTCGTGCAACCTATCCTGGATGCCTGGGCCCTGTCGCCGATGGATCCCCCCACCTATGCCGCGGGCTCGTGGGGACCGCTCGAGGCCGCCCTGATGATCGCGGCCGACGGGCGCACTTGGCGAACGCTCTAGCAGGAGGACCCCATCAACGTGTCCAATTTGTCGAGAAGGAATTGCAGATGAGCGCCGGCATTACTCTCACGAATCATATCAAGACCAAAAGCGCGACTGCGCTGCCGGTCGCGGACCTCGCTCTTATAATGAAGCGCATCGAGTTCATCGCCACCCGCATCGCGCGCGAGTTGGCGCTCGCGGGCCACGGCGGGCTCGGCTACACCGGCGAAACCAACGTGCACGGCGAAAAGGTCAAGAAGCTCGACGAGTGGGGCAACAAAGTTTTCCTCGAGGCATTCGAGCATGGCTCTCCGGTATGTAGTCTCATCTCCGAGGAAATGGACGAGCCGCATCACTACTCATCCAACTGCCGCGACAATAGCTACTGCGTACTCTACGATCCCATCGATGGGTCATCTAATACCGACGTAAACGGTTCGCTCGGCACCATCTTCGCCGTCAAGAAGCGCGCGCCCAGGCACGGGGCCGGAATCGAGGACATCCTCGTCCCCGGAAGTCAGCAGCTCATCGCCGGATACATCCTGTACGGGCCGGCCGCGCAGCTCGTGTATAGCGCCGGCGCCGGCGTCGATATCTTCACCCTCGATCGAACTCGCGGTGAATTCATTCTATGGAAAGAGAACGTGAAGATGCCGCCGCACGGGTCAACCTATGCGGTCAATCAGGGCAACGTGGGCAAGTGGCACGACGGAGCGCGCAAGTTCGTCGCGCATATTACCAGTCGCAAAGACAAACGCACTAGCTACTCACTTCGATACTCAGGCGCTTTCGCCGCCGATTTCCATCGATGCCTGCTCGAGGGCGGAATTTTTATGTATCCCGCCGAGGTTGCCGAAGGCGGCAAGCCCAAGGGGAAACTGCGCCTGATGTACGAGCTCGCGCCGCTCTCGATGCTCGCGGAGCAGGCCGGCGGCCGCGGTTCGACCGGCAAACAGCGGATTCTCGATATCGCTGCCACCGCGATCCACGAGCGCCATCCGATTTATATCGGCAGCGCCGAGGAAGTCGCGCTCGCCGAGTCGTTCAACGTCGAAGGCTAGAACCGGATCGGGGTTCCTATGGATGGCCTCATCCTGGCCGGCGATGTCGGTGGAACCAAAACCGATCTCGGGCTCTTCAAGCAATCCGCGGGCACACTCGAAATTGTGCGCGAGCGCCGCTACCCGACCTCGCAGTTCGACAGCCTCGAGGCGGCGTGCGCGGATTTCCTCGGCGCAAGCGCGGCGGTGAATGCCGTCTGCATCGGCGTGCCCGGTCCAATAATCGACGGCCGCGCCCACGCCACCAACGTTGCATGGCAACTCTCCAGCGTCTCACTGTCGCGCGCGCTGAGCGGCGTCCCGGTTCGCTTGATTAACGATCTGGCGGCGATGGCCTACGGCATGGTTCATCTGAAGGCCACCGAGTTTGCGGTTCTGCATCGCGCGGAAAATCCCCCCGAACACGGCAACATCGCGGTGCTCGCCGCGGGCACCGGTCTGGGCGAATCTGCCCTGGTCTGGGAGGGCGGCAAATACTACGCGGTCGCATCCGAGGGCGGGCACAGCGATTTCGCACCGCACGGCGCCGAACAGATCGAGCTGCTCCGGTTCGTCGCGGCCGAATTCGGACACGCCAGCTGCGAGCGCGTCCTTTCGGGTCCGGGACTCTGGAATATCTATCGTTTCCTGAGGCGCGAGAGCCGGGCCGAAGAGCCCGCCTGGCTGAGCGGGCAAATCGCCGCGGGCGATCCTTCGGCTGCGGTAAGCGAGGCGGCGATGGCGGGACGCGACCCGGTTTGCGTTCACGCGCTCGCCATGTTTTGCGATATTTACGGTTCCGAGGCCGCCAACCTGGCGCTCAAAGTCCTGGCGCTGGGCGGTGTCTTTCTGGGCGGAGGGATCGCGCCGAAAATTCTGCCGATGCTCACCGAGGGGGCGTTCGTGCAGGGATTCTTGTCCAAAGGCCGGCTCAACGAGATCCTGAAACGGATCGAAGTCCGCGTCTCGCTGAATCCAGCCGCCGGCCTGCTTGGCGCGGCCCACTACGCGGCCGCGATGTTGTGATATAGGAATGCAAACTGCAATCACACTCCAAACGGAGACAGAGGAAAATGACTAAGCGAGTTCGAGAGATTCTTGGCTATTACGATTCCGAAAACGCCGGCGTGCGCAGCAACCTGGCGCGGATGCTCAACCATGGCAAGCTGGCGGGTACTGGCAAATTCGTAATCCTGCCCGTGGACCAGGGCTTCGAGCATGGCCCGGCGCGAAGCTTCGCCGTCAATCCGCCCGCCTACGACCCGCGCTATCACTTTCAGCTCGCCATCGATGCGGGATGCAACGCATACGCCGCGCCGCTGGGATTTCTCGAGGCGGGCGTGGCCGAGTACGCCGGCGAGATTCCGCTCATCCTCAAGGCCAACAATCACGACGTTCTCAACGAGGAAAAAGATCCCGCGCTGGCCGTGACCGCCAGCGTCAAGGACGCTCTGCGCCTGGGATGCGCCGCGATCGGACTGACGATCTACCCGGGCTCGACGCAGGAGAAGTCGATGTACCAGGAGGCGCGCGAAATCGGCGAAGAAGCCAAGGCCAATGGACTGCCGCTGGTCCTATGGTCGTACCCGCGCGGCTCCGGCGTCAGCAAGCAGGGCGAGACCGCGATCGACGTGGTCGCGTACGCGGCGCAAATCGCGGCGCAACTCGGCGCGAATATGATCAAGGTCAAGCCGCCCACCGCTTTTATCGAACTGGCCGAGGCCAAAAAAGCGTACGACGCCAGCAAGGTTCCACTCGAGCCGTTCTCGGCGCGCATCAAGCACGTCATGCAGGCTGCCTTCGACGGCCGGCGCATCGTGATTTTCTCGGGCGGCGCCAAGGAAACCGACGACACGTTGCTGAACACCGTCCGCGGGATTCACGCCGGCGGCGGTTACGGCTCGATCATCGGCCGCAACAGCTTTCAGCGCCCGAAGCCCGAAGCGATCGCGCTGCTCGGCAAGGTCATCGACATTTACAAAGGCTGATCAGGCATCCGTCCGGGCGCGTGACGGTGCCAGTGAAAAAGTGAAAAAGTGAAAAAGTGAAATACAGCGAGTACCAGCATCTTCTGTTCGAGCGCAAGGATGACGGCATCCTGCTCATCACGATCAATCGTCCCGAAGTGCTCAACGCCACCAACAGCCGCCTCCACTTCGAGTTGAGCCGCGTGTGGCTCGACGTTGCCGACGACGACGAAACCAACGTCGTGGTGGTCACCGGCGCCGGGCGCGCGTTTTCAGCGGGCGGCGACCTCGACATGATTGCGCAGATGACGGCGAGCGCGGCCAACGTCGGCAAGGCGTGGAAGGAAGCCGGCGACATCGTTTACAACATGATCAATCTCGACAAGCCAATCATCTCCGCGATCAACGGCGTCGCCGTCGGCGCGGGATTGGCGGTCGCGTTCATGGCGGATATCAGCATCGCGTCGGAGGCGATGCGCATCACCGACGGACATTTGCGCCTTGGCGTCGCGGCTGGGGATCATGCGGTGATCATCTGGCCGCTGCTGTGCGGCATGGCCAAGGCGAAGTACTACCTGATGACGGCTGAATTCATCGACGGCAAGGAGGCCGAGCGCATCGGGCTGGTTAGCCTCTGCGTTGCGGCCGACAAGCTGATGGACAAGGCGATGGAAGTCGCGCGCAAGCTCGCGCGCGGCCCGCAACAGGCGGTGAGATTCACCAAACGTTCGCTCAACAATTGGCTGCGGGTGGCAGGCCCGGCGTTCGACGCCTCGCTGGCGCTCGAGATGATGGGATTTTTCGGCGCCGATCTGGCCGAAGGCGTCGCCGCCTTCCAGGAAAAACGCCAACCGTCCTTTCCGGGATTCGCCCCGCCCAAGCGCTAGGTTGATGAGGCGTGCATTTTGAATTACTCTGCTTCGTTTGAAACGACCCTAACCTGAGCGGGGAAGAAAATGCTGATGAAGAAGTTTGCGCTAGTGGCGGCCTCGGCGATGCTCGCGACGACCGTCGCGTTTGCGACGAATGCGCGGCCCGCATTCGCCAGCAAAGTCGATTGCGACGCCGTGATGAACGAGGTCAACAGCGGAAAGCATGCCAAGGATATCGCCGCAGACCTCAAAATCTCGACCTCGAGCGTCTATCGCTGCAAGAGACACGCGAAGGCCGCGGCCAAGGCGGCTACCAAGTCGATGCCGCAGACCAAGAGCGGCAGAGAGGTACCGGTGGCGCCAGCGATGGCAGCGCCTTCGCCCGCGGCGGCAGCTTCTCCAGCGATGAAGTAGGAATTTGCGCCCCGATGCGTCGCGGGCCGCCACGGCTCGCGATGCGTCGCTTGCGGACTGCGCGCGAAGCGACGACGGCTTAGTCGATGCCGAAATGCGAACTGTGCGAGTTGCGTGATTACACGCAGCGCTACGCCGACTTCGTTTACCCCTTCAAATTTACGATCCTGGACTGCGATTCGTGCGACACTCCCATGGCCGTCCTCGGAGAGCATCGCGCCGTGCCCACCGACCAGGAGCGCGAATTCATGATCGAGGCGCTGTCACTGGTCGCGCGCGCGAAGTACGGCGCCGATAAATTCGGCATCGACGGCGTGATGCGCCAGATTCCCGATCACTGCCACATGCATGCCCGCCCAATTCGCCGCTGGCAATATTAGTTGCTGCACCGCGCCGTTCTCGATCCCCAAACATATTACGGCTCGGTTTCGAGTGTTTTACCTATTTGGTATGTGCCGCATCTTGTGCTATATGCGCGCCGTTACGCGCGTTGCTTGGGGAAGCGCGTCGCCGGCGGGGGATGGCCCTGAGGGGGGCGCTCCGGCTGGTTCCCTTCAGGAGGTATGGGGGAAAATGGCTAACGGGACGGTTAAGTGGTTCAGCCCGAAGAAGGGCTACGGCTTCATCACGATGGAGGACGGGCAGGAAGTGTTCGTGCACTATAGCGCCATCGATGGAGCAGGTTTCCGCTCGCTCGAGCAGGGGGAGCGCGTTGAGTTCGAGGTCGCGCAGGGGCCCAAAGGTTTGCAGGCCTCAAACGTCAACAAGGGATAGGGCGCGCGCCGGGGGATTTCCGGGGAAAGGGGGGGTACGGTTCGACCGCCGATGACCGGGCGCACGGCGCGTGCGAGCCGTTGCGGCGCCGTGCGACCGAGGCGATCCGGCTGATGAACCGGGTCGGCCCCTGGTCAGACTAATTCGATCGGGTGTTCGCGGCGCGGCGTGACGCGGCCGACGATTGCGGCGTCGCGATGCCCGCAATTCTGAAGCTCCGCGAGCAGGGCAAGGGACTGCTTGTCGGGGATCGCGATCAGCAATCCGCCCGAGGTCTGCGGATCGAAGGCAATCGCCGCGATCTCGTCGGAAACTTCGTCGGAGATGCGGACGCTTGGCGCGTAGTACTCGCGATTGCGTTCGCCGTCGCCGGGAATCATTGCGGCGCGGCATTGCTCGAGCACTCCGGGCAGCAACGGCAAGTCGGATTCCTCGAACACGATCGTAACGGCGCTGCGCTCGGCCATCTTCAGCGCATTACCGGCGAGACCCAATCCCGTGACGGCGGTGGCGGCGTGAACGTCGTACTTGAGCATCGCGGAGGCGGCCGCCGCGTTTAGCTGCGCCATCGAGCGGACCGCGGCCTGGTATGGTTCGTCGGCCAGCTGGTCGCGCTTGAATGCGGTCATCAGGATTCCCGTGCCGAGCGCCTTGCTGAGCACCAGCGCGTCGCCGGCTTGCGCGCCGGCATTGCGCACGATTCGGCGCGGATCGATTACTCCCGTGATAGCCATCCCGAATTTCACTTCTTCGTCGGCGACGGTGTGACCGCCAACGATTACGACGCCGGCCTCGCGCGCCTTCTCGGCGCCGCCGCGGATAATTTCGGCGAGCATGGCGTCGGGCAATCCGATTCGCGGCCAGCATACGATGCTCAGCGCGGTGCGCGGCAATCCGCCCATCGCATAAACGTTCGACAGCGCGCCGGCGGCGGAGATCTGTCCGTAGCTGAAAGGATCGTCCACCACCGGCGTGAAAAAATCGACGGTGTTCACGATCGCGAGGTCGTTGGAAAGACGCAGCACTCCGGCGTCGTCGCCCGTGGAGATTCCGGCGAGCAAATCAGCGTGGCTCGGCAAATCGAGCCGCGCCAGCACTGCGCGGACGTCCGTCTTTCCGTGCTTGCCGGCCCAACCCGCGGCCTCGCACCGCGCAGTCAGGCGAATGACGTCGCGCCGCGAGGGATTATTGTCCTTTGCTTTGGGCATCGCGCCTGCCTGGGCGAGGCTGTCGCTACATCTGCTTGGTGTACATCGCCATGTCGAAGTAGTCGCGCCATGCGCTGATCTTGGCGCCCCTGACCTCGAACACGCCTGCCACCGGCAGCGAGATCGTCTTGCCGCCGCCCAGCTCGAAGACGTTGACGCGCTCGTTGAAGACGACGTTGCCGGCGCTGGCGCTGTTCAGCACTTTGAAATGAAGCGACTTGGCCATCGGCAGAAAGGTGTTGATGGCGGCGCGGATGGCGTCCTTGCCGCGGGCCGGTTCGAACGGGATGTTGTGATACACGGCGTCGTCGGTGAAGAAGCCGAGCAGTTCGTCGATATTCTTGCGCGGCCACGCGTTGCAAAATTCGGTCACGACTTTTTCAGCATCGCTAGCCATATTGATTTCTCCCCTGGCGCAAGCGCCTATTCGTTGTCCAGATAAAAACGGTCCTCGTCCTTGTTATAGCCGAACAGCTCGGCGAATCGCCCCCAGTTCACCATCGTAATGAACTGGCGCTCGGGCTTTTCGCTCGGCAGCAGCATCGCCAGGTGGCTGAGCACGATTTCCCTGGTGAGAGACTTGTCCTCCTGGCCATGCAGCAGCCGGATGAAGTAGCTGAAGAGGCTGTGTTGCTTCAATTGCCCGCGCACCAGCAGCTTGCGTTCGTTGACTTTCGCGTCCAGGAGTTGTTTTCCCAGCGGCTCGAGCACCACGTCGCCGGCCGGAGTTGAAACGAAGCCGAGGATTTCCGCCGCCTTCATCACCTTGAGCAGATCGCCGAATTTGAAATTCAGATCGCGCGCTATTTTGTATCCGTCCTCGCGCCCGCCGCGATCCTCCAGCAGTTCGAGCAAGCCGAAGACCAGGCTCAGCGCGCAATCGGGAAGCGGATATATCGACGCCGCCGCCATCAGCCGCGCTCCTCGATCAGCGAGAAGACCTTGTCGGTCAGCGCGTTGAATGCTTCAGCGCGCCGGTCGCGCGGTCTTGGCAATTCGACTTTGAGATCCTTGACGATGCGTCCCGGGCCCGACGCCATCACGATCACCCGATCGGCCAGCTCGATTGCCTCCTCGATGATGTGCGTGACCAGCACTATATTTTTTACCGGCATGTCGGGCGACTGCCAGATCTCGAGCATTTCCTCGCGCAGCGTGATCGCAGTCAGCGCATCCAGCGCCGAAAACGGCTCGTCCATCAGCAACACCTTGGGCTCGACCGCCAGCGCCCGCGCGAATCCCACCCGCTGCTTCATTCCGCCCGACAGCTCGCGCGGGTAGGCCTCCTCGAAGCCGTCGAGTCCCACCTTGTCGATATAGATTCCCGCGCGCTTTTCCCGCTCTGCCAACGGCAATCCCTGCGCTTCCAGCCCGAGTTCCACGTTCGCTTTGACCGACAGCCACGGCAGCAGCGCAAACGATTGGAACACCAGCGCGCATTCAAGATTAATCCCATCGACCTGCCGGCCCCGGTACAGCACCTGTCCCGACGTCATCGGCACGATCCCGTTGATGATCCGCAGCAGCGTTGACTTGCCGCATCCCGACGGCCCAACGATCGCCACGAACTCGCCCTCGTCCACGTCGAAGCTGATGTCGTCGAGCACCTGCAGCGTGCCCTTGGCATGCGCGAAATTTTTCGAGATGTGTTTGAGCTCAAGCAGGGCCATGGGTCAGATGAGTCCGAATCGCACATAGTTATGGACGTGTTAGTAGTCCAGCCTGTATCGCTCCGTAGCCAGGTTGTACAACGGCCGCCACATCAGCCGGTTCAACAATAACACTACCAGTATCATGGATAGGAGACTCAGCAGGATCATCACCCCGTTGCCCGTCTTATAGGTGGCTGCGTCCAGCAGCGAGCCTATTCCCAGTACCTGGTAGGTATGATTTTTGTAAACGAAGTACTCCGACAGGATTAGCGCGTTCCATCCTCCCCCCCACGCGGTGATGCTGCCGGTGATCAGCGACGGCACCACTGCCGGAAGAATCAGCTTGCGCCATCGCGCCAAGCGCGAGAGCCCGAACGCGCGCGCGGCTTCCTTCAAGTCCTCGGGCACCTGGTTTACGCCCGCCAGCAGGTTGAAGAGCAGGTACCATTGCATCCCGGTCAGGATGAGCAGGATCGACGCGAGATTCATTCCGCCGGTGACCTCGATGACGAAGATCACGATCACCGGGAACAGCGCCGTCGCGGGCATCGAGCCGACAATTTCCGCGATCGGCGACAGGATCCGGTTGAAGCGCGGACTCTCGCTGGCGGCCAGCGCGCACGGCACCGTCCATGCCAGCGAGATCGCGTAGGCGATCGTCATGCGAATCGTCGAGGCGACGATTGCGGCCGGAATCTCCCTTGCGTCCGACGGCCACGGCTGCGACAGCGTTCTGATCAAGGCGAAAAAGCCGCGCCCCAACGCCCATGCCATGAAGATCGCGATCGCGCCGATCACCACCGTTCTCACCATCTGGCCCGCCCGCCGGCTTTGTTGTGGCGATAGCTGCGGACCGCGCGGCATCGCGTTCAGCGCGCTGGCGATCAGCCTCATCGGAGGCAGCAGGATCGAGCGGATCGCGCGCGTGATCGCCGGTCCCACGCCCGCCAGCGCGTCGAACATCCCCAGCGATTGCGCCGCGCCCGACGACGCCGCAAATTCGTAGCGAAACTTCTCCGCCCACGCCGACAGCGGCTGCCACACGATCGTGTCCATCAACACGATTATCGCGAGCAGGGTGAGAAGGCCCGCGACCAGATCGAAGTTGCGTCCATTTTCGGCGGCCTCCCACAGGAAACTGCCCAGCCCCGGCAGCCGGTAGCTGGCCGGACCGACCGTGATAATTTCGCACGCGATCAGGAAGTACCATCCCGCCACCCACGACAGGATCGAGTTGTACACCAGCTTCGGCACGCTCGCCGGCATCAGCAGGCGCTTGAACTTGAGCCAGCCCCGCGCCCCGAACGACTCGAGCGCGTCCCGCGAGTCGTCGGGAATCGTTTTGACCGCCTCGTAAACGCCCAGCGCCATGTTCCACGCCTGGCTGGTGAAGATCAGAAACACCGCCGCCATCTCCACCCCGAGCCGGCTGCCGTGCGCCAGCGCGACGAAGAAATATACCGCGGCGGGAAAAAAACCGACCACCGGCACCGACTGCGCGATGTCGATGGCGGGTATCAGGATGCGCTCGTAGAGCCCGCCGCGCGCCGCCGCCATCCCGTAGATGATCGAAAAAATCAGCGCGATGATGTATGCGGCAAGCATCCGGTAAAACGAGCAGAACGCGTAATATGGAAGATGTTCGAGCGTGACGGGGACGTTGTGCGCAATCAGATGTTGGGCGTGGCTGCGATACGCGAAGAACAGCGCGATAATCGCCGCAAGCGCGAGGAACGACAGCGATCCGTTGATCAAACGGCGCGTATCTATTTTAATCCCGAACATTTTCGCGTGACCCGAAACTCCCAGCATAGCCGCGCCGCCGTTTCGCTCAAGCGCAAACCGCATTTCGGACGCATTAATTTTCGCCGCGCCGGCGTTGACAGCGCGCTCTCCAGGCAATACCGAAATCCAAAGGGCGAAAAATTATAATGGCGGGCGCGGACAGAATTCCAGACGACCAGTGGCGCCTCGGCGACGAATCCATCGAGCGCGCCGGCGATGAGCCTCGCCTTGTGCCGCTGACGACCGAGGCCGCCGTCAACCTGAGCCACGAGCGCCTCTCGCGACCGGTTTACGTCGTCACTGCCGAGCATCTGGGATGGTGCCTGGTCGCCGTCTATGCCCTCGCCACGCGCGCGGTCGCTCTGGGAGCGCGTCCTCTGGATGCCGTGCAGGCGCGCGATGCCCTTGCGGCGCTTGCGATCGCGACCCGCGGGAGCGCCGCGCTCGCCTCGGGCGCCGCTCTTCACGCCTCGTGGATCGCGATTCTCCAGGGTTGGATCTTCGCCGCCGCCGGCGCCACCGACGCCACCTCGCGAATTGTCGTGATGCTATCCGGTCTGCTGATCGTCGCCAGCGGATTTGCGATGCGCCCGGTCATCGGGCGCGCGGGAGCGCTTGCCTTCGCCGCCTTGATCGCGATTTCGCCGAGCGTGACTTATTTTTCGCGCGGCGGCTCGACGCCGGTCGCGTCGATTGCGTTCATGATGATCGCGATCGCCATCGCCCAGAGTATGCGCCGGCGCGCGAGCGTGCTGCGCGCGGCGGCATTGGGCGTCGCGATCGCGCTGTGGCTCTCTGCCGATCCGATCGGCTACCTGACCGCCGCGGCGATGATCGCATCCTTGATTGTCGTCGGCGCGGTCGACGCCGTGCGGCTCGATCATCGGCGCTTGCGCTTGCGTGTATGGTGGGAGCGGCGTCGCGCGCTCGCGATCGTCTGCGCGATCGTCGCCACCGGCCTGTGGTTGTTGCTCGCGACCGCTTTTTTCACCCGGCCGGTCGCGACCGTAATCGGATACGACCTGCGCGCCGCGTTTGTCCCGCCGTCGATTGCCTTCGGCCGCTTCGTTCTCAGGTTGCTCCCGATTCTGGTGGCTTACGAATTCCTGGTCACGATTCTCGCCATTGTTGGAGCATTCGCGATCGTCTCGCGGCGTATCGCCGGCCGCTTTGCGCCATGGTCGGTGGTGTGGGCGATCTTCAGCCTGGTGATGCTCGCGGCGGTGGGCGCAAATCGATCTGACGCGGTATTGGCGATTCTTCTGCCGCTGACCATCCTCGCTGCCTGCGGCTTGGATTGGATGCATCAGTCGGAGCGATGGAACTCGATTCGTTATGCGCTTGCGGCCGGCGTCGCGCTCACCCTCTACGTTCAGCTCGCCGCCAATTTCGTCCATCCTGCCCCCGACACCAGTGAGCCGCCGTGGCGTCGGCACGCGCTGTTGTTCTGGTCCGAACCGGCGACCTCGATTCAGACGGTCAGGGAATGTCGGCGGGCGAGCAATGCGGTTTCGCCGGCCGGCGCGAGCGCGATGATCCCCGGCGACGGCCAAACGCCGCAGGTGCGATGGTATCTGCGCGATTTTGCGCTGACCGATTCGCCCGCGGATGCGAGCATCGTCGTGACGATCGGCAAGACGCAAAGCGGCGCGCTCGCCGGCAACCCTGACGCACCGGATTTTGGATTCGAGGAGTGGTGGACGCCGGATTTCGGCGCACTTACGCTTGCCCGCGCGATCCGTTATTTGCTCGCGCAACGCGCCTGGAGCGACGTCGAGATACGCGACCTCGAGATCGCGATACCGCGGCCTGACCGCACGCCGATGCGCTGACTTCGCGAATTCTTCGCCCCGTCGATTTCCGCGCGCAGGTGCCGCAGATTTGCGCGCGGCGCGCCGCTTTGCGATAAACTGCACAGACCGCGGATCGCGCCGCGCAATTTCCCGCGTTCATTGTCCGCGGGCACTCGGACCCGTCCAATTCAAGGAGCACCGATGGACTCAGTGGCGAAATTTCTCCAACCCTGGCAACTGCACCCGGTCGTCGATCATTTCACGGTCGCGCTGCTGATCGTCGCCGTCCTGATCGATCTCGTCGCCAGCGCCGCTCCGGCTCGCATCTGGATTCAGTACACCGCCTTGCTGCTGATCATCCTCGGCGCGCTCGCCGCCGGCGCTTCATACTTCACCGGTGGTATGGAGGCCGACCGCATCTGGAAAGCGCTCGGTCCGCCGGCCAGGGAAGTCCTCAATAGGCACGGGGAGCTGGGTGAGTATCTCGCGATTACCTTCGGCATCCTCGCGCTGTGGCGAATCCTGATTCAGGGATTCGGCTTCATGGCGGGATCGCGCGCGATCTATCTCATCGTCGCTGTCGTGGCGATCGTTGTATTGAGTTACTCGGCGCATCTCGGCGGTGTGCTCGTGTACGATTACGGCGCAGGCACGGCTCTGATGGCGGCCGCCCCGGTTCCGTCGGAAGCCGCGAATCCTTCGCCGGCGCCCAGTTCCTCGGAAACGATTCCGATGGTGTCCGTGCCGACCGCGATGCCGACATCGACTGCGCCGCTGCCGACATCGACCGCGCCGCCGCCGATTCCCACCGCGTCAGCATCCAAACCGACGGATTCGCCAAAGCCTGCTGACACGCCGGCCTCGAGTCCGACCGCTCAGCCCTCGGCCGCTTCCAGTGGCGCAGTCAACATGTGATGCAATCGAACCAGGTAAAAGGCCCGAGATGACGCGGCGAATGATCGGCAAGGTCAGCGCGCTCGCGCGCTATCCGGTTAAGTCGATGCTCGGTGAGCAGCTCGACGAGCTTCTTATCACCGAGCGCGGCGCGGTCGGCGATCGCGCATACGCGCTCAGAGAGCTGGCGACGCGGCACATCGCCAGCGCGAAGAAGTTCCCGCGGCTCTTCGAATTTCGCGCGACCTGCGACTGCGCGCCCGCGTCGGGACGCATGGCGCCGGTGACAATCGAGTTGCCCGGCGGGCGGATGATTCACGCCGAGGACGCGGACGCATCCGAGCTGATTTCCGCGGCGCTCGGCCGCAAAGTCAGCCTCGAGCGCGCCACCACCGCGCGCGCCGAGCTCGCCGGCATCGACCCGGCGACCATTTTCGCCGACGTGCCGGTCGAGAAAGTCTTTCCCGGGCTGACCGCCGCCACGCTGCCCGGCTATTTCGCACTCGAGAAGGAAAGTTTTTTCGACACCGCGGTAATGCACGTGATCGCCAGCGGCACGCTGCGGCATATGGCGAAACTCGCCGCGCCCGGTTCGGTTTTCGACCCGCGCCGCTTCCGTCCGACGATTTTGCGTCGACACCGGCGAGCGCGACGACGCCTTCATCGAGGACGAGTGGCTAGGCGGTACGCTCGAAGTCGGCGACAGCGTCAGGATTGTCGCGATGCAGCCGGCGCTGCGCTGCGTGATGACGACCCACCCGCAGCAAGACCTCCCGCGCGACTACACGATCCTGCGCACCGCCGCGTTCCATCATCAGGCCAACGTCGGCGTATTCGCGTCGATCGGTGCGCCGGGCCGGGTTCGCCTCGGCGATCCGGTGTACCTGGCTCAATAATTCCCCTGACAACCGTTGGCGCGTTGTGGAAACAACGCCGCGTGGCCTCTTGCGAGACCCGATCCGCGGGGAAGACGATAGTGTTGTGGTGCGGCGTCAAGTCGCGCCGCGTCGATGCCAGCTTCTCGTGAAATCATAATCTCGGAGCGCGCCGCCGGCCGCATCGCCGCCGCCCGCGCCTGGCTGGAGTCGCAGCCGAATGCCCGCGAAGTTCTCGTGATCGCCTCGGTCAAGGAGGCCGCCGACGACCTGGTGCGCGCCTTCGCGGTTTCGCGCGGCGCGATGCTCGGGGTGCATCGCTTGACGCTGAACCGGCTGGTCGGGTTGCTCGCCGCCGAGGAGCTGGCGCATGCCGATCTCGCGCCCGCGGACGGACTCGCCGCCGAGGCCGTTGCAGCGCGCGCGGTCTTCCGCCTGCTGCCGTCGGGAGCGCTTGCGCATTTCGAGCCGGTGTTGAATCGTCCCGGCTTTTCACGCGCGCTCGCGCGGACCCTTATCGAGCTGCGATGGAACGACGTCGCCGCCGACGAGTTGCGTGCGCTCGGCGCCGCGGGTGAGGCGATCGCCGCGACGCTGGCGCAATTCGACGCCGAGTTGGCCGATGCCGGGTTGATCGATCGCGCCGGGATGCTGAAAGTCGCGACTCGCGCCGTGCTCGCGAGCCGGCCGCCGCGCTTCGTTGGACTGCCGGTTGTGCTGCTCGATCCATCGGTGGACAGCGCGCTCGACCGCGACTTTATTGCGGCCCTCGCCGCGCGTTCGCCGTCAATTCTCGCGACGATTCCCGCCGGCGACGCGCCAGTTCAAATGCTCCTTGAGGAAGCGCTCGGCGTGCGCGCAACTGCATTGCCGCCGCCGGCGAACGAAAGCATCGCGCCCTCGCTCGAGCGTCTGCAGGCGCATTTGTTCGCCGGCACCGCACCGCCCGAGCGCGGCGTGGACGAAACCGTGACGGTGGTTTCGGCCCCCGGCGAGATGCACGAGTGTGTCGAGATCGCGCGGCGAATCGCCGCCGAGGCGCGCCGCGGCGTGCCGTTCGATCGGGTCGCCGTGCTGCTGCATGACCCGGTCCGCTACGCGCCGTACTTGCAGGAAGCGCTCGCCCGCGCGGGCATCCCTGCTTACTTCGCGCGAGGTACGCGGCGGCCTGAGCCGGGAGGACGCGCCCTGCTCGCGCTGCTCGCGTGCGCCGCGGAAAATCTTTCGGCGCGCCGCTTCGCGGAATATCTATCGCTGGCTCAGGTGCCCGACCCCGATCGCCCGCGTGACGATCAGCCGGCAATCAGCGCGGACGCGGAACTCGCGCCGCTGTCGCTCGAGTCGGATCTTGAAGTTGAAGACAATGCCACTTTAGTTGACGACATCGCCGCCGCCGATCCCGTTCCGGTCATCGATGGAACGGCGCGGGCGCCGTGGCGATGGGAACGCCTGCTCGTCGATGCGGCGGTGATCGGCAGCGCGCAAAGATGGAAGAAACGGTTGGCGGGTTTGGGCAACGAACTCAGGGCGCGGCGCGCGGAAATTGCCGACGACGACGCGCGCGCGGCGGGCCTGGAGCGGCGAATTCTCGACCTCGCGCATCTCGGCGAGGTGGCGATGCCGATTCTTTCGATGCTCGACACGGCGCCGCGCGATGCGGCCTGGGGCGACTGGCTCAAATTTCTTCGCGAGCTGGTTGACCTGGCGATTCGCGATCGCGAACCGGTTCTCGCCGCGCTGGCGGAGCTGGAACCGATGGCGCCGGTCGGTCCGGTCGGACTCGACGAGGTGCGTTTGGTGCTGAACGATCGGCTCGGGCGGCTGGAAGCTCCGCGGCGCGTTCGCCGCTATGGCGCGGTGTTCGTCGCGCCGCCCAGTCGCGCGCGCGGCATGGAGTTCGACGTGGTCATCGTCCCGGGGCTTGCCGAGCGCATGTTTCCGCGCAAGCTGACCGAAGATCCGATTCTTTCCGATTCAGCGCGTGCGCGGCTGAGTCCGCATCTCGCGCGCAATGAGCAGCGGCGCGACGCGGAGCGGCTCGCGTTGAGAATTGCGGCGGGCGCGGCGCGCGAGCGCGCGATGTTTTCCTATCCGCGGGTCGATCTTGACCAGGGCCGTCCGCGAGTGCCGTCGTTCTACGCGCTTGAAATCCTGCGCGCCGCGGAGGGCCGCCTGCCCGGCTTCGATGAGCTGGCGAATCGCACGGCATCGCAGCCCACGCGGCTTTCATGGCCGGCGCCGGCAAATCCCGCCGACGCGATCGATGACGCGGAATTCGATCTGGCGGTGCTGGACAAACTGCTGGACGCCGATCCGGATACGACGATCGGCGCCGCGAACTATCTGCTCGGCGCCAATGTGCATCTCGGGCGGGCGCTGCGCGCGCGGGCGCGGCGCTGGCTCAAGCGATGGACGCCGGCGGACGGGCTGGTCGATCCGGACGCGGCGGCGCTGGCGGCGCTCGGCAAGCATCAGTTGTCCGCGCGTTCATACTCGCCGACCGCACTGCAGAACTTCGCGGCATGCCCGTATCGTTTTTTCCTGCAAGCGGTCCATCGGCTGGAGCCGCGCGAGGAACCCGAGGCGATCGAGACGCTCGATCCCCTCACCCGCGGCAGTCTGTTTGCGGAGGTCCAATACGAAATCCTGACGGCGCTAAGAGAGCTCGACGTGCTGCCGGTCACCCCCGAAGACCTGGAGGACGCGTCCGCGCTGCTCGACGAGCGGCTCGACGAAGTTGCCGCGCGATGGCATGAGGATCTCGCGCCGGCGATCGAGCGCGTGTGGCGCGACGGAATCGACGGTATCCGCGCCGACTTGCGCGAATGGATGCGGCGCGCGGCCGAGGATCCGGAACACTGGCGGCCCGAATGGTTCGAACTCGGCTTCGGGCTGAGCGATCGCGCGCAGGCGGATCCGCATAGCTCGGCGGAGCCGGTCTCAATCGAGGGCGGGCTGAGCCTGCGCGGGTCGATCGACCTGCTCGAGCGCCATCCGGACGGGCGAATTCGCGTAACCGATCACAAGACCGGGAAAGTGCGCGCCGCCAAGGACTTCGTAATCGGCGGCGGCAAGACGCTGCAGCCGGTGTTGTACGCGCTCGCGGCCCAACGCGTGCTGGGCGAGCCGATTTACGCCGGGCGGCTTTACTACTGCACCGCCACCGGCGGCTACGAAGAGCGAGTGGTCGAAATCAACGACGAGGCGCGGCGCTCGGCGCGCGAATTCGTCTCGATCATCAAGCAGTCGTTGGAGGAGGGGTTTTTGCCCGCCGCGCCCGACGATCGCGAATGCGAATGGTGCGACTACAAGCGCGTCTGCGGCCCGTATGAGGAGCGGCGCTCCCGAATCAAACCGAAAGCGCGGCTCAAACCGCTTCAGCGGCTGCGCGAGATGCGCTAACGCGGTGGACGCAACAATCATATCCGACCAGGCGGTGCGCGATCGGATTCGCGACGACCTCGGCGTCACGCTCGTAATCGAGGCCGCCGCCGGCACCGGCAAGACCACGGCGCTGGTGAATCGAATCGTGTCGGTGATCGGGTCGGGGCGCGGCGAGCTGGCGCGGATCGTCGCGGTGACGTTCACCGAGAAAGCGGCCGGCGAGCTGAAGCTGCGGCTGCGCGGCGAAATTGAACGTGCGCGCCATAACACCGAACTTTTGAGCGATGCGCGCTCGCGCTTCGACGAGGCGCTCAAGCAACTGGAAGAAGCACGCATAGGAACGATTCATTCGTTTTGCGCCGACCTGCTGCGGGAGCGGCCGGTGGAAGCGCGCGTCGATCCGATGTTCGAAGTCGCGCCCGAGGACGTTGCCGGCGAGATGTTCGACGCCGCGTTCGAGCGATGGTTCGAGACGGTCCTGGACAATCCGGGCGAGGGGATGCGCCGCCTGCTGCGCCGGCGCGATCTGTCGGAGCGCACGGGTCCGCGCGCGATCGCGCGCCGCGCGGCGCTCGAGCTGCTGAACTGGCGGGACTTCGACTCGCCGTGGCGCCGTTCGCCGCTGGAGCGTGACGCCGAGATCGACGCGATCATCGCGGAGGTCGAAGCGCTGGGCAAACTTTCTGAACTCGGCGAAGAGGACGACTGGCTGGCCAAGGGCCTCGACGCGATCGCGCGGCCGGTGGCCGAGGCGACGCGGCTGGAGGCGGTGCGTGGACGCGACTACGACGCGCTTGAGTCGGTGTTGATCGCGCTATGCAGCGGGCGGCGCTGGGACTGGAAGGGATACGGCGGCGACTTTGGCGAGGCGAAGCGCGACGAAGTTTTTCGGCGGCGCGCCGAGCTGCACGCAGCGCCTCAAGAAGTTTCGCGACGATGCGGGCGCGAATCTCGCGCCTATCCTGCGCGACGAGCTGTGGCCGATCGTCGCTATCTACGAAGACCTGAAGCGCCGCGCCGGGCGGCTGGACTTCCTGGACCTGCTGCTGGTCGCGCGCAACCTGGTCCGCGACAACCCCGCGGTGCGCGCCGAGCTGCAAAATCGCTTCACGCATATTTTCATCGATGAATTCCAGGACACCGATCCGCTGCAGGCGGAAATCCTGCTGCTGCTCTCGTCGGCCGATCGTGCCGAGACGAACTGGCTGAAGGTCAAGCCGATCGCCGGGAAATTATTTATCGTCGGCGATCCAAAACAATCGATTTACCGTTTCAGGCGCGCCGACGTTTCGCTCTACCAGGGCGTCAAACAGTTGCTGCTGATCCACGGCGCCGAGCTCGAATACCTGACGGTGAGTTTTCGCGGGACTCCGGCGATTCAAGCAATGGTCAATGCCGCGTTCGCCCCGCTGATGAGCGTGGAATCGGGCACGCAGCCGGCGTATGCGCCGCTGATGCCGTATCGCGCCGAGCCGGGGACCCAGCCGTCGATCGTCGTACTGCCGGTGCCGGAACCGTACGGCGACTACGGACGGGTGGTCGATTGGAAAATCGACGAGTCGCTTCCCGAGGCGATTGCCGCGTACGCGCGATGGCTGGTTCACGAAAGCGGATGGACGGTGACCGAGCGCGAGGCGCCCGAAGTGCGCGTGCCGATTCGTCCGCGGCATATCTGCATCCTGTTTCGCCGGATGAATTCGTTCGGGCGCGATGTAACCAGGCCGTATTTGCGCGCGCTCGAAGCGCGGCATCTCCCGCACGTATTGGTCAAGGGCGGGTCGTTCAACGAGCGCGAAGAAGTGATCGCGATCCGCAATCTGCTGGGCGCAATCGAGCGGCCCGATGACGAGTTGACGGTGTTCGCGGCGATGCGCGGCCCGGTGTTCGCGCTGACGGATGCGGCGCTGCTCGAATTCCGCATGAAGCAGGGCAGCCTGAATCCGTTTCGCAAGCTGCCCGACGATATCCCCGACAGTCTCAAGGAAGTGAAGGCCGCGCTCGACGTGCTCAAGGGATTGCATCGCGGGCGTAATCGAAGGCCGATCGCGGAAACGATTGCGACGCTGCTGGCGATGACTCGCGCGCATGCGGGAATCGCCATTTGGCCGACGGGTGAGCAGGCGCTGGCGAATATCATGCGAATCATGGACCAGGCGCGGCGCTACGAAGCGCGCGGCGGGATGACCTCGTTTCGGGCTTTCGTCGATGAGCTCGAGGCGCGCGCCGAACGCGACGAGGCGAGCGAGACGCCGATCGTCGAGGAAGGCACCGAGGGCGTGCGCATAATGACGGTGCATCGCGCGAAGGGTCTGGAATTTCCCATCGTCATCCTGGCCGACATCACCTGCAACGAAACTCGCGCCGACGCGTCGCGATATATCGAGCCCGCGGCAAAGCTGGCCGCGATGGAACTTGCGGGATGCGCACCGCGTGAACTGCAGGAGCATGCGGCGAAAGAGCATGCGCGCGACGAAGAGGAAGCAATCCGCCTGCTGTACGTGGCTGCCACTCGCGCGCGCGATCTAATAGTGGTGCCGGCGGTTGGCGACGAAGAGTGCGACGGCTGGCTCTCGCGGCTGAATCCCGTCGTCTATCCTGCCCAGGCAGATCGGCGCGCGCCGGCGTCGCTACATCCGCCGGGATGCCCCGAATTCGGCGACGACAGTATCCTGAGCCGCCCCGCGAAAGCTCCGCGCAAAATAAAATCGGTGGCGCCGGGATTACATCGCGCCCAGAACGGAGAGCATCGGATAGTCTGGTGGGATCCAAGGCTGCTGATCCTCAACGTCGAGGAGAAGATGGGGCTTCGGCAGGACAAGCTGCTGCAGGCCGACGAAAATAAACTCGTATCAGATCGCGGAATCAAGCTGCGCGAGGATTGGAGCGCGAACCGGGCGGCGATGCTCAAGGCGGGAATGGCGCCGAGGATGAATGTCGCAACGGCGACTGAACTGGCGCTGGCAGCGCCGGCGGCCGGACCGAAGCATCCGGAAGCGATCGCGATCGAAGAGACAAGTCGCGATCGCGGCCGGCCGCATGGCAAGCGATTCGGCACGCTCGTGCATCTTACGATGCTGCGTGCGCCGCTCGACGCGAACGCGCGCGAGATCGGCAAGATCGCGGCGGGCGCGGCCAAGATGATCGGCGCGCCGCCAGATGAGGTCGCCGCGGCGGTGAATTGCGTAAAAGCTGCGCTCAAGTCGGCGCTGATGAATCGCGCGAAAGCCGCGGATACGGTAATGCGTGAATGTCCGCTGATGATCCGGCTCGAAGACGGCACCGCAGTCGAAGGTATCGCGGACCTCGCGTTCGCCGAGAATAGCAGCAGCGGCGCGGTCTGGACGGTGGTCGATTTCAAGACTGATGTAGATGTAGCGTCGCGGCTCGACGAATATCGCGCGCAGATCAGGTTCTACGTGCGGGCGGTCAGGGAGAGCACGGGGCGGCCGGCAAGCGGCGCGATTTTGTGGATCTGAATGTGAAACCCGCCTGGGTTTCACACTTCCTTGGGCAGGGGTGACCCCTGGCAGGGCTGAGCCCTGCACCCGGTATTAAGGCCGCGCTCCGTTGTCGCGCGCGGCCCCTGCTTCGGGATGCGGCCTGACGGCCTGTTAGAACTCTTTTTGTGTCATTCTTGAGCGCTTCTGGAAACTCCGCTTCCTCCGGCCGAAGCCCTGAGCGAAGCCGAAGGGGAAGAATCCCGGTTCCTTCCTTGCCTCTCCCGACAACCGGTGAAGGAATAGGATTAAGCAGGAGAGGTCGTCAGCAAAGAACGAGATTGGTTCACAATCGCGAAATATTAGTTGTCGGGTACGGGTCGTTGCTTAGCGGCTATGGGTTGCTGGCCGAGCGGCGCGGCGGTGCGAGCCGGCTGGTGGCGCGTGACGCGGTGGCGGTTTCGATTCGAAATGCGCGGCGTGGCCTGGCCAAGCCCTCCAGCCATGGCAGCTACCTGGCGATGGATATCGAGCCCGTCGATAGCAGCCTGCCAATTGCCGCATCGACCGCCGCGGACATCCACGGCGGCGGGATCGGCGGGCTGCTGCTGACGTTCGATCGCGAATCCGCGCCGACGATCGCGCGGCGCGAGGACTACGATGCGTATGCGTTCGAGCGGTTGATCGGGCTTGCGGAGCGCGTGGGCAAACCGCTCGGTGAGTACCTGATGGAGATCGCAAGCGGAACGAATTTCGACCTGCTCACATACCGGATGGCGCTGCGCTCGATGCTCGACTACACCTCGCGGGGATATATTTTCCATCCGATCGAAATCGACGACGGCCGTATCGCGATTATTGCGATCGGTTCGGGATTCGAAGGCAGTGGAGATCCGAGGATTGCCTCGCGACGCCAGGAATTCGGGATGGACCGGCTGCTGTCGCTCGAGGAGTCGCTGCGAGTCGAAATTCGCGGTTTCGATCGCGCGGGACAGATAGGATACTGCGCGGAGTGCATTCTCGGCGGATTGCATGGGCTGGACGTAGGCGACCTGGCGGCGCGATTCGATCCGGAGGCAGAGTGGGCGCGAGAACTCGCAGCGCATCTCGGGCCAATCGCCGCTGGCGAGCGCGACCGGTTTATCGAGGCGACCTCGCTCGACGCGGCGCGCTACCGCGAGCGGTTTTCGCGCTGGTCGCGGCGCACGCCGAGCTTGACGGCAATCCTGGAGCTGGCCGGCATCGTATAGCGACGGGGACGAGTCGATGGCGTCGAAAGCTAATTTTTCAATTCATGTAGCCAAGGAGAATCTGAAATTTTCGGCCGCGCATTTTATCGCCTACCCGGGGTTTCGCGAACCGCTGCATGGGCATAACTACCAGGTCGGCGTGTACGTCGAGGGGCGGCTGGCGAAGACCGGCTACGTGATCGATTTCGGGCTGATCAAACAGCTCACCAAGGAGATCGTCGATCGGCTCGACGAGCGCACGATCGTTCCGGCCAACAGCGATTGCCTGACGGTTGAGGGACCCAGGGACGGGGTGGTGCGAATCCGCTACGAGAACGACGAGTTCGTGCTGCCGGCGGCCGACGTGTGTATCGTGCCAATCGTGCATAGCTCGGCGGAAGAACTCGCGCGCTACATCTGGGAGGAGTTGGCGAAGGTGCTGGGCGCACGCGGTGCGCTGAAACTGGTGACGACGATGGAAATCTCGGTGGCCGAGGGACCGGGTCAGTCGGCGCACTATCGCAACTCGACGGGCGGCATCTGATCGTGTTCTCTCCGTAACAATATCCGCGATTTACGACGCCTAACCTGCACACTGGCAGTCATCGTCCTGTCAACAGCGTGCACGGCGTGAGACCATTCGTAAGTAAGCGGAAATCCTTTATCGCCGGTAACGGAGCGAAGACAGGGGTGGCGTTGCAAGCGAAATTCGCGGAGCCGGAGACGCCTTTTGCGGTCGAGCGGGCACTGGTCGGGGCGCATCCGGCGATCGTGAAACTGCGTGCGTTGATCGAGCGCGTCGCGCCGACCGATGCGACGGTGCTGATCACGGGCGAAAGCGGCACCGGCAAGGAAGTGGTTGCGCATGCGATTCACACGCTGTCGCCGCGCAGCCTTCAGCCGTTCGTGCCGGTGAACTGCGCGGCGATTCCACACGAGCTGCTCGAGTCCGAGATGTTCGGCCATGAGCGGGGCGCATTCACGGGCGCGGCAGGATCGCGTCACGGGCTGCTGACGACGGCCGATCGCGGCACGATCTTCCTGGACGAAATCGGCGAGATGCCCAACGGGTTGCAGGCGAAACTGCTGCGCGTGCTCGAAGACGGCGCGGTGCGGCCGGTCGGCTCCGACCGGGCGACGCGGGTCAATGTGCGCGTGATCGCGGCGAGCAACGTCGATCTGGCCCAGGCGGTGGCGAAGGGCGCGTTTCGCGAGGATCTTTTCTATCGTCTGCAGGTGGTGCCGATCGTGATTGTGCCGGTGCGCGATCGGCGTTCGGATATCCCGCTGCTGGCGGAACACTTTCTCGAGCGCATCCGCGGTCGCACTCCCGGGCGCGAAATCGCGATCAGCCGGGAGGCGATGGTGGCGCTATGGTCGTACGATTGGCCGGGCAATGTGCGCGAGATCGAGAATATGATCGAGCGGCTGGCGATCCTGTGCGACGGCTCGATTATCGACACCTCGATTCTGCCAGAGAACCTGGTGGCAGCGGCGCGGCCCGCGACGGCTCCGATTGCGGTCAAGCTCAATGGCGGCGGAATGAACCTCAACGGCTTGGTACGGGAATTGGAAGGTAGACTGATAAACGATGCGCTCAAGCAAACCGGAGGGAACAAACAGGCGGCGGCGCGGTTGCTGGGACTCAAGCGGACCACATTTTCCGCGAAGCTGAGGCGCTGCGGTGTAATCGCTCCGGCGTCTTTGGACGACCGTGAGGAAGGCTGGACGAGCTAAGGAGTTGTATGGATGAAGCAATCAGAGCGCCTCAGATAATGGTGGTTGACGACGATCAAGACACCGTCACAATCCTTGCCCACCATTTGCGGCGCGAAGGCTTTGTCCCAATTGAGGCCAACTCCGGAGCACAGTGTCTCAAACTGGTTCATGAAAACGAAGTGGACGTAATTCTGCTCGACCTGATGATGCCTGAAATGGACGGCTTCGAGGTCGTCAAGGCGCTCAGGGACAACCCCGAGACCGCGGAAATCCCAATCATCATGATTACTGCGCGCGACGATTTGGATGCGCGGGCCGAGGGAATGCGCCTGGGAGTCAGCGACTTCCTGGCCAAGCCGGTATTCCGGCGCCAGCTCGCCAGCCGCATCCGTGCACAACTCCAAGTGGTCGAGACGGCGCGTAGCGCGACCGCGGTGATCGATCGCCTCGAAGCGTTGAGGAATCGGTCGGCGCATTAGGCTGATCGGCCAGATCGATCGGCGAGCCGCCTGCGCGATTCGAGCAACCTGTCGTGCCGCAGTGCGCGGGCTGCACGCGAGCGCATTGCGATCCCGTGGCGCGTTCGACTACAAATTAGCGGGTAAGGTTCGCTTCCAGAGTCATCGTTCGAGATGGCAAGGAGGAATTCGCGATGAACGGTGAGAGCCGAAAACCGCAAGCCAACGTTATAGCGGCGCTGACTTACCTGCTGGGCTTCGTCACCGGCCTGATTTTTCTTTATCTCGAACCCTACAATCAGGACGAGTTCATCCGCTTTCACGCGCGTCAGTCGATTGGCTTCTCGGTTGCGTGGTTCGCCATCGGCGTCGTGTTCGGCGTATTTATCGCGGTGCTGCCCCACGGATTGGGGGCGCTGCTTAATTTTATTCTGACGCTGGTCGACATCGCACTTGCGGTCTTCTGGCTTTTCCTCATGTACAAGGCCTACAACGGCGAGCGCTACCGGATTCCCGAGCTCGCCGACATCGTCGATAGCATCGCGGGAACTCCGGCGCCGTAGCATCGCGCATCGCGCTCACGGCGCGGCCAATTTCCGAAATCTATTTATCCGGGGGCGTGGCGCCGGCGGCCTTTTCCCCAGCCGCGGCGGCGTCGGGCGTATCGTCGGCCGGCTGATCGTCCGCGTTTTGGTTTTCGCTTTCACCGTCGGCCGTTGCCGGCGGCGGAACCTGCGACTCGATGTTCGCGGTTCCCTGTGGCGCCAGGCGCAAGCTCGGCTCGCGGTTGATTGCGTCGAGCACGCGGCGCGAAATTTCGTCGGTGATTTGCGCCGCGGAGTAAGTTTCGGCGGGATAGCGAATGACTATCTCCAGGCCGGCTTTGCTCAGATGCAGGCGGCTCTGGGGCTTGGGCGTCTCGAGCACGATGTTGAGGTCGCGCTCCAGATGCCGATAGTCGCGCATCACGCGGTCGCGATAGCGGGCGAACACTTCATTGACGACCTCGAGCAGGCGTTTCTCGGCCAGCCGGTAGTCGACGTCGGGGGCGAGCGTGAGCCGCACCTCGCTCCATACGAAGCTGGTGCCGGGCGCCTGTTTGAAGAAGTTGCCCGACGGTTGAAACACGATCGCGTTGGAGAACACCGCCACGCGGCCGGTGGGCTCGCGATGCGTCCCGGTGCCGGCGAGCTCCATCAGCGAAAGTTTCACCAGCCCGATATCGATCACGTCGCCGGTTACGCCGCCGATTTGGACGCGGTCGCCGGCCTTGATTCCGAATCGCCCGATTAGAAAGAAGTAGCCGGCGATCGACAAAATCACATTCTGCAGCGCGATGGCGATACCGGCGGCGGCAAATCCCACGATGGTGGCGGCCGATCCGATCTCGTCGGAGAAATTGATCAGCACGACGATCAGGACGATCAGCCCGAGCACGAGACGGCGCGCCGCCATCACCTGCCCGCGGCGGCGAATGTCGCTCACGTAGCGATTGGTGATCCATCGCCACGCCATCGCACCGAGAAAAATCAGCGCGAAAGCGACGCCCAGCCCGATCATGCGGATGACGAGGCTTCTGAATTCCCTGGTCCAGCGCTGTTCGATCGCGGCGTGCCACCTGCCGACGTTGTTGGTGTAGATCCCCAGCAGCGCGATCTGGCTGGTGAGCGGCAGCGCGGCGTCTCTTGCGAGTTGGTACTGTTCGAGCAAGCTCTCGAATGATTTCGTGCGGTCTTTGAGTGTTCCGATGTCGGCGGCGCCGGTGCCCTGCGAGAGTGCGTTTCCACGCGCGTTGATGTCGGTGATCAAGCTGATGATCGACTGGCGGACACCGGCAGCGCGGGCGGCCAGCGCTTGCGCCAGCGCGCTGTTCTGATCGAGGGCGTCGAGCTTGTTGCTGAGCGCGATCAGTTCGGTGATCACGCCGAAAATCCCGGTGGGCTCGGCTCTCGCCACTATGGTGCTCTCGGCCGGGAGGGCCGGCGGCCGTTTGGCGTTGCTATCGGAAATCGATTGCTCGAGCTCGTCTATTTGAGCGGCCAGTGTGCCGCTCTGATCGGACGACGAGCTGCCGCTTTTGAATTGCGCGAGTGCCTTGAGCGTATTGACGCGCTCTTGTTTGAGATCGAGTTCACTCTGCGATTCTTGAATTTCGGATTCGATCGCCGCGCGCTGGCGCGCCGGCGCTTTCGCCAGCCGCGCCTGCAAATCCTTGATGTGCGCGCGGATCGCGTTGGCGGCGGCGTCGAGCGTCTTGTAGGTTTGCGTGATGTCGCCCAGCCCGGCGGCGTTCGCCGATGAACCGGCAGACCCGGCGGCGGTGCCGGCGTTTGGGTTGGTCTGCGCAATGAGCTTCGCTTGCTTGCGCGCGAAGTCGAAGGCCAGCCGCAGGATTTCACCGGCTACCTGGCGATCATCGGCGAAAAAAAGTGTTTCGTCAGGATCGCGCACCAGCTGCGCTTCGACGCCCAGATGCCCGTACCACTTGATCACGTCGCTCAGATACGAAATCACCGTCTGCGCGTCGGGAGGCAACGCGGCCGCCGAGGCGTTGCGTGACGCGGGACTCGACGCGGCTGCGGGTTGGGGCGCTGCGGTCACGGCGCCGGACGGCACCGCCGATGCGGTTTGGCGAGCCGGCCGCGGGCTTCGGACTCTGGGCGAATGCGGGCGCGGTAGGCGCGCCGGGAAATCCGGCGATCGCGATCGAAAGTGCAGTCGCGAACGCGCCTGCAATTCCAAGCCGCATGCCGGCTGACGGAATCGAGGTTTTACCACCGTGGGGACGCATCGCGATTAGTCCGGACCCGGCCGGCGCACGCCGGCGCGGACTCAAAACAAACCCTACCACTGGGGAGAGAAGAAATCCTGACTCGGGTGCAGAAGCTGGCCCTGCTAGCCGACGGCGGCGCCGCCGCGCGCGGGCGCGAGATCTGCGTAGCGCGCGGGAGGCGTCCACGGCGTGTCGAGCGCGTCGAACTCACGCATCAACGCGTCGACGTCTTTGACGTTGGCGGTCTTGCGGATCAAATCACGGATCATCACGGGCCGCTCGTTGAGCCGCTGACGAAGCATCGCGCGAATCGCGCGCTCCGCCAGATCGTTGACGACCTTGCGGCCGGATACCGGCTTGCCGTCCAGCGTGAGGATCGTGCGCGCCTGAATTTCAGAGAGCGCGGTGCGCAGGTACTCGACGTGCGGCGATTCGTCGGCGCGGATAAAGCGCACGAGGTTGGCGGCGTCGTCGGGCGCGTCGGAAACTT
Organism: uncultured delta proteobacterium; assembly: GCA_963813785.1. Taxonomy (GTDB): domain Bacteria; phylum Desulfobacterota; class Binatia; order Binatales; family Binataceae; genus Binatus. Next base: position 26,433 of record CAWFAJ010000006.1, on the reverse strand, counting down.
CCGCGTCGGACAGGATTTCCTCGGCCCACGCGAACGTCGAGGTGGCGAAGACCTCGATCGCGAGCACGTTGGCCATGAAGCGAATCAATCGCTCGACCTCCTCGCCAAGCTCCGGGAAAAGAGCGGCCGGCTGGCCGGTTCCGCGCCGTGCAATCAGGCTCGCGTAAATTTCCGGTGAGATCGCGGGATTGGACAGCGCCGCGTCGCGGGCTGCGTCCCACATCTGGCGATGGCCGCCCTCTTCGGACCATCCCGCTTCGTCGCGCGCGTGCGCTTCGAACAAGCCGCCCGCGAGATGGGCCAGCGCGGTGCCGGCGGTGTCCTCGCGGATGAAGGTGGCCAGTGGCGGCACGGGCAGAGTGCGAATCATCGCGCCGAAGCCCTCGACGATCGCGATTTCGGACAGCCATCGCACCATCGGCTCGCGCACGCCCGAGCGCAGGAGAAATTTCACCTGCGCGACGTTGGGCACCTGCGGCGCGATCGTGTCGGCGGGAATCTCGAAAAGCGCAGTTCCCGAGGTCGCGACGTGCTGCTCCTGCCACGCCTTGATCGCGGGCACGCGAAACGCAGTCCGCGGCGAGCGGTAATGGCCGTCGGCGTCGAAGCCGCCATGGCATTTCACGCCTTTTACGATAAGCGGCTCGCGGGTGGGAACGTTGGCGAGGATTTCTTCGGTCGAGAAGTTCAGTTGCGATTCATGAGCCATCAAAGTCACCCGGCTTCCTGCATTGCCGCGCCGCCCGCGCGTCTTCGGCAGCACACAACCACTGACCTAACATACGTAAGGGTCTCCGAATGAGTCAACGCCCGAGCGGGGATCGGCCGGAAGTCGGCCAAGGTTGGGGGTCGTTGGCCGTGAAGTGTATGTACATAAGGAATGGAATTTCATCTGCACATCAGCGCCAGGCGCGCACTTCTATAGCGCGGGTTTAAGTCTCTTGCATCCATCCCGCCCGCTCGCGTTGTCGCTTCGGTCAGGATGACCAGCAAAAGCCGCGCCGCCATTTTCCCCCAACCTTCTGACAGGGACCCTAAGCTCCGCGCGGTCCGTCATCTTTGCGGTTGTCGGCTGGGTGCGGGATCACCCCTGCGCGTAAAAAGGGCACGGGGGCCATCGGTTGTCAAGTTTCGAAGCGGATATTAATCGATCGTTCAATGTTGCCCGACCACGGCACGCGCGCTAGTTAAGATGCCATCGGTATTGATCGTTGCTCTTGATGGCCTGAAAACGTCGCGCGGATCGCAACGGCCAAGTCGGGGGATTTGACCACCGAGTTAGACGCGCGCATTTCCATCGAGCCGCCGCTTGGATTGAGAAGTGGCGTGGGCAGGCGGGCGGGCGTTGCGGATGCTGAGCGGGCTGATGGTCCGATGAAAAGAGCCGGTGCGCATGGCGCAAGTTTGTTTTGGCGCTTTTCGATCTCGGAGCCCTGAAGTCGGCGCCGCCGGGCGCCGCGGCTGGCGTTGTTGCCGCGACGCGACGGCCACAGGACGCATTCCCCGCTTTTCCCGAATCGATTTCCCGCACATCACCCGCAGTTCCAATTCGAAATTTGAAATATCTGTCCGACGGTCCCTAACGGTGTCCGGCGGTAAGGCCTCACGCCGATGCACGTGCGTTCGCACGTCCTCGACCGCGGCACGCCGACCGGAACTCGAAGCCTTGGGAGGTTGAGTTGTGCGAAACGGACGCCTGGTTCATCGACACGCGCACGCATCGCGATTTGCCTGCGGCGCGCCGTCGCCGTTGGAGCGTCTGCAATCATTGTCGGCATTCGGCAGCCCGCGGGCGGTTCCGCGCCTGGCGCGCAGCGCGCAAGTCGAGGCGTCGGCGTGGAAGATGCAGCGTTTGCAGCTCGGCAGCCGCCTGCCGATCAATCTGCGTCATTTCCTGGCCGAGCAACTGGGGTCCTCGATGCGGGTCGAGGACGACTCGATCGTCGCGCTCGAACCGCGCTCCAATGAAACCCTGATGCGCGAGCTGGCTCGGGCGATTCGGCGCTTTTCCACCGAGCGCGCGCGCGAAGCATGGTGTGAATGCGCGATGGGACTGGATCGCCTCGAGCGCGAGTTCTTCGCCGCGCCCAGCGACGATCGCGGACCGGTCGTGTTGTGCCTGCGATGCTCGTGCGTGGGCGCCGGCCCTCTCGATCAGCATTGCGGCAGCCGATGCCTCCCGGTCCACTTGGGCGCCGAGGTGCGCGCGCAGCAACTCGAGGGCAAGTGCGTGGATGGGGCGCTGACGCCCGACGCGCTGCATCGCGCGGTCGAGAATTTCCGCCTCCACCGGACCGAAGGCGGCTTGCCTCATTATGATTTGGATTGCTACGTCGCGGGCCGCCAGGTCATTTTCACCTGGCGTCCATTACCAGAGTAAAGCGGATTCGCTGAGAAAAGAGCGGATTCACTGAAACAATCGTAGCTACATCGCGTGCAGGCAGGGAAATTTTCGCCTGACTATCAGCACAAAAGCGGATTCGCTGAAAAAAGCGTCGCGGGCAGGGAGGGAAATTTTCGCCTGACTATCAGCACAAAACCGAATTCACTGAAAAAAATTACATCGCGGACGCGCGACGGCGGCGCTGTTCCTTACGGCGGCGGCGCTGGGCCTCGGAACGCTTGCGCTTGCGGCGGACGCTGGGCTTCTCGTAAAAAGCCCGCTTCTTCATCTCCTTGAATACACCCTCCTTGGCCAGCTTGCGTTTGAGTACTCGCATCGCCTGATCAAGAGAGCCTTCGACCCGAATTTCCATAGTCCTCCGTCCGTCCGCTGATTAGCCCATCGAGCTTAGGTCGGCCCTTGGTCAGAGTCAACCAGCGGCAGGGCTGAGCCCTGCACCCAACGTTAATGCCGCGCTCCGTTGTCGCGCGGGAGGGGTGGACCCTGGACCCGGTGTTAAGAGAGACTGCGAGGCGCGGCGCGCATTTAAAGGAGCTTCGAGATGGATTTGGGTTTGACCGGAAAAGTCGCGATGGTGACGGGCGCCAGCCGCGGTTTGGGCCGCGCGATGGCTCACGCGCTCGCGGACGAGGGGATGTGCGTCAGCATATGCGCGCGAACCGATCGGACGTTGACCGAAGCCGTCGCCGCGCTGACGCAGACCGGCTCGGCGCCGCGGCCGGCGATGGGGTTCGCCGGCGACGTTACCAAGGCCGAGAATGCGCAAAGGTGGGTCGAGGAGACGCTGAAAAAATTCGGCGGAATCGACGTACTGGTCAACAATGCCGGCGCGGCGCGGCCGGGGACGCTGGCGGAACTTCCCGAGTCGGCGTGGCAGGAGCAATTCGATCTGAACCTGTTCGCGCCGGTGCGGATGGCGCGCCTGTGCGCGCCGCACATGGAAAAACGCGGCGGCGGTTCGATCATCAATATCGGTTCGATCTACGGGCGCGAGTCGGGCGGGCCGCTCACCTACAACGCGTCGAAGGCGGCGCTGCATTCGTTCACCAAGATGCTCGCGCGTGAGTACGCGCCGAAAAATATCCGCGTCAACACGATCGCTCCCGGCTCGATACTCACCGCCGGCGGAAACTGGGAGCGGCGCTTTCGCGACAACCCAGCCTTCGAGCAGGATTTCATCAGCCATGAGATGCCGGCCGGGCGCCTGGGCCGTCCCGAGGAAGTCGCGTACGCGGTGGTGATGCTCGCGTCGCCGCGCGCGAGCTGGATTACGGGCGCCAGTATCCCGGTGGACGGCGCGCAGGGACGATCGATCCTCTGATGATGCGGCGGCGCCTTTTCTTCCGATTCCTCCCGATGGTCGCGGCGCTGATGCTGGCGGGATGCAGTGCGCCGCTGCCGAGCACCGAACTTCCGCCCGCACGATACATCCAGCCGGCGCCGGAGTTTCCCGGCTTTTTCGACTACCGCGGAATCATCGATCTGCCGATCAAAACGTCGGGACTGGATCAAGCGGGAATCGCGGACCTGGCCAAGACTGCGCAAATCGATTTCATTTTTCTTGCCGATCGCGTCCAACCCGGCGAAAGCGAAAGCGGCGCCGACTTTGGAATCGGAGGATTCACCAACGAGATTCTTTTCGTTCCGGGCCGAGCGTTCGAAATCGGAGGCAGCGAGATAATCGGCGTGAACCTCCACGAACCGATCGAACCCAGGCTCGCGCCCGACGATTTGATTTCGGCGATTCACGACCAGGGCGGACTGGCGATTGCGGCCGACCCCGCGAAGTTTGCGTCGTCGGCGGACTACGCACTGGCCGACGCGATGGAAGTTTACAGCCAGCGCTCGGCGTGGCGCGCGCAAAATCCCACCGCACTCTACTTTCGCGCGATTTTTCTCGGCACCGATCATTTCCTGTCCGGGCTGGACGTTCGCCCCGATGCGAACCTCGCGCTCTACGACCGGATAACGGCCGGCGCGCGGGTCCCGATGCTCGCGGGGATGGGCGCGCCGGACAACATGGACGTGCTCGGCGCGAAGGTCGGCACCTTGCCGCAACTTTTTCTGTTCTGCACCACCCATCTGATTGCGCGTGCGCGCGATTCGGCGCCGATCCTCGAGGCGCTCCGGCTCGGACATTCGTACGCGAGCTTCGACTACCTCGGCTACGTCGGCGCGTTCGCGTTCTTCGCACACGCCGGCGAAACAATTGCAATGATGGGCGATGAAGTCCGCCTGGCGCCCGGACTCCTGCTCAAGACCGAGCTGCCCGCGCCGGCAGATCGAATCGCGATGTATCGCAGCGGCGCTGAAGTGGCGTCCGCCGAGAACGCATCGACGCTCGAATACGCGCCCAAGTCGGCGGGCGCGTACCGAATCGAGGCCTATCGCGGCGGCAAGCTGTGGATCCTGTCGAATCCCGTGTACGTGCGCTAATGAAATGCGGAACCCACCGTGGGCTCCGCACTTCCCTGGGCAGGGGCCAGCCCCTGCACCCAGTATTAAAAAAAAGATGCGGGACTTCGGCCTGTTAGAATAGGTTAAGGGGAAGATAGGTTGCTCTTTTTTCGTGTCATTCTACAGCGCTCCTGGACAGCTCCGCTTCCTCCAGTCGAAGCCCTGAGCGAAGCCGAAGGGGAAGAATCCCGGTTCCTTCCTAGCCTCTCTTTTGACACGAGCGAAGACCGAGCTAGATTCATAATATGAGATCGCATCGCTTCGATTTTATTCCCGTATCGATGGTGGTCGCATTCTCGTTTGTCGGACTCTCATCGTGCACCCCGGCCATGACACCTCAAGAGCGAGTGCAAGCGATTGAGCAGCTACAACAGGCGAGGCAAACCGATCTCGACTACGCGACGGATATCTCCTTAGGTCCCATCGCAGAAGGCGACTACTTTTCGCAAGCCGAGAAGGCGGATTCGGCAATCAGAGATTTGAACGCACATTCGAATGTCCCCAAATCGGAAATATCCGACGCGCTATTCGTTCCGCCAAAGCATCTTTCGCCTGAGATGAGGGCTCAGTTAGTGGACAGGTTGGAGCAAGCAAGGGCGCTCGACGATCAGAAGTGGCACAATAACCTGGGAAGCGAAGATGAAGCGTGGCTCACACTGCTATGCGATATTCAATCGAGGCGAGCGACGCGAGTTATCAAAAAACTTGAAACCGGAGAGCCCGTTTCGTGGTTCGAAATCAACGACGCAATGACCACTCCGGATGAAGTACCATAGGATGCTCGACACGTACGGCGCTGAAACCGAACATGGATCAACGTTCGACATTTTGCCGTGACGACGCATCGCGCACCAAATTTTGCCCTAGCACCAGATAGCCGAACTGGTTTAACATAAAGCGCGTCGGCGGGCGCGTCCCCTGCCAACGGCTTAATTCTGCGCTGCCGTCGCCACGGCTCAGCCCTGCCATCGCGTAGTCGCGAAAAGATGCGCTGCGCAGATTTTCGCGTCTTCTTAATACCGGGTGCAGAGCCTGTCCTGAGCGAAGCCGAAGGGGTCACCCCTGCCCAAGGAGGTGCGGAACCCACGGTGGGTTTCGCATTCAATAAAGCTCTTCCATCGGACGCTCCGACATCCGGGGTCAGCCCATTCGGCGGTTAGGCGAGCGAGCACATCAGCGAGTGGCCGGTGGCGGAATCGACGCGCACGTTGACAGTGTCGCCAGCGGCGACTCGCTTGACGCCCGCGACGGTGCCGCCCGCGGCGGTGCCGACCGCGAAGATGGCGGTCTTGAACTGCGGCGTCTTCCCCGCCATCATGCCGCCGCCGCGGCGCGCCGGTCCTTCGACCAGCACCGGAAACTCGCGCCCGACCATCGCGCGATTGCGCGCCAGTGACATCTCTTCCTGGAGTGCGATCAGGGCCATGAGGCGGCGGCCCTTTTCTTCCTCGCTGACGCAGTCGCCGAGCCCGAAGGCGCGGGTATGCTCGCGCACCGAGTATTTGAACATGAAGGCGGAGTCGTAGCCGACGGCGCGCATGACATCCGTGGTCGCCTCGAAGTCCGACTCTTCCTCGCCGTGAAAGCCGACGATGATGTCGGTCGAAAGCGCGACCCCGGGGATTGCCGCGCGCACGCGCGCAACCAGAGCGAGATATTCCGCAACCGTGTAGCCGCGTTCCATCGCGGCCAGAACCCGGTCCGATCCCGACTGTAAAGGCAGATGCAGATGGGGCTGGACTTTCGGCTCGCTGGCGATCGCCTCGATGACCTCCGCGCTCATGTCGCCGGGATGCGGCGAGGTGAAGCGAATCCGCTCGATCCCGCCGATCGACGCGACCATCCTGAGCAGCGCGCCGAAGCCGGTGTCTGCGAAGCGGTAAGCGTTGACGGTTTGCCCGAGCAGGACGACTTCTTTGACGCCGCGCGCGGCGAGTTCGCCAATCTCGCGCATCAGATCGGACGGGGGAATCGAGCGCTCGCGGCCGCGCACGTACGGCACCACGCAGAACGCGCAGAACTTGTCGCATCCGCGCATCGCAGTCACGTAGGCGCGAACGCCGCCGCCGTAGTCGGGGGTGATATCGGCGTAAGTCTCGGCGCGATCGAGGCGGACGTCGATCGAAGCGTCGAAGTTGTAGCGAGCGCGGGCAAGCATCTCGGGCAGGCGGCGGTAACTGTCGGGCCCGGCGACCACGTCGAGGAAGGCGGCCTTTTCCATGATCGCGACGCGGTTGTGCTGCGCCATGCATCCGAGCAGCCCGAGCTTAACCTCCGGCCGCGCGTGCTTGAGCCGCGCAAGCTCCCGGAGCCGGTGCAGCACCTTCTCTTCGGCATGCTCGCGAATCGCGCAGGTGTTGAGCAGGACGACGTCGGCATCCTCGGCCGCTTCGGCGCTGAGGTAACCGGCGCGGCGCAAGATGGCGCTGACGGTTTGCGAATCGGCGACATTCATCTGGCATCCGTAGGTTTCCAGATAAACCCGCGGGCGGGCAGGATTTGGATCGCGATCATTCATCGGACGAGAAGGAAATCTTAGGCCACGGCATCACGTCGATACAACGGCAGGGCTGAGCCCTGCCGGACCCAACCGTTAACGGCCGCGCTCCGTTGTCGCGCGCGGGCTCTTCCATCGCGTATCGCGAAAAGATGCGCTGCGCAGATTTTCGCGTCTTCTCACTGCGGTGCAGGGGTCACCCCTGCCGAAGGAAGTGTGAAACCCACCGAGGGTTTCACATTCAATCAAGTGAATTTCCTCCTCACGCCCTGCCCGAGGCAGCTAGCTCATCGTATGCACGGATGCGGGCTCGATCACGTATGTCACGCGCACCTCGCCGGGCTGGCGGAACGGATACTTGTCCTGTCCGAGGTACTTCTTGGCGAGGCTGTCGATATGCGCGTCGGCGCCCTTCTCGGTTTCGCTGACGACCGGTCCGCGAATCCCGATGTAGCGATAGGGATTTTCCGGATCGACGATCGCCATGGCGACCTTGGCGCCGACTTTCATATTGCGCGCCTTTACCCGTCCGCGCGCCGTGTTGATGCGGATTTTTCCGTTGGTGTAGTCGAACCATACGGGGGTCACTTGCGGCGACCCGTCGGGCATCAGGGTGGCGATATTCGCAAGCGCCTTCTTGGCGGTGAGGAGGTCAAGGAAATTCTCGGGGATCGTCTTCGATGCCATCGGCGGTACTCCTTGAATGACGCGTCTCGATCCAGATTAGACAATCGCTCGCCTGAGGCAACCGTCGCCAGAGATGGGCCGGACGCCGGTCAGCGACAATACGGCGAAGTTTGACACTCACATTTGCATACGTTAATAGCCAAGCTTAAGCTCATACCTTGGAATGCGGCGCGGGGGATTGCCCGATTGCGCCCAAGGAGTTTTTGCGATGGCGCTATTCACCAAAGAGCCGGAAAAGAATCCGAAAATTCAACCCGTCGCGGCGCCGCACGCTTTGTCGACGCCGCCTGCGCCCGCAACCTCGACCTCCACGATGGCTCCACGAGCCAGCGGACCTGCTCCGTCCGAAGGGCGCGCCTATCTCGATCGCGGATCGAAAATCACCGGCAAAATCTCCTTCGAGGGCCCCGCGCGAATCGACGGCGAGGTCGATGGCGAGATCAATGCGAAGGACAGCCTGATGATTGGCGAGTCTGCCGTGGTGACCGCCCATATACGCGCCGCCTCGGTCTCGGTAGCGGGCAAGGTCAGCGGCGATATCGTCGCGACGCAGCGAATCGAAATCCGGCCTTCGGCGAAGGTGAACGGAAACATCACGGCGCCCGTGCTTTCGGTTCAGGAGGGCGCGCAGTTCGAGGGGCATTGCTCGATGCAGCCCGAGGGTGTCCGCGAAGATCGCAAAGTCACAGTATTCCCCAAGGAGGAGCGCGTGGCGCAGGCCGCCGGAGGATTGAAGCAGGCCTGAATTGCCCCGGCCGGTTCAGCCAGGATAGTCCGCGTTCCCCAGGTTCCGATGATGGAGAAAATCTCGAAAATCCCCGCAGGGGAGACGCCGTAACATGCATATCCCGCCGAATTGGGGGACGTTTTTTGCCCTGATTGTTTCGTTCCTGATTTTCTGGTTTATATTCAGCCGATTATTTTTTCGCCCTTTCTTGAACCTGCTCTCCGAACGTGAGCGCAAATTCAAGGAGTTGAACGACAACACCGAGCGATTGATCAAGCAGGCTCGCGCAGCCCATGAGGAATGCGATGCGCGGCTCGCCGCGGTCCGGCAGGGCGCAATCGCGCGGCGTGAGGCCGAGCGCCGCAAGGCTGAATCCGAAGCCGCGCAAATGATGGAAGCGGCCAAGGCGGAGGCGCGGGAAGTGCTCGAACAGGCGCGGGTCAAAATAGAAACAGAGCTCAAGGCGGCCGAGCAGGAACTCGAGCAGATGGGACATAGCCTTGCCTCCGAACTCGCCGAACGCGTGCTGGGCCGCCCGCTCGGCGGTGGCGAGGCGACGGGCAAGAGCAATTAAGCGCGACTGAAAACACCCGATGAAGAAATGGATCACATCGGCGGCGATTTTCGCTGCCGCTTTTTTTCCGGTTGCCGCCTTTGCCGCCGAGGATGCGGGCGCGGAGCACGGCTCATGGCTGTTGCTGGCCTTCTTCGCGATCAACTTCATCCTGTTCGTGGCGGTGCTGGTCTATTTCGCCGGTCCTCAGGCGCGGAAGTTCTTTGCCGATCGCGCCGTCATGATTCGCACCGGCCTGTCCCGCGCGGCGAGCGCATTCGCCGAAGCCGAAGAGTTGGCCAACAAGGCGGCGGCGCGGATGGCCGCGCTTGCGGCGGAACTAAAGAAGCTCGCGGACGAACTGGAACGGGAGACTGCTTTCCAGGTCGGCAAGGTCGCCGAGCTGGCGAAATCGACGGCCGATCGAATCCATCGCGACACCGCGATGAGCAGTTCCGCGCTTTCGGAAGCGGCGCGCCGCCGCGTGCGCGCGCAGCTTGCCGAATCCGCCGCGACGCTGGCGCGCGATCTGATCGGACGCAATTTTCAACCCACCGACCAGGGCCGGCTCATCGACGGCTTCATGGACAAGCTTGCCCCGGGGGACAGGCAATGAAAGGTTCGCGAGTCGCCAAGCGCTACGCGCGCGCCCTGCTCGATCTGGCGGACAAGGGCAGCGAGGAAAAGTGGGGCGTCGAGCTCGAGCGGCTGGCCGCGATGGTCGAGTCGCCCGAGCTGCTGGAGCGCCTCGCGTCGCCCGAGCTTGCCGAGCAATCGCGGCAGGAGGCGATGGCGAAAATTGCCGAGCGCCTCAATCTCAGCTTTCCGCTGCGCTCGTTTGCGGTGGTGGTGGCGCGCCACGGGCGGATTCGCGAGCTTGGCGCGATCGCCGAGGCGTATCGCGACTTGCTCGATCGGGCGATGGGCCGTGAGCGCGCGACGCTGACCTTTGCGATTCAACCGTCGGACGGCGAAGTTGCCCGCGTGGTGGGCGGACTGGAAAAGATCGCGGCGCTGAAAATTATTCCAACTGTGAAAATCGACCCCGCACTGCTCGGCGGCGTGACCGCGGAATTGGGCGGAAAAATCTACGACGGCAGCCTTGCAACTCGCCTCGCGGAGGCAAAGCGCCGGCTTGCAGGCTAGCCGGGAACAAACGACATCATATGGCGGAAATCAGACCATCGGAAATCAGCGAAATCCTCAAAAACGAGATCAAGGGTTTTGAGGGCAGCATCTCGGTGCGCGAAACCGGCCGCGTCCTCTCCTGCGGCGACGGTATCGCCCGAATCTACGGACTGCGCAACGCCGCGCTCGGCGAGTTGCTCGAATTTCCGCATCAGATGTTCGGGATGGTGCTGAACCTCGAGGAAGACAACGTCGGCGCCGTGCTGTTCGGCGATCCCCAGGACATCCAGGAAGGCGACGAGGTCAAGCGCACCGGCAGAATCGCCGAAGTGCCGGTGGGCGAGGGCCTGCTTGGCCGCGTGGTCAACGCGCTCGGGCAGCCGATCGACGACAAGGGGCCGATCAAGTCGACCGAGACGCGGCGAATCGAAATCAAGGCGCCCGGTATCATCCGCCGCCAGCCCGTCAAGGAACCGCTGCAGACCGGCATCAAGGCTATCGACACGATGCTGGTGATCGGACGCGGACAGCGCGAACTGATAATCGGCGATCGCCAGACCGGCAAGACCGCAATCGCGATCGATACGATCATCAACCAGCGCGGCCAGAACGTGCATTGCTTTTACGTCGCGATTGGGCAGAAGCGCTCGACCGTCGCCCAGGTCGTCGAGAAGCTCACCAGCTCCGGCGCGATGGAGTTCACCACCGTCGTTGCCGCGACCGCTTCGGAAGCCGCTCCGCTGCAGTTCATCGCGCCCTACAGCGGCTGCACGATGGGCGAGTATTTTCGCGACAACGGCAAGCATTCGCTGCTGGTGTACGACGATCTCAGCAAGCACGCGCAGGCCTATCGCCAGTTGTCGCTGCTGCTGCGCCGCCCGCCCGGCCGCGAGGCTTACCCCGGCGACGTCTTCTATCTGCATTCGCGCCTGCTCGAGCGCGCCGCCAAGATGAGCGACGAGATGGGCGGCGGGTCGCTCACCGCGCTGCCCGTAATCGAGACCCAGGAAGGCGACGTGTCGGCGTACATTCCGACCAACGTCATCTCGATCACCGACGGCCAGATAATTCTCGACAAGGACCTCTTCAACTCCAACGTGCGCCCCGCCGTCAACGTTGGACTGTCGGTCTCGCGCGTCGGATTCTCGGCCGCGATCAAAGCAATCAAGCAGGTCGCAGGATCGCTCAAGCTCGACCTTGCGCAGTACCGCGAGATGGCGGCGTTCGCGCAGTTCGGTTCCGACCTCGACGCGTCGTCGCAGCGCCTGCTCGCGCGCGGCGTGCGATTGACCGAGATGCTCAAGCAGAATCAGTACAGTCCGCTGCCGGTGGAAAAAGAGGTGCTGATCATGTTCGCCGCGCGCGAGGGCTACTTCGACAAGCTCGCGGTCGAGCAGATTCGGCGCTTCGAGGCGGGACTCTACACCAACTTCGACGCACGCCACGCCGAATTGCTCGCCGAGATCAGGGACACGAAACAGATTTCCGATGAGCTGACGAAAAAGCTCAAGGCCGGACTCGACGCCTACGAACAATCGTTCCTGGCGGAAAACAAAACGGCCGCGCCGGAGCCGGCGTAGTCGCGATAGCGCTCGACGATGGCATCGCTCAAGGCAATCCGGCGCCGGATCTCGTCGGCCAAATCGACGCAGCAGATCACCCGCGCGCTGAAACTGGTCTCGGCCGCGCGGCTGAGGCGCGCGCAGGAAGCACTCAGCAACTCGCTGCCATACAGCGACGCGCTGGCGCGAGTCGCCGATTCCCTGCTCAGCTCGGAAGGAATCTCGGCCGGCCCGGTCGAGGGTGCGGAAAAGAAATCGATGCTGGTGGTGGTCGCGTCCGATCGCGGGCTGGCCGGCGGCTACAACTCGTACCTGCTCCGTGCGGCGGAAGCGACGCAGCGCGAAATCCGCGCGGCGGGACTCGAGATCGATTTGTTCGCGGTCGGCAAGAAAGCCGTCGATCATTTCAAGCGCTCCGGGGTGCCGATCGCGCTGTCGCGAGTCGATAATTTGCCGCGCCTGGCCACGATCGCTCTCGCGCGCGACATCGCCGCCAGGATGCTCGCCGACTACAGCTCCGGCGCGATCGACGAAGCCGGCATCGTCTATACTCATTTCCAATCCGCCATCACGCAGAAGCCGGTGTACGAGCGCCTGCTGCCGGTCAAGCCGCCGGGCGACGCCGGTATGCCCTCTGGCGCGAGCGTTGACGCCGCGACCTCGAAAGCCGAGGCACCCAAAGTCGACTATCTCGTCGAGCCGTCGCGCGCCGAACTGGTGCCAGTCGTGCTGCGCGGATATCTCGAAGCCGCCGTTTATCACGCGCTGCTCGAGGCCGAGGCCAGCGAGCAGGGTGCGCGGATGACCGCGATGGACAGTGCGACCAACAACGCCAGCGACATGATCTCGTCGCTCACGCTCGAGATGAATCGCGCCCGCCAGGCCCAGATCACGCGCGAGCTGATGGACATAGTCGGCGGCGCAGAGGCGTTGCGTTAAAGAGTGAAAAAGCGCAAGGCAGAAATCGAAATCACACGGGGATATCACCGTTTATGAGTCAGACCGCTAGCGCTCCATTTCCAGGACGAATCAACCAGGTGCTCGGCAACGTCGTTGACGTCGAGTTCGGCCCCGGCTCGTTGCCGCCGATTTTCTCGGCGCTGCGCGTCAGCAATCCGTCGATCAGCGACGTGGCCGGCAACCTCGTGCTCGAAGTGCAGCAGCATCTGGGCGAAAACACCGTGCGATGCATCGCGATGGACTCGACCGACGGGCTGGTCCGCGGGATGGAAGCCGCCAACACCGGCGCGCCCATCTCGGTGCCGGTCGGGCCGGGCACGCTCGGGCGCATCATGAACGTCACCGGCAATGCGATCGATGAGCGCGGGCCAATCCAGGGCAAGTCGCTGATGCCGATTCATCGCGACGCGCCCGCCTTCGCCGACCAGGCGGTCGAGGCGGAAATCCTCGAGACCGGCATCAAGGTCATCGATCTGATTTGCCCGTTCGCACGCGGCGGGAAGATTGGTCTGTTCGGCGGAGCTGGCGTCGGCAAGACCGTCACGATTCTCGAACTCATCAACAACGTCGCCAAGCAGCACGGCGGCGTGTCGGTGTTTGCCGGCGTCGGCGAGCGCTCGCGCGAGGGCAACGACCTCTATCGCGAGCTGACCGAGTCGGGCGTCATCGCAAAAACCGCGCTGGTGTACGGCCAGATGAACGAGTCGCCCGGCGCGCGCGCCCGCGTCGCGCTGACCGGAGTCACGGTGGCCGAATATTTCCGCGACGAAGAAGGCAAGGATGTCATCTTCTTCATCGACAATATTTTCCGTTTCGTGCAGGCCAACTCCGAAGTCTCAGCGTTGCTCGGCCGCATGCCCAGCGCCGTCGGCTACCAGCCCACGCTCGGCACCGACATGGGCGAGCTCGAGGAGCGCATCACCACCACCAAGAAGGGCGCGATCACCTCCGTGCAGGCCATCTACGTTCCCGCCGACGACTACACCGACCCTGCGCCCGCCACCACCTTCACCCATCTGGACGCCGTCACCGCGCTCGATCGCAAGATTTTCGAGAAGGCGATTTTCCCCGCCGTCGATCCGCTCGGTTCGACTTCGCGAATTCTCGACCCGCAAGTCGTTGGCGAGGAGCACTACGACGTCGCGCGCCGCGTGCAAGGCCATCCTGCAGCGCTACAAGGACTTGCAGGACATCATCGCGATCCTCGGGATGGAAGAATTGTCGGCCGATGACAAGACGGTGGTCGCGCGCGCGCGCCGCGTCGAGCGCTTCCTTTCGCAGGCGATGTTCGTCGCGGAGCCGTTCACCAATCAGCCCGGCAAGTACGTCACGCGCAAAGACACCGTGCGCGGCTTCGCCGAAATCCTCGACGGCAAATGCGACGACCTGCCCGAGCAGGCCTTCTACCTGGTCGGCACCATCGAAGACGCTCGCGAGAAGGCCGAACGCCTCGCCCGCGGCGAAGCGCGCTAGCAAAGGGAATCCGCGATGGCTGCGACGTTCCCATTCACGCTCGTCACGCCCATCGGCGTGGTCGCCGAAGGACAAGCCGAGGAAGTCTCGGCGATTGGTCCGCTCGGCGAATTCGGCGTGCTACCCGATCACATCAACTTCATCACGTCGCTCGTGCCCGGCGTGCTCGAGGCGCGCCTGCCCGACGGCGAGGCGATGCACTGGGTCGTGTCGGGCGGACTGGCCGAAGTGAAGGATGGCGCGATGACCGTGCTGGCGAGCAGCGCAGAATCGGCCGGGAGCATCGACGCCAGCACCGCAGCCGCACAAGTCCAGCAAGCCGACGAAATATTCTCAAGTCTAAGTTTCTACGATCCCGAATACGCGCCTGCCCAGGAAGCCCTGATGCTGGCGCGCGCCCGCGTCGAGGCCGCCGCCCTGAAACCCACCCCGCGCTAGCTAACTCGGCGCCTGAATCTGGTTGGTGTCATTCTGAGCCGCTGCGGCGAAGAATCCCCGATAGTTTTTCGATTTCGCCCACGCCCTCGTAGACGCCGAAGATGCGGCTGTCCGAGCTTTGAGAAAAGAGTGTCAGCCGTCTGTGTGGTGCAGGTACTCCAGCAGGTTAAAGGAATTCTCCGCAACATCGTACGCGTAGATGAGCGTGAAACCATTCGGATCGACGCCGTTGTAGCCATAAATCTTGAAAACGACCGTCTTCTTGTTCAGCCATTTGACCACGCTGGCGTACACGTGGTCAGCGGTCTCTATGCTTTCCTTTTCGCGTTGCGGCCGGTTTGATTTCATCAACATCTCGCCGATATCGACCCGCTGGTTGCTTCGATTCAGCGCAAAGAGAACACTCCGCGATACATTGCTTCCCCAGTAATCGTTCACGACCACCGCATTGGAGTCTGGCGACCACACCACGTCCACTCCTCTCCCGTACTTGTAGAAAAGCGTCTTGCCGCCGGTCTTCGCGTCAACCAGAAAGATCGAGTGCCAGTCGCCGTCGGCATCGATCTCGTCCGGATGGTCGACGTTGACAAGCATATAGCTGCCGTTCGGCGACTTGGTCTTATTGGTCGCGCTGGGAAATCTGACAGCCTGGTCTTCATGGCCTGTGAGCGCGCCTCCTGCATTGGCGGAGACATAGTCGCGCGATTCTCGATCGGGATATTTCTCATACTCGACGTAGGAGATCGGGGGTTCCAACAGTCCGATCCATGGAACTACACCCTTTAGACTCCTGTCATCCGGTTTGATGCACTTCGCGTTCATCTCTGCCTCGGCCAGAGGCTTGAGACCGCCTGACTGCCCGATCGGTTCCCGTTTCCCACGCGCATTCAACTTACGTCGCTCGTCCTCGCATTCTTCTGGCGTGCTGAAGTCTCCAGCGAGGTTCCACTCCGACGGCGGCGCATTGACGCGTACGCCCCGATGGCGGTTGTCTTCCACCGCAGGCGGCATGATCAGGACGGACGATATCATTACCCTGCTGGCAGTCTGATTCGGATAGTAGGTGAAGGAAGTTTGCCAAAAGGGCAACGGCAACTTCTGATTGAGCGCAGTGCCCAGACGTAGATCGCCCCATTTCAGACACTGAGCGTGAATTTCCGCATCGGCTAGGGGCGTGAAGCTCTCGGACTTCAGCGCGGCCAGCCGCCGTCCGTCAAGGCTGAACGCCTGTCGCTTCTCCTCGCACTGCTGAGGAGTGTCGAACCTTCCAGCGAGCATCCACTCGGCAAATGGAGCGTCCACCCTAACTCTGATGTCGGGAACCTTCCCCGACGCAGGCGGCATCATCAGGAGCCAGAAGAGCACGTAACAGATTTCGCGACTTCCCGCGGGTGATTTGGACACACATTTAGTTTACCCACACGAGGAATACAGATCACGCATTCCGACTCACTTGTTAAACGCGCATCGCGCAGTTGGCCGTCTTCTTTGTGTTGAAGATCTACCATCAAAATCCAAGCCCGAGTTCAGGGATGAACTATTCAGCCTGACCCCGGCGCGCCCGGCGTGCTATGCGATCGACTATGGATAACACTCAGGTCAACTCCTCACTCGCATTTGTCCGAAATCACCGGACGCACCTTCATCTTGTCAGGCATGACTCGACATCGGGGAAAGTCCGCTTCCGAAAAAATACTTTTTGTCGGAACAAAGCTAGCATTGGTGGTATGCCGCTCAGTGAACCACAACAGGTGGTATAATTTGCGCTTCCCTAACAATCTACATGACAGCCTGCAGTGGCAGACTCTTGAGCATCGCCCTTCCGCGGGCCCGCGGACGCCTCCTATGAAGCGCGGCCGGCCGAGGGCCGGCCGACCGCGTCATAGTTCACTTGACTCCTGTGGAAGTATCTCAGTCAGGCGCACCTGGGAGAGATTGACCTCCCTGGCTCAGCTCATCTCGAATAACTTCCCCTTCCACGACCGCGAGGCCAGGTCTATCTCACCCTCGCTAGCGATGCGGCGGCCATCGGAGATCTGCATAAAGCCCGCCGTGTGCCACTTGTTTTTCCCGTTACTCTCATAGGTCCCCTGACCGATGCCGCTCAGCCCGTCGCCATTGTCCAGGAATGCCGTCCCACACTCACTGTAACTCCCGCTCTTGCCGCCAACGTAGGTTACCGTGGTGAAGACTGCTCCAAATCCCGATGCCGTCCCTTCCCAAGTCGTTTGGTTGAGTACGCTGCCTGCTGGGCCGGGAATGCAGGTGATGGTGATGAACTTGAACGAAAATTCTCCTACCGGCTTACGAGATGCCATACACGCTTGTCCTCCATAGGTTGATGAGTTGAGTTGACTAAGACGCCATCGTGTTCATGTACTATTTTGGCAGGCTTAAGGCGAGAAGTGTTTCACGTGAAACATTCGCGCCAAGCCGCGGCGCTTCGCAAACTCAGGCGCAAGCGCGGCCGATTCGGAACACCGGCAGTTCGAATTGCGCGCGGTATGCCGCAGCCTACGATCCGATCTTCAGTTTTTCAGTGCGGCGAGGCGCTCGAAGAAATCGGGGAAGGTCTTCGCGACGCATCCGGGATCTTTGATCTTCAGGCCGCCGAGCTTCAGACCCGTAACCGAAAAGCTCATCGCGATTCGATGATCATCGTAGGTCTCGATGACCGCCGGATGCATCGCGGACGGCGCAATCTCGAGTCCGTCATCGCTCTCGATGACTGCCGCACCCAGCCGCCTCAGTTCGGTCGCGAGCGCGCGGATGCGATCGCTTTCGTGATGCCGGATGAACGCGACGTTGCGGATCCTGGTCGGCGACGAAGCAAACGGGGCAATCGCGGCCAGCGTCGGCACCATGTCCGGCATCGAGTTCATCGCGACGTCGACGCCGGTGAGCCGCCCGGTTCCCGCGACCTCGACGTGGTCGGGATGCCACGTGACGCGGGCGCCCATTTGCTCAAGCACAGCTAGAAAACCGACGTCGCCTTGCACCGAGTTCGAGGTGAGGCCCTCGATGCGCACCTTCCCGCCGACGAGAGCCGCGGCCGCCGCAAAGTAGCTTGCGCTCGACGCGTCCGGCTCGACGACGAAACGCTGCGCGCGATACCACTGACCGCCGGGCACAACGATCACTTCGTCTTCGACCGAGCTGTGCGCTCCCCATGCCTCCATCAGTCGCAGCGTCATGTCGATGAAGGGTCGCGCGGCGTCGCCGATCACCCGGAGCTTGAGCCCGGCCTTCCAAATCGGCGCCGGCATCAACATCGCGGAGACAAATTGCGACGACACGCGCGCGTCGATCGAAGTTTCGCCACCTTCGAAGCGTGCATGCGACGCATCGACTATCACCGGCGGACACTGGTTGTCGCGCTCGCTGTACACGCTCGCGCCCAGGCGCTGCATCGCGTCGAGCTGCGGACCGATCGGACGCTGACGCATCCGCTGATTTCCGTCGATCCGAAAGCGTCCCTCGCCGAGCGTGACCATCGCGACGATAAATCGCATCACCGTGCCGGCGCCACCGACGAAAATCTCGCCGCCGTGCGCCGGGATCGTCCCGCCGCGCCCGCTGACTGTAATTCGGCGGCCCGACTCGTCAATCTCGACGGTGAACCCCATTACCCTCAGCGCGTCGCTCATGTAGCGCGTGTCGTCGCTGAGCAGAACTGAGTCGATGACCGAGCGTCCCTGCGCCAGCGCGGCCAGAACCATCGCGCGATTCGTGATGCTCTTGGAGCCGGGCAGCACCACGCGGGCGTCGAGCGGTCCGGTCAAGGGGGTGATTTCGATTTCGTCCACGGTTTTCTTGACTATCCATGTCAGATTAACCGTGAGCGTTGCTTGGTCACAAGTATCGGTGCCCACCCATGTCCCCGTTACCTGGTTATTGCCTCACAACCGCCGCCACGACTAGAGTATCGAGCGTTACTGGCAGTAGGCTCACGGGAGGTCGAACGCCATGAGACTCATCAAGCTGATTGTGCCAGCCGTGCTGATTGCGGTGCTCGCTCTATTCGCGCCGCACGCCGACGCGCAGACGATGGGCGAGTATGCGCCCGTATCGGCGGGAGTCGGAACTGCGGGCGGCTCGATGGGCGCCAGCTCTTCGCCTTCAATCGGATCGAACGACAGCGGCGGAGGCTCGACCACTTGGGGAGCCAGCGGATTGGGCGGCAGTTGGAGTGACAGGGCCGGGGCTGCATCGGCTTCTGGCATGGGTATGGATTTCGAATCGCGCGCCCGCTCGTCGGCGAGCGCATTGACCGGAGAATCGCGCTGGCCAAAGTCCACTCTGGAGGCCGGTTCGTCGAGCAGATTTGCCGGTTCATCCGACAGATTCGCCGATCAGGATCGATTCACCGGTCACAGCGAGCTGTCGTCATCGTCGGATCGCTTTCCGGCCAACTCGTTCGGTAACAGTACGGGGCTCGATAGCAGCAACAACGCGATTAACAATTTCTGACACCAGCGCGGATCGATCAGCTTTGCCCGGCGAGGTTACGGCGCAGGCGCTCCTTGCTCTCGGCCGGCCAGACGTCGTCGATCTTGTAGGCGGTCTCGAACGCCAGCGCACCCTCTGGAAGTCTTAGCCACGGCAGCTTGCTCCTCGTGAAGATGTGAATGTCGGGTGTGACCGCGTCGGGATTATCCAGCGTCCCGGCCCGAACGAACAAAGCATCGCCGCCGGGTGCGACCTGATAGCGGCTCCATACGTAGGTGCCGCACTTGTCGCAGAAGAACACCTCATGATCCTTGCCGGTGCCTCCCTTGAGTGTGAACGACTTGGGAACCGCGCCAGTCCTTTCCACGAACCGCTTTTCGATCCAGAGGTTGATCACAAAGCCGCTGCCGGTGACGCGTTGGCAATCCCGGCAGTGACAGGCATGAACGATGAGCGGACTTTCAGTCAACTTGTAGCGGATAGCTCCGCACGAACATCCACCTTCCAGACTCATAAAGGCCTCCTTGAACTCCTTCGGGACTGCGGTGACTGAGACGCTGCCGATCAAGCCGGTCCCAGAGACTTATCCATTGTTCCTTATCGCTGTTCCTTGTGGCAGACGGCTTCGATATTGTTGCCGTCGGGGTCCTTCACAAACGCGGCGTAGTAGTTGGCGTGATAGTCGGGTCTGAGGCCGGGCGCGCCATTGTCCTTGCCGCCCATGGGGATAGCCGCAGCGTAAAATGCTTTCACGGCAGCGCGGTCCTTTGCCGCCAATGCGATATGCACTGCCCCGCGCGACTCCCCCTCAGCCAGCCACAAGGCCGGAGCGTCCTTGGGGCCGAAGCCCAGGACCCCGTCGCCCTCGTACTGCACGGTGAATCCAAGAGGCGCGAGGGCGGCCGTGTAGAAACGCTTGCTCGACTTGAGGTCCTTCACCTTTACCTGGATGTGATCAAACATAACTCTCTCCTTGTTCTGAATTTTCGTTTTTTCGGCCTTCGAAACTTTAGTGCCGGCCGCGCCACGCGGGCTTGTCCGCCAGCATCGCGCGCGCCATTTCAATCGCCGCGGCGCGGGTGACGCCTTGGGAGTCCACATAGAAGCCGGCGTTGGTCTCGAGCACCTGCTCGTAGGGCAGCAGCTCGCCGCGCGCATCGGTGCAATAGCGGCAGTAAGGGCGCGTCACGTCGCCGAGCGCGAAGTCTTCGGGTCTCTCCATCGGCATTCCGCATGAGCCACAGGCGGGGCATTTTTCAGCCATGGTCTTATCTCCTCTTACGGTTTCATCAGCGACATAAAATGATTCACCAGGGTTTCTCCTTGTTCCGCGATCACGGAGTTCCCGGTGGCGAAGACGTCCCGATTGACAAGGTAGTGATGCACGAGGCCGATCCAGGTGTTGAACAACAGCGGACGCGGGAATTTGCGCGCGCGGCCCGCCTTACGCTCCCGTTCCAGCGCCAAGAACAGTTCATAGGACACGGCCGCGTGCAGCATCATCAGGGTGCTGCGGACTTTTGGCGGCAGCATCGGCGCCTCGGTGACCAGCCGCGCGTAGAACGGCTCGAACTCGGCCAACACCCGCAGATGTGCCTGCAGCACCGCGCGAAGCCCAAGGTCCTTGTCGAAGGCCTGCCGGAACTCGGCGGCCAGCCGGCGCCCGAACTCGTCAATGACCGCGATCACCAGGTCGTCGCGCCTCGGAAAATGCAGGAACAGTGCGCCGTGGGACATGCGGATCGATTTGGCGACGTCGGCGGTGGTCGTATTGACGATGCCCTTGCGCGCGAACAGGGTCATGGCCGCGTTGACCAACCGGTCCCGCGTCACCACTTTCTGTTCCTGCCGAGTTGCTGCCTGCATCGTTGTTTTTGCCACGTACTGAGCGCTTACTCACTGAGTATATACTCAGTAATGCGCCGACGTGTCAAGCGGGCGAACCCCGCGTTTTGCACAAAGTCCGGTTTCTTGGCGAGTCTGAATCACCCGGGAACTGATCCGCGCAACCAACCAGTTTGCTGCGCGCCAATTCGTATCGCGCGGCGAATAAATCCGGCGGGTTTGTTGAGCATCTGTTGAGCATCTAACGGGTGATTACTGGATGCGCCTTAAGCCCAGGCATGGTATTTGTTGACTACGGCAGCGACGGGAGCTAATTCATAGGGTCTGTTCCCAGCGGGCAGCCGGTCAACAATCGGCGCCCGTCGGGGAGGGCGGCGCGAACGGGGACTCGTGCGCGGGGAGAAAGGTGTTGTTCGAAACGAAGTTGCCGGCAAACCGAATAGTCAAAGTAATCGCAGCGTTTGCGCTGGCGATCGCATTTGGCTTTGCGGCCGCGCCCAATGCGTCGTCAGAGACCAAACTCCCATTCCCGCGTCCGGCTTCGATCGAGCCCAACGTCGATTTCTGGGTCAATGTTTTTACCGCGTACTCGCAGCGCGACTTCGTGGTTGTCGATCGCGACAACGTGTGGCGCATCTATCGGGTGTTTCATCTTCCCGGTGACGGTCAGCCGACCCGCAGCGATATCGACTGGGCGAACGACTACCTCAAAATAAAATACAGCGAAATTCTCAGTCGCCTCGCGAGCGGGCACGAGCCTTCGGATTATGAGGAGCGGCAAGTCGCCGCGATGTTCAAGGGCGAGCCGCTGAGCGCCTACGCGGCGGCCGCGCAGAACTTGCGCGTGCAGGAAGGACTGCGCGAACGATTCCACGACGGGCTGCTGCGCAGCCGATACTACCTGCCCACGATGGAACGGATTTTCCGGACTGCGGGGCTCCCGCCCGAGCTGGTGACGCTGGCGCACGTCGAGTCGGGCTTCCACGGCGCTTCCCGATCGAGCGCGGGCGCGGTTGGAATCTGGCAGTTCACGCGTGACACCGGCAAGCACTACATGAAAATCACGCGCTATCACGACGATCGCCTCAACCCGGAGCGCGAGACGCTGGCGGCGGCCAAGCTGTTGCGATCGAACTACGAGACGCTCGGCGATTGGCCGCTGGCGATTACGGCGTACAACTACGGCACGGGCGGAGTGGCGCGCGCGGCGGGGATTTACGGCGGCGACTACTCGCAGATGGTCCAGCACTACCAGGGACCGCATTTCGGCTTCGCGGTGAAGAACTACTACGCGGAGTTCCTTGCCGCGATGCAGGTGCATCGCTACGAGGACAAGTATTTCCCGGGTATCGAGGACGAGCCGGCGATTCGGCCCGCGCGAGTCAAGACCGACTTCGCGCCGCCGAAGCGCTCGAAGAAGTCGCACGCCTCACATGCTCACCGGGCGTCTTCGAAGATCCGTCATTCGAAAAAGACTGTCGCGCAAAACACCTGATCGCCGCGCGGGTCAGGCGTGTGAACTCGCGTCGGCCACCTTCGTGTGCGGGCTGATCGCCCGATAGCTCGGGCGCTCGCGCAGCCGCTTCAGATACGCATCGACTCCCGGGAACGCATCGAGCTTCATCGCGTCGACGTCGAGCACCATCGCCAGCGCCATCAGTGGTACGTCGGCGAGCGAAAATTCTCCGCACGCGTAACCGCCCGCGCCGGATTGGCCGAGCAGGCGCTCGATAAACGGCAGATCGCGCGTTCGTAGCATCTCGCGCCCCTGCTCCATCCCTGCCGCATTGCGTTTGGCCGGTTCGCTCCAGTAGGGCATCCAGATGGGTGGGAGGCTGCCGATCAGCATCGCCTCGTCGGCGAAATTCTCGATCTCGCGCACGCGCATCCGGAGCTTCGGATCCGACGGCATCAGGCGCGGCGGCCCGTAGCGCTCCTCGAGGTACTCGTCGATGACCGTCGAGTCGAAGATCACCAGCTCGCCGTCCTCTATGTAAGGCACCTTGCCAAGCGGATGCTTCGCGAGCATCTCGGGCGGCTTCTTCCAGAGATTTCCCGGCGGAAGATTTTCGATCCGGTACGGGATGTTTTTTTCTTCGAGGACGACCTTGGTCTTGCACGCGTGGGTGGAGCGCAGCGTGCCCCAGGGATAATCGCGTTCGGTGGTGTAGAGAACGATCACAGGGCGCCTCCTTCGGCGGTCATTCGGCTGCTGACGATTTTAACATCGACAGCCGCAGCGCGGCCATCGCAAATTTTGGCAAGCGCGCGCATGGCCGCATCTGTTATCGTTTACCTGATGCCACGCAAGGCCGCGCAATCCCCGCAGCTCGCAGTTCTCGCCAAAAGGCTTAAGGACAGGTTGGGCAACGATCGCCTGGCGCAGCAGGCGCTGGCCGCCGTCGAGGAGCGCGCGCCGGACGACCAGTTGGCGCTGGCGTTTCTACTCAAGCTCGCCGAGGATTCCGCCGCCGCGCTGAAAGGTGTGCTGCGCGATCGCGCCGCGGGCGGCGATCTGGTCTTTTGCCTCGGCTCCTCGGAGCTGATCGCGACCGAACTGTCGTTGGCCGGGCCCGGGTGGGCGAAAATTTTTCTCGATGCGCGCGCCCAGACCATCGCCGGGCTGATCGCCGCGATGCGCCAGGAGCGCGCCAGGATCGATGCGCCGGACAGGCATGACGCAGCCGCCGTGCTCGGGCGATTCATGCGCCGGATGATGGTCCAGGTGGCGATTGCCGATCTGCTGGACCGGCTAAGCGTCGGCGAAACGGCGCTGGCGATGTCGGAGCTGGCCGACGAATGCATTCGCACGGCGCTCGAACTTGCGACCGGCTTTCTGGGCGTACGCGCGGGCGAGATTGGGCGATTCTGCATCCTGGCGATGGGCAAGCTGGGCGCACGCGAACTGAATCTCAGCTCGGACGTCGATTTGGTCTATCTTCACGCCTCCTCGGGTTCGCCGGATAGTTCCGAAGCGGCGGCGCGCCTGGGTGAATCGTTTACCGAAATTTTATCGGCGGGATGCTTTCGGATCGATCTGCGGCTTCGGCCCGGCGGCCGTTCCGCGCCGCTGGTGACGCCGATTGAAGGTGCGATCAACTATTACCAGAGCCTCGGACAGACGTGGGAACGGGCGGCCCTGCTGCGCGCGCGGCCGGCCGCCGGCGCGCTCGAAATCGGGCATCAACTGCTCGCGGAGCTGAATCACTTTGTGTTTCGCAGCTACCTGGATTTCGACACGCTGCGCCAGTTGCGCGCGATGAAGCGGCAGATCGAGGCGGAGCTGAAAACGCCCGCGATGATCGAGCGCAACATCAAGCTCGGCCGCGGCGGAATCCGCGAGCTCGAATTCATCGTGCAGGCGCTCACGCTGATTTACGGTGGACGCGATCCCCGGCTTCGAACCGAGCAGACCGTCGGCGCGCTCGAGAAGCTCGATTCGCTCGGCTATCTGCCGTCGAAACGCGCGCGCGAACTGTCCGACGCATACCTGTTCCTGCGCGACGTCGAGCACAAGCTGCAAATCGTTGCCGGCCTGCAAACCCACGTGATCCCCGCTGACGACGACGGGTTGCGCGCGCTGGCGGCGCGAATGGGTTTTGGCAAGGGGCCGGGAGCGCTCGCGAAATTCAACGAGCAACTGAAATCTCATCGGGCGCTGGTTGCGATACAATTCCGCGAGACGCTGGCCGGCGGCGAGGAAGAGTCAACGCACTCGGTCTCCGGCGCGGCGGAACTGGCGTGGAACTCGGCGCTCGATCCGGATTCCTCGACCCGCTACCTGCGCGAGCTTGGCTTTGCGCGCGCAGACGAAAGCGCGCGCCATCTCGAGCTCCTCGCGCGCGGACCCTCGCATGCCCCGACCAGCCCGCGGCGTCGCGAGCTGCTCGAGCGGCTCGGCCCGATGCTGATCGACGAGATCAGCAGGCTGCCCGATCCGGACCTGGCGCTGATGAATCTGGCCGAGTTAATCGCGGCGATCGGCGCGCGCACCTCGTTCCTGGCGTTGCTCGAACAGCATCCCGCGACCCGGCGCATCGTGCTGCGGCTGTTTGCCTCGAGCGCCTACCTCTCCACCATCTTCATCCGCCATCCCGACATGCTCGATACTCTCGTGCGCTCCGATCTCGCGGCGACGCGGCGCAGTCCGGCTGAACTGCGCGATGAGTTGGCGGGATTGATCGCGGCGAGTCCGGATTTCGAGAGCAAGCTCGACGCGCTCCGCGCATTTCAGCATCAGGAATTCTTGCGCATCGCGATCGCCGACCTGGCCGGGGATCTCGAACTGTTCGACGTCGAACGCGAGCTCACCAGTCTGGCCGAAACAGTGCTGGACGAGGCGATGTCGCTTGCGCGAATTGAGACCGAGGCGCGCTTCCCGATTCCGGCAACGATGCAACTGTGTGCGATTGCGATGGGCCGGCTGGGCGCCAGTGAAATGTCATACAACTCCGACCTCGACCTGATCTTTGTATACGACGATCGCGCGGAAGTCGCCGCCGGCAGCCGGGAAATCGCGTCGCGAATCACGCAGAAGCTGATCGCCATCCTCGAATCGCGCACGCGCGAGGGCTACGCCTACAAGCTCGACCTGCGGCTGCGCCCTTCGGGTAACGCCGGCCCGCTGGTCACTTCGCTGGCGGGTTTTCGCGACTATCATCGGCAAAGTTCGGCGGTCTGGGAGCGCCAGGCGCTGGTGCGCGCGCGGGTGATAACCGGCGACCGGGAACTGGGCCGCGAGGTCGAGGCGGCGCGCCTGGAATTCGTGTATGGCCGCGGTCTGACGCCGTCCGAGGTCGCCGAAATAGCGGCGATGCGCGGGAGGATGGAGAACGAGATCGGCGCCGAGGACAAGACGCGGCTGAACATCAAGCAGGGTCGCGGCGGTTTGGTGGACGTCGAGTTCCTTGTGCAAATGATGGCGCTCGCGCACGGCCATCGCAGTCCGGAGCTGCGCGTGCGCGGCACGATGGGCTTGCTCGAGGCGCTCGACGGCCTTCATCTGCTGACGCCCGCCGACGCGGCGGTTCTCGAAGACGACTACCGATTCCTGTCGCGTCTGGAAAATCGGCTGCGAATCGAAAGCGATCGGCCGGCCTGGGCCGTCCCGACCTCGGTGGTTGCTCTGCGCCCGCTGGCGCGCCGGATGGGATTCGAAGGGCCCAATGGCGCGGCGCGAATGCTGGCCGAGCTGGCGGAGCGGCGCGACCGGATCCGCGCAATCTTCGAGCGATATTTTGCGGCCGAGCAGGC